>NZ_LBIO01000001.1 GCF_001280505.1 Mangrovimonas sp. TPBH4
TCGCCCAGTACCTTCGACTGTTCGAGCGTGGGCGGCAACACCGTCACACTTACCGTAACCGACGTCAATGGAAATGTCTCAACATGCTCCTCTACTGTGACCGTTGAGGACAACATTTTCCCAAACGCTTCCTGCCAACCTGTGACAGTGCAACTTGACGCCTCTGGAAACGCCTCCGTTACTGCGGCTCAGGTAGACGACAATTCATCCGACAACTGCGGGATCGCCTCAATGAGCGTTTCGCCCAGTACCTTC
>NZ_LBIO01000010.1 GCF_001280505.1 Mangrovimonas sp. TPBH4
AAATGCCATTAAATTATATAACGAAGTAAGATTACACTTATCTTTAGATTTTAAAACACCTAATATGGTATACAAATTAACCGCTTAAAACTATGTTTAACCTGTAGCCATATTTCAGGACGAGACAAATTTTAATTTCGGTAATAATCTTTATGCGACAATTGACTGTGATAAAGGTTATGGTGGAGATAAATATCCGCTGACTAGAATTTCAATTACTAGCGATTCGGATTTTAACTCTAACCTTCCTG
>NZ_LBIO01000011.1 GCF_001280505.1 Mangrovimonas sp. TPBH4
TCAATGCACCAGACGATTATACAATGGCAGCATGTTCTGACCAGGCTTCCGTAGACCAGGCGTTTGCCGAGTGGGTTGCCCTGGGCAGCATCACGGGTGGCTGTAACCTGATGGTTGAAGTGACCAATCCGGGGGCACCTGATGCCTGTGGTGGTTCAACCGAAGTAATCTGGACAGCTACCAGCGACTGTGGGGCACCGTTATTGCTGAGTTCGACCTTTACGGTAGAGCCTGCACCAGAGGTTATTGCTAATGTACCTTCTGACGTTACGATGGAGGCTTGTTCTGACCAAGCATCGATTGACCAGGCGTTTGCCGAGTGGGTTGACTTGGGCAGTATCACCGGAGGCTGTAACTTGGAAATCACAATAGACAATCCAGGAGCACCGAGTGCCTGTGGCGGAAAATCTGATGTTACCTGGACAGCGACAAGTGATTGTGCAGAAACCATTATCGGAACGGCGACTTTTAGCGTGCTTCCAGCACCAGAGGTTTCCTTCAATGCACCAGACGATTATACAATGGCAGCATGTTCTGACCAGGCTTCCGTAGACCAGGCGTTTGCCGAGTGGGTTGCCCTGGGCAGCATCACGGGTGGCTGTAACCTGATGGTTGAAGTGACCAATCCGGGGGCACCTGATGCCTGTGGTGGTTCAACCGAAGTAATCTGGACAGCTACCAGCGACTGTGGGGCACCGTTATTGCTGAGTTCGACCTTTACGGTAGAGCCTGCACCAGAGGTTTCCTTCAATGCACCAGACGATTATACAATGGCAGCATGTTCTGACCAGGCTTCCGTAGACCAGGCGTTTGCCGAGTGGGTTGCCCTGGGCAGCATCACGGGCGGCTGTAACCTGATGGTTGAAGTGACCAATCCGGGGGCACCTGATGCCTGTGGTGGTTCAACCGAAGTAATCTGGACAGCTACCAGCGACTGTGGGGCACCGTTATTGCTGAGTTCGACCTTTACGGTAGAGCCTGCACCAGAGGTTTCCTTCAATGCACCAGACGATTATACAATGGCAGCATGTTCTGACCAGGCTTCCGTAGACCAGGCGTTTGCCGAGTGGGTTGCCCTGGGCAGCATCAC
>NZ_LBIO01000012.1 GCF_001280505.1 Mangrovimonas sp. TPBH4
TATGTCCCTTGTTGGTCCCTTTCAATGAATCCACTACTTGTAGGTTCCAAAATACTTTCATTTAATTGATTTGTATTATATCTCTTCTGTACCAATTGAGATTCACCAATAAGATCAATTTGTCCATCCAATTTTAAATAATTGGTTACCCATAAACTATGTCCTGAATTGGTTTCATCTTGTGGGCCTGTATTGGTTATGGTAATTTCCCCTGTATCTACCAAAAAACCTAACAAGGTTAAATCTTGAGAATTACAAATGATGTTATGCCCGGTTTGCACAATGTTCCAGTCGATGGGAGTGCTGCTGTCTATCCCAATACTATTTGGGAAGTCCCAAACAGAGTTGCCATATAGCCACGGAGTGCTTGGAGATAGGTCTGTCCAATTACCATTGTTAATAGTGGTATATGGAAGTGGAGCCGTATCCTCTTGCCAAGTGGTAATATTTCTAAGTTGACCATTAAAGGCACCCGTACCATCGGTTGGTACAATAAATCCATTCATGACCTCCGTTGCTTGGTTCATTCTATAGTAAGCGACAAGGTTGTTCCAACTTAATCCAGGAACATCTATAGGAACAACACTTCCTCTAACAGCTCCACCATTATCTATAATTTGTTGGTTCATCATCATTCTTATTTGTGGAGGAGTCAAAGCCGTATCCCAAAACCTGAATTCCTGCATCCAACCTTCATAGAAATTTATAGGGTTAGGGTTGCCTCCGGCTGCGGCTTGATCCATAGCTCCCAAGAGGAATTCGTAGGATGTATTTGAAGGTGCACTACCAGAAGCGGAACCCACTTCAATGCCATCTACATACATCAAATAGTTGCCTCCATCAAAGGTCACAGCAACATGATACCATCTACTTGTGTTGATTGGATAACTTGAGGAAACTGAATTATTGTCCCAATGAAAAGATAGGATATTATTAACGAGTCTTAAATCATAACCTGAACCGTTGGCAGAACCATCGCGTTTGGATAAAATAGTCTGTATATTTCCATTGGTTGCATCGGGTTTTATCCAAACTTCAAAGGAGAAGGCTGCATTTGGATCATAGTGATTTCTAAATGTTACGTTGTCGTCAATACCATCAAAATCCAGGGTAGCACAGGCTGTAAATGAAATATCGATGGAATCGGTAGAAGGCTCACAGGCCACATTATCAATGGTCCAAGCCAAAGTGTAAGTTTCTCCCGGCATTCCAGTAAATGTCGCAAAGCGATCTGTTGTGTCAGAAAAAGCAAAACCATCCGTCTGGCCTGAAGTGACGGTCCAGTTTCCTCCTAAGGAGTTATGATAGGTTGTCGGCCCAGGAAATGGATCGTTGGCACTAAGAGAGGCATAGGTCAGCCCACATTCTGTCGTGTCAAAAATTTGATCTACTCCAGCTTGGGCAATGATATTGTCATAAACCTCAATGTCTACAAATTCTGAATTTTCAGGCGTTACGGTATAGCCACAACTATTCACTAAATAAGAGGTAACAGCATAGGTGTGCATGCCTGGTTCTGGAGGAGTTACGTCTATTTCATTGGTGAAATACATAACATCTTCACCTATATCAGTCCATACTATAACATCTTCTATTGGAGGTGCAGGTAGGGTAATGCCATCCATGGCAACCAGACTTTCTGGAGTATTTCCATTATAGGTAAATTTGACTCTTAAATTAGGAATCCCCAAAAGGTTCATATCTGGATAGGTGGAAAGATCGTAAGAAAAATGATTGACGGAAAAAGGATTGTAGTTTCCAGATTCCACTCCAGGACCACCGTTTACTTCCCATAAAGGAGTAGGTAAATAGGTTGCTCCTCCATCAATGGAAATTTCAACTAGAAAATAATCGTCTTCATCAGGCAGCACATAGGCATAATCAAATTCAAAAATGGCATCTTCCAAACCAAAAGTGTTAAATATAGGTGTTTCTAGTTGGGTATTAATTTCTCCATCGGCAATGGCAAATTTGGGATCACCTGAATCTAAAAACACACCTCCTCCAAAGGGATGAGGATTGGTTCCTGACCAATCATGAGGAGGATTGGTATTGTCTCCATTGGCTGTCCAGTTACCGGTTTGACCATCAACTAACCAACTGTCAGGGTCCTGAGTGTTTAATTGACCGGTTTGAAAATTTCCTCCAGTAATAAACTGCCCATTAGCGATGCTACTTTCAGCCGTAAAATGAGAAGAATCCCCTAAACAGAGGATGTAGTCTGATACGGTTACAGGGCTAGGTCTCAAATCGCTAGGAACTACACTTACCACAGCAACCTGCGAATAGGTTTGTCCACAACTTCCGCCATCTACCAAAACTCTATATAAACGAGTGTCCAAGATGTCGGTATATGAAATGGAAGTGCTGTCGGTAACGATATCAGTCCAATTTTGGCCATTGTCATCAGAATATTGCCAATGAATTACGGAGCCGGAATGACCTGAGAGTGTCAAATCACCACCGGTTTCGGCACATACTAATAATACAGAACTAGAACTTAAGGTCCCGTCAGGACCAATGGCAGTCCCTGTAATTATTCCTCCATTTACAGGAGGATCTATCGTAATTTCAAAATCAGAGGAAACAGCTTCACAACCATTGGAAGCTGCAATTGTGTTTGTAACTGTGTAAGTGCCTGGTTGGCTAGCTGAAAGATCGATTATTCCCGTAGGTGAATTGTTGTCTCCATCAGAATCAACAAAAACCAAATTTGGTGACGAAGACGAAAATAAACCTGCAATTCCGCCTCCTGTAAAAACTGGGCTAGGGTCTGTTCCTGATTGGCAATATTCCGCATCAATACCGGGATCACCATAATAGAAAGTTGCCACAGGTAGGGGGTCTATACTGATTGTGGTTGTAGCTACAACAGCTTCACAACCATTAGCTTCAGCAATAGTATATGATATGGTATATTCTTGAACAGTGCTTGTATTTGCCGAAATCTGGCCTGTTGAGGGATTGATATTCAGTCCAGCAGGAGATGCACTATATGTTCCTCCACTGTTATTGGTGCCAGTTAAAGTAACAACAATTGGAGTGGCGTCGGTTTCACAATACGCAGGTTCGTCATAACTAATATTGGCCGTTGGTAATGGAGAGATTGTAACGTTGGTGGTTGTGGAAACAGCGTCACACCCCCCGGAAGCAGGAACAGTATATAATACTACATAGGTGCCCGGATCACTTGAGGAAGGGGATATGGCACCGGTTGAAGGGTCAATAGTTAATCCAGAAGGCGCGGAATAGGTTCCACCAGTATAGGCATTAGTCCCAGTTAAAGTAACTGCTTGTTCCGTTGCAATGTTATCGCAAAACGGACTGTCTGAATAGATTATGCTTGCTGTGGGGAGGGCCGTGACTGTCAATATTTTCGGAGAAGACGAAATACTTGGGCAAGTCCCTCCAGGTCCTGTAATTACAACATAATAGCTTCCCGAATCTGAGGTTGTTGGATTTGAAATGGTTAGTTCAGAGGTGTCTGCGCCTGAAATGTTTCCACCATCACTCAGGGCAATGTCAGGACTTCCCACCTGGTGCCATTCATAGCTTGTAATAGTTCCTTCAGCATCCACGCTAAAAACAGCATCGTTACCTTCACAAATTTCTAGATCTGTAGATTCACTGGTAATAGTGATTTCCTGGTTCACATTTATGCTGAAAGCATTTGAGGTTGCAGGCGTACAACTACCGTCACCACTAACAATCACGTAGTAAGATCCCGCATCGCTCATGCTTACTTGGCCGAAACTTAAGGTGCTGGAGGTTGTATTGGAAGTGATGCTAATATTGGAATTTGAAGTGATAGGAGTGCCTCCCGGAGCCGTGCCACCATACCATTGAAAGGTGAGATCATCACCCGCTCCAATTACCGTGAAATTCGCTGCTTCACTGGCACATACTCCTAAATTCTGAGGTTGCGTGGTAATAACAGGCGGTTCTTTAATGGTAATAATTCCAGATATGGAGGCTGGTTCACAACTGCCTTGAGTGTTTACAGTATAGTTGAAATCTCCCGATATACTTGGTGTGCCCGAAATTGTAAATGTAGAAGTCCCATCAAAATTTTGAGTTACTCCAGAGGGAAGGCCACTTGCCGTAACATTCGTAATGTCTCCTGAAACAGTAAACTCTATAGGATCTAAAGCATCGCCCAAACATATGGTTTGGTTTATATTGGAAGGGGTATTGATTGTTGCATCAGGTGTAACTGTTATGGTTGCAGTGCCAGAAAGTGTTTCTTCACATGATGGAGAAGCAACGTAGGCAATACTTAGTAAATTATAAGCTGTATCGGTTGTTAGATTCCCGGTATCTATTGTGAAAGCAGCATTCCCTGTATCATCTGTTGTCGCGCTTAAAGTTTGATCGCCACCAGTATCGATATTATACGTTATTGTAATATCACTGTTAGGAAAGGCTGTGGCCGAAATTGTGATTTCGGAACTGGTATTCTCACAAATCGGGGAGTCACCTGAAATACTTATGGAAGCAAAAGGCGTGTCAAGAACGGTAATATTTCCAAGGGTATTGGCTTGAACACAGTTTCCAATGGTCTGTACCGTATATTCAAAATCTCCAGCATCGCTTGGGATTCCTGTAATGGTAAAGGTTGAATTGACATCGTCATAAACTAAGCTTAATCCAGAAGGAAGTCCAGTAGCGTCAACATTTGTAATGTCTCCCGTAACATCAAATACTACTGGGTCTAAAGAGTCCCCTAAACATATAGTTTGATTATTGTTTGAAGGTGTAGTGATGGTTGCATCCGGAGTAACGATTATGGTTGCTGAATTTGAGAGCGTTTCTTCACAGTTTGGTGAATCAACATAGGCAATACTAACCAAATTATAGGTGGTATCTGCTGTCAAGTTACCTGTATTAACAATAAAGGAGGCATCTCCAGAACCATCGGTTGTTGTGTTAAAAGTTTGGGGAGTAACTCCATTGATATTGTAGGTAACCACAATATCGCTATTTGGAAAGGCAGTGGCCGAAATAGTGATTTCGGAACTAGTATCTTCACAAATTGGGGAGTCTCCTGAAATAGCTATGGAAGCTGAAGGCGTGTTTAGGACTGTAATAGTACCTGATTCCGAAGCCAGTTCGCAGGGACCTGTGGCTTCAACCGTGTAGCTAAAAGTTCCAGGTTCATTAGCAGTTCCTGAGATTGTAAACAATGAAGGATTGCTGTCATCGTAGCCTATTCCTATTGGCAAGTTTCCACTAAGTGATACATTGGTAATGGTGCCTCCAATTGTAAATTCTATGTCGTCCAAAGAATCTCCCAAACATAAGGTTTGATTGTTATTTGAAGGAGAGCTCATTGTAGCATCAAGATCTACAGCTATGGTTAGTGAATCAGGAAGTGTTTGTGTACAAGTGGGAGTTTCGGCATACGCAATGCTTAGTAAATTGTATGTGGTATCTGCTGTCAAGGTTCCTGTGTCCAATACAAAAGAAGCATTTCCAGAGCCATTGGTGCTTAGATTGATGGTTTCATCAGCACCTCCATTAATATTATAGGTAAGAATAAGCTCCATATTGGGGGAGGCCGTAGCTGAAAAGGTAATTTCAGAACTATTACCTTCACAAACAGGATTTGCTCCGGTAATGCTTGCAGTAGCGGTTGGATCTTCCAAAATAAAGATTTGCATTGTATCGATTACAGTTCCTCCATCAGCACAAGTATTATTTGTAATATTACCTGTGGTATAAATTGTAATTGTAATGATGTCTCCCGGATTTGTATTGTTGGGAAGGTTGTATGTTGGATTTAATTGACCATTAATACTTCCATTTGGGAAGTTAAAACTACCTCCGTTTACAGATGCTGACCAGTCAAAGTGATTTTTATGGTCTACAACTCCTCCAATAGCCCCTTGCAGCTCAACAGAAGTTTCATTAGAACATATATATTGATCAGTACCAGCATTTACATAGGCAAAAGTGTCTACGGAAATAGGTAGGCTAATTACTGAACTATCACATGGGTTTGTTAGGGTTACAGTTATGTTTCCAGTAGATGCTGTTGAACCTGCCGTAACAGTAATTTCCTCTGTACCTTGGCCTGAAGTGATTGTGAATCCAGTAGGAACAACCCAATTGATATTAGTGACATTCGAAGGGTCTGAAATGCTGATGCTGTATGTTTCTGTAGCAGGGGGACAAATTCCCGTAACCCCAATAATTTCTGTTGGTGTTTCAGGTGGCCCGGGAAAAACAGTAATGGTACCATTTGAACTTGCCGTACCACAGCCAGTTGTGTTTACTATATAGTTATAAGTTCCAGATACAGCTGTTGAACCATCAATAGTGTAGGTATTAGTCCCAGAATTGTAATTTCCTGTAAATTCTGCTGGAAGACCACTAATAGTAGCACCAGTTGCACCGCCTCCTAAATTGAAAGTGATTTGTGAAATGTCCTCGTTAAAACAAACTTCCTGATCGGCATTTCCTGAACTTAATGCAATTGTAGCATCGGGAATGATTGTAATCGTGATTGAGTCTGTATTATAACATCCCGTGGATGAATTTTCACCTCTTACAAAGTAAGTTGTAGTGCTGCTTGGGGTGACATTTGGAGAAATTGAGTTAGCACCATTATCAGCTTCAGATTGCGTTTCGTGATAAGTAAGGGTAGTGTCCAAAGAACCGGAAGCAATTGAACTCAAATCAAAAGAAGTTCCTAAACAAATATCTTGATCTGTGCCAGCATTTACAGTTGGCAGGTCGTCAATGGAAATTTGAATACTAGCAGTATCATAACAACCAGTTCCTAGTTCACTTCTAACCCAGTAAGTTGTTAATGTGGTAGGAGATACTATTGTAGATATTGCTGAAGTACCATTCTCAGCATCAGTTTCATTTTCATAAAAAGAAAGCGTTCCACCACCATTATTGTCTACTAGGCTATTGAGGTCTATACTGGATTGCCCAGAGGCACAGACCGATCCATCGGAAGTTGTTAGAGCAGGTAATGGGTTTATTGAAATACCCATCATGTCGGTTACATAACAACCAGAGGCTAGTTCACTTCTAACATAATAAGTTTCTGGGCTGGTCGGGCTAACAAGGGCTGCTATTGGATTTAAGTCATCATCAGCATCTGACTGAGAGCCATGAAAAGTAATTGTTGTACCAGTGGTAGTAACCAATGAATTTAAATCGACAGAAGACTGCCCTTCTCCACAAACGGATGCGTCTATTGTACTAAGCGTCGGTAATGGATTTACCGTAATAGTTACGGTAGCAGTATTTTGGCAGCCATTGGCATCAGTTCCTGTAACTGTATAGGTTTGGGTAGATGCAGGAGAGAAAGGCACGTTGTTGAACACTCCCTGATCCCAAGTATAAGTACTTGCCCCGCTTCCAAATAAAGTAACTTCTTCTCCAAGACAGATTTCAATGTCTGAGGCATTAGCCTCAACGGTTGGGAGTTCATTTACCATAATCTCAATAGAAGCAGTATTTTGACAGCCATTGGCATCGGTTCCTGTAACTGTATAGGTTTGCGTGGTTGTGGGCGAAAAGGCAACGCCGTCCGTTACCCCTTGATCCCAAGAATAGGATTGCGCTCCAGTTCCTGACAAGGTAACCTGATCTCCAAGACATATTTGAGTTTCAGAAGCATTGACGCCCACTGCTGGAGGGGCATTAACCGTCATGGAAATACTGTTACTAGTAGCTGTGGAAGGGGCTGGACATTGGACACTCGGATCAGGGGTCATGACCAATTGGATTACGTCTCCATCATTTAAATCACTAGCGGTATAGGTGGAAGTTGTTGCTACTTCAGATGAATTGAGTTGCCAAGAATAACTGGGATTAGCCCCCATATTTAAGGTTGATGCTGGAATAGTTGAAAAAGTAACCGATTCCCCCTCACAAATGGTATTGTTGGTAGCTTGGATAACTACGGAAGGCGTGACGGTAGTGTTTACAGTTAGTGTAATATCATCACTTTCCACAGGGCAAGCAAAATCATTAGAAGTAATCTCAACTTTTACTTGGGTACCATCTGCTACGGGATTGTTCAGTGTTAATTGCGAGTCTGGTGATGGTCCAGAAACTGCTGAAAATCCAGAACCGGTATTTGTGTACCAAGTATATTCCACTCCATTGCCAGTATTGTTGGGAGTGGCATTGAAGGTAATATCCTCATTAGAGCAAAGGGTTGTTCCCGTAGTACTTGCAATGGCAACGGAGGCTGAAGTACTGTTGTCTGTAACAGTTACTGTCGCACTACAGGAACTGCTATTACCAGCTGCATCTTCTACAGTTAAGGTGACTGTATTGTCTCCTATATTGGAGCAATCAAATGAAGTAACGCTCAAATCCCAACTTACAATTCCACAATTGTCATCAGAGCCAAAATCAATATCGCTTGGTGAGATTGAAACATTCCCAGTTGAAGGCTCCAATGCAATGGTGGTATTTTGACATTGTACGTCAGGGGCTGTTGTATCATTAACAGTAATGTTCTGTACAACGTTTATGGAGTTTCCGGCCAGGTCTGTAACCGAATAGGTTCTAGTGATGGCCTCTGGATTTGAGTTCCCGTCAGACACGTCGGAGACGTGGGCCACTGTAATGGGGCCTGCACAGTTATCTGCCTCGTCATTTACGACCGAAATGTCCACAGCCGGGACATCGGCCGAGCACTGAACATTAATAGGGACGGGGTCAGAGGCCGTTGGATCCGTTATATCGTCTACAGTAATGGTCTGTAAGACGTTTATGGAGTTTCCGGCCAGATCTGTGACCGAATAGGTTCTGGTGATGACCTCTGGATTTGAGTTCCCATCAGACACGTCGGAGACGAGGGCCACTGTAATGGGACCTGCACAGTTATCTGCCTCGTCATTAACGACCGAAATGTCCACAGCCGGGACATCGGCCGAGCACTGAACATTAATAGGGACGGGGTCGGAGGCCGTTGGAACCGTTATATCGTCTACAGTAATGGTCTGTAAGACGTTTATGGAGTTTCCGGCCAGATCTGTGACCGAATAGGTTCTAGTGATGGCCTCTGGATTTGAGTTCCCGTCAGACACATCGGAGACGTGGGCCACTGTAATGGGGCCTGCACAGTTATCTGCCTCGTCATTTACGATTGAAATGTCCACAGCCGGGACATCGGCCGTGCACTGAACGTTAACAGGGGAGGGGTTGGAGGCGGTAGGAGCTTCATTATCATTTACAGTTACAGTAAAATTACAAGTGTCAACAACATTATTTGAACCATCTAATTCCTCAAAAGAAACAGCCGTGGTTCCAATAGGAAATACACTCCCAGAAGAAGGGCCAGCCGTTTGCTGTATAGTGTTTCCTGTATCAGGAGTTGGGTTAAAAATAACAGTGGCACCACATATCCCAGGATCATTACTTACGGTTATATCACTAGGACAATTATCTATATTTAGTGCTGAGATAGAATTTGAAGATTCAACAAGATTTTCTGTTATCGAAACATTATTGCTTAAAATGATAGAAACATCATTCAGACTGATGTATTGATCTATTAAATTGGTTTTAGGGAAGCTGAGATTTGAAATTAATAACAGCACAGCCAATTGGATAACGCTTGGGTAATGGTATTTCATAGTCACATTGTTGTTAATAGGGTTATGAAAACCTGGGGCAAACAATACCACAACAACCAAAAATCAATCTCAAAAAATCTTTTGGTTATTGTAGAAACAATGGCTATTAATCAAGCTGTTACTTGTATTAAGGAGTTACTTAAAAGTATCTTAAAACCAGTAGGTTATAAAATAAAATCGACAAACAACACCTTTTAACTTTATGTGCTTTTTTTGGTAGGAATTTTATATTAGTTTCGTAGGTTTAATCTGTAACAGGTTGATTTTAAGTTGTTTGATTAACGTGTTTTGCGGAGGTAATGGATTCTAAATAATCTCTAATTTTAACTGAAATTTATCCGTAAATGTTGTTTCTTGTTGTACGAAAAGACACAATCAAATGCGGGACCAAAACTTTTTAAAAACAATCTTGTTTTCAAAAGCGAACATGTATAAAAAATCCCTTTTGGGAATCTTCTTTTGTACGCTGGTGGTTCTACCTTCAAATATGATGTCTCAAGAAGACACTCCTCAAGGAGAAACTGTCCAAGAAGAAAAACCTAAGGTAGCCTTGGTGCTTAGTGGAGGTGGAGCTAAAGGGATTGCCCATATCCCTTTGATACAAACTTTGGATAGTTTGGGGATTGTTCCGGATATGGTTGTGGGTACTAGTATGGGAAGTGTTGTTGGAGGTCTCTATGCTATGGGCTATTCTGGAGATAGCATTGCAAAATTGGCTCAAACCGCAAAATGGAACGATTTGTTGGGAGGAACTGTCTCGCTAAAAGATGTAGGCGTAGAAGAAAAAAGTGAGTTTCAACGGTATTTGTTGAGTCTGGATATTGTGGATGGTAAGCCCCAAATAAAACCCTCTATTTTGAAAGACCAAAATCTAAGGGAGTTTTTCAGCCTTTTAATGCATCCAGTGTATAATATTGACAATTTTGATGAATTGGCCATTCCTTTTCGTGCTATTGCCACCGATTTGGTAAATGGGCAAAAAGTAGTGCTCAAAGATGGACAATTGGGTGTCGCTGTTAGAGCAAGTATGTCCATTCCTAGTGTGTTTGCACCTGTACCTTACAACGGGACACTATTGGTAGATGGAGGGGTTGTGGATAATTTTCCTGTGGATGTTGCTAAACAAATGGGAGCAGATATTGTTATAGGGAGTGATGTGGGGGGCGGACTGCAACCTATAGAAGAGCTCAATAATATGGCGACTATTTTGTTTCAAACGTCCATGCTCACCAGTAATCTTAAAAATGATGAAAGTAGGGCCCAATGCGACATCTTACTGGACCATACCAAAAATCTCACCTATTCCACCCAAGATTTTGAAAAGAGCGGTGCTATTTATGGAGAAGGTAGAATCGCCCGGGATTTGAGTGTACCAGCTTTAGTGGAGTTAGCCGAAAAACTAAAGCAATTTCCCCAAAGGGAGCATCAATTGCCGGAGGTTACAGATACTATCCACATTGATAGAATTGTGTATCAAAACATAAGTGAGGCCAATTTAAATTTAGTCAAGGCCAGGACCTTGTTGGAGGCCAATAAAAGTTACACCACCAAGGAGATTATCTTGGCAATTGATAGGGCAATGGGAACCGAGCTTTTTTTTCAGATAAATTACTATTTGGAAGAAAAAAATGGAGTCACAACCTTAAATTTGGTAGTGTCCGAAAAAAGTAGGCATCAACTAAGTGGTGCTTTGCATTATGATACCAACCATGGAGTTGGGCTAATCGCAAATTATACCGGTAGAAACATCCTTGGCAATGCATCTCGATTGTTAGTGGGATTGGACATTGCAGAACAGCCAAGGTTTAGGGTTCAATACCAAACCAATTTTGGAAAGCTTAAAAAGTGGTGGTCACGAACAGAGTTCTTTTGGGAGCGCATTAATCAGCACTATTACGGGAATGGGGTAAGAGGCGACGAACTGGTAAATAAATATAACAGATTCAATACTCAATTCAATAGAAACCTGAACCCTTTCAAAAGTTATATTGGTGTAGATTTGGCTTATGAATATTCGAATATCAAGCCTAAAACAGATCCTTCGGTCAATAATAATGCCTATGATGTTAGGCGTTATAGCTTTGCAAATTTAGAGCTGAGTGCGCACTTTTCTTATAACAGCTTCCACCAGGTATTTTTTGCAAAACGAGGCACTAAAATCTATACGAGAATAGGGAGGTCCTTGGTGCATGATGTTGACGTGTCTTATGTAGAGCAATTTGAATATGATGCCCATGGTAGTACCGACGGCTTTACAAAGGTTAGTTTTGAATATGAAAGGCGCATACCCTTGGGGGCCAGTACTTCGATAATTGTTGGGGCCGATGCCGGTTACATGTTTTTGGATGCTCCTGATGATGAGGACATTTCTTTTTTGGATCACGGACATTCGGGAAAGTTTTTTTTAGGCGGTTACTTGGATAAACCTAGGCGTGATACTTATAAATTTCAGGGTATTGACCATGCTGAATTGGTTGTTACACAATTCACCAAATTCAATTTGGGATGCCAATGGACTCCCATTAGAAAAATCTACATAACGCCTTATGCCAATTGGGCCTATGTGGGATTTGGTGGCTTTTCCGATTATATGAAAAATGCCTTTAAGGAGCAGGACAAATGGATCAATGCAAACGATCCTGGTATTATGTTTTCTACAGGCGTCACTTTTTCTTATGCGTCCTTTTTAGGGCCTGTTCATCTGGATATGAGCTATATGAATAATTTAAATAGATTACAGCTCTTTTTTGGAGCGGGTCTCTTGTTGAATATTCCAGATTAATTACAGGGCTATTTTCACTTTTAAAACCTCAAACCAACCATGAAATTATTAAAGCATATTTCGCTTGTAGGCATCGCTGTAGGTGTCTTAAGTTCCTTTACTATTGCGGAGACTAATGTGTATATTTGTAAGGGAAAATACAGTAAAAAATACCATTACAATAAGTCTTGCCGAGGCCTGTCCAACTGCTCTACCGATATTTACAAAGTGTCCTTAGAGGAAGCAAGGGATTTACAGCGGACACTTTGTGGTTGGGAAGATTAGTAGCTTAAATTTAAAAAAAAAGTACGTATTGATGACGGTTGAGGATATTGTTGGCAATTTTAGCCTTTTGGGAAAGAATCAGGATGATACCGAACATTCCTATAAAGGCGTTTTGACTTTGGAATTGGATGCCAACAATAGAATAGTGGCCAATTGGTTGATTAACGGAGAACAAGTGCAAACGGGTACAGGGTTTTTCAAGGATCAAATTTTAGTATTAAATTTTAAATACAGCGGTGAGGACGGAAACACTTATAAAGGGGTTGCTGTTTATAGATGTATTTCCAAAGATATCCTGGACGGATTTTGGTCCGAAAAGCATGGCAACCCATTGTATTTGGGAGAAGAACATTGCTTTAGGATTAAAGATAAAAAGGAACTCGTTAATTAATGATTGGTATGCAATGTCCGTGCGACCCATCCAAATTATATCATGAATGCTGCCAAAAGGCGCATGATAACCTTCTGTCGGTGAATACTGCCGAAGCTTTAATGCGTTCCAGATACAGTGCTTTTGTATTGGCGGATATTGACTATTTGCAGAAAAGCCACCACAGTAGTAAACGGCCTTCAAGGCGAGAGAAGAAGGAAATTCAGCAATGGGCAAAGTCTGTAGATTGGATAAAATTGGAAGTACTGAATACCACGAAAGGAACAGCCTCAGACGATACGGGAACTGTAGAATTCAAAGCCTTTTTTATGGAAGATGGCCAAATACAGGTCATCCATGAAAACTCTAGATTTTGCAAGGAAAATGGCCATTGGGTATATCTGGATGCTGTGAAATAAAAGATTCAAGCATGCACGTTAAATAGAAAATCGTTGAGGTGCTATTCCCCAGAAATAGCACCAAAAGGATTTTGTTCTTTTATAGGGAAATATGCCTTTCCCTTTTCGGTATCAAAAGTGATTTTTTGTCCTTTAAATTCCAAGGTGCATTCACCACCTTCTTTGGAAAATACTTTAACATCAACCGGAATGCCAGCTTCCCAGGTAATATCTACAACAAAGCCACCACGGGCACAAAGTCCTTTGTAGCTTCCATTGGCCCAAGATTTTGGGAGGGCAGGCAACAGACGAATGCTTCCTGATTGACTTTGCAATAGCATTTCTGCAATACCGGCAGTTGTTCCAAAATTGGCGTCAATTTGAAACGGTGGGTGCGAAGTGAATAGGTTAGGATTGGTACTTTTTTGCAGTACCATTTCCAATCCATGGAGGGCATTTTCAGCTTCTCCCAATCTAGCATATTGATTGATCAACCAAGCAGCACTCCAACCTGTATGGCCACCACCATTGGCAATTCTAAAATCCAATGATTTCTTTGCTGCAGCAGCCAATTCAGGGGTTTCCTCAACATCTATTTGATAGCCTGGATGCAAACCAAATAAGTGGGAGATATGACGGTGCCCTGGCTCTACTTCCTCGAATGCTTCGTTCCATTCCATCAATCGGCCATCGGCACCTATTTTTGGTTTTGCCAAACGTTCTTGGGCAACTGTTACCTGTTGTACAAATTCATCGTCTATTTCCAGTGCATTTGAGGCATCTATAAAGTTTTTGAAAAGTTGCCAAATCACCTGTTGGTCGTGAGAGGGGCCCATAGAAATTTGGCACTTGCTGCCATCTGGAGCAATAAAGGTGTTCTCAGGAGATACTGATGGCCCAGATACCAAAGCGCTTGTAAGCTTGTCTTCAACCAACCAATCCATGTAAAATTGGGTTGAAGTCTTTAAAATAGGGTAGGTGTCTTTCAAAAAGGCTTTATCCAAAGTGAAGTAATAATGCTCCATGATATGTGAGGTCAACCAAGCGCCTCCTGTGACGTGCATGCCCCAACTGGCACCTTCTCCCGGAGAGGTGTAGCCCCAAACATTGGTGATAGGATGCACCACCCAACCATCAGAATTATAATGGACTTTGGCTGTTTCCGATCCTGGAGTTTGCAGTGTTTTTGTCAAGTCGAAAAGCGGTAGGTGCATTTCTCCTAAGTTGGTGGTTTCGGCTGGCCAATAATTCATCTGTACATTTACATCGGTATGGTAGTCGCCATTCCAAGGGGTTTGTACTTTATTGGCCCAAATGCCCTGTAAATTGGCAGGAAGGGTTCCAGGTCTAGAGGACGAAATCAATAAGTAGCGCCCGTATTGAAACAACAATTCCACCAAATGTAAATCGGTTGTTGAGGTTTTAAAGTTTTGAAGCCTTACATCGGTTGGAATGGTATCCCTTAGGTTGGAAGTTAAGCTTAAATCGACTCTTTTGTAGTATTGTTGGTAATCTGTTACATGCCTTTTTAAAAGGTCTTCGTAAGACGTTTGTTTTCCATTTTGAAGGTGAGTTTGGGTAAGGTCTTTATAAGGACGTCCTTTATATTTTGGATAGTCCAACACATAGTCTGTTGAGGCGGTTAGCAATAAGGTAACTTCATCAGCATTTTTAACCACAAGCTTATCGTCTGTATAACTAAGGTCCCCATTTTTGTTGACTGCAGAAAGACGCACCATATAGTTTAGGCCTTCACCTTCTTTACCGTCGGTCATAGTGCCTTCCATGATCAATTGATCATTTTCAACATGGATTTGAGCATGTTCTGGTCTACTCATACTACTGTTGAAGGAAAGCTTTCCAGCTTGGTCCGCCGTTAATTTAATTACCATTAATTGGTCTGGATGGCTCACAAAAACTTCCCGTGTATAGTTGACACCATCTTGGGTATATTGAATTCTGGAAACCGCATCTTCAAGATCCAGTTCTCTATGGTAGTTTTCGTAAGGTTGTTTGTTTTCAAAATCAATCCACAAATCACCCAAGGTTTGGAAGCAGCCAAAAGGAACATTGGCCCCGCTACCGTATCCCGACCCCACTCCTTTACAGATTTGGGTAGCGTTGGTAAGTTCTGTAGCCTCTTTGTACTTGCCTTCGTATAAAAGCTCTCGGATCTTTCCGAGGGCTGGAAAAGCGTCTGGATTGTTATTGTCGTTTTCACTTCCAGACCACATGCTTTCTTCGTTCAACTGAATACGTTCCTTGTGCACATCGCCAAATACAACAGCTCCAAAAGCGCCATTTCCCATCGGTAGGCCTTTCAACCACTCCGCGTCATCGTTCCATCCATTTGGATCGTCGGTTACCGAAGCCTTGGCAGGTTCCTTGTACCATAATTTCATATTGAAAGTCTGTGGCTCAACAGCTTTTTGTTCACAAGAAGTGAAGGCTATAGTAAAGCAAAAACAAGCAAGAAGATATAGTTTGGAATTCATATGGATGGCGTGTTCTAATAATTTTTAAGGGTTAAGGTCTAAATGACCTTAATAAAATGTAAAGATAACCAATTACCCTGAGATGGTTACGTTTTTGAAAGGTTCTAGGTAGATTTAACTCGATTTTTTAGCTGAAGTTATTCAAGGTTTGATGCTTCCATGGAAATATCCGTACTTTGGTAATTGAAATAAAAAAATGCCCTTAAAAAGGGCATTTTTTATTTTTAAGACAACAAGGTTATTTAAGCACTAGCCTTGGCTTTGACATAATATTTGTCTTTCAACCAGAAAGCTACTTTTACTAACAAGATCAGAGCTGGTACTTCAACCAAGGGGCCAATAACGCCTGCAAAAGCCTGTCCGGAATTCAGTCCAAATACTGCAATGGCTACCGCAATGGCCAATTCAAAATTGTTACCGGCTGCCGTGAAGGCCACAGAAGCGGTTTTGTCATATTCGGCACCCATAGATTTGGTAACGAAAAATCCAATGATGAACATGAGTCCGAAATAGATCAATAACGGAATGGCAATGATGAGCACATCCATTGGAATTTCAACAATCAATTCACCTTTTAGGGAGAACATGATCACAATGGTAAACAATAACGCAATAAGTGTCATTGGGGAGATTCGTGGTATAAAAGTGTTCATATACCAAGCTTCACCTTTTAGTTTGACCAAAATCAATCGGCTTAAAATCCCCATTAGGAATGGAATTCCCAGATAAATAGCCACACTTTCGGCAATGGTTCCAATGGAAATATCTACAATAGCACCTTCAAACCCAAAATAGGGAGGAAGGATGGTAATAAAAATCCAGGCATAAAAACTATAGGCAAATACTTGGAAAATACTATTGAGTGCTACCAATCCTGCGCCATATTCGCTGCTGCCTTCGGCAAGGTCGTTCCAAACGAGTACCATAGCAATACAGCGCGCCAATCCAATGAGTATCAAGCCCACCATATATTCTGGGTAATCGCGTAGAAAGATGATGGCCAGAACAAACATTAGCACAGGCCCTATAATCCAGTTAAGAACCAATGAAATGGATAGGATTTTTTTGTTTTTGAACACCTGTGGTAATAGGGCATAATTCACCTTTGCCAAAGGTGGGTACATCATTAAAATCAATCCAATCGCAATAGGAATATTGGTGGTCCCTTGATTGAAAGAGTTGATATAATCTGGAAAGGAAGGGAAAAAATACCCCAAGCCAATTCCAAATGCCATGGCAACAAAAATCCATAGCGTGAGATTACGGTCTAGAAAACTTAATTTTTTAGTAGCCATTAGTTAGTTTGGATTTTAGAGAATACATAAAAAAGTTCGGTGGCAATTTGCTTACTGCGTTCGCTGTATTTTTCAGCTTGCTGAGGTGTGTTGTCGAAGGCTTTCGGGTCTTCAAACATAATAGGAATGCGTTGTTCGGCACCAGGAACAATTGGGCAGGCTTCGTTGGCAGAGTCGCAGGTCATAATAGCTGCAAATTCCGATTTCGGATTGAATTCATCATCCATCCTTTTCGAAAAACCAATGATTGGGAGGGCGTTTCCAGCGTATTTAATACTGTAAACAGGATTGGAACCTTCAGACAAAGTTGCAATTTCAAACCCTGTGTTCTGAAGGGTTTGAGCCGCCATTGGAAACAAGGCGGTAGCTTCTGTACCTCCCGAATAGCAGAATACCTGCTTGATCCCAAAATGGTAGGCCAGGGTTTGTGCCCAAACTTGCGATAGGTGGCTTCTTCGAGAATTGTGGGTGCAAATAAAATTGATACGGATATCGTTTTTATCCGTTACTTTTTTTTGGATGTAATCCACAAGTGGCTGAAGCGTTTCCTTGCGTTCTTCCGAAATGGAATTCACATCCAGGGTAGGGATAAATTCCTCTAGTTTTTTGAATAATGACATATTTTGATGATAATTAACAACAACCGCTGTTAGGAGTACAACAAGCGTTTTGTAGGTCTGATAATTTTACTTTAGGTTTTTCGACAGGGATGCCACAGTTGTCTTTTGCCAAACAATCTGTTTGTTTTGTGGTAAGCTGGAATTGAGTGCCGTCGAAATCCAAACCAAATTTTTGAATGGTCTCTCCTTGGTATTCCACTTCAATCTCAGTATCATTTAGCCCAAGCGTCTTTTCGGAAAGTTCTATAATGTGAACAAGTTTTTCAGGATGCAATCTGTGGTTGTAATCGTTGGCATTCCAAAGTTGGAAATTGATGACTTCTTCCTGTCTAACAGTGCCACCACAATCGATAAAGTGTTTGGTGATTTTTCCTATTTCCGTTACGTGGAAATGTTCAGGTACCAAGGAGCCGTTTGGTAGTTGGAACGCTAGCGTATCCAACTGTTCCAAGTGTTTTTTTACTTCTGATAGTTTCATATCTATAGATTTATAGCATTGATGCGATTAAACGTGTGTTCGATTTTTAACAACAATCTGAATTGGAGATGTCCTTATTTAAGAATTCACTAAAGAGGGTTTTTATCTCGGCCCAATTTTCTTTGTGAATGCAATAGCAAACACTTGTGCCTTCTATGTTGCCCTTAATCAGCCCTAGCTTTTTAAGTTCTTTTAGGTGTTGCGAAATGGTGGGTTGGGCCAAGCCAATTTCATCTACCAAATCACCACAGGCGCAAGCATTAATATTGAATAAATGTTCTAAAATTGCTACTCTTGCAGGATGCCCAAATGCTTTGGCCAACGTAGCAATTTGGTTTTGGTAATCGGTAAATATTTCAGTTTTGGTAATGCCCATAATTGTATTGATTGTTTCATTGCAATATTACGATTAAATAAAGTAGTGTCAAAATTTTTAGTCAATCTTTTATTGGTAAACTAGTTGGAAAACAGAAGATACATTATAAAATTCGGTAGGTGGGGAGAGGTAATTTATTTAAAGAGAAAGGTGTAAAAGCTTAGTGTGTTCATTTTTAATAATATGATTGTAAGAAGTTATGGGTATTTTTAAAGAAGAATCTAGATGAAATTTCTTCGGGAGTTATTGTTCTGTTTTCATTCAAGGTTAGAGGATTTGTACTTTTTAAATATTCGGATGCTTTTTTCAGTAATTCTTGATGTATGGAGTAAAAATATTCAGCTGTCCAAATTCCTGGTAAAGGGTTTATTGTGCCATCATAATCACTGCCTATACATGCTGTTCCCCATGCAAACAATTTTTTTTTGTCCAGAATTTCAGCTATATACTTTAATTGTTGCCAAATGACTTCCGCTGCCAAGTGAGCATTTTCTTCACGCCATAATGAATTAAGTGTTTTTTTTACAAATTTGGGATTAGCAATTCTGCGAGTATCAAATTGAATAGCAAAAAGACCGTTTGATTTTCCAATGAGTTCTATTTCTTCATCAAAAAAATTGATGTCAGAATGATAGAAATAATCTGAGTTGCTATTCCTTGTTTTTTGTTTTATGGATAGCCCATTTACGGCTCCGTGACTTACGATTGTTGGAGGGATATTCTCTGAATAATCATGTTCCAAAATTTTGAAATATTCTTTTCTTGATTGCAAACTCATGTGTTTGATATCTATGTAAATTGGTTTGCCATTTTGGAAGGAAAGTAATTCATGCAATACTTTAATTCCAATTTTAGTGAAACCTGAATGCATTCCCTTATTTTGATTTACAAAATATTTTATTGGTTCCAGGCTTTCGGCATGCCCACATAAATCATTGTTGAAATTATGGGCAAATGTTATATAAAAAGGAGGATGTTCCCATTTTTTGATCTTTCTAATATTTTTGATAACCTCAAGTTCTGAGGTGGCTTTTCCATATTCAGAAAGACCAGTATTAAATACATGTGCACCTTCGATACTTAAAATGACTGCTATTTCATTGTTGTTTAAAAGTGACTTGTTCAATGCGTTTTGGTCTGAAATTAAACTCCAACGATATTCATGATCGTTAATTTTGAATGATTTTTGACTGTTTTTTAGAAAATTGTATTCCATTTCCAAATCAGTGAAATAGTCCGTGTGTTGTTGTAAATGTCTGATTCTATGAAATCCAATATCAGTAACAAAATGCCCTAACCAAGCCGAAAAGGGGCCGCGCCCTGCTGCGTTTATGAAAAAACCTTTCTCAAAAGGATATAATGAAGCAAAGATAATTTTAGCATTTCCTTTACTAAGCGTAGTGAAATCTACTTGAGAAAATTTGGTTACTCCAAGAGTTATGTTTAATAGTTTGGTGAAAAAGTTTGGCGGATTATAGTACCAGACATTTTGTTTTTTTGTTGAGTTTCCTTTGTTAAATGAGTGGCCAAACGTTTTTAGATTTGGATGGCAATGTAGATCCGAAAATTGAAATTTAGAACTCATAGTATAATATATTATAAATCCATTTCGTGAAATGATAAAGCATTTTTACAAATGAGTTCATAGTGTTTTTTTAATGCTAAACTGAGCGGATATGATTTATATGGCAAATTGTTTTTTTTACAAAAGGACTTTAATAAAGAGGTGACTTCGGGTGTATAAACAGAGCTAATGTGTGGGAAAATATGATGAACAACATGAAAGTTAAAGTTTCCCATAAAGTTGCGAGTGAACCAATTTGAATTGTCAATGTCATTTGTAGTTATAAGTTGGTGACGGAACCATGAAGTATTGATTTTCCCTTTTGAATTAGTTTGAGGAAATTCATTGGAGACATTTATATGGGGAGTTAAAAGAACAATCATAGCTAAAATACTTCCAGAAATGGTGAGACAAAGCAGTCCTCCTAGGGCTTGGAGTATATGTGTTTTGGCAAATGCAAATGGAATAATTACAAGGGTGAAAATGTACAGGAATTTGAAAAGGAACAACTTGAAATATTCTATCGTTGGAATTTTTAGTATCTTCTTGATAATTCTTTTTTTTGAAAAAAAATCACGGAAATCACGAATAAATAACCAATTAAGCATGAATAAGGGATATAATAAAAAAATATATCGGTGTTGATATTTTGTAATGCTCTTATTTTCTTCACTAGGAAAAATTGAAATAGGCCCCTTTTGTTCAATATCGGCATCCCAACCGTTAACGTTTGGATATTGATGATGTAGGTTAAGGTGTCTTTTTTGCCATATGTAACTGTTTGCGCCAAGAAGATCAAATAGATTAAGGGCTATTTTGTTATGAAAGGACTTACTGAAAATATTATTGTGGGTAAGTTCGTGTATTAACTCGCAAAAAATTACAACAACCATTAAACCCATTATAGAAAAACAAAGGAAATAGACTCCAATATTATTTGAGTTGTATAATGCAATTAAATAAAGCCCAAAATATATTAATGGGTAGACGAATAATTTGATTTTAAGTTGGTGTATTCGTGATTGTGGAAGGGACTTAATCATTTCATATGTTAATCTTTTTAATTCTAGGAATAACATTTTGTCCCTTTCAGTATTAATGTATTTTGGCCTTGATTTGATCATTGTTACTTTACATCCAATTGGATGTGATTGGTTAATGAAAGGAAATACTAAGATAAGGAAATTTTGTTTTCAACAATTTAAATACGTGATATTCAGTTGATTGATGCTGGTTGTAAATGTTTGAAAGAATAGTTCTTAGAAGTTTGTTTGAAAATGTATTCACCCTATAAGGCTTGTGTTATTATTTATTTTGTAATTCAAACCAAGTAATCTCCGGGCGCATGCCCAACCTACCAGGGAATCCCAGCCAGCCCAAGCCTTTGTTGACATATAAAAATTGTTCATGGTGCATGTACAGACCTTCCCAATGTTTGTACTTGTATTTTATGGGGCTCCATGTTTTGTTTTTGTAATTGACCCCAAATTGCATGCCGTGGGTGTGCCCAGATAGGGTTAGTGCAATATCGGTTTTGTCAAGGACCTCTTCGCTCCAATGGGTGGGGTTGTGCGATAATAGAATTTTAAAAGGAATATGCTCAGTGTTTATTAGGGCCTTTTTTAGGTCGCCATATTGTTTAAAGGGGGGAGTTCCCCAATTTTGCACTCCAATAAAGACAATATTTTCGTTATTGACTTCTAAAGTTTCAGAGCTATCCATGAGCAATGTAAAGTCTATTTTTTTGAAAAAATCCTTTATGTCATTAAAATTTTCCTTTTTGTCCTTTTCATGATCCCATTTGGAGTAATCCCCATAATCATGATTGCCTAATACCGCATATTTTCCTTTGGTAGCCTTTAGTTTATTTAGCACTTTATCCCAGCCTATTAGTTCCCATGCATAGTTGTTGACCAGGTCTCCCGTAAAAACAATGACATCTGGGTGGAGGTCGTTGATGAGCTTTACAGCTTTTTCGAGGATGTCATATTTATAGTTGAAGCTGCCAATGTGCAAATCGGATATTTGGACGATTTTCAAGCCATGAAAGCTTTCGGGAAGGTTCTTGAAATTCAATTTATGGTGAATGATCTTAAAGCGGTATACCGCTTTGAAAATTCCGTAGAGAATCACTGCAAAAGGGAGCACTCCAGACAGTAAGCCTACAATAGGAATGATGACTGCCGACTCGGTTTCCGAAAAAGCTTGATTCGCATAAAACAAAATTGAGATAACAATTACAAAGACAATTTTAGGGATGAACGATGACACGGTTAGTCCGTACAAGGAAGAAATGAGTAATTGCTTTCTCCTTGGGTTGATATCGTCGAGGATAACTTTTAAGATGATAATGCCAACCACTAGACCAATGGTGAAAGTCCAAAACAAAATGTTTATTGCAATTCTTAAAGTAGAAGAACTAAAAAGTTTGGTAATGGATTGGAGCCAATGAAAGGCCATTGCATCCACAATCAAGATCGCTAAGCAAAGTAGTAATATGGAAAACAATGAATAGCTTTTCATGATCGTTCTATTGTTTGTTTTCCAATCGGCGCTTGTCCCTCAAGGCCCAATAAATTCCTTTAACATCCGAGGCCCATGTATCGTACATAAAAATAAGTGTTATTTCTTCCACGGTTTCCAGGATGCCAATAATCAACATGATGTAAAAAAGGGGATACTCTGGACTAAAAAATAGGGACCATAGAATAAATACGCTCTGTACTACGGCCGATAGTTTTGCCAAATAAGTATGAAAGGCAGTGGCCTTACCGTATTTGTAGTAGGCTATAAACATTTGAAGAACAAAGGGGAGAAATGCAATTAAAATTAGGGTTAGGTTGGTTTTTATAAAATCGGATTCAAAATTTAAAAGGCCTATTAAGCCCATAATCAGGGTGATTTGATCTCCAACAGAGTCTAATTGGGAGCCTCTTGGGCTGGTGATTTTTAGTTTTCTGGCCAGTTGGCCGTCAATGGCATCTGTAAGGTAGCTAACAAGTAAAAAACAAGAAAAAGCGAATCTTAAATCCAGCCAAATCAAAACCAAAAGCAAAGGAGAAATGATAATCCTGTAGAATGAAAACCAATCGGCAATATTGAAATTTTTAAACGTAAACATGTATCGTGTTAACCTATTGCATCTAGGCAGGATTTAATTTAAAAAGAAATACGTTGCATTGCAAATGTTCTTGTTGCCTGAATAGGAATAAAGGTACGCTTGCCCAATAAATTTTACTATGATATTTCTCAGACTTTTAGAATGTAAAGGACCAAAAAAAGTGGAAAATAGAGCTTTATATTGATAATTATCATTTTATGTTAACGGGTTTATTTATAGCTTAGTACAGATGATGTGTTGTGACCATAAAACTGGTTTTGACACGCAAACACAAAAACTAACATACCATGGATGCTTCAGCTTTTTTAACTAAATTTTGGGGATGGTATCTTATCATTTTCTTTTTTGTACTAAGTTTTAACCCAAAACGGATCCGACAAATATTTAAGGATTTAAGGAATGAAAAATTTTTGATTCTCACCGCTTTTATTGCCATATTGGTGGGATTGCTTAATATTTTGTTTCATAATATTTGGGAAATGAACGAGAAATTGATTGTCACTTTAATTGGATGGATTTCTTTAGTTATTGGCTTGTCTTTGTTCATTTTTCCAAAGCCAACGGTGGATTGGTTGGAGTTTATAAATATTAAACTCGTGCAGGTTTTCTACATACTTCTTTTTTTAATTGGGCTCTTTCTATTGAATTCAGCGTATCAAATAGTGCCAATTTAACTAGGAGTTGGACCCATGATAGGGAGTGTGTTTAGGATCATTGAGTTCTAAAATTTACGGCCATGAAAAAAATACTTTTACCAACAGATTTTTCCAAAAACTCTTGGAATGCTATAAAATATGCTTTGCAATTATTCAAAAATGAAGAGTGTACTTTTTTCCTGTTGAATACCTATGCGCCAGCGGTATATCAGGTAGAATACCTTTTGGTAGTTCCCGAACCAGATGGAATGTTGGATAGCTATAAAGAAAATTCCCTGAAGCATTTGGAAAGCTTGAAGGAAAGGATGCAAACGGAATTCAACAATCCAAAGCATTCCATAGAAACCATATCCATATTTAACACCTTGGTTGAACAGATTAATGAAGAGGTAAGGGATAAATCTATTGACTATGTTGTTATGGGAACTAAAGGGGCTACGGGTGCTAGGGAAATTCTTTTTGGATCCAATACCGTATTTGTTTTTAAAAAAGTTAAATGTCCCATTATTGCAGTTCCAGATACGTTTAATTATGAATCCCCACATGAGATTTTGTTTCCCACAGATTACCAAATTGACTTTCAAGATGAGCATGTACAGCCCATTTTGGATCTTATTGCTAGTAATATTTCTAGGGTGAATATTTTACATGTGCTTAAGGAAAATGGCTTGACAGAGTATCAAGAAAAGAATAAACAAAAATTAGAGACGTATTTTAAGCATTCGGCTTATGTGTTCCATAGTGTACAAAATGAAAGTGTACAGGAAGCCATTGCTAATTTTCAATTAAAGGTTAGGGTAAATTTATTGGTGATGATCAACAACAAGCACTCCTTTTTTGAAAACCTATTTTTTAAATCTACTATAAACCAAATTGGTTTTCATTTGAACATTCCATTTTTTGTTATCCCTACCAAGCGGGGTAGAAAATAGAGAAGGGATGGCATTGGTTTACATCGATTTCAGTTAATTTTTAAAAATGAGACCTGAAGGATTGAAAAGATGTTTACATGTTTACATTGTGGATAAACCATCAGTGTGTTTTTCTTCCAACGAACCTCACTACGGAACCTTTACCATTGTGATACAGCCCTTCGCTTAGTTCAATTTCTTTTTCTACCAATTCTAAGATCTCGTAATTTTCGAAATCAGATTTTATTTCATCGATTGAAAATAGTAATTCTGTGGTTGGTGGCCCTCCAATTTTAGGATTTTTGGATCTGTATTCTAGATTGTTTTTACTGAAAGCCTCTAGTATAATATTCCCTCCCTTTTTTAATTTTTGGTCGAGCAGTTTATGGTATTCCGTTCTTATATTCAAGGGGAAATGGGCGTAAATAAGCGCGATGGCATCAAATTGGCCAGGATCAAACTTTAAATTAGGTAATTGGCCTACCCGATAATCGATAGATACGTTATGTTCTTTGGCGAGTTGCATTGCTTTTTTGTTGCCTTCAATACTTATGTCGAATGCAGAGACATTCCAACCAAGTGTTGCTGCATACACAGAATTTCTGCCTTCTCCTTCAGCCCCAAAAAGAATGGACCCGATTTTTAATTTTTGGATTTGTTCTTTTAGGAATTCATTGGGATTTTTACCGTAGGCATAGGCTTTTTCCTGATATCGGTCATTCCATCTTTTTAACCAATTGTCACTCATTTTTGTATTTGTTTTTGTGTCACTTTTACAAACTCAGTATAGTCATGGAAACGAATTTACAATAAAAAAGAATGGTAATGTGTCAAGGGTGTATAGAAAACTTGGTAATATTAGATTGTTTGAATTTCTCGTTGATGGATGACTTAATTTGTAGTGGATATTGTAAGCTATGCTAAAACTAGGAGGCATTATTTAATGTGAATATCGAGGTACTTCATAACTGCTTTGTCACCTTGCAACAAGTTTGTTGGTTTAGGCATGTTTTTGAAAACTGTAAGTGCTTCTTCGGGTAATATGGTTATAAAATCTTCTAGGTAACCGTCATCGTAAGGGATGTTATTGCTGTCAAGTTCCAGATGATGAGAGAAGAAATTATACACGGCTGTACGCTTTGAGAAACCGTAATCGTGTTTTTCCATTGGTAAGTGAACATTTTCTACCTTATGTTCCGCATCATATAAAGCATATACTTTTTGGATGTAAGGATATTCAATTAAAGGGGTGTTACGTGTCCAATCATTCCCATCAGAAACCAATAGCATTGGTCTGGGAGCGCATAGTGCCGAAATCTCTACATTGTTGGTTTGGTGGTCATAGCCTTTGTGTATGGGCATACCACTTTCGCAAACACAACCCCCAAAAAAGTGTGCCGATACCTGAACCACAGGGGCAGATGCTTTTATTCTGTCATCAATGGCGGCTAAAATAAATGTTTGGGTGGCGCCTCCAGATCCTCCGGTCATTCCTATGCGTTCAGGATCTACATCGGGTCGAGACAATAAATAGTCTAGTACTCTTTTGCTGTTCCAGGTTTGGAGGAGCAATGCAATAGGGATATCATGATTTACTTCGTTACTTTCTCCGTACCCCACCATGTCATATGCAAATACTATGGCTCCCATACGTGCCAATGTAGCACAGCGCTTTTGAACATAATGAGTAAACCTTTTGTTTTTTAAATGACCGTGGGGACTTAAAATGGCGGCGTATGTTTTGTTTTTTTTTGTGGGTCTGTAAAGATTTCCTGTGATATAGAAACCAGGAAAGCTTTCTATGGCAATATTTTCTACAATATAGCCATCCATTTTTTTCTTATCCCTGATAATGGCATTAAAGGTTCCTGAAATTTTTGGCATTTGTTCCAATTGTAGGCCTTCAATAATGCCTTTTTTGATTCTATTGGCTCTTTCCTCCCAAGATGCCAAATCATGCCATTGAGCAGCAAACTTTTTCATAATCAATGCGGCTTCATCTTCAGACCAATATTCTCCTTTGCACAACATTGTGTCTTGAGACCAGATTGAAATATAACTGAAAACAGTAAGCATAAGGCAGATATATCGTTTCATAGCTTTGCTTTTAAGGTGGCAGTATGCCTTGATCGGAATGTTTGTGTTTAAGGTGCTTATTTAAAGATAGTTAAATAGGATTTGATATTGTGTATGGGAGAGGTTTTTCTTAAGAATAAAATTTGAAGTGAAGTTGGAGTGAGTGCATAGCACTGCCAATAACTTTATATAATTATTGTTGTTTAAAGTATGTGATTACGCTATTATAAAAAATAAAAGATTATTTGGAGTGGGGCGTTTGTGGGGAAATTAATTCAAAAACCCGTAAAAGTGGATAGAAAATGAATACCCTTTACACTACTTAAGCTTGAAATCTAATTAAATTTAGTATTACAACCAGAAAGAACAAAAGAGAGAATTAAGGTTAGTATCCACCCATTAACGCATGGTGGGCATGAATGGATATTGCCTTTGATTTTATGCCTTTGTTTTCAGTAATTTTACCAAATGATGTTTTAGCTTTTGTCTATAACTAATGGACAGTCTAATTTTTTTCCTACTCCAAAACAGGGCAACAAACTTTAAATCGAGTGGCGCTTAGTTTTCATCATTATTTTACTGATTACTATGGTCAGGATTCCACCGACTATTGAATAGATTATATCAAGAATATCTAATTGTCCATTACCATGATATTGATGAAATTCAAATAATATCGAGCCAATCACAACGATAATTGCGGTATAAAAAACGTTGAATTTTGGGTTGATCAATAGAAGCAATGAAAACCCGGTTACGTATAAAAGACTAGGAGCGCTATTTGAAAAGCCAAAGTCCCTTAGATTATTTGCGTTGGCATAGGGGCGATACAGACTTTTGATGAGAAACCCAAGCATCACGAAAACTAAACCGATTATAAAATGGAGTCTCCTAGTTTTATTCATCAAGAACTTGAAATCTCAATAGTGTTTTTAACTTGTCCGAAGGAACCTTCCTGAAATCAGACAGATAAATCTCTCGATGTGTTTTATCTTTTCTTTTCAGGTTTATCCCTGCGGCATATTCCTCCATTTTTCTAAAACTCTCAGGTTCGTCATCATAGCTGCCAATGTGAAGCATCTGAATACATTTTCCATCCTTAATGTTTTTTAGCTCCATTTGATCCAAAAGCACATTTGGCTTTTTACTTTTTGTAAACTCAAGCATGTTGTGGAAAAAATCCTTTGTGACAAAATCCGGTTGTCGTATCATTAAATCAAAAACCAAGTCATCTTTGTTTAATTTACCGGTATAATTCTTTTTGGCGTTTTCTGTAATATCCCAAATGCCTGTTAGTGGGTATACGGTCCAGTCAGAATATCCTTTGGGCGGCTTTTCTACTTTTTTTAGGGTCATTTTAATGGCGTAGGATACACTATACAATGCTTCGATATATTTAGAAAAGAGTTCATTGTTAGGATTTCCTTCGCCCTTTAAAACAATATATTGAAATTCAGGGACGTCAATTACCATAGGTTTTGTCTTGGGTAAGTAAATAGATTTTTCAGATTTTCTCCATTCGTGTTTCATTGATTTCCCTTTTTTATGGCTATGCAGCAGTTTAGTGGTCGGCGCTGAATTAAATTGTGGCTTTGGTTGCTTTAAAGATAACTAAAGAAACAGACATACACATTGACTAGAGATTTTGGGCAGGCACAATTCATAGTGATGACTGCAGACTAAATAGCGACCAAACCCATTGGAGGCTCAATTTGGATGAATCTAAGGTTTAAAGCTCACTTTGAGCTATCGATAGGTTGCCTGAATTGTGGATAAACAACAACAGCTCCAAAAATGGAGCTGTTGTTGTTTGGTATAGTTTAGAATAAAAGTATTCAAATAATTTTGTTATCGTACACAGCTGAGACCTTGGAACTATAACCAATCATAATTTAGAAAATTAGATGATGACAACTTTTCTAAGGATACAATTTCCTTGTTCATTATTGATTTTTACCAGATAAACTGCTCCTTGCTCTAAGTTTCCATTGTTAATGTTTACGCCATTTAAGTTATAAATGGATAATTCGATTTCTTCATTGGTTAATACAATGATCTTGGAGTTTTCAACTTTAATTCTGTAGTTGTCAAGCATCGTGATATCCTTAGAGGAAAGTACATTCACGGGCACTTCATAAACCTTAACGTGTCCAGAATCTGTGCCATTGCCATCGTTGCCAGGAGCACCCACTGCTAAACTTGAGCCGTCACCAGACAAACATACGGCCTGTCCAAAATAATCGGCTCCAGCCTCTCCATCAATATCGCTTTCAATCTGTGTCCAGGCTCCTGATAGGTTCTGAAACACGCGTACATGTCCTGAGTCACTTCCATTGCCATCATTGTTTCCGCCTCCTACGGCAAGAATAGTACCATCGGCAGACAGGCTAACAGACCATCCAAACGCATCTTCACTAGCTTCACCTTCGATATCTTGTCCCATTTGAACCCAAGCTCCGGCTTGGTTTTCAAAAACTTTGACATAACCGGTGTCGGCACCTATCCCTCCGGTAGCTAGAATATTGCCGTCATCAGACAAGCTTATTGAAAAGCCAAAATAGTCTTCACTGGCATCACCATCGATATCTTGCCCAATTTGGACCCATGTTCCCGCTTGGTTTTCATAGACTCTCACATGGCCAGAATCGGTTCCGTTGCCATCATTGGAATCTGATCCAATAGCCACGATATCGCCATTTGCAGAAATACTTACCGAAGAACCAAAATAGTCTTCACTGGCTTCCCCATCGATATCTTGGCCAATTTGAACCCAAGTTCCAGCTTGGTTTTCAAACACCCTTACATGGCCAGAATCCGTTCCGCTTCCATGGTTGTTGGGTGCTCCAATGGCAACGATATCTCCATCGGAAGATAGGCTGACAGCATACCCCGAATGGTCTTCTTCAGCTTCTCCGTTGATATCCTGTCCTATTTGCACCCAGTTGCCAGACTGGTTTTGAAAAACTCTAACTTGACCTATGTTTGGAGTATTGATATCAAGGCTGTGAAAATACGACCCTATAGCCACGATATTGCCATCACCAGATAAACTAACGGACAGACCAAAATAATCAAAACTCACAGCGCCATCGATATCCTGGCCAATTTGAACCCAATTCTCAGATTCTTTTTGGTACACTCTCACATGTCCAGCGTCAGTGCCATTGCCATTGTTGTAGTCTGCGCCAATCGCCATTATGGAGCCGTCATTGGAAAGCGCTACCGACACCCCAGAGCCATCTCCTGCATTTTCTCCGTTGATGGTTTGCCCAATTTGGGACCATTGTCCAAAACTAAGCAGGGTGTTGAAAAAAAGTAGGGTAAAAAAGTAATTTAGTTTCATTAGGTATAGTTTAGGTTTAAAAAGTGTTATAAGGTTTTTTGATTTTCGGAAGTAGGAGAGCGCAGGCTAATACTTTTAGCCATTGTAGGCAATTGTTATTTTTTGAATTTAATATTGTTGAGGATATTATCCAATTCTTCTTTTTCTTTTTCGTTGGAATATGATGATACTATTAGAAAGCTAAATCCTTTGATGACGGTAGAATTGAATAATTGCTCCATTTGTCCATAGTCGGTCATTTGTTTTACATGCATTTGCCAAAAATCTAAACCTCCAATATTCTGTTCTTTAAAGCCCTCTGTAATTTCTATATCTGGAATCAACCTTTCAATTGTAGGTATTGAGTAGCCTAGATAGTCTCTACCTGATCTTATTTGATTTTGAAATTGTTTTATGTTTTCAGCAATAATCAATATGCTTGGGTTATTTGAATCAATATCTAATGGGTGTTTATAAGGGCAAGTAGTTCTGCTCTATTAATTTCAGAAGCTTTTATGGCTTCTGAAAGTTCCTTTTTATTATTAGAGTTTTCCATTACTGAACTCTCAATGAACTTTGTGAAATCCTTGCCAGTTAAAATTGTCCAATCATTTGGCAGTTTGATTGATGCTTTAAAATAATTGTTGAAATATGTTTGGCCTTTTATTGTGCCATAATCAAAATTATCTATGTTTTTAGTTTTTTGACAACTAGTGATCAATAAAAGGATTGAAGCTATAATAAAGTTATTCATATTTGTATTTATTTCTCCATATTTCTTCTCCTTTTAAAAAGTTAATTAGTATTTCAACCATTTGTTCAACTGTTTCGATTGGTTTAACCATCAGGATAAGGTTATCACCTTTCGTAAATGTAGAAGCCAAACCATCATCGCTTAAGCTTCCACTTACATGCAAAGCATTATGATTTTCATCTTCAAGTTGTACAATATGAAATTTATTCCAATTGATAGAATTCATTGTGTTTCTTATAATTTCACTTGTCGCTTTTTCCGAAATTATTTTTTCATGTTTTCCAAAATTGTGAAAAACTACCAATCTTAAAATCCGGTTTTCTGCATAATTTTCCACATTTTCAAGAGTCTTTTTATTTGGTTTCGTATTTGAGCTTTGGGATAATTTTTCTTTGATTAATAAAAAACTCACAATTAAAAAAATTCCTATTCCAACAAAGAATAATCCATATTTAAATAATCCTGTTAGAAAAAATACAGGGAAGTCACCATAACGTCCTCTTTCGGATTTTTTAACAAGCTCAGGTATAATATTAGAATTATCCAAAAAGTAAAATAAGACTATACATAGTAGACTAATTGTATAAAGTCTCAAAATTTTGAAATTCCGTCTGTTCATTAATTATTTGTCAAATTCTGACTAACGTCAAATTTTTAGTTTATAAAATTCCACAAAATTTTCACGTTAGCCAACGAAATTAACCTCGTTTTCGTGTGTATTATACTGAAATAGGTTGACCTTTTTTCGGTTTGATTTACTTTGTTTTTCGATTTAGCACTGTCGTTAGCAATTCCGAGTGGATTCGGACGTAGTCGAATCCGCCGTAATTGCGGTTATACATTGTTGTGCTTTCGTTATTTCGTTTTCAGATAACAGTTTTTGCCTAATTTTTCTAAAGAATTTAATCATAATCCAATTCTTTACTCACCACCTCTAAACATTTTTGAACGTCTCTTTCAACATTTCCCAACCAAAAATTGTACATGTTAACAATGTCTTGTTCTATTTTTATGCGATCTAAAAATTCTGTTTGATTTAAAAAATTTGCTCGATCTAATGGTTGGCTAACTAATTTATAGGTGTTATCAGGCATTTTTATTCTAATACGCTTCCATAAGGCATTATGCAGACTTAATTTATAATCATTATTTGCTAATTCTTCAGATCTAATAGCAATAATTCGCTCAGCTCTTGGCAAGAGTGCTTCATAAGTTAATATTAACATATTCCTTAAACTATCATTAGTAATCCTATTAATCCCAACAGATTTTATTGCTTCATATCCTCCTTTGTTGTAATTAAAGGTAAGTGGAATATTCATACTGTTATACAACTCTAACAACACAGTGTCTTGATAAACTTTATTTGAACCTGTCATTTCTAAGAGTTCTTGTATACTAATTTGTTTTCTTTGTATAAATCGCCTTAAAATTTTTATTGTAAACTGATCTGACTCTAACGAACCTTTAATTTCCTTGAGCATTGTTGTCTCAAATTTCTTGTCACGCTTTGATTGGTTCCAATTATTTATCTGCAATGCGATCAAAATACCTATAACCACAAGAATAATCTCACCAACTGCATATTTGAAGTATTTCCCCATTTTATTATCGCTCACAAGGCTATAGCGTATTTTACGAAAGAATTTTATCATTAGTTATTGGTTGGTCATAATGAAGCACAATGGTTTGGCTATGTTTTGGTTGCGTGAAAATCCGCAAGGATTTTACGCCGTAAACCGAAGATAGCAAATTTGCGAGGATTTTCCGTGAGGAAAATCGGAAGCAATGAATTATACACTGCGTTGTAAGTTGTTTGATTTAATGACAAAGACAACTATTTTTTTATGAGTTTAATTCGCTTTATAATATTCTTATTTAGCAATATTTCGGAGAAATATAATCTGTCTCGTCCTGAAATATGGCTACAGGTTAAACATAGTTTTAAGCGGTTAATTTGTATACCATATTAGGTGTTTTAAAATCTAAAGATAAGTGTAATCTTACTTCGTTATATAATTTAATGGCATTT
>NZ_LBIO01000013.1 GCF_001280505.1 Mangrovimonas sp. TPBH4
CTCGACGGCCTTGACCCTGTACAGTATATGGTATCCTACTACCTTACGGAGGACGATGCCGAATCCGGCACCTCTGCCATCCCCAACCCACTCAGCTTTACCAACACGGTACCCTTTGCCCAAGAGGTATGGGTGCGCGTGGAGGACAGCGCCAACGGCTGCCACAAGGTGGTGCCGCTGGAGCTCATCGTGAACCCATTGCCGGTACTGATGCAGCCAGAGCCATTGGAGCTTTGTGACTACAACAACCCGGGCGATGAACAGGAATCCTTTGTGCTGGAGGACAGTACGGCAGGGATCCTTGGCGGACAGGTGGGGATCGCACTGAGCTACCACCTTACGATGGCGGATGCGCAGAGCGGTGACAATGCCCTTG
>NZ_LBIO01000014.1 GCF_001280505.1 Mangrovimonas sp. TPBH4
CAACACAGTGTATAATTCATTGCTTCCGATTTTCCTCACGGAAAATCCTCGCAACTTTACTATCTTAGTTTCTTAACCTGAAAATCCTGCGGATTTTCACGCAACGAAACTATACACAAGCCGTTGTGGGTAATTAAAAAAATGAGGACATTTCTATCTATAGTTTTCACTTGGATTTCAATCTCAGTTAATGCTCAATCAATCGAATTGACTGACATTAAATTGAATGGAATTATTCCTTATAAAATTGATTTTATGGAATTAAAATCTTCGATAAAACAAATTGACAGTATCAAATCAATTCCTGAATTAATGGACATATCCACCGCTGACTCTTTAGTATATATTGGAAAAACATATTTTGAATTTTATACCGATTCGCAAAAATGTGAGTTAAACGTGGTTTATTTTGACGAAAAAATAATTGAATTAAACATTGGAAAAATCACATTGACAAATAAAACAACCGAAAAAGTCTTTTCTAAATATTTCAAGTCAGATTGCAACTCAACAGAACCTGTTAATCTTTATGGAGAATCAGATAAATTTAAAACTTGTAAAATTCCATTAACACTAAAAGGAGAACTGACTGACAATCAATTGCTGTTTTTCTTTTCCGATGGGAAGTTAAAACGGATAGACTTATGGAAACCGAATTAAAAAACTACCCACAACACCATGTATAATTCATTGCTTCCGATTTTCCTCGCGGAAAATCCTCGCAACTTTACTATCTTAGTTTCTTAACCTGAAAATCCTGCGGATTTTCACGCAACGAAACTATACACAAACCGTTAGGGGTAACTACAATCAAACGACAAAAAGTTCTATATTATGGAAGAACAAGAAACGAAGTCGTATAAAAATTTAGCAATATGGTTGATTATACTAGGATTGTTATTTGTTTTATCATTATATCTTGCGATGTTTGGAATTATTATGTTAATAATAGGAACAGTCCTTTATTGGGGAGAAACTGAAATTTCTCAAAGCAATAAAATTTCATGGACTATTCCCTTCGTAATAGGTCTCATTTGGCTTATAATCCAAACACAAGGTATAACATTTGGAGGTTAGCGAAATAACCTAGGTGAATATCAGAGATGACTTCATTTCTAGTTGTTCAAATAATATAAATAAAAGCAACCCCTAACACCGTGTAGCCGCCATGGGGTAGTGGGTGAGCTATTGCTTGGCATGGCTCGGTCGAGTGCGACGCCTAAGGTACTTCTGCTGTGGAGGAAAAAATACAGCAGGCGTACCTCGCGGCTTGTAGCCAGCCCAAAATTCTGGGTTAGCATGAAAGCATCACCCCACGGCGGCTACACTAACCGTTAGCAAACATTTGATGAAAATCGCACTAAAAATAATCGGAATTCTATTGATTGCATATTTTGTTTTAGCTTATGCTTTACCAAAATTTGTTGCTATTCCTTTTGCTGTGTGGAATTCAAAACAAGCGTGGACTGAATCTGAAAAAATTCAAAAGAACAAACTGAATCAAATTAATTTAGAAATAATCGGAGTTTATGAATATCAAACTGAAAACGAATCAGAAAATCATCTGATATTTATAGATACAGTTGACACCAAATTAGTCGGATTCTATTTTGGAACAGAAGATTTTGGTGGACACGGAGTTTTCCATTATGGAAATCCACTCTTGAATTTCAAACTGACTGAAAACGAAATCGGATTTGAAATCGGGCAAAGGGAACTTTATGAAACTACGAGAAATAAAGTTTACAAACCTTCACAGAAACCCAAAACTGAAAAACCAATTGGACTTTCAAAAAGTTATTTAAAGTATAGCGGAGAATTGACTGAATTTGGATTTAACTTAAACTGTGAATCTGAATTTCAAGATTGCTGGCAGAATCAAATGGAATTTAATAAAATATATGATTAAAAAACGTTTGCTAACAATGTATAACCGCAATTACGGCGGATTCGACTGCGTCCGAATCCACTCGGAATTGCTAACGTCAGTGCTAAACCGAAAAACAAAGTAAACCAAACCGATAACTGACGGTTATACAAAACGTTGTGCATAATTACCAAAAAAGAGTAAAATTGACATTTAGAGAAATTTTCGACCAGACAAAACAATATTATCCATCTAAAATTGATATTTCTGACGGAAAATTGGTTGAAAAAAGTAGTGGAAAATTTAAAACGTTATCACAGTGTTGGAACAACGCAGAATTGAAAACCGCAAATGAATCTGACTTTATAAAATTAATGGTTTGGGGAATTTTCTGTGCTTATCACAAAAAGTCAATTGATAACTTTATAAACGGAAAAAAAACCGTTTCTCTATCTGAATTGGATATGGACTATTTAAAATATAAGTTTGAGGAAAGTTTATTTGAGAAAGAATATAACTATTATGCAAACTTAAGAGCTGACTATAAATCTAAATAAAAACTATGCACAACAAAGAACTGAGTTAAAAAACAAGTTCTTTTAGACCAATTTCGACACAAAATTCTCATTATACCGTACCCCTGATTTTGCGATTGCAAATGCTTGTTTGAGCAGTTTGTTGCATACTGCCACA
>NZ_LBIO01000015.1 GCF_001280505.1 Mangrovimonas sp. TPBH4
AACGGTCACAGTAGAGGAGCATGTTGAGACATTTCCATTGACGTCGGTTACGGTAAGTGTGACGGTGTTGCCGCCCACGCTCGAACAGTCGAAGGTACTGGGCGAAACGCTCATTGAGGCGATCCCGCAGTTGTCGGATGAATTGTCGTCTACCTGAGCCGCAGTAACGGAGGCGTTTCCAGAGGCGTCAAGTTGCACTGTCACAGGTTGGCAGGAA
>NZ_LBIO01000016.1 GCF_001280505.1 Mangrovimonas sp. TPBH4
GTGTATCTGAACCTTACTCCTCTCTTTTGTTCTTTCTGATTAATGCTTCTAAAATAATAGTTTGTAAACTTAAGCAGTGTATAATTCATTGCTTCCGATTTTCCTCACGGAAAATCCTCGCAACTTTGCTATCTTAGTTTCTTAACACGAAAATCCTGCGGATTTTCACGCAACGAAACTATACACAAACCGTTAGCGGTAATTCTAGAAAATGTTAAACAAAATAATCCTTTTAATATCACTTTTATTTCTTTGTTCTTGTAAATCAAAACTAATTGTTGATCCCGAAATAATTTACAATCGTATTGAAAATTACGTAAGTATAAACTCCCCAAAATCTGAAAGCATAGTTGTCCTAGACAATAACAAAATTATTACACCTAATGAGGACAACAAGTATCTAATTCATTATAACAACAAAAAAACTATTAAAATAATTACTTACAATAAAAACAGTAAAGTAGATTCTATTAATTATAGTTTTAAAACTAAAAACTTAAAATGCTATGCACAATATAAAATCAACGGAATAAATAGTAACAACTTAATAAGTAAAAACCAATTAAAAAATGCCGTTATAAGTGCATATCATGAAGACTTCATTTATAATAGCCTCTTTGAAATAACTGGATTTAAGGTTAAAATCCCAGGATACTCCACCATAATTGTTAAAGGCAATAAGATAACTGACGAAATTTATAATATCATTCAAAATGAACAAAAAGGAGAGAATATCATGATGCAGATATTTGATGTTGAGGGAGGTTTAAAAAAAATTAAATGGGAACCAACTTTATGCCATCCTCCTGAACTAATAATTGAAATAAAAAACAACCGCTAACACCGTGTATAATTCATTGCTCCCGATTTTCCTCACGGAAAATCCTCGCAACTTTGCTACCTTAGTTTCTTAACTCTGAAAATCCTGCGGATTTTCACGCAACGAAACTATACACAAACCGTTACCTGCAAGCTAAAAAAATGATATTAGGGTATTTAGACTACATTATTTTTGGATTTTTGATTTTCCTAAACATCCTTTTTTGGAAAAAAGAAATTGGAGAAGGTAAAGGATGTATATTGACAATAATTGTCGGAATACTATTTGGACTTTTACTGCCGACTATTTCAAGTTTTTTTGAAATACAAAGAGTAAAAACAATTGTTGGGAATCCAGACAGTACTGAATTACTTTATACTTATTTTATTTATCCAATATATTGGGGAATTGGTATTATTCAAACCATTGTTATCGGAATAAAAATGAGCTTAAAAAACACTGACAAACTTTATAAAACTGACTCAATTAAGTAACGTGGAAATAATAAAGCCAGCAGGTAACATCGTGTATAATTCATTGCTTCCGATTTTCCTCGCGGAAAATCCTCGCAACTTTACTATCTTAGTTTCTTAACACGAAAATCCTAGCGGATTTTCACGCAACGAAACTATACACAAACCGTTAGCACACATTAAAAGAACAAGAATGGCAACATGGACAAGATTTTATATTAACTCTTCAAATTCCGAAAAAGCAACTAATATTTTAAAAGAACTTTCAGGAATCACAGAGTCATCTAATGGAAACATACCTGAAGATTTTCATGATTCGTTTTTAATGGATGAAAAAGCCAACCCTAATTATATCCTATTCTCTGAAATACAGAAAAACTGGATAACAGTGCTTTATAATTCTGCCAGTAAAATTGAAAATTGGGCTCAACGAATTTCAGAAGAACTCAATTGCATTGTCATTGTCACAATCGGACAGAATACGGTAGACTATTATTACTTTTCTCAATTTCTAAATGGTGAAAAGAAAAGAGAAATTGAAGTTTGCTATGGAGATGATATTGAACCAATAAATTTTGGAGCTCCTTATGATTTTGAAGAAGAAGAGCCTGGTGAAAAGCAAGAATATGATGATGAGATATCATATCTATTTGACTTTGATAGTCTAGAAAGATATTCTCAAAATTTTGGACTTGAAATTCAGTCTGATTGGGATAATATCGCTTGGACAATTCTTAAAGGGGATCAAAGTCAAAAGACTACAAAAGATTTTATCGACCAACATCTGAGAGGTATTAAGAAACCTTGGTGGAAGTTCTGGTAAAATAAAAACGTGTGCTAACAAGGTGTATAGCCAATAGGGCATTTAGAAATAAATTAAAAGTCCTGTTCTTTGAGCAGGCAACGCCAAAACAAAGTTTTGACGTTTAACAAAAAAGAAAATTAAAAGTAAAAACGTTTGTTTTGGCTTAGTGGTAAACCGAGAGTGAATCGCTTCAATCTGCCCTACTGTCCATACACAGAACGTTGTAGCCAATTTGAGAAATGAAAGTACTCAAAATCATATTTATAGTAATTGGAGTATTAATTTTAATTCCAATAATTGCTTTTAGTGGAATCCTTATTTATGATTCGTACTATGAATCAAAGTTTATGAATATTGAAATTCCAGAAAATATGAGGTTTGAAAAACCGAAAGAACAATTAGGATATTCAAATATAAATTCTTTGACTCAAGACAGAATAGAAGTTACTGGAAACGGATACTTTGGATATAATTTTCACATGTGGCATAAACCAATAGAAAAAGGAGAAATTTATGTAAAAGCAATTGAGTTAACACAAAACATTGAATTATCTAAACCTGAATTAGAAAATCGGACAAAAAACAAAATATCTGATTTATCAAATGACTATAAACTTTACGAAGGAGAAAGTCTTATTTACGAAGGAACTTTTGAACAATTTTATCCTGTTCGATTTGAAATGTGGTTTAAGTCAAAAGAAACAGGAATTGAAAAGAAATTAGCCGAAAAAAAGTATTTAATTGATGGTTGGGACAGATAAAAAAACTGGCTACAACACCGTGTATAATTCATTGCTTCCGATTTTCCTCACGGAAAATCCTCGCAACTTTATTATCTTAGTTTCTTAACCCGAAAATCCTTCGGATTTTCACGCAACGAAACTATACACAAACCGTTG
>NZ_LBIO01000017.1 GCF_001280505.1 Mangrovimonas sp. TPBH4
AAACATACCTATTCCAAACATATATTTTAGTGTAAAATTTAACTTTCAACTTAAAAATATCTGAAAGAAACTCCTTAAACGTTAATAATCAAAACTTAAGATTGTTAATAAAATTTCTATATTTTAAATTTTACCAATTATACATTTCCAGCTTCTACAGCCTCTCAATCTGAACAAATTTCATTATCTTAATTCTTGATTTTCAGTAAGCTAATAAACCTCAAAACTTAGTTAAAAAACATACTATTATATTCTTGCCTAAGTAACCTTGAGAGAATCGATAAGCAATAAAAACAATGGATAAATTTTATAACATTCGGCACTATGCAATTATCATTACATTAATTCTCACCATTATTTTAACAATAACATGCAAGCGTTCTGAGCCCGAAACCAATCCAAAACAACAAAAGACTGAAGCTTCTGTAATCCCTCTCTCTGAAACCTCCAACCCATCAGATTATTCCAAATTACCTATCAATATCCCAGAGGAAAAATTCAAACCTTTATTGGCTTTTTACAATCAAAAACTCATTGACAACCTCCAAAAGGAACTCTATAACAATCCACAATGGAAACGCCTTATTGAAAGCAAAAAGATGTCTGTTGGCTTAGTAGACCTCAACAATCCCGAAAAACCGCGTTTTGCCTTTCTTAATGGCGATTTAATGATGTATGCCGCTAGCCTTCCCAAGATTGCAGTGCTATTAGCCACCCAAGATGCCCTTGAAAAAGGGGAACTCGAAGAAACCGATGAGATTTTAAACGATATGCGCCTAATGATTAGCAAATCCAACAATCAGGCAACCACTAGACTTATTGACAAGTTGGGCTTTGACAAAATTGAAAGCGTAGTTCGTGGCCCCAAATACCAACTTTATCATGAAGACAAAGGTGGCGGACTTTGGGTAGGCAAACGTTATGCTGCGTCTGGCCCCACCAACAGAGATCCCTTAAAAAATCTGAGCCATGCAGCTTCCGTAACGCAGGTTTGCCGATTTTACTACATGTTGGTTAATGGGAAATTGGTAACTAGGGAACGATCCAAAAAAATGTTGGACATTATGGAAAACCCCGAATTACATCACAAATTTGTAAATACACTGGACAGAATTGCTCCCAATGCTCGCCTCTTTAGAAAATCGGGAACTTGGCAAAATTGGCACGCCGATTCTATTTTGGTTTGGGGTGAAGAAAGAAAATATATTTTAGTAGCTTTGGTAGAGAACAAATTTGGAGAACAGATTATTAGGGATTTAGTCGTTCCTATTGAAGCTGCCATAAAGATGTAATTATGCCCAATACCAAAGGACTCAAAGCCTACCTACTTCGGGTATTTGATATCAATGAAGACGAACTGCAAAAAACTCTGTTGTTGCAGCTCAACATATTTTTGATTGTTACTACACTTCTCATTGTAAAGCCTACCATTAACTCCATATTTTTATCAGAACTTACGGCCAAAGCACTTCCTATAGGCTATATTCTCACGGCCATATTCGCTGTTGTGGGCTCCTATTTTTATGACAAAGCCCTAGAAAACCTACCGCTTATAAAAATTATCACTCGTACCTTTTTGGGCTCTGTACTTACATTGATTTTGTTTGGGATAGCCTTAAATCTTCATCTAGGATTAAGTTACCTACTTTATATCCCCTATGTGTTTATTGCCATTTATGGGCTGTTAACCACCTCACAATTTTGGCTTTTTGCCAACATGCTGTACAATGCCAGAGAAGCCAAACGCGTTTTTGGGTTTATCGGTGCCGGTGCTATCGCTGGAGGAATTGCAGGAGGGTATATCACCTCCCTACTTTCCTTGTTCATGCCCTCGGAAGACCTTTTATTTGTAGCTGCTGGTTTACTATTTTGCTGTATCCCAATTACTCGCTACCTATGGCGCATTGAAATCATCAAACACCATAGCCGTTTTGTGACTCATAAAACTACCCAAAATGGACAGTCTCCCATAAAACTCATCAAGCAATCTCATTTATTATCTTTACTTGGAATAGTCATTGGTATTAGTGTTATTGTTGCCAAGTTGGTAGATTACCAATACAGTCACTATGCTTCGGAGCTCATTGAAGACCCCGAAGAACTCACTGCTTTTTTTGGATTTTGGCTTTCCACACTCAGTGTTATTTCATTAGTCATTCAATTGTTTTTCACCAAACATATTGTTGGAACTTTCGGCGTTGGAAAATCCCTGCTTTGGCTACCAATGGGCATTCTTTTTGGTTCTATATTATTAGTTTTTATTCCAGAGCTTTGGGTCATTGTCATCATAAAAATTGCCGATGGAAGTTTAAAGCAATCCGTCAACAAAGCTGCCACCGAACTCTTGGTCATCCCTATTCCTATTGACATCAAGAAAAAGACAAAAACCTTTATCGACGTGGTTATTGACAGTATCGCTACTGGGGTTGCAGGTTTTCTACTTATTTTCATTATCAACGGGTTACAATTACATCGTATTTATGTAAGCTTGCTCACCATTGCGTTTATTTGTACTTGGATTTATTTTATATTCAAGGTTCGCAAAGCCTATATTCGGGCCTTTCGAAACCTATTGGACACTTCGCATCCTAAAAGCAACAAAGAGGAAGAGCACAAACCAGAACTTCCCGTTACCTCCATTATCAATAGCATTAAACGGGTGTTTGAACAAGGTACGGAATCTCAGATTTTGCACATGCTGAACAGAACCTTGGAACAACCAGACGAACGATTCTTCACTGCAATTAAAGGCCTTCTTAGCCATTCCTCACCAAAAGTAAAGGCCTTGGCCATCGAGAATCTCTACTTTCTAAAAAAGGAAGACTTATCCTCAACCATTGAACCCTTAATGTATGATCCAGACCAAGAACTGACCACCAATGCCTTAAGATATATCATCCACAAAAACAGGAAGCACCCTAAAGCTGTGTTCGAAAAATATGTGAACAGCGAGGACGAATCCATTAAAAATGCATTATTGGTAAGCCTGTCCTTGGAATTCCAACACAAACAGAAACTCCTTCAAAAATTTGAATTTGAAACATGGCTCAACAAAGCCATTGAGGAACATCAAAACAGTAAGGATCCAGTTTACAAAAAAAACAAAATACTGTCTATCTTGGAAGCTATTGGACATTCCAAACTCAAGAAATATGATTATATCCTTAAAACTGAATTTGACAACGAAGATCCTGAAATTGCCAACGCGGCCATTACAAACTTAGGCAACTTCAAGTCCAGAGATTATATAGAAGCCATTGTATCACAATTATCAAGAAAGGACACTAGAACAACAGCCATGCAGGCTCTAAAGGATTATGGTCCCAATATCATTGAGGTTTTGGTTCAAAAAACACTACACAAAGATTTTTCCATAGACGACGCCCATTTTATTCCTCCAGTAATCGAGTCGTTTGCTTCCCAACAAGCTGTCGATGGGCTCATTGAACTTATTGACACCACCGAACATGCCGTGACCATTGCCGCCATCGAATCGTTACAACATTTGAAATGGAAATATCCTTCCCTAAAGATCAAGGATCAATTTGTGGTTGATAAAATTTTGGACGAATGCCATTTGTACCAAAGCACACTTTCTTCCATACACTCGCAAATCATTCTCGATTTTAAGGAAAAAAACAAGCAGAAAGACCACAGCGCTATTGATGATGCTAGACGTGGGCTTATGCGAATTTTGGAACAGCGCTTAGACCGCCAATTACATCGAATATTTAAATTTTTGGGCATTAAATACCCTCCACATGAAATTGAACCAATTCTGGACATTATCATTAACGGTGAAGAAGAACAGCGCACTAATGCTATTGAATTCTTAGACAATGTTTTGGACATGCACCTTAAAAGAGAATTGATTCCTATTGCCGAATCGGTTATCATTACGGATAAGATTTCAGAAGAAATGATTCAAAAACTCAATCTGACCGTTTACAGTGAATCTGAATGCTACAAGGTATTACTGCAAAGACACGACATTAAAATCAAACATGCTGTCCTCTATTTAATTGAAAAAATAAACCAGAAAAAATTCATTCCCTTAGTAGATATTGTATTGAACGACCAAAGTAAAACCGTACGACAGCAAGCTCAAAATATAAGGGAACAATTGCAAGCCCTTCCCTAATTCCGTATGAGAGCATCTATTTTGGAGGCCAACATCAAATGGTCGTAAGCCGAATTTTTGTTGAGCACATTAGACATCAAACAAACCGCATACCTCGAGCCATCGGGCTGCTCTACTATCGCTACCGAATTCATATAGTTATAGACATTACCTTCGTAATCGCCACAACCTGGATTTTTACTTCTGTCGCATTTATAAAAACTCCCCGATTTATAGTAAACTGCCGCACTGTCCAATTTTTTGGAAGCCGCATAGCGGATACGTCTATCCGTTAAATATAACAGGCGTTTCATCTCCAAACTGGAAGCTTTATCAATAAATGCTCCTTTTTCCAGAGCCACCATGTACTTCATCAAACCAATTGGCGTCCCTATACTCCCCCCAGTTCCCGGAATATAGTTTCCGGCTCCGTTGGTAAAAAATTTCCCCAAACGCCATTCATCTTCCGTGATTCCAATATCCCTCAAGGGTTGGTTGACAATTTTAATCGCTAATTCAGAAAGCTCCTTTTTGGGAGTTTCCTTAAAATAGGTTTCAGCTTCGTCAAACGTCAGTTCTGGATATTTATCTTCAAACACATGCATCAACAAGGCTTCACGCCACACCACACTAGCTGCTCCATTATTGCTCACAGACACCATATTATCCAACCACTCATAAAGGGTAAACACATCTTTTTCTGTCACCTTACGCTTTACCATTTTTTTGGTTTCCAGATTATACACAGGCACCGTATGATGATCATAAACCGCCCAACCGCCTCCTGTAATTTCCTTAGCCTTCATTAGGGCGAGCCGCTTTTCAAAATCGTTGGGGTAGACACGACAAAGTCCTTCAAAAAAAGATGCCAATACTACCAATTTCCCCACACTTCCGGGTTGATAGCCTACAGTTTCTCTATGTTGCGCATAACGAACTGGCTGCCCTTTGGTCATGTCCAGAACCGTCAAGGAATAGTTTTTATCCAAGCCTTTAAAAAGGAAATCGACTTTCTTTTGAAGGGTCGCATCCACCACCGGAACACCTAAAAATTCATCTTTCCGATCCAGTAAATTTAATTTAATAGAATCCATCGGATAAAAAGCCCCCGCAGGAATCCGGGTGCTTTCAATTTCTCCACTTTTTACCCGTTCCCAATACACCAAACGTTTAATTCCAGTACGATTATATCCATCAATGGGATAAAATGAAGACAACGAAAGTCCAACAACAATAATGAGAATACCAATGCCAAATCTTAATTTCATAATTTACAGTTTTGTATGGAGTGAAAGTGTTTTTTGCATATCTACATTAGGTGAAATAGACTCTAAATAAGTAGAGCTCTTGGCTCGTTTATTTTCCACGAATGGCCGCACCTGAAACAACCACAGTTTCCCATCCTTAAAACCCAGTTCAACATCGTACGGTCCTTCAATACCCTTGGCCTCCATTTGCTTTACAAGGGTTTTACTGAACCAATTCACCTGTCTTCGAGTTTCCGGATTTACAATGGGCATTTCAAAAGTGGTGACATGCTCCTCGGTTCCTCCAGTTTGTGGTAGCGATTTATAAAAAGGCTCACGCGAAGGAGCAATCAATCGAGAGCCGCCATTGGACTCAATTGCCCAAGTTTCGGCGGCTTGCCCATCCACAGCTCCACCAACCCCCCTACTAAAAGCCACAGTAATCTCATCGGTTTTTCCAGAAGTGACGCCTTTGGTAATCATTACCCCTGAAAAGTCATTATCCACCCCAGGAATCACTACGATAGAAGGATATACATTTTCCGGATTGGTCAAATATTTTTGGCGCCATTTAAAGCTACGTTCTGTGTAAGGCGACGCCCAAACGGTCTTGATTCCTTGAATGATTTTTTCCTTTTCAAGAACATTGAATAAGGTCAAGTTCAAACCTGCACCCGTAAAACTTTTAAGGTCCTCCATATTGGTATCACTTCTCAAGAACACAGGTACACTGCCCAATTCACCTCCCAAAATAGAAGTAAACGAAGTTTCCAAATTATCCACAAAGCTATCCGTCAAGGGCATTTCTATGATCAAGCTTCTCAGTTGGGCCAATTCCTTCAACTGATACGCTTCAACAACTTTGGCCGATTCCCCCTGCTTGCTCATTTCTCGAGCATTTTCAAAAATACTATTCAAATAGTCCCAGTAGGTCTGATCTTTCCCTGGAATGGTCTGTTTCATATGTTCCAAAAACACCCCAAAAGGAATCACAAATCCATTGACCACATGGTCTGGAAAATTTTGTTTCAGCTCCCCCAAATTGGCTGCTTTCGGCCCACAATAAATTCCAGATGATGTGGCATCCACTTCACTTAAACTCATAGTTGTATTCCGATCCAACTTGATTTTTTCCACAGGCACCGTAATCATTTCATGGCTTTGTTCTGTTTTACTAAACAGCTTTCGTTCATCTTCGGTCATGTCACTTTCCGATTTCATGATCACCGTTCCGGAATTGGAAACCGCGTAAAATACTTTTTCGCCTGCATGTTTCTTAAACGAGGCCACATTGGCACTGGAAACTGCAGCATTGGGAATCCCTAAATTTCTAGCCAATAACTGTACATGAGACACGAGGTTCCCTTCGGAAACATTTAAAATTCCCGCCACTGGTTTTAAATCGGATGGTGGCCTTCCAAACACATAAATATTATTGGGATTGACTTCCATATTTTCAGCAGAACCTTCTACTACCACCAATTCCCCAAAGGCATACCCAGGATTCAATCCATGAATATGACTTTGATTGTTAAGATCCAAAACGCGATTGCTCAAAGAGGAAGCTTCGGTGATAAAATTCCCCAACTTTCCAATACTGTTCCCTAAGTACAAAGCCACTGAACCTCTAATCCGGTCGTCCAAAAATCCATGAGCCAAAGGTTCGAACCCTTCGTAAAGCGACACTACGGGCCCAAATACTGCTGCATTCTTTCCCGTTCCCCATTCCAACTGTTGTCTAGCCGCTACCATAAGATCCTGCAACGCTTCCAAAGTGGCTTCATTATTACTTTTTTCAGAAAGAGATACCTGAAGCTGGTCCCATTCCCACAATTCTGTATAACCCGAAGCAGCCGAAGCCATACTGAGATAACAGATTTTATCGGTCAAGGATTTTAAATCTTCCTCTGGATATTCGGCAATTTGTTTGGTGATCAACAATTCCAATTTTAGGGACAAATCGAATAAGGCCAAACGCCCTTGAGCCGAGGATTCTTCCAATATATGTTCCCTAATGTACCACATGGCATCGGCCGAAGCTTCTATAGTTTCGGCAAAGGGAGCAGCGGCATAACCTTCAATAAAGCCATTGAGATATGAGGCAATATCCTTGTTGGTCACCTCTTGTAAATAGGCTGACAAGGAGGCCACCTGCACCGGTTCAAAAAAACGCTGCATGGTCACAAGCAATTCATCCAAATCTTTTTCTAGACTTGGACTAAGCTTGCTTCCCTGACTCTTTTTGAATGCTTCAACCTTTGCGATATCCGACACTTCTGGCTGACCGTGAATTTTGATTCTTAAATTCATAAAAGGCTCATAAGCATCTGCAACCGCCTTGGATTGACTGCGCATAAGTTGCGCCACATTATCATCGCCGGCATGCGGTACATCTTTTATGGCCTGACGCAAAAAGTAAAAATGCTTTTCAATATAACTATCATTGGCGAGCAGCTCATTAAAAAAAGCCTTTCCCCAAGCCTCTTCATCTTCCGCCTGAATAGCACCTCTATAAAATTGCGCCTTTCGATGGATCCATCCATCATCTACAGATTTCAAGTATTTCTCCAGCATATATTGTTTGATTCTGGAATGGTAATTCTCCTTGTCCCAAAAAGCTCCAACATCGGTAGACGCCAAAATCTGTCCCAAATACACATGGCTTTGCTCTCCCAGAGCCACCACCTCTTCTTTGTATCTAGCATGTTGCACGCCTTCTCCCTCACAAGGCTCCTTAGGCATATTGATGGTGCCATCGTCACAAAACCAACGAATATCCCGATATGGCCCTCTAGCGTCAGCTTTGTAAGCCGAAATCATCGATTTGATTTTGGCATTGTCGACAGAGGAAGTGCTAGAATGCTGAGAAAAACTAAAAATGGGAACACAAAGTAAGAAGAAAAGGAGGGCTTTGAACGGCTTCATAGTGTTTCAATTTGATTTACAACTAATTTAGAAAAAATTTACCATAACTACCTGACACTCTTATAAAAAACAAAATCTTTATATCATCGTTTCTTAAAATCCAACCAACTGAAAATATCACTACCTTTAAGACTCCCCTCCTCGCACCACAACTTAAAAGAACCTCCAAAATGAATTTCAAATGAAAACCCTTTTTTTATTAATGTGTTGCCCTATACTATTTTTTACCTGTAAAAAACAACCGTCAAATGAAATTTCGTCTATGAAAACTGTCACCAAAAGTGATTTCACTCACAAAACCATCGTAGATTTATCACACGACTTTTCGAGGGAAACAGTGTATTGGGTGACTGCTAAGGAATTTGAAAAAGATACGGTGTTTATGGGGCCTACCGACAAGGGATATTTCTATTCCGCTTTCAACATAAGTACCGCTGAACATGGTGGCACCCATATTGACGCTCCCATCCATTTCTCAAAAAGCGGCCAATCGGTGGAAGAATTGCCTTTGGAACACCTTATAGGACCCGCCATTAAAATTGATGTTTCTTCCAAAGCACTTCAAAACCCAGATTATCTAATCAGCATTGAAGACCTGACTGATTGGGAAACCAAAGAAGGGAAGTACATCCCTGACGGCAGCATTGTTCTGCTACAAACAGGATTTTCTAAATATTACCCCAACAAACTGCAGTATTTAGGCACCGAAGAACGTGGCGAAGCCGCGGTTGCCAAACTACATTTCCCCGGACTTTCCCCCGAAGCGGCCGAGTGGTTGGTAACCAACAGAAACATTCACGCCATAGGTATTGACACACCTAGCATCGATTACGGGCAATCTCAATATTTTAAAAGCCATGTCATATTGCTCTCCAAAAACATTCCCGCTTTTGAAAACCTCACCAATTTGAATTTACTCCCTTCACAGGGATTTGAAATCATTGCACTCCCAATGAAAATTAAAGGCGGTAGTGGCGCGCCTTTACGAATTGTAGCGCTTTTGAATCCTTAAGGCAACAACATCTGAACCAATACAGGAAAGTGATCTGAAGGATATTGCAGGTTCCAATTATCACTCAAAACCGCATATTTTTCAACAGTGATATTTTTACTGGTAAAAATAAAATCGATACGCTTGGTCACCGGTTCCTCAAAATGGAATCCATTAAAGGTCCCTTCAGGTCCAAAAGCGACCGTAGCGACAGCTTTGGAATCATTCAAACTTTTTGTAATGTATTGAACACTCTCATGTTCTGATTCCATGTTGAAGTCCCCTGATAGAACTACAGGATAATTGTTTTTATTGAGTTCCTTGATTTTTTCAAGAATCAAAATCGCACTGTTTTTTCTGGCCATTTCCCCAACATGATCAAAATGGGTATTGAACATCCAAAACTTCTGTTTGGTGGTTTTGTTTTCAAATAAAGCGTAAGTGCACACACGATTACACACGGCATCCCATCCCATAGAAACTTTGTCTGGCGTTTGGGACAACCAAAATGTGGAGGATTCCAAGACCTTCAATTTGTCTTTTTTATAGAAAATAGCTGAATATTCACCTTCATCCTTACCGTCATCACGACCAACTCCCACATGATTATAGCCCGGCAACAGGCTTTCCATATCTTTCATTTGATTAGGCATCGCTTCCTGAACTCCTAATACGTCTGGCTCATAAAACTTAAGCTGATTGATAAAAAATGGTTTTCGGTTGGCCCAACTATTTTTGCCTTCTTTAGGATAATCCAACTTAATATTATAGCTCATCACTTTTAAGTCTTGTGCCTGTGCAAAAGTCAGGATGAGTAATCCTAATGCGGTAACTATTTTCTTCATCATTCCACAAATATAACATCTGTTTTTTCTGAAATCCCATTTTCATTAAATGCTTCAATACAGAAATAATAAGGGGTATCACGATCTAAGTTTCTCATAAAATGTTTATTGGTATCGTAAACCAACCATGACTGATACAGCTTATCCGGAGCAATTCCCCAACGGATGTTATAACCTTGTGCACCTTCTACAGGATTCCAAGAAAATGCAGCGTCTCTTCTATCCTTTTCACGCTTTACGGTAAATCCATCTACCTTTTTTGGCGACCCTCCTAATCCCAAACCAAATACCCGAAACTCCGACATTGCGAAATTTGCTCCAGGCACTTCCACATTTTTATAACGTACATACTTTGCCGCAACAGGAGTATCCAATACGATATAAGCGTTGGGCGCATCTATATTGCTATTGCTTCTATTTACAACAGTTTGCCATGTTTCACCATCTTCAGAGACTTCAATACTGAAGCGATGTCTCAGCCCCTCTACACGCGTATAAATACCTGTTTCATAGTCATGGAAATTCAGTTGAAGGGCATAAATTTTCCCTGAGTGCAACATCTCTATTTCTATCCATTGCTGATCATCATTGGCTTCGGCTACCCAAAATGTTTTAGGGTTTTCATCGGTTAGTACTTTGGAAAGAATTGCTTGGTTCGCATTTTTTTCCAGTGCTAATTCCGTTACGGTCACCTCATCATCATTTGAGGTGAATTTCATGATTTGCTTCAAAGACGAGGACACTGTTACGTTTCCTTTATACGACAGTAACATCCAACCATTATGTTGCCCTGCTTTTGTAGGATGATTAGGTGCAAACCTTGGGTAGTCTCCATATTCTGTATTGGAATACATCAACCCTTCATCATCAAAATAAGTTGGAAACATACACAAACGGCGTTCCCATTGGGCATTGGAAGCTAGTGCCATGGTTGCAAAATGCCAGTATTGCCCATTAGTTTGCTTAACAGTAATACCATGCCCTGCTCCATTTGTAAAACCACCAGGTTTAAAACTCATAGGGTTATTCTTCATATAAGTAAATGGGCCAAGCGGTGTATCTCCAATATACACACCATCCGCATAGACATTAAACTGCGTTCCGGGTGCGGCATACTGCAAATAGTATTTTCCGTTGTGTTTGGTCATGGAGGCACCCTCCATATACCCTTCTTTCAAGGTTGGATGAAAATTGTTTTCACCAAAACGTTCCCAACCATGCTCTTCTTCAACCAGGTTGATCAAATCCTTTTTCACTCCCGTTTCCAAAAAACGATCATCCTTGTTCAACATTTTCACATGAAGCGGATACACGTTGGAAGACCCCCAATACAAATAGGTTTTACCATCATCATCGATGAACAATTCCGAATCCTGAATGTTATTGGAAATAGAAGGTGTAGGCGTCCAAGTGCCTTTTTTAGGATCGTCTGTATACAGGATACTGCCGTAACCTGCTGGATCACCTGCAAAATACACCAAGGAATCTTTATAATTAAAGGCAGTTGGCGCATTGCAACCTTCAAAGAACCACTGTTGCGGCTTGATGAAATCCCAATTCACCAAATCCTTGGAATGCCAATACCCAAATGATCGCGTTACGAACATATAGTATTCGCCACGAAATTCAATCACCGCAGGATCGGCTCCAGAACGATAGGATAAATTTCTACTGGAATTGTAAACCATATAGGTATAGTCAATATCCAAGGGATTGCAATAGGTTTGACTTTCTCCCTTTTGTTCATTTTTTTCAATTGGCACAGCTTCCTGAACGGTTTCTTGTTTCTTTTCAGAATTACAGGATACCAACAGCATCAAGGCCAATAACAGTATTCCAATATGTTTCATAGCTTATAATTTTGTATCTTTTTCTGTTATAGGGTCATAGGAAATTCCTGTATTACCTCGTAAACGCTCGAATTGTTTGTAAGCACGCTCCACCTTCTCTTTTGGAGCTTGCTCCAACTCCTTTTCCGTTACTTGATATTGTGCTTCCAATTCCGCTAGGCGCTTTCTTAATTGGGATTCAATGTCGTCGTATTCAGGGTTCTCAATTTGATTGTGAATTTCCTTAGGATCCTCTTCCAAATCATATAATTCCCATGTATCGATATCATCATAAAAATGCATCAGCTTATACCGATTGGTTCGGATGCCATAATGCTTTTTCACCATGTGAAATGCTGGATAATCGTAATAATGATAATAAACAGCATCTCTAAATTCGGTATCTGCTATGGTATTTTCCAATAATGGGCGAAGTGATTTCCCTTGCATATCTTCAGGGATGTCTACCCCTGCATAATCCAAAAATGTCTCGGCAAAATCCAAGTTTTGAGTCAAGGCAGTTATTTCACTCCCTTCCTTAATATGGTCTGGATATTTTACCAATAAGGGCATTGCTAGCGATTCCTCATACATGTAACGCTTATCAAACCAGCCTTTTTCTCCTAGATAAAACCCTTGATCTGTAGTGTAAATCACGATGGTATTTTTATCAAACCCCGTTTCCTTTAAATAATCCAACACACGACCCACACCTTCATCCACGGATGCTATGGTTGCCAAATACTCCTGAAGATAGCGTTGTCCTTTCCATTCAGCCAAGTCTCTTCCCGATAAATGAGCATCGTGAAAAGCATCATTTTTTGCTTGATAAGCCTTATCCCATGCAGCACGTTGCTCTGCTGTCATTCTATCAAAATCTGCCGTCCAAGGGTTCCATGCCAATTCTGGACTTCCCTTTTCCTTGGTCATTTTTAGGTCATGACCTTCATACATATCCTTATAAATGGTTTGCAATTGCAGCTTGGACCCCAAGGAGCCTTCGTGAGCTGTAAAATAGGTGTCGGGCAATGGAAATTGAACAGAATCAAACTTATTGGCATGTCGCAGGGCAGGCATCCAGTTTCGGTGGGGTGCCTTATGTTGCAACATGAGCATAAACGGTTGATTGCTGGCCTTCATTCTGTTTAAATATGCCAAACCTTCTTCGGTGATAATATCTGTGGCATAGCCTTGAATCCTTGTCGTATCAACCCTTTTGGTGTTTTTATTGACTGAAATAAAATCAGGGTTGTAGTAATTGCCTTGATCTGTTAAAATATTCCAATAGTCAAATCCCTCAGGATTCCCGTGCAAATGCCACTTTCCAATAACTGCTGTATTATAACCAGCCTTTTGCAATAGTTTAGGAAATGTTTGTTGGCCGCCATCAAACTGCTCGCCGTTCATTCTGAAACCATTGACATGACTGAATTTCCCTGTCAACACCACTGCCCTACTAGGTCCACAAATGGAATTGGTACAAAAGTTATTTTTAAACAATACCCCCTCTTCGGCAATACGATCGATGTTAGGCGTTGGCGCCAATTGGCTTATGGGATGCCCATACGCACTTATGGCTTGCTCCGCATGATCATCGGCCATGATGTATACAATATTGGGTCTTTTATCTTCTTGGATAAATTCATTTTGCTCTTCCTTTTCCTTACAAGATTGCAGCACGAAAAGAACACAAGCTATATATGTTAAATATCTCATGGTGTTTTGGTTTTAATAATTGTTGTTTGAATGACTTCGTTATTCAAAACTGTACTTTCAAAAAAGGAAAAGACCTTATCGAGATCCTCAAATGGAATGGCGGATATCTCATGCCTTCCGCCTTTAACTATATTGAAATAAAAAGGCGTTTCTAAAGTTTCTAACTTTTCCACAATCACTTCAGCCCCATCCAATAATAGATAGCCAGGTTGTTCAGGAGCGCAATAATGATGTGGCGCAGATGAAAAAGGAACCAAATCGTCATCGGTTCCATGATAAAACACACTGGGAACTGCATTTGATTTTGTGATATACTCAGCATTCATCACAGCGCCCGCACAGGAAAACATCCCTGCAAAAGTGACTGCTTTATAATTTTCCAATCCGTCCGTAAAATACTCTCGCATAAACACTGCATTCAAGGTGGCTTCCGCGCCCGCACTACTGCCCCCGGAAATAATATAATTGGTATTCACATGCAATTTCTCAGCATGATCCACCACATATTTAGCCGCATCGAGATAATCGATAGCCGCCTGTTTGAATACGTTCATTTTCTCCTCTTTAGGACAATCGCAGCCAAACCCTATTTTGGTACCTTTTCTTAACAATCTATAGGAAATGGAAATACCTATGTAGCCATTTTGAGCTGCGTATTCACAAAGCTGGGCATCGTCCTTAAAATCACGCGCGCCACCTACAAAACCTCCCCCATGCATCCATAACAAAGTTGGAAGTTTATCTCCAGATTTGATATTTTTTGGTGTATAAACATCCATTTTTAAAGTATCGTCTCCTTTTATGGCATAGGTATAAGTGTTTTTTACCTGAGCCGAAAACGGTAAAGCGAGCAATAAAAAACAGAATGTGATAAAATGTTTCATTTAGTTTATTTTTTCAATTAACACACCACTAATAACAGGCGTCCCTTCCACAGGATTCAAAGAAACCGTCAAGCCTTGATTATTGTTGATTTCCAAAGTCGAGGTCAATGTAATACCATATTTTTCAGGATAGGTTTGAGCCATATTAAATCCTTTTTCTATTAATTCATCATTTAAATACACATCAAAAACGCGTTGTTGTTTTTGGGTTTCTTCCCTTGATTTCGATAAATTATAAATGTTTTCCGAAGGTTTAATTTGGGGTTCAACAAAGAATAATTTCACTCTGTAATTGCCATTTGAAAGATCCACTTTATAAGAAGAACACCCCTCCAACATAGTTTGAAACAAAGGTTCGGAAGTCGTGTTTCGGATGTTGTGCGGCATACCTTGATTTTTGTCTTTGGTCATCCCATAGGCCTTTCCGTCTACATAACCATATTCACCATTTACATATTCCTGATCAGGAACAAAAGTGATTTGTTGTGCTTCGTCTGTAAAGAAAAAATGAGCTCCCATATTGATTCCAAAACGATCGAAACCTTCAAAATTCAACGAGCTTGCTTTCACCACTTCAATACATTCCACTTCTTCTCTATTTTCTGAAACAACCATTATGCAATTCGTTCCATTTACAAAAGGCATTTCCATGTCAGCAATACCATCCGCAAAAGCAAAATCTTTAAGTTTTTTGTCATTGAGATATACTGTTGCATTTGATTGGTTGCCATATATTTTTACTGGATAGGTGTTTTCTCCAATTAAGGTCAAACCAGATAAATTGGTTGCCGCAATATGTAGAAACGGTTCGGCATCATCTAGCACAGACTTATACCAATAAAAAATATCCTTAGGTGTTCTGTCATACTGTACCAATCCTTTTTGGTTGACATGTGGAATGGCATCACCTCGAAACTCGGAGCCAAAATCGGAAAAATTCCATGCCGTCATCCCTGTCATAAAAGGTCGCTTTTTTATTTGCTGCACATAAGATTGGTGCAATTTCAACTGATAATCTATTGAAAAATCAAACTTTTTTGGGGTCTGTGTGTAAATCCGAACATCGGCTCCTGGACCGTATTCAGACAATAACATGGAGCGCTTTGGAAATCTTCGTTGCTGGTTATCCAAAAAAGTACCTAACCCTTCAATTTCGGCATCGTACCATCCAAAATATAGATTCCAACCCAGAATCATTGGCAAGTCGGCAATACCAGTTTCATTATATACTTCATTCAAATGACAGGCCATAACCGTAAGGTGATTGGGAGCCATATCTCTCGTTAAGTTTTCCAATTGCTGAGCCAGATCCAACGTGATTTTTTTTAGTTGGTTCTTTTCTTCTTCCGAAGATTTTCCGTCGAAAGCCAATCTCAAAAAGATCTCATTCATATACCCAAACATCACTACCGAAGGGAAATTGTAATACTGTTTGATATGCTCCTTTTGCATACTGATAGACGTTTCAAAAAACGCTTTGGAATCCGTAACTTTATTCACAATAGGAATTTCCGTCCAGACCAAAATCCCAAGTTTGTCACACATTTCATATAATTCTCGACTATGAGGATAATGGGCAAACCTAATGACATTTGCCCCCATATTTTTAATGAGCTCGATGTCCTTTTTCTGAAGTTCTAAAGGAACCGCATTTCCATAACCTTTATAATCCTGATGACGATTAACTCCTATAAGTTTGATGGGTTTGCCGTTTAAAAAGAATCCTTTTTCAGAATCTACAGAAACCCAACGAAACCCCACATTGGTCCACTTATAATCCAAGACATTTTCCTGCTCGTCCAATAATGTTAATTTCAAACGGTACAAATACGGAATTTCTGGAGACCACAATTTGGGATTAAAGATCTCGGGCAGTTTTATTTTGAATTCGTTGGAAGTTCCCGAATGCAACTTTAAAGATTCTGTTCTCGACTTAAGATTATTGCCTTCTGAATCCAAAAGTTCCAATTTTAGTTGAACCTGCGTTTTGGCAGTAGCTAAGTTTTCCAAAATAGCGGTTACTTCAATCCCCGCCTTTTCTTCCGAAACATGCTTATAATTCACATAAAATCCATCCGAAGCAAAATCCGTGACACTAAAATGTTGCTTGGGTAACGTAATGAGTTCTACGTCCCTGTAAATACCACCATAAAACGTAAAGTCGGCATCCAAAGGCGGAATGTTTTCATTGTGGGAATTATCAACAACAACTTCAATCAAGTTGTAAGCATCGTAATTTAGAAAGGAGGTAATATTGAAACTAAAGGCTGTATACCCTCCTTTGTGATTGCCTACATTTTTTCCATTCACATATACCGTTGCCTCTTGGTTGACTGCATTAAATTTTAAGTAATGAATCTTTTCATTGTCTTCCGAAGCAATAAAAACCTGCTTTTTATAGTACCCCAAACCTCTTCGGTAGCCAGGCTGGTCATCAAACGCATCCTCCAAATTCCAGGTGTGCGGAATGTTTACCGATTGCCACTCAACCTTATCTTCGGAATATTGCCAACCGCTATTTATCGTTTTGGTTTGCCCAAGAATTTCAACACTACTTCCTATGAGAAAAACCAGAAAAAGAATAATCTTATTTTTAATTGGGATGGGCATGAATCTACTTTCAATCAATTAGTTCAAACTCGTTTTCAAATTTAAAATCCGAGCTCGGGGCAATGGCTATTTCAAACGCTCCAGGCTCCACACCATAAACCATGCCGCTGTTATAAAACTTTAAATCGTCTGTTGAAATCGTAAACGAAACAGTTTGGCTTTCTCCCTTTTTCAAAAAGATTTTTTGAAACCCTTTGAGCTCTTTTACAGGCCTGGTCACGCTTCCTACTTTGTCATGGACATACAATTGTACTATTTCATGACCATCTTTCTTTCCTGTATTTGTAACCATTACCGAAGCCGTAATATTCCCTGAATTGATCAATTTATTGGAACTCAATTTGAAATTGGAATACGTAAACGTTGTATAGCTCAAACCATGTCCAAAAACGAACAAAGGCGAATTTGGAGCATCGATGTAATTACTTTTATAATCTTCGCCCGGGTTGCTTTCGGGAATTGGTCTTCCCGTATTTTTCATGTTGTAGTAAATAGGTACTTGTCCAACATTTCTGGGAAAAGTCACCGTTAATTTTCCCGATGGGTTATAGGTTCCAAACAACACATCTGCTATTCCAGCGCCGCCCATGGTTCCTGGAAACCAAACTTCCAAAATGGCATCCACCAAATCCACTTCATCTGAGAGGTTTATTGGTCTTCCATTCATCAACACCAAAGTGATTTTCTTATTGGGATTGGCTTCTCTGATTTTTCGAATGAGCTGAGGCTGAATTCCAGGAATTTTCAAATTGGTCCTTGAAGCGGCTTCCCCACTCATGTGGTGTCCTTCCCCCATCACCAACACAACTTCATCTGCCTTTTTGGAAACTGAAACTGCCTCTTCAAAACCAGAAGTATCTGCTTTTAAAATCTCACAGCCTTTGGCATACAAAATTTGATTCGGTTTCAAATACTCCGAAATCCCTTCAAAGACACTTACCGCTTTTCCCTGCCTATCACCTTTGGCGGCCCAATTGCCAAGAATATCGTATTCATCCTTTACCAACGGACCTATAAAAGCAATCTTCTTTGTGCTTGTTGAAAGTGGCAAGGCACTATTTTTATTCTGAAGCAACACCGATGAAGCCGCTGCAATTTCTCTGGCTTTGTTTAAAAATTCTGGTTTGTACTTAGTAGTTTCCTCTCGTTGTTCATCAATATATAGATAAGGATCGTCAAAAAGCCCCAATTTAAATTTGGCCAACAAAATACGTCGACACGCATCGTCTATATAAGCTTCGGACACTTTTCCTTCTTCTACCAATTCCTTTAAATAATCCTTATAAACACCTCCCATCATGTCCATATCTACGCCTGCGTTCATACCAATTCTGGCCGCATCCTTATCATCTTTAGCAAATCCATGAGGAACCATTTCGTTGATGGAAGTATAATCGGAAACCACAAAACCTTTAAAGTCCCACTCTCCCCTAAGAATGTCCCTTAAGGTGAATTTATTTCCGGAAGTTGGCACCCCGTTTAATTCGTTGAATGCCGACATAAAGGTTTCAACACCTGCATCTACAGTTGCCTTAAATGGAGGAAGGAACACGTTACGCAACTCCCCTTCTCCCATATTCACCGTATGGTAATCCCGGCCTGCTTGGGCAGCGCCATAGGCCACATAATGCTTGGCACAAGCCAAAATGGTATTGGATTTAGATAAGTCGTCACCTTGATATCCCTTGACATAGGCTTTCGCTATTTCACTTCCCAAAAAGACATCTTCTCCTGCTCCTTCAGAAATGCGCCCCCAACGCGGCTCTCTGGACACATCAACCATAGGCGAAAAAGTCCAATGCAAACCTTCCGCCGAAGCTTCTTCAGCAGCAATACGACAACTTTCTTCAATCAAGTTTAAATCCCAGGTCGCCGACATACCTAAATTAATTGGAAAAATGGTGCGATGCCCATGAATGACATCATAACCAAACAATAATGGAATCCCCAAACGGGATTCTTCCACCGCAACTTTTTGAAGGTCGCGAGTGCCCTTTACTGTAAAAGCATTCAGCATACCGCCCAAGTTACCTTCCCGAATCAACTTCCCATTATCCGTACCAACAATAGGACCTGTTTGGTCCCAACTTCCACCGTACATTACCGTTTGACCTATCTTTTCCTGAAGCGTCATAAGCTTCATTAAGGAGTCTACTTGAGCCTCGTAATTTTGAGAAAAAGCCAAACAAGGCACCATGAACCATGCAATAAACTGTATCTTAAATATCATCTATAAATTATTTTGCCAGTTCAAATTCCTTCATCATCTCTGTTGTTGAATCCGTGCCAACAAACACTTGGAAAGTTCCCGGTTCGGCCACAAAATCCAAATCCGAATTATAGAATTTCAAATCCTCTACAGTTAGTTTGAAGTTTACTGTTTTGGTTTCTCCCTTTTTCAGCTCAATCTTTTGGAAGCCTTTCAATTCCTTAACCGGTCTTGTTACAGACCCAACCAAATCACGGATGTAAAGCTGCACTACTTCCTTTCCATCATAATCTCCAGAGTTGGTTACGTCTACCGAAACGTTCAAAGTTCCATCCATTGCCAGACTTGTTGCACTTATGTTGAAATTACTGTAGTCAAACTTGGTATAACTTAAACCGTAACCAAAAGGATACAATGGTTCATTGCGAACATCTAAATAGTTACTGCGGAATTTTTCAAATTTCCCTTCTTTATTGCTTAAAGGTCGTCCCGTATTTTTATGGTTGTAGAAAATTGGCACCTGACCAACATTCATTGGGAAAGTCGCCGTTAACTTACCTGAAGGGTTCACATCTCCAAACAACACGTCGGAAATTGCCAATCCTGCTTCACTACCAGGGAACCATACATTCAAGATTGCAGGCACTTTTTCATTTTCTTCAACAATTGCCAACGGACGCCCCGTAAAAAGCACCATAACCACAGGCTTTCCTGTTTGCAATAAGGCATCCAACAAATCTCTTTGCACCTGCGGAATTTGAAGGTTCGTCACGCTACTGCTTTCCCCACTCAATTCGGCAGACTCCCCTATAGCAGCCACAATAACATCGGCTTTGGCCGCTACCGCCAGAGCTTCATTTAATAATTCCTTGTCACTTCTATTATCTCGAGGAATTTCCTTCCCAAACATGGTAATGCGTTTTTCATAGTCCACATCATAATCTACATTACTTCCTTTGGCATAGAGAATATTGGCTTGGTCACCAACCACGGTTTTCAGCCCCTCCAAAACGGGATTGGATTTGTCCTGTTTGGTTGCCACACTCCAAGTTCCCGCCATATTAACAGCGGTATTGGCCAAAGGCCCGATAAGGGCAATTGTTCCCGATTTTTTCAGAGGCAATACATTATTGTCGTTTTTAAGGAGTACCATTGATTCGGCAGATACCTTCCTGGCAAAAGCTCTGTTTTGATTGGTGAACACGTCTTTTTTAGGGCGTTCCAAATCGCAATATTTATAGGGATCATCAAACAAACCAAGTTTGAACTTAGCCGTCAAGATGCGCTTTACTGCAGTGTCAATATCTTCCATAGACACTTTCCCTTCATCCAAGGATTTTTTTAGCGTTCCCGATAAGCCTTCACCCACCATATCCATATCGATACCTGCTTTGAGTGCCAAAGCCGAAACTTGCTGTAAATTTCCCATACCATGATCTATCATTTCAGGAATTCCTGTATAATCGGTTACAACAAAACCATTAAAACCCCAATCGTGTCGCAATAAATCGGTCATCAACCACTTATTCCCAGTGGCAGGAATGCCATCAACTTCATTGAATGAAGCCATCACCGACCCTACACCGGCATCTACAGCCGCCTTATAAGGCGGAAAATACTCGTTGTACATGCGAATATGGCTCATATCTACCGTATTGTAATCCCGACCTGCTTCTGGCGCTCCATACAAGGCAAAGTGTTTCACACAGGCCATCATGGTATTGTTCGAAGTTAAATCATCTCCTTGGTACCCTTCTACCATGGCTTTTGCAATTTCACTAGCCAAATAAGGATCTTCTCCATTTCCTTCGGAAACCCTCCCCCAACGTGGATCTCTCGAAATATCCACCATAGGCGAAAAAGTCCAGTTAATCCCATCTGCTGTGGCTTCCTGAGCCGCCATTTGAGCCGTTTTTTTGATCATGTCCATATCCCAAGAGGCTGATAATCCCAATGGAATTGGAAACGTAGTTTCGTAACCGTGAATCACATCCATTCCAAAAATCAACGGGATTTTCAAACGGCTTTTTTCAACCGCAATACGTTGGACTTCCCTTATTTTTTCAACGGACTTAATGTTGAATAAACCTCCGACTTGGCCTTGTTCTATCTTTTGAGCGATATTGGAACTTTGGGCCTGACCCGTGGTAATATCTCCAGAGGAAGGCAAGTTCAATTGCCCTAGTTTTTCTTCCAAGGTCATTAACCCCAAAACAGAATCCACTTGGAATTCAAAAGGGTTCTTCTGGGAGGCATTGAAACTATTTTTAGTTTTAGCTTCCTGTTCGCAACTTAGTAATGACACTACAAAAACTCCCGTCGCAATTGCTTTTAGTGTGGTTGATAATGTTTTCATGGTTAAAGTTTAGATTGAGAAAAAAGCCAAGGCAACAATCCCGGTTCTGCAAATGTGGAATCCCAGCTGTTGTGATTGTCTTTGGCATATAAATTAAAATTAGGTTTGCCGCCATAATTTAAAATGGCGCTCACCATGTCTACTGATAAATGTGGCCTGACCACATCGTCATTGGCCCCGTGAAAAATCCACATAGGCACTTTGGTGGCATAGTATTGAGCCAACTCTGTATTGCCACCACCACAAATGGCAATGGCACCGGCAAACATGTCCGGTTTTCTGGAGAGGATTTCAAAAGTCCCCATTCCACCCATGGAGAGACCTCCTACATAAACCTGTTCTTTTTTGACAAAAGATTTTGAAGTGAATTCATCCATAAGATTTATTACCAAATCCATAGCAGGAGTTGGAGGCGCATCTTTTGGGAATTTTAAACTGATAGGGTACGAACTCCTATCCACATCGGCATTGGCCCAATAACTTTCTTTTGGGCACTGCGGAAAAATGACAATAGCCGGAAAATCTTCTCTATTCTTTTCATTAGCAAACAAAGCACTCCCATGCACCAATTGGGATGTATTGTCACTTCCCCGTTCCCCGGCACCATGTAAAAAAAGCAGCAAAGGATATTGCTTACTTTCCGAAAAATCTTTGGGGTACATGATCCGGTATTTTAAAGTATCATCTCCACGGATAAACAATTGTTTTTGATATAATTCCTGCTGTGCCAATAGGCTTCCTGCAGATAGCAACAAACATAGAAACGCATATACTTTTAATCGATTCTTCATTATATTTTAATAACTAAAGCCCAAAATATTGAGCCCATTTTGTACATCTTCATTTTGCATAAACAAGTCCCAAAGCAAGCCTGTTCTATAATTTTCAATCATGATTATTTGGGGACCTTGGTCTATGGCCAAATACCTCTCGGTTACCCAATTATTGAATTGCGGACTAAAGGCATCATAAAATCCTGCAGGACCAAGTAAATCGTTGGCATAGAAATATTGCATGGCTGCCAGGGATTCCTCTGGAGTATAGGGAATAGAACTTACTGCCGCCGTAGGCGAAATAACACCTGTATCATTTTCTGGATCATGAGCATTATAACCTACAGAACCGTCGGTATTTCTTGAATAACTAGCCGTTAATCCCCAACAATCTGGACCATACTCAGCATAATTACCGGGATTGTCCACACAATGCTCGTAATTTATCAAGCTATGATTGGTATTTAAAGCCCAGTAATTGGCGTACTGATCGGAAAGGTTTCTAGGATCCAAGCCCAAATAGGAATAATGTGCCCAAAATAAGGGTCCCGTTCCCGAACCCACATGATCCAATACGAGAGGAATTCCATAATCAGTCTCAGAAGATACAATAGCCCCATTATTGGCCCAACCTTGGTGGTACACCTCCGCTGAAATAGGATGATCTGGTGAAGCGGCTCCCAATATACAGGCAATTAAAGTTTCGTTATAGCCTACCAATTCCAAGTTGATAGCGAAGTTATGGTTTGGACTCCAATGCCAGTACAAGGCATTCTGTTCCTGAGTGTACCAATCCCACTCTACTCCCTTCCACAAAGCATCTGCCTGATTGGCCAAATTGATTTCTTCTTCAGAACCAGTTTTGAAATACTCCTTGACACAGATTAATCCCTGTACCAAAAAAGCAGTTTCCACGATATCGCCTCCATCGTCCAAACTACTAAAAGGCAAGACATTGCCATTCGTCCCATTAATCCAATGCGACCAGGCTCCGTGAAATCTGTCGGCGGTTTCAAAAAAGTTTAGGATTTGCGTCAATCTTTCAACCCCTTCAGCTCTTGTAATATATCCTCTTTCAATCCCCACCAAAATAGCCATCAAACCAAAGCCACTGCCTCCACTGGTGACGGTATTTTGATCGTTGCCAGGATCGTTGGGATGGTAACGTTCTCTAGCTGCCCCAGAATTACTTTCGGCATAATCCCAAAAATATTTAAAGGTGCGTTCTTGCACCAAATCCAATAACTCATTTTCAGGCAACGGATCTATCACAACGGGATCATCATCTGTGGGATCGTAAGGCTCTTGATAGCCCGGCCCATCATCATTTCCACAGGAAACAATTACCATAAATAGAGTAAATATTTGTAGATAGTATTTGGTCATATCAATGTCCTTCAACGGTAAATTCCAATTTTTTCAAGCCATTTTGGACATCCTTATTCTGCATAAACAATTTCCAAAACAGTCCTGTTCTATAGTTTTCTATCATTACTGGAATAGGGCCTTGGTCTATCGCCAAATACCTTGGCAAATACCAATTATTATCTAAACTGAATGCATCATACGGACCGTATCTCCCGATCAAAGAATCTTGATGCTTGTACATATACCTAAGCATTTTCATACAGGCTTCCGGTGTATATGGAAACGATGACAAAGCTGCGGTTGGTGCGATAACACCCAAGTCGTTACCTGGCCTATGTCCTGCATAACCCTTCATGGAATAACTGGAGGTCAAACCCCACAAGCTATCCCCGTAGCCTTTAAAATTCTTCGGGTTTTCCTTGGCATATTCATGGTGAATAATAGCATGGTTCCGTGTCAATTCCCAATAATCGGCGTATTGATCTTTAAGTCCTCGAGGATCCAGTCCTAAATAAGAATAATGCGCCCAAAATAATGGTCCGATGGCATGGTCATCATGTTCGTAATAGTCAAGCACCAAAGCACGATTGTACATCGAGTCCTTAGAAGTAATGGCTCCACTTCTTGCCCACCCTTTATCATAAACCGATTTGGAAACAGGGTGTGTTGGTGAGGCCGCAGCCAAAACATACATAATCAAACATTCATTATAGCCTCCCACAGGAAAATTCATATCCCAACCAAAATTTGGAGACCAATGCCAGTATAGCACCTCTTCTCCTCCTTTGGTATACCAATCCCATTCCACAGTTCGCCACAAATTGTCAATTTTTGAGGCCAGTTCCTTTTCGCTTTCATTGCCGCCTTTGAAATACTCCGATACTGTGAGCAAACCCTGCACCAAAAAGGCCGTTTCCACCAAATCTCCACCATCATCCTTTTTACTGAACGGTACTACTTTACCCGTTTCACCATTCAACCAATGCGGCCAAGCGCCATGAAAACGATCTGCCTCACTAAGAAAATCAACAATTTTATGATAGCGTTCCAAGGCTTCTTGTCTTGAAATAAATCCACGTTCCACTCCAACCAGTATGGCCATAACTCCAAATCCGCTACCACCAATAGTCACTGTATTTTTTGGAGATGTTGGGTACACATCATCCATATGCAGACGCTCCCTAGCCATTCCAGAATTAGGTTCTGCTCCTTCCCAAAAATATTCAAAGGTTTGCTTTTGAATAGTATCCAAAAGGGCATCATCAGATAAGGCTACTGAAATTTCAGCAGGTTTCTCCTTTGATTCCTCTTTAGTTTCTTTAGCCTCTTTACAATTGAAGACAAGTAGGACAATTGTCAACAACAAAGGTATTTTGATAAACTTTTTTGATTTCATTTTTGTAAACGTTGATTAAGAATTTTAGCGGCATTTTGTTTAGGATTAAAATGCCGCTAAAACCAACTAAACTAACTCAAATAACATGGTCTGATTACAAATTAACCAGAGTGATCAGCTATGATTAATTTAGAGCATACTTTGAATTTCTTCTTGGGACAATTCTTTATCGTAAATTCTCAATTCATCCATTACACTGGTGTCTCCCCAGTGGTCCCAATAACTAAAGGTTGGGCCACCTGCTCCAATATTAAGCTCGGTACAACCAGTCCAGTCCACAGGAGAAGAGAACGTGCTTGTCAATTGTAATTCTCCATTGAAATAAATCTTACTTTCCGTAGGAGAAACGGTAAAGGCAACGTGCACCCATGCTCCATCAGCAACGGCAATGACCCCGCCGTCGTTCCAACTTTCTCCAGACCCAATGCCGACATTCAACTTGATGCGCTGTTCTACATCATTACCTTCTCTAAACAATCTAAATCCTTGCAAACGGTCATCGGCATTTGCCCCCACGGTCAAAATACCAGACCTAGTTGCTGTAGCACTTACTTTATACCAGAAAGTTCCACTGAAAGAGTCTCCAAGTCCAAGCCCCTCAAATGGTACAGCAAGATAACTGTCTTCCATAGTGGTAGTGGCTGCCTGAAAGGCATTGATTCCTTCATAAGATTCTCCAGCGAATCCCGGTGCTCCAACTTCGGTGGCCGTGACATCGCTAACAACATCATTAAAACTTCCATCAAATGGCATATACAATACTTGATCGCTTTGAGCAATCATTGCTATGATTTCATTTTGGGACAACGCCGAACTGAACAATCTCAATTCGTCCATAGCACTGGTATCACCTAAATGATCCCAATAGCTAAATGTTGGACCTCCGGCCCCAATATTAAGCTCGGTACAACCGGTCCAATCTATAGGAGCCGACAAAGTACTTGTTAACTGTAGCACGCCATTAAAGTAAATTTTACTTTCCGTTTCTGAAATGGTAAAGGCTACGTGCACCCATTCTTCATCGGCTACTGCAATCACCCCTCCATCATTCCAACTTTCTCCAGTTCCAGTTCCAACGTTTAATTTAATGCGCTGCTCTACGTCATTACCTTCTCTAAACAATCTAAATCCTTGGAAACGATCATCGGCATTGGCTCCAATGGTCAAAATCCCTGATCTTGTAGCGGTGGCATCCACCTTATACCAAAAAGCTCCACTCATAGTTGTGGACAACTCTAGATCTGCTATTGGAAATGACACGTAATTGTCTTGTGCCGCTGAAGTGGCTGCTTGAAGCGCATCCAAGCCTGCAAAAGACTCTCCCGCAAAACCAGGATCTCCAGTTTCAGTTGCTGCGGTTGAAGACACCAACTCGGTGTAATCACCATCAAAAGGCATATAAAAAATTTCAGTGGCATATATTGGCACGTAAGGAGGTTCCTTTGAAAAATTATGGGTCTGGGTAAAAACATTCCCCACAATGTCGGTGGCAGATACTTCTAAAGTATGCTCGCCTACCTCCACATTATCGTAAACCAATTCTCTGCTCACAATTCTATAATCCGTAAAACTGTCATAAGAGGCTATTTGGCTTCCATCAATGGCAACAGTAATCAAGACTATTTCAATATCATCTTCTGCTACAAACTCAATATCCAAAGAGGAAATTGGCTCAGGATCTGAAATTGAAAATCCATCGGCCGGTTTTACTATAGTCACGGTTGGGGCTCCGGTATCCTCTCCTGGATCTACTTGTGTGATTGGATCAATACCATCGTAACAAGAGAACACCATAAGTATGGCTAATAGCCCTAGGGTATATTTTAGTATTTTTTTCATTGTAAATTCGTTTAAAGTCATTTTAGTTTCCGTTTCCTAATGGTAAGGCATCTACTTGCGCTTGTGGGTAAGGCAATAGTTCCTTATCTGCCGAAAAAGTTCTTCCATCGTAACTCAACTCAGAGTAGTTATCGAGCCTAATCATATCGTAGTAACGGATGCCCCATTCCATAGCTAGTTCAGCAAATTTCTCATCCATAACATCTTGGGATATCACTCCTGACAGAGAAGACAATCCGGCTCTTTCCCTTACTAAATTAACAGCTTGATCTGCAGTCATTCCGTTGCCACTCGCTCCTCTAGTGAGTGCTTCTGCATACATCAACAGCACTTCAGCATATCTGATACAAATCATGTTTTTACCGGCTCCATAACTATTTCTACCTTCAGTTAACTGAACTGATGGCAAATAATGCTTCCCACTGGAAAACAAGGCTCTCGAAAAATCATTAATAACATCTCCGTCTGGCGTTGTATTGGAAATCCAGCTAGGCAAAGTGGCATAGTTGGGATCTTCCATCAGCTCATCCAATCCTCTATCTGTAAACAGCACACTGGTTTGCAAACGCACCTCTTCACCTCTATCCAACATAAATTTGATAAACTTCATACTAGGCTCATAAAATCCCCAACCACTTTCAGCATTCTCTCTTGCCGGGGTCCAGTTTTGTGGGCCAAATGGGGCATACAGGTGATAGGAGGTATCCCCGGTCCCAGAACCATAATCTGAAAACTGCATTTCCAAAAGGCTTTCATCGCTTAACTCCCCAGGTATTTTAAACAACTGATAAAAATCTGGGTACAATGAAAATTTATTGGAATTAATAATTTCACCACAGGCATTAGCAACCTCTTGGTAATTTTCCATTTCCAGATTGGCAATGGCCTTTATGGCATAAGCGGTATATTTTGTTACTCCTCCCTGCACATCATTGCGTTCGTTAGGTCTCATATCTGGCAAAAATGGAATGGCCTCGTCCATCATATCCGAAATGTATTGCATCACCTCTTCTTTAGTCGCCACCCCTTGGGCAATTTCTCCATCAGGCTGAGAAGTGTTGATAATAAATATATCTCCCCATACCTTGGCCAAATTAAGATGGAGCCATCCTCGTAGAACTCTTGTCTCTGCCATATATTGATCCGCTTCATCATAATAACTTTCATCCGCGAAATCTTTATAATTTTGGATCAATTCCGAAGCATTGTTAACACTGGCAATGTCTGAATAATGAAGATTCCAAAGGGAGTTATACATCCAATAGTCTTTGTTATAATTGAAGAGATCAGTCTCTGCAAAATCCTGTTGATCTCCCAAGCCTCCTGCATTCACATCGTCTCCTCGAACAGAAAACAATAAAGGTTCTTCCCAACCTCTGGAATAAAATGCTTGATAAGCTCCAATTAAGGGCAGGATCATATCACTTGAATTTGTGTAATCGACATCCCCTGTATTAAGCTGACCTTCCTGTTCGTCAAGCTTACTGTTACAGCCCTGAAAACCGAACAAGACCAATAGTGCCAAGGCACCTTTTGTTATTAATCCTTTTATATTTTTCATAATGCGATTTTTTAAATTTTTATGTTAAGTCCAATTGTATAGACGGCTGGTATAGGATAGGTCTGTCTGTCCACACCATTGGGTACTTCTGGATCAAAACCATTGTACTTAAAGAATGTAAATGGTCTTTCGGCCGTAAAGGTGATTCTTGTTTCAGGCATGTTTTTGCCCGCCAATTTTTCACCTAATATTGTATATGACAATTGAATATTTTGTATTCTGAAGAAATCCCCGTCCTCTACCCAAAAATTGCTCAGCTTTTGATTCCAGCCTTTTCGCAATCCTTTTGATGATGGATAAGAATTACTGGTACCTTCACCATGCCATCTGTTGATGGCGAGGTCGGCATCCATATTGGTATCCTGGGTAAAGATGATTTCACCTCTTTTACGGTTCAATATCTTATTACCTGTTTGCCCATAGACAGCTACCGACAAATCAAAACCTTTATAGGACACTCCAATATCTCCACCATACATAAAAGACGGTAAGAAAGAGCCAAGAACCACTCGGTCATCATCATCGATAACGCCATTGTTATCCACATCTCGGTAAATTAAGTCTCCTGGTTCCAAGTTATTTTCAACGGCTATTGGATCCGCATCGATCTGTGCCTGATTTTGGTACACCCCAACGGTTTCATAACCAAAAAAGGCCTGAATTGGTTCCCCTACCATAGTTCTTTGACGGAATTCGGCCGATCCCGAATCGATATAGGGATCTGTTAAGCTTCTAGCTTCATTTTTCAACGTAGTGAAATTGGTCCCCACATGAAAACTAAAATCATCATTTACCGCTTGGTCCCAATTCAATGCAATTTCAAACCCTTGGTTTCTAATTACCCCTGAATTTCTCAAAACGTTGGCATTAATAATGGGAACAAATACCGGCATAATGGCATTTTTGGTATCCCTGATATAATAATCGGCATCGAGCGTCAATCTATTATCAAAGGTTCTCAGGTTAATCCCGAAGTTAGTTTCTTCAATAACTTCCCAAGTATTGTTGGTGAAAGTAGAAGTTGAAGTAATACCGGGGGTTTGTACATCGCCAATTGGAATGGAAATATTGGTAATTGTATTAGATCCTGAACTTGCCGCTACATTATCGTTACCAAGTTCTCCCCAACTAGCTCTTAATTTTAAATAGTCAAAAACACCACTATCATTCATAAAGTCCTCTCCAGAAATAACCCATCCTACCCCAATTGAAGGGAAATACCCCCAAGGGTCTTTAGTAAACTTAGAGGATCCATCAGCCCTCATGGTTCCGTATATCAAATATTTGTGTTTGTAGTTATACGCCGCTCTGGCAAAATAAGACACCCCATAAAGTCGTCTCCCTATATCACCATCATCGCCATCTCCGGCCAACACGATAGAACCGTCTTCAGCAAAATTTAAGTACCATGAAGATTCGTATCCAATACCTGTGATATTTTGACCTCTTACATTTAATTTATGACTCGCCTCATCCCTATAAGACGTCCCTGCCATAAGCGTTAAATTATGCTCACCAAAACTATCGTCATAGGTCAAGATATTATCCCAAATTTGATTTGAATAGGTTAATTGGTTTTGCCTAATTGAAGACATGATCTGTACATTGTTACCAAGAGTATATGGTAAATCCACATAGCGTTCATCTAAGGCAGAGAAATCGTGGCTATAACTAGTCTTAAAAGTCAATTTATCTGGTACTATTTCGTATTCGAAATACATATTAGTCAACAACTTTCTAATCTTTAGCTGATTGTTATTGTATCTCATATCCGGAAATGGATTCTGGGTACCGCGATAACCTAACAACTGAGCATTGGCATATCTAGTAGGTGTTGCCTCAGTGTTCTGTTCATCATAAACCGGTAAGATAGGTACTGCAAAATACGCTTTAAACCAAGCCCCATTTTCTGCATTAAATTTAGTGGCATTACTAAAAATAGTGTTTACACCAGTTCTAAAACGGTCTGTAATATTAATGTCCACTTTGGATCTAATATTAAAACGCTCATATTCGTTTTTCATATCCAAGATCCCTTCTTGGGCAAAATAGTTGGTCCCTACGGAATAGGTCACATTTTCGCCACCTCCGCTTACACCAATACTATGGCTGGAAATGGTAGCTGGCCTTAAAATTTCCTTATACCAATCGGTATTGACATTTGGAATGTTAGGGTTGACCCTACTACGACCAAAGCGCTCCATAGCATTCAGAACAAAATCCACATCTGCTTCAGATCCCGATTCGTAAGCCATCGTCACAAACTGTTCGGCATTGGCCATCTTAACCACATTCCTGGCATATTGCACCCCAGTATACCCATCGTATTCAAACTGAGGCTTTCTTTCCTTCACTCCAGATTTGGTAGTAATAATAACCACCCCATTTGCAGCCCTAACCCCATAGATAGCAGACGATGACGCATCCTTTAACACGGTTAAGCTTTCAATATCTTTTGAGTTTAAGAAGTCAATATTACTATAAAACATCCCGTCCACTACATATAAGGGATTGGCATTATTACTGTCGTAACTACCAAGTCCACGTAAACGGATGGTTGGAGAGTCCCCCGGTGAACCGGCACTTACCACCTGTACACCGGCCACCTTTCCCTGCATGGATTGCATCACATTGGCTGCAGGCGTCTTTTCAATTTCTTCCGATTTAACCGTTGATATCGATCCCGTTAAATCAGATTTTTGTTGAGTACCATACCCAACCACAACTACTTCGCTTAGCGACTCTATATCTTCTTCCATAACCACATTAACAACGGTAGCGTCGCCAACAGTTATGGTTATAGTTTTCAGTCCTAGGGAAGAAAATTCAAGTTGTTCGCCTTTTGAGACGTTAATAGTATAGTTTCCATCAAAATCTGTAGTAGCACCTCTAGTAGTTCCCTTAACAATGATGTTAACCCCTATGAGCGGCATCCCATCTTCGGCACTAGTAATTGTACCACTAACCGTGATTTCTTGACAGAAAACTTCAAAAGAAAACAACAAAAAAGTTAGTAGAATAATTTTTGCTTTCATATGCATTTGAATTAGAATTATTAGTTGATTCCAAGGTAAAATGTATTGGGATGATTTATTAAAAACCATTTACATTTTAAATACGTCATTTGGTAGTAGCTAGGGAAGAAATCTTGTTTGACGTATTCTAAATGTACAAATTACTCTTAAAGTTTACTTACGAAAACGTTAAATGAAGTAGTAATGACGTATAAAAAAAGTGCGATTAACGTAATTTAAAGTATGGATTATTTGAAATTCTGTAAAAAATGAGTCAACGAAGTGTCATTCTCTAAATTTAATTTCTTCTTAAGGCGATATCTATGTGTTTCTACGCCCCTTACAGAAATGTTCATTAATGGCGCAATCTCTTTATTGGTTAAATTCATTTTGATGTACGCCGAAAGTTTTAAATCCTTATGTGTAAGCTTTGGGAATTTTGATTTTAATCCATTGAAAAACTCCTCGTGCACCTGATTGAAATTATATTCAAAAATTTTCCATTCATCTTTATGCTCGATTGAATTATCAACCTTTGTAACAATCTTTTTATAAGCGTAATAATTATCAAAGTTCTCCTTATTTTTGGAGAGCTCTTTTTTAATTTCCTGCAGCGTTTCGTTCTTTTTCACTAAAGCCATGGCCGTATTGGCCAATTGCTTGCTTTTCAATTTCAACTCGTTTTGCAGCGACTCATTTTTAAGGTATACAATTTGCTTTTCATTTTCAAGGCTCTTTTTCCTGAGCATCTCTTCCTGTTCCTTTTCAAATTTCAATTGAAGTAATGCTTGCTCCTTTTCGATTTTATTCCTGTGAAGCAAATAAAAAATTACAAGCAGCACCCCAACAAGCAAGGCATATAACACAAACCCCGGAACATCCTTATACCAGGGAGGAAGTATATGCACTTCCAAAACACGAATGGGGGAAGTCTCTTGAAATGCGTTACTGGCCCTTATACCGAGTTTATAGTTTCCATTGGAAAGATTTGACAACTCTAGGATATGACTTTCGATCTTATACCATTTTGAAGCATCCAAATTGAGAAAGGAATATTCAAAAAAATGATTTTCAGACTTTGGCGAAGACACTGTTATAGCAAGATTTTTGTTAAATCCTATTTCAAGAGGCGCAGAAAAATCTACCTCAAGGGCATCCTTATCCACTTCCACACTTTCAATCTGGGGCTGTACCAATTCCCTTCCCACATCAAGCGCATCATCAATCAACATAAAGCCACCATCCAAATTCAGGGCATAGCTAGAATCCGTAATCCTGGAAATATTTTCATGCCCTACTATCAGTCGGTTTTTAAAATAACTACTACTCAAAAACCTATCATCAACCTCATCGTTAAATGACACAAACCTGATGACATCATTTTTGGTTTTTAAAACTAATTTATTGACATCGTCCTCGGAAATTATATAAGCATCTGTCCCAAATCGATCATTCAACAATTTGTAGGGCACAATACTGTCCAATAATGGCTCATATTTCTGCCATCCATCATTGGTCTTAAAACAGATATCATTCTTAATTTTATAAACCCTTACATTGTAATTGGATAAAATCCCTTTACTTTCGTAATTTTCAATAGACGTAATGGTATCATAATCAGCGTCAAACTTCACCTTATACAATCCCTTGTAAGCATGCGCCGCCCAAGCCGTATGCTCATCCTCAAAAACCAAAAACCTGATGGGCATCGTAGTCCTGCCCAAATGTTTAACCTTCCACTGTCCAGATTCCAATCGATACCTTACCAATCCCGTATAAGTACCTTGAATATAATCAGCTTCAGATTCAGGGATTCTTTTTAACCCATAACCTCCTGTAAAATTAGAAACAGGAAGCAATTTCTTATTTTTTACTATGAAGGTCCCTTCATTATGGCCGCAAAAAAGCGCCCCATCCAATTCTTCCAAATCCCAAACCTGACCTTGTGAGCCCTCCACAAACTGCAACTTGTTGTGAGCATCTAAATAAAATAAGCCAGTATTGCTGCCTATATAAATAACATCTTGATAATTTATAACATCATACACACTTCCAAGCCTTCCGGAAACATCATTGAAAAAATAATTGTGACTGCTTAAATCCACCGAAGCCAAGCCACTATCCAATCCTAACCAAAGGATACCCTCTTTATCCAAATGCTGCCTCAAAATGGTGTTATTCTGCAAACCATTTTCCTTATTAATATGAAAAAGGACACGCCCATTGGCATCGGTCATATACACTCCATCCTTAATAGTCCCAAACACCATTCTACCATCCGGTAAGCTATTAAAATCATTTAATTGATGCTGAATAATCGTTTCATTAATGGCAAAGGAGGTTTTAAACAGATGTTTGTTTCGATATAGAAAACAGCCTTTCAATGAAGTCGCAATCAAGAAACCATTTTTATAGGCCTCAATTGTTATGATTTTAGTATCAACCAGCCTTTCATCCTTTAAAAACAGCTTGAGTTCATTATTCTCTAGTACAAAAATCCCATCATTAAGTGTTGCCACAAAAAGTTGACCGTTTACCTCACTGCAGGAAATGACAATAGAGCTAGGATTAATTTTATGGATGGTTCCATCCAATTGAAGAATGTATAAATTCTGAAAGGATTTAAATATTATTTTTCCTTTAAAGGCTACAATTTGCCAGAATTCCTCATTACGTGATATTTGGCCTTTAATTTGATTTGATAAAGAGGTATAAACCAACTGTCCTTTCCCATTAGGCTTCCAATAACCAAATTCCTCATAAGATCCAGTATAAACAACACCCTCATGGGCCAACACCGAACGCACCATGGTTTTATTGGGCAGCTCATTAAGGTTCCACCTAAGGCCATCAAATTCCAAAAGCCCATTATTATTAGCCACATATACCTTTCCTCCTTCGGCTCTGGACACATCCCAATTCTGGTTACCTGCCTTATATTCTGCCAATGAAAAGTTTTGAAAATAGGGCGCATACTGCGCAAAAGAAGAAGTCATAGCCATCCATAAAAACAGCAGACCAAGCTTAAAACAACGTGATTTCATAAAATTCAAAATGACACAAAAAATCACTCAATTTTTAAATAATTCTCAAAAATAAAGTGTTTGCATGCAAGGTAGAAAAAAATTACCGATTTGAATTATCACTTTGCTAATACCAACTTTGAAGGCTCTTTTTGGGGATAACATTCAACTGTAGTACATTTCTAAAAACAAAAAATCCGCAACTTCTTGACAAACAAGCATGTTACGGATTTTTGCAGTACTGAAGGCGGGACTTGAACCCGCACGAACTAATGTTCATTGGATTTTAAGTCCAACGTGTCTACCAATTCCACCACTTCAGCGTAATACCATTATAGTTCAGAGCGAAAGACGGGATTTGAACCCGCGACCCTCACCTTGGCAAGGTGATGCTCTACCCCTGAGCTACTTTCGCAATAAAGCAATTTATTTAAAAGAACGTCTATCTCAATTGCGAGGGCAAATTTAATACAATTCTTAGAATTGCAAAGCCTTTTTCAATAAAAATATTTATTTTTTTTTACGCCTGTTTCTTTTTCAACAACATACGTTTTATATCATTAAGCTTCATCAGGGCTTCTACCGGTGTTAAGGTGTCAATATCGGTGGTTACAATCTCTTCCCTGATCTGCTCCAACAAGGGATCGTCAAGATTAAAAAAGCTCAATTGCATCTCGTCATTGAGGTTTTTCACCTTGTCTGTTAGCTCTTCACTGGAATGGGATTTCTCCAATTGTTTCAGAATTTTATTGGCTCGATGAATGACCTGCTGAGGCATCCCCGCCATTTTAGCTACATGGATTCCGAAACTGTGGGCACTCCCGCCTTCTACAAGCTTTCTCAAGAATAGGACATTATCCTTTAATTCCTTTACAGAAACGTTGAAGTTTTTAATGCGTTCGAAGGTTTCTGCCATTTCATTCAGTTCGTGATAATGGGTAGCGAATAAGGTCTTGGCTCGACTTGGGTGTTCGTGCAAATACTCACTGATGGCCCACGCAATGGAAATACCGTCGTAGGTACTGGTACCGCGCCCAATTTCATCCAACAGCACTAAACTACGATCGGACACATTGTTCAAAATAGAAGCGGTTTCGTTCATCTCTACCATAAAGGTCGATTCCCCCATAGAAATGTTATCACTGGCGCCTACCCTAGTAAAAATCTTATCTGTAAGACCAATATTAGCCGCTTCCGCCGGCACAAAACTTCCTATTTGCGCTAACAGTACAATGAGGGCTGTTTGCCTTAAAATTGCCGACTTACCGGACATGTTTGGCCCCGTAATCATAATAATCTGTTGTTGATCTCGATCCAACAACACATCATTAGCAATATAGGCTTCTCCCGGCGGCAATTGCTGCTCGATAACTGGGTGCCTTCCATTTTTAATATCCAATACATGAGTATCATTCACCTCTGGACGTGTATAGTTGCGCTCCAAAGCCAATTGGGCAAATCCGCACAAGCAATCCAATTGGGCAATCAATGAGGCATTCTTTTGGACAGGCTGAATAAACAAACCAATCCAACTTACGAGTTCCGCAAACAACTGCTGTTCTATGGCCAAAATGCGTTCTTCGGCACCTAAAATTTTAGCTTCGTATTCTTTGAGTTCCTCTGTAATGTAACGCTCGGCATTAACCAAAGTTTGCTTTCTAATCCACTCGGCAGGAACTTTATCTTTATGCGTATTTCTTACTTCGATATAATAGCCAAACACATTGTTGGAAGCAATTTTCAAGGACGTAATCCCAGTACGTTCACTTTCGCGTTCCAACATATTATCCAAATAATCCTTCCCGGAAGTGGACAACTCTCGCAGCTCTTTCAATTCCGCTGAATAATCAGAGGAAATGGAATTTCCCTTCAAAATATTCACAGGTGCTTCTTCATTTAAAGTCGCCTTAATACGTTGACGCAACTCTTCACACATCTGCAAAGCACTACCCAGCTTTTCAAGGGCTGCATTACTGCTTCCTGAAAGCATGGCCCTAATAGGAACAATAGCTTCCAAAGCATTTTTTAGTTGAATGACCTCACGGGGATTGATCTTACCAGTAGCTACTTTGGAAATCAAACGCTCCAAATCGCCAATATGCTTAATATGTCCTTGAACTTTCCCAAGCAACACCGATTCGTCTTTAAGGTGTTCCACCACCTCATGACGTTCCTGTATTTTTCCCAAATCCACCAACGGCAATGCCAACCAGCGTTTGAGTAAGCGCCCTCCCATTGGGGAAATGGTTTTGTCAATCACCTCAACCAAGGTCACCGCATTTTGGTTCGTGGAATGGTAGAGTTCCAGATTCTTAATGGTAAATCGATCCATCCATACATGTTCCTTTTGTGTCACACGCTGAATGGAGGTGATATGCTGTAATTTATGGTGTTGGGTTTCTCCCAAATAATGCAAAATCGCACCCGAAGCCACAATTCCTTCATAGAGATCTTCCACTCCAAACCCTTTTAAGGATTTTGTATTGAAATGTTTCAACAGGGTTTCATTGGCATAATCATCCTTAAACACCCAATCCTCCAAATAGAACGTATGGAAATCTTCTCCAAACACGCTTTTGAATTCGTTGCGTTTTGGCTTGGACACCAATACCTCACTCGGACTAAAATTTTGAAGCAACTTATCTACATACTCGGCATTTCCTTGCGAAATCAGAAACTCTCCCGTAGACACATCCAAAAAGGACACGCCCGTTACATTTCTACCAAAACACACCGCCGCCAAAAAGTTATTGGTTTTGGAATGCAAAATATCATCGTTAAGGGCCACTCCGGGCGTTACCAGTTCGGTAACACCACGTTTTACAATAGTCTTGGTTTGCTTGGGATCTTCCAATTGGTCACAGATGGCCACGCGTTCCCCTGCCTTTACCAATTTGGGCAAATAGGTATTCATGGAATGGTGCGGAAATCCTGCTAGCTCCGTTTCACTTTCACTTCCCGCTCCACGTTTGGTCAAAATAATGTCCAAAATTTTAGCCGCCTTTACGGCATCTTCCCCGAAGGTCTCATAAAAATCTCCAACTCTAAACAACAACAAAGCATCAGGGTATTTGGCCTTGATACTGTTGTACTGCTTCATTAACGGGGTTTCTTTTTTAGCTTTTTTTGCCAAGGGTAAATTGATTTATAAGTATTATTTTTGCCTCATCTGTAAGATTGCTAATTTAGGTATTCTTAAAAGGTTTTTAAAATGGAACCCTTAGAAGTTATTTACATCCTGTTGATAATTTCCATGCGACAAACCCTGCTTGGAACCTAAATAAAACAGCCTTATCCATAGAATTTTGACCCTAAAGTAAGCACATGCGAAAGTTAAAAAATAGCGAATTGGATCGCTTGAGTGTTGAAGAATTCAAAACCTCAGAAAAAACACCACTCATTATCATCTTGGACAACATCAGAAGTTTGAACAACATTGGTTCGGTATTTAGAACCAGTGATGCCTTTTTGGTTGAAAAAATTTACCTCTGCGGCATTACGGCCACACCTCCCCATAAGGACATTCACAAAACAGCTTTGGGTAGTACCGATACAGTAACCTGGGAATATACCAAAGACACTATGGAAGTCGTGGAAAAACTACAAGCTGAAAACGTGAAAGTGGTTTCCATAGAACAAGCTGAAAATGCTGTGATGCTGAATGATTTCACCCCCGAAGCTAATACAAGATATGCTTTGGTATTTGGAAACGAAGTAAAAGGAGTTGCTCAAAAAGTGGTTTCTGCCAGCGACATGGTATTGGAAATTCCGCAGTATGGCACTAAACATTCCTTGAATATTTCCGTGAGTTGTGGTGTAGTGGTTTGGGATGTGTTTAGTAAGTTGAAAGCACTGAAATAAGCGCAAGAAAACTATCCAATAGGAATCCAAATTTCCTCTTCATTTACCTCTTGTCTCGGATTATAAGATGGCGGCAATTTTTCAAAATGCGGCCGGTCATCCACGGCATATCCCAATTGGGGCAGCCATTTTTCAAACACCGATGTCCAAACGGGCGGGTAATTGGCAAGGCTTCCTTTGTAGTGGAACACAAAGTATTTGCCTCCCTTAATTACTAAAGATTCCAAGCCTTCTGGAACGCTATCAAAACTTTCCACCTCAACACCAATCCATTTGTCAAATTGGGTTTGAGGCCTCAGGGTTTCAAAATTAAAATCATTATACACTTGAACCGAAAACGTGGAATCTCCCATTCGGGATGAAATTTCAGCTAGCCTTGGCATCAACAGCCTGCCTAACCTGGCGGTTTCCTGCCCCATGGTTTCAAAGGACACCTTGGTACGCATCCCTACCAACTTCAGGTCCGGTTGTTGTACAATTTTAAATACCATCATTTATTTCTTTTAACAACCAAAGATAATCTTCTCTATTAGCTACAAAATCCCGATCGGTGATATCAATGATCTTAACGTTGAGTTCATTTTGATTCCGCAGAAACTCCAAATACCCCGCATTGATTTTCTCCAAGTATGCATCCTCTATCTGCTGCTCGTAATCACGGCCACGTTTGCGAATATTTTGCTGAAGTCTGTCTATTTTTTGATACAAATAGACATACAGTTCAGGCTTGGCAATATCCTTATACATCAAGTAAAAAAGCTTTCGGTACAGCTTAAATTCATCCTCTACCAAAGTCACTTTTGAAAATATCAAGGATTTAAATACATCATAATCGCTCACAACAAAATCCCGAAACAAATCCAACTGCGACAAATCATCACTGATCTGCTGATAGCGGTCGGCCAAAAACGACATCTCCAAGGCAAAGGCATAGCGCTGTGGTTCTTTGTAAAATTTTGGCAAAAACGGATTGTCTGCAAAGCGTTCCAAAATAAGCTTCGCATTAAAATCTTCAGAGATCATGGTTGCCAAACTGGTTTTACCGGCCCCTATATTTCCTTCAATAGCAATATAGTTTTTAGACGAAAAACCATAAGCCTCCATCGGATTTTGCAAAACAGCGTCAATAGGCTGTACGTCACTATCATCTTCACACAAACCAGTCAAAACCCCAACACTTTGTTGCAAAACTGGATGGATTACTTCCGAAGCAATATCATTCAAGGGTTGCAATACAAATTGACGTAACTGCATGCGCGGATGTGGAATGATCAAACTTTCCGAATCCAATACCAAATCATCAATTAAAATCACATCCAAATCTATCGGCCTGGATGCATACCCCGATTGCCCAGAACGGGTGCGCCCCAACTCTTTTTCAATACTCAATAATTCTTGCATGACCTCCTCTGGAGCCATCTTCGACACCACCGAAATACAGGTATTCAAAAAATCGTCTCCTTCAAATCCCAAAGCAGTTGTATTGTACACTTTAGCAATGCGGTCTACCCTTCCAACACGCTCAAAAATGACATTAATAGCCTTTTGAAGATGTTGAAAACGGTCTCCGGTATTGCTGCCCAATGCAATGTAAAATGTGTGCGCTTTATCCATAATCAGGGTCAAAGTAACTAAAAGAAATATTAATCCTTTATATTTACAAAACGTATTTATCCACAAATAAAATATGACTTTAAAAGACAAACTCGCGGCACAACGCATTTATCTGATATTGGCAGCTTTATTTATCACGTCATTGGTAGTTTCCAACCTCATTTTTCAAAAGTTTTTTTATTGGTACCCACTCAATATCGAGGTGCTCAATACTAAACTTTTTGAAGTATCGGTTGGTATTCTTCCCTACCCAATCACCTTTTTGATTACCGACTTGATCAGCGAGATTTATGGCAAAAAAAGAGCCAACCAAGTGGTACTTACAGGAATTTTTGCGTCGGTATTTTCGTTACTGATTATTTTGGTAGCCAATGCCGTGCCCGCCACGTCATGGTCGCATGTAAATGATGACACGTTTGCCCATGTGTTTGGGAATTCGGCCATTGCCGTTTGCGCTAGTATGCTCGCCTATTTATTTGCCCAATTTATTGACATTCAGGTATACCATTTTTGGAAACGACTTACCAAAGGGAAACACCTTTGGTTGCGCAATAATTTTTCAACTTGGTTTTCGCAGTTCATAGACACCTTCACCATTGTATTTTTGTTGTGCTCGTTCCACATTATTGAATGGAGCAATTTTACAGGCCTGCTGGTGTCAGGCGTTTTGTTCAAAGTCATTGTTGCCTTTTGCGATACACCGCTTTTGTATTTAGGTGTGTACATTATGAAAAAAAGGTTCCAACTTGAGCTAAACGAAGAACTCCAACTGATCTAAACTCCTAAAGTTTTATTAAACATTTCAATCCCCAACCAATCTATAAGCAGATACGTATATATTTACACAAACCTACTCAACACCTATGAAAAAAACATTTAAAATTATTGGAATTACCATTGCTGTAATTATAGCCCTGCTGGTGGCCATCCCATTTTTGTTTCAGTCCCAAATCAAGGACATGATCAAAACTACTTTGAACGACAACCTGAATGCCAAGGTTGAATTTGAAGATGTTAACTTGAGTCTTATTAGTAACTTTCCCAAGGCCCATGTTACTATCGACAACCTTTCCATTACCAATTTGGCACCGTTTGAAGGGGAAACCTTAGCTTCGGTAAAATCTATTGCCTTGAACATGTCCATCATGGAACTTTTTAAGGATTTCGAAACCGAGCCACTTGCCATAAGCAGTTTTAGTATTGATGAGGCTTTAGTAAATATCCTAACCGATAAAGATGGGAACAGCAATTACGACATTGCCAAACCAAGCGACACGCCTTCAACCGAAAACGCTTCCACAGAAAGCAGCGGAAATTTCACTATCGACATACAAGACTACAGTATTGGTAATACCAATTTAAACTATGTGGATGCCTCTTCAAACATGGAAGTAAGCGTAGCCAACCTTAACCACTCGGGAAAAGGACAGTTCTCTGCAGAACGCTCACAATTGGATACTAATACAGACTTATTCATCAACTTCGCTATGGACAGTACCCAATATCTGTCTAACATACACTTGAAACTTGATGCTGTGATTGGTTTGGATTTAGAACAGAACATGTACACGTTTGAAGACAACAAAGGCTACATCAACGCTCTGCCATTGCATTTTGACGGCTATGTAAAACTACTGGAAAACGCACAGGAATTGGATATTACTTTTGAAAATCCAGGATCTTCCTTCAAGGATTTGTTGGCTTTGGTTCCAGAAGCCTATGGTAAAGACTTAAACGGTGTAGAAACCAATGGAGATTTCAAATTATCAGGAATTGTAAAAGGTCAGCTTTCCGAAACCACGATTCCAACCTTGGATATTACCATGATTTCCAACAATGCGTCCTTTAAATATCCTGACCTACCAAAAAGGGTTGAAAACATTCAAATAAATACCACCGTTAAAAACAGTACAGGTAATCCAGACGACACGTATGTTGCCATCGATGCGTTGAATTTTAAGATTGACCAAGACATCTTCAAATCGTCGGCTACCATTAAAAACTTGACCAAAAACATGGCAGTAAACGCCAAGGTAGACGGCACCTTAAACTTAGGAAACCTCTCTAAAGCCTACCCACTGCAATTGGAAGAAGAATTAAGTGGTATCCTAAAAGCCAACATCCAAACGGCTTTCGATATGAATGCTTTGGAAACAAATGCCTACGAACGCATTAAGGCCAATGGAAACTTAAATATTACAGATGTTGTATTTTCTTCGGAAAGCATGCTGAACCCTGTAGAAATTGCAAAGGCAGACCTGTCATTTTCTCCTCAAAGTGTTTCCTTAAATACCTTTGATGCCAAGACCGGCAACTCCGATTTCAAGGCCTCCGGAACTCTTAATAATTTTATGGGCTTTGTATTTAGCGATAAGACACTTCAAGGGAATTTCAATTTGAGCTCCAACAAATTTGTGGTGAACGATTTTATGACGGAAGACACTTCTGTTGAAACGGAAACCCAAACAAAATCACAAACTACCGAAACCTTAAAAATTCCAGACTTTTTGGATTGTAAAATTTCTGCACAGGCCAATACTGTAGTGTATGACAACCTGAACCTTAAAAACGTTAAAGGAACCTTGACCATTAAAGACCAACAGGCGATTTTGTCTGATATGAGCAGTGATATTTTCCAGGGTAAATTGGCAATTGACGGAACGGTCTCTACCAAAGCGGAGACACCAACCTTCGATTTCAAATTGGGCGCTTCCAATTTTGATATTGCACAATCCTTTAATGATCTACAATTGTTTCAGGCATTGGCTCCAATTGCAAAAGCATTACAAGGCCAGATGAATTCCAGCATCAATCTTTCTGGAGCGCTTAACAGCGACTTGGCTCCAGACTTGAATTCCGTAAGGGGAAATGCCGCCATGGAACTTTTGACCTCTAAAATAGAACCAAAAGAAGGCCCTGTGATGAACAAGTTGAAAGATGAAATGTCCTTTATAGATTTCGACAAATTGGATTTAAAGGATCTTAAGACCAAATTGGAGTTTGCAGATGGAAAAGTAAACGTAAAACCTTTCCATATTAAATATGAAGACATTGACATTGAAGTTTCCGGATCACACGGATTTGACATGTCTTTAGCCTACAACACGGTCTTTAATGTCCCTGCGAAATATTTGGGAAGCGATGTGAACAAACTACTTGCCAAAATGGACTACAAGGATGTTAAAAACATGACCGTTCCTGTTTCGGCCAATATTGGAGGGACTTATGCAAATCCAAAAATCTCAACGGATTTGACGAGTGCTGCTTCCAATTTGACTCAACAGTTAATTGAAATGCAAAAGAACAAACTCATCAATTCAGGATCCGATCAAGTAAAAGACCTATTAGGCGGTTTGATGGGAGGCAATTCCAAAGAAGAAACTCCAGATAGTTCCAGTAATGCTACAGGCGACAGCAGCAAAACAGAGGAAGCCATTTCCGAAGGGATTAAGGATGTTCTAGGAGGATTGTTTGGTAAGAAAAAAGACAAAGATAGCAACTAACAAAATCGCTGATTTTAAACTATTTAAATTATTCTCAATATAAATTACATAAAGTTTCACATTTTTATTTGCATAGTTCAATTAAAAAATTACATTGTGGGTTAATAAATTTAAATATCTATGATAAAAATTGTAATTAAAGAAGGCGAAAGTATTGAACGTGCATTGAAGCGATACAAGCGTAAGCACAGAAATGTCAAGGTGATGCAAAACTTAAGAGAGGGGCAATTTTTCACAAAACCGTCTGTAAGAAGACGACGTGAAATTCAAAAAGCTTCTTATATCCAAAACTTAAGAGACCAAGAAGATATTTAATATATAAAGGGCTACCATATGGTAGCCCTTATATTTTCACTTAATTTCTTTCGGTTACTTTATAGTGATATCCACAACAAGCCCTTCATTAGCACGGACATTAAACACGGTTTGATCTTCAAAAATGAGGTATTGGCCCTTAATTCCTAAAAGTTTTCCCGTGTAGGAAGGCGTTTTTCCCAAATTCAAGCTTTTAGGCTTTAACGGATATTGCACCACAGGAAACTCAAGTTCTGTTTCTGTATTGGATTCTATAATATACTCTCTTGCTTCTTCAGGAACAAAAGGCAACAAGCGTTCGCGCCATTCTACCAAGTTTTCATCCACCACCTCATTTTTAAGCATCGTACGCCAATTGGTTTTATCGGACACATGATCCTTTAAGGCAACTTCTGTAATTCCTGCCAAATATCTATTGGGCACTTCCACAATTTCAATAGCCTCATGTGCCCCCTGGTCGATCCATCTTGTAGGCACTTGTGTCTTACGAGTCACTCCCACTTTAACACTGCTGGAGTTGGCCAAATACACAATATGAGGTTGCAGCTGAACTTTCTTTTCATATTCCAAATCACGGTCCTCTTTATCCAAATGCGCCGTACTCAATTCTGGCCTCATTATCCAATCTGCCGCTTGGGGTACTTCAAAAAAGCAACTTTTACAAAATCCCTGTCTATAAATTGGCTTATCCAAGCCACAATTTAAACATTCATATTTCACAAACTGAATGCTTATCGTTCTATTTAGCAGCTGGTTTAGGTTTAAAAAGTCATTTTTAAACACCAAATAATATTGTATGGGATGGCCATACTCGGTCTCCATTTTTGTGAGAACTCCTTGGTAGGTCATAAAAAAAAATGTTATTTTTAGTTACTTTTTTTTAAAGATACTGCAAATATGCCAATTCCTTTAGTAAATTCCATTGCCTCGTGGTTTTTAAAAAAACGATTTCATCAAATTGAGCTGTTTTTAAAATATCCCAACGAGGTACAAAACGAATTGTTATTGGATCTTATTACCATTGCCAAAGACACTGAATTTGGCAAAAAATATGATTTCGACTCCATAAAAAGCTATCAAACATTTGCTGATAGAATTCCCATTTCATGTTATGAAGATTATCAAAACGTGATCGAACGTTCCCGTTTGGGCGAACACAATATATTCTGGCCCAGCCCAATCAAATGGTTTGCGAAGTCTAGTGGTACCACCAACGCCAAAAGCAAATTCATTCCTGTAAGTTATGAATCCTTGGAAGATTGTCATTATGCCGCCAGCAAGGACTTGTTGTGCATGTACCTCAACAACAATGAAGACTCTCAATTGTTTACAGGGAAAAGCCTCCGCTTAGGCGGCAGCAAGGAACTTTACAAGGAAAACGGCACTGTGTTTGGAGACCTATCGGCCATTTTGATTGACAATATGCCCTTTTGGGCCGAATTCAGTAGCACCCCAAGCAGCAAAGTATCCCTTATGAGTGACTGGGAACATAAAATGCAGGCCATTGTTGACGAAACCATCAACGAGAACGTCACAAGTCTGGCCGGTGTCCCCTCATGGATGCTCGTGCTTTTAAATAATGTGCTAGATACCACCGGAAAGAAAAGCATTACCGATGTGTGGCCGAACTTGGAAGTATATTTTCACGGAGGTGTGAGCTTTGTGCCTTATGTAGACCAATACCAAGCTATCTTACCTAAAAAAGACTTTAGGTATTATGAAATCTACAATGCTTCGGAAGGCTTTTTTGCCATTCAAGACCAAAACAATTCCAACGAATTATTGCTCATGTTGGATTACGGTATTTTCTATGAGTTTATTCCCATGGACACTTACGGCACTCCCAAAGAAAAAGTCATTCCTTTAAGTGAAGTTGAGAAAGATAAAAATTATGCGGTTATCATTACCACCAATGCTGGATTGTGGCGCTATAAAATTGGGGATACTATTAGATTTACCTCACTGCATCCCTACCGTGTAAAGGTATCAGGACGCACCAAGCATCATATCAATGTGTTTGGGGAAGAGTTGATTATTGAAAATGCCGAAGATGCCCTTAAGGATGTATGCAGAAAAACAGCTTCTGAAATTGTGGAATATACAGCAGCACCAATATTCATGAACGGTCACGAAAAGGGCTCACATGAATGGTTGATAGAATTTAAAACACCCCCGAAAGATCTACATCGATTTGGAGAGCTTTTTGACAGCGCCCTAAAGTCATTGAATTCCGATTACGAAGCCAAACGTTACAACAATATGACCCTAAACATGCCCAAAATTAACATTGCCAGGGAACATTTATTTTACGATTGGCTAAAACAGCACAACAAATTGGGAGGCCAGCATAAGGTACCAAGGTTATCCAACAACAGGGAGTATATGGATGAATTGTTGAAATTGAATTTTTAAAAATTAAAACCTGCTTAAAAATCCGATTAACGCCATGCCAAAAATCCGCATAACGAATATTTAAATGCATTTGTCCAATAATCCCTTACGTCATTTTTATCTTACACAAATGCCACTATATTTACATTAATAATGTTGACAATTCTCCCTTAAAATTGTCTTTATTCCAATGCAATTTTAGAACTCACAAAAGGGCGAACCTTTTTTAAAAAATAGTATTGCAGAATATTAATTATTGATCCAAATAGCAAAAAAGGTCACTCAATATGAGTGACCTTTTTTATTTTATTTACATTGGATAAAGCCTTTAAGAAACCGCCTTAAGCTTTTTAAGTGCTGTTTTATTCAACTTATCCTCAGCATAACTTTTGGTTACATTCAACTTGTTATCCTCACTACTAGGCATCTCAAACATAGCATCAGTTAGGATCTCTTCGCATAAGGAACGTAATCCTCTAGCTCCTAATTTGTACTCTATAGCCTTCTCTACAATATAATCTAAAGCACCGTCAGTAATGGTAAATTCAATATCATCCATTTCAAACAATTTTTTATACTGCTTGATAATGGCATTTTTAGGTTGCGTTAAAATAGCACGCAAGGTTGCCGCATCCAATGGATCCATATAAGTAAGCACTGGTAAACGCCCAATGATTTCTGGAATCAAACCAAAATCCTTCAAGTCCTTTGGAATTATATATTGAAGTAAATTATTGGTATCTACTTGAGCATCTTCATGAGCCGCTTTATAACCAATGGCTGCCATGTTAAGACGTTTTGAAATAATGCGCTCAATCCCATCAAAAGCACCTCCAGCTATAAACAAGATATGCTCCGTATTTACTTCTATAAATTTTTGGTCTGGGTGTTTACGCCCTCCTTTTGGCGGCACATTTACCACAGTACCTTCCAATAATTTCAACAAGGCCTGTTGCACACCTTCACCAGAAACATCTCTGGTAATTGATGGGTTATCACTTTTTCTGGCAATCTTATCTATTTCATCAATAAACACGATGCCCTTTTCAGCCTTCTCCAAATTGTAATCGGCCGCCTGCAATAAACGTGTCAAGATGCTTTCTACATCCTCCCCAACATATCCTGCCTCAGTCAATACGGTAGCATCCACAATGGCCAGCGGCACATTGAGCATTTTAGCGATGGTTTTGGCCATCAAGGTTTTTCCAGTACCTGTTTGCCCCACCATGATGATATTACTTTTTTGGATTTCGATATCATCTTCACTAGCTGGTTGCAACAAACGCTTATAGTGGTTGTACACTGCAACAGACATTACCTTTTTGGTATATTCCTGCCCAATGATATACTCGTCCAAAAAGCCTTTGATTTGCTGAGGCTTTCGCAACATTAACTCTGTCGATAATTCGGAATTGTCACTTTGCTTAGACTCCTCCAATACAATACCATGCGCCTGTTCGATACAACGGTCACAGATATGGGCATCCAAACCTGCTATGAGCAGGTTGGTTTCTGGCTTTTTCCTACCACAAAACGAGCATTCTAATTCTTCCTTTGCCATAAATTCAAAAATTCAATTTAAATATCAATGAGATATTTATACGTTACGGGCCAAAACCTCATCAATCATTCCATACTCCAAAGCTTTATCTGCCTTCATCCAGTAATCTCTATCACTGTCGGCATACACTTTGTCGTAGTCCTGTCCCGAATGTTTACTAATTATTTTATAAAGTTCCTCTTTCAAGGTTAAAATTTCACGAGCAGTGATTTCGATATCACTTGCCTGTCCTTGCGCCCCTCCTAAAGGTTGGTGGATCATAACTCTGGAGTGTGTCAATCCGCTACGTTTCCCTTTAGCACCAGCACACAACAATACAGCCGCCATTGACGCCGCCATACCAGTACAGATGGTTGCCACATCTGGCTTGATCAACTGCATGGTATCGTAAATCCCCAATCCAGCATACACGCTACCTCCCGGAGAATTGATATATATTTGAATGTCCTTGGAAGCATCAGTACTTTCCAAAAACAACAACTGCGCCTGTATGATATTTGCCACCTGATCATTGATGCCTGTCCCCATAAAAATGATGCGATCCATCATTAAACGTGAGAACACGTCCATAGCCACGGCATTCATTTGGCGCTCTTCAATAATATTTGGGGTTAAGTTTGTGGGGTACATACTACTGATAATTTGGTTGTAATACGTACTGCTAACTCCTTGATCTTTTATCGCAAATTTTTCAAATTCTTTTCCGAAATTCATATGTCTAATTGTTGTTAATAATTGATAAAACCTGAGGCTTTACAGGCAGAAAATGACCTTGATTTTTAACGGTCAAAAAAAAGCGTAAAACCTCTCAGTTTTACGCTCTAAATATAATCATTTATTCTGTAACAATTAAGAGTAAAACTCTTTTACAAAATCGTCATAAGTAATCTCTTTTACTTTAAGATTTCCTTCTGCTTTGTACAAATCCAATAGCTTTTGGCTCATCAATTGCTCAGACAAACGTTTTACTTCATCCTGATTAGACAAAATTCTAGCTGCAATGCTTTCCAACTCTTCATCTGCAGGATCCATTTGTCCAAATTGTGCCATCTGCCCCTTGATCATTTCTTTAGCGTGCGCTTTCAAATCTTCAAAAGTTACCTGAAGGTTGTGATCTTGGATCAATTTACCTTCGATCAATTGGTAACGCATGCTCTTTTCAGATTTCTCATACTCTTCTTTAGCTTGGTCTGCATCCAATTGCTCTTCTCCAGCTGTTTGGATCCACTTTTGCAAGAATGCTGAAGGCAAATCGAACTTAGTGTTCTCTACAAGGTACTCAGTAACATCGTTCAACAATTTTTGGTCGCCTTGTTGCGCAAACTGCTTTTCAGAATCTACTTTGATTTTTTCTTTCAACTCAGTCACAGAAGTTACCACTCCCTTACCAAACAATTTATCGAACAGCTCTTGATCTAAGTCTGCCAACTCTCTCGTGTTGATTTCAGAAACCGTAAATGTCACTTCAACATCCAAATCATGGGCATCATCGTGAGACACTTTCAAGAAGTGCATCAAATCGTGATCGTCATTGAACAATCCTTTTGTTTTCAAGGTAATTACATCACCAACTTTAGCACCAACAAATTTCTTCTCGTTAGTTTTACCTTTAATTTTATCTAAAGTAATAGTTGCCGTGTTGTTGATCTCTTTTTCTTCGTTAGCGAAAACACCAGTAATTTCATCATCTTTTGATGCTGCTTCCTGAGACACCAATTTACCGTACTGCTTACGGATGTGCTCTACTTGGTTATCCAACATCTTCTCATCGGCAACAATTTGGTATTGCGTAATTGCTTTTTTCGATTTCAACTCTACGTCAAATTCAGGTGCCAAACCTAATTCGAATTCAAAAGAAAAATTATCGGCACCCCAATCCAAATCATCCTGTGGCTTTGGCAATGGGTTTCCTAAAACATCTAGCTTCTCTTCCGTAAGGTATTTGTTCAATGCATCTTGCAACAACTTGTTTACCTCATCCACCAAGACAGCTTTACCATATTGTCTCTTTACCATGGTCATTGGCACATGTCCTTTTCTAAAACCAGGAATGTTAGCCGACTTACGGTAATCTGAAAGGATTTTCTCCACTTTATCGCTGTAGTCCTCTTTTGAGATATCTACTTTTACAACAGCATTTAATGCGTCAATGTTTTCTCTTGTAATATTCATTATCGAATCGTATAAAAATTGGGTTGCAAAAGTACATATTTTTTGCAACTCGGCAAAGTTTTAATATACTGAAATTCAGACTATTTTTTATCCTCTTTTAAAACAGAGTACAATATAGATTCCAGTATCGAGAGCAGAATACTAAATAAAACAGCCGTCCAGATACTACTCACCCCAAAACCATCAATAAAACTGCTCGCCATAAGCACAATCAAGGCATTGATTATCAACAAAAACAAACCAAGCGTAACAATGGTGATGGGCAAGGTTAAAATTACCAGAATAGGTTTTACTATGGCATTGAGCAACGCCAATACAATGGCAACAATAATTGCAGAAGTGAAGCCAACAACCTCAACTCCCGGCAATAATTTTGCTAAAATAACAACGGCAACAGCCGACAATAAAATTCTGAGAACTAGTTTCATAAGATCGTATTTTAAATAAAAATACGAATTTTATGCTAGGAATTTTATGACATCCTCAAAAAACTCTTTTGGGTTTTCGGCATGCAGCCAATGCCCGGCGTTGGACACCGTTTCTATCTGAGCTTTTGGAAAATGCGTCCTGATCAAAGCTTCGTCCTGAAGTGAAATATATTCCGATCGATCACCCCTTAAAAACAAAGTGTCTTTTTCAAATTTTGCATGCACTGACAGGGCTTCCCCTACTTCTCCAACATTAGCTTTCAAGGCTTGCAAATTCAATCTCAAGGCCAACTGCCCTTTTTCTTTCCAATATAGGTTTTTCAGCAAAAACTGACGTATTCCAAAATCTGTTAGATAACGTGCTAAAGCCTCATCGGCTTCTCCCCTATTTGAAATCTCGGAAAAATCCAATTGGCTCAAACCTTCCAAAATGGTGTCGTGATGTACTGGATAAAACCGTGGAGAAATATCGGCAACAATCAATTTAGATACCAATTCTGGATATTTTGAGGCAAACATCATGGCTGTTTTCCCTCCCATCGAATGTCCTAACAAAACAACCTCAGATAGCTCATGAGAGGTGATGTATGCTTTCAAATCCTCAGTGAGCACTTCATAATCGAACTCCTCAGCATGAGGACTGCGACCATGGTTGCGCTGATCCACTAGGTGTACTTCATAACCTTCTTCGCTAAATTTCTTACCTAGAGTTTTCCAGTTATCGCCCATTCCCAAAAAACCATGTAAGATGATAAAGGGCGAACCGCTACCTATAATATTTGAATGTAACTGCATTATAAATTTTATTGAACTAGTATTTGGCAATTATTTTAAGCGCTGTAAATACATTTGAATCACGTTTTCAACACCTAAATACAAACTCTCCGAAATTAGGGCATGACCAATAGACACCTCCAATAGTCCTGGAATATTTTCCTTAAAGAACTTTATATTATCCAACGACAAATCGTGACCGGCATTAATGCCTAAACCAAGTTCATGGGCCAATATCGCACATTCATTATAAGGTTGTACAGCTTCTTTGTTGCCCAGTCCATATTGATGGGCATAAGCTTCGGTGTAAAGCTCTATCCTATCAGTCCCTGTAGCCTTGGCGCCTTCAATTTGCGCCATTACAGGATCCACAAATATGGAAGTCCTAATTCCGTTCCGTTGGAATTCAGAAATGATATCCACTAAAAAATCCTTGTGCTTTAATGTATCCCAACCGGCATTGGACGTGATGGCATCTTCGGCATCTGGTACCAAAGTCACTTGGTTTGGTTTTACTTCCAAAACCATGTCCATAAACTCTTTGATGGGATTTCCTTCAATATTGTATTCCGTATAAACTACAGGCTTTAAATCATACACATCCTGATAGCGAATATGGCGCTCATCCGGTCGCGGATGTATAGTCACACCTTGAGCCCCAAACTCCTGTACATCTTTTGCAAATTGGACAACATTGGGCACATCACCACCTCTAGAATTTCGCAAAGTGGCTATCTTATTTATGTTTACGCTTAGTTTTGTCATCTACTTTTCATTTGACCAACAAAAATACAAAGTCCTTAACGCTTTTTGTAGTTATTTTTAATTAATTTGCAATAGTATAATTTGAAGTTATGCCTTTGGAACAGTACATAATCAATGATATTAAACCGTTAAGTCTTAATGATAAGATCAGTGATCTGAAATTATTATTTAATGAACTTACGTATTCCCATATTCCTATTGAGGACAACACTGTATATTTAGGCTGTATATCCGAAACAGACGCGCATTGTTTTGAAGGTTCCAAATTGATTTCCGAAGTTAAATATGCCATTGAAGGCTTTTTTGTTCGTTCTCATACCAATTGGCTCGACGTACTTGAGGTTTTCGCCCAAAACGACTGCAATATTATGCCGGTACTGAACGAAAACAATACGTATCTGGGCTATTACGAACTGAACGACATCATCAACCTGTTTAACGAAACTCCATTTTTCTCGGAGGCTGGAGGCATTTTAATTGTCGAAAAGGGCATCCAAGACTATTCTTTCAGTGAAATTAGCCAGATTGTTGAATCCAACGATTCAAGGCTCCTGGGCGCTTTCATCTCCAAAATGGACAACGACATGGTTCAGATAACCCTTAAAGTTGGCTATGGCAACCTTCTCGATATTATGCACACCTTTAGAAGGTACAGTTACAATATTATCTCAGGACACGAAGAAGACTCCTATCTTGAAAACCTTAAGGAACGTTCTGAATACCTAAATAAATACCTTAACATTTAAGGCATGAAAATAGCCATTTACGGTCAGTTTTATAACAGCAACAGCTCGTTTTGCATCTCTACCTTACTTGATTTTTTAAAGAAACAGAAAGCTGAAGTATATGTAGAACAGCGCTTTTTTGACCTACTGCGTGACGAACACAATATAGACATCAATGGTTTTGCCACCTTTTCAAAATTAGATCCAAGCTATAATCTGCTAATTAGCATTGGTGGAGACGGCACCATTTTAAGAGCCATTACCCATGTAAGGGACTGCAATATCCCAATTGTAGGGATAAATACGGGTAGATTAGGTTTTTTGGCGACCATACAAACTGATGAAATCGAACAGGCGCTAACCGATATTTTTAAATGCAACTATAAAATTTCCGAACGTATCTTACTTAGTGTCACCACCAAGCCTGAAAATAGCGATTTGGTAGAAACCAATTTCGCCTTAAACGAAGTGGCCATTAGCCGCAAGAATACCACCTCCATGATTACGGTGGAAACCCACTTAAACAACGAGTACCTTACCTCCTATTGGTCTGATGGATTGATAATTTCCACACCCACTGGATCTACAGGTTACTCCCTTAGTTGTGGCGGCCCTGTCATCATGCCTGGAGCACACAACTTAGTGATTACCCCTATCGCGCCACACAACCTTAATGCCAGGCCATTTGTAATCCCAGACGACACGGACATTCAACTGAAAGTTGACGGACGGGAAGAACACTACTTAATTTCATTGGATTCGCGCATTACCACTTTGCATAATTCTACAGTGGTTACCATTAAAAAGGCGCCCTTCACCATTAAAATGGTAGAGCTTGTACATGAAAGCTTTATAGACACCTTGAGGAAAAAATTACTTTGGGGTGAAGACAAAAGAAATTAGGCAATAAATCCCCCTAAATACTGTTTAACTGTAAGACAATTTGTTTCAAATTGTTATAGGCTAATCATATTTATTATATTTGCAAACTTTGAAAAACCTATGAGGTATTTAATTCTCTTTTTTTTAAGCATGTTACTTTCACAATCCCTAAGTGCTCAAATCTATGAGGTTGGGGTATTTGCGGGAGGCAGCAACTTTATTGGCGATGTTGGCGCAACCAATTATATATCACCAAATTCACCTGCTTTTGGAGGTATTTTAAAGTGGAACAGAAGCCCCAGACATTCCTTTAGACTATCGTTAATTTATACCGATCTTGAGGCCGAGGACAGAAAATCAGACGACCCAAGACGTCAAGAAAGAGGCTTCGCCTTTTCCAATGGTCTATTGGAAATAGCCGGAGGTATGGAATTCACCTTTTTCGACTTCAACCTGCATGACAGCGGCACACAATTTACGCCCTATCTATACACAGGGATAAGCGTGGCAAAACACGACAACTTTTATTTCTTGTCCAATGGCGACATTATTGAAGAAGGTACCAGCAGTTGGGCCTTTGGAATTCCTATGACCCTTGGTGTAAAAACCAACATAAGCAGTAGGCTTGTTTTGGCTTTGGAAGTTGGCGTCCGTTATACTTTTTCGGACGAATTGGACGGTAGCGTCCCAGACTTTGACAACGACAGCAGTCTAGGCTTTGGAAATACAAACAGTAACGATTGGTATGTATTTTCGGGCTTAACCCTTACCTATACATTTGGGCAAAAACCTTGTTATTGTAATTTTTAAAATGAGTAGTAAAGACCAAATAAACACCAACAAACTTCCCAAACATGTGGCTATTATCATGGATGGTAATGGCCGATGGGCTAAACAACAAGGATTTTTAAGAGTGGTTGGCCACGAAAATGGTACCAAATCTGTACGTGAGATCGTAGAGGCAAGTGCCGAACTTGGCATTGAAAACCTTACCCTATATGCCTTTTCAACTGAAAATTGGAACCGGCCAAAACTGGAAGTACAAACCTTGATGAAACTTTTGGTAAAATCCCTTAAAAAGGAAATCAAGACGCTTCAAAACAACAATATTCGTTTAAATGCCATAGGCAACTTAAATGATCTTCCAGACAATGCCAGGACTGAACTTTTGGAAGTTATAGACAAAACCAAGGATAATTCCAGAATGACCCTTACATTGGCTTTAAGCTACGGCTCCAGGGAAGAATTGGTAAGTGTGGTAAAAAAAATAGCAGATAACGTTAAAAATAATATAATTTCTCCCGAAACTATTGACGAATCAATTATAAATAAGCATCTTTACACGCAAAATTTACCTGATGTAGACCTGCTTATTAGAACCAGTGGGGAGCAGCGAATAAGCAATTTTCTGTTATGGCAAATCGCTTATGCCGAATTATATTTTACGGATATACTATGGCCTGATTTCAGAAAGGAAAATTTATATGACGCTTTGATCAACTATCAAAACAGAGAACGACGATTTGGAAAAACCAGTGAACAACTTAGCTAAGAAACTACTTTTGAAAACATACCTACATTCAATTTTTATTGCACTATTTCTTTTCTGTTCAAGTGTAAATACAGCTCAAAACAACAACTACAACACTGGTACTCCTTACATTATTGAAGACATTACCGTAACTGGCGATACCAATTTTAGTGCCAATACCGTAATCTCCTATTCTGGTTTAAGAAAAGGCGAAGAAGTTACCATTCCAGGTGAAAGCATTAGTAAAGCCATTAAAAAACTTTGGGACTCCAATCTCTTTAGTACTATCGATATTTATTTGGTAAAAACCGAAGGTAATTTGGCCTTTTTAGAAATCCATTTAGTCGATTTGCCAGAACTTAACGACGTTGTCATCAACGGTGTTAAGAAATCAAAGAAAGAAGAAATTATTACCGAAAATAAGCTTACCAAAGGTGTAAAGGTTACTGAAAACCTTATCACCACTACTCGCAACTACCTTACTTCCAAATACAAAAAGGATGGATATCTAAACACCAAGGTAAACGTAATCACCAAGGAGGTTGTAGACTCCATGCAAAAAAGCCGTGTGGATATGGCCGTTAACATAGACAAGGGCCAAAAAGTAAAGGTTAAAAGCATTGAGTTTACCGGCAATGAAAAGATAGCCGATGAGAAGCTTAGAAAAGCTATGAAAAACACCAAACAAAAGAATTTTGTTAGGGTTTTAAAACGTTCAAAATATATTGAAGCAGACTATAAGGAAGACCTTGTAAGCGTCATTGACAAGTACAAGGAAAACGGTTATAGAGATGCCAGAATCATCTCGGATTCCATCATTTACAACAACGACAAAACTATTTCTGTGTTAATTGATTTGGAAGAAGGTGAGCAATACAAGTTTGGTAAAATCACCTTTGTAGGTAACAGTGTTTATACCGATGAGCAATTACAAAGCATCCTTAGAATTAAGGAGGGTGACACCTATAACGGCGTAGAACTTAGAAAGCGAATTGCAGACGACACCAAGCCTGACGCCATAGATTTAACAAACCAGTACCAGAACAATGGGTATTTGTTCTCGACCATCAACCCTGTAGAAGTGAGTGCCGATGGTAACATTATTGATATGGAAATAAGAATTTCCGAAGGAAAACCTGCTTATTTCAACGAAGTGTCGGTATCTGGAAACGACAGAACAAACGACCGAGTAATCTATAGAGAATTACGCACCAAACCTGGGCAATTGTACAGTAAGGAAAATGTAATTAGAACCATTCGTGAACTTGGGCAATTGGGCTTTTTCGATGCACAACAGATCACCCCAAACATGAAAAATTTCAATACTGTAGATGGTACTGTGGATATTGAATACCAAGTTGTAGAAAAAGGATCTAGCCAAATAGAGCTTCAAGGAGGTTATGGTGGCGGTGGTTTCATTGGAACCTTAGGACTTTCTTTCAACAACTTCTCCATGAGAAACATCTTTAACAAAGATGCCTATAAGCCTGTACCTATGGGAGATGGTCAAAGTCTAGCTTTGCGTTTACAAGCCAGTAGATTTTACCAAACCTACAGCTTTTCTTTTTCTGAGCCTTGGTTAGGAGGAAAACGCCCATTACAGTTATCAACCTCTATCTCGCATACCAAGCAATTCTTGTACAACTACGAAACAAGAGATGCCGATAAAAACAAAAGGTTTAATATTACAGGGGTGTCCGTTGGACTTTCCAAACGTTTAACCGTTCCAGATGACTTTTTCTACTTGTCTCAGGCAATTAGTTACCAACATTACAACTTAAAGAACTACAATACTGGTTTATTCACCTTTGGAGATGGGTATTCAAACAGTTTTGCTTACACCATTGGTTTAACAAGAAACAATACCTATAACGATCCAATTTACCCTATGGGAGGTTCTAACTTCTCTATCTCGGCTAAATTGTCTCCACCTTATTCGTTGTTTAACAATGTAGACTATGCAGCCCTTAAAGATGAACGTGACGCCTTGGATGCAACCGATGCAGACGACGCTGCACGTATTGCAGAAATAGACCAACAACGTTTCAACTGGTTGGAATATTATAAAATCAAACTTAAAGGAGATTGGTACACTCGTATTGTCGATAAATTAGTATTACGCTCTGGTATAGAATTTGGGTTCTTGGGAGCCTACAACCAGGATAGAGGAATCATTCCTTTTGAGCGTTTCTTCCTTGGTGGTGATGGTTTAGGAAACTATTCGTTGGATGGTAGAGAAATTGTGCAGTTAAGAGGATATCCAAACCAATCTATCAGACCGGTTGAAGAAGACGGTTCCATTACAGATGATGGAGCTTCTATCTATAACAAGTTTTCTTTGGAATTACGTTACCCAATTACCTTAGGTGCACAAGCAAAAATCTTTGCCCTTATGTTTGCCGAAGGTGGTGCAGCGTTTAGCGAATTCCAAAGTTACAACCCATTTGAACTTAAGCGTTCTGCGGGTGCAGGATTGCGTATCTTTATGCCTGCTTTTGGATTACTGGGAATTGATTTCGGTTACGGATTTGATCCGGTTCCTGGGTCCACTGGAAGCAATGGTTGGGAAACGCACTTTATTATTGGTCAACAATTTTAAGTTTGGCATGGTATTTTCTAATACCTGCCTGAAGGATTTAGCGTGACTGTTAAAATTTTTCAGAATATATTTCGTTAATTTGGAAAAGCTAAATTCAAATGACGGAAACAACACAAAATCTGTCATTTTAAAGGTTTAGGGAAAAGATCAATAAATCACAAAACAACAACAGATGAAGTATAGAGTTCTTTTTTTAATGATAATGATAGGTCTAAGTAGCTTGGTCTCCAACGCCCAAAGAGGTGTGAGAGTTGCCTACATAGATACCGAATACATCTTGGAAAACGTTCCCGAATATCAAGAAGCTTCAAATCAATTGGAAAAAAAGGCTCAGGAGTGGAAAGCAGAAATCGAGCAACGTTTGAATGTGATCGATCAAAAAAAGAAACAACTCGACAATGAACGTGTGCTTCTTACCAAAGAACTTTATGAAGAGCGATTGGAGGACATTTCATTTGAAGAACAGGAAATCTTAGAATATCAACAAAAACGATTTGGGCCAGAAGGCGATTTAATTACACAAAAGCGCCAGTTGATTCAGCCTATCCAAGATCAGATATTTGCCGCAGTTCAAGAAATTGCTGCCAATAAAAAATATGATTTTGTATTTGACAAGTCTGCCGATTTGGTAATGCTGTACTCAGCCGAAAGGTATGACATCAGTGAATTGGTCATCCGAAGCATCACTAGAGCATCCAAACGTACCCAAGCTCAAAACAGAGCCGAGCGCAGAGCTGCCGAAGATGAAGAGGTAGTACCGGAAATCAATGAGGAATTGGAAGAGCGCGAAGCTGCCTTGGACGCCAAACAGGCGGCCCGTGCCAAAGAAATTGAAGACCGCAAAGCTGCCCAACAAAAAAGACGCGATTCTCTAGAAGCCGCTGCCGAAGCTAGAAGACAAAAAATCTTGGAAGAAAGAGCTAGAGCCAAAGCCGAACGAGATAGTATAAGAGCCGCTAAAACCGGAAAAACTAACGAAAAGGATAGTGATGCCCAAAAAGAAAGCAACGACAATGTCGATGCGAATGTAAACCCGCAAAGCGAGACGGAAGAAAAAACACCTGAACAAATTGCAGAGGAAAAAAGACAACAAAAATTAAAGGATAGAGAGGCTCGCCAAAAAGAGCTTGAAGAAAGAAGACAACGCATATTGGCCGAACGCGAAAAGGCTAAAAAAGAACGCGAGGCACAAGCCAAAGTAAAAGATAGTACAGGAAATTAACCACTATAACATTAATATTTAAACACGTAATACTTTAAAAATGAAACATTTTAAGACCCTTTTATTTGCAGCCGCACTTTTTGTTGGAGCTACGAGTTTCTCAGTTGCACAAAGTAAAGTTGCTCATATTAACACTACCGAGTTAGTAGAAGCGATGCCGGAGATGAAAACTGCTCAAGCAGAAATTGAAAAGCTAACTAAGACTTACGAAGCTGAAATTAAAACTATGGCTACAGAGCTTCAAAACAAAATGAAGCAATACCAAGCTGAAGTAGACACCAAAACAGACGAAGAGAATGCTAAAAGAGCCCAAGAGGTACAAACTATGGAGCAAAGCATTCGTCAATATCAAGCGCAAGCACAACAAGACCTTCAAAAGAAAGAAGCTGAATTATTGAAACCAATTTTCGATAAGGCAAAAGCTGCCATCAACAAAGTAGCAAAAGCTCAAGGGTTCAACTATGTATTGGATTCTACTCAAGGTGGAGGTGTATTGGTAGCTGATGGTAAAGACCTTTTACCAGACGTTAAAAAAGAATTAGGATTCTAATCCAATCACAAAAAAATTAAAAAAAGCCGCTTTACCTAAGCGGCTTTTTTATTTTTGTATCGATGAGTAAACAACCTATTGGTATATTCGATTCCGGTGTTGGCGGAACTTCCATATGGAAAGAGATTCAGTTGCTCTTGCCCAATGAAAACACTATCTATCTTGCCGATAGCAGCAACGCTCCCTATGGCACCAAAACTACACAACAGATCATAGATCTTAGTTTTAAAAACACTGAATTTTTATTGGAAAAAGGTTGTAAACTCATAGTGGTGGCCTGCAATACGGCTACCACCAATGCCATTAAATTGCTTCGAAGTACTTTTGCAGTCCCCTTTATAGGTATAGAGCCTGCTATAAAACCAGCCTCACTCAATACCAATACCAAAGCCGTGGGCATTTTGGCCACAAAGGGAACACTGTCCAGCGAACTCTTTCACACTACAACAAATCTTTATAGCAATGGCATTCATGTTATTGAACAGGTTGGCGATGGTATTGTTGAATTGATTGAAAGTGGAAAGATGTATTCTGAAGAAATGCAAGCCTTGCTGAAAGGCTATCTACAACCCATGATAGATGCCAATATAGACTATTTGGTCCTAGGTTGCACCCATTACCCCTATTTGATGCCGTTGCTCCTTCAAATCCTCCCTAAATCGGTTAAAATCATCGATTCGGGTGCAGCTGTCGCAAGACAAACCAAAGCCATCCTGCAACACCACCATTTATTAAATACTGAACCTACCAAAGCGTCCTACGATTTCTATACAACAGGGACACCGCAAGTCATGGAATCGCTGTTAGGAGAGAATTACGAAGTCCAGCACATTTCGCTTTAGGCTTCTTGAAACCAGCTAGAGTATTTCACGTAGTTATTAGCAATTCTGTCAATTTCTCCTGAAATTAATTCTTCGCTGATATCCTTAACTTTTTTAGCGGGAACACCGGCATAAATACTCCCCGATTCCACTACCGTATTCTTGGTCACCACAGCACCAGCAGCAATGATACTGTTACTTTCAATCACACAATCATCCATCACAATGCTTCCCATACCAATCAACACATTATCATGAATGGTACAACCATGCACAATGGCATTATGCCCAATGGACACATTGTTCCCAATAGTTGTGGGTGACTTTTGATAGGTAGCATGAATTACAGCTCCATCCTGGATGTTCACCTTATCCCCCATTTTTATAAAATGGACATCTCCGCGAATCACCGCATTGAACCAAACACTACATTGTGAGCCCATACTCACTTCTCCAACAATCGTAGCGTTTTCAGCCACAAAACAATCCTCAGGAATCTGTGGAAACTTTCCGTTTACGGGTTTAATAACTGGCATATTTCTATATTTGATGACGTTTAAAAAACGTAGAATTATTTAAAATAGGATAGCAAATTCGACTTTTTGGAGGCCGAAACCATGATTTCCTTACCGTTGCTCAACACAACACTTCCGCCCTTTCCTTTTACATATTTAGTGACTTCATTTATATTCACTAAATAGCTTTTATGAACTCTTACAAAACTACTATCTATTAGGGCATCCTCAAAGTATTTTAGCGTTTTACTTACCAGCTTTTTTCGGTTATTTTCTAGAAAAATTTCGGTGTAATTGTCATCGGCTTTGCAGTATAAAATATCGGCTGTATTTAAAACTTCAAACCCATCCTGTTGGGGTATTGTAATCTTGCCATTAATCCCATTGGTTTTAGGAACCAACACCTGATCTTGAAGGGCATTTTCCTTAGTTTTAACTTCGGTAACATAATCCACAGCCTTGATGAGTTCGTCTATAGAAACCGGTTTCATCAAATAATAAGAGGCATGGGCATTTAGGGCATCAATGGCATAATGGTTATACGCGGTTACAAATACCGTTTCAAAATTAATATCTCCAACCCTATCCAATAAATCGAAAGCATTGCCATAGGGCATTTCCACATCCAAAAACACCAAATCCAAAGCTTGATTTCTTATCAGCACCAAAGCTTCCTCAACATTGGCGGCTTCACCTAAAACTTCCACATTAGGACAATACTTTTTTAGATAATTCTTTAAAATCTCTCTACTGGTTTCCTCGTCCTCAACGATAATGGCTTTTAGTTTCATAATGCTAGAAATTGGTTGTTCTTTTAGTTCTATGGAATGTCCTTTTTTAGTCTTAATCCTTCTTGAGGGTAACTACTACTTTAGTCCCGGAATCTTCTTCATGCTGAAAATCCTCAATATGCACATCAATTTTGTCCTTGTACATATCGTTTAAAATGGAAATTCGCCTTTTAATGTTGTCCATTCCTTTGCTCTTTTGTTGCTGTTGACGCTCAGTTTTTAGAGCTTTTGAACGTGTTCTTCCAATGCCGTCATCAGCTATGGTAATGCTGATTTCATCTTCATTAATCTTTTCCATGTCAATAGTCAAATGGCCCTTTTCATTTTTATAGCGCAAACCGTGCCACACTGCATTTTCAATATAAGGCTGTAACAACATGGGCGGAATTTTATAATCCCCAACATTAATTTGATCATCCACAGTAATGCTATAATCAAACTTGTCCTTGAACCTAAAATGCTCCAATTTGGTGTATAGCTCCAATAATTCAATTTCCTTTTGCAGCGGAATAAAATCCTCCTCACTGTTTTCCAAGACGGCACGCATCAAATAAGAAAAATCACTTAAATACTTGTTGGCGGTACGCTCATCATTCAAGGCAATAAAACTGTTTACCGAGTTCAAAGCATTAAAAATAAAATGTGGATTCATTTGACTCCTCAAAGATTTTAATGCCAGCAAATTATTGGCCAAACGTTGTTGCTTGATGTATTTGAACATGAAATAGGCAGTAACCAAAAGCAATACAACTCCAAACACCAAGGAATAAATAATCAATTGTTGTCGCTTGTTGCGCTCGTTGGAAAGCTGGTATTTGCTTTCAGATAATTGTCGGTCACTTTCCAAACTATTGATCCTATTTTGCTTTTCAATAATACTCCTGTTGAAACGCGCCAACTGCGAAATTTCCTGTTCCTTTTTAATGTAAAGTTCATCTACCGCTGCGGTGTACTCTTCAAAAGTTTTCCTTGCCTTGTCAAAATCTCCAGCATCGGCATATACATCAGATAATTTACGGGTGGCATCCTTTTTCACCACCAAATCTTCCTTGTCATCAGCTTCCTTAATACTTCTTTCCAAATACGAAATGGCACTGTCAAAATCCTTCTGAAGAAAATAGGCATTTCCTATCTTATAATTCTGCTTTTGCGGCGTAAGGGCACTTTCATTGTCTATTATGGAATCTTGACGTTGAATATCTGATATATCGTCCAGTGCCTCCTTCCTCAACTTAATCTCATCGGAATAGTTTTGGTTTTCACTATTAAATTCCGCTACGGTGATTTTCTCTTCCACCGCCCGTTTCTTATTCTCCTTGGAAGCAAGATTTAATGAATTATCAAACAATTGTTTGGCCTTTTGCACTTCTCCTTGCGAATTATAAGCCTGTGCAATTTTGGAACTCAAGTCGGTAACCTTTGGAGTGATTAAATGCTCTTTAGCAACCTCAAGTCCCTTTTTATAATGCTCTATAGCTTTAGAATATGATTTTGTGTTGTAATAAGTATCTCCCAAGCCTTCAAAGTACACAACCTTCTGAAAGGCCTGTAAACTACCAAAATCGATAGTTCCATAGACATCCAAACTTTCCTGATAATTCTTGTTCAATCGATAGGCATCTCCCAATTTTAATTGAACCTCATTCGATTTGTAATTTTGAAGACTAATCCTATAATTACTCACGGCCAAATCATATTGTTTCCAAGCTTTGTAAATATCTGCCAAGGTTTCATAGGCTTCGGCACTTTGGTTGACCGAATAACTTTCCTTGAGCGCCTCGGTGACAAACTGAATGGCCTTTTCGGCATCTTGTTTGGCATACACATTAGCAGAATCAATTAACTGCTTAAAGGCCTTGGAATCCTTTTTTTGATATCGACTGTTGACAAGTGAGGGGCTTACAGGCTCCACCTGTACCAAGATGCGATCTTGACTCACGATGGTGTAATAGACCGTTTCAAAATCTTTGTGCCTTATTGCCAATTCATCGCCAATTTTAACTTGGATTCTAAACTCCCCGTTACTGTCGGTTTTGGTATAGCCTCCTCCATTAACCTCAATATTCACCTTTGGAATAGGTTGGTAAGTATCCTTTTCTTCCACTTTCCCTTTAACAGTAAAAGTTTGTGTATCCTGTAGTAATTGATTTTGACCAATTGTAAAGAAGGAAGTCAAACAAAACAGCAGTATAAAAATGTATTTAAAAATTGTGGTCATTTAAAAATATTCAATGTATAAACATACTCACTTTAATTGGCATTTTAAAACTGAAAACTTCCAATTGGAGATTCAAAACACATCTTTTAGATTGGCTTGCTCACCTAAGGTTCCTTCTCACTCAACCAACAATACTATTCCCTAATTCTAGATTGAATAAGAAAAAAGTTGGGCATAGATTTAAAGTTCAAATCAAAAAACAACAAGATTATGAAACCATTTCTCAAGCCTATCCTTTTGGCTACAAGTGTTGCTGTTATGTGCTCCTGTAATGCCAACAATTCAAAACCCATAACAACCGATCTAACAACCGCTTATCACGCTCCCATAACTAATGACCAAGAACAATATATCAAAGTGGCCCTGTTATTAGATACTAGTAATAGTATGGATGGCCTTATCGATCAAGCCAAAGCGCAATTATGGAAAATTGTCAACGAACTCTCCTATGCAAAATGCAATGGCAACAGCCCAAAACTTCAAATTGCGCTTTATGAATATGGTACTGACAACTTGAATGCAGATAATGGATATATAAGACAAATTCTTTCCTTCAGTGACGATTTGGATGAAATCTCAAAACAATTGTTTTCTCTCACCACAAATGGAGGTCAAGAATATTGTGGCCAAGTCATTCAAACTTCTATTGAAAGACTTCAATGGGGCAACAATCAAGATGATTTAAAGCTCATTTTTATTGCAGGAAACGAACCTTTTAGCCAAGGCCCTATCAATTATAAGAAAGCGTCTGAATTGGCGGTAGAAAAACACATTTCTGTGAATACCATTTTTTGTGGCGATTATAACCTAGGAATAAATACCTATTGGAAATCGGGCGCCGATGTGGGACACGGTAATTATATGGCCATCGACCACAACCGACAAACTGTGTATGTAGCTACACCTTATGACAATGAAATCCTTCAATTGAATCAAAAACTTAATGGAACATATGTTGCTTATGGTAGCGTTGGGAAGGATAAAATCAGGGAACAACAGGTCCAAGATGTCAACGCTTCCATTTCAGGGAAAGCAAGCGGAGTGAGTCGCACCGTCAGCAAAAGCACTCACCTCTACACAAATTCCAACTGGGATTTGGTGGATGCTGTCTCAAATGAAGAATTAAAACTTGAAGATTTAAAATCCTCCGAATTGCCGGAAGAATTAAAAGGTAAATCTACATCTGAAATTAAGGCTTATGTTGCTGCTAAAGAAAAAGAACGTAAAGCAATCCAACAACAAATACAAGAACTCAACAAAAAGCGACTGCAATTCATTGAAGCAAACAACACTGAAGAAGATAAAAACTTGGAACAAGCCATGGTTAACGCCATAAAAACCCAAGCCAAAAAGAAAAACTACCAATGGTAGTAGATTAGTTGCCTAAAAAAAAACGTCCCGAAATCGGGACGTTTTTATTATAATGGTATAATGAATTATATTAATTAATTGCAGGACAATTACATTGGTATTTCTCTCTTCCACAATTGAAGTTATATCCAAGTGTAATTTGGTGGAACCCACCATTATCAAATACTACTGAATTTGCTTGATATGAATAAGTATATGCGAAGACAAAATTGTTATAATCTACACCCACAAATGGTGTGAAATATTGTAGTTTTTGATTACTCACACCAGAACCATCCAAGTATTCCGCCCCATCCAAACTTCTTCTATAGGACAAACCTCCCCAGATCTTACCAAAGTCCATTTCTCTATAAGTTTTAACATTTAAGTCGAAGGAAGATTCTTCAGTGGCATCTCTATACATGAACATAACGGAAGGTTCAAAACTCCAGTCGCTGCCATATCTCTGAAACACATTTCCAACAGACAATAAATAAGTTCTTAAATTCTCATAGCTCAAGCCTTGCTCATTGAAGTTGATTCCATCATTGTTCAATAAGTTCTTCACCGTAGCATGAGCATAGAAATCCAAGAAATGGTAAGAAAATCCGAAATCTACATTGAAGTTAGTGGCACTTTGCTCAACACCCGCAATAATAGGGTCAAAAGGTTCATTAATAAAAGCTGTTTCATCCAATCTATATTGAATTGCACCAACGCTCAAACCAAAAGACAACATGTTCAAGTCGATTTCATTTCTAGAAAACATCAAATGGTGTGCGTACGTCACATAGGCTCCTGTTTGGGAATGGTATCCATTCTTATCGTTATATACAATCCCTCCAATTGCCGATTGAGACTCTCCAATTCTACTATTAACACTCAAAGTTTGTAATGCAGGTGCATCATCCTGTCCAAACCACTGCATACGTGCAGTCAATCTTACTTTTGCACAATTTGCAACTCCCGCCATCGAGGGATGAATCAAATAATAATTATCGGTTAAGTAATCTGAGTAGATCGGAAGGCCTTCCTGCGCTGTTCCTAATTTCGTAAATAATGCTACAATTGCTATTAAACAATACTTTTTTAAATTCATAAATTCTATCTTTTCAAAGTAAAATGGGCTTTAAACTCTTTGCTCTGTCCCGTCGATGGCTCTACGTACTCCACAACAAACCAATAATCGCTGCTCGGCATCGCTGCCCCGTTGTACATTCCGTCCCATCCATCGCCCGATGGAGAGATCTGTTTGAGCAATTTTCCGAGCCTGTCAAATATATAAATTTTAGTGTTAGTTTGACTACTAAATCCAACAATGTTCCAAGTGTCGTTGTAACCGTCTCCGTTGGGCGTAAAGAATAACGGATAATCCAGTACACTTATTGTCACACTGGCCTCTCCACAGCCCAAAATATCACGGGCAGTTACCACATGCTCGCCCCATGGCACGTCCTCGAACACACCGCTATCCTGCCATGGCCCATCGTCAAGGCTGTACTCGTAGCTGCTGTCCCCGCTGGCCGTGGCCACCACGATATGGTTGTCAGCAAAGGCCTCGGTCACCACCTCGGCAACGATTGTCGGCGGTGCACTCTCGATTACCTCGGTAGTATCAGTGCGCTCGCACATGGTCACCGTAGAGGTGGACACGTCGATTACCGTTACACTGTAGATTCCTGCCTGCGTCGGCTCATAGCTGCCGCCAGTGGCCCCCGAGATCTCCTGGCCGTTGAAGTACCAGATGAAGAGATAGTCAGGCTCGGTAAGCCCCGTCTCCAGTACCGGTGGGTCTATCGCCTCGGTGCCGTTGGTATCCAAACACAGCACATAACTGTCATATAGATCGAACACCGGCTGTGGGTTCACCTGAAGGGTCAGCTCCGCAACCGCGTAGCAGATCGAGTCCGGTGTGGTATCATTGTCCACACGGGCATAGATCATCTGTGGGTTGACCATGTTCTCATAAAGGGTCGGCAATGGGCCTGTTCCCGCTTCGGCATCCGCCTCGCTGGCATAGTAGCTCACCGTATAGTTTGCTGGGTCCTGTCCGTCCAACAGCTCCGCATCCATGGCGGACAGATCGAACTGTACGCTGTCGTTGGTCGGGTCACCGTCCACTTCCATATTGTCGTCGCAAAGCTCATAGAGGATGGCCTCCATGTCCGGGTTGGCCTCCGCCGCTTCCTGTACCTCCACATAGAAGCTCTGTACACTGATCGAACAGCCGGTCTCCAGGTTGGTGATCGCCACAAAGATCTGCTGTGGGTTCACCGTATTGGTGAACGGGCTCACAAGGTCGTTGTCCCCATTGTCCGCATCCACCTGCGATACGTGGTAGCTCACCCCGTAGAGCACAGGGTCCTGTCCGTTAAGCACCTCCTCGTCCTTCTGTGAAAGGTCGAAGGCATAGGCCCCATCGGTATTGTTCTCACAGGCCACGATGTCCGTTACGGCAACCGCCTCCGGAAGTGGGTTCACCAAGATGTCAAAGGTTACGATCGTATAGCAGTCCGTGATGTCATTGGCAACGCGCACATAGATGGTCTGTGGGCTGGAAATGTTCGCATAGGCCGTTGGGTCAAGGATCACCCCGGTACCCTGCTCGGCATCGAAAAGGCTCTCGTGGTAGCTGGCAGATACCCCTGCTTCACCGTTGATGATATAGGTCTCGTTCTCCGTCAGGTCGAACAGCTCCACCTCGTCTCCCGTGTTCTCATCGTCGCACAGTGCGATGTCCGATGGATCCTGGCTGGGCGTTGGGTTCGGCAGTACGCGGATGGTAAGGGTCGTCTGGTCCGTACAGCCCGTGTCCGTATCGGTCACCACCACATATAGGGTCTGCGGGTTGGCTGCTATTCCATTTACCGAGGTATTGGTATAGGCCGTTGGGTCGGGGATCGCATTGGTCCCCGAATCGGCATCAGCCTGGGTCTCGTAGTAGCTCACGCTCCAGCTCCCCTCGTTGCCCGTGATCTCCCCGTCCTTAACGGTAAGGTCGAACACCGTCAGCTCATCGGCCACCTCGTCGTCGCACAATTGCAGCGGCGTTGGCTGTACCGCTACCGGCGGCAGTTCCACGCGGATCTCGAACTCGCCAGTGCTCACACAGCCGTTCTCTAGGCTCTCTACCCTTACATATACGGTCTGTGGGTTGGTCTGGTTCACATAGCCCCATGGGTTGGCGATCGGTGCCGCCCCGGACTCTGCGTCCGCCATGGTAAGGTGGTAGCTAAGGTCGAACTGCGCCGGGTCCTGTGCCCCGAGGATCTCCGCGTCCATACCGGTAAGGTCGAAGCTCGCATAGCCATCGGCGTTGGTATCGCAGATCACATAGTCCTCGATGGCCGTCGGCACTACCGGCGACGGCAGCACGTTCAGCTGTAGGCCTACCACGCTGTGGCAGCCCGTGAGCATGTTCTCCGCCCTGGCATATACCACTTGGGCATTGGCCACGATATTGTCGTAGGGGCTCAAGAGCTCGTTGTCACCGCTCTCGGCGTCCCCCTGGGTCTCAT
>NZ_LBIO01000018.1 GCF_001280505.1 Mangrovimonas sp. TPBH4
TTGTTTATGCAATTCATTTATAATAAGCTAAACTACTCTACACTTTTAGTGCATGGGTATTGAATCCTAAACTGAGACTAATAAAAAAGGGAGGCTAATTTTGCCTCCCTTTCATTTTTAAATTAAACTTTTAGTTTTTACGCTCCTTCAATGATGAGGAAACAATTTTCTTAGTAACAGTACCTTGACTGGTTGTTAACTTCACGTAGAACATTTGATTAGGAATTCTAGATAAATCAAAGGTTGTTTTATCTTTAAATCCTTTAACATAACTTCTATTGGTTTCACTTAAGATTACAATTCCTCTTGTGTCAAACAATTCAATAGTTACGTCAGTTTCAAATTCAAACAAGTACGAAATATTAACCTCCTTATCAAATGGAACAGGATAAGCAACAAAGTCTATACTGGATACTCCAACCGTTGGCTCAGGCTCCACTACTTCATCTTCACAATCTATAGCTGCTCCAGTTGGCATATATTCTCCAGAAGCTCCTTCACCACATTGACAAATCGCTTCACAAACCACTGCATGAGCTATCACATAAATTGGTCCGCTCGCCTCAATTGGTCCTACGGTATAACTTGTCATATACTCCATAGCACCTGCATTAAAGTTATACTGCCCTGGTGCTACTGTATAAGCTCCATTATTCTTGGTTGGATAAGGATTACACCCCACATAAACCTGGGCTTCACTCATTCCAAATCCACTAGCAATGTCAAAGTATACGGTAACGTATCCATCCAGATATTCTACCACCACATCTCCGGCAAGAGTACCACTTGACAAATTACATTGTCCAGCTCCTGCATAAAGATCCATGGTATAAGCACCCTCTGCTTCATAATAATTAGTCCATCCCCAACGATTAAATCCGTCTTGAAGGAAACATGTGTTACTGTTTGGATCTCTACCAAAAGCAGTCTCACAATTACCCGTGTACTTCTCAACGGTTCTTTCAAGGGTTAAAATCTCTTGAGCCATGTTACCACATGCATCAGATACCTCAAACACATAAGTACCATATTCAACACAACCATCCATAGTTGTATCACTTAAATATGCAGTTACTTCTCCTTCACCTGAACAATTATCTACCCAATTCGCCTTAAGGGCTTCTGGGAATTCATCATTACAAATAGGATCTATCATTGGCAAATCAATGACTGGAGGTGTTTGATCTCCTCCATTATAGTAAATTTTAAGAGGAGGCAATGTATTACCACATGCATCAGATATTATGAACTCATAAAGCGCTATCCACTTACAGTCATCCCCAACAATTGAAGGCAATTTTTCTACAAATACATCTCCACAGTTATCTTCATAAATAGCTGCAATTTCATCTGCAGTTGGTCCTTCTGGAACATCACTGAAACAAGCATCAATATCTGAAATCCCTTCTGGAATTGGACCAACTAGCATAGGAGGTGTAGTATCTCCTATTACCGTAAAGGTCGAACTCAACAACAGCGGTGCCCCACAGTCGCTTGTAGCTGTCCAAATAACCTCCGATGAACCGCCACAGGCATCAGGTGCCCCTGGGTTGGTCACTTCAACCATCAGGTTACAGCCGCCCGTGATGCTGCCCAGGGCAACCCACTCGGCAAACGCCTGGTCGATAGAAGCCTGGTCGGAACAGGCTGCCATTGTATAATCCTCTGGCGCGTTGAAGGAAACCTCAGGTGCTGGTTCTACCGTAAAGGTCGAACTCAACAACAGCGGTGCCCCGCAGTCGCTTGTCGCTGTCCAGATAACTTCCGATGAACCGCCACAGGCATCAGGCGCCCCTGGGTTGGTCACTTCAACCATCAGGTTACAACCTCCGGTGATGCTGCCCAAGTCAACCCACTCGGCAAATGCCTGGTCGATCGATGCTTGGTCTGAACAGGCCTCCATTGTAACGTCAGAAGGTACATTTGCAATAACCTCAGGTGCCGGTTCTACCGTAAAGGTCGAACTCAACAACAGCGGTGCCCCGCAGTCGCTTGTCGCTGTCCAGATAACTTCCGATGAACCGCCACAGGCATCAGGCGCCCCTGGGTTGGTCACTTCAACCATCAGGTTACAGCCGCCCGTGATGCTGCCCAGGGCAACCCACTCGGCAAACGCCTGGTCGATCGAAGCCTGGTCGGAACAGGCCTCCATTGTATAATCCTCTGGCGCGTTGAAGGAAACCTCAGGTGCCGGTTCTACCGTAAAGGTCGAACTCAACAACAGCGGTGCCCCACAGTCGCTTGTAGCTGTCCAGATAACTTCCGATGAACCGCCACAGGCATCAGGTGCCCCTGGGTTGGTCACTTCAACCATCAGGTTACAGCCACCGGTGATGCTGCCCAGGGCAACCCACTCGGCAAACGCCTGGTCTACGGAATCCTGGTCAGAACATGCTGCCATTGTATAATCGTCTGGTGCATTGAAGGAAACCTCTGGTGCAGGCTCTACCGTAAAGGTCGAACTCAGCAATAACGGTGCCCCACAGTCGCTGGTAGCTGTCCAGATTACTTCGGTTGAACCACCACAGGCATCAGGTGCCCCCGGATTGGTCACTTCAACCATCAGGTTACAGCCGCCCGTGATGCTGCCCAGGGCAACCCACTCGGCAAACGCCTGGTCTACGGAAGCCTGGTCAGAACATGCTGCCATTGTATAATCGTCTGGTGCATTGAAGGAAACCTCTGGTGCAGGAAGCACGCTAAAAGTCGCCGTTCCGATAATGGTTTCTGCACAATCACTTGTCGCTGTCCAGGTAACATCAGATTTTCCGCCACAGGCACTCGGTGCTCCTGGATTGTCTATTGTGATTTCCAAGTTACAGCCTCCGGTGATACTGCCCAAGTCAACCCACTCGGCAAACGCCTGGTCAATCGATGCTTGGTCAGAACAAGCCTCCATCGTAACGTCAGAAGGTGCATTAGCAATAACCTCTGGTGCAGGCTCTACCGTAAAGGTCGAACTCAGCAATAACGGTGCCCCACAGTCGCTGGTAGCTGTCCAGATTACTTCGGTTGAACCACCACAGGCATCAGGTGCCCCCGGATTGGTCACTTCAACCATCAGGTTACAGCCACCCGTGATGCTGCCCAGGGCAACCCACTCGGCAAACGCCTGGTCTACGGAAGCCTGGTCAGAACATGCTGCCATTGTATAATCGTCTCCAGCAATTC
>NZ_LBIO01000019.1 GCF_001280505.1 Mangrovimonas sp. TPBH4
TATGTCCCTTGTTGGTCCCTTTCAATGAATCCACTACTTGTAGGTTCCAAAATACTTTCATTTAATTGATTTGTATTATATCTCTTCTGTACCAATTGAGATTCACCAATAAGATCAATTTGTCCATTTAATTTCAAATAGTCGGTAATCCAAAGACCGTGACCTTCATTGGTTTCATCTTGAATACCAGAACTAGTAATAGTTAATTCTCCTGTGTTTACAAGTAATCCTAACAAAGTTAGATCTTGTGTATCGCTAATGACATTATGACTTGTTTTAACGATATTCCAATCAATAGGGGTTCCATTGATTCCAGTACTGTTTGGGTGATCCCATACACTCCAATTGATCCATGGTGAAGCGGTTGAATTATCCGTATTCCAGTTGCCTACTTTGGAAGTGATATAGGGTAGAGGTGCTGTTTGTTGCTGACTTGAAGTGATGTTTCTTAGTCTACCACTTACGCCTTTATAGGCTGCCAAATCGCCACATGTAAGATTCATTCGGTAGTAGCCATCTAAGTTGCTCCATAATAAGGGATCGTCATCTATACTGTCACTATTATAGTCTGGGCCATATATTTTGGTAGGAATTACGACACCTCCAACATCGGTATTTAATGCTTGGATTTCTTGGTTCATCATTTGTCTAACATGAACAACGGACAATGCTTTGTTCCATATTCTCAATTCATCAATCCAGCCATGATAGTAATTTGTAGGATCATTTGGACTTGCTTGATCCATAGCACCCAAAAGCGCATGTATGCTTCCTATTGTTGCATCAGGGGCAGTTCCACTTACAGCATTCATTTCAATTCCGTCCACATAAAGAGTGTAGGTCGAGCCATCAAAAGTAACGGCTATATGATACCATCTTGAGGTGTCAATCGTGTAGCTGCCAGTGGTCACAGAACCTGCTCCCGAAGCATTATACCAATTAAACCTCACTTGACCGTTTACAATGCTGATGTCATAGCCTTGGCTATTGTCGCTAAATTCTTTTCTGGAAAAAATAGAGCTGGTTCCACTTACAGTGTTTGGTTTTGCCCAAACTTCCAGACTGAATTCAGAATTTAAGTTGTAATTATTTCTGAAGGTTACATAATCATTGATACCATCGAAATCAACAGTTGGACAATCTTTTATTTCTACTGTAATTTCATCATAACAGCCATTTTCCAAAGTCCATCGAAGTGTGAATACTCCTGGATCTGCAGAAAAGATAGCATCAGGATTATTGTCGTCTGAAAATGCCCAGCTAGTTCCGCAGGAGTTGTAGCTTTCATTTGTAACAGTCCATTGGCCAGTCATTCCTGTTCCTAGGTAGTCAGTATCTCCGGCGGCTGTATCTGGCACTACATATAAATTGGTTTCCCAAGCACCTTTATTGAAATTTTGCACAGCAGTTTTTGTGTTGTCATACGCATTCAACTGAAGGGTATTTTCACCACATTCACTATTTAAAGGTGTATAATCCTTTCCTGCATACGCTAAGTTTGTATAAAAATCAACAAATTCTGTCCCTTCGTCGTTTTCTGTTCTACATCCATTGACTAAAGAGGTTACTCCATAAGTTCTTATTCCAGGTGTTACTGGCGTGATGGTTGCTTCGCTAGAAGTGGAAACAATGTTGTCGTCTTCGTCTGTCCATTCTATTTCTTCATCAACATAAGCAAAGGCAAAACCGACTTTGTCAATAGCCCAACCACTTGCAACATCATAGGTTGGATTATTATTGCAAGGATTGTCATCTGCTTTTGGGAAAATGACATCTTCACAAGTTGAAGTACTTCCATAAAAGGTAAATTTTACGCGCAAGCCAGACAACCCTGTATAGGCACCCAAGTCAATAGAAGCCGAAACCATTCTAGGGTTTGTAGTTGGTCTTTGACCGTTATTACAATTACCTCCAGCCTTTACTAATTCTACACCAGTTGTATTCCCTGAAGTAAAATCCAAGCCTTCAACAGTATTTAATACAACAGGATAGGAGTTCCCAGAATCAAAAGACAATTCGATCATTCCGTAACCGTCATTACAAAAATAAAAACTGGTATCAAAAGTTAGTAAGGCCTCGCTAGAGGTCATTCCGATCGTACTAAATACAGGGGTTTCTAGAGTAGTAATATTGCCAACTCCATGAGCTATAGCAAATTTTGTATTGTCCGTAGTGTCATAATTGATGTTACTAAATAATTGGTTGTTATTAGAATTGGTTTCCTTCCAAGTTTCTTCTGTTGTATTATTACCACTAGCTGGAAAAAATCCATCCAAGCCATCGACCCTCCATCCTTCAGGTTGCGCGTAGTTAAATTCACCGCCTTCTCCAAACTGGCCACTAGGCTGATCAAAGAAACTTTCTGCCGTAACCACAATAGATTCGTTTAGACAAATTATTGGTGGGTCTGGATTGATACCTGTAATAATTGGTGGTTCATCTGGAGGTAAAAATCTAATGTACACTTCCGCAGTAGTTTTGGTGGCTCCTGAATCAGGATCTGTAATTACCGCTCTAACAAAAGTATCATTGGTAATTCCCGAAAGGGATTGAGTCAAAGTTCCAGCCGAAGAAGAAATCGGGTCCCAATTTTCTCCATAGTCATAAGATACTTCCCAAAATAGTACATCCGTGGCTACCAAGGTATATGGTGAAATCCCTTGTAGGTTGAATGAAACAGTCACTCCGTCCAGTAATTCTCCAGGACATGCTGTAACTTCTACTAGTGGGCCAGGTGGTTGTGGATAGTCGGGTGTAGGAGCTGAAATCACACCAGTCATATAGGTGTTTAAGTTTTTGGGCGGCTCAACAGTTACAGTAGCAGTACATATAGATGTGTTTCCACTGAAATCAGTTACCGTTAATACAGTTTCCATATCGTATTGAAGTCCGTCTTCGGCCTCTTCAAATAAGCTTGGTTCAACGGTCATGGAAGCAATGCCGCAGTTGTCAAAAGATCCATTATCAATATTTGCAGCTTCAATAGTTGCTTCTCTGGTAATAGCATCCAAAACCACTACGAAATCATTACAGATGGCTGTTGGAGGTGTTACATCTTCTACATAAACGGTGGCAGTACAAGGTTCACTTACATTTCCTGCCTGATCACTGACTGTAAATGTTACCTCATTTGCTCCCACATTTGAGCAGTTGAAGGAACTTTGGGAAACCGAATAAAATAATGAATTGTTAGAACAATTATCTGTAGAACCATTGTCTAGGTCCGAAGCAAAAATGTTTACTACCCCATTGTTAGGTGTGGTACTTAAGCTAACAGTAATATCATGACAAACTGCGATAGGCGCTTCATTGTCTGAAGGAATCACTTGCAATGTACAAGTACTTGTTCTATTGGCGTCATCTGTTGCTGTTAAGGTAACCACAACAGCTCCAGAAATTACTGCTCCAGGCAATGGGTTTTGAGTGACTGTTACATTTGTATCGCAATTGTCTAAAGTCGATGCCATGGTTGTATAATCCGCGAGTGTAAATTGACAATTGTTTTCAAAAAAAACATTATCGTCAGAAGGACATACAATCTCAGGGTCTTCATCATCCACTATGGTAATGGTTTGGTTACATTGATTTGAATTTCCAGCGCTGTCCGTAGCAATCCAAGTTATTGTAGTGTCTCCAATAGGAAATACATAGGATGATGGAGTAATGGTTGTCCCTCCAATTTTAGCAATAACGGAGGCAACACCACAGTTGTCAGAAGTTGAGGGAGTACCTATAGAGGCTGAAGTAGTACAGTTCCCAGTGCCATCATTGCTAGTGCCAATTGTTAAGTTATTTGGGCAAGTTATTGAAGGTGCTTGAGTATCATTAACAGTTACATTAAATGAGCATGATGCGTTATTTCCAGAAGCATCAGTGATTGTATAGGTAACTGTTGTTGTTCCAACAGGAAATATATCTCCTGAAGCATGAGTACTTGAAATAGTGAAGCCAGTACAATTATCATTTCCTGTGGGGGCGGTCCAAGTGGCTGCTGCTCCACAAACGTTGGTATCATTGTTTAAGGTAATGTTTGAAGGGCAGGTGATTGTTGGAGTGATATTGTCCTGAACGGTCACAGTAGAGGAGCATGTTGAGACATTTCCATTGACGTCGGTTACGGTAAGTGTGACGGTGTTGCCGCCCACGCTCGAACAGTCGAAGGTACTGGGCGAAACGCTCATTGAGGCGATCCCG
>NZ_LBIO01000002.1 GCF_001280505.1 Mangrovimonas sp. TPBH4
CGTGTCTCAGTACCAGTGTGGGGGATCCCCCTCTCAGGGCCCCTATCTATCGTCGCCTAGGTGTGCCGTTACCACACCTACAAGCTAATAGAACGCATGCCCATCTCTTACCGCCAAAACTTTAATATGGTCATGATGCCATGTCCATATACTACGGGGTATTAATCCAAATTTCTCTGGGCTATCCCCCTGTAAGAGGTAGGTTGCATACGCGTTACGCACCCGTGCGCCACTCGCCGGCGGAAAAGCAAGCTTTTCCCCGCTGCCGTTCGAC
>NZ_LBIO01000020.1 GCF_001280505.1 Mangrovimonas sp. TPBH4
TGTCTCGTCCTGAAATATGGCTACAGGTTAAACATAGTTTTAAGCGGTTAATTTGTATACCATATTAGGTGTTTTAAAATCTAAAGATAAGTGTAATCTTACTTCGTTATATAATTTAATGGCATTTTTTGTAGCTCTCTTTGCGTGGGCTGTATCCATAAAGGTTTGATCGAGATAGAACTCATCTTTTAGGATACCGTTTACACGCTCAGCCATAGCGTTTTCGTAGCAATGGTTTTCTTCTGTCATACTTATACCGATGTTTTTTCTCTTAAGTATCTGGGTGTATACATTGCTGCAATATTGTATTCCTCTATCAGAGTGATGTATGAGTCCATCAATGTCCTTAGCTTGATATAACGCCTTATTTAAAGCCCTAACACAACCGCTTAGTTCCAAGCTATCACTAAGATCATAACCGACTATCTTCCTTGAATAGGCATCAGTAATCAAAGCTAGATAACAAAATCCTTTCAAGGTTCTAATGTAGGTGATATCACTTACCCAAACCTGGTTAGGTCTTGTTACAATTACATCTTTAGCAATGTTCTTGTACTTACGGAACCTGTGCAAGGAATTGGTGGTTTTTGCACTGTATTTTTTCCTTAAGGTGAGCATATTATTGGCTCTAAGTACATTTAAAAGCGTATCTCTTCCCACTTTGATATTGGCTTTGGTAAACTCTACATCCAATGATTTAATCATTTTCCGAACCCCTTCTCTAGGTAAGGATTTGCGACGTTTTTTTACAATTTCTATGATCCGTTTTTCTAGTTTCAGACGTTCTGTCTCTCTGGTATGGTATTTATAATACGCATCTCTTTTGAGTCCGAAACAGGCACAAACAGTAGTTAACGAAGCAAATCCTTCACTCTTTGTTTTAGCTCTGATTAAGGCTTGGTATTTAGTTTTTTTTTGAGTTCTATCACGCTTTTGTAGCCCAGTTTCTCTGCAGCCACTTCTAGATAAGAGTCCAATACCATTGCATCAAGATCCTTTTTGAGCAGTAGTTTTTTTAGCTGTTCAATTTCCTTTTGTAGCTCTTTGATTCTAGTTATTTCGTCTTTTGTTTCCACTTTAACACGTGTGTTCATTAAGTCTTTACGCTCATATTTCCTGATCCATTCGTTAATGGTTGTAGGGTTTATTCCGTAAAGTTTTCCTAATTGATTCTTGTTGAGTTTTCCGGTGGTAAGTTCGTCTAAAATTTTCAATTTAAACGATTCGCTGTAGCGTCTAATTACTTTGTCATTTTTGTACATAATTATTAAAATTATGTAGCCTTATTTCCGGACGGTGTATTGTACTGAAATAGGTTGACCTTTTTTTGGTTGATTTTCGGTTGTTCAAAACGATGTTTTCAAATCGTTAGTGGATTTAAAATTACATTATTTTTTCGATACGATTTGTAGTTGATGTTGGGATTGAGATGTACTTCGGCAGGTTTTCTCAGATCCAGGCTGAAATGAGTTCTTAGGTTGTTGTAAATATAGACTGCTTGCTGTGTCATTTTTTGCGCTAGTTCCGTGTTTTTAATGGTTTGTTTTAGCCCATATTCATGTTTTAGGGTTCTGTTAATACGTTCTGCAACGGCGTTTTCATAAGGATCGTATTGCTCTGTCATACTCATGGTAATGCCGTTTTGTTCAGCAAACTGCGAGTATTTGGGATTGCAGTACTGGAACCCTCTGTCGGAATGGTGGATGAGCTTTTGGTTGGGATATTTTCTGTTTTTAATGGCCATAGCGAGTGCATCTTTGCAAAGAGATGTTCTCATATGGCTGTCTAGTTTATATCCCATAATTTGCTTGGAATAGGCATCGGTTACCAATGCTAGGTAGTTGTGTCCGTTTTCGGTTTTAATGTATGTTATGTCGCTTACCCAGAGCTGTTCCGGTCGGGTGGGGACGTGGTCCTTAACAAGGTTTTTATATTTTTTGAACATGTGGTTTGAGTTTGTTGTGGTGATGTAATTTTTGGCTTTAGGCACAAGTAGGCTGTTGAGCTTTAGAAACCTGTAGAATTTATTCCTTCCAATCTTAATATTGGCATTTATAAAATCTTGTTTCAGTTCACTGTAGAGCTTGATTCCACCAGTTTTAGAGCCTACTTTTTTACGGTAACCCTTAACTAAAGAAATTAGTTTTTGTTGGTCTATTTCTTGTTTTTGTTGTGTTTTGAGTCTTTTGTAGAAGGCTTGCTTAGATATCCCAAAACATCCATAGAGCCATTTTCTTTTAAACGGTCTTTTTTCTTTTTCTCTATCTCTTTTGCCAATGTTTTGGGTAATGACTTTTTTGACATGTCGACACCTGTAATAAGTTCCATATCAGCGATAATGTCCTGTTGGAAGTCCTTTTGGAACTCCAGTTCTTCAATACGCTCTTTCAGCTTTTTAATTTCGTCGTTTTTGCTCATACCAGTGTTTCGTTGCACTAAGGTACTGTATTTTCTTAACCAATAGGCTATGGTGGTTCTGGGAACCTCATATTTTTTGGAAGCTTGGTTGTTGGATAGCTGTCCGCTAAGGATTTGGTCAACGACCAGAAGTTTGGTCTCTAGATTGACTTTTTGGTAGCTTTTTTTTCGCCAGTGTTGTTTTTCGTGTTTCATAAGTGACTGTAATTGTTTGTTCAATTTTTAGTCAACCTATTTCAGGAAAATTCA
>NZ_LBIO01000021.1 GCF_001280505.1 Mangrovimonas sp. TPBH4
GTAGTCTCAGGCAGACTCGAACTGCCGACCTCTACATTATCAGTGTAGCGCTCTAACCAGCTGAGCTATGAGACTGTTTGCAGACTCAAGACTTCTAGACTCAAGATTCAAGACCTAAAGTCTTGGCTCTCGCTTCTTGTCATCTTGTTTCCATGTTTTAAATTAACAGCAAAAGAACAGGCGCACCTTAAGCTCCTTCTTCCAGTTTCGTCGTCTTTCTCTAGAAAGGAGGTGTTCCAGCCGCACCTTCCGGTACGG
>NZ_LBIO01000022.1 GCF_001280505.1 Mangrovimonas sp. TPBH4
ATTTTCAATGTTGTCGAAGTCCAACCTTCACAGTGTATCTGAACCTTACTCCTCTCTTTTGTTCTTTCTGATTAATGCTTCTAAAATAATAGTTTGTAAACTTAAGCAGTGTATAATTCATTGCTTCCGATTTTCCTCACGGAAAATCCTCGCAACTTTACTATCTTAGTTTCTTAACACGAAAATCCTAGCGGATTTTCACGCAACGAAACTATACACAAACCGTTGTAGCACATTAAAGAAGACATGGCAAAATATGAGAAAAACAATAATTTACGGGTCACTTTTGTCCATCTTGATATTTTTTTCAATCTCATTTTTGACTGTACTTTTTCAAATCAACTCTCCCCTACACCGACTGACCGATAAATACGATTTAAAAATCGGTTTCCCATTTACATATTACCATGAATTCATGGTAGACTGCCCTATTCCAAATTCAGGTTGGACAATCGACAACCTGTTTTGGGATTGTTTACTAACATGGATTGTAGTAACCAGTATTTTTATGACAATCAGAATAAAAAATAAAATAATTCACTAAGACAATATGAAAATATAAAAACAAAAATTGTATGAATAATAAGGATACATACCCTGAAAATGACCTAATATTATTCTTTTTAGGTCCCTTGTTTTTAATATTGATTAAGTTGACTGGCAAATACAATTTTAATTATCGAACACATTACAATCCCAAAGAGAAGGATAAAACCTTGGGAAGAAAACTAACCCTAATGGTTTTAGGAACTATATTTTATGTAGTTGTCTTTATTCTATTTTCCGAGTATAGATCAAAATAAAAACAAAAAAACGTGCTACAACACCATGTATAATTCATTGCTTCCGATTTTCCTCGCGGAAAATCCTCGCAACTTTACTATCTTAGTTTCTTAACACGAAAATCCTACGGATTTTCACGCAACGAAACTATACACAAACCGTTGTGCACAAGCTCGGAAAATCTAACTAAATGAAAAATTACTTCTTTTTAATTTTAATCTTAATTGCTATTTCAAGTTGCAAAAACAAAACGACTGATTCGAAATTAAGCACAACCGAAATCAAATCTCAAGAAAAGCAATTTGAACAACCAGATATTGTTAGTGTAGAGTCTAAAAAACCTGAAGACAAAATAACATCTGACTGTTTACACCCTGAATATTTTGATTTTAAAAACCACAAAGAATACTGTATAACTGACACAATAAATCTTGACTTAAACGGAAACGGAATAATCGAAAAAATATATTTTGATAATAAAAGCTGTCCTAAACTAATAATCGAAGAAAAAGGTCAAGACTTAATTTCAATTGGTTGTGGAATAGAGAAATATAAAGGATTCCCTAATGCTATTGGCTGGGTAGATTTATGGTGTATAGTTTCGGACAAAGAAACTTTTGAAATTTTAGTAGAAGACGGAGAATTAATTGGTGATAAAACCGTGACTTTGGAAAGACCAAGTTTATATGTTGGAAAAGAAGAAGCTGGTGGTGGAATCATAACATATAAAAATGGAGAATTATATTGGATACATCAATCTGACTAAAAGCCAGTGCACAACAATGTATAACCGCAATTACGGCGGATTCGACTACATCCGAATCCACTCGGAATTGCTAACGACAGTGCTAAACCAAAATTAAAGTATATTTAATCCGATAACTGACGGTTATACGGACCGTTGTATGCAAGCGCTTAACTAAAAATGACTAAAAGAAAAGTTTTAGCCTATATACTAACAATTGTGTTAGCTCTTGGATTAGCAGTTTTAATCTACTATCTGATTTCACTCAAAAGATTTTATGATGTAAGAGAATCTCTCAATAAGAATTCTTTTGACTTTGTAATTTCAGACGACTTACAAAAAGATAAAATAGATGTTTACTGGTCAACTGATTATAAACATTTGAAAAAAATTATTTCAAGCGGTCAGCAAACTGGTTTGAAATACAAAGAATATGGAAAAAACACTTTCATTGTAACTTATGATCAAGACACAGTTGGTAGATTTGGATATTTTAAGCTTAATAACTGGCATGGTCATCAGCACATTGTAAAATTGACAAAAACTGACCATTCAATTATTGAATTTAAAGTTGAGATTTATGGACCTGATGCAAAAAATAAAATAAAATAAAGCCTGCATACAACACCGTGTATAATTCATTGCTTCTGATTTTCCTCACGGAAAATCCTCGCAATTTTGCTACCTTAGTTTCTTAACCCGAAAATCCTAGCGGATTTTCACGCAACGAAACTATACACAAACCGTTGGCACACATTCACAATATCAGGAAAACAAGATTAATTTCGTTGGCTAACGTGTAAATTTTGTGGAATTTTATAAACTAAAAATTTGACGTTAGTCAGAATTAAAAATGATAACAGAAATACTCGAAAAACTTGGACTAAAAAAGAAAAAGCCTACTGACAAATATTCGGTTGACGAAAATTATCATGAAGTTTTAGAGTATGAATTCATGCCGACTTTTGACAAAGAAACTGACGATTACATGATTCGGTTTTCAACAGCCAAGAATACGGATTATTTGCTTGGAAAATTATTAATGACAATTGACAGACTTGGATTCGAATCTGGCGGTGCAATTGAGATGATTGATGAAATTTGGATAATTTGTAAATCAACAAATGGGAAAATAACCATTACTCGTGACATTTGGGATTTTGTATTCATAATGGCTAGAAACAATAATACGGACTTAGAAAAGATTGAAGCTGAGTTGAATAATTCAGTGGATTTTCAAAAAATAAAAATTGAAAAATAAAAACGTGTGCCAACACCGTGTATAATTCATTGCTTCAGATTTTCCTCACGGAAAATCCTCGCAACTTTACTATCTTAGTTTCTTAACCCGAAAATCCTAGCGGATTTTCCCGCAACGAAACTATACACAAACCGTTGTATGCCATTTGAGAAAAACTGAACTGAATGAATAAAATATTGACCTTACTAATACTTCTAACATCAATTAATTTGTCTGCGCAAAAAATTGACTACTCATTCCCTGAAGGTTACGAAAAAGAAATATCTGAAAAGGATTATAAATATTTAGTAGATGAATCTGTTAAAGTTATTTCTAAAAATTATAAAATTTCTTCAATAAAAGAGGGAGTTATTGAGTTAGAGAAAGGACAGGATTACTCGATATTAAATCTTCATAACTTGATTTTAAAGTGTGCTGAATTGGATAAAAAAGATTGGAGTGAATTAATTACTTCGCATTTCAACAGTATGCATGAGTCAATGGAAAAACAAAAGCAACTTGACCCAAATAAGTTTGAGACTTTAGTGGACTATTTTAGTATTAGAATTTATCAAGAGAGCTTTGTAAATCAAAATGGTGGAACTGAAAATCTTATATCTAAAAAACATTTAAATGGAACTGTCTCACTTCTAATGCTTGATTTACCATCAGTCTTCACACCCATTCAAAAAGATATGTTTGACTTATGGAATAAAACTGTTGATGAAGTTTTTGAAATAGCGCAAAGTAATGTAAACAAACAAGAGTTTACTAAAATGACTGAATCAATTGACGTTAATGACAAAAAAATTGAAGTCAATTTTATAGAAAATGAAGATTATGGAGCAAGTCTTGCTCTTGATTTAAAAAACAACGCGCCTGAATTTATTGGAGAATGGGGTTCAGTTGTTGCTATACCAAACAAAGGAATTGTTAATCTCTGTAAGATTTCGAAAGAAAAACCTATTGATTTTATTCTGTTCATTCAAAGGTTTAAACCTGTAGTTGAACAATTCTATAACCAACATCCCCAACCAATTTCAAATGATTTCTATTGGTATTACAATGGTAATTTTACTAAAATTAATGTAATTGACAAAAATGGGGAAATAAACGTGATTTCGCCTATGGAATTAACTGAATTAATGACTGAAAAAAATTAAAAACAGCATACAACAACGGCTATAAGCAATTGGGGCAAAAGTGATAAATCGAAATTATGAACATAAAACAAAGGTCGGTCTTAACCGAATAGCTGGAGCTTAAAATCCCCAACTGCCATAGCCCAACCGTTGTAATGCATTAAAAAAAATAATTGGGAAAGAAAAAAAAGCCAAAATACTCCATAAAGCAGATTACTGTCTTTTCAGTTGTTATTACTGGCCTTTTAATAGCCGGAAATTTTGCTGATAAGAAAAAAGGGGAGAGTAAATTGGAAGAAATTAAAAAAGGTAACTTCAAAGTTTACGGAATTGTGGAAAAGCTAAAACCGAATTCCCGCAGAGGTAAAGGTCTTGTGAACAGAAAAGATGTTCTCTACCTATATTATGAAAAAAATGATACCATTTTTCACTTAATTGAGGATTTGCCTAATGGACAAATTGAAAAGCTTGCAATTAAAATAAATGACTGTTTCCCTATCAAAATAGCTGAATCCGACAAAAATATTTATGAAATTGATTTTAATAAAAAAATAGACTCTTTAATTGATAAGAACGATTTTAAAAACCAAATTTATCAAACTGATATCCATAAAAATATAATAGAATAAAAACGCATTACAACACCATGTATAATTCATTGCTTCCGATTTTCCTATCGGAAAATCCTCGCAACTTTGCTATCTTAGTTTCTTAACACGAAAATCCTAGCGGATTTTCACGCAACGAAACTATACACAAACCGTTACCTGCAAGCTGAAAAAGTATGAAAAAATTCGAACGAGACAACTTGAAGAATAAACAGAACTACTTTAAGGCTTTAATCATAGTAGAAATATTAGTTATTATCTCTTTATTCTATTTCAACGTAAATCTATTTCTATCAATTTTATCGACATCAATTTTACTCATTGACATATACTCAAATAAAAGATGCTTAAATAGACAAAAGAACTTTATAAAAAGTGTAGAATTTAAAGACCGTAAAATAATTTGTACTCACCTAAAAAACAACCAAACTATAATCCCCTTTGAAAAATTAAAATTCTCCATCAGAGAAAAGAAATTTGAAAAAGATAAAACCGAAATTGAAATTAAGTTAAAGAAATCATTGAAAAGCAAATTAATTGGAAGACTCCATATTAATAATTGGTCGAATGTATTTGACCTAAAAAATGAATTTCTTAAAAACTCAATAACACAAATAAAATATAGACCTGAGGGATTTTGGTCTAAATATGGTTTACTGACAGCTGATATTGTAATTACAGGAACTGCTTTGGCTGGTTCAACACTTTCCGAAATAAGCGGAGATTTAGGCACCTCAAATAATCTTGACAGTATTTTCATGCCCCTTTCTCAAATACAAGAAGATATTAATACTAATAATAAAAAAGCCAGCAGGTAACATCGTGTATAATTCATTGCTTCCGATTTTCCTCTCGGAAAATCCTCGCAACTTTGCTATCTTAGTTTCTTAACCCGAAAATCCTGCGGATTTTCACGCAACGAAACTATACACAAACCGTTACCAAACAGTTGAAAACCAAACAATGAAACAACTTCTAATTTTAGTTTTAATATTTTCAATTCTATCAAGTTGCGACCAAAAAAAGTCGGACAAAATCCAATCTAAACTTGAACAGAAAACTGTATTAGAAACGGTAAAAGCAAAAAGGCAAATCGATACAATTAATAATTATTGGGCTTTAATTCTCGACACTATTTCAAGCAAAAAAGAATTTAAAATTTTGGACTTAAAACATACTCTTGAAATAAAAACTTATAGTTTAAACGATAGTTCAATTGTTAGGAATTTATCTCAAAAAGGAGAACAAGTCTATTTAGACCATTCTCATAAAATGGTAACTGATTTAAAACTCTTGACCGACTCAATTGTTAACAAAAAACAAATCAACAAAACTAACTTTGAAAAAAAACTGATTCCTGAATTTTACGCCGAATGCAATCTTTTCTCAACAGAAATTGACAGTATTGTGGGAACCAATATTTATCTGACTTCGGACTTAGCTGTTCCTGATACTGACAATCAATGGAGAGTTTGGTATTCGATTAAAATAAATAATAACCGACTTGGTAAATTGGAAATAAAAGAAACTGATTATGTCGGATTATAAAAACCGTTTGGTAACAACGTATAACCGCAATTACGGCGGATTCGACCACGTCCGAATCCACTCGGAATTGCTAACGACAGTGCTAAACCGAAAAACAAAGTAAACCAAACCGATAACCGACGGTTATACGAACCGTTACAAAACATTTAATGCAACACCTTCCAATACTACTCTTAACTTTATCAACATTATTTTGTTTCTCTCAAAAACAATATGAATTTGATTATTTAATTGAATATAAATTAACTTTTTACAAAGATTCACTAACTGAGAAAACTATATCGAGGTACTACTTTACAAACTCAAAAAAGAACAACTATTTGGCTGTAATTACAAACTTAGACAGTTTAAATTATCAAATGGATTTTAAAGACCAAAATGGATTATCATTTAATGTTAATTTTTTAAAATCTGACTTAAACAAAGCTGAATTTATTAATGTTGATTGCGACTATGTCAGGGGCTACAACTATCCTTTTAAAACTCTTATTAAGGAATATGATTTTTTCAACCTTAATGATACAATAATTGATGGAACTGAATATAGCAGGTATAAATTGACCTCTATAAAACCTAAAAAACGAAAAAGAAAAAAACTCGGAACAGAGATTTATATAATTGATAAGAATACTAAATTTCACTTACCCATTTTTTACTTTCCAACTGCTTATGAAAAATGGAAAAATAAAAAGAATGTTCCTTTTGGAATTTTTAAGGAAAGGCTTCTATATGATTTTTACGGCAATTTAAGTGTTAGAGAAGAAATGGTAGGTTATCACAATATAAGCAAAACAATAATTATTGACGAAAATTGTGACTATACTCAAAATAAATAAAAACGTTTTGTAACACCGTGTATAATTCATTGCTTCCGATTTTCCTCACGGAAAATCCTCGCAACTTTACTATCTTAGTTTCTTAACTCGAAAATCCTGCGGATTTTCACGCAACGAAACTATACACAAACCGTTGTGCGTAATTATTTTAATGCTACTAAAATTAAAAGAACATATAAAACTATTAGCCGAAAAATACAATCATAAATTGACTTATGATAAGTTTAAAATTATAGTTTTTAGCGACAAAAATTATGTTGAAATAAATGAATTAAATCAAAAAAGTGTTGAAATAACATACAACTATTCAACAGGTAAGGAAAAAACGATTCTTAAAAATTCCGATATATACGATTTACTGATAGAAATATTGACCAGATTTGAACTTAATATTATCCGTTCCAAAAACTGTGAATTACTGAATATTTCTCATTTCATTGAGGAAGAAGGAAAAGTAGCAAATAAAAGATTAGCAGAACTAAAATCGGAAATAAAAAATGGTCAAGTTATTTATCGAAACCTTGGAGGAAATAGAATTGAAGCCGAATATTATAAAGGTATTTTAATTTTAAAAGATGACCTAATGAATTATAAGTCCAATGTAATTGAATTTAAATAAATACGCACAACACCGTGTATAATTCATTGCTTACGATTTTCCTCGCAACTTTATTATCTTAGTTTCTTATCACGAAAATCCTGCGGATTTTCACGCAACGAAACTATACACAAACCGTTGTAGCACATTACCATTATCACGAAAAAGAGATTAATGTCTTTGGCCAGCGAGTAAGTTTTGAGGAATTTTATAAACTAAAA
>NZ_LBIO01000023.1 GCF_001280505.1 Mangrovimonas sp. TPBH4
TCTACAACACGGAGGCGGCCGAGGGCTGGTACGCGAAGGCCATCGAGGCCGGCAACCAGGACCCTGAGATGGTCTATAGATATGCCCAGATGCTGAAGGCCAACGGTAAGTACAGCGAGTCGAACGCGCAGATGGCGAAGTTTGCCTCCCTGGCGCCTGGCGACGAGCGCGCCAAGGCCTACCGCTCTGCACCGGACTATATCGAGGCAATCAAGTCTACGCGCAAGCGCTTCGAGGTGGAGGACATGGCACTGAACACACAGTACTCTGAGTTTGGGGCCGTAGAGAAGGACGGGGAGCTTTACGTGGTCTCCGCCCGTAACACGAGCCGCAAGACCTATGGTTGGAACGGGGAGCCGTTCCTTGACATCTATAGGTTTGCCAAGGGCGAGGACGGCAGCTTCACTGAAGGTGAGCTGTTGGGCAAGGAGATCAACACAAAGTACCACGAGGGTACGCTGTCCTTTACACCGGACGGCAATACGATGTACTTTTCACGTGAGAGCTTCTTCGAGAAGGTATACGAGAAGGAGGACCGCACGAAGATCAGTGTGATCCACCTGTTCCGCTCCAATAAGAATGACAACAAATGGGGACCTGCAGAGGGCTTCGCGATGAACAGCGACAGCTACTCGGTAAAGGACCCAGCGGTGAGCGCGGACGGGAAGACCCTGTACTTTGCCTCCAACATGCCGGGGGGTATGGGCGGCTTTGACCTTTATAAAGCAACAATAAATGCCGATGGCAGTCTTGGAGAACCGGAGAACCTTGGATCGAAGATCAACACGGAGGGGCACGAGGTGTTCCCGTTTGCGGGGAGCAACGGTGAGCTTTATTTTGCCTCGAACGGTCACTTGGGCCTAGGTGGGCTTGATATGTTCCAGGCTAAGGCCGATATGTCCGGAGTTGACAACATGGGGGTACCTGTGAACAGCAGCGGTGACGACTTTGCCCTTAGCTATGACGACGCGACAGGTATGGGCTATGTGTCCTCGAACCGCGCAGGCGGGAAGGGCAACGACGATATCTACCGCGTAAGAAAGGTAGAGGAACCATGCGATACCCAATTGTTGGTTAAGATTGTAGATGAGAAGAGCAAAGAGGCGATTGTGGGAGCTATGGCCACATTATACGGAGCCAACGGAGAGGAACTTGGCAGTGCTGTTTCCGATGCGCAGGGTATGGTAAGCTTCAGCGTATTGTGCGAGACGGATACGGAACTTGGAGTGACCTCTGCGGACCACATCGGCAAGCGCGTGTCAATCGAGGGAAGCCTTGAGAAGGAAGTAAAAGAGTCTGTAGAATTGGCACCTATCGAGGAGCTTATCGTAGCGGACCAGGTGGTACTCAACCCAATCTACTTCGACTTTGATAAATCGAACATCACGGCACAGGCAGCCTTTGAGCTTGACAAACTGGTACAGGTGATGACCAAGTACCCGGAGATGGTGATCTTGGCGACTTCTCATACGGACAGCCGAGGATCTGACGCCTACAACATGTCACTGTCTGATAGACGTGCGAAGTCAACGGCACAGTACGTGATCTCCAAGGGCATCGACAAGAGCCGTATTACCGGAGAGGGCAAGGGTGAGACCGAACCTAAGGTGGACTGCGGAGCAAACTGCAGCGAGGAGCAGCACCAGCTGAACCGTAGATCGGAGTTCATCATCGTAAGTGGTGGACCTAAAGTGGAATAATTCAAAACCCTAATAAATTTTATAACTAACACAAAATGCAATGAGAAAACTACTATTATTATTTACATTTTTTGTTTTCTATTTACCGATACAGTCACAGACGTATTTGGAGGAAAACTTTGATGCTGGGATACCGGTAACTTGGACCGTCACAGATGGAGGTGACGCTACAGGTGATTCCTGGGTGTCCGATTTGCAGGGCTGGGCAGACAATAGTTTGGATGGTACCAATGGTGCTTTGGTGGATAGTGATGCCGCAGGAAGTGGTACATTATTACAGGAGACACTTACATCCCCTGTTTTTGATGCTACAGGAGCAACAGCTTTATTTTTAGATTTCGAACAATATTATAACAATGGCGGAGGGGATTCGGCTGTTGTAGAAGTGTTTGATGGAACAGATTGGGTTGAGATCCTAAGCCAAACTTCACTTGAAGGTGATGTAGGGTCTTGGGCGAATCCGGACTTTAAGCATATTGATATTACGGAATATATAAATGCCGATATGCAAATTCGTTTTTACTATGATGATGCTAACGTTTGGGCTTGGTATTGGATGGTAGATAACGTTATGGTGTATAATTCTACTTGTAATTTCCCATCGGAATTAGGTGTAGCTTTGGACGTAACTACTGCTAATTTTTCTTGGACCGCAGGGGGTAGTGAAATGGCCTGGGAGGTTATTAATCAAGAGGCTGGTACAGCAGCTCCTACCGACACGGATTCAGGAACTTCTGTGGATGCTGCTTCTTATGAGGTGACTGATTTGACTGAAGGTGCTGATTATGAGTTTTATGTGAGAGCCGATTGTGGTGATGATGGTTATAGTCTTTGGGTAGGGCCATTGACATACCATGTTAGTGCTTTGGGAGAAGCTTGTGGCAATCCAATAATTGTTACCGAATTACCATATAATACAGTTGACGATACGTCTAATTATTTAGACGATTATTCAGGTTCTCCAGGATCATCTGGTTGTGGTATTACCTATAGCTATTTAAATGGTGATGACGTGGTGTATGCTTATACACCTTCAGAAGATACTTCTATTGATATCGAACTTACTGAAACAGGTAACTATGTTGGAATGTTTGTGTATACTGACTGTGAAGATATAGGTGTAGCTTGTGAAAATGGTGTTGTTACTTCTTGGGGTGGAGGTGATTTGATTATGGATAATTTTTCTGTTACGGGTGGAACTACCTATTATATTGTAATTTCAACTTGGGCGAGTCCACAGAGTACACCATATGATTTGACAATAACTGAAAACACATGTATTGATCATGAAGTGACTTTTGAAGTGGTAAGTGACTGTATAAATGGGCCTCAATTTTTTATTGAAGCTGATGTTACCAGTTTAGGGTCTGCCACTACATTAACACTTACCGATGACCAAGGAAGTGCTGAACAAACTGTTACTGATTTAGGGATCTATACCTTTGGGCCTTTTGATAACGCGACAGATGTTATCATTACTGTTGCGAATGCAGATGATGCCAACTGTATCATTGACAGTGGAGCCTTAACGCAACCATTTTGTGCCGATAATTATGTGGACTGTACAGAAGGACCTGTAAGTACAACCTTTTGTTATGGTCCTAATAACGATGTAATTTTTACTTATACCAGTAACGATGGGACACCGTTAACTTTAACTGTTAATGGAGGTTATGTAGAGAACAACTGGGATTATTTTATCGTATATGATACAGATGGAACTACTGAACTTACGGAAGCCGATACTACAGGTGATTTATCTGGAGTATACCAGTCTACGGGAGACACCATTTCTTTTACGGTTGATGCAGATGGAAGTGGAAGTTGTTCTGATACTTGGACTACTTATGAGACTATTGATATAACAGTATCTTGTGCCACCTGTACAAACCCAGAGTGGTCCTATGAAGTTGTTTCAGACTGTATTAATGGACCTCAGTTCAATATTGAAGTGGATTTAACAGATTTGGGAACAGGTACTTCCTATACCATTTCAGATAACCAAGGAGGCGATACTCAAACAGTTACTGAAATAGGAATTTATACCTTTGGACCTTATGACAATACTACTGATGTAGCCTTGACTATTGAAAATGATGATGATGTTAACTGTATCCTTACAGGACCAACAGTAACCCAAGAGTTCTGTTTGGACAACTATATTGATTGTACAGAAGGTGCTCTTGATGCCACTTATTGTTACGAGAACAATGATGGTAATACATTGACCTTTACAAGTAATGATGGAACATCTTTATTCTTAATCTTTAATTCAGGAACTGTTGAAAGTGGTTGGGATGAAGTTCATGTGTATGATACAGATGGAACAGAATTGACTCCAACAGATTATTATGGTAACGATGGAGATTTAGGAGGATTAATGTGGCAGTCTACAGGAGATACTATCTCATTCTGGATTGCTGGTGATGGATATAATAGTTGTGCTTCGGGAGGTCAGACAGAGCTTGATTATACAGTGACCTGTGCTACTTGTGATTTGCCAACTTGGTCTTATGCACCTGTTTCAGATTGTATCAACGGACCTCAATTTAATGTAGAAGTAGATCTTTCTGAGATGGGGTCGGCGACGTCTTATACCATTACAGATGATCAAGGAAGTGATGCTCAAGTGGTAACGGAAACAGGGATTTATACTTTTGGGCCTTATGCCAATGAAACTGAGGTATCCTTTACAATTGCCAATGACGATGATGCTAACTGTACTTTATCAGGACAGCCTGTTACCCAACCATTCTGTTTGGATAACTATATAGATTGTGAGGCAGATGAGCCATTGAACTTCGTGTACTGTTATGAAAACAGTGATACCAATGTATTTACATTTACAAGCAACGATGGAACTCCACTTAATTTTGATGTGAATGCTGGTGAGCTTAGTACTTTTGGTGACTATTTCCACGTTTACGATACCGATGGAACGGAGTTAACTCCAGATGAATTCATCGGATTGGATGAGGATGGAGACCTTACCGGAGTAAGTTACCAATCAACTGGAGACACCATCTCTTTTTGGATAGAGTCTAATGCTTGGACTAGTTGTCAGGATACTTGGACTACCTATGCATCTTTGGATGTAACAATTGCTTGTGCTACCTGTATCAATCCTCAGGCTTCTTACACTATCGTGGATGATTGTGAAAATGGTGATCAATTCTTGGTAGATGTAGAAATTACAAGTATGGGAGATGGATCGTCCTTGACCATTTCAAGTGACTATGATGACAATACCCTTACAGCGGATGCCATTGGAACTTACCAAATGGGACCATTCGCCTTTAATACGGCTGTAGAAATTGCAATTGTTAATGATGATGATATTACTTGTGATATTTATAGCCCTGAATTTTTGGTATTGGCTTGTCCTCCAGAAAATGATGATCCTTGTGACGCCATTACGGTTGAAGTGAATGAGTTGGACGAATGTACCTTGTTTGCATCTGGTACAGTTGCGGGTGGAACACCATCGGCTATTGCTGAGCCAACTTGTACAGGTACACCTAATGATGATGTTTGGTTTACATTTGTAGCTAATACAGAGGCACAAGTAGTGTCGCTTTTCAACATAGGCAATGGTAACTTGAACCTTGATTTTAGTGTGTATGAGGGAGATTGTGATGGAACGCTAACAGAATTATACTGTTCAACTGCCACCGTTGGAGCTGTAGAAGGTTTAACAGTAGGTAATACTTATTATGTAAGAGTTTATTCTTTTGATGATGAGGCTATAGCAACGACTTTTGATATCTGTGTTAAGCCATCACCAGGAAATATTATTTCAGATACAGAAATTTATACTGTTGAAGAATTGGTAACTGATATTTTGATTGCCAACGAGTGTGCGCAGATCTCAAACATTACTTATTCTACAGGAACCGATTATGATTCTGTAAATGGTATTGCCTATTTCTATACAGAAAGTCCAGGTTTCCCATTCGATGATGGAATCATGTTGGCTTCTGGCGATGCTGCTTTAGCTAGTGGACCTAATACAGGTACTGCGTCATCTGGAGGTTATACTTGGCCTGGAGATGCTGATTTGGATGTGGTTGTAGGTGGAAATACCAACAATGCGTCTATCATTGAGTTTGATTTCGTGCCATTCGCAGATGAGATCAGTTTTGACTTTATCATGGCTTCTGAAGAGTACAACGGAGGGTCTTTCGAGTGTAACTATTCAGATGCCTTTGCCTTCCTATTGACGGATGAATTAGGAGTAACTACCAACTTGGCTGTATTACCAGGAACGGCAACACCTATTTTGGTGACCAATATTCATCCAGAGAACACTTCTTGTGGAGCAATCAATGAGGAGTATTTTGGTGGCTATACGCCGGATAACTTGCCTCCAATGATCTACGATGGTAGAACGGTACAGTTTACTGCCTTCTCTGAAGTAAACATTGGTGAAACTTACCATATCAAATTGGTAATGGCCGATGAAGGGGATTCAGCATTGGATTCTGCGGTATTTTTGAAGGCTGGTAGTTTTGATATTGGAAATTTCGATTTGGGTATTGACATTACCATTGAGTCTGGAAATGCTATCTGTGATGGAGAGCCTATTATCTTAGATACTGCAGCACCATCAGTGGAGCATGTGTGGTACAAGGATGGGTTTATTGTTGAAGGAGAAACTGCTTCAACCCTTGAAATTACTGAAGAAGGAGTATATACAGCTCAGGTTATTTTTTCTCCAACTTGTAATGTTGAAGACACAATTACTGTAGAATATTTACCTAATCCAGCAATTTCAGAGCCTATGGATCTAGAAGTTTGTTCTGTTACTCCTTTTGGAGTGTATGACCTTACAGAGAACAACCCTGTGGTACTTGGAGATTTGGACCCAGCATTGTTTACGGTGTCCTACCACTTGACTGAGCAGGACGCTATAGATGATGTGAACCCATTGTCATCCCCTTATTCTAATATAACATCGCCTCAAACCATTTGGGTGAGAGTATACGATACAGAATTGGGTTGTAAGTCTTATGCGAGTTTCGATTTAATTATTACTGCGCCAACACATACGGCTACTAGTGTTGATTTGTTGGAGTGTGATAATGATGGTGACGGTGTTGCTGAGTATGACTTGGATGCACATAGTACCTATATATTGGACGGTCAAGATGCTGCTGCTTATACAGTGACTTATTATGCTTCTGAACAGGATGCCATGGATGCTGCTAACCCACTTCCTAACCCTTATACAAGTTCCGGAAACGAAACGGTTTGGGTGCGTGTTGAAACAACTGGTTTGCCAGATTGTTATGTAACTAATAGTTTTATGCTGACCATAGGAACCTCTCCAGTAACTACATTTACTGAAGACTTTGATTATGAAGTATGTCCTAATGCAACGGTGCCGATCATTATTGAGGCAACACCAGGGAACTACTCTGAGGAAGAAGTATCTATCAACTGGTACCAAGATGGTGTATTGGTTGAAGGTGAAAATGGATTGACTTTACCAGTGCTTGTGGGTGGTTCTTATGAAGTAGAAGTAATCTTTAATGATACTGGTTGTAGCGCTATTACTGAGCAAGCGGTGATTCAATTAGAAACTTGTATTATTCCTCAAGGGATCTCACCAAATGGAGACGGTATGAATGATTACTTTGACTTGAGCAACTTTAGAGTGACCAAGATTGAGATCTTCAACCGTTTAGGAACTTTAGTGTATTCTAAGCGTAACTATACCAACGAGTGGTACGGCCAGACCAACGATGGTGAGGACCTTCCGGTTGGAACGTATTTCTACACTATGGAGTATGAAGATGGTAAGACACGTAGTGCTTGGATTTACATCAACAAATAAAAGCAACCAAGAAAAACTAAAAGCGACATATGAAAAGAATATATATGGCAATGGTCCTATTGATGTGCGTACAGCTGTACGCACAACAGGACCCACAGTACACGCAGTACATGTACAACATGAACGTAGTGAACCCGGCGTATGCGGGTTCGAAGGAGGCGCTTAGCCTAGGGGTGCTCTACCGCTGGCAGTGGAGCGGCATCGACGGGGCGCCACGCACGGGGACCTTCTTTGGCCACGCGCCCATCGGGAGCAATATGGGTCTTGGGCTGTCGTTCATCAACGACCAGATCGGTCCGGTTATGGAGAACAACGTCTATGCCGATTTCTCGTATACCCTAAAGCTTGGCGGTGAGCACCGCCTTGCCTTCGGTATCAAGGCCGGGGCGACCTTCCACGACATCGGCCTATTGGACGATGTGTCCGTGATCGATGAGAACGACCCGTTCTTCTCAGAGAACATCAACAGTGTGACGCCGAACATCGGTGCGGGGCTGTTCTACTACACGGAGCACTACTATGTTGGCTTTTCCGTGCCCAACATGCTGAACTCGGTGCACCTTGATGCCGATGGCTACGAGCTTGGCTCAGAGGTGAGCCACTACTTTTTGACGGGGGGCTATGTGTTCGAGGTATCGGACAACACGAAGCTGAAGCCCTCGTTCATGGTGAAGTCCGCCTTTTCTGCGCCGACCTCCTTTGACGTGAACCTGAACGCACTGTTCTACGACCGCTTCGAGATCGGGGCCTCGTACCGATTGGACGATTCGTTCTCGGGATTGGTGAACTTCGGCATCACGCCGAACCTCCGCATCGGTTATGCCTATGACGGGGTGACCTCGGACA
>NZ_LBIO01000024.1 GCF_001280505.1 Mangrovimonas sp. TPBH4
CGTGTCTCAGTACCAGTGTGGGGGATCCCCCTCTCAGGGCCCCTATCTATCGTCGCCTAGGTGTGCCGTTACCACACCTACTAGCTAATAGAACGCATGCCCATCTCTTACCGCCAAAACTTTAATACCATTGTGATGCCACATCGGTATACTACGGGGTATTAATCCAAATTTCTCTGGGCTATCCCCCTGTAAGAGGTAGGTTGCATACGCGTTACGCACCCGTGCGCCACTCGCGTCCTG
>NZ_LBIO01000025.1 GCF_001280505.1 Mangrovimonas sp. TPBH4
ATAATTACCTTATATAAATTTGAAGACTTCAATTTTAATTAAAATTATCTTTAATCCAATAGAACATAACTATAATAGAAAACAATTGTTTCTCATAATTTACCTTTCCTTCTCTATGAAATCTAAAATACCTTGAAATTTCATTTATATTAAACAAATCTCTAAAAATACCCGAAGATTCAAGAATATCCCTTTCTAATTTACGCCCCACTTCACCTTCGAACCACTTTTTTCTTGGGGTCTTAAAACCTCTTTTTTTTCGATAAATTATTTCTTTTGGCAAATATTTTTCAGCTAACTTTTTATGCAGAATTTTGTTTTTAAACAAAGAAACCTTCATACTATTTGGTAAGCTTTCCGCAAATTCCATTAAGTCTAAGTCCAAAAATGGCACTCTTGTCTCAATTGAATGTCTCATAGAAATCTTATCAGTATATAGCAATAAATCATCTGCCAAATTCATTCTTGCATCCAAAGCCATCATTGCAGAAGTAGCATTTCTAGTATTTAAATTATAGAGCTCATAATTATACTTGATTAATTCATTCGTAAAAGCTCTTTCTTTAAAGTCAAATATATCATGATTTAGCAAGACCTTTAACATTGTGTCGTCAAATAGAGAATAAGATTCAGTGAACCCTTCTATAGTATCTTTGGCGTTAATCGCTTTTACAGCTCTTCTAACGTTGTCATTTCTTACTGTTCTCAAAGATCCTTTTAGGAATTGTGGTGTTTTTCGAAAAGACTCTATAAGTTCTTGGGGGTTATATCTATTGTAGCCTCCCCAAGGTTCATCAACACCTTGACCCGTTAAAGTTACTTTGTAACCATCTTGGTTAATTCTTTTGGATAAAAAATGAATCGGAAATATAGATTGGGTTCCTAATGGCTCCTCTACATAATTTATTAAAGAAGGTAATTCTTTTAAAAATACTTGTTCGTCTAAAATAACCTTTGTGTTTTTAACACCTATATATTTTGCCGAAATTTCAGCATCTTCTAATTCATTTACATCATTATTGGCATTTACATATCCCGCAGTATAGGTCTGTATATCTCCATCCGATTCCTCTTTTGCTAATTTCGCCAACAATGCTGAATCTACCCCTCCACTCAACAGCATTGATATTGGCACATCAGACATTAATTGTCTTTTAACAGCTTTTCTTAAAAGAAAGTCGTATTGCTCTAGAGCTTCACTCTCTGATATTTTAGAATTAATTTCTGGAACCTTTCCAAAATTAAACTTGGAGATAATTTTGTTTGAGGAGGTATTCACCTCAATAACGCAACCAGGATTTACTTTCTTAATATTCTTATAAAGCGTATAGGGAGATGGTGAGTATTTTAGCTTCAAGAAAGAAGACAATAAACTATGATCAAGCTCCTTTGAAGCACCCAAAGACAACAAACCTTTTATTTCAGATGAAAATGCTAACAACTTATCTTCTTTGGAATAATAGTAAAGTGGCTTTACCCCAAAAGGATCTCGAACTATAAAAAGTTTATTTTGCAATTTATCTAAAAAAGCAAAGGAAAAAATGCCATTGAACTTTTTAACTGCCTCCATACCATATTCACGTAAATAGTAAAGAATGGTTTCTGTATCTGAATGCCCTTTAAATTGCATTCCGGATAACTGTTTTCGAAGCTCCTGGTGGTTATATATTTCACCATTAAACACAATAGTGTAATTACCGCAATTAGTATGCATAGGCTGATTCCCTGCTTCTGATAGATCTACTATTGAAAGTCTGGTATGACCTAAGCTTACATTCTGCCATTTAAAATAACTTTGATAGTCTGGCCCACGATGGTGCAAAGTATTTAATGAGTTTTCTGAAATTTCTTTGTTTAATGATCCTATAATACCACACATTGTAAATTACCTATTTTTTATGAACTTAGCAGGGATTCCACCATAAACCGTATAAGCAGGCACATTTTTAGTGACAACTGCCCCTGCCGCAATTATACTTCCTTTTTCAATTTTAATCCCTGGCATAACAATAACATTCCTACCTAACCAAACATCATCCTCAATAATCACAGGATTGTCCACTTTTTTACCTTGTTTTGCCATGGGAATATCAGTTCTATCGTGATTATGCATATTTGCCAATAGACTTACATTTGGAGCAATCATAACATAATTACCAATAATAGCACCTTGGATGAAAACATTTTCATTTATCTGAACATCTTTTCCTATACTTACTTTTTTACCATTTCCTATATAAACTTTGTTCTCTATAAAAGTCTTATCAGAAGGTTTAAGGATTTTTAAAATTTTGGATAAATACCATACTCTTACCAAATTACCAATTCCAAAAAACCTTGAATTAGGCAAATACTGTATAAAAAAATAATACAATAATAATTTTAGTTTATGCACTTTTTACTAAATTTTTGTAAATGGTGTAAATTTTTTCACAAATAGCTTGTAAAGAAAGCTTCTTTACATCACATTGTGCGTAATCAGACAAATTTTGATAATCCTCCTCTGAAATAAATTTTAAATCGATTAAAAGCCTACTTAACTCATCGCTATCTTCACTTTCAAAAAAAAAGCCATTCTTACCATGTAATACCTGCTCTTTAAACCCTCCTACTTCTGAAACTATCGCAGGTATACCGCAAAACATTGCTTCTGCAACCACTAAACCAAAACCCTCTTCTCTAGAAGGTTGCACCAAAAATCTAGATTGATTAAACAAAAGTCTTAACTCCTCTTGAGACTTATCTATTTCTAGTGTAATATCATACCCTTGATTTATCAATTCATGTATTCTCCCCTCATACTTCAATCCTTTACCAACAATACAAAAAGAAATCTCTTTTGGTAATGATTCAATAGTTTTAAGAAGGATATCGATTCCCTTTACCTCAAAAAATGATCCAACAAATATATAATCGAAAATTTTATGCACACCTGCCATTTTATAAAATATTTTGGAATCAACTCCGGCAGATAATACTTCACCTTTTTTCAAGTTTAATTTAGACTCCACCTCCAAAAAGAGATCATTTCCAACTGCTATTGAAAAATCAATACATTTAGCCAAATTAATATATAACAGCCTATTACGATAGTTGACACGATTATTAATGTCAGACCCATGAAAGGTAACGAGAACCTTGGTATTGGGATGCATTTTTTTATAAATCCAAACTAGTATAATTAGTGGGAAAAAAAAATGCAAATGGACAACATCAAACTTCTTAAATAAATAAGGTAAAAATTTAAAGAATGCTCGAACATATTTAATCAAAGAGCCCAATTTTGATGTCAATTTTCTCTCCATATAGAAAATATCAACGGTATCTGCTTCCTTAAATTGTTTTCTTAATTCTTCAAACTGATTCTTCACAAAAATACCCGCATAAGCCTTCTGTTCACTTGGATACATATTTGAAACAATTAAAATTCTCATATCTATTAATGCGAATATATAAGTTTATCAACATTAACCATCAAAACAAGTACCAAGGCAGTTAATAGTGCGTAAAGGTTATTTGTTAACATCGGATTGGTAATAGAGTAAAATATAAACATAATAACCAAAGGTACTACCAATGTTTTGCGTGAAGTATACCCTTTTAAATATACAACTAGATAATAAAATAAAAAGATGAAAAAAATAATTCCCAATAAACCGTATTCTCCTACTATTGATGCCACGTTACTGTCGTAAATTCCCATTTTATTTGCAAAGTAATACCGATCTGCTTGCCCATATAAATCGTAGACCTTATCCCCTGATAGGACAGATCCAAATGTTGCTGCTCCGGTACCAAAAGGGAAAAAATCAAAAAATATTAACCCAGATAAATAAATCATATTTCCACGAATATAATGGCTAGAAAGGTCGAATGTATCTTTTATGTTTTCGTATATCGAGGGCACAAGGGTAGTAAAAAAACAAACATATATCAGTCCAAATATCCCTATCACGATTCCACTAAGCACCAGCTTATAATTTTGTTTTATTAATTTCCAATAAAAAACAACAAACAATATTCCAACTGCAAGCATAGCCGTTCTAGAATCGGTCAATACTATTACAATAAATAAAATAAGAACTTTTGTCCAATCCTTAAAAGTTAACTTAAGATCCTGAACTGCCTTTAAATTGAGTAAATAAACCAAATAAAGAACAGCTAGGTAAGCTAAATGGTTTGGATGTGTAAAAAAACCAACGTATCTAATATTGGGCCTGGCAAAAGTTACAACACCAGTAAAATGATTAAATCTCTCTCCCAAAATTAAATGAATCATCAACCCAAGACATGCCACGCCCATTATAAACAAGAAAAACTTGTTTAAAATCCAATAGTTACCTTTAAACAATTCAGCTATAGCTAATAGAACAATAAAAAACTTAATAGTAATAAGTGTTTGAAAAACAACCTGAAAAAAACTACTGTTCATTCCAAAAATTAAACTGACTATAATGGAGTAAATAATAAAAAATCCAACAAAAAAATGAATCAGCTTAAGTTTTCTATTTAGTAAAAAAATAGGTGTTAAAATAATAATTGAAATTAAAAAAACTATCTCATCTAAATATTCAAAAACTTTACTTTTAAATAAAACCATCAAAACACCTTTGAATACACTAAGAGTAACCAATATTAAAAAAATTGGCCTAACAATTTTATAGATACTATTATTTAAAAGTAATCTCACAGGTAATTATATTGCATCATCTGATTAAACGAATTCTTTTCGATAACTTCTATCTCATCACTTGACAACAAATCTTTCCACTTTCCTATAGATTTTGTATTAATAGGATTACCAATATTTGCATGATGAATATTGTACTTAACATCACCCAATTCATTTTTATGTTTCCAAAAAGACAGCATTTCGTTAGTATAAGAAATATTCAAAAACTCACATATTTTATTCAATTCAACCTCTGGTGACTTTACTAAATCTTCGTATTTTACCTGATAGAATCTATCTTTAGGCAACCTCCTTCGCAATATTTCCGCCTTTCGATTCGCTTCTTTCCAAAAATTCAAAGCCTGCAAATAGTCCTCGTATAAATTAGCCTTTACATATGAGCACACTACATCTCGAGGATCCCTAATAATATGGATGTATTGTGCCTTAGGAAATATTTTTGCAATTTTATCAATAAAAACAGTATTAATTGGTGTTTTGTCTCCCCACCTCTTTGCCTTAATACCCTGAAAATTAATATATGTATTATAAACCACATTAATAACGTTTGATAGGGACTGTTTAGCTGGAACTAGTTTTCTAGACTCCAAATGAGCGGTGGACAGATTTACCTCCCAAGTATAAAATTCTTTATAAGCCTCAAATTCGGAAACCACCATTGAACTCAAAATTTCCCAAGGTAAAAATGATAATGCTTTGTACCTCCTATAAATTCTTGGCCAAACATAAGATTCTGGTGGAATAGCAACCTCATTTCCTGCAACCAACATAGACCTTAAAAGTGTATTTCCTGAACGGCCTGAACCTATTATAAAAAAAGGACTAAGGGAATCATTAGAATGTGATATTTTATGACGCCTAGTTATATATCTTAAAATAATCTTCAAGGAATCAAAGATTAATACAACTAAAAAAGGCATTCTTGATTTTAGGATATTGTTCACTTTCATAATGTAAAATAACTGACTACATTCTCATTACGCTTTAGATATACGGCCCCATAAATATTCCAAAAGGCCATACTTACAACAGTAGCCATAGCAGCACCTATTCCTCCAAATTTCGGGGTTAAAGCAAAGTTCAAGGCTACATTTATTATTAAAGCTATAGTTACAATATTTTGATATACCTTTTGTTTTCCAATCATCTGGAAAATGATACCAACTGAACCTGATATGGAATTTATAAGTTGTCCGAAACACAGAACTATCAGTACTGTTGCCCCCATTAAAAATTCCTCCCCAAAAAGCCCCAACAAAATTCTATTAAACAATATAATTCCACTAACAACGAATAGGGTTATTACAAAGTTTATTCGCGTTGAAAATTTCACCAATTTTCTAAATTCTCCCATTTGGTTAGACTTGTAAAATGCTGCTATTTTAGGCGCTAAAATGGAGTTAATGGCCTGAAGAGAGAAGCTTGTAAGCGTTGCAATTTTTAATGCTACATTATAAATTCCAATTGTATCATCAGTTTCATAAATTCCCAAAACAAACGTATCTGCCCAACCCAAAAATACAATTATTGCTCCAGACAGCATCATGGGAAATGCTTGCCTTAAAAAGTACCAAGAATTAGTGTTTGAAACAAACCTAGGTTTCTCAAACTGTTTCACAGCAAAAACCATGCTTATAATAGCTAATAAAAGCACACCATAAAAATGGGCTTTTATAGCGCTTAAACCATCTTTTAAAAAAATCAACAAAGTGGTAAAAGCTATTAAGGAAAATATAAACCTCCCCGGGTTATTAAAAAAGGCAAAAAGACTATTCTTCTTAAAAGCTCTAAACAATCCAGCACAAACTAAAGTAATGGTCCAAAAGGGTATGGTTAAAGAAACCCATAAAATATAGGGTTCCAACTGTGGTTTTTTAAAAAAATCTATGGCCAAATTGCGCCTAAGAAGAAATAAAATTGAAGCTAATACTAACGATACAAAAAAAGCCTTAACCAATACCCTGAAGAATAATCCTGAGTCAGAAATATTATGCTTTTCCGCATAAAATGGAATTAAATTGACATCTATCCCCATACGTCCAAAGATACTCAAACACATAATTAGGGTAAAACTTATGGATACCAAACCCGTAACTCCTGCTCCGTATTCCCGGGCGATTAAATATGTAAACCCATAACCCGCCAAAAGTCCACCAAACCTTAAGATCAAAAAAGAAACCCCTTTGGTAAGGATTTCCATGTAGTCTTTATTCTCAATAACTCGATTTATTTTTTCTCTCACAAAAATTACTTAAATAATGAATCCAGCAAACTTTGTCTTGCAAAAATTGCTGGATGATGCTCTCCATTAACCCGTTTTGTAGTTAAACTAAATCCATTCTCTGAAAATTCTACAAACCGATTCCATTTCAAAAATCTTCTGTAGTTGGATTCTGTAATTAATATTTTTTGGTCACCATAAGAAAATTCAATTCCATTAAAATTAACCTTCTTCTCCTTTTTACCAAAATTCAGAATAAAACGACCATTTTCAAATTTAGTGCCAAAGTTTGCAACTATACCATGGTTGACATTTGCGTTTAAAACATTTTGTTCGATTTGAATATTCTTATGTTGACCTACCCCAACATCAATATTATTGAACATTAAAAAAAAAATATCCTCTTTATTACTACTAAGACCAACTTTTACTATAAAGTGTTCGC
>NZ_LBIO01000027.1 GCF_001280505.1 Mangrovimonas sp. TPBH4
GGGCTCACCTCTTACCTTTCCGAACAGAGAAGTTAAGCCCGTTAGCGCCGATGGTACTGCACCCGTGGGAGAGTAGGTCGTCGCCTTTTTTGCCTGCCAGGCGGCAGGTTTGCAAGCCCCCAGCATTGAATTGCTGGGGGCTTTTTGTTTTTATGAATCAAACAAACCTTCGTAACAATACAAAAGCCTAACTACAGATATGCTTTACGCTTTCGGATTTCCTAGGATGGTTGATGGATAATGAGGCAAAAAGGGCTATGGGTATGTGTACTGTGCCCTTTAAAGGGGATCCCTAAATTGTTAAACTAGATCTGTCGCACATTAATTTTTCCCAAGGGCCTATACCTTTTAATGAAGTTGAAGTACGTCCATATATTACTTCAAGGGAATAGGGAGACTGGAGGAGAGTAAAGTCTTCTCCTTTTGCTAGGGTTGGGGAAAGATAGGATCCAACTTTTTATCGGAAGTGCTAAGGTCAATAAGGCAAGAGTTTATTGTTGTTTATTGTCGAGGGAACAATATCCAGTTTCAATACTATATTAAATGTAGTTTGAAGTTGCTTTTTGCAGGGCGGTATCCACATGCAAATTGAGAATCTTCAATTTTATTGTAAGGGGATTCTATGGTGGTATATGTAATTTGAAATTGAAAAGGTTAAATGGATTTATAAGTGATCGGGCATGTTGAATTATTTATTATATTTAAAGCCTTTTATTCCAGAGGTGTATGTTTTTACTTTAGAAAAAAACATCAAAAGTTTGAAATAAACCTTGCACATATCCAAAAAGGCGGTATATTTGCAGCCGCAAAAACAGCGAGCGCTGTCGTAGCGAAGGGAGTTCATTGAGAGTATCGGTTATAAGTGTTTTTGAGAGGCGATTGCGCCACGAAAAAAAAACTTTTAAAAAAATAACCAAAACTATTGCGAGCTTCAAAAAAGGGTTCTATATTTGCACCCGCTTAAGCGATAAGCTTAGGAAAAACAAAGAAGACAAGTTCATTAACATATTGAATTGACAGCGTAAGATTGGATCTTTTTTAAAGATCTGGTCGAACAAAGAACAAGCCATTTTGAGAACCAGAAAATTCCGTTTCGGGAGTCTAGATAATATTTAAGATTTAACGATGAAGAGTTTGATCCTGGCTCAGGATGAACGCTAGCGGCAGGCCTAACACATGCAAGTCGAACGGCAGCGGGGAAAAGCTTGCTTTTCCGCCGGCGAGTGGCGCACGGGTGCGTAACGCGTATGCAACCTACCTCTTACAGGGGGATAGCCCAGAGAAATTTGGATTAATACCCCGTAGTATA
>NZ_LBIO01000028.1 GCF_001280505.1 Mangrovimonas sp. TPBH4
CTTCTAAAGTATTTACATTTATCATTTAATATGGCAACCAACCTTATGCTAGGCCTTGGTTTAAGTTGAAGTATAATGTTATGAGTTGTAAATAAAAAATCTTAAACATGAAAATTAACATTTTAATTCTACTTCTAATATTTTCTGTGAATTAGGTCTTGAAGTCTCAAACTACTTATATCCCTGATAACAATTTTGAACAGGCTTTAATTGAATTGGGCTTTGATGATATAATGGATAACCAAGTCCTAACGGAGAATATTTCTTCTATTACTTTTTTGAGTGTACAAAATAAATCAATATCGGATTTAACGGGGATAGAAGATTTCACAAGCTTTGTAGAATTTATGTGTAGTAATAATAATTTGGAAAGTTTAGACTTGAGCCAAAACACAGCAATAAAATATTTATATTTTACCGGGAATTCTCTTATAACTGAATTTGACGCTAGTCAATTACCTTTATTGAGACATTTATTTTGCTCTTATACAGGACTTACCTCTTTGGATCTATCCCAAAATCCAGATTTTCAACAACTCATTTGTTCAAACACAGGTATTACTAGTCTAGACTTGTCTAATAATCTCGATTTAGTTTCTATTTATGCCAAGAACAATAATCTTCAATTTGTAGATTTAAGAAATAATAATAATAGTAGTATTTGGGAATTTAATTTTATTAATAACCCCATTCTGCCATATATTTATTTAGATAATTGTGTTTTTAGTAGTGCTAATTGGGCGAATGTTGGAACTAATACGGTATTTGTAGAAAACGAAGGAGAAACCGAGTGCATTTCTCTATCTGTTAGTGAGTATGCAGTTGACAAAGAAATAATTATTTATCCTAATCCTACAGAAAGCATTATTAATATTGATTATGTTAACAGTGTAAATATTGAAAACGTTTTTTTCTTTAGTATTGATGGAAAGCTAATTGATAAATTTGAGAATGATATTAAACAGATTGATTTATCCAATCTTGATTCAGGGGTTTATCTTTTAAAATTCAATACAGGAAGTGGCATTTTATTTAAAAGAATTATTAAAAGCTAAACTAAGGTTTAATTGTTAACAAGAATTTTGTTCAACTTCTGAAGAACTGTTTTGATTTTTAATTAAATCAAATTGAATAGGTGGTGTTAATTTGGAAATTATTTTATTAGATGCCCAAGTTTATTAATAAAGAAGAGCTTTCAGCAATAACTATACTGGTTTTTTTTACAACCTTTACTTTACCCATGTATATGGGGATTAATAACCTGTTGTTGGGTTTGTTTGTAGGAGTCTCAATAATCAAAAATTTAAGAAACAACTACAGAGATTTTCAATCGTCGTTGAGAGTTTATATCCCTTTATTTTTGTTTTTTATTTTGGCCTTAATTGCTTCAGTAAATAACACAGACCATTTTTTTATCAAACACTTAGAAAAGTATTGGTCGTTTTTATTATTGCCGATTGCTTTTGCATTAAATGGAAGTGATATCAAAAAATTATTCAAATATGCCTTTAATGGACTAGTCTATGGTTGTGCCATAACGCTATTAATTTGTTATAGTAATATTTTTTATGAAATGGTCACTAATAGTGAGCCTTTAAGCTATTTTTTGAGATGGCGGCATTTAAGTCATGACTTTACGAGTATTGCAGATACACATCCCGCTTATCTAGGATTGTTTATATGCTTTTCAACCTATTACTTACTTTTTCAGGAAACTGGAATTAATAAGGGTGTTAAAATAAGTTTAATCGTTTTATTTACTCTGGGGATGTTACAGTTGGTAAGTAGGATGGCATTGTTTATTTATACCATAACCCTTGGATTTTATTTTGTAAGAAATTTATTAAAATATATAAAGCAATTTGCGGTTGTTGGTGCTTTGATTAGCGTAGCGATTGCCTTATTTTATTTTTATGGAAGCGATTATTTACAGAATCGTATATTTTCATCAGAATCAGTTGAAAAAGATGGCAGATTTGAAAGGTTGCAAATATCGTATGATATTTTTAAGGAGTACCCCATTTTTGGAGTTGGTTTGGATAAAATTGAGGAAGAAAGAGTGGATCGTTATACCGATTATGGTTATATAGTGGCAGCCCACCATAAGTATAATGCTCATAATCAATTTATGGAATACTTAAGTTCTAATGGAATTATCGGGGGTGTTATTTATATTGGTGTTTTATTGTATGTGATTGGAGTTGCTATTAAACGCAAGAACTACTTTTTTTTGTTTTTTATTATGTCCTTTATTTTGGCAAACCTTACCGAATCAATGATGGTTAGAATAAAAGGAATTGAATATTTTACAATTTTTTCTGTATTATTTTTATCGAAATATAAAACTGGATTAATTAAACTTACATAGACTTGTTATAAAATTGTTGACTATTTTTGTGCAGTAAATATGTTATAAAGAAATAATTTGAACACATTTAAACAAGGTAGATATTCTGGTTATTTGAGGCCGATATCCTATATGATAGATTTGAGTATTGTTAATGGATTGGCCATATTTTTCTTTTTTAGGCACTTAGATCCATATTTTTTTGTAATTATTATTTCTCTTTCTTGGCTAATTTTATCTGTAGCTTCAAAGTTTTATGAAGTATATCGTTATACAAGGGAAGTAACCATCTTATCCATGATTATCAAACAATTGGTATTATTTGCTTTGGTGATGTTTGCTTTTTCTGGTTATAATTTTGAGTTCAATCTCCATCCAAAAACAATTATATATTACGTTTTTACAGTATTTTTACTGATTTCTGTTTTTAAGTTCACGGTTTATTACCTGCTTCAAAAGTACCGGGCTTCATTTGGGGGGAATTTTAGAAACACTGTTATTTTTGGAGCCAATAAAAAAACGCATGCGTTGAAGAATTTTTTCAACCAGAATCCCGAATATGGTTATAAACATAAAAAAACCTTTTCTTTTAAAGAGAAAAATGCAGGTGTATTGGAAGAAAGTTTCCAATATATTCTGGATGAAGGTATTGATGAAATCTATTGTTCCATATCTGAACTAAGTAACAGTCAAATCAATGAAGTGGTTGATTTTGCTGATAACAATCTTAAAATCCTTAAGTTTTTACCAGACAATAAAGAGATTTATTCCAAAAAATTGAAATACGAATATTATGATTACATCCCTATTTTGTCCTTACGGAATATCCCTTTAGAAGAGTCTATAAATATGTTTGTTAAACGTGGGTTTGATATTCTATTTTCAAGTTTGGTGATTGTCTTTATCCTTTCTTGGCTAACCCCATTAATAGCTATTTTGATAAAGTTAGAGTCTAAAGGTCCAGTGTTTTTTAAGCAGTCTAGAAATGGATTCAACTATAGAGAATTTGACTGTTATAAGTTTAGGTCTATGATGCCAAATCCAGATGCAAATTTGCATCAAGCTACTAAGGGAGATCAAAGGGTGACTAAGGTAGGAAGGTTTATCCGTAAAACAAGTATTGATGAATTGCCTCAATTTTTTAATGTATTGTTTGGAGATATGTCTGTCGTTGGACCAAGGCCTCATATGGTTAGCCATACGAATATGTACGCGAAAAGAATTGACAAATTCATGGTTCGCCATTTTGTAAAGCCTGGGATCACAGGACTTGCCCAAATCAGTGGATATAGGGGTGAAGTGGAAACAGACAAGGATATCATAGGTCGTGTTAAATACGATATCTTTTATATTGAAAACTGGTCTATTTTCTTGGATTTAAAAATCATCTTCAGAACGTTCTTAAATGCTATACAGGGAGAAGAAAAGGCTTATTAAAGTATCTTGCTTAATTCCTCTAATTGCCTGTTAAAATCAAAAGCAATTACAGCTTTTTGTTGAATCTCGACCTTATTATCTCGTGTAAGATTGTTTTTATTTAGTTCTGAAAGAATTTTGTTTAAGGATTTATAGTCTGCCGCTGCAGCAATCCAGCCCAAGTTGTTTTGACTTATTACTTTTTCGCCTTCACCTCCACCAAAATATAGCATTGGGAGCCCTAATCGTGCATATTCGAAGATTTTTGAAGGAACAGAGCCATAAATTCTGTTGAGAAGCGGAATAATGGTGATATCGTATTTCAATAGTTCTTGATGCAAAAGACTGCGCTCAATTTCTCCGTGGAATGTAATGGGTAATTGGGGTTTGTTTTTAATGAAATCTTCAATGGCTTTTTGTTCGGCTCCAGCCCCATAGATATGAAACTCAATATTGGTATAATCCAGGTTGTTGCAAAGTTTATGGATGCCTTGAGCAATTCCCAATAAACCAGCATAGACCATTTTTATTTTTGAATTTTTTTGATTGTTGTGTGGTATTTCAGGAGGGATAAAATCAGGGTAGTTTCTATAGAGAAAAGTTTTTTTATTTGGATGTATAGAAGTAACATGTGTTAAAATTTCATTGCTCTGTCCCAATACTAAATTGGCATTTCTATAATTAAATCGCTCTATCCATTCCAGTAATCTGTAGCTCCAATTATTTTTAAAAGCCCCAAGTTCCAAGCCTGCAATAGGCCACAAATCACTAACGTTTAAAATCAATTGCCTTTTTTTGTTCCGAAGAAAAAACATGCAAGTGAAGGCTACTAATAATGGAGGCGATTGTACAATGACCTTCTTGGGAATCTTGTTCCAAATGAAAAACCATATCAAACTAAAGCTGTAGGATAGCATGGCAAACAAGCGCAAGAGTTTATTCTTGGAATTGCTGGCGTAAATCCACAGTCTGTGCACTGTTATTCCGTTTTCTTTTGAAGTGTGCTTAAAATGGCCTTTATACCCTTCAAATATCTTCCCTTTGGGGTAGTTGGGTAGCGGGGTTAAAACTGATATATGAAATCCTCTTTTTTGAAGTCCTTCTGCCAAATGAAAAATTCTGTTTGAAGCGGCTCCAGTTTCAGGAGGAAAGTAGTTGGTAATAATTAAAATCTCTTTGCTCAAAGCTGGTAAATATTGATGAGGTGCTCGATGATGCGTTCAGCGGTTTTGCCATCCCACAGTTCAGGAATGGTTGTGTTTTTCCATTTGCCGGAAAGAAGAGTTTGGAAAGCAGTTTCAATTTTTTCAGGATCTTTTCCCGCTAAAACGTTGGTGCCAAGTTCACAGGTTTCTGGACGTTCGGTATTTTCTCGTAAGGTGATGCAAGGTACATTCATTACGGTGGTTTCTTCAGTAATCCCTCCTGAATCGGTTAAAACGGCCAAAGCATGTTTCACCAAAAAATTAAATTCCAAATATCCCAAGGGTTCCACAAAGTGAAGGTTGGGAGCCTTAATGTGCATGGCTTCCAAAACTTGTTTTGTCCTTGGGTGTACTGGAAATATAATATGGTAATCTTTTCCCAAATTCGTAATAAGAGATAGCATGCTGCTGAGTTGTTTCTGTTCATCAACATTGCTCGGTCTGTGAAGGGTTAAAACCAAATACTTTTTAGCTTCTAGATGTAATTGGTCCCATAACTCTGGCTTTTGAAATCGAGATTCATTTTTTAGAAGCGTGTCGATCATGACATTCCCTACAAAATAGATTTTGCTATCGGGAACTCCTAATTGTGTTAGGTTATTGTTTGCGTATTCAGAAGTAGTAAAAAAGTAATCCGTTAAACTGTCGGTGACAATACGATTGATTTCCTCTGGCATGGTCATGTCTCCAGAGCGGATGCCTGCCTCTACATGGGCCACTTTAATATGTGCTTTTTTGGCCACAATGGTACAGGCCATGGTTGAGGTGACGTCTCCAACTACTAAGACCAAATCACAAGGGTGTTGTTGGAGTTCCTTTTCAAAACCAATCATGATGGCTGCGGTTTGCTCTGCTTGGGTACCACTTTTCACTTCCAAATTACTGTCTGGAAAAGGTATGTTGAGCGATTCAAAAAAAGTGTCGCTCAAGTTTTTGTCGTAGTGTTGCCCAGTATGTACCAAACGGTAATGGATGTCTTTTCCTGATTGGTTGCTCTTTTGAATAGCCTCAATAATAGGGGCTATTTTCATAAAATTAGGGCGGGCTCCCGCCACTATAGTAATGGTCATGAATGTTGCTTTACTTGTGATGTAAATTGTTTGAGTTTGCCGCTTTTGGAACGCTCTAAGCCTTCTTTTCTTTCAAATTGGATTTGGAGTCCTTGTTCCAAATAACGTTCCATTTGCGTTGTGATAATTTTCGTTTTTTCAGTAGACAATGGGTCTTGACTTACATAAAATATTTTGAAAGTATCGGGACATGTTTGTTCGATAACAAATTCCTTGACATTGCCATCATCCTCGATAATACTTTTAGTGATATAATAAAAAGTCAAGCCTGCTGCGACTTTACCACTAGGCAAAATGGCAAAATCATTTGTTCTTCCTGTCAACTGTTTTAAAATGGGTTTTTGAATGTTGGATTCGGGAGAAAGCGTTCCAATATCGCCAATATCGTATCTGATAAAGGGATGTGCTTTGTTGTAAAGAGAGGTGATGACGATGCGCCCTTCTTCACCCAAAGGAACATTCTGGTTGTTTTCATCTAGGATTTCAACAAAAAGGGTTTCGCCATTCACTTGCCATTCTCCTTTTGGATTTTGAAAGGCAATTAAATCCAATTCCGAAGCCCCATATTCGTTGACCACTGGAACACCAAATTGTGTTTCCAACAAGGTCTTGTCTGAATCAAATAGCATTTCTGAAGTAACCACACAAGCTTTTAATGTTGGACAAACAGATTTCAAATTGATGTTTTTTCTCTCAAGAAACTTCGCGAATTGTACAATAGGGCTGGTGTAGCCGTTGATGTATTCAAATTTGCTTTGCTCAAATTTTCTCAGACATTCTTCGAGAGCCTGATCACTCATGTCGAAAACCGAAAATCGGTAGCGATTTCCAAGATAATCCTTAAAGCGTTCTTTGTAATAATTTTTTTTGTCCAAAGGAATACCATAAAACCTAGCTTGTTTCGAAGAGTTGAAATCCAGTCCATGCCATCCAAATCTATTTTGAATTACCGCCCAAGTCAGGGCATGACAGAATTTGTCCTTGGCAAAAATGAAGGGATCTCCCGAAGATCCTGAGGTCTTATTCACATAAACATCTTTTATGGCAAATCCTTTAGATAAGCGTTCTTCCAAAGGTTGTTGCAGATCCCTTTTGGTCATGATTGGCACGGTGTTCCAATAATTACCAGAAGTACTTTTGGCAAATGAACTGTAAAATGGATTGTGCTTTAAATGATATTCAAAAATGGCCTGCTTTCTATGGTCTAAATAGGCTTCGAATTCAGGTTCGCTATACTGCTGAATTTTCTTTAGGGTCATACGCGCCCTATGAATGGGAAATCCGTTAAGTTGCAGGGAAAGATCAAATAAATTCAAACGAAAGGCGCCTTAGATGTTTTTGTAAAATAATTATTTTTTAAGCGCAAAAGCAATTATTTTTGCGGCAAACAACAAAGATCATGACTATTTTAATTCTCGGTTCAGGCGGGAGAGAACATACCTTTGCCTGGAAAACAGCCCAAAGCCCTTTATGTACAAAACTTTATGTAGCGCCAGGTAACTCTGGAACGGTCGATATTGCAGAAAACGTAAACATTGGTGTAACCGATTTTCCAGCGATAAAGGAATTAGTGGTTTCCAAAGGAATCGAAATGGTAGTTGTAGGTCCAGAAGACCCATTGGTACAAGGTGTCCATGATTTCTTTTTAAATGATGAGGAACTTAAAAATGTGCCAGTAATTGGTCCTGAAAAGGCGGCAGCAGAATTGGAAGGCAGTAAGGAATTCGCCAAGGAGTTTATGATGCGCCACAACATCCCAACGGCAGCTTACCAAAGTTTTGATGCCAATACTGTAGAGGAAGGTTTCAAGTTTTTGGAATCCTTGCAAGCTCCTTATGTATTGAAAGCTGATGGATTGGCAGCCGGAAAAGGCGTATTGATTTTAAACGATCTAGAAGAAGCCAAAGCCGAATTGAAAAGCATGTTGGTAGATGCCAAATTTGGAAATGCCAGTGCTAAGGTCGTGATTGAGGAATTTTTGGATGGCATAGAATTGAGCTGTTTTGTTTTGACCGATGGAAAGAACTACAAAATTCTTCCAACGGCAAAAGATTACAAGCGTATTGGGGAAGGGGATACCGGACTTAATACTGGTGGAATGGGAGCTGTGTCCCCAGTACCTTTTGCTACCGAGGAATTTTTAGCCAAGATAGAAAAACGAATTGTTAAGCCAACAGTAGAAGGTCTTCAAAAGGATAACTTGCCATATAAAGGTTTTATCTTTATCGGTTTGATAAAGGTTGGTGACGATCCTAAAGTGATTGAGTATAATGTACGAATGGGAGATCCTGAAACCGAAGTGGTGTTGCCTAGACTTAAAAATGATATGGTTGAAATTTTCAATGCCATAGCCAACCAAACCTTAAATGAAATTACCATCGAGATTGATGATCGTGCAGCTACTACCGTAATGTTGGTGTCTGGTGGTTATCCGGAAGGCTATGAAAAAGGAAAGGAAATTACTGGGTTAGATCAAATAAATGGATCTATTCCGTTTCATGCAGGAGCAGACTATAAAGATGGAAAAGTAGTGACTACAGGAGGGCGTGTGATGGCTATTACCAGCTATGGAAATACGTACAGTGAGGCACTAAAAAAATCTTATCAAAATATAGATAAACTACATTTTGATAAGATGAACTATCGTAAAGATATTGGTTTTGATCTATAGGAAGGAGTGAGAGCTTATGCTCTTATCTTCTTCGTTGTTGTCGTTAAAGGATTTCAATTGTTTCATCCAGTAACCAAAAGCAACAAAACCAATAAGGATAAAAATCCAGGAAAACGCGTTTGCTGCGAACCAGTTATCCAATTCTAAAGCTCTTAAGGCATCTAATGGCTTGAAAAGCACATTAACGAATAAATCCTGAATTGCGTAAAAAAAGTCTTTCATGTGGTATAGTTTAAAACTCGTGAGAGCTTAAAAGATTATCAATATATTTACGGGACAAAATTACATTTTTTTCATTTTAATTTTAAAAAATACGAAAAGAATGTTGAAATGGTAGCCCTAAGCAACATTAGGACAAAAGAAAACATTAAGCTTTTTGATGGTATCCAGTTTTTTTAGCAAAGCAAAACCTATACATTTTGTGGTGGTAAGTACAGCACTGTGTATTGCTTTTGTAATGACAAAACTGTTCATGGTTCATGAGCCTTTTGGTATTTTGGACGTCTTTAAGCAAGTACTCCTTTTTGGTGTGTGCTTGTTCTCTATTTTTATATTCGATTTTTTATCAGGTAAGAACGATTTGACCAAAAAGAACAGTTTTAAAATCTTGTTTTTTACACTGTTCTTTATGATGTTGCCCCAAACGTTTTTGAATTCAAAAATTCTTCTAGCAAACCTCTTTATTCTGTTGGCTATGAGGCGCATTATTAGTTTGCGTTCTAAGAAGGACGTCAAAAAGAAGTTGTTTGATGGAGCCTTTTGGATTAGTTTGGCTACGCTTTTGTACTTCTGGTCTTCTCTATTTTATATTTTAATATTGGCAGCTTTGCTTTTGTATTCCATAGCTGATATCAAGGATTGGATTGTGCCTTTGGTGGCTGTAATTGCTGTGGCAATTATCGCTGGTGGGGTGTTGGTGTTGTTCAATACAGATTTGGCTAGCTATGTGGCTAATATGGACATGTCGGTAAGTTTTGATTTTTCAAGCCTGAATGCAACAAATATTATTGTTGCGGCTACTATGATGTTTTCCTGTTTTATTTGGGGATCGGTATACTATCTTAAGAATATTGCTTCAAAGGCTAAAAGCTATAAGTCGGCTTATATATTGGTTTTTATTGCTACCATCATTGCTTTAACAATTCTAATTATCGCTCCAAAGAAGACGGGGGCTGAGTTTATTTTCCTGTTTGCACCCTTGTCCATTATCCTTTCTAACTATATGGATGTAGTAACCGAAAAATGGTTTAAGGAAGTGTTTATCTGGGTTTTAATATTGACGCCTGTTGTAGGTTTAATTCTGTAATTTCTGTCCAAAAGCCAAATCTCCCGCATCGCCTAATCCAGGTACTATATATCCATGACTGTTTAGCTGAGAATCAATGGCAGCAATCCATAAATGTGTGTTTTTGGGGAAGTGTTTTGAGACGTAATCAACACCTTCTTTAGCGCCAATAACACTTACCAGATGTACTTCCTTAGGTGTTCCAAAAGGTTTTAAGGCCTCAAAAGTAGCGACCATGGATTGGCCTGTAGCTAACATGGGGTCAGCAAGTATCAATGTTTTGTTATTCAGGTCTGGGCATGCCAAATATTCCACTATAATCTCGAAGCTTTCGGGGTGGGCTTTGTGATGTCTATAAGCAGAAATAAAGGCATTTTCAGATTGGTCAAAATAGTTTAAAAGGCCATTGTGTAGTGGAACTCCAGCACGAAGCACGGAACACAAAACAATGTCATTACTAAGCAGATTGCTTGGGCAAGTTCCCAAAGGGGTGGTAATGGCTTTGGTTTCGTAGTCCAGAACTTTGCTCAATTCATATCCCAAAATCTCTCCAGTACGTTCAATATTACGTCTAAATCGCATTGGATCTTTTTGAACGTTTACATTCCTCATTTCGGCAATGAAACTGTTCAAAATGGAATTCTCTTTTGAAAAATCGTGAATTTGCATAAGGAAGGTATTTAGGTTTGTCTAGTAAATGTAGCTATTTCCAAGCAAATAGTTGTTGAAAACAATGCAATGCTCTTATGTAGGAATTTCTGCAGCGTGTTTGGAATCGGGTTCTCTTAAAATTGCGTAACTTTGTGCCCTAAATTTAAGATCATGTTTACAAGCAAAGCCAATAAAATTTTTCAAGAAGTAATTGAAAAATATCACGTTATAAATACAGTTGATCAACCTTTTAGCAATCCGTACGCTCAGGAAACGAACTTGATTGAACATTTGCTATACAGAAAATGCTGGATTGATACGGTTCAGTGGCACTATGAAGATATTATCCGTGATCCACAAATTGATCCGGTGGCAGCTTTGACCTTGAAACGTCAAATTGATGCTTCCAATCAGGACAGAACGGATATGGTAGAATACATCGATAGCTATTTTTTAGAGCAATACAAGGATGTGACGGCTAAAGCAGATGCGACTATTAATACCGAAAGCCCAGCTTGGGGAGTTGACCGTCTGTCTATTTTGGCTCTTAAGATTTACCATATGAACGAGGAGGCTACAAGAACAGATGCCACAGAAGCGCATAGAGAGGCTTGCCAAAAGAAATTGGACATTTTGTTGGAGCAACGTGTTGACCTTTCTACCGCTATCGATACTTTATTGGAAGATATTTCCAAAGGCGATAAGTACATGAAAGTGTACAAGCAAATGAAGATGTACAACGACGATGAGTTGAACCCTGTGTTGCGTTCGCAAAAGTAGAAGCTCATACATTCCGTTTGTTCACATAGATGAAGTCTAAAAAAGCACCCAAACATATTTTGGTCATCCGTCTTTCGGCCATGGGAGATGTAGCGATGACCGTTCCTGTGTTAAGAGCCTTTGTGAAGCAATATCCCGATGTAAAACTTACTGTGCTTACACGCGGTTTTTTTGCACCCTTTTTTAGAGGTGTTGACAATGTTGAGGTGTTTCCTGTAGATGTTAAAGGCAGACATAAAGGAATTTTTGGGCTGTTTAGATTGTCTAGGGAATTAAAGCAATTGGGCATCGATGCTATTGTTGATTTACACAATGTCCTGCGTTCCAAAATTCTGAGATTTTTCCTTTTGGGAACACCAACCAAGCAATTGGATAAAGGACGTTCTGAAAAGAAAGCCTTGGTAAGTGGTGAAGTGTTTCAACAATTGAAAACCACCCATGAACGCTATGCTGATGTGTTTAGAAACATGGGGTTTTCCATGGAGCTTTCCAATCCTAACTTTCCGGAAAGAACACCTTTAAATCCTAAGGTTTTGGAACTCTTGGGTGCAGACACCCAAAAATGGATTGGGATTGCACCTTTTGCTGCACATAAAGGAAAAATGTATCCTTTGGATTTGATGGAAGAGGTGATTCAAGCCTTGTCTAAAGATTATATGGTTATACTATTTGGTGGCGGTGCTTCGGAGATTGAACAATTACAGCGTATCCAGGATGCTCATAAAAATGTGGTAAGTATTGCGGGAAAACTCACTTTGGAAGAGGAGTTGGATGTGGTTTCCAATTTAGATGTAATGGTTTCTATGGACTCTGGGAATGGGCATATGGCAGCCATGTTGGGAGTGAAAACAATTAGCATTTGGGGAGTGACCCATCCTTTTGCTGGTTTTGCGCCTTTCAATCAACCAGAAGACTATCTGTTGTTGGCAGACCGATCACAATTTCCTTTAATCCCAACATCTGTTTATGGGAACAAATATCCAGAAGCTTATGAAGAGGCGGCCAGTAGTATTTCGCCTCAAGAAGTGATACATAAAATAAAAGCGGTTACTCAGTAACCGCTTTTATTTTTTAAATATCGTCGTAATCGACTTTTATGGTAGGTGTGGTTGGCTGTGCCTGACAGGTCAATATCAAGCCTTCGGCAACCTCGTTATCGGTTAAAATATTATTTTGGCGCATGGTAGCTTCGCCTTCAGTGATACGGGCCAAACAGCTACTGCAAATACCTCCTTGACAGGAATAAGGGGCGTCGACATCTTCATCTAGAGCAGCTTCCAAAATGGTCTGTTTTTGGGACATTTCAAAGGTGGTTTCCTCTTCGTCAACCACGATTGTAATTTGTGTTTTACCACTCGCAACGGCTGTATCCACAATTTCTGTAGGCTTTGCTGCTTTGAATAATTCATAGTGAATACGGTCTTCTGCAATGTCATGACCTGTAAGTACATCTTTTACAGTGTGGATCATGCCTTCTGGCCCACATAGATAGTATGCGTCTACTTCTACGTGCTTGTATTTGTTTTTCATCACGTAGTTTACGGTGCTCTTTTCGATACGTCCAAAAATAGCATCGTCCTCATCGGCTTGACTGAACACAAACTGAAGTGACAAGCGTTTGCTGTATTGGTGTTGCAGTTCCAATAATTCATCAAGGAACATAGTATCCTTTGTGGTCTTGTTACCATAAACCAAAATGATTTCACTATGGATTTCCTCTTCCAAAGCGCATTTTACAATACTCAAGATTGGGGTAATCCCACTTCCTGCAGCAAATAAGGCTATGTTTTTGGTCTTTTTGTCATTCGGTTCGAATACAAAACGTCCTTTTGGAGGTGCCACGTCTAAAACATCTCCAGCTTTTAGTTCTTTGTTAGCATAAGAAGAAAACGTACCGTCTTCCACCTCTTTAACGGCTACTTTAAGCTCGCCACTTTTTGGAGACGAACAGATGGAATAGTCTCGTCGTATTTCATTTCCGTCAATGGTGGTTTTTAGGGTGATGTATTGTCCTGCTTTAAAGGTGTATTCTGCTTTTAGGTCTTCGGGAACAATAAAACTTATGGCTACCGAGGCGTCTGTGACGCGCTGCACCTCTTTGATGGTGAGTTTATGAAATTGAGACATGAATTTTGTTTTTTACAAAAATAGTGAAGCCGCTACACTTTAAAATGTAATTCAACAAAAAATATATACCTATAAAACTTATGCATAAGAAATTTATGTATATATTTGAAATGTTATGAGCAATTCAAAATTATATAAAGGGAGTTTGACCACCATCATTTTAAAATTGTTGAGTGAAAATGATAAGATGTATGGTTACGAAATAACCCAAAAGGTGAAGGAGTTGACCAATGGCGAACTTAAAATTACCGAAGGAGCTTTGTATCCATCGCTTCATAAATTGGAAGCGGATGGTTTGTTGGATGTTGAGGTGGCAAAAGTGGACAACCGTATGCGAAAGTACTATAAGCTTACGGAGTCTGGCACTAAGGAAACAGCCAATAAATTATCGGAATTGGAAAACTACATTAAAACCATGCAGGCTTTGGTAAATCCTAAATTTAGTTTGGAGTAATGGAAGTGTTATCTAAAGAAGAGATTCAGTTTATTGATACCTATCTGAAAACCTCCGATGTGCGCTTTGCAGATATCCGTATGGAAATGGTAGACCATGTGGCTTCAGAGGTGGAGGTAAGAATGTCTGAAGATGGGATTGATTTTTACAACGCTTTTAAATGGTATATGGCCGAAAACAAATTGAGTCTGTTAAAACAGAACAGAAATTATTTGATGGAATCGGAGAAAAAACTGTTCAAGCAAATGTTGAGGAATCTGTATTCCTTGCAAGGCTCGTTGCTTGTAATTGTGGTGTTGGGGCTGGTAGGAATTCTTTTTGAATTTATGAGTTCTAAATATGTTCTAATGTTTCCCGTGTCGATATGCATATTGGCGATGACAGTTTATTTCGGTTTAACTAGAAAGACGCGTCTTCGATTCTCATCGTTGGAACGCGTTGGTTTTTACTTAATATTTTTACCTCAGTATATTGGTATTGCACTTAATTATTTTGTTGACGGGCCTTTGGGAGGTTATTCTTATATATTCGTTGTGCTAAGTGTTTTGATTCCAGTTTTATTACTTCAATTAGGGTTTCAGAACTTCCAGTTTTACAAAAACAAATACCAGGCAATTTCATGAAACCAACCTTATCAATAGAAGAAATACAATTTATAGACACCTATTTAAAGAATTCTGATGTGCGTTTTGCCGACATCCGGTTGGAAATGGTGGACCATGTGGCTTCAGAAATAGAGGTAAGAATGTCTGAAGATGGGATTGATTTTTACAACGCTTTTAAATGGTATATGGCCGAAAACAAAAAGAGCTTGATAAAGGAGGGTAGGAGATATTACCGAAGTGCTGATAAAAAATTATTGAAGCAACTTGCGAAAAATATTTGTTCTTGGCGAGGGGTGTTGGTTGTTTTGGGGAGTTACTTTTTAGTTAAAATAATGTGGGCGTTCAGTGGTTCAAATTATCTAAGGCATTTTCCCATTTTCTTGACAGTGTCTTTGCCATTATTGTATTTGATAGATTATAAGGTTTATAAACGTCGCTATTCTTATTTGGAAAGAATTGGTTTATATATTGTAATTTACTATCAAATTGCAAATCCATTTTTTCTTTCTTTTACTAGGTGTTTAGCTTGTGAAGGTGATATGGCAATATTTAAGATTTCCCTAGGGGTTGCAGTTCCTTTCTTGTTGCTTCAATTGGGCTTCCAGAATTATCAGTTTTATAAAAAGAAATACGAAACAATTTCATGAAACCAATCATTACAGAAGATAGAATCCAAGAGCTTTACGCTTTCACACGGAAGCACTTTGTTGAACACTACGACATACAAACTGAGTTGGTAGATCATTTGGCTAATGGCATTGAGGCGCAGTGGGAAGAACATCCCCAAAGAACATTTGAAGATGCTTTGCACATAGAGTTTAAAAAGTTTGGAGTCTTTGGCTTTCAGGATGTGGTGGAACAACGAACCAATGCCTTGACAAAATATTATTGGAAAGAAGTATGGAAGCTGTTCAAACAGTATTTTAGGTTGCCTAAAATCATCATGACGATTGCTTTGGTGCTGATGCTTCAAATGCTGTTAAGGTTTTCTGCGTTTAGCAATATTATAGTTTTTGGCTTGGTTTGTTTAATGTTTTTATTACCTGCGGTTCAGATGTGTCGATTTAGGTTACAGGTTAAAAAGCGCTCCAAAATAAGTGGTAAACAATATTTGTTGGAGGATATTATTACTGGTCTGGGAACGGGAGGTATTATGTTTCAAATACCCTTACAGTTTTTGATTAATTTTAATAATCACAGTGAATTAAATGTTGATAATCCATGGGTGCTTTGGATTGTCTCTTCGTTTTTGGTGTTTTATGGTTTGGTGGCGTATTTGGTAGCGTTTTATATTCCTAAGCATATGGAAGAAAACATGAAAAAAATGTACCCGGAATATGCTCTGGTGTAACATTTTAGGTATATTGGTTACTAATGAAGCGCTAACCCAATCAAATAGATGCTAAAACATTTTGTTTCCCTAGAAATTAAATCTTTTTTCAGATCGGCGAGTTTTGGAAAAGGAATGGTGCTTAAAATATTCATGGTGCTTTTGGCATTGTGGATGGTTTTCGGGCTTTTAGTTACAGGCTTGGCATTATATCCAGGCTTAAAACAAATGTTTCCAGATCAGGATCCATTTGTAATCGTGAACAATTTTGTGTTTTATTGGTTTTTGATGGATCTGTTCCTTCGATTCTTTTTTCAAAAGTTGCCGGTTATGGCAGTGAAACCCTTATTGTTGTTGCCTGTCAAGCGGCGTCAAGTAGTCAACTATGTGTTGGGGAAATCGGCGTTGTCGTTTTTCAATTTTCTGCATTTGTTTATTGTAGTGCCTTTTGGGTTTATGTTGGTAAGAAGTGGGCATGACTTGGGTTCGGTAATTGTTTGGGGCTTTGCTTTATTGCTTTTGACCCTCATCGTGAATTTTTTAAATTTTATCGTTGAAAGCCTTTCTTCTGAAACCGAATTGTCATATCTACCAATATTGGTGCTGGTAGGAGGCTTGTTTGCCCTAAATTATTTCAATATTGTATCGATAAGCAGCCTTATGGCTTCATTTTTAACGGCGGTGGGATCTAATCCACTTTGGTTGGTAGTGCCGCTGTTGATTTTGGCTTTGGTGTATGCTTATAATTTTAAGCTGCTCAAAGCACAGTTGTATTTAGATCATTCTTTAAAAACCAAAGTGCAGCAGGTGGAGGCTTCAACGATGGCTTGGACCAGACATTTTGGAGATACCGCCCCCTTCATTCAAATGGATTTAAAGTTGATTTGGAGGAATAAACGTCCGCGTTCCTCGGTATTCATTTTGGTAATAGGTTTGTTGTATGGCTTGTTTTTCTACCCCAATCCAACTTATGCCAATATGCCTTGGTTCTATGCCTTTATCGGGATTTTTGTGACGGGAATCTTCCTTATTAATTTTGGACAGTTTATCCCTGCTTGGGATAGTGGTTATTACAAAATGTTGATGGCTCAAAATATTAAATACGAACAATATTTACGGTCTAAATATGTGTTGATGACGGCTAGTGTGATTATGCTGTTTGTATTGAGTATTCCTTACGTATATTTTGGATGGAAGATTTTGTTGGCACATTTTGCGGCTGCAGTTTACAATATAGGGGTTAACACACATGTCATTTTGTTTGGTGGTTCCTTCAACCGAAAGAAAATAGATTTAAACCAAAGGGCGGCATTTAATTACCAAGGAACGGGCGCTGTGCAGTGGATCATTGGAATTCCTCTTATGTTAATTCCTTTGGCTCTTTTTGGGCTGGTCTACGCTGTAGCCAATTTTGAAATAGCTTGTGCGGTGTTAATTGTGTTGGGCTTGATAGGAATTGTGTTCCACCAGAAATTAATGAGCCTGATTACTGAAAAATATTTAGAGTCGAAGTATAAAATGATTGACGCCTTTAGTCAAGACAGTTAACATAAAGGATTATGATTCAAACATCACAACTTACAAAATGTTACGGCGACAAAACCGTATTGAATATTGATAGCCTGAATATTTCCAAAGGCCAAAGTTTTGGTTTGGTAGGAAATAATGGGGCGGGTAAAACCACCTATTTTAGTCTGTTGTTGGATTTAATTCAGCCAACGACGGGTTATATCAAGAATAATAATATTCGCGTAAGCCAAAGTGAGGATTGGAAACCTTTTACGTCTGCCTTTATTGACGAAAGTTTCTTGATTGGGTATTTAACACCGGAAGAGTATTTCTATTTCATTGGTGAATTGAGAGGTCAAAACAAAGCAGATGTGGATACTTTTGTGAAGCAGTTTGAGGATTTTTTCCATGACGAAATTTTAAATCAGAAAAAGTATCTCAGGGATTTAAGTAAAGGAAACCAAAAGAAAGTGGGGATTGTAGCCGCTTTAATTGGCGATCCTAAAGTGGTTATTTTGGATGAGCCCTTTGCCAATTTGGATCCAACCACGCAGATTAGATTAAAGGCCATTGTAAAAGATCTCGCCGAAACCAAAGATGTCACAGTGCTTATTTCCAGTCATGACCTTATGCATGTTACCGATGTGTGCGAACGTATTGTGGTACTGGAAAAAGGAGAAGTGATCAAGGACATGGCTACTAACACAGCAACCCTTAAGGAATTGGAAGGATATTTTGCAGGTTCGGCCACCTTGTAGGGAAAGTTTGGACTTTCCGTAGTTGAGGTCAGATTTCGCCTAAAGAGACTTCGATAATTCAAAAAGATGCTTATTTTTACAGCCAACACATAATATGCAGGCTAGATTCCTGTTATGTTATGAAGCAAATGTCGGCAAGGTTGAAAACAACTTCTAAAATCATAATAGCGTTACTAGGTGTTTCGGTAATTGCAACCTCATGTTCCCGTAAGAAGGATAAGTTCATGAACCGAAACTTTCATGCCATGGGCACCAAATACAATATTCTCTACAATGGGGAGATTGCTTTGGAACAGGGCCGGGATGCTATCAATGATGCCTATACCGATGATTATTGGAATTTGCTTCCCGTAGAACGCATGGAGGTGTTTGGTGAGGTGATCATGCCTGGGGATTCCAAAAATCCAAGTTTTGAAAGAGCTGAAGAAAAAGCAATTAAGGCCATTCAAAAACACGGGATGAACATTCGGGGGAAAGAATACAATCCTCAAATTGATGAAGCGTATTTGTTGCTTGGTCAGGCACGTTATTACGACCAGCGTTTTATTCCTGCATTGGAAGCCTTCAACTATATTCTCTACAAACATGCTGCTAGTGACAAAATCAATACGGCCAAAGTTTGGAGGGAAAAGACCAACATTAGGTTAGAGAATAATGAGTTGGCTATTAAAAATCTGAAGCGCCTTTTGGAGCAAACCGAATTGGAAGATCAGGATCTGGCGGATGCTACGTCGAGTTTAGCACAAGCATACATCAATACAAAATCGCCAGACAGCGCCATAACCCAACTGCAAATTGCAGCAGCGGTTACCAAAAAGAATACAGAACAGGCGCGTTTTAACTATATTATTGGGCAACTGTACAATTCGCTAGGTGAAGTGGATAGTGCCAATATGGCTTTCGATAAGATTATCGATATGCACCGCAAAATTCCAAGACCTTATTATATCAATGCACATCTTGAGAAAATCAAGAATTCAAATGTAACGGATTCTTTGAAAGTGGTTGAGTTTGAAGAGTATTTGGCCGACTTGGAAAAGAATCGTGAAAACCGTCCGTTTTTGGATAAAATCTATTACCGAATTGGAGAATATCACAGAGGAAAAGGTGAAGATAGTATGGCGATTGCCAATTACAACAAATCCTTACGAACCAATACGCCGGATAAACAATTAAGGGCTTTTGATTATTCCATTTTGGGAGACATGAACTTTGATATGGCGTTGTATAAAAATGCTGGGGCCTATTATGATAGTACCTTGATCAATTTGGAGCCAAGAACCAAACCGTATCGCACTATCAAACGCAAGCGTGATAACTTGGATGATGTGATTCTTTATGAAGATATTGCCCAAACAAATGATAGTATTCTTAGCTTGGTAAATATGAGCGAAGCCGAACGCTTGGCGGTGTTCAGTGCTTATATAGAAGATTTGAAAAAGGCGGAAGAGGAGCGTGCCAAGCAAGAGGAAATTGCCAATCGGGTTAATAATGCTGGTTTGGCAACAACCAATAATCCTAATAATCCAGCGTCAAGGAATTCCTTGATGCCTCCGGGAGGCAATGCCAATGGACAAAAACAAACCTTCTATTTTTATAACCCTACAACGGTGTCCTATGGAAAAAATGAGTTTTCAAAAATATGGGGAGACCGCATGTTGCAGGATAATTGGCGGTTGTCTTCCAATAAGGTGACTAAAGTTGGTGGTGCTGCCGATGTGGCTCTGGAAGAAGGCGCAGGTGAATCTGAACTTTACGATCCAGAATTCTATATGGCTAAGGTGCCCACGGAACAAAAGGTGATTGATAGCTTGATCAAGGAGCGGAACTTTGCATATTACCAATTGGGGGTTATTTATAAGGAGAAGTTTGATGAGAATGAATTGGCTAAAAATAAATTGGAAAGCTTGTTACAGAGCAATCCAGAAGAGCGTTTGATTCTGCCGTCCAAATACAACTTGTACAAAATTTATTTGGACTTGGGTATGAACTCGGAAGCTGAGGCTATGAAAAACGACATTGTAGCCAATCATCCAGATTCACGTTATGCCGAGATATTGCTGAATCCAAGATCGGAATTGGCGGGCGATGAAAATAGTCCAGAGAATCTTTATAAAAAGACCTACAAGGAGTTTGAGGCTGAAAACTATTTGGAGACTATCGCGCTCTGCGAAGAATATATTCGGGAGTTGGAAGGCGATGTTATGGTGCCTAAGTTTGAAATTTTAAAGGCTTCGGCCAAAGGGAGGCTATACGGTTTTGAGGCTTATAAAGAAGGAGTGAATTATACAGCGCTCAACTATCCAAATTCCGATGAAGGAAAACGTGCCCAGGAATTGATGGAAAAGGTGATTCCTGTTTTGTCCAATAAGCAGTTTGTGCCAAATGAGTCTGCAAATAACTTCAATTTAATTTATTCTTTTGAAACGAGTGAGCAAGAGGATATGGAGGAATTTGCCAAAAAATTGGAAGAGGCCATTGCAATAGTAAACTATCTAAATTTATCCGTTTCAACAGACATGTATACTTTGGACACCAAATTTGTGGTAATCCACGGTTTAAAGAGTATAGATGGTGCGCTTGGTTTGGCGGAGATTTTGGAAGGCAAGAAATACAAAATAAAACGTGAGCATTTCGCGATTTCATCACCGAATTATGGAATTGTGCAGATGCATAAAAATGTGAACGAATATTTACAATCCCAATAAAAACTTAACCCTATGTTTTCGGAACAAAAAAAAGGAAGAATGGCAATAGAAGGTATATCACAGCAAAACACCATTGCTAAAGGCACTACCATCACAGGTGATGTTGTTGGTGAAGGAGACTTCAGAATTGAAGGTACAGTAGAAGGTAATATCAAAACCCCAGGAAAAATTGTTATCGGTAGAACCGGTGTTGTTAATGGTACTTTAAAGAGTGCCAACGCCGATATTGAAGGTAGCTTTTCTGGTAAATTGGTGTTGACTGATACCTTGTCGCTAAAATCGTCTGCAGTTGTAGAAGGTGAAGCGGAAGTTGGTAAGTTGGCTGTGGAACCTGGTGCTACGTTTAATGCGACTTGCGCAATGAAAGGTTCTAATAATGGAGAACGAAAAAACACCCAAGAAACCCAAAAATCAGCTTAAGAACCTTGCAGCTTTAAGCGGGGTTGCTTTTCAGATGGGAATTACTATCTATCTGTTTGTCATGTTGGGCAAATGGCTGGATACAAAATACACCGACGGAGGAAAACTGTTTTTAATAGTTGGAACACTGTTGGGGGTAGGGATTTCTTTGTATGTCGTGCTAAAGCAAATCAATAAATTAAATGAATAAGGACATTCTGGTAAAATCTACAATACAAATAACAATTGCTTCGGCAATTGTTTTTTTTATACATACCATGTTATTGCGGCAACTGGATTATGTGGTCTTTGCCAATCATATTGTTTTGGCCTATGTGGTGAATGTCCTTTTGGCTCTGGCCATTTTATATGGGCTCTATTTTTTTAGGAAAAAACTTAAAGACCAAATGGGGTTTTTGTTCATGGCAGGTAGCTTATTGAAGTTTGCCGTGTTTTTTATTGTCTTTTATCCAAAATATTCCGTGGACGGACAAATTACCAGAGTGGAATTTGTCACTTTTTTCGTGCCTTATGTAACTTGTTTGGTTACAGAAGCTTTTGGTGTGTTAAAGCTTCTTAAAAATTTGGATTAACCCCTTTTTTTACTTCTTCAAATTAATTCAAAAATATTGTGAAATTTTGTTTTTTGCTTTTGAATGAAAAGCATACCTTTGCACCAATTTTTAGGCCACTATTAATTAAGTGATATGCAAAACGTAATTTCGTTAAAAACAATTTGTTTACTGTTCTTTTTTGTAACCGCATTTTCTTTTGCTAAAGAAGAAGGACATCATGAGGAAGGAAAAGATTTAAAAACGGAGATCAAGGAGTATATTGATCACCACTTGTTGGACTCTCATGATTTTAGTTTGTTCTCCTATACCAATGACGCTGGAGAGCACAAATATGTTGGGTTTCCACTTCCTGTAATTTTATTTGACAACGGTTTGAAGGTGTTTTCGTCTTCAAAGTTGCACCATGGTGAATCTGTTGCCGAAGTAGGAGGTGAGTATTACAAATTATACCACGGTAAAATTTACAAGACAGATGCTGAAGGTACGATTTCTTATGACGAGCATCACCACGCAACCAATGTAAAACCGTTGGATTTCTCTATCACTAAAAACGTATTTACTGTATTTCTTGTTGGGTTGTTGATGTTTTTCGTCTTCGGAAGAATGGCAAAGACTTACAAAAATGGTCAAATGACAAAAGGAATAGGTCGTTTCTTAGAGCCTATCATTATATATGTAAGAGATGAAATTGCAATTCCTAACATTGGGAAAAAGCATTACAAGCGTTACATGAGTTACTTGTTGACCATCTTCTTCTTTATCTGGATCATCAACTTATTGGGATTAACGCCACTTGGGGTGAACGTAACCAACAACATTGCGGTAACTTTTGCTTTGGCTTTGATTACCTATTTAATTACAACTTTTTCAGGAAACAAAAATTACTGGAAACACATTTTCTGGATGCCAGGGGTGCCTGTGCCAATGAAAATCATTTTAGCGCCAATTGAATTGTTGGGAACTTTCATCAAGCCGTTTTCATTGTTGATTCGTTTGTATGCCAACATTACTGCTGGTCACATTGTATTGATGAGTATCATCGGGTTGATGTTCATCTTCAAAAATTGGGTAGGTAGCACCTTGTCATTTGGTTTGGCATTTGTGTTGTCGTTGTTGGAGTTGTTGGTAGCAGCATTACAAGCGTACATCTTTACAATGTTATCAGCATTGTATTTCGGTTCGGCTGTAGAAGAGCACCACGACCACTAAAATTTGAATGTTTAATTATTTAATATATATACTATGACTATTCCAAACATTGTAGGAGCTGGATTGATCGTTATCGGTGCTGCTTTAGGTATCGGTAGAATCGGTGGACAAGCTATGGACGCTATCGCTCGTCAACCAGAAGCTTCTGGAAAAATCCAAACAGCTATGCTTATTGCTGCTGCCCTTATTGAAGGTATTGGATTTGCTGCTCTTTTCGCGGCATAACAACAAAACTAACAGCTGTAACGGTTGGTTGCAGCTGTTGTTTAATTATTAAAAGAATTAGATTATAACATAAATATAAATGGAGAAGTTAATTAGTGAATTTTCAGTAGGTCTGTTTTTCTGGCAATTGTTATTGTTTGTTGGATTAGTGTTTTTATTAAAGAAGTTTGCTTGGAAACCAATTTTGGATGCTGTTGAAAAGCGTGAAACTGGAATTAAAGACGCCTTATTTGCAGCAGACAATGCCCGTAAGGAAATGGAAAACCTTAAGGCTGACAATGAGCGTATCCTTAACGAAGCTCGTGCAGAGCGCGAAGCTATGTTGAAAGATGCTCGCGACATGAAAACGAAGATGATTAATGATGCCAAAGACGAGGCTCAAGCGCAAGCAACAAAAATTATCGAGCAAGCTCAAACTGCTATTGAAAGCGAAAAGAAAGCCGCTATGGAAGAGTTGAAAAACCAAGTAGCTGGTTTGTCTATTGAAATCGCAGAAAAAGTGGTGCGTAAGGAATTATCTAGCAATGACAACCAATTGCAATTGGTTGAGTCTATGTTGGGTGAAGCAACATTAAACTAAGATTACAATGGCAGGAGAGAGAGCAGCAGTACGTTACGCCAAGGCAGCTTTAAGTTTAGCATCAGATAACAACAATGCCGATGCGGTAAACAACGACATGAAATTGATTGCTACTACTATTGCGGGAAGCAAGGACTTAAGCGAAATGCTTCTTAGCCCTGTGGTAAGATCATCTGTTAAAAAAGCTGTATTGTCTGAAGTGTTCAAAAGCACTAATGCGATTACAACAAACTTAATAGAGACGTTGATTGCCAATAAAAGGATTGCACTTTTAGAGGCTGTTTCAGTAAAATATACGCATTTGTTTGATGCGTTAAAAGGGACTCAAGTTGCAAAAGTAACTACAGCAGTGCCTTTAACCGATGCCTTAAAGGCCCAAGTGTTGGCTAAAGTAAAAGAGCTTACCGGAGGGACAGAAGTTGAGGTTCAAAACATCATCGATGAAGATATCATTGGTGGTTTCATATTACGAGTTGGAGACATGCAGTACAATGCTAGCATTGCCAACAACTTGAACAAACTAAAAAGAGAATTTACATTAAATTAAGATATACTATATCTATTTACAAATAAATAAAGATGGCAGAAGTAAATCCAGCTGAAGTATCAGCAATCTTAAAACAGCAACTATCAGGTTTCGAAGCGGGAGCTTCGTTAGACGAAGTAGGAACAGTATTAACTGTGGGTGATGGTATTGTACGTGCTTACGGTCTTTCAAACGCTCAATACGGAGAGTTGGTAGAATTTGAAGGCGGATTGGAAGGTATCGTACTGAACCTTGAAGAAGATAACGTAGGTATTGTATTGTTAGGCCCTTCTAAAGAAATTAAAGAAGGTTCTACTGTAAAGCGTACAGGACGTATCGCATCTATCAATGTAGGTGAAGGTATTGTTGGTCGTGTTGTAGATACATTGGGTAACCCAATCGATGGTAAAGGTGCTATCTCTGGTGAGACCTACCAAATGCCATTAGAGCGTAAAGCTCCTGGAGTTATTTACCGTGAGCCTGTAACCGAGCCGTTGCAAACTGGTATCAAGTCTATCGATGCCATGATTCCTGTAGGAAGAGGACAACGTGAGTTGGTAATTGGTGACCGTCAAACTGGTAAAACTACCGTTTGTATTGATGCCATCTTGAATCAAAAAGAATTTTACGATGCAGGAAACCCAGTTTACTGTATCTACGTAGCGGTAGGACAAAAAGCCTCTACTGTTGCGAATATTGCTAAAACATTGGAAGAAAAGGGAGCTTTGGCCTACACTACTATCGTAGCAGCCAACGCATCAGATCCTGCTCCAATGCAAGTTTACGCTCCTATGGCAGGTGCTGCTATTGGTGAGTACTTTAGAGACACTGGTCGTCCTGCTTTAATTGTATTTGATGACTTGTCTAAGCAAGCGGTAGCTTACCGTGAGGTGTCATTGTTGTTACGTCGTCCACCAGGACGTGAGGCGTATCCGGGGGACGTATTCTACTTACACTCCCGTTTATTGGAGCGTTCTGCAAAAATCATCAACAACGATGCAATTGCTAAAGAAATGAACGACCTTCCAGAGAGCTTGAAATCTGTAGTAAAAGGAGGAGGATCTTTAACAGCCCTTCCAATTATTGAAACTCAAGCGGGAGACGTTTCTGCATATATCCCTACTAACGTAATCTCTATTACAGACGGACAGATCTTCTTGGATGGTGATTTATTCAACTCTGGGGTACGTCCAGCAATTAACGTAGGTATCTCTGTATCTCGTGTTGGTGGTAACGCTCAGATTAAGTCTATGAAGAAGGTATCTGGTACTCTTAAATTGGATCAAGCTCAGTTCCGTGAATTGGAAGCTTTTGCTAAGTTTGGATCAGACCTTGATGCCGTTACTTTAAACGTAATTGAAAAAGGTAAGCGTAACGTAGAAATCTTGAAGCAAGCACAAAACGATCCTTACACTGTAGAAGATCAAATCGCGATCATCTATGCTGGATCTAAGAACTTGTTGAAAGACGTGCCTGTAGACCAAGTTAAGGTATTCGAAAGAGATTACCTTGAGTTCTTAAGAGCTAAGCACAGCGATGTATTGGCTACTTTGAAAGCAGGTAAATTGACAGACGAAGTTACAGATGTTTTGACGGCTGTAGCTAAAGATCTTTCAGCAAAATTTAGAGCATAATTAGATTTTAGTATTGAGTAGTGAGGTTGACTTCACTACTCAATACTCATACTTTATTCTAGCATAGAATGGCAAACTTAAAAGAAATACGTAACAGAATATCATCGGTGTCTTCAACGATGCAGATTACCAGTGCCATGAAAATGGTATCTGCTGCAAAGTTGAAAAAGGCACAGGATGCAATTACGGCTATGCGCCCTTATGCAGACAAATTGACGGAGCTTTTACAAAGCTTAAGTGCCACTTTGGATGCAGATTCAGGAAGTAAATTTTCAGAACAACGTGAGGTAAACAAAGTACTTATCGTTGTGGTTACATCCAACAGAGGTTTGTGTGGTGCATTCAATTCAAACATCATTAAGGCGGTGAATGGTTTGGCGGCAGAGAAATATGCTGGCAAAGAGGTGTCTTATTTGGCCATTGGTAAAAAGGCGAATGATGCATTTAAAAAGACCAATAAGATAATTGCCAATGAAAGTGATGTTTTTGATGATTTAACATTCGAAAATATTGCCCAGATTGCGCAAACATTAATGGATAAGTTTGTGGCTGGAGAGTACGATAAAATTGAAGTTGTTTATAATAGTTTTAAAAATGCCGCAACGCAAATTGTAACTACAGAACAATTTTTACCAATTGTACCTATCGAAACTACAGAGGCAAACGCCAATTTGGATTACATTTTCGAGCCTTCAAAAGTTGAAATCGTGGAGCAATTGATTCCTAAATCTTTGAAAACACAGCTTTACAAAGCTGTTAGAGATTCATTTGCCAGCGAGCACGGTGCACGTATGACCGCAATGCACAAGGCTACCGATAACGCTACTGAGTTAAGAGACCAATTGAAATTGACTTATAACAAAGCACGTCAAGCAGCTATTACCAACGAAATTTTGGAAATTGTTGGTGGAGCAGAAGCTTTGAACAACTAAGCAAAGTAGTTTTTAATATATATTTTAGTAAAAGCCTCACGTTTGTGGGGCTTTTGTTTTTTGCGCTATATTTACTTTATGAAACTACCAACCTATCTTCTCATTTTGTCTTTTTTTGCTATCGCCTGTTCTGGCTCAAGGCCATCTTCTAAACTTGATAAACCTGTTCAAAGGGAATCCTTAAAACTTTTTTCTGCAAGGTATAATATTGTTGGAAATGATTATCATATGAAGCTTCGATTTCGTAAACAATACGATCATCTGGATAGCATCTATTTTAAGGGGCAAATGCTTAGGTTAGATAGTATAAATTCGGTAAAACAACATTATTATTTCAGTACAGCAAAACCATATGCGGGTATGTCTATGAAGGATTCTGAAATTGCCGATACCAATTATTATCTATATTTCTCTGTGGAATACCAAGATTCCATTTTTGATAATACACTAAAGTTCTATAGTACATATGAAGGAAGGTTTCATGAGGGTACTGTAGAAGTGAAACATGATTCCATTTTTGAGTTGATTATAAACTAGGTTAATTGTATAGAATATGTTAATCCGTAACGTTTTTGCCTTATTGGTAATAGTTTTCTTAGGATGCTCAGGTAGTAAAACTACCTCCTATGAGGTTAGCAAAAAATCGCCTATTGAAATCATTAGGGCAACATTTATTCAGAATGATGATTCTTATAATGTGGAGATTGTACTTAATGATGAAGACAATTTGGAAGTCGATTCTTTGTACCTAAGTACAGGTGTCTTTAAACCAAAAGTTATTCATTTCAATGTGTTTAGTGAAGAAGTTAAGAGATCCTTGGATTCTGTGGCGCAAGCTAGGGGACCTGTGAGTGCTCAACTAGGTTCTCATCAGACAAGTTATCCAGATGAACTTTTAAGGACCGTTATTTCTTTGGATATTGAAGAAAATAGGTTGCAGGCCGATACCAATTATTCCAATCCATTTCAACTAAAGGATTACGAGGTGGTTATTGCTATAAGAAAGCGAAAGTCACTGTATCATGTTAAAACGGACCTTGTGGAATTCACGGAGTACTTAAAGAGCTATTAAATATAGAATGTGAGTCTTTTTAGCGGGATTTATGCACATTGTATATCCACCATGAAAACTGTATATTTAGCCGAACAAAATCTAACCCTTGAGCGGACTTAAATCACTTTTTAAACAAACATTTGTCTATGGCATTGCGACGGTTTTGCCTCGAATGTTAAGCTTCATCTTAGTTCCTTTATATACAAGTGAGGGGGTATTATCCTCGGTGGCAGAGTACGGTAAAGTAAACATCATCTTTTCCTATTTTGTACTCTTCAATGTTATTTTGGCCTATGGTATGGAAACCGCTTTTTTCAGGTTTTTCAACAAAGAAGAAGACCGGGAAACGGTAACAGGAACCTCGAGCATTGCTTTAGTGATATCTTCTTTTATGTTTTTTGCTCTGGCCATGTTGTTTCAAAATCAAATCGCCAGTTTGATAGACATTGATGTCACCTACATTAATTTGGTGATTTGGATTTTGCTTTTGGATGCCTTGGTCATTATTCCATTTGCATGGTTAAGGGCCAACCAAAAACCTATGCGCTACGCGATAATTAAAATTTTGAATGTAGCCATTAATTTGGGGTTGAATGTGTTTTTCCTTTTAGGTTTGAAAGAGTTGGCTGTACAAGGTTCGATGTTTGAGGGCATTTACAAACCCAATTTTGAAATCAACTATATATTTACGGCCAATTTAATCGCCAGTGGGGTGACCTTGTTGTTTATGCTGCCGTTTTACTTTCGTGTAAAATTCAACTTCAACAAAGGCTTGTTAAAGCAAATGCTGAAATATGCTTTTCCTGTCCTTGTTGCCGGAATTGCATTTTCCATTAACGAAACCTTCGACCGTATTTTATTGGACAAACTGTTGCCAAGTAACGTTGCCGAAACGGATATTGGAATGTATTCGGCGTGTTATAAATTGGCCTTGTTCATGACCCTTTTTGCAACGGCTTACCGATTGGGAATTGAACCCTTCTTTTTCAGCCATGCCAAAACCGAAAACCCACAAAAGAACTACGCTTTGATATTGGAGTTTTTCGTTGCTTTTGGATCTGTAATTCTGTTGGGTGTTGTGGTTTTTGCCGATGTACTGAAAGTCATTGTCATCAGAAGTGAAGATTATTGGGAGGCCATGTGGATTGTACCAATCATTTTGTTGGCCAATTTCTGTTTGGGGATTTACCATAACCTATCGGTTTGGTACAAAATAACCGATAGGACCAAATTCGGCGCTTATGTGTCCATTATAGGGGCTGTCATTACCTTAGTATTGAACTTTGCTCTAATTCCGAGTATGAGTTATAAAGGTTCTGCAATTGCAACCTTATCTGCTTATGCCGTAATGATGCTCTTGTCCTATGCCTTCGGAAGAAAGTACTATCCAATTCCGTACAATCTCAAAAAAATTGGGCTGTATATGTCGGTGTCTATTCTGTTTGCATTTGTGTCCTTCTACCGATTTAGAGGGAATTATTTTGTTGGAATTGCTCTGTTAATTGTATTTTTGGGCATTGTGGTTATATCCGAAAAAAATCAAATCAAACAATTTCTTAAAAAATAAATGAGATGCTGAGCTAGTGGCGGCATCCCAACGTATATATTGTAATTATGACTATTAAAATCATCAATAAATCCAGCCATGACTTGCCAAGCTACGAAACCATAGCCTCGGCAGGAATGGATTTGAGAGCCAATTTATCAGAGCCAAGGACTTTAAAACCTTTGGAGCGTACCATTGTTGGAACCGGTTTGTTTATAGAGTTGCCGATTGGTTATGAAGCTCAAGTAAGACCAAGAAGTGGTTTGGCGGCCAAAAAAGGAATTACTGTATTGAATGCACCTGGAACCGTAGATGCCGATTATAGAGGTGAAGTGGGAGTGATTTTGGTGAATCTTTCCAATGAAGAGTTTACCATAGAAAATGGTGAGCGCATCGCCCAGATGGTGATTGCAAAACACGAACGCGCCGAATGGATTCAAGTAGAGACGCTTTCTGAAACAGCTCGTGGAGAAGGTGGTTTTGGAAGTACCGGAACCAAATAAAAATTAATAAAAAAATCCCCGCTTAGACGGGCAATGCATATGAAAATTATTGTACCAATGGCGGGACGCGGCTCCCGATTAAGACCTCATACATTAACCGTTCCAAAACCTTTGATACCTGTAGCGGGACAGCCTATTGTACATCGCTTGGTTAAGGACATTGCCAAAGTATTGGGAGAACCAATTGAAGAGATTGCCTTTGTATTGGGAGACCCAGCCTTTTTTGGGGATGATGTTGTTGAAAGCTTGACTAAATTGGCTGAGGGCCTTGGGGCTAAAGCGTCTATTTACAGACAGGATCAGCCTTTAGGAACTGGCCATGCCATCATGAGTGCCGAACCTTCACTTTCGGGGCCGGCCGTGATTGCCTATGCCGATACTTTGATTCGCGCCAATTTCAATTTAGACCCAGAAGCGGATGCTGTAATCTGGACCAAAAAGGTGGAGAATCCAGAAGCGTATGGCGTAGTAAACCTTAATGACAAGGAAGAAATTGTAGAGTTGGTTGAAAAGCCGAAAACTTTTGTAAGCGATCAAGCCGTAATTGGTATTTATTACTTTAAGGATGTGGCTGTGTTAAAACAGAAGCTGCAGGAAGTATTGGATGAAAATATCATGAATGGAGGCGAGTACCAAATCAATGATGGTATCAAGCGTATGATGGTCGATGGCAAGATATTCAAAACTGGAACGGTAGACGAGTGGATGGATTGTGGAAACAAGGCCGTAACTGTAGAGACCAATGGTAAAATGTTGGGGTTCTTGGCCAAGGATGTGGAGGAGCAATTGGTATCCGATTCTGTGATCAATAAAAATTCAACCATAATCGAACCTTGTTTTATAGGAGAAAATGTGGTGCTTAACAATACAACCGTTGGGCCATACGTTTCTATTGGAAATGATTGTGTGCTTGAGAATGTAAGCGTTAAAAATAGTTTAATTCAGAATGCATCAATCATTAAAAATGCTACCTTAGACCAAGCCATGATAGGAAATCATGTTGTATACGATGGCAATTTCAAGGCAATTAGCATTGGCGACTATTCAGTATTGGAATAGTCATGAAAGTATACCCAAATTGTAAACAGTATTTGTTATGAAAATTAAAATCTACGGTTGCTTACTTGTTTTTGGAATGGCGCTATGCATTCCTCAAGAGACGTATGCCCAAGTAGATTTTAACAAACGTCCAGACGATGATTTGGGCAATGTAGAGGATGCCTACCAAGAGTACTTTTTTGAAGCTTTAAAACAAAAAGGAATTGAAAATTACCAACGCTCGGTTGAGGCATTGCAGCAATGCCTAAAAATAGACGATTCCGATGCTGTGCTCTACTTTGAATTGGGTAAGAACTACAACAAGCTCAAAAACTTTGGAGCCGCCGAGGATGCGCTTAAAAAAGCGGTGTCCAAGGAACCTGACAATGAATGGTATTTAGATGAGTTGTACGATGTGTACATTCAGCAGAATGAAGTGGACAAGGCAATTAAAACCGTCAAGCAATTGGTGAAATATCACCCCACTTATAGCGATGACCTTGTGGGGCTTTACATAAAGGCCAAGAAGTATAAAAATGCTTTACAGCTACTCGATGAGTTGGATGAAAAGTATGGCGTGAGTGCCGATAGGGATTATATGCGTAATGAAATCTATAACATCACTGGTGATGACGACGAGCGCATTGAGAACCTTGAGGAACGTTTGGAATTGAATCCTGAAGACGAGAACAATTACCTAAAATTGGTGTATCGTTATAGCGAGAACGGTGAGAAAGAAAAGGCTTTTAAAACGGCCAAAAAACTCTTGGAAGTGAATCCAAATTCCCAATTGGTACACTTGGCACTTTATAAGTTCTATTTGGATGACAATGATGTGGACAATGCTGTGAATTCAATGAAAATAGTTTTAACGAGTTCCTCTATAAACGCCGATGCCAAGGCTAAGGTTTTAAATGATTTTGTGGGCTTTGTTGGAACGCATCCAGAATATGAAGGAGAGCTGTTGGAGGTGGTAACTTTAATCGATAATGATAAAAGCACCAAGACCCTTAAAGAATTGGGACAGTATTATCTTAAAACAGAAGATAAGGCCAAAGCTTTGACCTATTATGAAGAGGCACTGAAGGAGGAGCCTAACGACTATAAGCTTCTTAAGGATGTGCTCTTGTTGCAGTTGGATTTGAACCAAAATGAAAAGGCGATCATTAAAAGTAACGAGGCTTTGGAGTTATATCCGGCCCAACCTATTTTTTATCTCATCAATGGGGTTGCCAATAACAATTTGAAGTATTCTAAACAGGCTATAGAAATCTTGGAAGCGGGCTTGGATTATGTGATTGAAGACCCAAAGATGGAGTCTGATTTCTATGCTCAGTTGAGTGTTGCTTATAGACAACAAGGGAATACCCAAAAGGCTCAAACTTTTGCTCAAAAAGCGGAAGCCCTAAAAAAAGGGCAAAATTAAATGCCCACTAAATGCGAACTATGATAAAAGTTATAAAACCTCTTGTGTTAACTCTTCTGTTAAGTCTTGCGCTAGGCTGTAAATCGGCTTTAAAGGTTAGTAGCACTGGAGAATTGAATAAAGAGGTTACGGCCAAACAGCTGATAAAGGAAAACTCAAAGCAGGAATTAAAATTCAAGACCTTTCAATCCAAGGTGAAAATAGACTATATAGAGGGAACAACAACACAATCTTATGGTGTGAATCTCCGGATGGAGAAGGATAAGGTTATCTGGATCAATGCCACTTTGGGACTTGCAAGGGCTATGATTACGCCTAATGAGGTAAAGTATTACGATAAAATCAATAATCAATTCTTCGAAGGTGATTATCGTTTGTTAAGTGACTTGCTGGGCATTGAACTCGATTTTCAAAAAGTGCAGAACCTTCTGTTGGCAGAGCCTATCTTTGGTTATAAAACCAATAAATATGTAGCCTCAACACATGAAAATTCCTATGTACTGCAACCAGAAGAGCAGAGTGCTATTTTTGAACTGTTTTATTTGTTGAATCCTGGTCATTTCAAAATGGATTCCCAGCAGTTGTATCAGCCTATGACTAGGAGAATGCTACAAATAGATTATCAAGCCTATCAGGAAGTATCTAAACAAATTGTACCCGAAAAGATACACATCAATGCCGTAGAAGAAAATGATGAAGTTACCATAGATTTGGAATATAAATCGGTTTCCTTTAACGAAGAGCTTCGATTTCCATTTAAGATACCTACCGGATTTAAAGAGATTGTGATTAATGAGGCAAACTAAACCAACCTACCTAATTTTTATTCTTTGTGTATTTATGGGCACGGTGTTTGCCCAAGCCCAAAGCGATAAACAAAAACAATTGGAGGCGAGGCGCCTGCAGCTCAAAAAGGAAATGGAACAGCTGAACAGCCTGTTGTTTGCCAATAAAAAGAAAGAAAAGAATGTTATTACCTTGGTCGAGGATTTAAACTACAAGGTTAGTGTTCGCAAAAATCTCATCAAGGTCACTAATGATCAAGCCAATTTATTGACACGGGATATCAATAACAACCAAAAACAAATTTCTGATTTAAGGGAGCAGCTGAAAGAGCTCAAAGAGCAATATGCAGCCATGATTGTAAAGTCTTACAAAAATAAATCCCAATTGAGCCGTATAATGTTTTTGATGTCCTCGACGAATTTCAAACAGGCGTACAAACGTTTGCAATACATAAAGCAATACACCGATTATCAAAGGCAGCAAGGAGAAGAAATCAAGGCGAAAACCTTTAAGCTTCAAGAGCTGAATACAGCGTTGCTGAAACAGAAAGATGAGAAGCAGAAATTGGTAGAGGAAAATAGGATTGCCAAAAGGGAACTCGAAACAGAGCTTAAGGAGCATGAAACCTTAATGGCTTCCATCCGCAACAATATGAGCAAGTATAATGCCCAATTAAAGCAAAAACAGAAGGAATCCGACAGAATTGATAAAGAGATTGATCGATTGATTAAGGAAGCTATTGCAGCATCCAACAAAAAGGCAGGAAAATCCAAAAGCTCCTCTTCATTTGCCTTGACTCCAGAAGCAAAAGCATTAGCGGCTAGTTTTGAAGCTAATAAAGGGAAATTACCTTGGCCAGTGGAGCGCGGTGTTGTAAAAATGCGTTTTGGTAAACAACCTTCTGCGATAGACAAGACCGTTACTGTGAACAGTAAAGGAGTTAGGATTGCTACGGAAAAAGGTGCTAAAGCTAGGGCGGTGTTTGAAGGGGAAGTATCGCAAATCATCGAAATTCCTAATGCAAATCCCGTAATAATACTAAGACATGGAAATTACATGACGGTATATAAAAACCTTTCCAAAATCAAGGTGAAGAAGGGAGATAAGGTTACAACCAAACAGGAACTAGGGGAGGTTTTTACAAACAAGTCTTCAGGGGAAACATTACTGTATTTTAGGGTGTATAAGGATTCTAAATTGCAAAATCCTGCTTATTGGATCAATAAGTTGTAGAAGAAAAATGAGATCTAATTTCTAATAAACAAAAAGCCCTGTTTTTAATCTAAAACAGGGCTTTTTTTATGATGAAAAAGGATTAATAATCCTCCAATATTTTAATGGTATTGATAAGGTCTAGAGTAACAATTCTCAATAATTCTTTACGGTGTTTAAGTAACTCTTGACCATTTTGAAAGTTTGGTGTCAATTCTGGTTGGCTAATTTTGTATACATATTCCCAATCGCTGGCACCAATACTAGGAGGGTTGTTGATTAGGGTTTTGTATTCGTTCAATTTAGCAGCATACGAAGCCTCTGCTGTAGCAATATTGCGTTTTAAGTTGTTGGTGTAGTTTTCTAGCTCACGTTTGTTGCCAAGTTTGGTTTTCTTCATTGCCAAATTGTAGTAAGTATCCAAATCTGCTTCCAGGTTGGTAAGGTCGTAGTTAAGACTGTATAATTTGGTGTTGTAACTATTGAATACACCTTCAATGTCCTGTTCGTTTTTCACAGACTTTTTAATGTCGAAGGATAGCTGTAGCCCATCGGCAGCAGAGGATTCAATTTCATAAGTTCCTAACCATACAATACTTCCTGTGTTAATGTCAATTAGTTTGGCATTAAAGAGTACTTTCATCCATTTAAGGGAAACCGTTTCTGGTAATTGCTTAGGAATGCTTCCATAAGTAAGCCCTGAATGTTGGTTTACAAATTCCTGTACACTTTCATAATCCTTTAGGGAAAGCGATTTGTTTTTAGGCTCAAAAGTCAAATTGATCTGGAAGAGATAATCGGCTTGGTCAGCGCCATTTTGAGCTGCTCTGATAACCTCGGCAATATCCGTCATTTCCTGGTTGTCCTTTTCACGGTTTTTACCAGGCAATCCACGTTGACTAATCTTGTCTATTTCGTTAATGACTTCTGTGTATTGTTGTGGCGAAATTTTACCTTCATTAAGTTGCTTTTTGTATTGTTGCTTTACGGCGTCATATTCGCCGTTCTCAAGAAGTTGTTCCGACCAATTGGCATACCACCAAGGGCGTTCGTTGGCGCGGTCTCTTAAGTCTCTTAATTTGGCCTCAAATTTGGAACGGTCCAAAACGTTAAAGCCTACACGGAGCAATGCCTGCTCGATGGCACGCTCAGCTTGATTGTAGTAACCGTCAGTTTTAAAATCGTTGGTGTTGTTGTCGGCCATTGAGGTATCTTGCTGATCATTGGTTTGAGGGACAGCAATGATTACTGAAGGAGCCTTACCATTTTTATTCTTTTTGGCTCCAGGGTTATTATAGTAATCTTCCGATTTTACTGGATATTCTTTTTTAAGATCAACATTTAGAACAAGCTCTTTAGTGTCTGGAACTTGGTTGACCTCTGCATTATTGTAACTCGGGATGTGTTCTAATTGCGGTTTGGTACTGTAAAAAGGTTCGAAGGTTTTTTTTCCGCAACTGGAGAGAACCAGCAATAAAGAACAATAGAGTAAAGTGTTTTGTTTCATGTTGGTATAGTTTTTTAGAAGTTGATCAAACATATAAAAAATACCTTACAGGATGTAGAAATATCTGTATTCCAACAAGTTTTATCGATAAACTGTAAAGGGCTCATATTGTTGCCTTAATTTGCTTCTGCAAAATCCTTTAGCTAGGCGAAACAAGGGTGCACAATGAGGTGATTCCGGTTTTAAAAATGGAAATGGAGAGCGAGGTAAGCAATAGAAGTATTGTGACCGAAATGAAAAAGTGTATATTCTAGAAGGAATTTATTCCTCAAAAAGCGCTTTAAGTTCTGTAGCGTCCTTTGGTTTCATCTTTTTGGCAAGAACCAAGCTTAGTTGCTTTCTACGAAGAGCAGCGGCATAACGTTCTTTTTCAAGATCGGTTTCTGGGGTTACCTGAGGTACTTTTACGGGTCTTCCCGTTTCGTCGACAGCTACAAAGGTGTAAATGGCTTCATTGGCCTTAGTGCGCTCACCAGATTCGCGGTCCTCAATCCAAACGTCTATAAACACTTCCATAGAGCTTTTAAATGCTCTGGAAACATTGGCCTCTACGGTTACAACACTTCCAAGGGGAATAGCTCTGTTGAATGCGACATGGTTTACCGAAGCTGTTACCACAATTCTTCTGGAATGACGCCTGGCAGAAATACTGGCGGCACGGTCCATTCGGGCCAATAGTTCACCTCCAAAAAGATTGTTTAAAGGGTTGGTTTCACTGGGTAAAACCAGGTCGGTCATGATGGTTCTTGTAGAGCTCGGTGTTTTTGCTTCCATGGGTTTTGTTTACAGTGGTGCAAAGGTAAAGCGATTTTGGGCAATCACCCAAAATTTGGATGAATTATCCACAAAGCAATACGCACATCCATGTGCTCTGAAACTCAGAAGTATTTATTTAAAATCGAAATGGAATTAATGAAACTAGGAAATTAGTCTAATTGTTTTACCAGCAACCAAGCATCTTGACTGTGTTCGCTCTTAATTTTTTGTAACATTTGTAAGGCTTCCAAACGGTTGTTGTAGCTAGAATACACTACTTCATGCAATCCATATTTGTTAACGCCAATTTTGCGAGCATTGTAGCCCAAGTTTTGCAGTTGCTCTACTTTCTTGTCGGAGTTAGCTTCAACTCTAAAAGCTCCTGCTACAATATGGTAATTCCCAGATTGCTTGGCAACATTTAAGGTTACAGAAGGAAGTGGGTTATCAATTACAAACGTAGCTTCCTGAACTTTATGATCCAATTGCTCATTGGCTTGTTCTTGGGCCAATTGGTTGTGGGCTTCCACATCTTTCATATAATAATTGGATATGGCAAAACTCCCCGCTGTAAGGGCGATAAGTGCCACTGCGGCATAACGCAAATAAGGTCTTGCCTTACGCGTTTCAGGAGTGACAGCAATAGGAATGACTTTTTCAATGGCTTCAACCTCTTCTTTGTATACTTCTCTAGTAATACTAGTAGAATTGAATTGAGACAAGCCAAAGGCATCTGTTAAATAGTTTACATGGAAGGAAGGATCGAAAACAATTTTACCTTCAGAATTCAACACCAAATCCCCAATGTTATGGAAGGTTAAAGTTTCACCTTGTACCAAGTAGGATTTGATGGATTTTACATGTTTACTCAATTTTTGAGCCGCAACTTCATAAGGGATTTTTTCAACCTCCGAGATGTAATTGGCAAGCAAACCATCGTTGCTTTGCAATTGCTCGTTGAAAGACAATACTTTTTTAGGAGGGAAAAACGCATTGGTATCTGCATCGATCTTGGCAGAAACGCGGTTTGTTAAAAAGGCTCCAAATTCAGGGATGATCACGCAGTCATACCTGTAAAGTAAATCGCTTATGTAGGTTTCTATATGCATAAAAACAAAGTTATAAATTTTTTAAGACGAATAAAAAATGGCTTTAAGTATTTATTAACAGCCTAAAAATGCCGTTCTTTAAGTTTACAATCAGGAAATTATAGCATGACAGACGACCAATTGCTCTATACTTTGGCCTTGCAGCATATTCCGAAAATAGGGGATATCACGGCGAAAAAATTTATTCAGCACTGCGGAACTGCCGAAATGGTGCTCAAGGAGAAACCCGAAAAACTGCTCCTGATTGATGGCGTTGGAAAATTGACCATAGACGAATTTAAGAATCCAAAATATATAAAGGAAGCCGAGACGGAAATGCAATTTATCAAAGATAATGGAATTGCTTGTTTGTATTTTATGAACGACGGCTATCCCGAAAAATTGAAGCATTGTATAGACGGGCCGGTGCTTTTGTTTCAGGTTGGGAATATCGATTTGAAGGATCGGCATATCGTTAGTATTGTAGGGGCAAGAAAGATTACAAGCCATGGTATTGCTTTCTGCGAACGCTTGGTGGAAGAACTGTCAATCTTCAATCCCGTAATTGTTTCTGGCTTTGCCTACGGAACCGATATTACCGCCCAAAAGGCTGCTATTGAAAACAATTTACAAACTATTGGTTGTTTGGCTCATGGACTCAATCAAATATATCCTAAAACCCATAAACGCTATATGGCAAGTGTGGAGAGCAATGGTGGGTTCTTCACCGATTTTTGGAGCACCGATGCTTTTGATAGAAATAATTTTTTAAAACGCAACAGAGTTATTGCAGGGTTAAGCGAGGCAACCATTGTCATCGAGTCGGCTGAAAAGGGAGGTAGTTTGGTAACCGCCGATATTGCCAATTCCTATAACCGGGAGGTCTTTGCGGTGCCTGGGCGCTCAACGGATCTACAGAGTGTGGGCTGCAACAATCTTATCAAGCAGCAAAAGGCGCATTTACTGTCTACCCCTATGGACGTGCCATATATTCTAAACTGGTCCATGAATCAGCAACCTGCAGCTGTTCAAAAGCAGTTGTTTGTGGAATTGGATTCCGATGAAAAAAAAGTGTATAACTATTTGAGGGAGCACGACAAGCAGTTATTGGATAGCATTGCTTTGGCTTGCCAGCTTCCGATCTTCAAAATCGCAGGCATCCTTTTAAATATGGAATTGAAAGGTGTGGTGAGGCCGCTTCCTGGGAAATTGTTTGAGGTGGTTTGAATTTAGTCATTAAAATAAATTGGGTGTATAAAAAAAGCCTCCATTTTAAATGGAGGCTTTTTATTTATAAGGGTTTTTGGAATTAATATCCAGCTTTTTCTCTTACGCGTTTTAAGACATCATTGGCTACCAATCTTGCTTTTTCGGCACCTAGCGCCAATGCTTTATCAAGTTCTTCCAAGTTGTTCATGTAGTACTGATACTTTTCTCTTGGTTCTGCAAATCTTTCAACAATCAGTTCAAATAGGGCTTGTTTGGCATGTCCGTAGCCATAATTGCCGTTTTCATAGTTGGCTTTCATGATTGCTATTTGAGCGTCATCTGCCAACAGACTATAAATGGCGAAACAGTTACAAGTGGACCAATCCTTAGGCTCTTCCAATGGGGTGCTATCGGTTTTGATTCCCATAATTTGCTTACGAAGCTTTTTATCCGTTTCAAAAATATTGATAAAGTTGTTGCGGGACTTGCTCATTTTCTCTCCATCAGTCCCTGGAATAAGCATCGTGTTCTCCTGAATTTTTCCTTCCGGTAACACAAAAACATCTCCCATTTTTGCATGAAAACGGGAAGCGACATCTCTTGTCATTTCAATATGTTGCAATTGGTCTTTTCCTACGGGAATAATTTCTGCATCATACAACAAAATGTCAGCAGCCATTAACATAGGATATGTAAATAAACCTGCATTGACATCCTCCAAACGGTCTGCTTTGTCCTTAAAACTATGCGCCAAGGTAAGACGTTGGTATGGGAAAAAGCAGCTTAGGTACCATGACAATTCAGTAGTTTGTGGGATATCGCTTTGTCGGTAAAACACCGTTTTTTCAATGTCCAAGCCAAAGGCCAGCCAAGTGGCAGCTACAGAATAGGTATTGTATCGCAACTCTTCAGCATCTTTAATCTGTGTTAAGGTGTGAAGGTTGGCGATAAACAAAAACGAATCGTTTGCTTCATTTTTAGACATCTCAATGGCCGGTAAAATGGCGCCCAAAATATTCCCTAAATGTGGTGTTCCTGTACTCTGTATTCCTGTAAGTATTCTTGCCATGTGTAGTTTCCCTTAAATAAAAATTATTTAAAATTCGACTTTTCTATTTTGAAGGACAAAGGTACTTTTTTTGCGCGATAATCGAGATTTAAATGCTCCGAGGCTTCCTTCCAAATTAAAAAATTGTTCATTTTAAGACCTCGCGGGTTTGCTCCGTGGTAATTTACTACAATAGCTCAATAAATTTGACTAGTTTTGGTCGCAATGAAGATATTCAAATATATATTTTGGCTGTTATACCGCATTTGGTTTTATATTTTGGTTGCGGTTCCTATTATAGTTTTATTTCCATTTTTAATCATTTCCATTCTTAAGGAAAGCTGGTATCCTTTTTTCTTTAGGCTGGCGCGAATATGGGCTAGGTTCATTTTAATTGGGATGGGCTTTAGGGTGAAAATTGAACGCGAAGCAGTACCCGAAAGGAGCGAGAGCTATATGTTTGTGGCTAACCATACGTCGATGACGGATATTATGTTGATGCTATTAAGTGTTAAGAATCCGTTTGTATTTGTAGGGAAACAGGAATTGGCCAAAATCCCGTTGTTTGGGTTTTTCTATAAGCGGACTTGTATTTTGGTAGATCGCAGTTCGGAAAAGAGCAGAAAAGCGGTGTTTTTAAGGGCTCAAAAACGTTTGAAGCAGGGCTTGAGCATCTGTATCTTTCCTGAAGGTGGCGTGCCAGATGAGTCCATTGTGTTGGATGAATTTAAGGACGGAGCCTTCCGATTGGCTATCAACCATCAAATTCCTGTGGTACCTTTGACCTTTGCCGATAACAAAAAGCGATTTTCCTATACTTTTTTTAGTGGCAGTCCAGGGAGAATGAGAGCGAAAGTGCATAAGTTTATCCCAACCGATGGTTTGACCATTGCCGATACTAAAACCTTAAATGCAGAAACTAAGGCGGTTATTCTAAAACAATTAACCGAATTCCATAACACATAAAAGCTACCCTTGGCAGAGGGCAGCTTTCAGTAATTACTGCGGATTTAAGCAATAATTCATCTAACCAACTAAAAACTAAAATTTATAACTCAACCCGGTATACACGCCAATAAAGTATGGCTGAAAATCGCCAGAGGTATTATTGAAGGTATTGAGCTGGTACTTGAACATAGGTTCAAGGTTTACTTTTATTTTTCGCGATACATTGTAATTCATTCCTAATCCAAAATTGGCACTATAACTCATGTCGTTGATGTTTGTGGCTTCTCCAATATGGATTCTATAGCCATCGCCAGTAGCATATACATCATTGTGATTGGTAAAAAGGGTACTAAAGCCTCCAATAAGGTTAAGGCCCAGTTTTTTGCTCACCAGAGCGTATTCCAATTCTACAGGAACTTCTATAAAACCAAATTGTTGTTCCAATGCTCCGTAAGTTTTTAGGTTCATAACCTCAGGGGAGCTACTGTTAATGTTTTGAGTGCTCATAACGGAATTGTTGGCAGCGCTGTTGCTCATTCGTAAATTTTGGATTTGCGAATTATTGTTATTAGCACTGTTGTAGGCAATCACATTTTTGGTACTGTATCCAAGGTCTACTTTGTTTACGCCAACGCGTACTTTTATTTTATCGTTAAAGGCATAGCTTCCACTTACCCCATAACTTGTATTGATTTCACCACTTTTGGAATTGTTAACAAACTGTTCGTCTATTGGAGATCCTTTGCCTAATGTGTTGAAATAAACAGGTGCCACATTTGGAGAAATGTTCCACCTGCTTAGTTTCTCTTCTTTTTCCTTTTCATTGGTCTGTTCATTGGCTTCTGCAATAGCCTCTTCTATTGTGGTGTCTTCTTTTTCGGTTGTTTGTGCTACTTCTTCCGAATCCTCGTTGGCTTCATCTAAGACATCTTGAGAAGTTTTGGTGTTATCATTAGAAGTAGGGAGCTTGGTTGTTGTTTCGGCAACCCTTATTTGTTCGTCTTTCAGTAAGGTATTGATTTGAGTACTCTTATCTGAGATTTTTGAGCTCTTGGAGTTGGATTCAGGTAGATTTGGAGCGCTGTGGGTTACGGCTCGATTGCTATTAGGTAAAAGAGCATCTTTTTGTTTTTGAGCCTCTTTTTTAGGCGTATTGTTTTGTGTGTATGAGGTGTTTTCTTCGGAAGAAATTGCAACCGTAGAGGAATTATTTGAATTTGAAGAGGTTTTGTTTGGTTGAAGTAATTCGTTTTTCGAACCATTTAAAGCGTCTTCACTTTGGTTGTTTTCAGTGACAGTATTTTGGGTACTTGTATTGAAATCCATAGTGGAATCTATTGTGGATTTCTGAGAAGTACTATCGTTATTTTCACTATTGGTGTGCTCTTCAACCAAAGGTGTCGAATTCTCTTGAATAATATCCGAAGGGCTAAAAATGAATTTCCCTGTCGTAAACAGTAATGCCAATAGTGCGGCAACACCGGCAAATTGCCACCAAATACCAATGACTCTACGTTTGCGTTTATTGCCGTGCAAGCGCTGTTCTATGTTGTTCCAGACTTCTTCATTTGGAGTGGCTTCAAAATTTTTGAACTGCTCCTGAAATAGCCTGTCAATATGTTTTTTATCACTCATTATAACGATTGGGAATTGGATCCCGTTTTATGCATTTCAATTTTTTCTTTTAATATCAATCGTGCCCTTGCCAGATTGGATTTTGAGGTGCCCGTGGATATCTCCAACATTTTGGCAATTTCCTTATGCGAATACCCATCCAATACATAAAGGTTGAACACCAACCTGTAGCGGTCCGGCAACTGTTGGATGATGCCCAATAGGAAATCGAGGGAGATTTGTTCTTCGTCAATTTCCAGGGAAACATCTTCTATTTGGCCTTCGTTTACAATGTCAAACACACCTGCGCTGCGATAGCGCTGTAAGGCCGTGTTAATGGCAATGCGTTTCATCCAGCCTTCCAAAGAACCTTTGCCTTGATATTGTGAGATTTTACCAAAAATGGTAAGAAATGCGTCTTGCAGGTTGTCTTCTGCTTCGGCATAGTTTCTAGAATACTTCAGACAAAGCGAGAATAGTTTGCTCGCGTAGAGCTTGTATATCTGGCTTTGTGCTTTCGCATCATTTTTTTTACAACTTTCTATAAGTTGCTCTAGGCTCACATTATCGCGGTATTTGGTTAGGTAACACTGTTTATTCTGCTACGGGAACTTCAACAATATAGTACAAATCATTTCCGTTCTCATCTTCACCTTGCCAAAATTTGAATATATAAGTTCCGTTGCTAACTACTTTAAAGTTAAAGGATACTTCCTCAATTACTTCGGGTTCATAATCTTCGCAATCATTTTCATATACCTTGTCAACAACGGCTATAGTTCTTTGGTTGAGTTCACTTTCAAAATAATGATCATAAAAGACATAGCAGCTTGAAGGCTTTAGGTAACTAGTATAAATAGTGTAAGTTTCGCCAAGAACAAACTCTTCGGGCATATCCACACTCTCTATTGGAAGTATTTCTAAGTGGTAAGAATTTGATCTACCGTCGTCATCAAGGCTACAGGACATGACCGTAAGTAGGAACGTACATAAAAATAAGATCTTTTTCATTTTCAACATTATTTGGGATTAAAGAGTAATACCTTTTCAAGGTAAAGATGCTAAAACCGTTGAAAGGTTGCGTTAAAAACAAAAAAAATCCCGTTTTAACGGGATTTTAATTTTGAGATTATGATAGAGCAGCTTCTTTTGCCACTTGCCTAACCTTTCCTTCTAGCTCATCCATGAGCTCTGGATTGTCTTTTATCAAGGCTTTTACGGCGTCTCGACCTTGTCCTAGTTTGGTGTCTTCGTAGCTAAACCAAGAACCACTTTTCTTAACAATATCGTGTTCTACAGCTATGTCTAAGACCTCTCCAACTTTAGAGATACCTTCTCCATACATGATGTCAAACTCTGCAGTTTTAAATGGAGGGGCTACTTTGTTTTTAACTACTTTAACTCTGGTTTTGCTTCCGGCAACATTTCCGTCACTTTCCTTAATTTGAGTAGAGCGTCTAATGTCCAAACGTACCGAAGCGTAGAATTTAAGGGCGTTACCACCAGTAGTTGTTTCTGGGTTTCCAAACATGACCCCAATTTTTTCACGTAATTGGTTAATGAAAATCATGGTACAGTTAGTCTTGCTGATGGATCCTGTTAATTTTCTAAGGGCTTGGGACATCAATCGTGCGTGAAGACCCATTTTGGAATCTCCCATTTCGCCTTCAATTTCACTTTTTGGTGTCAAGGCAGCTACGGAGTCCACTACAATAATATCGATAGCTCCAGAACGTACTAGGTTGTCGGCAATTTCCAAGGCTTGCTCCCCGTTATCCGGTTGTGATATGATAAGGTTCTCCAAGTCCACTCCTAATTTTTCGGCATAAAATCTATCGAAGGCGTGTTCGGCATCGATAAAAGCGGCGATCCCGCCAGATTTTTGTGCTTCAGCAATAGCGTGCAGAGTAAGGGTGGTTTTACCTGAAGATTCAGGACCGTATATTTCAATGATTCGTCCTCTTGGATACCCGCCTACGCCAAGGGCAATGTCTAAACCAAGGGACCCTGAGGAAATGGCTTCAACATCAGAGATTGCCTGGTCGCTCATCTTCATCACTGTTCCTTTTCCATAAGCCTTGTCCAATTTGTCCAAGGTGAGCTTTAAGGCCTTTAATTTCGCATCTTTTTCAGTACTCATTATTCAGTCGTTTTCTAAAATTAAATTCAGGCTAAAATACGATAACTTTTGATTTTTTTCAATCTTATCACGCAACCTTTTTGAGCTTTTCACATCTACCTAATAATTAAGGGAAATCTTGCTATGAAATTCTTTAAGAAAACAATTGTCCACAAGGCATTAGGTGTTTCGGTTGCAATTACTTTTAATAGCAGCTGTAAAGCCGATGGAGGCTAACGTCGGTATGTATTTTGAGTTTAAATAATAAATAAAAAGTATAATATCGAGTTAGTCCACAAAAAGCACTTTAGTCTTTCTAAAGTGCTTTTTTGTTTGTCATGGTGTAATGGTTTAAAAATAGTACCTTTGCGGCATTAAAAAATAATCTTTAACCTTAAATCATTAGTATAGCATGCAACTGTACAATAAATTAAGTGCTAAAGAGCGAGCGGAATTAATCGATCAAGCTGGAAAAAATCGATTAACGCTTTCTTTTTACCAATACGCGAAAATTCAAAATCCTCAAGAATTTAGAAATCAATTGTTTATCGTCTGGGACCGATTAGAGGTCTTGGGCCGAATTTATGTGGCTCATGAAGGCATCAACGGACAGTTATCTTTGCCGGCCGATCGTTTCAACGAGTTCAAATCACATTTGGATACCATTGATTTCTTAAAAGATATCCGTTTAAATGTCGCTGTAGAACAAGACAACAAATCGTTCCTGAAACTGAAAGTAAAAGTACGTGATAAAATTGTTGCCGACGGATTGAACGATGATACCTTCGATGTAACAAACAAAGGAATTCACTTAAAAGCGGAAGATTTCAATCGCTTTATTGAAGACGAAAATACCGTGTTGGTGGATATGCGTAACCATTACGAAAGCGAAATTGGTCATTTTAAAAATGCTGTGACGCCGGATGTAGATACTTTTAGAGAATCGTTGGATATTATTGAAGACGATTTAAAAGATCATAAAGAAGATAAAAACCTAGTGATGTATTGTACGGGTGGTATTCGTTGCGAAAAGGCGAGTGCTTACTTCAAGCATAAAGGGTTTAAAAATGTATACCAGCTTGAGGGTGGAATTATAGAATATACCCGTCAGGTGAAAGAACAAAACTTAGAAAATAAGTTTTTAGGTCAGAATTTCGTGTTCGACGAGCGTCGTGCCGAACGTATTAGTGATGATGTAATTGCACAATGTCACCAGTGTGGCGAGCCGTTTGATGTGCATACCAATTGTGCAAACGATGCGTGTCACTTGTTGTTTATTCAATGTCCGAAATGTCAGGAAGAAATGGAAAACTGTTGTTCTACTGCGTGTATGGAGATTAACAGGTTGCCATACGAAGAGCAAAAAGCTTTGCGTAAGGGGCAGGGAAATAGCAACGATATCTTCAAAAAAGGTCGTGCCGACCACTTACCTTATAAAAAGGACTTAAGAAACATTTTCGAGCATTTTAAACAAGAAAAAGCCTAAGGATATTATGCAAAAGATTGAATTAATGGCGCCTGCAGGGAATTTTGAATCGTTGCAAGCAGCCCTGGATAATGGTGCAGATTCTGTTTATTTTGGTGTGGAGCAGCTTAACATGCGTGCCAGAGCATCCATCAACTTCACTTTGGATGACCTTCCGGAAATTTCCAGAAGATGTCAAGAAAAAGGAGTAAGAAGCTATTTGACTTTAAATACCATTATTTACGATCACGATTTATCTATTGTAAAAACCTTAGTAAAATGTGCCAAAGAAGCGAACATTACGGCTGTGATTGCTATGGATCAAGCCGTGATAATGGTTGCTCGTGAGTTGGGGATGGAAGTGCATATTTCCACGCAAATCAACATTACCAATATTGAAACGGTGAAGTTCTATGCCATGTTTGCTGATACCATGGTAATGAGTAGGGAGTTGAGTTTGCGTCAGGTGAAAAAGATTTCAGAGCAAATTGAAAGGGACCAAATCAAAGGCCCTTCAGGAAAATTGGTGGAGATAGAAATTTTTGGTCACGGTGCACTGTGTATGGCAGTTTCTGGAAAATGCTACTTGAGTTTGCATTCGCATAATTCTTCTGCCAATCGTGGAGCTTGTAAGCAAAATTGCAGAAAGAAATATACAGTAATCGACCAAGATTCTGGTTTTGAAATGGAATTGGACAATGAGTACATCATGTCTCCCAAGGATTTGTGTACCATCGATTTTCTGGAGGAAGTGATTGATGCCGGAATTACGGTTTTAAAAATAGAAGGTCGCGGAAGAGCACCGGAATATGTGGCCAATGTAATTAAATGTTACCGTCAGGCCATTGACAGTATTGAAAATGGAACCTATTCCAAAGAAAAGGTAATCGGTTGGATGCAGGAATTGGAGAAGGTGTATAACCGCGGTTTTTGGAGTGGTTACTATTTAGGTCAGAAATTAGGGGAGTGGAGTAAAGGCTCCGGATCTCATGCGACTCAGAAAAAGGTGTACATAGGTAAGGGAGTTCACTATTATCCAAAAAGTGGTATTGGTGAATTTAAAATTGAGGCCTATGACTTGTCGTTGGGCGATACTATTTTAATTACTGGGCCAACTACAGGCTCCAAAGAAATGACGGTGGACACTATGTTGGTGAATGATGAGCAGTTGGAAAAAGGTGCAAAAGGAGATTCGGTAACTATCCCAATTCCTTTTAGAGTGCGTCCTTCGGATAAACTTTATAAGATTGTTGAAAATAAAGTTGAGGTTTAATGGTTGTTGTAACCCTGCAGAGGAATAAATGTATCGGTTGTAATTATTGCGTAGAATTGGCTCCTGAGCAGTTTCAAATGTCCAAAAAGGATGGGAAATCTGTACTGTTGAGAAGTCAGGAGAAAAAAGGTTTTTTTACTTTGAAATCTCCAGACGAAGCCATTTTGGAGCCTTGCGACCAAGCTGCAAAAGCTTGTCCTGTTAAAATAATTTCGGTAAAAAGCGTTTAAGAGTTTAGAGCATTACTATATTGCACTGCATGAATATTTATAGATTATTACAGCTAAATAGAAAGATAAAAAGTCATAGGGTAAAGTTTTTTGGACTTTACCTGTTGCATAAATTCAATAAGCGGTATTTGGCTGTAAATCTGGACCCTGTTATGGCCTGTAACTTGCGTTGTAAGATGTGCTATTTTACCGATGCCGATTATGTGAAAACGCTTAAAGGGCAATTTAAGCCGGAGGAATTGAAGGATGTTGCCGAGGCTATTTTTGGAAGGGCCTTGAAGTTGCAGATTGGTTGTGGAACCGAGCCTACCTTGTATAAAAACCTAGTGGATCTTGTAGTTCTAGGCAAGGAATATAAAGTGCCCTATATTTCCTTGACCACCAATGCCAATTTATTGACGAAGGAAAAAATTGAGGACCTGTTAAAGGCAGGCTTGAATGAGTTTACAATTTCCTTGCATGGCGTTACCAAGGAAACCTATGAAGGCTTTATGAAAAAGGCCAGTTATGAAAAGTTTCACAATGCCTTTAAGGCTTTTGCAAAGCTGAAATCGAAGTATGACTTTAAGGTGCGTATCAATTATACCTTCAACAAGGATAATTTTTACGAGTTACAAGAGTTTTTTGAACACTTCGATCCCAAGAGTTTTGATATTCTTCAAATACGGCCGATTCAAAAAATAGGGAATACAGAGTATAACGATTTTGATATCTCGACTTTGGTTGGGGATTATCCAAGCATCATCCAAAAGATTAAAGAGACCTGCAAAGCCAATCAGATAACCCTTTTGGCACCTGATGCATTATCTGTATTGGCAGGCGAGAACCAATCCAGTTTTATTTTCGACTACACATTTTGCTATATTTCCCCTAAGAAATTTTGGAAAGATGGCTTTAATTGGCGGGAAGTGAGTTTTAATGATTTTTCCCGTGAAATAGGTTGGAGTTCAACTTTGTTGTCCAATGTGTTTAAGTCGAAAAAAACTCTGAAATCCCTCTCCAATAGGCTTAATTACGAGATAGAGTTTTAATTAATTCCCAATAAAAACAGTGATGTTTTTATGTCATTAGAATAATCTTATCTTTACATTTTAGAAAACAAATTATTAATCTCCATTTGCTAGTCTAGATTAGCAAATTATATATAAAATTTATGGGTTGTAACAGTTGCTCAACTGGTAAGGATGGTCAACCAAAAGGATGCAAGAACAATGGTACTTGCGGAACCGATAGCTGTAACAAGCTAACGGTTTTTGATTGGTTGTCCAATATGTCGTTGCCCCAGGGGCAGGAGCCTTTTAATGGGGTTGAGGTGCGTTTTAAAAACGGACGAAAACAATACTATCGAAATACAGAAAATCTATCATTAAATATTGGTGACATTGTCGCTACTCAGGCGCAATCCGGTCATGATATTGGCATGGTAACGCTTACAGGTGAATTGGTGAGAATCCAAATGAAGCGTAAAAAAATTGATATCAATAAGCATGATGAGGTTCTTAAAATATACAGAAAGGCCAATCAAAGAGATATCGATGTGTGGTCTAAAGCTAGGGATAAGGAAGAACCAATGAAGGTTAAGGCAAGACAGTTTGCTATTGACTTAAAATTAAAAATGAAAATCTCAGATATTGAGTATCAGGGGGATGCTAGTAAAGCGACCTTTTACTATACTGCCGAAGAGCGCGTAGATTTCAGGGAACTTATCAAAGTATTTGCTAAGGAGTTCAGAACTCGAATCGAAATGAAGCAAGTTGGATTCCGTCAGGAGGCCGCTAGGCTTGGTGGTATTGGGTCCTGCGGGCGTGAATTGTGCTGTTCCACTTGGCTGACAGATTTTAGGTCCGTGAGTACTTCTGCAGCTAGGTATCAGCAATTGTCGCTTAATCCACTTAAACTTGCAGGACAATGTGGAAAACTGAAGTGTTGTCTTAATTATGAATTGGATGCCTATTTGGATGCCTTAAAGGAGTTTCCGAAAACGGAAATCAAACTATATACCGAGAAGGGCGTTGCTGTCTGTCAAAAGACCGATATTTTCAAAGGGGTTATGTGGTATGCTTATGAAGGAGAATGGATGAATTGGCATAAACTTACCGTAGCTCAAGCCAATGAAATCATCGAAAAAAATAAGAAAAAACAAAAGGTTGCCAGTCTTGAGGAATACGCAGCAGAACTGACGGAAGACACTAAAGCAGAGTTTGAAAACGTTGTAGGACAAGATAGTTTAACAAGGTTTGATAGTCCAAAACGCAAAAGAAAACGTAAAAATAATAAGAGGAAACCTAGAAGAAACAATAAGTCTCAAAACAATGCCAAAAAATAGTTATTGGTTAATTCTTTTAATGGGAGTGCTGTACTTGTCATGCGATTCCAACCAAGTTTTCGATGAATACCAAACGGTTCCCAATAAGTGGCATAAGGATTCGGTTCTTTCTTTTAAGGTAACGCCACCAGATTCGTTGAACAATTACAACTTATTTGTAAACCTTAGAAATACCAGTGCTTACAAATACAGTAATTTGTTTTTGATTGTAGAAATGGAATATCCCAACGGGAAAACTTCCAAGGATACTTTGGAGTATGTAATGGCCAAACCCAATGGAGAGTTTTTGGGAACAGGATTTTCCGATGTTAAGGAAAACAAGCTGTGGTACAAAGGGTATGAGAGTCCTTTTGTATTTGACGAATCTGGAGAATATACCATCAACATTCAACAGGCCATGAGAGAAAATGGAAAGGTAGAAGGGGTCGAGGAGTTAGAAGGTATTACTGATATTGGTTTTAGAATTGAACAAGCAAACACAAAATAATTATGGCAAAAAAGGGAACAAAGAATAAACAGGCAACACCTGATTTTTCCAAATACATTCGTTGGTTTTGGATCACCTTTACGGGAGGGTTGCTCTTTGTGATTCTATTGTTTTTATTGGCCTCTTTTGGGGTATTTGGAGAAATGCCAGATCATACCGAATTGGAAAATCCAAAGAACAATTTGGCTACCGAAATCATTTCTTCTGATGGGAAAACCCTAGGTAAATTCTACTATAATGACAACAGGACTCCTGTAGATTATAGTGAGTTGCCTCCTTATTTGGTAGAAGCACTTTTGGCAACGGAGGATGCTAGGTTTAGAGAGCATTCTGGGATCGATGGAAGGGGAACGCTAAGAGCTATCGCCAAGCTTGGAAGTGGTGGTGGAGCAAGTACCATTTCCCAACAGTTGGCGAAACAATTATTCCATGGTGAAGGTTCAAAGAATATTGTGGAGAGAATTCTGCAAAAGATAAAGGAATGGGTAATTGCCATTCGTTTGGAGCGTCAGTATACCAAGGAAGAAATCATCGCAATGTACTTCAACATCTATGATTTTGGTAATAATGCCGATGGTATCCGTAGTGCTTCGCGCATTTACTTTGGAAAGGAACCTTTGGAATTGGATGTTAAGGAGTCTGCCATGTTGGTGGGAATGTTTAAAAACTCGTCACTATACAATCCAAGAAGAAACCCAGAGGGAGTTACCAACCGCCGCAATGTAGTGTTAAATCAAATGGTAAAGTATGGCTATTTGGATGAAACTATCAGCGATTCATTGAAGAAGACGGATCTAAGCCTTAACTATTCTCCTGAATCCCATAGAGAGGGAATTGCAACTTATTTTAGAGAGTACTTGAAGCAATTCATGAAAGATTGGATTGCTGAAAACCCTAAGGCAGATGGTGAAAAGTACAGTCTTTACAATGACGGGCTTAAAATATTTACGACTATAGATTCCAGAATGCAGAAATATGCCGAGGATGCGGTGCAAAAACACATGCCACGATTGCAGGCGGAGTTTGATCACCAAAACACACCGGATCGTAATCCTACGGCGCCTTTCTTGGATTTAAGTCATAGCGAAATTGATGCCTTGATGAAACGTTCCATCAGACAGAGTGAGCGTTGGAGGCACATGAAGTACGATCTTAAAAAATCTAATGATGAAATCATAGCGTCTTTCGACGTGCCAACAGAAATGAAAATTTTCTCTTGGAGTGGAGAAATCGACACTATTATGAAGCCAATCGATTCCATGAGATACTACAAGTCATTTTTGCATACGGGAATGATGTCCATGGATCCTGAAACAGGTCACGTAAAGGCTTGGGTTGGGGGTATTAATTACAGGCATTTTCAATACGATCACGTAAAGCAAGGAAAGCGTCAGGTAGGGTCTACATTTAAGCCCTTTGTATATGCAACGGCCATAGACCAACTGCATTTATCGCCTTGCGATACCTTGCCGAATACACAAATTACTATTGAAGCCAATAAATTTGGAAATCCAGAACCTTGGACAGCTAAAAACTCTGATGGTAAATATGGGGATTTCATGACCTTAAAACATGCTTTGGCAACCTCTACCAATACCGTTACGGCAAGACTGATGGATAAAATTGGACCACAACCTGTCATTGATATGGCTAAAAATTTAGGGGTTGAGGAAGATATTTTACCAGTTCCTGCCATTGCTTTGGGAACACCAGATTTAAGTGTATATGAAATGGTGGCAGCATATTCAACCTTTGCGAATAAAGGTGTGTATAACAAACCTGTTATGGTGACGCGCATCGAAGATAAAAATGGAACTGTGTTGTATCAGTTTACTCCAGAATCTAAAGATGTGTTGAGTGAAGAGGTAGCCTATGTAACCGTGAACTTATTGGAAGGGGTAACCCATGGAGGGTCTGGTACTCGCTTGAGAACGAAAGGAGCCGACAAATATAATGCTGCTTATCGTGAGATTATCACGGGATATCCATACGAGTTTACAAATCCAATTGCAGGTAAAACGGGAACTACCCAAAATCAAAGTGATGGTTGGTTTATGGGGATGGTGCCTAACTTGGTAACAGGTGTTTGGGTTGGTGCCGAAGATAGAGCGGCGCACTTTAAAACCATTACCTATGGACAGGGAGCTGCTATGGCTTTGCCTATTTGGGGACTGTACATGAAGAGCTGTTATGCCGATGAAGAGTTAGGCGTTTCCAAGGAAGATTTTGAAAGACCTGAAGAGTTGTCCATTCGTGTGGATTGTAACGCGAGTGAGGAAGATGAAGGGGCCGAGTTGCTTGTGGAAGAAGAGGAGGACCTTGATATCGGATTTTAATATTTTTGGTATATTGACAGTAAAACATCTGGATTATTGCTGATTAGTAAATATTAAATAGAAAATATTATTCTTATCAAAAAAACCGAAGTGATTCTTTTTAGAATCGCTTCGGTTTTTTGTATTTTACCCCTATAAAATTCTTAGCAAATGATTAATAAAAAAGTAGCAAATGTTTCGGAAGCACTGGAGGGTGTTTCGGATGATATGACCTTTATGCTCGGTGGTTTCGGACTTTGCGGTATTCCTGAGAATACAATTGCAAAGTTGGTGGATATGGGTGTAAAAGGGCTTACGTGTATTTCCAATAACGCCGGGGTTGATGATTTTGGCCTTGGGCTTCTTCTTCAAAAAAAACAAATCAGAAAAATGGTGTCCTCTTATGTAGGTGAAAATGACGAGTTCGAGCGTCAGATGTTGAGTGGCGAATTGGAGGTGGAGTTAATTCCTCAAGGAACGCTTGCCGAGCGTTGCAGAGCTGCCCAAGCTGGGATTCCTGCTTTTTTTACACCTGCAGGATATGGTACTGAAGTCGCCGAAGGAAAGGAAACCCGTGAATTCAATGGTAAGATGCATGTGTTGGAAAATGCTTTTAAAGCCGATTTCTCGTTTGTTAAGGCTTGGAAGGGAGATGAGGCCGGAAACTTAATTTTTAAAGGAACAGCACGCAATTTTAATCCTGCTATGTGTGGGGCTGCAAATATTACAGTAGCCGAGGTGGAGGAGTTGGTGCCAGTGGGTACTTTAGATCCTAATGAAATACATATCCCTGGTATTTTTGTACAGCGTATTTTCCAAGGGGAAGTATACGAAAAGAGAATTGAACAACGAACCGTTAGACAAAGAGATTAATTATGTTAGATAAAACAGGAATAGCAAAACGAATTGCCAAAGAAGTTAAGGATGGCTATTACGTGAATCTTGGAATTGGAATTCCAACGTTGGTGGCTAATTATGTACGACATGATATCCAAGTAGAATTTCAAAGTGAAAACGGTGTGTTGGGCATGGGGCCTTTTCCTTATGAAGGGGAAGAAGATGCCGATATTATCAATGCGGGTAAGCAAACAATCACAACATTGCCGGGAGCTAGTTTTTTTGACTCCTCAATGAGTTTTTCCATGATTCGTGGGCAGCATGTAGACCTGACTATTTTGGGAGCTATGGAGGTAGCTGAAAATGGCGACATTGCCAATTGGAAAATCCCGGGCAAAATGGTAAAAGGTATGGGAGGTGCTATGGACTTGGTAGCCAGTGCCGAAAATATTATTGTCGCAATGATGCATACCAATAAAGCAGGTGTATCCAAATTGCTTAAAGCATGCACATTACCGCTTACGGGTGTAGGTTGTGTTAAGAAGATTGTGACTAATCTGGCAGTTATAGAAGTTACCGATAAAGGTTTTAAACTTCTGGAACGTGCACCAGGTGTTTCGGTTGAAGAAATTCAAAATGCAACCGAAGGGCATTTAATTGTGGAGGGAGAGATTCCAGAAATGCAATTGTAGCATTTATAGATGTTTAGAGAAGCTACTTTATAAAGTAGCTTTTTTTTGATACATACATTAAATTTGTAGGAAAAGTATTTTTTTTTAGGTATAAATGTTAAAAAATAATGCGTTTTGTCGATTTTTAATGTATTTAAACTGATTTTTCAAAAAAATGTTTCATATTAGCTAAACCAAATCGAGACAAGGTAATTTACCAAGTCTATCATAAACTTAATTTATGATTTGCCCCAAATCTATCATGAATTTATGCTTATGGAAAATGTTGCCCCAAATCTACCAAGACCTACTTATTTTGAAAACAGGATCCTTCCTGTAATTCAAAATACTTTAAACCTACTTAAAAATATTTTTGCCCTAATTAAAAAATTATTCATGCTATAACCCTTTCGGGATGGCATGAATTAATTTTTTGGTGTATTCCCTTTTTGGGTTGTTGTAAATTACATCGGCATCATCCAATTCTTCAATTTGTCCTTTGTTCATCACCAATAACTGATCGGACATATATTTTACGACAGCAAGATCATGAGAAATGAATATATAGGTAAAGTTATAATTGGACTTCAATTCGTTAAGTAAATTCAGCACTTGTGCTTGCACCGAAATATCCAAGGCAGAAACCGATTCGTCACAAACAATCAATTTGGGCTGTAAAGCAATGGCTCTGGCAATCCCCACACGTTGACGTTGGCCTCCAGAAAATTCATGCGGGTATTTATAAAAGGATTCTTCTGTCAAGCCTACTTTTTCCAAAATTTCTAAAACCAATTGCTTTCTTTCCTTGTCTGAATTACCGATGTTATGTACTGTCATGGGTTCCATGATGGCCTTTCCAATAGGCATTCTGGGATTGAGTGAAGCAAATGGGTCCTGGAAAATAATCTGTATGTCTTTTCTAAGGGCTCTAACCTGTGTCTTAGATAGTTTGTTGATGTCCGTTCCTCTGTAGAAGATTTCTCCCGAAGAAGCTTTGTCCAATAATAAAATGGCGTTGCTTAAAGTTGATTTTCCGCAGCCGGATTCGCCAACTAGGCCAAGGGTTTCACCTTCGTAAAGTTGAAAGCTAACATTATTAACAGCTTCAAAGGCTTCAGGTTTTGAAAACCACCCCGATTTTGAAACATAGGTTTTGTTGAGGTTTTTAACTTCCAATAAGGGCGTCTTGGAGTAAAGCTCTTTATGGAATGCTTTTCGGTCTTCCGAAGAAATGATAGTGTTGTCTATTGAATCATTGATGACATCCTTAATAGTTGGCAGCCGTTTAAGCCGAACATCCAAAGATGGCTTGGATTGTAACAGGGCTTTAGTGTAGGTGTCTTTAGGTGCTGTGAATATTTGGGTAGTGTTGCCTTGTTCCACAATATTTCCCTGATACATTACTAACAATCTATCTGCAATTTCGGAAACTAAGGACAAGTCGTGGGAAATGAAAATAATGCTCATTTTTTCTTCCTGCTGGAGTTGCTCCAACAAGAGAATAATCTCCTTCTGAACTGTCACGTCCAAGGCGGTTGTAGGTTCGTCCGCAATTAATATTTTGGGTTTGCAGGCAATGGCCATGGCAATCATTACCCGTTGCTTTTGTCCTCCTGAAATTTCATGAGGATAGGCATCGTAAATGCGTTCTGGGAGCGGTAATTTCACTTTCTCAAACAATGATAAGGTTTCAGTTTTGGCTTCGGTTTTGGAAAGCGAGGTGTGCTGCAATAAAATTTCCTGAACCTGTTTGCCACATTTCATGGATGGATTCAAAGAACTCATAGGTTCCTGGAAAATCATGGCAATCTCATTTCCCCTGATGTCTTGAAACTGTTTTGCAGGGAGGGTTGTAAGATCCAGATCTTGAAATAAGATGTGTCCATTGGTAATTTTTGAAATCTTCGCGGGTAATAATCCCATAAGGGCCAATGAAGAAACGGACTTCCCAGATCCCGATTCTCCTACGATTCCTAAAATTTCATTCTCAAACAAATCATAACTGATATGATGGATGATTTCCTTTTCGGATTTATTGGATATAAAGGAAATGCTAAGCTCTTTTACAGATAAAAGGGGAGGTGTGGCCATGTGCTAAACACTAATAATTTCATTGTCATGTAACAGTTCGTCGCCTCGCAGTCTTAAAAATATTTGGGCAACGGCCACCGTGTCTTTTTCGCAATAGGTGACAATCCTGTCAATATCATTTTCTTCGTAATACACTCTTCTCACTTCGCTACCATCAATATCATCTTTTGGCGATGGAATACCGAGAACATTGGTGAGTAGCTTAAGAGAGGTAAAATGTTTGTAATCTCCAAATTTCCACAATTCCAAAGTGTCCAAATGAGGCACTTCCCAAGGCTTTTTGCCAAAAAGGTTGAGTTTGTATGGCAATTCTATGTTATGGATGATCATACGTCGCGCAATGTATGGAAAATCAAATTCCTTACCATTGTGGGCACACAATACATGTTTAGCCTGTCCAAAATGAGTGGTCAATAAGTTCTTGAAGTCCTGAAGAATTTTAATTTCATCACCAAAAAATGAGGTGACCCGAAACTGTCTCATATCGCCCTGAAAACTAAAATAACCCACGGAAATACAGACAATTTTCCCGAATTCGGCCCAAATACCTGCACGTTCATAGAATTCTTCGGCGGTATATTCGTCCCGTCTTTGGTATTGCGATTTGGCATCCCATAAATATTGTTTGGTGGTATCCAAATCTGAAAAATGTTCTGTTTCCGGAACGGTTTCAATGTCTAAAAATAAGATGTTTTCCAGTGGCAGTTTAGAGATCATATCCTAACATGTTATAGGCTTCTTCTATGTAAATTGAAATATCATCAGTAAAAGTGGCTACAGCCGATCCATTACCTTTTGAGTGTCCCAAGCGCACAATGATGATATTGTCATTTGGTTCTACAATAACGTACTGCCCAAGATGGCCTCGCATCATAAAAAAGTGCTTGTCCCCAACATCTTTGAGCCACCAACCATAACCATATTCAGGGCTTGCAGCAAATCTTGGGGTGATAGACTTCGCAATAAAAGCGGAATCCAATACTTGTTGGCCATTCCATTTGCCATGGTCTTTATAAAGTTTTCCCATTCGGGCAAAATCCTTGGCGTTGGAGGCGATACAACAATAGGCCTTAACTAAATTATGGTCTTCGCTGTCTACTTGCCAAAGGGCTTGGTTTTCACAACCTAAAGGTTGCCAAAAACTTTCGGTGAGATAGTCGTACAGTTTCTTATTGGTGGCTCTTTCAATTACCATTGCCAACAATTGGGTATCGCCACTAGCATATTTATAAGCTTTTCCAGGTTCCTCGACCACTTTAAGACCTGTAATCACTTTTTCCAAATCATCATCAAAATAGGCGCGTGTGGTGATCGAGAAAGGCGAGTAGTAAGCTTCGTCCCAATTGGTTCCGGATGACATACTCGAGAGGTCTCCCACGGTAGTTTTTGCTGCCAATCCGTCGCAGAATTCTGGAACAAAATCGCAAACCGGTTGGTCTAAACTTTTAATGTGCCCTTCCATAATGGCCTTTCCCAACATTGCCGATACATAACTTTTGGCCATAGAAAACGAATTACTTTGCGAGTTACTGTCAAAACCATCAAAGTAATCTTCAAACCAAATGCTATCATTTTTAATGATCACATAAGCTACACTTCCATTTTCCTTATGGATGGTGCTTAGGAGTTCTGTGGCCTTTGCTGTGTTGTAATCTTTGTGGTTGGGCCAAGGTTGTGGCAAGCCGTGATCAATGACTTTATTGTCAAATTCTTTGTAATCGTTCAAATAAGCCGTAGTATGCCCATTTAAATAAATGGTGCGAAACGCTTTAATCAAATAATCAGTGTCTGTGGCATATAATGCTATGACAAGGATACCAACTAATATAGCAGTCCATTTAAGGATATTTTTAAGGAATTTCATGAGAATAGATTTAATAACTAAATATATGCGTTTTTTTTAAAAAAGACGCTGTTGTTTGTATGGGCTTTCATGTTCCAAAAGCCATTGTTTTCGGTGTAGGCCTCCCGCATATCCGGTTAGGCTGCCATCGCTTCCTATAATTCTATGACAGGGAATAATGATCCAAATAGGGTTTTTGCCATTGGCGTTGGCAACGGCTCTTATAGCTTTGATATCTCCCAACTGTTTGGAAAGCTCTAAATACGAAGTGGTTGTGCCGTGAGGAATTTTGGCTAATTGATTCCAAACTTTCTTTTGGAATTCCGTGCCTTCTGGATTTAGCTGAAGGGCGAATTGCTGGCGTTTGCCGTCAAAGTATTCCTGTAATTGATATACACAGTCTTCCAATACTTCAGGAATGATATCCGTTGGTGATTCTTCACTGTCTAAAACCGTAACGGAAGAAATACCATCTTGGTTTCCGGAAATTTTAGCATACCCTAGAGGAGTATTGATAATGCAGGTGTCCATAGCGGTTAATCTTCAATAAGACCGAGGCGTTTGGCACGGTCTTCCCAACTTTTTCTGGCCAACATTTGTAAATCGGCAATGTTGTCGCTTTCATCCATGATTTCAAGTCCCAAAAGGGTTTCAATCACATCTTCCATAGTGACCAAACCACTAATGGATCCATATTCGTCTACCACCAGAGCCATATGGTTTTTGCTTTCCACCAAGAGTTCAAAAAGTTTGGGAATAGGCATGTTGCGGTTAACGATAATAATGTCCCGTTTGATTTCCGAAAGAATTTTAGCCCCATGTCCAAAGGCCATTTCCCTAAACGCTTCGTCCTTCAATACCAAGCCTGTAATATTATCTGATTCGCCTGAATAGACTGGGATTCTGGAAAACCGAATATTGGAGTTTCTTTCAAAGAATTCGGCAATGGTTTCACTTTCATTTTCAATTTTCATCACAGTCCGCGGGGTCATGATATCCTTGGCTTGAACGTCTTTAAAGGTCAATAGGTTTTTGATAACCTTACTCTCCGATTCTAAAAAGACCCCTTCTTCTTCTGCTAAATTGGTCATGGCGTGGAAATCTTCACGACTCAACACGCTACCGTGATGTCCTTTACCACCAATAAGTTTCGTGGTAAGTTGCAGTAGCCATAAAAGGCCTGTCCATTTTAAAGGAAAGATTAGGATTGTAAGGGCTTTGGCCGTAAAATTGGCCAATTGTTTCCAATAGGTAGCACCAATGGTTTTGGGGATAATCTCAGAAACCACTAAAATTAAAAAGGTCATGATAGCTGAAACCACGCCTACCGTATTTATTCCAAAAACTTCAATTTTAAAGGGTAATTTTTCAGCTTGAATCCCTACCATCATAGCTCCTAAAGTATGGGCGATAGTGTTGAGTGTCAAGATGGAAATAAGAGGTTTGTCGACGTCCTTTTTTAAATGCTCCAAAGTTTCTGCGTAGTGCTTCCCTTCCTGTTTTTTGATGTTAATAAAGGTTGGCGTAACACTCAACAAGACGGCTTCCAGAATGGAACATAAAAAAGAGAAGAAAATGGATATGGTAGCCCAAAAAATTAATGCGCTCATAAAATGGCTTTCGTTTTACTCGAATTTCGAGATGAAAATACTCCGAGACGGGTCTCGAATACAAACTTTGTTTATCAAACCCTCGAATACTTTTTCAAGGTAGTTCACTAATTTACGAAATCCATTGAGTTATGCATATAAATTCTGAATTTGAATCTTGACTTTAGTTTTGTGATCTGGAAAGGGAATGGCCAAAAAAAGAGCCTTATTCGTATTAAATGATTGAATAAGACTCTTTTGGTTTTTTTTGGGAGAAAAGATTAGCTATTTAAAATCTTCACCACATCCTTGGCAAAATAGGAAGCGATAATGTCGGCGCCAGCGCGTTTGATGGCGGTAACCTGTTCCATCATCACGGCGTCGTGGTCCAACCAGCCTTTTTCGGCGGCGGCTTTTACCATGGCGTATTCACCCGAAACTTGATACACCGCGACAGGCACATCGACTTCATTTTTAATTTCGCGAACAATGTCCAAATAGCACAAGCCTGGTTTAACCATTACGATATCTGCACCTTCATCGATGTCCATTTCGGTTTCGCGTATGGCTTCAAAGCGGTTGGCGTAATCCATTTGGTAAGATTTTTTGTCCTTTGGAATATCTATCATGTCCACTGGAGCGGAGTCTAAGGCATCCCTAAAAGGGCCATAAAAGGCCGAGGCATATTTCGCTGAATAGCTCATGATGCCTGTATTGGAATAGCCTTCGTCCTCCAAAGCTTCCCTAATGGAAAGGATCCGACCATCCATCATGTCGCTTGGAGCGACAAAGTTTGCGCCAGCCTCGGCATGCGAAAGGCTCATTTCGGTAAGGATCTCTACCGTGTCATCATTCAGAATCAAACCATTTTCAACAATTCCATCATGCCCAAAAGAAGAATAGGGGTCCAAAGCCACATCGGTCATCACCAACATGTCCGGACAGGCATTTTTTACGGTTTTCACGGCGCGTTGCATCAGTCCGTTTGGGTTGATGGCTTCCGTACCTTTGTTGTCTTTTAGATTGTCAGGCACTTTTACAAACAATAACACCGATTTCAATCCAAGTTTCCACAACTCTTTCACTTCGTTTTCCAAAAGGTCCAAGCTGTATCTAAAATAGTTGGGCATGGAAGGGATTTCTTCTTTCACGTTTTTGCCTTCCACGACAAACAATGGCACTAGAAAATCGTTGGGGGTAATTATGGTTTCACGAACCAAAGAGCGAATGGCTTCATTGGTGCGCAGTCTTCTATTTCGTCTTAATGGGTACATTATTATTTACTTAAATTACGTCACAAATTTAATGATTAAAAAAGTATTGTAGATTCTTACATGTTAATATATCTTCGCTCACTTTACAACCAATTAACTATTTTATTTATGATTAAAAAAACAATTGCCCCGTTGTTATTATTAGGAGGGCTGTTATGCCAAGCACAGGTAAGTACTGTTGAATTTGCTTTAAACAAAAATCAAAAGGTGGCCAATAATTACATTACAGATGATGGGTATTCTTCTTTTGTAATTTTTGATAGAAATGCAAAAGCTGACAATCTTGAGATTTGCACTTACGACAAAAATCTAGAGTTGATATATAAAAGAAAGTTTGATACAGAGTTTATGGATAATTCTCAGTTTTTTGGAGCAGGTAAAATACGACCTATAAAGTTTTATAGTAGTTTGATGGCTGAAAGTGGAGAATGTTTTTATTCAAATGAGGATAAAATTTTGTTGGATAAAAATGGAAATAGCATTGACTATGGATTTAAGATTGATACAAGAAGGCCTTTCGATTTAGAGGGAAGTAACAGTCAATTTATAACATTAAATCAATTTGTAACTAAAGAAAATACTTGTTGGTTCGGTGTTAAAGTAGTTGACAAGGATAAAAAAACTAAGGAGAGAGGTTATTATTTTATTAGAAAGAGTAATAGCAATGAGTCTGATAGAGATTTTCAATTTCCAATTAATGTTTATACTGGCGAGGAAAATAGAACTAATCTTAGATTAGCGGGGTTTAATGATGAAGTGTTTTATACGGTAAGTAAGGATTTGAATAAGGGCCGAACTGAAAATACATATCATCTAGTAGGAATTAATTATGATGGGATTAAAGTGCTTGAAACTACAGTTCCAGTATCTTTAGACGGTAAATTTTTTATGGCTTCTAATAATGGAGGTGGAGATATGAGGGTTAACTCATCTTATTCTTTTCATCATGATATGAGTACGACTACCCATATGTTAAATCATGAATCTACTGGGAATATCTATTTAGATTTTGACAACCAGGCTTTCTATATATATGGATTATATACTGACTATAAGGATGATGATTTTTACAATGCAAGATTTGGTGGGTTTTATGTCTACAAATATGATTTTGATGGGGAGTCAATTTGGAAATTACAAGAAGCCATTGATGATAAAAATGATTTTAATAAAGCTGCGGTAGCGGCTTTTATGGAAATGGAGTTTTATGAGGAGATTAATGGGAGTATTGGGATTTCCGTCAGTAAATGGAATACTATGAAGTTTTCTCATATGTTTGTGATAGACACTAAAGATGGGCATATTGTAAAATCAGATAAGATTGACTTCAAGGTTGATAAGGCGTTTCATCAGGGATATAAAAAGGGGGTTAAAAAGGATAATGCTCTAGTTGCTGGGATTTCTATGAAAGATAATTATGGGGATAATTTATTGGATTTTGAAACAATTTTTGCGGCTTATGTAAATACAGGGTTGAAAGACTATTTGCAGACAAAAAAAGATGAAGAATTGAGGTTTAATTCCAGAATTACATCGGAGGGAATTTATCTTATTGAAGAAAATCTTGAGGATAAAATTTATAAGCTTATGAAGTTTGAGTGGGAACAAGCTTTCTAGTTCCATTAAAAAGAAATCTTGAGATAATATTAAATAGCCCTTTTGATTAAGGGCTATTTTTTTGCTTTTAGTTTTTCATTCATCTTGTTCTGCATGTTGTCAGCAAATCCTACTAGAGATTTAGGTGCTCTAAAGCGATAGCCTACAAATATTTGGAAATATGGGATGTTATCTGCCGCACGTGATGAGCTATCGGCAGAATGGTTCAGAATTAAATAACTATAATGAGCGCCTAAATAAAGGTTGTCAATATCGTAGGTGGCGGCGGCCCTGAAGTTCAATTCGGTCAATAAAGAGTTTAAGGCATCTTCTCCTTCAGATTTTGAGTGGTTTAATCCAATCCCGGCAGACACACCACCTGACAGAAGAAGGTTATTTGTGGGAACATAATTGTAATAATAGGAGGGCGCAAAAGCAATATCAAAGGAATAGTAACTGAAATCAATATAGTCGCCAGTTTCATTGCTATTGCCTTCCAAATTGAATTTTGAATAATAATAGATAATTCTAGGAATGAAACTCCCGGTGCTTTTCAGTTGTTTTTCGTCCTGTGAGGTAATGGCTCTAAACGAAAAATTCTCATTCCAAATGTAAGATGTCGCGCCTCCAATTTTAAAGTTTTTTGAATGTGGTAAGTAAACAGAAATGTCGTCACTATTATTAAACTTCAAGTAAAATCCTTTTTCCTTGAAGAGTTCAAAGGTTTGCATGAAATGATCTCCAAAAAAGGTTCTAAAACTTAAGGTGAACAGTTTGGAGTCTTCATTGTCCTTATTGGTTCCCATAAAATCGGGCGCAAAAGAGTAGGAGCCGGAAATACCTCGAAAAGAAACAGAAGCTCCAATCCTGTTTTGTTTGTTGGGTTCGAGATTGAAGAAATCATCCGAGTTACGATCTTTGATTTTTAAATCGTTGGAGGTGTTTACATAAAAAGCACGTGCCGTAATCCTATTGGGGTAGGAGGCCTTGTATTCCGAAGCCTCTTTGTAAATAATGTTTGTGGCCGTGGTGTCCTGAACAATTTCTTCATGAGTAATTTGGGCCCAAACAGAGGCTCCTGTAAGACCTATTAAAAGGTTAAGTATACCTAATTTTAAACCCATGTTTTTGGTTGTTTTAAAACGGAGAGCAATGCTGCTTCCGGGCTGCCCTCTTCTGGATGGTGATCATATACCCATTGTACATGGGGAGGTAAGCTCATCAAAATACTTTCTATACGGCCGTTGGTTCGCAATCCAAACAAAGTGCCTTTGTCATGTACCAAATTAAATTCTACATAACGACCACGACGTATTTCTTGCCATGTTCTATTGGCATCGGTGTAAGGAAGGTCCTTTCGTTTTTCAACAATTGGCACATAGGCTTCCAAAAAGCTGTTGCCTACTTCTGTGACAAAATTGTACCAATCTTCCATGCTCATCTCATCAGTGGCTTTGCAGTAGTCAAAGAACAAACCGCCAACGCCTCTGGCTTCATTGCGGTGGCTGTTCCAGAAGTACTTATCGCATTTTGTTTTATATTCTTGGTAGAAGTCTGGATGGTGTTTGTCACAGGCTGTTTTACAAGTATTATGAAAGTGAATGGCATCTTCTTCAAATAAGTAATACGGCGTTAAATCCTGTCCGCCTCCAAACCATTGGTCTACTATTTCGTCTTGTTCATTGTACATTTCAAAGTAGCGCCAATTGGCATGCACGGTTGGCACCATTGGACTTTTTGGATGTAATACCAAACTAAGGCCACAGGCAAAAAAGTTGGCATCCTTTACACCAAAATAGTTTTGCATGCTTTCTGGAAGTTTACCGTGAACCGCTGAAATATTCACACCGCCTTTTTCAAAAACATTACCGTTTTCAATGACTCTGGTTCTTCCGCCACCGCCTTCGGGGCGTTCCCAAAGATCTTGACGAAACTTGGCTTTGCCATCAATGGTTTCCAAAGTTGAGGTGATGCTGTCCTGAAGGTTTTGTATGTATGCGTAAAATTTATCTTTCATTATGTATTTGGTAAAGTTCCATATCCAGCGGTCCCTTTGCGGTGGATATATAATCGTTTTCTAATGTTTTTGCCCATGAAAACCCACATCTTTTGGCGACATTAACACTAGGCGTGTTGCTTTGGTGAACCAAGATGTTTAAGGTTTGAAGCCCAATTGTATCAAAGGCAAATTCTATACAGACTTTTAGGGCTTTGGCCATCCATCCATTGCCGGTGTAATTTTTTCCAAGGCAATAGGCAAATTCCCCTTCCTTTTGGTTCCAGTTGAGGTTTTTAAGAATGATTAAACCTGCAACTTTAGAGGTTTCCAAGTCTTTAATGGCAAAGGTGTATTCTGTTTGATTTTCTATGGCTTGCCTTTGTTGGGAAATATAGTCTTTAGAAGCGTCTTCCGAAATATTCTGCGCTAAGGTTTTGGGTAGATACAACTGAAAGCGCCTCCCGTTGGTAATCATCAACTGGCTTAAGCTAGAAGCGTCTTCGGGTTTCAAAGTAGCCAATTCAAATGTGTCTTTTACCAAAACCATTTATTGTACGTTTTCTTTTGAATTATTCAGCTCCAAAAGTCTGACGGTTTCTTTGGAAGCTGCTGTGACTGAAAGTGGTAACACGATCATTAAGCCTAAAATAGGAATTAAAAGGCAAAGTAAAAACACAATTCCGTTTCCAATTGCGGTGCCTTTGTTCTTCTTTACAAATTGTATGCTTTCTCTGTAGTTGAAATGACGCTCCAAAGTGTAGTCCATATTTCCAAAACCGGCATAATAGGCCTGGATTAAGAAGAGCAACACAGAGGATGCAATGCCAATAACAGGAATAAAACCTATTAAGAGCACTGGGATGGTAAGTTTGAGTTCTTTAAAAAGGTTACGCAAGTTGATTTTAATACCTCGCGATAATTGCGAACCGAAAGAACTTTTGTTATTCCTTGGTAAAGGGCTGTTGGTTAAATGAGCTTCAATCCGTTCGGAAACAGGGCTCATAAAGGGGGCCGAAAGGGCCATGACAATATGTTTGTAGAGCAATAGGCCGATGGCAACAATCGCCAAGCCAATGAAGATTTCAGATAGATTTCTTAGCCAGGAAGTGGAATTCCAACTAGGGAAAATGCTCAGGATGTAGTCGAAAATATTATCTGAAAAGCCATAAGCGGTCAAACCAATGCTAATAGCAGTCAAAAGACTGATGACAATTGGGATTGCAAAATATTTCCAAAGCCCAAGTTTTGAGATTAGAGCAAAGGCTCCAAAATAGGCTTGTATGGCTTTGAAAATATTTTTTAGCATCTATAAGTTGGTTCCTGTGCCAATTGAATTGGCAAGGTTTTTAAAGATCTATGCTTTGTATTCCTTTACAGCATCAATAAATGCCTTGGCATTATCTAATGGAATATTTGGCAAAATACCATGTCCTAGGTTGACAATATATTTATCCTTTCCAAATTCATCAATCATTTGGTGTACCATCTTTTTGATGACGTCTGGAGGCGATAATAGTCTTGCTGGATCAAAATTTCCTTGAAGGGTAATTTGTCCACCTGTTAAATAACGGGCGTTTTTAGGAGAGCAGGTCCAATCAACGCCAAGGGCAGAGGCATTGGATTGTGCCATTTCATGGAGGGCAAACCAACAACCTTTTCCGAAGGCAATTACTGGAGCATCATCTTTCAAGGCTTCAATAATTTGATTGATATACTGCCATGAAAATTCATGGTAATCGGTTGGAGATAACATACCTCCCCAAGAATCAAACACCTGAACTGCGTTAACACCAGCTTTTACTTTTTCCTTTAAGTAAGCAATAGTGGTATCGGTGATTTTTTGTAATAATTGGTGGGCTGCAATAGGATTGGTAAAACAAAATTCCTTGGCTTTGTCAAAGGTTTTGCTGCCTTGGCCTTGCACACAGTAGCACAAAATGGTCCAAGGAGAACCTGCAAATCCAATAAGAGGAATTTCGTCATTCAACAATTCTTTGGTAGCTTTTATAGCTTGGTAAACATAATCCAATTCTACCGTTACATCTGGCACAACTACATTGTCTACATCTTTTTGGCTGCGAACAGGGTTAGGTAAGTACGGACCAAAATTTGGTTTCATTTGTACCTCGATGTTCATAGCTTGTGGAATCACCAAAATGTCCGAAAACAAAATGGCGGCATCCATACCGTAGCGGCGAATAGGTTGAACGGTAATTTCGCTTGCCAATTCAGGAGTGCGGCAACGTGTAAAGAAATCGTATTTTTCGCGAATTGCCATAAATTCTGGTAAATAGCGACCTGCTTGACGCATCATCCACACTGGTGGGCGTTCAACAGTTTCTCCTTTTAGGGCTCTTAAAAATAAATCGTTTTTTATCATGTTTATTCCGCTGAAAAGCGACTCTATTTAATTCAACTTTTTAATTCAAACCTAAAGATTAGGCGTAATGTTCATTTACCAATTCTATCACACTTTCTACAGTAGGAACTTTGGCAATACGAACATCCTTGAAATATTTTTGGGCTTCCTTGGCAGTGGTTTCCCCTATACAGAAAGCAATGCCGTTGGGTTTATTTTGTTGGATAAAACTTTTGACGGTTGAAGGGCTGTAAAACATAATACCTTCAATATTGTCCTCCACTTTTTCCGAATCGTAACGGGTTTGGTAGGCTTCAATTTCCTCTACCTTGATGTGGTTGTCCTTTAAAATGGTAGGCAAATCGTCCAATCTCAAATTGCAGCAGAAATAGGTGACTTCCGTACCTTCAATATAATCGACTATATATTCGGCCAAGGTTTTTGCATTTTTGGCAGCATGTGCTACAGGGCCTATTTTTTGTTCGATAAGGCGTTTGGTACGTCGACCAACACAATAAATATTTTTAAAATTTAAGTCTTCCGAAGGGCAATTGGTAAGAATGGCATCTACGGCATTTTGACTCGTAATTACCACATTTTTAATAGGTGTTTTGAGTTTGCTTAGCGGAATTCTGTTAGGATTGGTTTTAATGGCATCGTTGCTCTTTACAACCAAACTGTCGTTTAACAGAAACTGCTGATCTTCGGTTAGGGATTTTGTGGAATAGATGTTGGTTGGTTTTCCTGAATGTTTAATACCATCCATTAAGCGTTTGCCGCCACGTTCAATAACATTTTCGGCACATTGCTGCGCTAAATCTTGGTGTCTCCCTAATTTTACGGAACGAGAAACTTCAATCTTTTTGGTTCCGTCAGGGCTTAATAAAACTCCAGTAAAGTTGATTTCTTCATTTTTGATAGTTGCCAAAGCGCCAATAGGGGCAGAGCAACCACCTTCCAAAACTCTCAAGAAATTACGTTCTATAGAGGTGCAGATTTCTGTTTCTTCGTGGTTGATCTCACGACAGATTTCCAGAATATCCTCATCTTTTTCCAAAGCGGTAACCATCACGGCTCCTTGGGCTGGAGCGGGAATCATCCAATCTAAATTGAGGGCGTTTTCAGGTCGTATTTTAAGACGGCCTAAACCTGCTGCAGCAAAAATAGCGCCGTTCCAATCTTCGTTGTCTTCCAGTTTTTGAAGGCGTAAATTTACATTGCCCCGTAACCCAACTACAGTGTGTGTTGGGTAGCGGTTGAGCCATTGTGCCCTACGGCGTAAACTTCCAGTGGCAATAATACCTTCTCTATGCGATAGAAATTCTTCATTATGTTTAAAAACCAACAAGTCCTTGTTGTTGCCACGTTTTAAAACTGCGGCTTGAACAATACCGTTCGGTAAAGCTGTAGGGACATCCTTTAAGGAATGTACCGCAATATCGATATCACCATTGAGCATGGCGATGTCCAATGTTTTGGTAAAAACCCCGGTAATTCCCAATTCATATAGGGGTTTGTCCAACACTAAATCTCCAGTAGATTTTACAGGAACCAAAACGGTTTTGTGACCCAAATGTTCCAGTTGATGTTGTACAGTTTTGGCTTGCCATAGCGCCAATTGGCTATCGCGGGTACCAATGCGAATAATTTTAGACATGTTTTGTGGATTCTTCTAATTGAAACACCTTCTTAATTAATTCCAGGCTTTCATCAGTAGAAATGCCATCCTCTCTTAAATGATGCGCAAAGTGATTGGTAATCTTTTGAATGATATTGTTACTGATCAATTCGGCCTGCTCTTCATTGAAATTGGATATCTTTTTGCGTTGTGTGTCCAATTCTGCATTTTTAAAATCGGTCAGTTTAAGTTTTAGGGCCTTGATGGTAGGAGCAAATTTTCGGGTTTCCAACCAAGTGTTGAATTCCGCTTTTACTTCTTCAAGAATGGCCTCTGCTATAGGGATGTGAGCCTTTCTCTTTTCTAAAGTTTCATCTGTGATTTGAGAAAGATCGTCCAGGTGAATCAAAGTGACGTTGTCCAATTCGGTAACGTTGTGGTTCACGTTTCTAGGAATGGACAAATCCAAAATCAACAATGGCTTTTTGGTTTGAATCAAAAACTTGTCCACTGTAGGATTTTGGGCGCCGGTGGCCACAATCATAACGTCAGACGCATTGATTTCTTCCTGTAGATTGGCATAATCCTTTACCAACAAGTTAAACTTTCCTGCAATTTCCTGTGCCTTGGTTTTGGTTCTGTTGATAAGGGTGATGTGCTCATTTTTAGTGTGCTTCACTAAATTTTCACAAGTGTTGCGCCCTATTTTTCCAGTTCCGAAGAGTAAAATATTTCGGTTGGAAATATCTTCAATATTGTTCAAGATGTAATGTACCGAAGCAAAAGATACCGAAGCCGCTCCCGAGGAAATGTCGGTTTCTGTTTTAATACGTTTACTAGCTTGGATCACAGCATTGATCAAGCGTTCCAAGTAGGAATTCAGTAAACCTGCTTTTTTAGAATCCTTGGCGCTAGACTTTAATTGACTGATAATTTCAAAGTCCCCAAGAATTTGACTGTCCAAACCAGAACCTACTTTAAACATGTGAGCAATAGCCTCTTTGTTTTTATAGATGTAGGCAACTTCCTGAAACTCTTCAACAGTTCCTTTGGTATTCTCGCAGAGTAACTTGATAAGCTGGTAAGGATGTTCGGCAAAACCGTAAAGTTCAGTACGGTTACAGGTAGAGGTTACAATAAGGCTGTCAATGCCATTTGCCTTGGCCTGGGTATATAGCAATTGCTTACCATCATTATCCAAGCTAAAGTGGCCTCTTATATCTGCATCGGCTTTTTTGTAACTTAAGCCAATGGCGTAAAAATATGTTGTTTTCGACTTAGTGTTGTATTCCATTAAATAACGTTGGAAATTCGGCAACAAAAATATATGTATGCAAATTAAAAAAATAACGCTAAAGGAACAATAAGTATCGCTGGTGGTTTTTTTGGCTTGTTTTTCGAATTAATGTAAATAATATCATACTTTTGCAGTTGAAATAACGTGTTTGGCGTTGTTTGTTTAGAATAGGTCTAAATAGTTTTATGATGGATTCGAGTTTTGATGCAGAAAAAAATATCGCCATAGGTTCTTTAAATACAACCATAGATTCTTTTAATGAATTAGAGATAGAAAAGGATTTCTTTGTGTTGACCTACCAAAATGAAAGCGATAAAGTGGTGACCCTAGAAAGGGAAATTGATAGTAGTTTTATTCAGTTTCACTTTTGCTTAAAAGGTACCTGTAAGTTCATTTTTAATAAAGGACGGTACGCTCTTGATATTGAAGATGAAAATTCACTGTTACTCTATAATCCGCAACAGGATTTGCCTCTTCATATGGATTGCCAGCCACAATCTTGGTTGGTGTCGGTAATTATTTCTATTAAAAAATTTCATGGTTTGTTTTCTCAAGAAGCGGATTATATCACGTTTTTGAGTGAAGACAATAGGGATAAAAAATATTATGACGATGGGAAGATTACGCCTTCCATGGCCATTGTGTTAACGCAGCTCGTCAATTTCAATCTTAATAATTCTATCAAAAATCTCTACTTCAAAGGGAAGGCTTATGAGTTGTTGAGTCTTTATTTTAACAGAAGTGAAGATGCTAATGTAGAGCAATGTCCATTTTTGGTAGACGAATCCAATGTTATCAAGATTAGAAAGGCCAAGGATATCATCATTTCCCGAATGACCGAACCGCCAACCTTGCAGGAACTTGCGGAAGAGATTCAATTAAGTTTGAAAAAGTTGAAGGAAGGCTTCAAGGAGATTTACGGAGATTCTGTGTATAGCTTTTTGTTTGATTATAAAATGGAAGTGGCCAGAAAATTGCTGGAATCTGGAAACCATAATGTCAACGAAGTTGGGTTAAGGGTAGGCTACAGTACGGCCAGTCATTTTATTTCGGCCTTTAAAAAGAAATATGGGACAACCCCCAAAAAATATATTCAATCGATAATGTAGATGTATGATGCCTGTGTTTTGAGTGATATAGGCCAATTAGTTATTTATGAAAAAGGGAATTTTACTTGTTAATTTAGGGTCGCCAGACAGTCCAGACCCAAAAGATGTGAAAAAATATCTAGGTGAATTTTTAATGGATGAACGTGTGATCGACGTTCCGCTATGGGCAAGAAACTTATTGGTAAAAGGTATTATTTTAAATACCCGCCCAAAAGCTTCTGCAGAGGCTTATGGTAAAATCTGGTGGGAAGAAGGTTCGCCGCTAATTGTGATATCTGAACGCGTAAAAGCTGGTATCCAAAAGCAGGTGGATGCACCGGTAGCTTTGGCTATGCGCTACGGAAGTATGACTATTAAAAAGGGCTTGCAAGAATTGGTGGATCAAGGCGTGGAAGAAGTATTTATTGTGCCTTTGTATCCGCAGTTTGCCATGGCAACTACAGAAACCATTTTGGTGTTGGCTGAAGAGATTAGAAAGGAACATTTTCCAAATTTAAAATTTTCCGATTTAAAGGCGTTCTATAATCGTCCCGATTATATTGAGGTCCTTTCCAATAGTGTGGCGAGACATTTGGAAGGACAACCGTTTGAGCATTTATTGTTCTCATATCATGGAGTTCCTGAACGCCACATCAGAAAAAGAGACGTTACCAAGTCGCACTGCAAAATCGATGGAAGCTGTTGCTCGACACCTTCCAAAGCCCATGAATTTTGCTATAGGCACCAATGCTTGGAAGTGACGAGATTGGTGGCTGAAAAATTAAATCTGGAGCCTGGTACCTATTCCACTTCGTTTCAATCAAGGTTAGGATTTGATCCTTGGTTATTGCCTTATACAGATAGAACCATTGAGGCTTTAGGTAAAAAAGGATTAAAAAGTATGGCCATTGTAACGCCTGCCTTTGTCAGTGATTGTTTGGAGACTCTTGAAGAAATTGCCATGGAAGGAAAGGAGATTTTTGAAGAAATGGGAGGAGAGCACTTCACTACTGTGCCTTGTTTGAATGATGACAAAGAGTGGGTAGACTTGCTGTCTAAATGGATGAATGATTGGCTAACATCAGAAACGGTTAAGGCGTAATGGCAAAAATTTCCGCCCAAGAATTAGGTTCACAGCCTATTGGGAAACTATTAATTAAACAGGCTGTTCCTGCATCCATTGGTATTTTGGTGATGTCCTTGAACATTCTGGTGGATACCATTTTTGTAGGAAACTGGATTGGCCCAACCGCCATTGCCGCTATTAATGTGGTGTTGCCGGTGTCCTTCTTCATTGCTGCTTTGGGGATGAGCATTGGCGTAGGTGGTTCTTCCATTATTTCTCGAGCTCTTGGTGCCAACGATCATGAAAAGGCACTGAAAACTTTCGGAAATCAAATTACACTTACCTTATTATTTACTGTTACGCTCGTTACCTTAGGGCTGACATTTGTGGATGGTATTATTCCAGCTTTTGGTGGGAAGGGAGCCATTTTTGGTCCGGCGAAAGTGTACTATATCATCGTGCTTTATGGAGTGCCGTTTTTGGCCTTGTGCATGATGGGAAATACGGTGATTAGGGCCGAAGGAAAGCCTAAATTTGCTATGTATGCCATGATGATCCCTTCGGTTGGGAATTTGATTCTGGACTATATTTTCATCAATCTCATGGATTTGGGAATGGAAGGTGCTGCTTGGGCTACTACGGGATCTTATATGCTTTGTTTTGTGTTTATCATTTGGTTCTTTATGTCCAAAAACTCCGAGCTTAAAATAGGATTGTCCCATTTTGGCTTGAGTTCAAAAATTGTATCCGAAATAGGCTCTTTGGGCTTTGTCACTTTGGCAAGACAGGCTGTAGTAAGTATTACGTATCTTTTCATGAACAATATTCTATATAATTTAGGAGGGGAAGTATCCGTTACAGCATACGCCATTGTTGGGAGGATGCTCATGTTTGCACTGTTCCCTGTTTTTGGAATTACCCAAGGATTTCTGCCCATTGCAGGGTTTAATTATGGGGCGTCCCAATTTGATAGGGTGCGAGAAACCATTAACACAGCCATTAAATATGCCATTTTGTTGGCTACGATTATATTCATTGCTTTAATGGTGTTTCCTGAGGCGATTACAAGGTTATTTACAGATGATACTGAGGTATTGAAAGAAACACCAAGCGCGATGCGCTGGGTATTTGCCGCGACACCAATTATCGCCATTCAGTTGATTGGGGCTGCCTATTTTCAGGCCATTGGTAAGGCAACACCGGCACTGTTGTTGACCTTGACTAGGCAAGGCTTCTTTTTTATTCCCCTTATTTTGATATTGCCTAAATTTTTTGGCGAACTTGGGGTGTGGATGTCCTTTCCAATTTCGGATGTCTTGGCGACCATTGTGACGGCCTATTTTCTACATATAGAAGTCAAAAAAACGCTCATTAGTGAAACTTAAATAGCTATTATGGAATACTACAATTATATCAAGGCGCTGCACCTTATTTTCGTGATTACTTGGTTTGCGGGATTGTTCTATATCCCTCGATTGTTTGTGTATCAAATAGAGGCTTTCCATAAGCCTTCACCAGATAAGGAAATTTTGGGAGAACAATTGAAGCTTATGGCCAAACGGCTCTGGAATATCATTACTTGGCCTTCGGCCATTTTGGCTACGGTATTCGCCATTTGGCTAATTGTGTTAATGCCAAGCTGGTTGCAGCAAGGGTGGATGCATGTGAAGTTGGCTTTCGTAGTATTGTTGATTATCTACCACATAAAAACCCATCAATATTTTAAGCAATTGCAACGCGATGAGGTGAAAAAAACATCCAGCTATATGCGTTTATGGAATGAAGGGGCTACCTTTATTTTGTTTGCGGTGGTGTTTTTGGTAATCCTTAAAAATGCCATGAATTGGATTTTTGGCGTTGTTGGTATGGTGGTTCTTGGAATTTTGATCATGTTGGGCTATAAAATCTATAAGAACATCAGGGCTAAAAATCCTAAGGCCTAAACAAAGTGGGTTTGGTGTGATTATTGTTATATTTATCGCACTATAAAATTTCAAATGAAATTAAAAAAACTATCCCTTCGCGTACGGATTTTCTTTGCCATGATTTTATTGGTGTTGATTGCTTCCATTCTTATTGTGGTAGTAACCGTTTACCAATATAATGAAGAAGCACTGGATTACCACAGGGATAGACTGGATAGGAAAGAGGAGAACATCAAGAGTAGTATTGATTTTACCATTAAGGAAACTACCTATCCCGTTACTACAGAAAATCTTCCTCGAATCTTTAAGGATAAGATTTACGAGATTGCTGCCATTCATAAACTTCAGGTGAATCTATATGATTTGGATGGCGAATTGCTCAAAAGTTCTCGCCAAAGTATTTCTAACGACACTATTGTAAAATGTATTGATGCTGAAGTGTTGAATACATTGGCCAATACTGCAGAACACCGTCACGTTACAAAATATACGGAAAACGGAAAGATTATTCAGGCCTCTTACACCTATATAACGGATCAGAAATTTAAACCTCTGGGCATTCTTAATTTGCCTTATATGGAAGATGACAAATTCATGGACAAGGAGCTTAATGACTTTTTGGAGCGCTTGGCCTATGCCTATTTGTTCATGATGTTGATTGCTGTGGCCTTGGCGTATCTGTTGTCAAAATACATCACCAAATCACTCAAGACCATTAGCGACAAAATCAACGAAACCCGACTTGAGAAGCGCAATAAAAAAATTGATATAGAATCTTCAAGTGAAGAGATTTTGACTTTGGTCAATTCATATAATACCATGATAGACCAGTTGGAGGAGAGTGCGGTAAAGTTGGCTACCAGCGAACGTGAGCAGGCTTGGAGGGAAATGGCGAAACAGGTGGCACACGAAATCAAAAACCCGTTAACGCCTATGCGTTTGAGTGTGCAGAGTTTCCAAAGGAAATTTGATCCTCAAGACCCAGATATCTATAAAAAGGTGAATGAGTATTCCAAAACCTTGATTCAGCAAATTGATACCATGAGTTCCATTGCTTCTGCCTTTTCAAACTTTGCCAAAATGCCGGCGCAGGAAAAGGAGACGCTCAATGTAGTGAAAATTGTAAAACTCGGTTTGGATATTTTTAGTGAGGATTATATTATTTTTACTTCAGAAAAGGATGAAATCATGGCCAAGTTTGATAGAACCCAACTCATCAGGGTGATTACCAATTTGGTGAAAAACGGTATTCAGGCTATTCCAGACGAGCAAGAAGAAAAAAAGATTGTTGTGGCAGTTTTGGATGACCATTGTAATGTCATCATCACGGTTGCTGATAATGGTCAAGGTATCGAGGAGGCCAACAAGCAAAAAATCTTTGAGCCTAAGTTTACTACTAAATCCAGTGGTATGGGACTAGGGCTTGCCATGGTGAAAAATATTGTGGAAACTTATAACGGAAGTATTACCTTTACATCTGAAAAAGGAAAAGGTACAGTATTTAAAGTCACCTTTCCAAAAGTATAATACTTCTAGGCCTGTTGGAGCTTGTTCAATTTAGGCCTTATAATCTTCTTTACAATGAATTACGATAATATTATTTCTGAAGTGAATAATGGCATTGCCACCATTACCATAAACCGACCAAGTAAGTTGAATGCTTTAAACAAAGCTACCATCCAAGAGCTGCACAGTGCTTTTAAGGAAGCCGATGAAGACAAGGGGGTAAAGGTCATCATTGTAACGGGCTCAGGAAAAAAGGCCTTTGTAGCAGGTGCCGATATTAGTGAATTTGCCGATTTTAGTGTGGCTCAAGGAAAAGAATTGGCAGCAAAGGGGCATGAATTACTGTTCGATTTTGTGGCAAATTTATCCACGCCGGTTATTGCTGCGGTCAATGGTTTTGCACTGGGAGGCGGATTGGAGTTGGCCATGGCGGCTCACTTTAGAATTGCCAGCAACAATGCTAAAATGGGACTGCCTGAAGTGTCTTTAGGTGTAATTCCTGGTTACGGTGGCACCCAAAGATTACCGCAATTGGTGGGTAAAGGGCGTGCCATGGAAATGATTATGACAGCAGGAATGATCGATGCGCAAACTGCGTTGTCTTTAGGGTTGGTGAATCATGTAACTGCTCAAGAGGAACTGTTGGATTTGGCAGAGAGTATTGCAGCAAAAATCATGAAGAATTCTTCTGTGGCTATCAGCGCAGCCATTGCTGCCGTTAATGCCAATTATGAAGATGGTTTGAATGGTTTTGAACAAGAAATTCAGAAATTTGGCGAGGCTTTCGGTACGGAAGACTTCAAGGAAGGTACTACCGCTTTTCTAGAAAAGCGTAAGGCTGAGTTTCCTGGAAAATAAAATTAAGATAAAATAAGTTGTTGGAAATGGGTTTGTTGAAAACCCATTTTTTATTTAACAGTTTTAACACAGCAATCTTCGTAAATTTAAAACATTCGTTTTTTAACTCGGTAAAGTTTTACCCATGGAATCAAAGGCATTCATAAAAGGTAGAGGGGCACAGATGAATGTGTCTAATCGCTTTTTTGAGTTAAGCCATGAACTTCGAGATGACTTTTTGGAGTACTGTGCCAAGGAAGGAGAGGCCGTTGAGACCAATAAAACGAGGTATTTGGAAGTGTTTCCAAAAAGCATTGTCAATAAGGTGGATAGTCCTGATGTGGGGATGGGCTATTCCATGAACATGTACCAAGGTTGTGAGCATGGTTGTATTTATTGTTATGCTCGTAATACCCATGAATATTGGGGGTATGGCGCCGGGTTGGATTTTGAACGGCAGATTTTAGTAAAAAAAGAGGCGCCAAAACTATTGGAAAGTTTCCTTAAAAAGAAACGTTGGCAGGCCCGCGCCATTGTCTTGTCGGGTAATACGGATTGCTACCAGCCAGCCGAACAACAGTTTGAAATTACAAGAAAGTGTCTAGAGGTTTTCTTGAAATATAAGCATCCAGTGGGCATTATTACCAAAAATGCTTTGATATTGAGAGATCTAGATATTCTGCAGGAACTGGCAAAAGATAATCTAGTTGCAGTGAATATTTCCATTACTTCCCTTTCGGAAGAGACTAGGCGTATTTTGGAGCCAAGGACGACGACTATTAAGAAGCGCTTGGAAACTGTTAGAGTATTGAGTGCACATGGTATCCCTGTTAATGTGATGATCGCTCCAATTATTCCTTCTATTAATAGTCATGAAATACTGCCTTTGGCAAAGGCTGCAGCGGATGTGGGTGCTTTATCTATTGGACATACCATTGTGAGGCTGAATGGCGCTATTGGTGAAATTTTTACGGATTGGATCAATAAAACCTTGCCCGATAGGGCTGATAAAGTATTGCACCAAATAGAGGATTGCCATGGAGGTTCTCTTAATGATAGTAGATACGGTACACGAATGAAGGGAGAAGGGAAGATTGCTGAACAGATTAATATGCTTATAAAATTGGCCCGGAAAAAATATTTTAAGGACAAAAGAATGCCTGGTTTAAACCATGATCTTCACGAGCAATATAAGGATGGGCAAATGAAATTGTTTTAAACGAAAAGAGCAGCCCTAAAGCTGCTCCCTTACTAACTAACATTCTAACATTATCTAATAATCAAACTTGTAAAAATGGGTTATATTTTCATTGAATGGGTAAATTCTCTTCCCTCGGTAGTCACAACAATTTTGTAATCCCCTTTTCTACTTCGGTCCAATTTGTAAATGCGCTCCACTACTTTTTCATTTTTAATGGTCTCGGAGTGGATTGGTTCAAACTCTACATCGTGATCGTAGGCATCATCATAGTAGATGTCAACTTCAATCGGTGCTAGTTCCAAATCAAGCTTAGAGAACATGATTTTGTTGTCTTCTACTCTAAAAATAGGCTTGTAGAATTTGGTTTCTTTGGTCTTGTTGAATTCCACTTCATGCGACTGTACTTTGAAAGGAATAATTTCAATAGCGACGTCTTTGTCTATTTCGAAGAAATAATTACCATTTGGAAGTTCGGTAAGGTCAAACAAGTTGGTGTAGGTGCCAGAGTTCGAAATGGTTTCTTTATATAATACCATTCCACTAAGGTCTCTGATCATCAATTTTTGTCCCTGTTTAACATCTTCCAAAGTCAACATTGTCTTTTTTGCCGCCTTCATTTCTAAGGAAGAAATGTTTGTGTTCGCATAACTGCTCATGGCTGCAATTAATGCGACCATAAGGATACTGTTTTTAATTGCTCTTTTCATGACACATATTTTTTAAGTTAATTTGATAATTCAAAATTAGGCCCAATTTTAGGGGAGAAAAACATCAATTTTTTCCAATTTATATGTTTAATTAACATTAATACCAGTGTTAAGAAATTATTAAGTTAAATTAGCATAGATAATAGTTAAAATGGCATATACGTTAGGTTTCCATTAGTATTAATTTTGTATTTAAATTGCTGTTCCAATGAAAATTAAGCCTACATACGAAAAAGTGAGCCCGAGTTTTGGCAACTCCATTCTCGTAAGCCAACATACAGAAGCCGTGACCAATAACAATGGGAAGTGGCATTTTCACCCAGAAATTGAATTGGTATATGTAAATCAAGGGAGAGGAAAACGCCATATAGGCAATCATCTGTCCTATTTTAACAACAGTCAGTTGATTTTGCTGGGGTCCAATTTGCCTCATTATGGCTTTACCGATCGTTTAACCAGTAAAGGTTCAGAAACCATTATTCATTTTATGCCCGATTTTTTGGGGGATTTGTTTTTTCAGAAACCTGAAATGGCTGCTATAGGGCAGTTGTTGGAACGTGCCAAAAGTGGCATTCTGTTTAAACCAGAAACCAAAAAGGTCGTTGGTCCAAAAATTGAAAGTTTGATTGAATATGAAGGGTTCAATAGAATAATGAAGCTTTTGGAGATTTTAAATGATTTGGGACTGTCTAAAGATTATACCTTATTGAATGTAGATGGGTTTGCTTTTGAAACGGAGCCGAAAGACAGTGACAAGCTCAATATTATTTTTAAATACATCAATAACCACTTTATGGCGCCTATCCCCTTGGAAGATATCGCCGATAGAGTGAGTATGACGGTGCCAGCCTTCTGTAGGTATTTAAAAAAGGCCACGGGAAAGACCTTTACCAGATTGGTAAATGAATACCGAGTGGTGCACGCAACAAAATTATTGAACGAAAGTCAACTTAGTATTGCCGATATCTGTTTTGAAAGTGGTTTCAATAACTTCTCACATTTCAATAAAACCTTTAAGGAAATTACTGGAAAGAGTGCCTCAAAATACCGTGCCGAAATCAAGCATGTTATTCAGTATTAGTAATTATTTTTCGCCATCCCATTCGGCGTAGAATTGCTCTAGGTATGCTTCCATGAAAGCATGGCGTTGCTCCGCAATTTGTTTGCCTGTTTGGGTGTTCATGCGATCTTTTAGCAGTAATAACTTTTCATAAAAATGATTGATGGAAGGCGCTGTGGAAGCTTTGTACTCTTCCTTACTCATGTTGAGGTTGGGTTGAATTTCAGGATCGAACAGCTTACGGTTTTTGAAACCTCCATAATTAAAACATCGGGCGATCCCAATGGCGCCAATGGCATCTAGTCTGTCGGCATCTTGCACAACATCCAATTCAGGAGACTTGAATACCTGTGCTTCATTGCCGCCTTTAAAGGAAATATGGGAAATGATATTTGCTACATGTTCAATAACATCCGATTCAACATCTTGATTGAGCAGAAATTCTCTGGCAACTTTTGGTCCTAAAGTTTCATCACCGTTGTGAAACTTACTATCTGCAATATCGTGCAGTAAAGCGCCTAATTGTACTGTAAACAAATCTACATTTTCGTTTTTGCCTAAATGCACGGCATTGTTGTAAACTCTTAAAATATGAAACCAATCGTGTCCGCCTTCGGCTTTGGTGAGCTGTTCTTGGACAAAGGTTTTGGTATTGGCAATAATCTGTTCTGTGTTCATATGCTGTAAAACTAAAAATTCCTTCTAGAAAACTAAAAGGAATTTATATGGAGTTTGATTGATTTATTATTTCAATACTGCTGGTTCTACCCATTTAAACTGGTATGAGTTTTCAGGAACCCTCATACGTTCTGATAAACGCGTTAACCTGGCTGGTAATTTCATCAAGTAATCTCTTGCTTTTTCTGCTTCGTCATTAAGATTGGTAATCTTGTCAATTTCCCAACGTTTTATAAGCTTTTCCAAAATTTCCACATAATCTGTAGACGTGTAAACCCCTATACGTTGTGCTGTGTTTGAAAACTCTTCAAAAGCCGTAGAAATTTTATCTCCAGATTCTCTTAGGAAATGTGCTGGCATGGTGATTTTTTTCTTCATCATGTATTGAAAAGCCATCATCATTTGGCTAGGATCTACCTTAAAAATACGGTCCACAAAATCACAGTAGGCGTGGTGGTGGCGCATTTCGTCTCCAGAAATGATTTTACACATTTTGGATAGTTGCTTGTTGCCTTTGTCTTTGGCAATCTTTGCTACGCGGTTATGCGAAATGTAAGTGGCCAATTCCTGGAAACTGGTGTACAAAAAGTTCTTGTAAGGGTCTCTATCGGTTCCAATGTCAAAACCATCGGCAATTAAGTATTGCGTGGTTTTTTCAATTTCTTTCATGTTTACGCGACCCGAAAGGTAAAGGTATTTGTTAAGCACATCTCCGTGGCGGTTCTCTTCGGCCGTCCAATGGCGCACCCATTTTCCCCAGCCATTACGGCCTACTTGGTCTACCCCTTCTACGTCCATTAACCAGGATTCGTAAGTTGGTAAGGCTTCTTCTGTGATCATATCGCCTACCAAGACTACCCAAAAATCGTAAGGGAGTTCTTTTGACAATTCACGGATTTCTTCAATTTCAGAAAAGAAAGTGTCGGATTCTGAATCTGGCAAAAAGTCTGTTGGTTGCCAGATGGTTTCTATTGGGAGAAGGTACTTATCTATCAAGGAATCAACGTCTTTTTCCAAAAACTTCATGACTTCCAATCGTACATTTTTTAAAGACATAATAATATGTGTTAATTGTTTGGTGTTAAGGTTGAACGTGAGAGGTAATTGTGTGTTCTACACTATCAATAAGCTCATCAGTATTTGCAAAGGTAGCGATTTTAAGAGGCTTATGCACCGTCAAGGTGATATTTGCCCCCAATCCCATAGGGAATTTGCCGTAACGTAAGGTCTTCCAAGAGTTATTTATGGTTAGTGGCACTACCGTAGCCGTTGGGATATTTTTGATCAAAGTTTGCAATCCTCGTCTTTGAAAAGGCTTTGGATGGCCGTTTTTACTGCGTGTTCCTTCTGGGAAAATAACCGCAGCATAGTTAGTTTCATTGATGAATTTTGAAAAGTCACTAATGGCCTTGATGGACTGTCTTGGGTTTTTACGATCAATCAATGCCGAACCTCCATGACGTAAATTGTAAGATACACTAGGGATGCCTTTTCCCAATTCAATCTTACTTATAAACTTAGGGTGATGCTTTCTCATAAACCACATTATTGGCGAAATATCATACATGCTCTGATGGTTGGCCACAATGATAACGGGCGCATCAGTATCGATATTGTGAGGGTTGTTATAGGTAAAGCGGGTGCCAAGGATGTTCAAACAGCGCAACAAACAAAATTGAAGGATGTTTACGGTTTTTTCGAGGGTGTGGTATCCAAAAACACGGTGACTGATCCATAGGATGGGGTGGAATATCAAGAGTGTCAATCCAAAGGCAATAAAGTAAAGAACCGTTAGAGGGTATGCTAGGATTTTCATTTAGTAACTAATGGGTTTTAAATTAAGGTCCAAAATTACACATAAAAAAACCACGCAAAAAGCGTGGTTTGCAATATTTGGAAAAAGTTGTTTAGCAAAACTCGTTGTAGGCGTCCACAAGGTTTTCGGCAATCATTTCGGCCGGACGTCCTTCAATGTGGTGACGTTCTAGCATGTGTACCAATTCTCCATCTTTAAATAGCGCCATAGAAGGGGAGCTTGGAGGAAATGGAACCATATATGCACGGGCTTTGTCCGTTGCTTCTTTATCTACACCTGCAAAAACAGTTACCAAGTGGTCTGGGCGTTTTGCATTTTGCAAACTTTGTCTTGCTCCAGGTCTTGCATTGGCTGCGGCACATCCGCATACAGAATTTACTACCACAAGTGTGGTTCCTTCTTTTGCAATTGCAGCGTCTACAGCTTCTACGGTGTGTAGTTCTTCAAAACCAACTTTGGTTAAATCTTCGCGCATTGGTTTTACTAATTCTGCTGGATACATATGTTTAAGTTTTTTTGTTAAAAATTCATTCGATGCAAAGTTAATCAAAAATAGGGCAAAAAAGGCTTGGCAAATGTATGTTCGTGTTAATCTTTGTTAAAGGTGAGGTGAAAGCCGTCGGCGGCAACATTGTCATCTAGAGTCATTTGGTTCCCAGAAATGGTGAGCTGTCCATTCAGCATGTTTTCAATGGTAATATACTGTCCGTCTTCTGTAGTGCTGAGGTTGTAGTTGTATGTACCGGTTGCTAGGCCGTCATAAATCGTGTTTTCCGTATTGTTGTTGGTAACGCTCAGGGTGGTGGAAGATGTATTGAAATCCCAAACAATGAGACCCGGTTCAAATTCGTCATCTACACCAGCAAAGCCGCCGGTAACTTTTATTAAGTTCCAAGTGCCTTCTAAAGTGTTGGTGTTGGCATTGTCATCGTCAGAATTGCAACAGGAGTATAAACTGCTGAAGAATAGGAGTGCAATTAAAAGTTGGGTTTTCATAAAGCGTAGTTGTGTGTTGTGATTTATAGATGGTGAAAATCGCTAAAGGTTGCGTATTCCAATGTAAAATACATCAATGAAAAATTGCAAAATAGTATCTTTGGAATTCAAAACGAAACAGATGAGTTTTTCAAAATGGATTGGGGCTTCCTTGGGGTGGTCTATTGGTGGCCCAATAGGAGCTATTATTGGTTTGGCACTTGGCAGTATGGTGGATGCTGCGGTTAATGAAAATAGAGATACCTTATTGGGAGAAGGTAAAGGGAAAAGAAGGCCTCAAACGCAATCAGGCGATTTTGAAGTGAGCTTGCTGGTGTTGGCTTCCGTAGTCATTAAGGCTGATGGCAAACAAGACCAACGTGAATTGGATTTTGTGCGCCAACAGTTTGCCAATATGTATGGAAAGGAACGCGCCAATCATGCTTTTAAACTTTTTAAAGGCATCAGTAAACAGAATATTTCTACACGACAGGTCTGTGGGCAGATTTATAGAATGATGGATCACCCATCGCGTCTGCAGCTGTTGCATTTTCTCTTCGGAATAGCCAAGGCCGATGGGCATGTTACCGAAGTTGAAGTCACCCAAATCCATACCATTTCTGGGTATTTGGGCATTAGTTCCCGCGATTTCGAAAGCATCAAGGCCATGTTCTATAATAGTGCTGATAATGCCTATAAAATCTTGGAAATTGAGCAGTCGGCTTCTGTAGAAGACATTAAAGCTGCCTATCGTAAAATGGCGAAAAAGTACCACCCAGATAGAGTCATTCACCTAGGGGAAGAACACCGTAAGGGGGCAGAAGAAAAATTTCGACAGGTGCAGGAAGCCTATGAACAACTTCAAAAGGAGAAGAGGTTTTAAATGGAGTCGGTTCATTAGACAGTGTTCAATAAAAAAAATAATTTTAAAACTATAGGAGACCTTTTTTGAAAATGACCATAAAGTAATAAAGACAATTTATGAGCGATCAAAAAATAGTGGCACTTTTCAAATCTGGTCATCGAGAAAAGGCGTTCAAGCAACTGTATAAGCTGTACCCAAAAATTGAAAGATTGATACTTTCAAAAGGAGGGAAAAAGCAAGATGCCAAGGACGTATTCCAAGAGGCTTTGATTGTGCTGTACCGCAATCTCCAAAAGCCCAATTTTCAACTTACTTCTTCAATTTACACCTATCTATATGCCGTGTCACGGTATATTTGGAGTGATACCCAAAATAATCTCAACAAACTTTCTAAAAGTGATCTTAATGAGAATTTAGAAGATATTTCCAATCAAGTTCAGGAGGAAAAAAAGTACCGCTTTGCAGAGCGTGCTTTTTCTGAATTAGGAGAACGATGTCAGCAATTGTTGCTTATGTTTTATCACAAAAAAATGTCCTTTAGGGACATTGCCAAAGTGATGCAGTTTAAGTCTGAAAAAATTGCGAAAAACCAGAAGTATAAATGCTTGGCTAAGGCCAAAGACATTTTTCAAAACACCTTTCAATCTGTTCAATCCTAATTCAAAAACTCATGGAAAACTATATGAATAACATAGAATTAATCGACCAATATGTAAACGGATTGTTGTCTAGTGAAGCGTTGGCTAGCTTTGAAGAGCGATTGCAATACGATGGAGATTTTCATAGTTTGTACCAAGAGCATTTGGTGATGCTGGGTGGCATGGATCGTGTGGCTTTAAAGGCCGAAATGGCTAAGGGGTACCAAGCCTATAAGCTGGGTAAATGGTTTAAGGTTGTTACGGTTTCGGTATTTGTAGCAATTGTTTCTGCAGTCTTGTTTTTAGTATTATCAAAGTCTTGTGAGGGAGAAGAAACTCCCAAGTCTGATACAACAAAGTCTATCATTGATCCAATTACTGAGGAAGAATATCCTAAAGAGAAAGTTGTAATTGCTTTGGATTCCATACAAGTGGAAAAAGCTTCCAATGTAGGTTTGGTGAAAGATTCTGTGCATGTTCAGACAGTCACTAAAACTTCAAAGCAGACGTATAAGCCAATTTTGAAAGAGGCCCAAACCATAGTCGTCAATACGGCTAAGGATACCCTAATAGTTTGCAGGGAAGGCACAAGGTTGCGGATCAAAGCCAATTCATTTGTTTATAAAAATTCAGGACGTAAAGTCAGTGGAAATGTCAATTTAAAAGTATCTGAATATTATGAGCTTGCAGATATGTTGTTGGCAAATTTAACCACTCGAAGTCATGATGAGCAGTTGGAAACAGGAGGCATGTTACATCTGGAAGCTTTTCAAAATGGGGAAGCTTTAGAGTTGAAAAATGGAGTTGCCATTGAAATAGGGTTTCCTAAAAAGGGTCAAAAGGATGGTATGCAATTGTTTGCTGGGGAAGTGCAAGATGATCATATCAATTGGGTTCAGCCTGTATTAGAAGAAATAATGCCATTTGAAGAGCTTGAGGAAGATATTGAAGTGCCATTTGCGGTAATAGAACAGGCACCCATATTTCCTGGTTGTGAAACTAAGGGTGATGAGCAATTGCGTCGGGAATGTTTTCATACGGCAATAAAGAAACATGTTCAAAGGTATTTTAACGCTGATATTGTTGCTGGTCTTGGTATTACTGGGAGACAACGAATCATGAGCATATTTAAAATTAGCAAGCATGGGGAGGTGCAGTTTGTTCAATCTAGGGCATCCCATCCGGTATTGGAGGAAGAAGCCAATAGGGTAATTGGGCTTTTGCCCAAAATGATCCCGGGCAAGCAAAGAGGAAGAGCGGTTGCAGTACCCTATTCGTTTCCAATATTATTTAGTGTGGATAATGAAAAGGTTGAAGGATTTGGGGTTAGGGACACAGCATTGGTGACTACCGAGATGTTACGCAGAGGTTTGTTTCCTGCGGATACCATTTATACGCAAGTAAGAGGGGTTACCGAGAAGATTAGGGAGATAATGAAGGACAAGGATTTTGTAGTGGATTCTGCTTTTATAAAAGAATGGCGACGATATGAAGAGGAGAAATTGATTCGTGAGTTTGGTTGGGCAAGTACCAGAAAGGTTATGTTGAGAAAGCCATTGTTTGAAATGCAGGGAAGCCGATTTAAGATTCTTGAGAATGATTCCATTACGCGTGGAGGGCATGTTATTAGGATTCCTTTGGATAGTTCGGAGGTGCCATCACAAACTGTAGAAATGGAATTAGTGCCTAAAGCTATTGGTTATATTGGCGGGGATAAGGTAAGTGCCGAAGCGTTTGAAAAGAGAGTGGAGGATAGTACAGATGATAAAGTGACTTCAAAAGATGTGAGTTATTATGTGTTGACGACTGCTAATTTGGGTTGGATCAATTGCGATAGATTTGTAAAGAATCGTGGAGCAAAAGTCAAATTTAAACTTAAGATCAAAAATTCTGAAGGCGCCAATGTCAATATGGTTTTTAAGGATTATAATTCGGTGTTGCCAGGTTGGAAAGCTAATGATGAAATTGACTTTGGTACCGTGTCCAAAAACGAGGATATTACTATTGTGGCGATTAAACGAGACGGAGGGAAACTCTATTTTGATGCGATAGAAACCAATACCTCTGAAATGAAGAACATTATATTGGACTTTAAAGAGGTGAGTATTGCAGAACTTAAAGCCTATTTTGAGGATATTTCTATGCCATTTTAATCGTATTGCTTTTATTTCATATGAAACCTAACACCAAAAAACAGGCGTCTTCCTTGGTTGGGTGCATATACGTATGCTGGGTCAAAGGTTAGGGCGTATGGGTTGTCCGGTGTTGGAATCACGTCGCCATTGGTGTCAAATTCAACATTTTCGTCAAATGGGTCTTCTGCTCTGGCTATCAAAAATGGTTCGTTTTTGCCAGGGGTCCAATTGAGAATATTTTTAATGCCTCCGTAGAGTTCCAGGTTTTGGATGCCATCATAGGTAATCTGTATGTTTTGAATGCTCCAAATAGGCGATGTATCACTTCTAGGATCTAATTCGCCCAGAGTAGGTAACAACATGGGGCCATAAATACTTCCCGTATAATCTAGTGTGAGATGTGTTGGGAAATGTTTGTAAGAAGCACCCCAATTACCAGAAAATCGTTCGGTGAGCATTTGCCTGTTTTTCTCTCCGTTTTCATATTGACTCACATCTTGAAGGGTGGCTCCTATGTTGGCCTTAATGCTGTTTGCGAAAACGGCATCAAAATTTAAGCTAAAGCCTTGTGAAATGGCATGTCCATCTAAATTGTCATAGATAATATGATTGGGGTTGGTATCGTAATCCGGTACAATTTGGTTGGTAAAATAGGTGTACCATGCGGAGGCATCCAATGTGAACATCATGCCGTTTTTGGTGTATATTTTTTTAAGGTAGTTGATATTGATGTTATACGATTCTTCTGGGTTTAGTGTTTCTTCAATGATGACGTCCCTAGATCCAGTCAAGGCGGCATGTTCCTCTGTGAATAAATTTACCACTCTAAATCCTGTTCCGGCATTCAGTCGGATAATATCGTCTTCGGTGGGTTTAAATCTGTAGGCGATTCTTGGAGTGAAAATGCTACCGTGACGCTCATCGTAGTCGTAACGTGCTCCCAGCAACACGTGGTGTTTTTTGTTAATGCTTATTTCATCTTGAACAAAAAGCGATGGAATCACAACTTCGTCTGCAGTTGCAGTGGCGGTGGTATTGTCGTTGTAGTAGTTATAACGCCCTGCGGCTCCAAATAGTAGATCATGGTTATTAATGGATTTGTCCCAAATAAATTGGCCGAAACCAATACGTTGTTTCGCCAAGTATGGCATGTCTCCATACACCGAATTCTGGTCGTGATCGGAATATGAAAACTGGAAGTTGACCTTTTCTTTTAGTGGCAATTGGTAGTTTCCTATAAACTCAAAACGCGCGGTGTAGATGCTCTCACCGTAAATCTCAGTGCCTCCGCGGTATTCTGGGGTCCACTGCATTTCTCCACCCCAACGGTCTTCGTAAAAATAGCGTCCTGCAATGGAAAACTGTCGGTTTTCAGGGCGCTTAAAAGCCCATTTTTGGAAGATGGAAATGCGATCCTGTAGGGTAACATCGGTAAAATTATCGTTGTTATTATCTATGGGATTACTGTAATTGTAGTAGTTAACTCCAGTTAATACATGGGTTTTCTTTCCTAAAGTGGCACTGTAGCCTAAATCTAAATTGGCTTCTTGCCAGCTGGTCATAAAACCATCAGCCGTGAATTTTGAACTGTTTTCAGGGAGTTTTGTAATGATATTGATCAAGCCTCCAACAGCTTCGCTACCGTACAAGGATGAGGCGGGGCCTTTTACGATTTCAATCTGTTCTATTAGGGAATTAGGGATGCCCGAGAGACCATAAACAGTCGATAATCCACTTACTATGGGCATGCCGTCAATAAGCACTAGGGTGTATGGGCCTTCCAGTCCGTTGATATGGATATCGCCTGTGTTGCACACACTGCAATTTATTTGGGGCCTTATGCCATTCACATTTTGTAGGGCTTCAAACACATTGGGTGTGGGGTTTTGTTTTAAGAAAGTGCTCGAATAAATTTCCACAGGGACCGGGCTTTCCAAACGGCTCACAGGCTTGAGGGTACCAGTAATGACAATTTCGTCAAGTGATTCAGATTCTTGGAGGTCGAACGAGAGATGAAGGTTGTCATCTTTTAACTGAATGGTTTTTTGTTGGGATTTATATCCGGTGAAAGAAACAATTACGGTGTAGGTTCCCGAAGGGATATTATTTAATTGGTAAACCCCATTGGCATCACTTGTAGTCCCTTTTGAAGTGTTTTTTAAATAGATGCTGGCAAAAGGTAAGGCCTCTCCGTTACTGGAAATATTTCCTGTAATATGAAAGGTCTGTTGGGCAATTATGGTGTTGAAACATAATATGAAAGCAGATACAAGTAGCTTCATGTAAATAATATTTTGCGCAAAGGTAAATAAAAATTTAGGCAAGACTAAAAATTAATTTCAGTTCCTGTAAAGTTTGTATATTTGCATAAAACCTAATTCATGTTATCTCTTTCAGAAGAAAACTACTTAAAGGCGATTTACCATTTGGGAAAGTTTGGGGCTGTTTCGGTGAGTACAAGTGCCGTGGCTCAGCAAATGGACACCAAGGCTTCGTCGGTCACCGATATGATTAAAAAACTCTCGGAGAAAGATTTGGTGAGTTATCGAAAGTACCAAGGTGCCAAATTGACTAATGAGGGCCGTAAGATTGCTGCTTCGGTGGTAAGAAAGCATAGGCTGTGGGAGGTGTTTTTGGTAGAGCATTTAAATTTCTCTTGGGATGAAGTGCATGATGTAGCGGAGCAGTTGGAACACATCAAATCCGAAAAACTGATCAATCAATTGGATGCATTTTTGGAATTTCCAACGCATGATCCACATGGCGATCCTATTCCAGATAAAGACGGACAGATTAAAAAAACCGAAAAAGTGTTGCTCTCCCAAATACAGGAATCCGAAACTTGTATGTGTATTGGCGTGAAGGATACTTCCAAAGATTTTTTGAAGTATCTGGATAAGCATCGTATTGCATTGGGAACCTCATTTAAAGTGTTGTCAAAGGAGTCTTTTGATGAATCCATGACTATCGAGGTGAATGCGGTGCCCTTGAGTATTTCAAAAGCGGTATCTAATAATTTATATGTGAAACTTAGCGAATGAATATGAGCAATCCCGTAGTGAACCTTGTTGTATTTGTATTGCTGGTCGGCTTACTCTTCTTTTTGTTCAGGCCGGCGAAAGGTTGGTTTTGGATCATTAGAAACAGCGTTAAAACCAACCCGAAAATCATAACCGAAGACATTTTGAAGCAAATGTACACTTTGGAAAACATGGGGGAGTCCATCTTTACGGAGGAATTAAAGGAGGAGTTGGAGTATAACAATAGCACCTTGGATGAGGTTATGGAAACGATGGCGACTTCGGGATTGATTGAGTTTGATGGAGGGGAGGTTTCCCTCTTGCCAATGGGGCGCGAATATGCCATTAAAATTGTGAGGGTGCACCGGCTTTGGGAAAAGTACCTTGCCGAAAAAACAGGGTTTGATAAAACCGAATGGCATCCTAGGGCAGAAAAGATGGAACACCAACTAAGCCATGAAGAGACCAATGTGCTAGCGACAAAATTGGGAAATCCTACCTACGATCCTCATGGGGATCCCATCCCATCGCATTTAGGTGAAATTACCAATATCAATGGGGAGCATTTGGTAGATCTTGAAGTGGATACCGTTGGTAAAATAGTGCATATTGAGGATGAGCCAGCTGTGATTTATCGTCAAATTCTTGCCGAGAATATTCATATAGGTTCACATATTCGGGTGGTAGAAAACAATGAAAAGCGAGTTGTATTTTATTCCGAAGGTGAAGAGTTTATTCTGGCTCCAGAAGTTGCCAGGAATTTGACCATTGAAGTGTTCGCTGAAGATGTGGACATTGAAGAAGATGCCGTTCGATTATCAGCTTTAAGAAGCGGGGAGTCTGCTGAAATTTTAGGAATTTCAAAAGAATGCAGAGGCGAAAGCCGACGTCGTTTATTGGATTTGGGATTTGTGAAAGGGGCCTCCATTCATATAGGTTTGGTAAGTCCGTTGAGTAATCCTAAAGCTTATATTGTTAAAGGTTCGGCCATTGCATTGCGGGATGATCAAGCGGCCAAAGTGTTGATTAAAAAGAAATGAGATGGAGGAAAAGAAACCCATAGTGAGTAGTGCTTGTGAAGTGTGCCCTCAGTATAATCCAAAAGGGCTTAAAAAGTTGGGTGTTAATGCTGAGAACACTGACTTTGTGGTGGCTCTGGCCGGAAATCCAAATACAGGAAAGAGTACCGTTTTTAATGCTTTAACGGGCTTGCGACAACATACGGGGAATTGGCCGGGAAAAACAGTAACTAGGGCAGAAGGCGGATATCAGTACAATGATAAAAAATACAAACTGGTGGATTTGCCGGGGACCTATTCTTTGTTGTCAACCTCAGAAGATGAGGAAGTGGCAAGGAACTTTATTCTATTTGGTAAGCCCGATGTTACCGTTATTGTGGTGGATGCAGGTCGGTTGGAGCGCAATTTGAATTTGGTAATTCAAATTTTGGAAATTACAGGTAAGGCCGTATTGTGTTTAAACCTTATGGACGAGGCTAAAAGGAATCATGTGGAAGTCAATACCCGTGCCTTGGCCAAACGTTTGGGGATACCTGTTGTGCCAACAAGTGCGCGTTTTAATGAGGGTATTCCGGAGCTTATTGATGTCATCAGTCAAGTCGCCACTGGGCAAGTGGAATGCCGTCCGCACCGTATCAAAAATGTTCCAAAAAAGATTGAGGAAGCCGTTAAAAAATTGAGTCTTGAACTTGAAAAACAATTTCCGTCGCTGCCAAATAGTCGTTGGATTGCCTTTCGATTGTTGGAAGGTGATGAGCGAGTTATTGAAGCCTTAAGGGAACGGGAATTTGAATTAGAATGAATTTATGAGTAATAATTCTGTTGAAAATATAATAGAGCTGTCCAATGACCTACGATGGAAATTGGGTGGGGATTTTCACGATCATATCACGGAAAGTATCTATGCGGATGCTGCAGAAATTGTCAATGACACTGTGAGCAGTACCGATAAAAAGGGCGGTCATCCCTTGGATGTGAAAATCGATCAAATTGTAACCAGCAAAAGATGGGGGTTTCCTATCATGTTTTTTATTTTGGCAGTGGTCCTTTGGCTGACTATTGTGGGAGCTAATTATCCTTCTGCAATGTTGGCGGAATTGCTACTGGAAACCATTCATCCGGCCTTGAAAAGCGGTGCCGAAAGCTTGCATTTTCCGTGGTGGTTGAGTGGGTTTTTAATCGATGGAGTGTATTTGGCCTTGGCTTGGGTAATTGCCGTAATGCTGCCTCCAATGGCTATTTTCTTTCCGCTGTTTACCCTTTTGGAAGATTTTGGGTATTTGCCAAGGGTGGCTTTCAATTTGGATTATCTGTTTAAAAAATCGGGAGCGCATGGCAAGCAGGCCTTAACCATGAGTATGGGCTTTGGCTGTAATGCCGCAGGCGTTGTGGCTACCAGGATTATCGATAGTCCTAGGGAGCGATTAATTGCCATTCTTACCAATAACTTCTCCTTATGTAATGGAAGGTGGCCTACGCAGATTTTAATTGCGACCATTTTTGTTGGTGCTGTAGTTCCAAAGTCACTGTCTGGATTTGCATCGGTTGCTACGGTAATTGGGGTGGCTATTTTAGGTATGGTCTTCATGTTTTTAAGCTCTTGGATGCTGTCCAAAACAGTATTGAAGGGGCAGGTATCCACTTTTAATTTGGAATTGCCGCCTTATAGGCCTCCCAGGTTCTGGAAGACAATTTATACCTCTTTAATAGACCGAACTTTGATTGTGTTATGGCGTGCTATAGTATTCGCAGCCCCTGCAGGAGCGGTCATTTGGTTGATTTCAAATATTGATATTGGTGACCATAGTATTGCATATTGGATGATTGATTCCTTGGATGGCTTTGGTTGGCTATTGGGTTTAAATGGTGTGATTTTGGTTGCTTATATCGTTGCAATACCAGCCAATGAAATCGTGATCCCCACTATTTTAATGTTAACAGTATTGGTAACGGGCCTTGCGGCCGGTGAAGGTGCAGGGGTCATGTTTGAATTGGATTCTGCTAATGCTACTGGGGATATATTAAAGGCAGGCGGTTGGACCTTGTTGACAGCTATTAATTTAATGTTGTTCAGTTTGCTGCATAACCCTTGTAGTACGACCATCTATACCATTTACAAGGAAACCAATAGTGTAAAATGGACAGCAGTAGCCACCTTGATGCCTTTAGTTATGGGCTTTGTAGTGACTTTTTTGGTGGCGCAGATTTGGAGGGTATTTGTGTGAAGGAGTTGGTTTTAATGACACCCACAATCATCATTTCCACAACTTTTAGTAGGGGCCTTTTTGGTCCAAAGGAATTTTTTGACCAAGAAAGCAACCGCTAAAACCAAAGCGGTTATTACTAATATGTTTTGAATGATGGTGTTCATACGTTTTTAGTCTTTCTTTTTGTGGTTCCCTTACTTAAGTACTTGGAAGGCAATCAGGGCTACTAAATAGGCGAAACTACTCATTGCTGCCAATTGTAAAGTGGGCCATTTCCAACTATTGGTTTCGCGTTTTACCACGGCTAGGGTACTCATACATTGCATGGCAAAGGCATAAAATAATAAAAGGGATATCCCCGAGGCAAAATTGAACAATGGAGTGCCTAAAATAGGATTCACCTCACCAGCCATTCTATTTTTAATGGTTTCTTCCTCGTCACTTCCCACGCTGTAAATAGTGGCCAAAGTGCCTACAAATACTTCACGGGCAGCAAAGGAACTTACAATGGCAATCCCAATTTTCCAATCGTAGCCCAAAGGTTGAATTAAAGGCTCAATGGCGCGGCCGGTAAGGCCAATAAAACTATGCTCCAATTTATAGGAAGCGATGTTTTGTTGCAGGGTTTCGGCGTCTAAATTTTCTTTTGAATATTGGGAGGTTACAATGGCTTCGGCATTGTTGAAATCGTCACCTGGACCGTAGGACGCTAAGAACCATAGAATGATGGAAATGGCCAAAATGATTTTACCGGCTCCAAATACAAAGCTCTTGGTTTTTTCAATCACCGTAAGAGCGACATTTTTAAACAGTGGCATTTTGTAATTGGGCATTTCAACCACAAAAAACGAACGACTTTTAATTTTTAGTACTTTATTCAAAATATAGGCTGATCCAATAGCAGCTCCAAAACCAATAAGGTAGAGTAGCATTAAGGTCATGGCCTGGTAGCTCAGTCCTAAAAATCGTCCCTTTGGAATCACCAAAGAAATGATGATGAGGTATACTGGAAGTCTTGCGGAACAAGTTGTAAAAGGCGTTACCAATATGGTAATCAAGCGTTCTTTCCAACTTTCAATATTACGTGTTGCCATTACGGCAGGGATGGCACAGGCGGTTCCAGAGATAAGTGGCACCACGCTTTTTCCGCTCAATCCAAAACGACGCATAATGCGGTCCATGAGAAATACCACACGGCTCATATAACCTGTTTCTTCTAAAATGGCAATAAACAGGAACAAAAAGGCAATTTGAGGAATAAAGATGACGATGCCGCCAAGTCCGGGAATGATCCCTTCGGCAATTAAATTGGTAAACTGTCCTTCGGGCAAATGGTCTTTGGTCCATTCGCTCATAGAAGCAAATAGTCCGTCGATAAAATCCATAGGGATGCCGGACCAATCATAGATGGCCTGGAAAATCAATAATAAAATCAAGAAGAAAATTACATAACCCCAAACCTTGTGTGTCAAGATGCGATCTAACCTGATGCGCAAGTCCTTGGCGGTGGCCAAATCTATGGTTTGTCCTTTTTTAAGGGCGTTGTTAATAAATTGGTAGCGCTTAATGGTTTCCTTCTGCTGAAGACGTTTTAAGTCACTTTTACTTTTGGTTTTAAAATCGTCCAGGGCATCTACTTCCTTTCTGCTTACATTTCCAAAGTTGACATCTTGGGTAATGACCAACCAAAGTTTGTATAGCAACTGGTTTGGAAACGCGGCCTTAAGTCTAGTGAAATAGTCGTGGTCTATATGGCTAGCATCCAGACAAGGTTTTGTGGAGAGTTCCCTGAAATTGGTGATGAGTTCCTTGAGTTTGTCAATCCCCATATTTTTACGGGTGCTCACCAAGGCAATCTTGGTGTTCAGTTCTTTCTCCAATACATCAATGTCCAAGGAAATCCCTTTGTATTTCATTCTATCGGCCATATTGATGACGAGAATGGTTGGAATTTCAAGGTCTTTGATTTGTGTGAACAGGAGCAGGTTGCGCTTTAGATTTTCCACATCACTAACTACTACGGCTACATCGGGAAAATCCTTATCGTTCTTGTTCAGCAAAAGTTCTATCACCACATTTTCATCCAAGGACGAAGCGTTCAAGCTATAGGTCCCAGGTAAATCGATGATATGGGCTTTGACACCGCGCGGTAATTTGCAGACGCCTTCTTTTTTTTCAACGGTAATACCCGGGTAATTCCCCACTTTTTGGTTAAGTCCCGTAAGGGCATTGAATACCGAAGTTTTACCGGTGTTGGGGTTTCCTATTAAGGCGACATTGATCTGCTTACCCATTGGTGATCTCAATTAATATGTGTGCAGCGGTTTCTTTTCTAATGGCTAAATGTGATCCGTTGATGTTAAGGTATAAGGGATCTGAAAAAGGGGCCACCTGTACCAGTTCCACCATGTTTCCTGGCAAACAGCCCATCTCAAGGAGTTTTAAGGGAATATGGATGGAGGAGACATCTTTGATGATGCCCGTTTGACCTCGTTTTAAGTGTGCTAAAGTAACCTGCAAGCTTATTTAGATTTATTTTAAAGAAGCAAAAATAGGGCAAATATTCAGGCTAGAAAAATTGTGCCCTATAAAACTAATGGTATTCCTGTTTAAGGACTTGGATGTCTTCCAGCAATCGCTCGATGTCGTCTGGTTTGGTACCGTCATAAAAGCCTCGAATCTGACGCTTTTTGTCGATGAGCATAAAATTCTCAGTGTGGATCATGTCGTAGGCATCGCCATTGCCATCGGTTTTTACTGCCAGATAGCTTTTACGTGCCAATTCATAGATTTGTTTTTTGTCCCCGGTGACTAAGTTCCATTTGGCATCGTTGACGCCTTTTTTAACAGCATAGCGCTTTAGCTGTTCCACACTGTCTATTTTTGGCGTTACCGAATGAGATAAGAGCATCACGTCGTCATCATTGATGGTAGCTTCCTGGATTTGTGCCATGTGATCTGTCATGATGGGACATATGGTTTGGCAGGTGGTGAAGAAGAAATCGGCCACGTAGATTTTATCCTTATAATCTTCTTGGGTAACGGTTTGTCCGTTTTGGTTGATTAGGCTAAAATCGGAAATGCTGTGGTATTTCTTTTGGTGCTGAATGGAGCTGTCTACCATTTCGTAATTGACCATGGCGGGTTGAAATACAGGGAGTACCCTTTTCGGTTTTAAAATGGAATAAAAAATGGAAATGATAATTAAGGAAAGCACCAAGAGGGCAATTCCGAAGTTTTTATAGGCTTTTAAAAAGGATAACATCAATAAGTTGTATTTGGGCGTTACCGTAAGATTTGAATGCAAAAATACGACACAATCATAAGAAAATACTATTTTTAACAGCAATATTAACCCGCTAAGACCCTGAGTCAGGCTTCTTGTCCAACCAGTTATAGCGCTATAAATTCGATTGCGAATGAAACGATTTTTACTCTTGTCCTGTTTTGCAACTTCCTTGATTGGCTATGCCCAGGATTTTGATACAACCTTGGAAGAGATTAGTACCATGGAAGCTAAGGCGGCCCTTACCCAAATGATGTCTGTTTATAGTGCCAATACAGGGAACTATGATTTGAAATACCATCGTTTGGAATTTACGGTAGACCCAGAAGAGGCCTTTATAGAAGGAGAGGTGACTACTTATTTTGAAGCGAAAGAAGACTTAACTCAGGTCTATTTTGATTTGGTAGATGATATGGTAGTGTCGCAAGTGTTGAAAAATGGTGTGCCGCAAACGTTTACCCAGTATGCTAATGATGAATTGATCGTTACACTTTCGGAAACTATTAATACAGGGGTGTTGGATTCCCTTACCATTACATATTCGGGGAATCCGGTAAGTACTGGTTTTGGTTCATTTGAACAGTCCAGTCATAACGGCGATCCTATTATTTGGACCTTGTCCGAACCCTATGGCGCGAAAGGGTGGTGGCCCTGTAAGCAGGATCTTAATGACAAGGCCGATTCGTTGGACGTGTTCATTACCACTCCAAAATTCAACACGGACAATGAGGCTTATATTGCCGTGGCCAATGGGGTAGAACAAAGTCAGGTGGAAGAAACAGATGCCAAAACCACACACTTTAAACATCGTTATCCCATTCCTGCCTATTTGGTGGCAATAGCAGTGACCAATTATGAAGTGTATAGCCACACCGTTGAGAATAACGGTGCTCCTTTTGATATTGTGAATTATGTGTATCCTGAAAATCTGGCTTCGGCACAGGTTAACACGGAAATCACCGTGGATATCATGGAACTGTTTACGGAGTTGTTTGAGGAATACCCATTTGCCCTTGAAAAATATGGCCACGCCCAATTTGGTTGGGGTGGTGGTATGGAGCATACAACCGTATCCTTTATGGGGAGTTTTGGGCGTAATTTGATTGCTCATGAATTGGCACATCAATGGTTTGGAAATAAGATTACTTGTGGAAGTTGGAAGGATATTTGGTTGAATGAAGGATTTGCTACCTACTTGTCGGGATTGGTGATAGAGGATTTTGATGAACCTTCAGATTTTGTGACCTGGAAGGCACAACGCGTAAATTCAATTACCTCCTTGCCCGATGGAGCAGTATATCTTTCGGATGCCGATACCTTGAGTGTAAGCCGAATTTTTAGTAGCCGCCTTTCTTATAATAAAGGGGCCATGGTATTGCATATGTTGCGCAAAAAAGTTGGGGACTCTGATTTTTACCAAGGTTTAACAGACTATTTGGCCGATGAGGATCATGCCTATGCCTATGCCAAAACGGAAGATTTTATTGAGATTATGGAAACTGCCAGTGGAGAAGATCTTACGGAGTTTTTTGATGACTGGTTGTATCAACAGGGCTATCCAACCTATACCTTAAACTGTTCACAAACTTCCGAAACAGAATTCCAAATAGAAATCAATCAAGTTCAAAGTGATCCTAGCGTGTCCTTTTTTGAAGCGCCGGTACCCGTCCGTTTGGTTGGTACAGAAGGGGAGGTCTTGGATTTGGTGCTTGATAATACTAGTAATGGGCAGGTATTTAACCAGCCGGTCGACTTTATGGTGAGTGAGGTCCTGTTTGACCCAGAATCCGATCTCATCAGTAAAAATAATAATGTCACCTTGGGTGTTGCCGATTTGGCATTAGCCAAGGAACTACATTTATACCCTAATCCAACCAATGCCGTTTTGTATATAGAAAAACCTGATTCTGTTGTTGTTGAGCAGGTAGATGTATACAATCCGTTAGGGCAATTGGTTCTAAGAAGTGCTGACACATCCAACATCGACCTGACACCTTTTAGTGTTGGTATGTTTTTTGTGAAACTCACGACTAATAAAGGCATCGTTAATAAATCGGTGTTAAAAAACTAGTGAAACCCCTACTGAATTTTCTAAATAGCACTAAAAGACTATTTTTGTTCCTTAAATTTTTATAGAGATACATGGAATTTATCATTAAAATCTCTCAATTCTTATTGAGTTTATCCCTTCTTATTGTACTTCATGAGCTAGGGCATTTTATCCCCGCAAAATTATTCAAGACCCGAGTAGAGAAATTCTACCTGTTCTTCGATATAAAATTTTCATTGTTTAAAAAGAAAATAGGTGAAACCGTTTATGGTATCGGTTGGCTGCCTTTAGGTGGTTATGTAAAGATTGCCGGTATGATTGACGAAAGCATGGATACCGATCAAATGGCCCAGGAACCGCAACCTTGGGAGTTCCGTAGTAAACCGGCTTGGCAACGTTTGATTATTATGTTGGGCGGTGTAACGGTGAACTTTATTTTGGCCTATGTTATTTATGTGTTTTTGTCCTTTGCTTTTGGCGATGTAGATATTGATGCCAATAGCGTACAGGATGGCTATGTGGTGACCAATCCAATCTTGACCGACCTCGGCATTGAGACCGGAGATAAAGTGGTAGCCATTAATGGAGAGCCTATACATTATGTGTCTGAAATACGCCGTAAAGTGATTTCTGCGGAAAACTTAACCATTGAAAGAGGCTCGGAAATGAAAGATATAGCTTTGCCTGAAGACTTTTTAGGAAAGTTAAGTGATGGGGAGAGCAAGAGCTTTTTTGGATTGCGTTTTCCTTTTGTGGTAGGTAAGGTGCCGGATACGTCTATCAACAAATCGGCAGGTTTGTTGCCAAAGGATATCATTACAGAAATTAATGGCGTGCCTTTAAAATATTATGACCAAATAGAAGGTGTAACAACGCAGTTTAAAGGGCAAACGGTGAGTGCTGGTATTTTGCGCGAAGGAAAAAGCATTCAAAAGGAGTTGCAAATTAGTCCAGAAGGCAAGATGGAAATCTTGGCAGGAGGTGATTTGAGCGATATTGAAGCTGCCGGCTATTATGATATTATTAAAAAAGAATATGGTTTTGGTGAGAGTTTTGCCGTAGGCTTTACAAAGTTCAAGGACCAAATTTATGGTTATGGCGAGCAATTGAAAAAAATCTTCAATCCTAAAACAGGGGCCTATAAGGGTGTTGGTGGCTTTAAGGCCATTTACGATGTATTCCCAGGTACTTGGAGCTGGCAAGATTTTTGGGCCTTGACGGCATTCCTATCCATTATGCTTGGAGTTTTGAATTTATTGCCTATTCCAGCCTTGGATGGAGGGCATGTTATGTTTTTGTTGTACGAAATGGTTTCAGGAAGAGCACCAAGCGAAAAATTCTTGGAACGCGCGCAAATGGTTGGTTTCTTTATACTTATAGCGCTCGTTTTATTCGCGAATGGGAACGATCTTTTTAAAGCGATATTTAAATAAAAATTTTTTTAAAAAAAGTTTGTGCGAATCAAAAAAAACCTCTTATATTTGCACTCGCAAAAGCGAATAACACTCCTCCTTAGCTCAGTTGGTTAGAGCATTTGACTGTTAATCAAAGGGTCCTTGGTTCGAGCCCAAGAGGGGGAGCAAGCTTAGAGAAAGCCACTCAATAAATTGGGTGGCTTTTGTGTTTTATATGGGTTTTCTCCAGTGTTTTAAGTGCATTGCGTGCACTGTCTGCATTTTACTTCATTTGCCAACTTGCCAAGTTTTTTAATGGAAAAAGGTACACTATTAGGTATCCCATTCAAAAGGCTGGGTATCCCATTTTTAATAATCTGAATTGTATGCCAATTGTTTAACTAAATACAATTGGAAATGAAACAGCAAACTATGACAGTTTTGTTCTATCTGAACAAGGCTAAAACAAATCAGAAGGGTATTTGCCCTATTTATTGCAGAATTACTTATTTAAAAAAAAGGCAACAGTTCTCGACAGGGCAATTTGTAAATCCCGAGTATTGGAATACTAAGGAGCAGAAGGTGTCACAGGAGGATTTGAATTATAAGGTTGTCAATGCTCAGTTATTAATAATTAGGCAAAAGCTTGAAAAAGATTTTTTAAGCCTTCAATTGAAAGGTTTGGATTTCACCGTTACTGATATTAGCGACATATACTTCAATAAGCCTACAAAAAAGGAAGATGGTGTAGTTAGCTTTTATAAACGCTATCTGTCCAAAATTCAAAAATTGGTTGGAAAGGATTTGAAGGACGTCACTTTTAAAAAATTTGAATACGTACATGGGCATTTGGAATCCTTTGTGAAGCATAAGTACAAAATGAATGATATTCCATTACGTAATTTGGACTTGAATTTTTTAACGGAATTTGAGTACTATTTAAAGACGGTTAAAGGGCACAAGCAAGTTACATTGAACAAAGTGATACAGCGTTTCAGAAATCCTATAAAAATAGCTATTGCTGAAGGATTTTTGGAAGTGGATCCATTTATATTGTATAAAGCCAAGAGAGCTAAAAAGGAGGTGGTGTTTTTATCGCCAGAAGAGCTAAAGAAATTGGAGAAGCATAGGTTTGTACAGCCTAGGTTAAAGCTGATAAAGGATCTCTTTATTTTTAGTTGCTATACAGGCTTGGCGTATCACGAATTATCCAATCTAACCTCTGGAAATATCATTAAGGGCTTTGATGGTAATTTATGGATACAAATGCAGCGAGAAAAGACTTCAAAAGAGTTTCAAGTACCATTATTGCCTAAGGCTATATCTATAATTAATGGCTATAATGCAGAAAGTAGCTTGATTTTTCCAAGAATAAGCAATCAAAAATATAATTCCTATTTAAAGGAAGTAGCTGAGATTGTTGGAATTGATAAGAAGCTGACTACTCATACAGCTAGAAAAACATTTGCTTCAACAGTATTGTTGTATAATGATGTGCCTATGGAAATTGTATCAGAGCTTTTGGGGCATTCAAGTATGAAAATTACTCAGGATAGTTATGGTAAGGTGGTGCAAAAGAAGGTTGCTATGGAGATGGAAAAATTGTCTAGTAAGATTGGTCGATAAATTTTTTGTTAGGAGTGATGGTTTGAGGTTGTGGTATTTTTGATTGTAAGTAAAACCACCTGTTTTGGTGGTTTTACTATTTTTAACGGGCAGACCTAAATTTAAGTGTGAATAAATATATTAGTCTTTAATTTTATCGTTGGGTGGAAAAGGAGAGGGCTATATTTAATGGAATTTTAGCTATTTCATTTAATTCTATCTGTTTAAATATGTCTTCTAAATCGATTTTAGTTTGAGATAAGTTCCATAAAACTAATTTAGAAAAAGCAATTGTTTCGGGTTCCACAGGAATGAAGTTTCCTAATACTAAATTCCAGTGAAAAGAGTCTGATTTTAAGCTGTAAGTAACTTCACTAAATCTTTCAAATAGCATTGTAAACTTAACAAGTGAAGAGTCGTTTAAGTTTTGTGGTGTTAGTTGTTTTATCTCATTTAAAGCATCAATGTACAATTTTTCAGGTATATTAAGTCTTCCGGCAAAGTTAGGTCTACCATTATCAATTTTAGAATCAGAATCAAGATTAAAGAAGTTTTTAAAGAATTCCATTTCTATTTTGCTTAGTTTGTTCAGTGTTAATTTATTTGAGATGAAGAAGTGTTTGAATAGATAGTTTGATGGGAAATCATTTGAGCACATAGCGCAGACAATCCAATATCTATTATTGTCTTCAAGATAATATTTCGCTGCTTTTTTGAAATATTTCATGCTCGATTTTGGATTTAAAAAGGACTTATATGTTGCTGCAATTACAAAACAACTTGCTATAATGGGAAGATTTGAAATTTTGTTTTCTTCTATTAAAATGTTTGCATAGCCTTGGTATGCGTCACCTAAAACATCAAGTTCTTCAATATTTAAATCCAGTATATTATTATAATTAATCATATTCAAAAATAGTTTCTAATGTTGCAGTATTTTTCAGGATTAGCATAATCAGGATTTAGAATTATTTTGGCTGGGATAGGTTTTGTGCCTTTGTTTAAACATTGAAAGGCTTTTTTTCCGTTGTAAATTTCAGCTTTTTCAATGGAGATACTTGGAATACGTAATTTGGCAGTAATCTCTCCTTGTTGATGATATGGCAAGAAATCTTTGAATATATGTAGTTCTCTAACTTCTTCAGAGAAACTCTCTAGTGGTATTGATTCTTTGCCTAAAACTTGAACATAGGTATAAAATATACATCCTGAGGTTTTGAAATTTTTGGTTGCGAATCGAATAGCTGTTATAAAAGTTGGGAAAATTATATTTTTACTGTTGTCCCTTTGGACAGCTCCAGCTGTGGTCGAAATAAAGGGTGATACTTCTCCATAGGTTTTGCCAAGTTTACTCCATTTATTAGAAGATGGTAAAGTGCCATGGTAGTTGCTAAGATGATTAATCAGGTTGGATTCAGTCAACTCCTCTTTTATCTCGCTCAATTGGAAATTAGGGTTGTTTCTCAATAAATTTGAGAGAATTCCTGTGTTTGAAATAATATAATTGACATCTTTTTCGGTTAAATTAGGGATTCCTTTTAGTACTTTTTGAAATATCATTTAATTGGAGGTTTAAAATTAAAATATCCATTTATAAATTGCAGTTAGCTGTTTAAGCCTCTCGCAGATGGTTCGTATTCATTTAGATGGTTAGGGCTTAAAATTAAGTCTTCATCAAGGTTTTTGAGGATGGCATATTGCTCAATTAGAGGTTTGAATTTCTTTAAGCCATTGCTATGTATGCAATTATAAAATAATAGTACTTGCTCGTAACTTGATAGTTGTGCTCTCACTATCGATGCATATCTCTTTTTGTTTTCAATAGTGGAATCATCGATAAATTTGAAAATATGATATATTGTTCTGAAATAATGACTTAAGTCGGATTTATTTTGGTTGTAAACTTTGTCGTAGGCTTTTATTGTTTGAATAATAGGAGCGGAAACAAATGGTGTATTTTGGCCAATAGCATTTTTGGTTTCTGCTCTTAATGAATTGTAAAAGGTTTTGAAACAATCTCTTCCAGAAGAAATAATAACTCTTGAGCCATTTCTTAGGTCTAAAGAATTAACTATGCCATTAAATAAAGTTAATAGTTGAAAAAAAGTGTTTTCAAATTTTTGATTTAGTAAGGTGTCATTTTGTGTGGCCATTTCTTCTCTTTGACCCGCTAATTCTAGTCTGGTGTATTTTACTTCTAATTGACTATACATGATTTCAAGTTGTTGATTTAGAAGTTGCTGCTTTTGGCCAAGAAAAGCCACATAAATTAGAAATAAACCTGCTAGCGACCAAATTGAAGCAACGCTTCCTCCTAAAAAATCTCCTAATAAATTGAGTTCAAATTCTGTGTCTTTATTTTTAAAAATGTAAAAAATAACGGAAAAAAAAGTAATTGCAGCTCCGGCATATACAAATATCCAAGCGCAATTAGTATAAAATGTAATTTTTGAATTCAATAAGATAATTTCTTTTTCAATCTCACTCTGTCTTGATATAATTCTTTCCGAGATGTCGGTAATTTCTTTTACTAATTTGGTTGAGTAATCCATGGAATTAACCTTAAATATTGATAACGTATTGATTGTTTTTTCTCAGGAGGGAAATGACTTTTTGTAAAATTAGCT
>NZ_LBIO01000029.1 GCF_001280505.1 Mangrovimonas sp. TPBH4
TCTAGCCCCTACAACAATATTGTGGCCAATGACCAGATCCTCTATGTGCGCGTGGAGAGCGCCACGATCGCCACGGACTGTGCGACGATCGTTGAGCTGGCCCTTGTGGTGCACCCGACGCCACAGCTTGAGGAGCCTACGGCATTGGAAGTGTGCGACGACGCCTCCGGCGACGGCTATGCCCAGTTCAATTTAACGCTCAAGGACAGCGAGGTACTCGACGGCCTTGACCCTGTACAGTATATGGTATCCTACTACCTTACGGAGGACGATGCCGAATCCGGCACCTCTGCCATCCCCAACCCACTCAGCTTTACCAACACGGTACCCTTTGCCCAAGAGG
>NZ_LBIO01000003.1 GCF_001280505.1 Mangrovimonas sp. TPBH4
GCCAGCTGAGCTAATCCCCCGTTATATTTAGCTGTCAGTTAACAGTTATCAGTTAACAGTACTTATAACGGCTACTCAACCTCTAAAATTTCCTTTCAGTTTTTAATGAACTTCCCAATTGTTTATTAGCATTCCCAATTGCCAATTGATTTTCGTAGTCTCAGGCAGACTCCCTTCGTCTTCGCTCAGGATAGACTTCTCGTCTGTCTTTCGACTTTGTAGTCTCAGGCAGACTCGAACTGCCGACCTCTACATTATCAGTGTAGCGCTCTAACCAGCTG
>NZ_LBIO01000030.1 GCF_001280505.1 Mangrovimonas sp. TPBH4
CAACACAGTGTATAATTCATTGCTTCCGATTTTCCTCACGGAAAATCCTCGCAACTTTATTATCTTAGTTTCTTAACCCGAAAATCCTGCGGATTTTCACGCAACGAAACTATACACAAACCGTTGTAGGTAAGCTGAAAAGCATCTAGAATGAATTTAGACTTTGACAAAGAAATTGAACGAATTATAAGAGAGAAAAAGGAAACAAGTCCTAAAGTTCTCAATGAAATTCATCGTATAAGAAAAAAGGAAAATGAATTCGTCGTAATGGAATTAAGAAACGCTGGATTTAAAGTTTCTAACTTATTTGACCTTATCAATTTCAAACAAACTGACTTTGAATATATAAATCTATTGCTGGACCTGTTGGACTCTAAAAAAGTTACTGACCCAATTATCAAAGATGGAATTATAAGAGCAGTAACTGTAAAAAAAGCCAAAGGTATTGCCGAAGAGAAATTGTTAGATTATTACCAAAGTCTTAAAACTGAAAAGGAAAAGGAACTAATTGGTTGGAGTGTTGGAAATTGGTTTGAATACTTATATACGGATTCATACTTTGACCAAATAAAGAAAATTTCGGCTGACAAGAACAATGGAATGTCGAGACAAATGTTTGTTCTTGCACTTGGAAAGACTAAAAAGCATAAGGAACAATCAGAAAAGTTATTGCTTGAATTGACATTTGACAATCAAGTAGCTTTACACGCAGTAATTGCACTTGGAAAATTGAAATTGTCAAATTCGATTGAACGACTTACTGAATTAACAACTAATAAAAATAAAACTATAAAAAAAGAGGCCATTAAAGCGCTAAAAAAAATAACAGCGGAATAAAAGCCTACCTACAACACAGTGTATAATTCATTGCTTCTGATTTTCCTCTCGGAAAATCCTCGCAATTTTGCTAACTTAGTTTCTTAACCTGAAAATCCTAGCGGATTTTCACGCAACGAAACTATATACAAACCGTTGGCACCAATTAAACAAAATCAACCTATGACAAAACTACTTGCAACCCTGACTACAATTCTAATATCAGTAATCGGGTTTAGTCAAAATTATCAATCAGAGTTTATAAAATCATGTGAAACAAACGACACTATAAACCAACTAAAAATTTTGAAAAAATGGCAAGCTGAAAACCCAAAAGACGCAGAACTTTATACAAGCTTTTTCAATTACCATTTTATGAAATCACGTGAAGAAGTTTTGTCTCTTTCAACTGACCAACCTAATGGAGAGAGTCTTGTTCTGACTGACAGCTTAAATCAAACTGCAGGTTTTTTAGGTAGTCAAATTGTCATAAATCAAACTGAACTAAAAAAAGGCTTCGATAAAATTGACCAAGGAATAGAACTTTACCCCAACAGACTTGATATGAGATTCGGTAAAATCTATGCTTTAAGTCAAATTCCAGACTGGGAAAACTTCACATCAGAAATAATTAAAACAATTGAATTTTCAGCCAAAAACAATAACGATTGGACCTGGACTAATCACAAAAAACATGATGGTGGAGAACAAGAATTTTTGTTAAACATTCAATCCTACCAATTACAACTATATAATACAGGAAATGATGATTTACTTAAAAATATGCGAAAAATTGCAAATACTGTATTGAAGTATTATCCCAATCACATTGAAAGTTTATCAAATTTAGCAATTACTTACATGCTAACTGAAGAATATGACAAAGGATTAGAACCTCTTTTAAAAGCTGAAAAAATTAATTCAAAAGATATCATTGTTCTTTCAAATATTGCTCATTGCTATAAATTAAAAGGAGATAATGAAAAAGCGATTGAGTACTATAAAAAAGTAATTGAATTTGGAGATGACGAAGCAAAGGAATATGCTCGACAACAAATAGACAAACTTAAAAAATAAAAACTGGTGCCAACACAGTGTATAATTCATTGCTTCCGATTTTCCTCGCGGAAAATCCTCGCAACTTTACTATCTTAGTTTCTTAACCCGAAAATCCTGCGGATTTTCACGCAACGAAACTATACACAAACCGTTGTGCTTCATTACAACCAACCACTAACCAATGATAAAATTCTTTAGAAAAATTAGACAAAACTTACTTTCAGAAGGGAAAACTGGAAAGTATTTTAAATATGCCGTTGGAGAAATTATTCTTGTTGTGATCGGAATATTGATTGCTCTCCAAATTAATAACTGGAATGCTCAAAATTCAAAAAAAGCAGAATTAGAAGTCGACTTAAAAAACCTTCAAACTGAAATACAACATAACTTAATAGACCTTGGCCTGGGAATTGAAAAGCTTGATTCTGATATTAAAAACATAGAATACTACATTGATATTTTCAATCAGGAAGACTCTTCAACAATAAACGATTCCATAATTCATATGATGATAAATAATTTGGGCAGAAAGAGATTAAAAAATCTTGAAAGGCATTCACACCTAAACATCATGAACTCGGGAATCATTGATTACATAGAAGAAGCTAAAAATGACAGTTTAAAGAATAATATCCTTAAAATGCAAAATGGTTTCAATACTTATTATGAATATAAAACCATGTTAAACTCCCACTTGGAGAATGACTTACGCCCTTATTTATATAAGTCAGCAAATTTTATTGATATCAAGGTATTCCAAGCTGTTACAAGGAATATTTCAAATAAGGCTTACCTTCCTTTAGATCATAACAGCTTTGTTAATAATCGAGAATTTACCAACTTACTTTTAATCAGGCATGCAATCAACAAAGCGGCTAAGGAAAGTTTTGAGTATATGAGTGATAGATTTCTGATGATTCATTCAGAGATCGATGACTATTTAAATTAAAATTAGTATTCACAGAAATGGATAAAAAATAACGAAAGCACAACACCGTGTATAATTCATTGCTTCCGATTTTCCTCACGGAAAATCCTCGCAACTTTATTATCTTAGTTTCTTAACCCGAAAATCCTGCGGATTTTCACGCAACGAAACTATACACAAACCGTTGTGGTTAATTTACCTTAAATGAAAAAATTATTAAAGTTTTTAATCATTACTATTTTTTCCTTGTTTGTTTTAATATTTACTTTTTTTCAATATCTAAAAAGTGATTTAAACAACTCTTTTCCCAAAGAGCTTTTAACTTATATAGAAACTGAAATTCCTAAGGCAAACCCAATTGACAAAGAATTTCAAAAAGTATATGATAGCATGCACCCATTGATCAATACTAATGGTATGATTTTAGAACGCTTCAAAGGTAAAAACAAAAAAGAATGTCCATGTCTTAGTGTTGCTCAATTAGCTCCAATTAATTACAAAAATACAATAACAGGAAATCATTATGTGTTAGCTTATAAGATTGAAAATCATTTCACCCAAGAACAGTGTTTCAATTATTACCTTAACCAAATGGATTTTGGATATGGAATAACAGGAGTTTCAAATGCCTCAAAATTTTACTTTAATAAAGATATCAGCCAGCTTAACTTTAAAGAAAAAACGACACTGGTAATTATGACCGAGAACCCATTCCTTTATAACCCTAAACGTAATCCTGCACCACTAAATCATAGACTGGAAAAATTAAAAAACTAACCACAACACCGTGTATAATTCATTGCTTCCGATTTTCCTCTCGGAAAATCCTCGCAACTTTGCTATCTTAGTTTCTTAACACGAAAATCCTGCGGATTTTCACGCAACGAAACTATACACAAACCGTTGTAACCAATTTAACACAACCATTAATGTTCTGGAATAGAAAGAAAAAACTACCAATTACCGAAGAAGATAAAATTTGGGTTGAGGAACACCTGAATTGGTTAAAAATGGAATTTGGACAAGAGCATTTTATGGAAATCCGAACAGTAATGCCAACCAAGGATTTTTACGAAATGACTTTTAATGGAACAGAAAAAGATGCAGAATTCATTCTTGAACGAACAATGGAGTTGATGAATATCCAAAATGTGGATATGAAACTGAACTTTTTTTCAGACTCACCTATAGAAATGTCAGATGGAACGATTTTGACAACACCAGCCGATTTAAATGGAAGTTGGGAAAGTGCAAGCGGAACTTTTGAGCAAACAAAAAATGGAAATATAATTTCAATCGAGAAAGGACAACTAAAAAATCCGATTTCATTAATTGCTACTATTTCACACGAATTAGCTCATCAAATTCTATTGGGCGAAAAAAGAATTGAGGAAAATGATGAATTCTTAACTGACTTAACAGCTATTGTTTATGGATTTGGAATTTTTATTGGAAATTCTCGCTTTCAATTTAGCTCTCAAGGATTTGGATGGCAATCAAGCAGTCAAGGATATTTGCCCGAACAGATAATTGCATATGCGATGGCTTGGTTATCGAAAGAACGAAATGATAAAACAGATTACAGCCAATATTTAAACAAATCACTAAAAAAATATTTTGACCAAAGTCTTGAATGGTTCACTGAAAATGAAAAATAAAAAAACTGGTTACAACACAGTGTATAATTCATTGCTTCCGATTTTCCTCGCGGAAAATCCTCGCAATTTTGCTACCTTAGTTTCTTAATCCTGAAAATCCTGCGGATTTTCACGCAACGAAACTATACACAAACCGTTGTGCTACATTAAAATGAAATATTTAATTATAATATTTATCGGACTTACCTCTTTGGTTTCTTTTTCTCAGAATCCAAACACAACTGATTTTTATAAAATATTGTCCTCAAAAAATGATGAAATAAGCCATTG
>NZ_LBIO01000031.1 GCF_001280505.1 Mangrovimonas sp. TPBH4
TGTCGGAGGTCACCCCGTCATAGGCATAACCGATACGAAGGTTCGGCGTGATGCCGAAGTTCACCAATCCCGAGAACGAATCGTCCAATCGGTACGAGGCCCCGATCTCGAAGCGGTCGTAGAACAGTGCGTTCACGTTCACGTCAAACGAGGTCGGCGCAGAAAAGGCCGACTTCACCATGAACGAGGGCTTCAGCTTCGTGTTGTCAGATACCTCGAACACGTAGCCCCCCGTCAAAAAGTAGTGGCTCACCTCTGAGCCCAATTCGTAGCCATCGGCATCAAGGTGCACCGAGTTCAGCATGTTGGGCACGGAAAAGCCTACATAGTAGTGCTCCGTGTAGTAGAACACTCCCGCACCGATGTTCGGCGTCACACTGTTGATGTTCTCAGAGAAGAACGGGTCGTTCTCATCGATCACGGACACATCGTCCAATAAACCGATGTCGTGGAACGTGGCCCCGGCCTTGATCCCAAAGGCCAGGCGGTGCTCACCGCCAAGCTTTAGGGTATACGAGAAATCGGCATAGACGTTGTTCTCCATAACCGGACCGATCTGATCGTTGATGAACGACAGCCCAAGCCCCATATTGCTCCCGATGGGCGCGTGGCCAAAGAAGGTCCCCGTGCGTGGCGCCCCGTCGATGCCGCTCCACTGCCAGCGGTAAAGCACCCCCAGGCTAAGCGCCTCCTTCGAACCCGCATACGCCGGGTTCACTACGTTCATGTTGTACATGTACTGCGTGTACTGTGGGTCCTGTTGTGCGTACAGCTGTACGCACATCAATAGGACCATTGCCATATATATTCTTTTCATATGTCGCTTTTAGTTTTTCTTGGTTGCTTTTATTTGTTGATATAGACCCATCCACAGTGCGTCTCTCCCTCTCCGTATTCCATGGTATAGAAGTACGTCCCGACAGGAAGGTCCTCGCCATCATTGGTCTGGCCGTACCAGTCGTTGGTATAGTTGTTCTTAGAATATACCAAGGTACCATAGCGGTTATAGATCTCGATCTTGTGGACCTGGAAGTTGCTAAGCTCGAAATAGTCGTTCAAACCGTCGCCGTTTGGCGAAATTCCCTGAGGGATTTCGCAAACCACCTCTCCCAAAGTTTGTTCTACTATGGCGCTACATCCTGTTTCATTGAAAACCACTTCTATCTCATAAGTACCTTCAACATAAACAGGTAAAGTCAATCCGTTTTCACCTTCAATCAATCCGCCATCTTGGTACCAGTTGATGGACACTTCGTCTTCAGAATAATTTTCAGGGGTTGCCTCAATTGTCACAGGGGAGTTTGAACCAGTACAAACCACATAATCAAAATCTTCAGTAAATGTAGTTACTGGAGAGGTTCCTATGGTCAGCATAAAACTATTGGTTACATAACAATCTGGTAAACCAACAGTTTCAACACGTACCCAAACCGTTTCGTTTCCAGAACTCGTATAAGGAGATCCAAGTGGATTTACAGCAGCCATGGCATCCTGCTCAGAAGCATAATAAGTCACTGTATAGGCTGCCATATCCTGACCGTCCAGGATATATGTGCCGTGTGCATCCAAGTCGTATTCTGCTACTCCGTCACCATCATTATCACATTCCAACAAATCAACACTAGTAGCCGTATGTGTTGGCGCAGTAATAATTAGATCGAAACTATCGAAAGATGCACAACCTGTTTCTGCACTAACAACACGCACCCATATTGTTTGAGGTGAAGACACATTAGAATAAGAAGACATCAATGCATTCGTATCTTCCATAGCATCCTGTTCCGCCAAGTGATAAGATACTGTATAAAGAGACGCATCTAAATCTCCAAGCACAGCAGTATCATTTTCAGAAAGGTCAAATACAGCGGATTGAGTGGCCGAACATACCTCAAGATCCATCGGTTCAGAAATTGCCGGACCTGGTATATATTCCACAAAAATAGTATCATCTTCTGTACATGACGGAGAGAAAATAACTTGAGCACTATACTCTCCTCCTTCGGTAATTTCCAAAGTAGATCCAGTTTCTCCCTCAACTACAAACCCATCTTTATACCATACGTGGTCCACTTCATCAGCACCAGTATTCAAAATGATTGGTTCTCCCGCACAAAGCGCATTACCGTTTTCCATAGTAATATCAATACCCAAATCGAAATCTCCTAGATCAAAACTACCTGCTTTAAGGAATACAGCAGAATCCAAAGCTGAATCCCCTTCATCGGCCATCACCAATTTGATATGGTAAGTCTCCCCAACATTTACTTCTGAGAATGCTGTAAATTCAACCGTTCTACCGTCATAAATCATTGGAGGCAAGTTATCCGGCGTATACCCACCAAAATACTGCTCATTCATAGGTCCACATGCCGTATTTTGAGGGTGAATATTGGTTACCAAAATAGGTGTGGATGTACCGGGCAATACGGCCAAGTTCGTAGTCACCCCAAATTCATCCGTCAATAGGAAGGCAAAGGCATCAGAATAATTACACTCGAAAGACCCTCCGTTGTACTCTTCAGAAGCCATGATAAAGTCAAAACTGATCTCATCGGCGAATGGCACGAAATCGAACTCAATAACAGTAGCGTTGTAAGTATTACCATCAACAAATTCCTCCAGATCGGTATCTCCCGGCCAACTCCAACTTCCAGAAGAGGCTGTGGTAGATACATTAGGTCCATCTGCCAACGACGCATCTCCAGAAACCAACATGATTCCATCATCGAATGGGAAGCCAGGACTTTCTGTGTAGAAATAGGCAATACCATTTACAGAATCATAATCAGTTCCTGTAGAATAAGTAATGTTCGAGATCTGCGCACACTCGTTAGAAATCAAAATATCAGTCACTAATTCTTCAACAGTATAGGTTTCTTGATCGGTAATGATATTCCCTGGTGCGACTTTAACACAAATATCAAAATTAGTCACTATGGCAACCTCTCCAAACGAGTATACGCGTACATAATAGGTGTTCCCTACGGTCAAGCCATCCACTACATTAACATTATCATCGGTACAAAACAGCTCTGTAAGAGTGCCATCACAGGTTCCTTCATATACACTGAAATCAAGGTTCAAGTTTCCGTCTGTAATATTGAAAAGCGATACTACCTGTGCCTCTGAAGTAGCCACAAAGGTAAACCATACATCATCATTTGGCTGGCCATTACAAGCGGGCACTGCCACAGTAGATGGGGTTGCTCCGGCAACTGTACCCGATGCAAATAAAGTACACTCGTCCAATTCATTTACTTCAACTGCAATGGCATCACATGGCTCATCATTTACAGGAGGACAGGCCAACATATTAAAGGTTGGGCTATAAATATCACATGTACTATCATCAGTATTAATCACTGCAATTTCTACTTCGGTATTGAAAGGGAACGGCCCTATCTGATAGGTTCCAAGAGCCTCTGCAGTAACAGTATTGTCATCATAATCACTTGAAATGGTCAATGATGTTGCATCTCCCATACTAGTTATATCAACATTTACCAAAAACTGCTCACCGTTTTCACAGTCATTAACCATTTCATAAGTAGCTTGGGGATTGATACAGGTAGCACAAGCCACGGTAATATCCAATGATTCAAATGACGTCCAAGTACTTTGACAGCTTGTTAGTCCATTAGATTCTACCCAAAATGAAATGGTATCTCCCGTAGATTGGTAACTTACTCCGGTAAGGTCACCGTCATCATCAAACCCGATGAATTCATCTGGAGTCAACTCAGTTCCATCGGTATCATAAACGTGGAAATAATCACCAACCACATACAATTCCCCTGCATTGACATCGAAATTTAAAGGTGTTCCATCATTACTAGTAAAAGTAAAAACGTTTGTATCATTGTTACCATAACAATACACTAGGTTAATAGGCTCTCCATCTGGACAGTCCAAATAGTTATCCAAGCAGAACGGTTGGGTAACAAGATCCCCTGATAAGGTACATAAGGCATCATTATCATTGGCAATTGTAAAAGATACTTCTGTTTCATTGGCATAAGGACCAAAAGTGTAGATTCCTGTTTCCGTTACCACTTGCACATCACTTCCTTGATTATCTGTAATGGTATAAGACGTAGCCGATCCCATATCAGAAAGATCCACTTCTACATTAAATTGAGGACCATTGATACAGTCTGAAACAGGTGCATAAGACCAAGTTGGCAGATCACAAGTAGCACAGGTCACCGTATAATCAAGTTCCGTCTGACTTCCAGAAGCACAACTATTAAATCCATCACTGGCTATCCAAAAAGAGATAGTATCTCCTGAGGATTGCCATATCAATCCAGATAAATCGCCATTATTCCCGTAGTAATCTGTTGGGGTCAATTCGGTACCATCGGTATCGTAAACATGTAGTTCATCCCAGTTATTTTCAACTGTTCCTGAATTGAAATTCAAGAACAATGACGACCCATCATTACTAGTAAAAGTAAAGGTGTTTTGGTCGTTATTCTCATAACAGTAAGTCGTGTTTAAAGGTCCTTCTGAACAATCTATATAGTTGTCCAAACAGAACTCTTGGGTTACTGTTGGTCCCGTAAGGATACAGTTAACATCATCATCATTTTCAATAGTCAAGGCAATATCTGAAGTGTTCTCATAAGGCCCGATAGTATAGATACCGATATCTGTCACTGTTTCAGATACGATACCTTGGTCATCTGAAATGGTATAGGAAGTACCTGTTCCCATATCTGTTAAATCCACTTCAATATTGAACTGAGGCCCATTGATACAGTCTGAAACTACTTCATAGGACCACTGTGGGTTGGTACAGGTAGCACAAGCTACAGTAAGTTCAATAGGCTCGTAGCTTGATGAACTTTGACAACTTCCGTACCCATTGGAATTTACCGTAAAAGAAATAGTGTCTCCAGAGGATTGGTACACTCCAGATAAATCACCTGTAGTATTGGCTTCCGTAAGTTCAGAAGTTCCATCGGTATCATATACGATAAAATAATCCAAATTGTTCTGAACAGAACCTCCATTGACGGTCATAGTCAATGGCGTACCATCGGTACTGGTATAGGTAAAAATGATGTCATTATTATTCCCATAACAAAACGTTGTACTTACTGGTCCTACTGTACAATCAACAATGTTATCAACACAATATGGCTGTGTGATTGCTCCACTATCAATGATACAGTTGGCATCATCAACATTCTCAACTGTAATAATTACATCCGTAGTATTGTCATAAGGTCCAAATGAATAGACTCCCAAATCAGAAACTGTTTGAGAAGCACTCCCTTGGTCATCGGTAAGTAGCAAACTAGTTGCAGACCCCAAATTGGTAACATCTGCCTCAATAAAGAATTGCGGTCCATTTGCACAATCACTCACCACTTCAAAAGCCACTTGGTGATCAACGCAGGTATTTTCTGTAATATTTAAAGTATAGCCAACACTTTGTGGTGCTGCCCAAGTGGAGATTACGATATAATAGGTTGTCCCTTCAGAAACTATCAGGTTGTCGATAGTTAAATCGGCTATAGATGAAAAGTTTGAATCTCCTCCAATACAAGCCGTCCCAATATCTTCACAATCTGTATAGATAAACATCCCAGCATAATTAGCCGTTAGTCCCGTTAGTTCAATATCAATAGAAGTGTCCTCAGTTGGTGTATAGGCATATACCACATCATCGCCATTTAGAAAACTCGCCGTAGCACCGCAATCCGCACCTGGAGTCCCAGAATAATCATCCAAATAATTAGAGGTATTATCTACAGTAGTATAAGGTAGCGTAGAAACTTGAATTGGATTACTACAAGTTTCCCCCACATTGTTCACATGGTAGGTCAATGGCCCTACCCAAAAACTTTCATCGGATCCACAAACAGCTCTTACATAAAAATCGTAATCGGCTCCCAAAATCAAATCAGTTGCTTGATAGGTATTTGTGCTACTTGCAATTCCAGAATCTGTATTTGTTGGCGCAGTACCTCCAACTTCTTGGTTAATTACCTCCCAGGCCGTGGCTGACCCACCTTCCCAAGTAAAATCAGCAGTTGCCAAAGTTATATCAACAGTTACATTACCAGGGTTAGGACAGGATTGTGTAATTCCTCCCAAAATAATATTCGGAATGGTATTATCAATATTGTTGGCTGATGGAGGAGAAGCAGGATCAGGATCTGCAATAGAAGTAAAATGTGAAATAGTCCTGTTAGTTGCTACCTCAGTATTATGAAAATCATCATTCCAAGCATCATAGTTTGTTTGATTGTCTTCCACTGCGATAATTAAATTATCTGTACCAGTATAATCAAAAGGGGTATCCAAAGTAATCTGAACCCAACCTGGTGTTCCGGCAGAAACAGTTATACCACCGGAATATACTTCGGTAAAAGCCTCTATCGGCTCCCAATCTGTAGTAGAACTATAGGAAGTCCTGGTGGATTCCGCCATGTAAATGACCAATTCCTGGCTATTAGGTAAACCTGTACTCCCACTATAATACCATTGTATATCGGTAATAGATCCAGAGGCATTGATCTCCGATGCCAAATACACGGTCTGTGAATACGAATATCCAAAATAAGGATCAAAAGGTGCATTTTCAGTTTCCATATTCCCAGTTCCAATTGTTACTTGGGCATCTAACTGGTTAAAAACTGAAAATAGCACAAAAAATATTAGTAGTTTTTTCATTGCAATTTTTGTTGATTAAAAATTTTGCTGATTAGTTCACCTCAGGTCCACCGCTTACGATGATGAACTCCGATCTACGGTTCAGCTGGTGCTGCTCCTCACTGCAGTTGCCTCCACAGTCCACCTTAGGCTCGGTCTCCCCTTTGCCCTCTCCGGTGATACGGCTCTTGTCGATGCCCTTCGAGATCACGTACTGTGCCGTTGACTTCGCACGTCTGTCCGATAGTGACATGTTGTAGGCGTCAGAGCCTCTGCTGTCCGTATGTGAGGTTGCCAAGATCACCATCTCCGGGTACTTGGTCATTACCTGTACCAGTTTGTCAAGTTCGAAGGCAGACTGTGCCGTGATGTTCGATTTATCAAAGTCGAAGTAGATTGGGTTAAGCACAACCTGGTCCGCTACGATCAGCTCCTCGATAGGTGCCAGCTCAACAGATTCCCTTACTTCCTTCTCAAGGCTTCCTTCTATGGACACTCTCTTCCCAATGTGGTCCGCAGAGGTCACTCCAAGTTCCGTATCCGTCTCGCACAATATGCTGAAGCTTACCATACCCTGTGCATCGGAAACAGCACTGCCAAGTTCCTCTCCGTTGGCTGCGTACAATGTGGCCATGGCCCCTACGATCGCCTCTTTGCTCTTCTCATCTACAATCTTAACCAACAGCTGCGTATCGCATGGCTCCTCTACCTTTCTAACACGGTAGATATCATCATTGCCCTTCCCGCCTGCGCGGTTCGAGGACACATAGCCCATACCCGTTGCATCGTCATAGCTAAGGGCAAAATCGTCACCGCTGCTGTTCACAGGTACCCCCATGTTGTCAACTCCGGACATGTCCGCCTTCGCCTGGAACATATCAAGCCCACCTAGGCCCAAGTGCCCGTTCGAGGCAAAATAAAGCTCGCCGTTGCTCCCTGCAAAAGGGAACACCTCATGGCCCTCCGTGTTGATCTTCGACCCAAGGTTCTCCGGTTCTCCAAGACTGCCATCGGTATTGATGCTTGCCTTGTAAAGGTCAAAGCCACCCATACCTCCCGGCATGTTCGAGGCAAAGTACAGGGTCTTCCCGTCTGCGCTCACCGCTGGGTCCTTCACCGAGTAGCTGTCGCTGTTGATCGCGAAGCCCTCTGCAGGTCCCCATTTGTTCTCTCCCTTATTGGAGCGGAACAGGTGGATCACACTGATCTTCGTGCGGTCCTCCTTCTCGTATACCTTCTCGAAGAAGCTCTCACGTGAAAAGTACATCGTATTGCCGTCCGGTGTAAAGGACAGCGTACCCTCATGGTACTTTGTGTTGATCTCCTTGCCCAACAGCTCCCCTTCCGTGAAGCTGCCGTCCTCTCCCTTGGCGAATCTGTAGATGTCAAGGAACGGCTCCCCGTTCCAGCCATAGGTCTTGCGGCTCGTGTTGCGGGCGGAGACTACGTAAAGCTCCCCGTCCTTCTCTACGGCCCCGAACTCAGAGTACTGTGTGTTCAGTGCCATGTCCTCCACCTCGAAGCGCTTGCGCGTAGACTTGATCGCCTCGATATAGTCCGGTGCAGAGCGGTAGGCCTTGGCGCGCTCGTCGCCAGGTGCCAGGGAGGCAAACTTCGCCATCTGTGCGTTGGACTCGCTGTACTTACCGTTGGCCTTCAGCATCTGGGCATATCTATAGACCATCTCAGGGTCCTGGTTGCCGGCCTCGATGGCCTTCGCGTACCAGCCTTCGGCCGCCTCCGTGTTGTAGATGTTGTAGTTGGCCTCTGCCAGCTGCGTGTAGACATAGGCATCGCCCTTGCCCTTCTCAACCAGCTTCCCATAGGCCTCCGCCGCCTCTACGTACTCAAAGCGCCCGTAAAGGTCGTCTGCCTTCTTTGTATCCTTGTTCTGTGCGGTCATGCTCATGCCGCCCATCATCGCTATTGCTATATATGTATGTATGTTCTTCATCTCTTTTTGCTTGTCCGGTTAGAAATATCTTGGTGAGCGTGACACTTTCTGCGTGAAGTTCAGGTCCCAAAGCAGCATGATCTCGTGAGACGAGGATGCGTACTTCCCGATGTCCGAGGTCACCCCGTCATAGGCATAGCCGATGCGAAGGTTCGGCGTGATCCCGAAGTTCACCAATCCCGAGAACGAATCGTCCAGACGGTACGAGGCACCGATCTCGAAGCGGTCATAGAACAGCGCGTTTACGTTCACGTCGAAAGAGGTCGGCGCAGAAAAGGCCGACTTCACCATGAACGAGGGCTTCAGCTTCGTGTTGTCAGATACCTCGAACACATAGCCCCCTGTCAAAAAGTAGTGGCTCACCTCTGAGCCAAGCTCGTAGCCATCGGCATCAAGGTGCACCGAGTTCAGCATGTTGGGCACGGAAAAGCCTACATAGTAGTGCTCCGTGTAGTAGAACACTCCCGCACCGATGTTCGGCGTCACACTGTTGATGTTCTCAGAGAAGAATGGGTCGTTCTCATCGATCACGGACACATCGTCCAATAGGCCGATGTCGTGGAAGGTCGCCCCGGCCTTGATCCCGAAGGCAAGGCGGTGTTCGCCGCCAAGCTTTAGGGTATACGAGAAATCGGCATAGACGTTGTTCTCCATAACCGGACCGATCTGGTCGTTGATGAACGACAGCCCAAGTCCCATATTGCTCCCGATGGGCGCGTGGCCGAAGAAGGTACCCGTACGTGGCGCACCATCGATGCCGCTCCACTGCCAGCGGTAGAGCACCCCTAGGCTAAGAGCCTCCTTCGAACCCGCATACGCCGGGTTCACTACGTTCATGTTGTACATGTACTGCGTGTACTGTGGGTCCTGTTGTGCGTACAGCTGTACGCACATCAATAGGACCATTGCCATATATATTCTTTTCATATGTCTCTTTTAGTTTTTCTTGGTTGCTTTTATTTGTTGATATAGACCCATCCACAGTGCGTCTCTCCCTCTCCGTATTCCATGGTGTAGAAGTACGTCCCGACAGGAAGGTCCTCGCCATCGTTGGTCTGGCCGTACCAATCGTTGGTATAGTTGTTCTTCGAATACACCAAGGTTCCGTAGCGGTTATAGATCTCGATCTTGTGGACCTGGAAGTTGCTAAGCTCGAAATAGTCGTTCAAACCGTCGCCGTTTGGAGAGATTCCCTGGGGGATTTCGCAGTTCACCAATTCTATATATACATTGTTCTCAGACTTACATCCAGTAGCTTCAATTTCCGCCTCAGCGTAATACGTACCAATCCCTGACACTTGATAGGTTGTACTGTTTGCCAACAATAACTCATCTGTATCGGCACTGTACCAGTTCACAATTACACCTTCTGGAACGCTTACCGAAAGGGTTACATTTCCACCACAAGCAGTGTCCTCACCATTATTAATTGGCATTTCTGGGTAGATTATAGAAGTAGATACTGCAGTTCTTGTTTCCGACACACAACCTGTAATAGGATCGATAGTTTCCGCGTAATAAGTTCCCTCTTCCGTAGCTTCATAAGTTGTACTACTTTCCAACAAAAGGTCACCTCCAACTTCAGCATCGTACCAGTTTACTTCTAAACCTTCAGATACAGAAACAGAAAGGATCGCATTATTATTGGTACAGCTAAAATCCACATCACCATCGCTTAAAGGAGCATCTGGAAGGCTTACACTAACGACTACCTCTGCTCTAACTTCAGAAACGCAACCAGCATCACTAATGGCTTCCGCATAATATGTTCCTGGTGAAGAAACTTCAAAAACAGCACTATCAGACAATAACAAAGCACCCCCTGTAGGAGCGTCATACCAATTGACTTGCACCCCTGCTTCTACATCCACTGAAATTTCAGCAGAATTGGTCATACAATTAAATTCTACATCCTCACCAGTAATTGTAGGCAATGGATTTACAACAGCATCAAAACTATCTGTAAATACTACAACACCACAGTTGTCTAAAACGGTCACCAAATATGTAGTATTCTCAGTTGGTGTAAATACAGGATTAGGAATGCTAATATCACTAACACCTGTAGATGGCTGCCATTCATAACCAATTCCATTTTCATAGGTAGCATCTACTGTTTCAATACTTTCTCCAATACAAATTTCTTGATCCGCCAAGGCCAAGGTATTAGCAAAAGACACATACTTAAAACAAATTTGCTGTAGATTGTAATACCCTCCAGTAGAACCTGCAAAACCAAAAAACACTTCAGAAGCACCTCCAAATACAGTATTAATAATATCGCCACTATATACAATTCGTTCACTACAATCAAAAAACACCGTAAAGGTTTGCGTGGCAGCTACCCATTCAATTTTCACTTCATGGTATAAACCGTCCTCCACATTAATTGAAGTAGCCGATATATCTACAGGTCCAACAAGGTTATCGATTGAACTATGATGTGCATTTCCACCACGCATTAATGACATATGGTCTATACCACCTGGGGGATCGGCTCTATTTCCATTGGTCCAAGTATCAAACTCAACAGCCAAGGATTGTGTGATCCCTTCATACCCCAAACCACCTCCTGAGTTTCCTATTTCTGGAGTGGAAGTTGTTTTCATAACAAACGCCATACCATCGGCACCATCGGCATCGTTATCTCCAAAATTGGCATCAAAAATAATTTTAAAATCAGCATTCAAATCTATAGGGTTATCGTACCACACAGAACCACTTTGCGCTGTTACAGCATCAGTTACTCGATAACAATCATCCCCAAGAGAAACAGCATCACCATAAAAAACGGGCACTAATTGTGCAGACATCTTCAAGGAAAGACACAAAAAGACAGATAAGAGAATAAGTTTCCTCATAAAAAAAGTATAATTAGTAATTAAAATGAGCCCGTTAAATTAAGGCAAACCCAATATTTGGGGAAATATCACTTACCTTTTAACCTTCAAATAACATTCAAAACATATAGAAACTCTTGGACAGCATTTTTCCGAGACTTATGCAGCGTTTCCTACCTTTAAATCCTTAATTTCGTCCATACATTCATTTCAATTTCATAATGAACCTTTTAAAGCGTTACCCCAAAACCTCTGCCATTATATTTTTTCTCTTTTTAGCATACTATTTCTGCCTTCCAAGGGAGCTTTTCAAGGATCCAACAACGACTGTAATCACCGACTCAAAAAATGAGCTTTTAGGAGCATTAATTGCTGAAGACGGCCAATGGCGCTTTCCTCAGACGGATAGTATTCCAAAAAAATTCAAGGACTGTATCCTACAGTTTGAAGATGAATATTTTTACCGACACCCAGGGTTTAACCCTATATCCATTTTTAAAGCTATTCGCGACAACCTATCCTCGGAAGGGATTAAACGCGGAGGGAGCACCCTAACCCAACAGGTTATAAGGCTTTCCCGAAAAGGCAAACCACGAACTTATTTTGAAAAAGGCATCGAACTTATTTTGGCCACCAGATTGGAATTGCGCCATAGCAAAGAGACTATTTTAAATCTTTACGCCAGTCATGCCCCTTTTGGAGGAAACGTAGTGGGGCTTGATGCCGCTTCGTGGAGGTATTTCAATAGAAACCCGTTTGAATTGTCATGGGCCGAAAGTGCCACCTTGGCCGTGCTGCCAAACGCTCCAAGTTTGATTTACCCAGGAAAAAACCAAGAGCGACTCCTCGAAAAGCGTAACCGACTGCTCAAAAAATTATTGGACAACCAAATCATAGATTCTCTTACGTATCAGCTTTCTGTTTTGGAAGACCTTCCCCAAAAGCCCTACCCACTCCCTCAAGCAGCTCCTCATTTACTCCAAAAAATAGCCAAAGAGCATTCTGGAAAGCGTATTCAAACAAGCATTGACTCCAAATTACAACACCAAACTAATAACATTGTAAGACAGCATTACAACCAACTCAGTCAAAATGAAATTTACAATATTGCCGTATTGGTCATGGATGTTAAAACCCGAAAAGTCCTCACTTATGTAGGCAACACACCTACTGACCGCGCTCATCAAAAAGATGTGGATGTTATTGACAAACCAAGGAGTACCGGTAGTATTTTAAAACCTTTTTTATATGCCGCCATGCTCGATACCGGAGACATGCTGCCCAATACTTTGGTAGCTGACGTACCCACTCAATTTGGAAGTTACAATCCAGAAAACTATAACAAAACTTACGACGGTGCCGTTCCCGCAAGCAAAGCCTTGGCCAAATCATTGAATGTACCTTCGGTAAGAATGCTTCAGGAATTTGGCTTGGACAGATTTCATCATTATCTAAAATCATTACACCTCAAAGACCTCACCCATGAAGCCAACCATTATGGCCTTTCCCTTATTTTAGGAGGCGCCGAAAGCAACCTTTGGGACCTATGTAAAAGTTATGCAGCCCTCTCATCAACCTTAAATCACTTTTCAGAAAGCTCCAGCGAATACTATACAAACGAATTTTGCGAACCTACTTTTTTAGCTAACAAAACGGCTGATTTTGGATCAAAAGTAAAAGAGAAAACCTTGTATGATGCCGCTTCCATTTATTTAACTTTTGAAAGTTTAAAAACCGTGAACCGCCCTGAAGGAAATGAACATTGGGAGTTTTTTGATGGCTCCAAAGAAATTGCTTGGAAAACCGGTACAAGTTTTGGCTTTAGGGATGCTTGGGCCATCGGGACTACCCAAGATTATGTAGTGGGTGTTTGGGTAGGTAACGCCGATGGAGAAGGTCGACCTGGTTTGGTAGGCGTACAGGCTGCGGCACCCATCCTTTTTGAGGTCTTCGACTTATTACCCAACAGCGATTGGTTTGCCAAACCCTTTGATGAGATGCAGGAAATTAAGGTTTGTGCAGCAAGTGGCTATAGAGCAGCCCTTAACTGCCCAAACCCACAAGATAATTTTGTGCAATTAACAGGTATCAAAACAGAACCTTGCCCTTACCACATTTTAGTTCATTTGAATAAAGACAGAACGTTTCAAGTAAATTCCTCCTGTGAAGACACCAACCAGATGCTTCACGAATCTTGGTTTGTCCTGCCTCCTTTGATGGCCTATTATTACAAAACGAAACACCCTTTTTACAAGTCCCTACCGCCATTTAAACCTAATTGTTCGGGAGAACAGGAAGCGAATATGCAATTCATCTATCCAAAGGAAAACAACACTGTTTTTCTACCCAAAGATTTTGACGGAACCACCAATGAACTCATCCTCCAAATTGCACATTCCAAACCAGAAGCAACAGTATTTTGGTATTTGGACCAAACCTTTATTGGACAAACCGAAACCCTCCATGAAATGGCCATTTTACCTGATACCGGAGAACACCTTATTACCGTTATGGATGAATTCGGCAATCAAAACCAACGAAAAATCACAATTTCAAATTAAACCATAATCTACTCCCATTTATAAATTGCTTACATTTGTTGAACCAATTATTTAAATACATACAATGTACAGTACAATCAAATTTCTGCATTCATATTGGGCCTATCTGGTTCTCATTATTTTAATTTTAGCAACCTTTAATGCGTTGATGAAATTTTTTAGTGACAAAGAATTCTCTGCAAAAGATTTTAGAATCTCTTTGTTTACACTTATCGTGACCCATATTCAATTATTGTTGGGACTTATTTTATACTTTGTCTCTCCCAACGGATTACAAACCATAAAAATGAACGGTATGGGAGGTTTGAACAGCCTATCTAGACTTATGGCCGTTGAACATCCATTTGTAGCCATTTTGGCGGTAACCTTTATCACCATTGGTTACTCGAAACACAAAAAGAAATTGACATCGAAACCAAAATTCAAGTCTTTAGCTATTTTTTATTCTTTAGGATTGATATTGATTCTCTCCAGAATCCCTTGGAGCAACTGGTTATAAAAATTAAAAAGGCGTCAATTTTCATTGGCGCCTTTTTTTATTCAGCTACTTCTTTGATCAAATAGATATATACAGGAAAGTGATCGCTAAATCCATCGGTAAAACCTCCATCCGCAAAACTCCGCAACGGATAACCTTTATACCGACCATATTTATTGGTCAAATAGTTTTTATTGAAAATACCCGCTTTGTAAAACCTAAACGACGAATAATCCTTTTCAATTAAAGGTTTGGTCATCAATATTTGATCGAACAAACTCCAGGCATCACGGTAGGCAGTTGTTCCCAATCCCTCCTTTTTGAACAAATCTTCATATGGATTGTAAATTCCTTTCAACTGCACATCCTCACGATTGGCTTTGGCATTCAACACCTTTTTCACACTGGCATTGGTAGGATCGTCATTCAAATCGCCCATCGTAATGATCTTTGCATAGGGATCTATAGATTGTAAAGAATCAATCATATGCTTATTCAATTTGGCTGCGGCAACTCGTTTTGGCCTACTCTTGGCCTCCCCTCCACGTCTGGAAGGCCAGTGGTTTACAATAATATGAATTAATTCCCCTTCCAATTCCCCAGACACCAACAATTGATCTCGGGTGTAAATCCGCTTCTGACTCTCATCATCATAAATTTTCAATTCATAAGAAGCATTATGAAGCGGTCTAAATACATCCTTTTGATAAAGCAGAGCCACATCAATCCCCCGTGCATCGGGCGAATCAAAGTGTACAATTCCGTAGTCCTTGCCCAACAACAAGGGATCATTAACCAAATCCTCCAAAACTTGACGATTTTCCACTTCTGAAACCCCAATTATTACAGGAGAATTATTAGACATATCCGTACCTATTTCGGAAATCACTCTGGCCATATTATGCACCTTTTTCATATATACCTCCTTGATATCAGTTTTCATTTCCAAAATTGGGCTTGCCTCATCAAACTTTACTGGGTCATTGATGGTATCGAAGAGGTTTTCCAGATTATAAAAAGCAACGGTATGGATTTTAAATTTCTTCTTTTCCTGAGCCCTTACGACCAAAGAAGCACTTAAAAACAGTAAAAACAACCAGTAATTTAAAGTTTTCATTTAGTGAACGTTATATTTTGATTAATATCTAACAGTTTCAAATCCAAATTTATTTATTTCTTATAAATAATGTATTTTAGTTAGCTTCAAATAACTATTACTTAACAAACAAGAGCATTTTAACACTAACCATAAGTATGAAAAGAAAACTACTTGCCCTCATAGTTACTATTTGTTCTCCTATTTTATTGAATGCCCAACAAACCCTCGTTAAAGGAAGCGTAAAAGACGCAGCCACATTTGAACCCATCCCCGGCGTAATAGTTACTATTGAATCCAGCCAGCAAACTACACAAACCGATGCTCTTGGATTCTTTGAATTCTCTGAAAACATCCCTTTGGGAGAACAAGTCCTTAAAATTGAAAAAACAGGTTACATCACCAAGCGCTACCCTATAATAGTTCAGACCAACCAGACGGTGAATATCACCGACATGACCATGGCTATTGATGTCTCCGATTCTGCCGATCTATTTACTATCACCCTTTCTGATGACGAATTAAATGATGACACCAGTGCTTCTGATAACATTTCTGGCTTGTTACAGTCTTCACAGGATGTATTTCAACGTACGGCTGCTTTTGAGTTCAGTTCCTCTTTTTTTAAGGTAAGAGGTTTGGATTCGGAGAATGGCTCGGTATTGATTAACGGGATCGAAATGAACAAACTTTTCAACGGCAGGCCACAATGGAGTAATTGGGGCGGACTAAATGACGTGGTCCGCAACCAAGAACTCACAACAGGCCTAGCACCTTCCAACTATACATTTGGAGGCATTTTAGGAACTAACAATATTAATACAAGAGCTTCGAGCTATAGAAGAGGTGGTCGTGTGACCTATTCATCTTCCAACAGAAGTTATACCCATCGAGTAATGGCCACATACGCCTCAGGATTGGTAAAAGGCGATTGGGCCTATGCCATATCTGTAGGCAGACGCTGGGGAAATGAAGGCTATCAGGATGCCACATTTTACGATGCCAATTCCATATTGGCTTCTGTTGAAAAGAAAATCAACGACAAGCACAGTCTAAACTTCACCTCCATTTATGCCCCGAATAGACGAGGAAAATCATCCCCAAACACTCAGGAAGTTTACGATTTAAAAGACATTAGATATAACGAATATTGGGGGTATCACGATGGAGAAAAACGCAACTCGCGGATCAAGGAAGTGGTAGAGCCCATCCTTATGTTGAATCATTATTGGGACATTAGCGACAAAACCAAATTGAATACCAACATTGCTTACCAATTTGGGAAATTAGGAAATAGTAGATTGGATTATTCGGGTGGCGCCAATCCAAGCCCAACCTATTACCAGCTCTTACCAAGTTATGCCTTAGCAGACCCTGATGGTCCAGACTACGACACCGCCTACCAATTGGAACAAAATTTCTTGAATAATGGTCAAATAGACTGGAATCGAATTTACGATGCCAACCTTACCAACAATATCACAGGCACCCCAAACGCTTATGTGCTGTATGAAGACCATAGCGACGACCAACAACTTACAGTGAACTCCATTTTCTCTTCCGAGATTTCAGAGAACATTTTACTGAATGCCCGTATCGACTACAAAAATTTAAAATCGGAAAACTTTGCAGAAATTATGGATCTCTTGGGAGGATCCGGATATTTAAACTTGGACAGTTTTGACAATTTTCAGTATGACCTTCAAAACCCTGATAGAATTGTGGGCGAAGGCGGAAAAATTCGCTACAACTACAACCTTTTGGCCTCTGTGGTTTCGGGATATGCCCAAGCACTGTTCAAATACAATAAAATAGATTTCTACCTCTCTGGAAGTTTAAGCACCACCACATACCAACGAGAAGGCCTTTGGCAACATGAACGCTATCAGGATAATTCGCTTGGAAAAGGCGAAAAGCTCACCTTTAATGGCTTTGGAGCCAAAGGTGGATTCACCTATAAAATTACAGGTAAACATTTATTGGATGTTAATGCAGGCTATATCACCAAAGCGCCCTCCTTAAGAAACACCTACTCCAATGCCCGCGAAAATGATGCGGTGGTTCGAGGCATTGAAGAAGAAAAAATTTCCACGGTAGATGCCAGCTACATCTTTAGATCACCAATCATTAAGGCACGTCTTACAGCCTTCTATACCAAGATTGAAGACGCCAACGAAATCTCGTTTTATTATGCCGATGGTATCAGCAGTTTTGAAATTGAAGACAATGACTCTTCTGCCTTTGTTCAGGAAATCCTTCAGGGAATTGACAAAAAGCATCTCGGCACCGAAATTGGCATCGAAGCTCAAGTCACCCCAACCATTAAACTTAAGGGAGTTGCATCCATAGGGCAATACACTTACGACAACAACCCTAATTTGTACTTAACATCTTCCAGTTTCACCAATGAAAACGGTATTGATTTTGGTCAATCCAACCTAAAAAATTATAAAATAGCAGGAGGCCCACAAAAAGCCTATTCCATAGGATTTGAATATAGAGATCCCGATTATTGGTGGGTAGGGGTCACTTCCAACTTTTTTACAAACACCTACGTAGATATCAGTCCATTGACAAGAACCCGCAATTTTTATTTGGACAGCGACGGCCTTCCATTCAATGATTACGACCCCGAAATTGCCAAAGAACTGTTGAAACAAGAACGATTTGACGACTATATGGTAGTAAACCTTATTGGAGGTAAATCGTGGAAAATCAATGATTATTACGTTGGCTTTTTTGCTAGCATCAACAACCTTTTAAACAAGACCTATAAAACTGGAGGTTTTGAGCAAGGAAGAAACGCCAATTACCAAGAATTAAAAGAGGACGCTAGCAACGATACACCCGTATTTTCACCCAAATATTGGTATGGTAGAGGTACAACCTATTTTGTAAATGTTTACTTCAGATTTTAAAAAAATTAATTATGAAAAATAAATTAGTAATCCGTACACAAATGAAAAGATACATTAGGCTTTTAACGGTTTTCACCTTCATCACAACAATAACTTCCTGCGTTCAAGATGACGATTTTTCAGTACCAACAAGTCTTGGCAATGAAGAGAACCAGAATCTGCAAACTTTATTGGAAAATGGCACCGAAGTATCCATGGAAACGGTAAAGGCCATGTATCAAGAAGGAGAAGTCATCGAACAAATTACTTCCGATATTTATGTAAAAGGCTACGTAACTTCATCCGACTTTACCGGAAACTTTTATAAAGAATTCTTTATTCAAGACGCTCCAGATAACCCTACCAACGCCCTAAAAGTAATCTTGAACAGGGTAGATTCCTATAATCAATTCAATCCAGGAAGAGAAGTTTACATCAATCTAAAAGGCTTATATATTGGTGAAGAACGTGTAGGCAATGGTGTCACAACCATTGGGGGCAAAACAGAAACCGATCAATACGGGACCACTGTGGTAGCCCTTACTGAAAACCAAATCAAGACTAATTTATTGCGCTCCCAAAACACCACTACCATTAGCCCTAAAGCAATGACCTTTTCCCAAATATCCGATGACAATATTGGAATGCTCATTAGTGTTGACAATGTAGAATTTGAAGACAACCTAGAAGGAGCCACCTATTTTGACCCTATCGAAGATTACGATACACAAAGAACCCTTCAAACCTGTGATGGTTTTGGTTATGTCACCTTTCCTCTAGAGACTAGTTCATTTGCCAATTTCAAAGACGACCTATTACCCACAGGAAACGGTTTAATAACAGCAATTGTAAACAAAACTTTTGACGGAAGTACCTTGGTATTGACCTTAAACAATACTGAAGATGTTAACCTTAACAATATGCGTTGTTCACTTCTGGACCCTTCAGATTTTACAGTAATTTTTGAAGAAGACTTTCAAACGGCTATCAACAACACCAACTTTGATTTTGAAGGATGGACCAATTTCAACGAAGAAGGCAATTATAAATGGAGAGAAAAAACCTATTCTGGAAATGGCTATATTGAATTTAGCACCTACAATTCCGGAAGCCCTGTTAATATTGCTTGGGTTGTCACTCCAGCATTCGACATGGATGCTCAGGACAATGAATTTTTAAACTTCAAAACAGCACAACATCATTTGGATTCTCCTGGAAACACTATAGAACTATTTGTTTCTACCAACTACAATGGCACCGATGTGCTTGCTGCCACTTGGGAACCTATAAGTGCCAATTTTGCCTCGCAATCAGATGACTGGTATGATTTTGTGGATTCCGGGTTAATTGATCTTTCTTCCTATTCCGGAACCTTACACGTAGCCTTTAAAGTGGTAGGATCTGGAACAGATACCACCTTGGATGGCGCCTATCAAATTGATGATTTATCCATCATTGCGTCAAACTAAACAAAACTATATCTATCTTTCGGCCGACTTTTAAGTCGGCTTTTTTTTGTTTAAAACCTAACGCATATGACTTTCTTCGACGCACTATTTTATAGCGCCTTTAACCACATAAAAACAAAACACAAAACCAAGGCAACCCGCATCAGCACCATCTATCTAACTATCGTGCAATGCTCCTTTCTACTATTCTTAGGAGTTTTCTTTTCAGAATTTTTAAATCAAATGCGAGTAAACACCATGTCATCCTATAAAGCTTGGACATTGTTTGGTATTTTGGCCATCATTCTTTATTTCAAAAATTGGATCCAATACAGCGGAAAGAAAAGACGTGTAAAAAATGCTAAAGTGATTCATAACAAAATACCGCAATACAGCATCTGGATACTTTGTTTACTCCCTATTGGAGTTCTATTTGTATCCATACTTTTACTAAAGGTTTTATAAAAAAAAGCCCCATCATTTCTGACGGGGCTCAATTAACACTTAGTTATTCAGTTAGGTTAGTTTGCTGTTTTAGGTCCACCGCTCACGATGATGAACTCCGATCTACGGTTCAGCTGGTGCTGCTCCTCGCTGCAGTTTGCTCCGCAGTCCACCTTAGGTTCGGTCTCACCCTTGCCCTCTCCGGTGATGCGGCTCTTGTCGATGCCCTTGGAGATCACGTACTGTGCCGTTGACTTCGCACGTCTGTCCGATAATGACATGTTGTAGGCGTCAGATCCTCGGCTGTCCGTATGAGAAGTCGCCAAGATCACCATCTCCGGGTACTTGGTCATCACCTGTACCAGCTTGTCAAGCTCAAAGGCTCCCTGTGCCGTGATGTTCGATTTGTCAAAGTCGAAGTAGATTGGGTTAAGCACCACCTGATCCTCTACGATAAGCTCCTCGATAGGCGCCAGCTCCACAGATTCCCTTACTTCCTTCTCCAAACTTCCCTCGATAGACACGCGCTTCCCAATGTGGTCCGCAGAAGTCACTCCCAGTTCCGTATCCGTCTCGCACAATATGCTGAAGCTTACCATACCCTGTGCATCGGAAACGGCACTGCCAAGTTCCTCTCCGTTGGCTGCGTACAATGTGGCCATGGCCCCTACGATGGCCTCTTTGCTCTTCTCATCTGTGATCTTAACCAACAATTGTGTATCGCATGGCTCCTCTACCTTTCTAACGCGGTAGATATCGTCGTTGCCCTTCCCGCCTGCGCGGTTCGAGGACACATAGCCCATACCTGTCGCGTCGTCATAGCTAAGGGCAAAGTCGTCACCGCTGCTGTTCACCGGTACCCCCATGTTGTCAACTCCGGACATGTCCGCCTTCGCCTGGAACATATCAAGCCCACCTAGGCCCAAGTGACCGTTCGAGGCAAAATATAGCTCACCGTTGCTCCCTGCAAAAGGGAACACCTCGTGCCCCTCCGTGTTGATCTTCGATCCAAGGTTCTCCGGTTCTCCAAGACTGCCATCGGCATTGATACTTGCCTTGTAAAGGTCAAAACCGCCCATACCCCCCGGCATGTTCGAGGCAAAGTACAGGGTCTTCCCGTCTGCGCTCACCGCTGGGTCCTTCACCGAGTAGCTGTCGCTGTTCATCGCAAAGCCCTCTGCAGGTCCCCATTTGTTGTCGTTCTTATTGGAGCGGAACAGGTGGATCACACTGATCTTCGTGCGGTCCTCCTTCTCGTATACCTTCTCGAAGAAGCTCTCACGTGAAAAGTACATCGTATTGCCGTCCGGTGTAAAGGACAGCGTACCCTCATGGTACTTTGTGTTGATCTCCTTGCCCAACAGCTCACCTTCCGTGAAGCTGCCGTCCTCGCCCTTGGCGAATCTGTAGATGTCAAGGAACGGCTCCCCGTTCCAGCCATAGGTCTTGCGGCTCGTGTTGCGGGCGGAGACCACGTAAAGCTCCCCGTCCTTCTCCACGGCCCCGAACTCAGAGTACTGCGTGTTCAGTGCCATGTCCTCCACCTCGAAGCGCTTGCGAGTAGACTTGATCGCCTCGATATAGTCCGGTGCAGAGCGGTAGGCCTTGGCGCGCTCGTCGCCCGGCGCCAGGGAGGCAAACTTCGCCATCTGTGCGTTCGACGCGCTGTACTTACCGTTGGCCTTCAGCATCTGGGCATATCTATAGACCATCTCAGGGTCCTGGTTGCCGGCCTCGATGGCCTTGGCATACCAGCCCTCGGCCGCCTCCGTGTTGTAGA
>NZ_LBIO01000032.1 GCF_001280505.1 Mangrovimonas sp. TPBH4
AGCCTAGGCATTCCCCATACGCCCTTGTTTAGCTTATTGTACTTTTTGTCTTTTTAATGAGTTACGTTATTGCTCGTTACAATAACATTTTATTTTTCATGTATATCTTTCCAATATGTCAATGAACTTCTGTCCCTATGGGACTCGTGGAGAATATCGGAGTCGAACCGATGACCTCCTGCGTGCAAGGCAGGCGCTCTAGCCAGCTGAGCTAATCCCCCGTTATATTTAGCTGTCAGTTAACAGTTATCAGTTAACAGTACTTATAACGGCTACTCAACCTCTAAAATTTCCTTTCAGTTTTTAATGAACTTCCCAATTGTTTATTGGTCATTGCCAATTGCCAATTGATTTTCGTAGTCTCAGGCAGACTCGAACTGCCGACCTCTACATTATCAGTGTAGCGCTCTAACCAGCTGAGCTATGAGACTGTTTGCAGACTCAAGACTTCTAGACTCAAGATTCAAGACCTAAAGTCTTGGCTCTCGCTTCTTGTCATCTTGTTTCCATGTTTTAAATTAACAGCAAAAGAACAGGCGCACCTTAAGCTCCTTCTTCCAGTTTCGTCGTCTTTCTCTAGAAAGGAGGTGTTCCAGCCGCACCTTCCGGTACGG
>NZ_LBIO01000033.1 GCF_001280505.1 Mangrovimonas sp. TPBH4
ACAACAAAGAACTGAGTTAAAAAACAAGTTCTTTTAGACCAATTTCGACACAAAATTCTCATTATACCGTACCCCTGATTTTGCGATTGCAAATGCTTGTTTGAGCAGTTTGTTGCATACTGCCACAAGGGCCAACTTTTTGCTCTTTCCCTGTGCCACGATCCGCTCGTAAACCTCCCTACAGGCTCTGTTGTACTTACAAGCAGAGAAACTGCACAGAAACAATAGGTTTCTTAGTTTTTTGTTTCCGACCTTACTGATCCTGCTCCTCCCCCTCACACTGCTTCCAGATACTCTTATGGTTGGTGTTATCCCCACATAACTACAGAGCTGTCCCGCCCTTTCAAATTTGGAGAACCCATCGGTCATTACGATGAGCATGATAGCTGTTTTGTTGCCAAATCCTGGAATACCCTTTAACAAGGTCAACTGTTCCTGCTGGTGGTCCTTGACCAGTTCGAGCAATCTGGTCTCTAGTTGTTTGATTTCTTTTTTGATCGCATTTAGGGAACGTTCCAGAGATTTGTAGACTACTTTTGAGGGAATACCCAGAGCCTTTTCTCCATGGATCTTGTTCTTGATCTGGGTGCTCTGTTTCAGGTAAACATCCATTAGCCGTATCAGCTGCAGGCTTTCCGCCTGTGCTTCATCATTTGCTGTATAAATCGGTACTTCTACGTTTTGGGCGTACTCACAGATAGCCCTCGCATCGCTCTTATCCGTCTTGACCTTGGAAAGTTTCATCTGTATAAAACGCTTAACCGAAAGTGGGTTCACTACCGAAACGGCTATGTCCTTCCCGTAAAGGTACTGCGCCAAACAATAATGATAATAGCCTGTAGCCTCCATAACAACCAAAGCGTCTGGATCAAGTTCCTTGGCAAAGGCTTTGAACCCTTTTGGGGTATTGGGATACTGTTTGTAAACGTTTTGTGAGCTTACCACATCGAAGACATCTTTACTGATATCTACGCCATAAATTTGAGTATATTTACCCATAGAACTGAAATTTTGGAAAGGACAATCTACTGGGGTTCCTACAACTTAAAATCGAGGTCCACGCCTCACAGAACTGAACGGAATCTAAGTAGAAAAGAGAGGGGATTTTCAATGTTGTCGAAGTCCAACCTTCACAGTGTATCTGAACCTTACTCCTCTCTTTTGTTCTTTCTGATTAATGCTTCTAAAATAATAGTTTGTAAACTTAAGCAGTGTATAATTCATTGCTTC
>NZ_LBIO01000034.1 GCF_001280505.1 Mangrovimonas sp. TPBH4
TTGTATAGTTTTGAAGTTTTTATAAAAAGTAACATTAATAAATTCTTTATCAATTGAGTAATTAATTAAATGATTGTTTGATTTACTGATAATCATTAAGCTAATTAAAAACCATATTACAAAATAAAATAAATAAAACCCATAAAATTCCCTAAACATATAAGCCCCTTCTTTTATTATATAAATTATCAGAACGGTAAGTAAAGTAATTGGAATGAGATATTTATCAATAAATATTTTCTTTTTAAGAGTCATTTTTAGGTTTGTTGGGAATTAAGTACAACGGTTAGTATATGAAAAGTAGGCGATTTCGAAGCATGAAACTTTCGGATAAACACAAAGTTTGATACGAGATTAAAGCCTTGATTTTATAACTAATTCGCCTATTTTTTATATACATTGTTACCAGCTTTTTTTAATAAAATTTTCCTTCTTCACATTTATTTTTATCCCAATGATTGTTGAGAAAATCTAAAAATGTTTTGTTGCTTTTCAAATTGTCACTTGGTTTATATTCTCCACCGTATGGATGCTCACTTTTGCACATAAGCATTGTTGAACCTCTCAAAGCATATTTAGTCGAACCTTCATACATTATTATTTTCATTTCTCCAGGATCCATTCCTCCACGACAAATCAAAACATATGGTAAAGATATTTCAGCTATTCCATCATTATCCAAATCTGTAATTGTGGTCGCTTTTGGCATAAAACCTGTAAACCAGTCCACTCCAAAACATTCGGTATAATCATACACTCTCCATTTTCTTTTGTAATCGTTATCAGACTTGCTTTTTTGAAATAGGTAAGCATACAATTCTGATTTATCTTGAATCATATAATCAGTAGAATCTTTGTCATAGTCTTTCCAAGTGAAGTGTCCAGTTACCGTTTGGATTAGAATATTCTCTCCGTTAGAGTCAGTCCATTTTAGGGCTTCAACAACTGTTCCTCTAAAATCAAGTGCTTTAGGAATGTCATCATAACTTAATGTGTCAATTTGAATTGATTTACTTGAGTTTTCCTTATCCCAAATACTCAACCAAATGTCTGGTTCAAGTTGTCTGAATTTTTCTTTGTGCTCTTCTGTCTGTCCGAAAGAAAGCTGAGATATAATCAGAAACAATATTGTTATTAGGTTCTTCATTTTTTAAATTGCTGGTAACGTGCTTGTATATGGTTTGTTGCGTGGTTTAGCACATAATTTAGCAAATAAAAACCGAATAGAAAATCCGTGAGGATTTTCGTAAGTAGGCTAGAACAAGCAATAAATTATATACGGTGTTGGCAACTGGCTTTATTCTTTACAATATTTTTTTAACGCTTCTAAAACCATCCAATTATCATCTCCAAGTGACACAGCTTTTTTCAAATCCGCACAAATTTTAGTCAGTTCCGATTCTGGAATTTCAGTTTCTTTTGATGCGATTATTTGGATGTCTTTTGATTTTGATAAGGTTCTACCATTTCCAAGTTCATATTTTCGTAAAATTGCAAAAGCTCGGTTAGAATAAGCATTAGTAAAATACGGCTCAATCTCAAGGGTTTTATTGAAATCTTTTATTGCCTCATCAAACTGAAAATCATTTAATTTCATTGTGGCTCTTGCAAAATATCCGTCAGCCCAATTTGGTTCCAATTCCAAGGCTTTATCTAATTTTTTTATTGCTCCTTTGTAGTTTACTTGTTTGTACAATTCTTGAGACTCGTTGTAAAACTTGAAAAGTTTGTCATTTATTTTATCCTTTTGGTAAACACCATTTTTGTAGACATTTTTTCCTTTTAATTCTCCTGTTGAGTAATACGAAACGGATTCTCCGTCCATTTTTCCATTCACAAAGTTTGTCCGTTGTTTTAATTGTCCGTTTGGATGATACATTTCCCAAATTCCAATTTCCTTTCCGTTCTTGAAACTCCCTTTTTGCATTAAAGTTCCATCTTCATAAAATCTTTGCTCAAGTCCGTTTGAAATTCCGTTCTCGTATTCAATTTCGTCAGATATATTTCCATTTAAATGGTAGAGTAGGCGTTTACCTTTTAGTTTTCCGTTAAACAAAATTCCTTCGCCTTGTTTTTTTCCAGTTAGATAATAGTCAATAAATTTTCCTGAAAATGGTATTGAACTATTTTTTAAATACCAAGTTCCATTTTTTTTTGTCATTAATTTAGTTGTCGGGATTGCTTTTATGTTATCAGGTCTTTTTACATATTCTTTTGTAAAAACATAAATAATTCCATTCAAATCTTTGTAGCCAGAAGATTCTATTACTTTTTTGTCTTTTACGACAACAACATTATCAATTTCGTTTTCCGTTAAAGTTCCAAATCCTTCTTTAGGTTCTTCTATTACAGGAATAGAATCGACAACATATAAAACATTTTCATTTGAGTTCTGACCAAAGCCAATTAATGATGATATAGTCAGTAATAAAATCAGTATTTTGTTTTTCATTCGTAATTTTTTTCAGCTTGTTGCCAACGTGTTTGGCTATGGTTTCGTTGCGTGAAAATCCGCGAGGATTTTCCGCCGTAAACCGAAGATAGCAAATTTGCGTGGACTTTCCGAGAGGAAAGTCAGAAGCAATGAACTATAGCCGGTGTTGGCAAACGTTATTTTTTATTTATGATTTGTTTTATTCCTTTAATTCCTCCAACAATTATATTCCACCATTCTTTTTGAGTTTTAATTCCGTCTTTTAATTCGTAATCGACAACCTCTTTTGAAACCACAATTGATATTTTTCCATCGCTAGTATAAATCAAAGTCGGAATATTGTTTTCTATAAATGTTCTCTCAAAGATTTTATTGAATTCTGTTTTATGGGTTAAGCAATAAGTTTGATCACTTAAATCATAAGGTTTGAATAAAAAACTATCTTCAATCAAGTCAGATAAGTCAGATTTCACAGTTTCGTTTTCAGTTGGCGAGTAAGAAAATTCAAGATTATAATTTCTAATATCTTCCTTTTTGTCGAATGCAAACATTTTATTCAATTCGTCATTTGTCAGAAATTCAACGATTTTTATATCCGCATAGAATTCAGTCAAAAATTTCACATCGTTTTTGACTTTATTTTTTCTTTTTAATAACTCGATTTTTTTTCTTCTATCGTCGTTCATCCTAATGTTTGCCAACGGTTTGTGTAACGCCGCTGTTGCGGCGTAGTATGGTTTAAAGATAGGTAAAGAAAACTGACATTACACGTTTGCGAGTATTTTCCGAAGGAAAATCCGAAGCAATGCGTGTTACACGGTGTTGTAGCACGTTTTTATTTTTTTTATCCAGTTCTTTTTGTTCGCAATAATGCCAGTCGGTAATTCATTGATTTCATTCTGTTCAATTTTATCCAGACAGGCTGAAATTATTGTGTTTGTTCCGCTGATTTCTAAAATTTCGTTTAGGTCAGGTTTTCCGTAATCTAAAGTAATCATTGATGACCAAATTCCAACACGATATTGATATTCACCAACAAAGCTCGCAAATTTTTGAAGTCCGATTTCCTGAATGATTTGCTTTCCAAGTTCAATTATTGCTTTGTATTCTTTTGAGTCCGATTTGCTAAAGTCAAATGGATGTATTCCCAAAATATAAAGGTTTTTACAGCCGAATAGAAAGTCAGTCGTTTTGGGATTCATTATTTTGTCAAATTTTTAGTTTATAAAATTCCTCAAAACTTACTCGCTGGCCAAAGAAATTAATCTCTTTTTCGTGATAATGGTAATGTGCTACAACGGTTTGTGTATAGTTTCGTTGCGTGAAAATCCGCAGGATTTTCAGGTATAAGAAACTAAGATAATAAAGTTGCGAGGATTTTCCGCGAGGAAAATCGGAAGCAATGAATTATACACGGTGTTGTACAGCGTTATTTTATTCGTCAACATCCGCAATAGTTTTTCACTAATGTGTTTTCGTTAGTTTCATTTATTTCAAAGTAACAACCAGCACCATTGTCAGTCGGTCCAAATTTTGATTTGTCCAAATTCCAACCGTGCTGAATATCCATTGGTGAACTTTTAAAAATTCCTTCTATCCATTTTACCAAACTTTCTCTTTTCGTTTTTGGTAAAACGAGGGAAATTGTTGCTCCGCCAGCTTCTTTACATTGTTCAATCGAGTAATTAATTCCGTTTTCAAAGTCTTGATTAAAAGAACAAATGCTATAGTCTAGATAATCGTAATAAGTAATTTCACGTTTCTTGGAAATCGAATCATAGTTTAGATTAAGAAACAGATAAATTACATCATCAGCATAATTAGTCCGCTTCATCTCTGCTTTTAGTTCATCAATATTCGGTTGCGCAATTATAAAATCTTGACTAAAAGTCAAAATTGGAATAATGAATAATATGGTTGAAAAAATGTTCTTCATAATGCTGTACAACGGTCTCGTGTATGAGTAGTAGCGGATTTCTACTCACTAACTTTTCAGTTTTGTACTGACCTTTGTTCTATATTTTATCTTTCGTTTATCACTTAAACCGCTATTACTTATACACATTGTTGGCATTAGTATTTATTTTTTAAACACAAATGAAATCAGTCTTGGTATTTCGTTTTCAGAGTTATTATCAAACCACTCCTTTAATTCAATTAACTGAAATCCATTATTATTTGCATTATTAATATATTCTGAGATATGATGAACATAGACTTCTAATTCTTCAGTTCCGTTTTCCGTTTCGTATTTAGCTTTACTTCCAGAATATTGTTTAAAGGAATGTAATTCACTAATAAAAAACAGTCCATTCTTTTTTAGTTTTAGGCTTGCTTGAGAAAAAATGTGGTCTAAGTTCTCAATATGTTCAAGTGTTAAGCTTGAAGTAATTAAATCGGCAAAGCTGTTTTCTACTTCCCAGTTTTTAGTCAAATCGGCTTTCTTGAATCGTACTCTTTTATCAGATATTTTTTCTTCTGCTTTGTTGAGCATTTCTTGTGAAAAATCCAGCCCGATTATTCTTTCTGCTTTGTTCAGTAACCATTCTGTATTTTTTCCTGTGCCGCATCCCAATTCTAATACATTTTTAAAGTCATATTTATTTAAGGTTTCAATAGTGCACTTTTTATCTAAATCTCTTGTTCGATTTTCATTCGTGTCATATTGATTAGCCCAAATATTATATGCTTTTTCTATGCTCATTCAGTTTATTTTTATATTAATGCCAACGGTTTGTGTATAGTTTCGTTGCGTGAAAATCCGCTAGGATTTTCGGGCTAAGAAACTAAGATAGCAAACTTGCGAGGATTTTCCGTGAGGAAAATCAGAAGCAATGAATTATACACGGTGTTAGCAAACGTATTTTTAATTTCCTTTTTTCTTTTTAAGAATTACTTTTCCGTTTTCATCAGTTTCATATTCGTCCTCAACTTCTTTTTCATCGACTTCTTTTAGTTGTTGTCTAAGAAGCCCCATTGCGTGGTCAATGACAAAATATAAAGTCCGACTATTCTCTCCGTCCATTAATTCCAAAATATCAGTAAAGTTTCCATTGACGTCATCTCCAGAACCCATTGTTCCAATTTCTTTTTTATGATACAGTCTAATTAATACTTGTCCGTCAATTGGTGAAATTACAAAATAAGGTTTCTCTCTTGTTCCGTTTCCAGTTGATAATATTGACTCTGCAATTAGTTCGAATCGTTTTTTGAACTTTTCTGCATTTTCCTTGTCCTTTTCTTTTTCATAAGTTTTCCAAAGGCCATAATTCAAAGAAAAGTTAATAGGGTAAACATTTATAAATTGGTCGGCATATTTATGAATTGTGTCAGCAGGAAACCTGTCAGCGACTTGATAAGAACGTTCCATATCAATCATTCCGTAAGCATCATAAAATTTTGAAGCGGTTTGTCCAGCCATTAGTGCAATTACTTTGTCTTTGGAAAAATTCTCTCCATTTTTAACAAATTCAGCACTTAACTTTTCATAATAGTTTTCACTCAAACTATCTTTTGACTGTTCAACTAATTTTTTAAAGTCAATTTGATAGTCAAAGTTTTGTCCCAAAATTAAGTTTGAAACAAAACCCATTATTAAAAGTAAAATCGTTTTTCTCATATGTTTGCTAACGGTCTCGTATAACCGTCAGTTACGGGTTTATATGCGTTAATTTTCGGTTTAGAACTGACGTAAGCAATTCCGAGTGGATTCGGACGTAGTCGAATCCGCCGTAATTGCGGTTATACATTGTTGTAGCACGTTTTTATTCTATTTTTATTAGAATTAGTTATTTGATTCAGAATTAGATTTTTTATGAACTACTGTATTTTTGTTAGCTTTATTTCTTTGTTATTTACTACAGGTAAAACTAACCCCTGTACATTTCCATTTTCATCTCTAACAAATTGTATGGTTCTTAAGATATTCTCAACTATATATTGATCTTTTATTGCGAATCTATCTCCATTTATTGGAATTAGTTCTTGATTTCTACCATTAGGTAATTCTACCAATAAGCCATGCGTTGCGTTTTTTATTGTAACGGGTGGCCTTTTTCCTATTTGATAACGACCTAAATATTGTTTTTTTTGATTTTCGGTTAAACTAATTGGGACAATATTGTTTGTGGTTACGTAATTTTTCTCCCATTCAGGGTCAAATATATCAGCAGCTTTATATCGTATTTTCTGGCGTATATGTGGTTCATTGATTCTATCGTAAACTTCACAAGTTACAAATGCTAAAACCGTCTCTATATTTGGATATACAACAATGCCATTTCCCCAAGCTCCAGCTGCCACAAAAGCGTTCTTGAATCGGTAATCTTCTGTATTTTGGACCAACCACCAAGAATACCCATAACCATAATCAATCTGTGAATTTCTAAAGTAATCTACATGATCATTGACCTCCTTATAATTGGTCCTTTCTTTTAGCATTTCATCCACCCAGTATTCAGAAATTAATTGCTTTCCCTTCCAATTTCCACGATTTAGCATGAGATGGCCTATTCTAGCAAAATCTCTAGTGGAAAGCCACATATGATACATGGGGGAGTTTGATGTTGGATTGGAAACCTTGTGTTGCGCGTCCCGATTCCAGTCTTGAAAATTTAAAGGAATTGCCAATTGAGCTTCGACTTCATCGTAAATATTATTTTTGGTTTTTAGTTCAAAAATAGTTCCGTAGGTGTCAAAATCCCAATTGTTGTATAACCAATATGTTCCAGGTTCATGGCTTCCTCTTTTAGGTAAATTAGTATCCGGTATTGATTCATTGGTGTTCTTAAAAACTGCGGATCTTGCAGAAAGTAAATCTTGAACGGTGGCCTTTTTTTCAATGGGTAAAATGCCTCCAATATCATCAATTTTGAGGTCTCCAATGGTTTCATTTAGATCAATTGTGCCATTTTCAACATATTTACCAAAAAGCGTTGAAAGGATGCTCTTTCTACAAGAAGCCACCCGACTTATTTGTGAAAGATTACCGTATTGATAAACAACCTCTCCTTTATGGATGATCATTAAACCTGTAACCTTTGTGCTGTCTACAATAAAATCGTTAAATGATTTCATTTTTATTGGGTTCCAACCTACCTGCGATGGATTTTTATTGATTGCCCAGTCTTTGTTAGGAAAACTTTGAGAAAACCCATAAAAATTTATTAAAATGAAGTAAAAAAAAATAGTTGATTTCATGTTTTAAATTTTTAACGATTCACTTTATTGATAATGTGCTACAACGGTTTGTGTATAGTTTCGTTGCGTGAAAATCCGCAGGATTTTCGTGTTAAGAAACTAAGGTAGCAAAATTGCGAGGATTTTCCGCGAGGAAAATCGGAAGCAATAAATTATACACGGTGTTAGCAAACGTTCTTTTATCTTAATTTAGTTCGTTTCGGTAATTCATTTTTAATTTTCGAATGATAGAAATCCGGTATAACTAATTTCTTTAGTTTAAGCAAAGGTCTTATATCAAGATTGGTTTTAATGGCGAGAGCAAGTTCTTCTAAATTACTCAATTCAGATAATGGTTCGAGTGATTTTATATTTAAAGTTTTTGCGTCAAAGCCACCGAATAGATGAAGTTTTTTTAAAGATTTTAAATTAGACAATTCGTTTAGGCTTTCAAGTCCGAAAAACTTGTCCAGCACACAATATTTTAGATTTGTCAAATTTTGAATTCCTTCTAAATTAGGTATCGCCAAACTACCACCAAAATTTAGTTGTTCAAGTTCCCTTAAATTACCAATAGGACTAAAATCTTTAATTTGGCTTGTTTTAACCCAAAGCCCTTTCAAATTTGGAATTTGGCAAACGGCTTCAAAATATTCTTGATTAACTCTATGCCCGAGGTAAAGATACTTTAGGTTGTCTAATTTCGGAAATACCTTTTGCCATTCGCTTCTTAATTTTTTTAGATTCGAATTGCTCAAATCCTTTTCTTGTAAATAGTCAGGAGATAAAGTTTTTGCTTTAAAAATTCCAGAATCCTCTATTCTGTAGTACTCAATGTTATTTTTGTTCCAGAATTCCATTCAAATGTTAGCAAACGTTTTTACATCAATAATTAGCGTTTTAAAATTTTGGTAATATAAACTCACCTTCTCGAACGGTTTTTCCGGGCATATATACTCTAAAGCAAGTCCAGAAATTATCAGATGGAACTAGCAGTTTGTTAGGGTAATCTGCATTGGCATACTCATCTTGCATTACATAGTACACATCAAATGTTTTTCCGTCAGCATTTAGTTGGATGCCTCGGTTATCAATATTAGAACCTTCATCGGTTTTAAGCCATTGGTCTTCACCGTAAATTGTAATGCTGAAGAACCCTAAATCAGGATTTTCGATTTCAGGTACACTGTAGGTTACTTTTTTCACCTTTTCACCGTTCATCAGGTGGTTTTCGGTAAAGTACATGGCGTCTTTGTCAGGAAGTAATCCGGTGGCGACGGCAACTCCTCTGTTTGCTTCATCAAGAGTAATTTTGTGTTCTAAAGTTGCCATGCCATTTAAGGTTCCTAATTCTTTAGCGCGTGCCACATAGTGCTCATGAATTTTTTCAAACTGTTCCATGTTCCAATTAGTAACTTTAAAAGGCTTTGGTTCATACCCATTCAGAAATTCTATCTTGAGCTGATCTTGAAATCCATTTACTTTTTTAATGTCTTCCGGGTCATTCGGATCAAGATACATACGCACATTTGCTACAAAAAAATCACTTGATTTATCAGCCGGGATAATATATTTTCCTGCGCCGTAATATACCCCTACTGTTACATGGTCGTGGTTCCAAACATGAAGCGACATATATCTGCCATCATTTTCAGGCAGGGTAATAGCAACATCTCCACCACCGTCAACAATGGAGAAAGAATAAGTAGTCATTCTATTCATTAGCGGTGCAGGTTGAGCATCTAATGCCATAACCGATCGATTGTGGTGCCATTGTGTATTATTGGCTCCTTGAGCAAATTCTCGTTGCATTGCCAAATCAGACATTGCCAGGGCAAAGTTTTCTTCGGTTACAGTAACCGGAGCGTCCTGTTTATCAGTGTTACTCTTTTTTTGTTGTGTGCATGAAGCGAATATCACAACTGCAATTAAAATGCTGATTCTAATAGGATTTCTCATGATTATTATTTTCTAGATTAATAACTTGGATATTTTCTCTTTAAATGTAATCAATTAATATATAATAGTTTAAATAATTTCATATACCCTATCAGTGTAATTTAAATGTTTGCTAACGGTTTATGTATAGTTTCGTTGCGTGAAAATCCGCAGGATTTTCGGGTTAAGAAACTAAGATAGTAAAGTTGCGAGGATTTTCCGTGAGGAAAATCAGAAGCAATGAATTATACATGGTGTTGTGTGCTGTATTTATCTTTGAATTATAAACCAATCGACTCGTCTATTTTCGTTTGATTCTGGAGAGCTGCTTCTCGGTTGGTTTGTTTTTTCGTCTTTTATTACTATTCTATTTTCATCATAACCCGATTCAATTAATAGTTTTTTGATTTCTTTTATTCGATTAATTGAGATACTTGGATTTGACTTTTGCTCCAAAATTGTACAATGTCCTGTGAGGAGAATTTCCGTATTATCAATTTTTAAAAGATCAGAGCTTATTTTTTGTATATATTCTTTTTTGTAATATGTAGATGAGTCCTTGTCAAAGAAGAATGGTTCAGGAAAGTTGTCACTGGAAATTTCGAGTTCTGCTCCTGTATTTTCATCTTTTACGTGTTCAATATTTTGACCAAATAAATTGAGGCTTAAAAAAATAGTAAATAAAATAATTAGTTTTTTATTCATATGGCACACAACGGTTTGTGTATAGTTTTGTTGCGTGAAAATCCGCTAGGATTTTCGGGTTAAGAAACTAAGGTAGCAAAATTGCGAGGATTTTCCGCGAGGAAAATCGGAAGCAATGAATTATACACGGTGTTGTACACAGGCTTTTTACCATTTTTTAATTCCGTATTTTTTATTTGCATCATTTTTTATTTTATAAACCAATCTGTCAACTCTTTTTTCTGTGCAAGCAATTCCAGAAGTGTCAACTAGTTTTAAAATAATTGAGTCATTTTCTATTTCAATATTTCCAGAATATTGTCCGCAACCGTTGACTATTGATAGGTAAGAAACATATATAAAGTCATTTTCAAATCGGATTGTGTCAGTTTTTAGATTAAATTTTTTCGAGTTTAAGTTTCGATAATTTTCCTCTCCAGAATTAACTAATTCATCCATATCCATTATTGTTCTTCTATGGAATTCAATCAAATTTTTATTGGGTATAAATTCTGTTTTATTTCCGCAAGAAGCTAAAAGTCCGAGTGTTAATATAAGTTTTAATATTTTCAATTCAGTTCTTAGCTTGTGTACAACGGTTTGTGTATAGTTTCGTTGCGTGAAAATCCGCTAGGATTTTCAGGTTAAGAAACTAAGATAGTAAAGTTGCGAGGATTTTCCGCGAGGAAAATCGGAAGCAATGAATTATACACTGTGTTGTGCAACGTATTTTATTCAGGATATTTTTCATAAGCGAGTTTATCAATTTCGGATTCCGATAATCCTTTTGCTCTCAATTCTCTGCAATAAGTAGCTCTTAATCCAGCTAAATCATCAAATGGACTGTTCACAAGAATAGATTTGTGTTCTTTCCTTTCCTTTTCCTCCCATTTACTGTCCAATACTCCGAGTAATTCCTCTTGTTTTGCGAATATTATTCTTCTACAATCTTTTTCCTCAATTCTGTTTTTCAATTCGTAGTTACAAGCCATAGAAAAAGTCACAGAAGAAAATATCCAGTATAATAAGTCATTCAAGTCAGATGTCAATTTCCTTTCATATTCAGTTCCTCTTTCGGAAATTACATAATTGTAAAGTCCTAAATTATCAACTTCAATATTCGGTGTTGCATCTCCAATTGGTGAGCTAAATGTCGGTAGTAAATAACTTGGTGCATTTATCCTATCAGCCAATTGCTTTACTATATTTTCTATTTCAGTTACGGTTTTTGTCATATGTTGCACAACGGTTTGTGTATAGTTTCGTTGCGTGAAAATCCGCAGGATTTTCAGGTTTAAGAAACTAAGATAGTAAAGTTGCGAGGATTTTCCGTGAGGAAAATCAGAAGCAATGAATTATACACGGTGTTGGCAACAGTATTTATTTTATACTCCACGTTTGACTAGTTTTTAAAGTGTATGTGCCTGTAAACCAATTTATTGTTATTCGGTCGACTTTTACGCTTTTACATTCAGAACATGATGATATTTTATCTTTAAAATCAGTCGGAATGATGTTACCTTTTGATGATTTGAAAAATAGTACCATTTCCCCGTTTTCATTAACACCAGAAATTCTAAATCCGAGTATTTTATAATCAATATTTTTACTTTTTAAGAAGTCAGATTTTAATTGTATCGAATCTAGCTTTTGGGGAAATGAGTTGATATTATATAATTCAATTTTAGTATCAGAGAGCTTTTCAAATTCTGCTGTAATTTTTTCTCTTTCTTCAAGACTTTGAGAAAAGCTAAAAAAGGTATAAAAGAAAAAAAGAATTATTATTAGAATTTTCATCGTTTTCCTATTGTTGCCAACGGTTTGTGTATAGTTTCGTTGCGTGAAAATCCGGAGGATTTTCAGGTTTAAGAAACTAAGGTAGCAAAATTGCGAGGATTTTCCGAGAGGAAAATCGGAAGCAATGAATTATACATTGTGTTGTAGTGTGTTTTTAATTCATAGAATTCTTATTCAATGGGAAGTATTCTATTCAGCCAAGTAATTTCTTCAAGTGAATTTTTATTTTCAAAAAGTTTCCACATAGAATTTACATCTGAAGAACAACCTAAGCAATTATAAACTGGAACAGGTGAAGATTTCCAAAAAGCTATTTTGTCTATTTCTTTTTCTTTTAGTGTATAAAAGTTTTTTTGGCTCAGTCGTTCTAATATTAAAATAGCTAAGAATATTTCTCCGCTATTTTTGGAATTTAATAATGAAGAAATCTCAGAGTATTTTTTTTCTTTTACTAAGTCAGTCATTTTATTAACGAGAGGAGTAGTGCCTGCAGATACTCCGCACATGAAGCCAACAGTTAACTTTTCCAATTTATCTGATTGTCCAAAAGTAAAACTCGAAATTAAGATAGAAATGGTTAGTAAATGTAGTTGACTTTTATTCATTTTGTCAGTTCTTAAATGCACTACAACGGTTTGTGTATAGTTTCGTTGCGTGAAAATCCGCAGGATTTTCAGGTTTAAGAAACTAAGATAGTAAAGTTGCGAGGATTTTCCGTGAGGAAAATCAGAAGCAATGAATTATACACGGTGTT
>NZ_LBIO01000035.1 GCF_001280505.1 Mangrovimonas sp. TPBH4
TTTTACTTGAGTGTCAATCTTTCTTAACATAAGAGCTACTTCATTCTTTACTATTGTAGTACAATTAATTGTGTACTGGATAAGCATTAATATGCCAATGTTTAATCTTTGAATAAATAATAATAAGCCAATTTAGTTTAGATTAACAAGCAAAGACATAATAATAAACTAGGAACAATTAATGGATAATTACACTCTAGAGAACATGCGCTTATACCAAGGCAACTTTTCATTATAGGCCTCATAACCATAGCCGTAGCCATAATTATATCCGTAACCTTTAGACTTTAGCCCTCCTACTCCGTTTAAAACATAGCTCATATTTTTAAGCTTCTGATCCCTATGGAGTTCCTTAGAAAAATCTAAAATATTCTTATCGGTATAGTTAGATCTTGTTACGTATAACGTTACATCCGAGTATTGAGAAATTAATAAAGTATCTGTTACCAATAACGTTGGTGCTGTATCTATCACAATGTAATCATAATCACTAGCAAAATCATCTAGAAGCCTTTCAAAACGACCATTGACAAACAATTCAGAAGGGTTTGGAGGAATGGTACCCGCCAATAAAACACTAAAATTTTTATTATTTACAATTTTTGGATGAATTATGAGGTCGCTATAATTCAAATTATTATCAAACAAATAATCGGATAAACCCTTATCTGTTTTCTTCAATTTTAAATTATTATGTAATTGAGGGTTCCTTAAATCTGCACCAATAAGCAATACTTTATGATTTACACTAGCAAAAGCCAAGGCTAAATTAGTAGCAACAAAGGTCTTTCCTTCTCCCTTTATTGTCGAAGTTACATACACTATTTTTGCTGAGCTATCCTTTTTTCCTAATACGTAATTAACATTTGTAGTTAAAATTCTAAAGGATTCAGCCAACATACTTTTGTCATGTGCATTTAAAAATAACTTTTGATCCTCAACTAGAGGAATCTCTCCTACCACCGATATTCCAGGAACTTGTCTTTCCAACTGTGCCTTTCCATGAATTTTGGTATCCAAATAATTCACTCCGTAAATAATTCCAAAGGGCACTAACAGTCCAGCTAAAATAGCCATGATATAGATTTTCCTTCTATCAGGAGATATGGGCCCTGAAGTTGTGGCATTATCCAAAACCTTAATGGAATCAGCCGTGATCGCAAAATTGATAGCTGCCTCCTCTCGTTTCTGAAGTAAAAATAGATATAAAGTCTCCTTAATTGTTTGCTGACGTTCAATAGCCCTTAACAGCGTTTCCTTTTCTGGTACGCTAGCCACCAAGCCCTTCGCTTCATTTTCTCTTTGCTTAAATTGTTCTTCAGTTACTTTAAGTTGGTTTAAATAATTATCTATGGACTCATTCAAGTTACCCCGTACCTTCAACAAATTTACCTCAACACCTATTACTATAGGGTTTTTATTACCCGCACTTTTTATCAAATCATCCCGTTCTTGAACCAAAACATTGTATTGAGCAATCAAACCATTGGCACTAGCATCATCCAAACCAATACTTTCTGGCAATAAATTGAAGCCTTGATCCGATATTAAAGATTCCTTTAAGAATTGAGCTAAAGCCTTTTGAGTTTCAACCCCAAATACTTCCATATCAGTTTCTGCCTTTAATCCCATACTAAATCCTGCGTCAGCTTCAATAGAAATCAAATTATGGCTAACTTTAAAATCTTCCTTTTCTTTCTCAATGGAATCCAATTCACTCGCTAAAAACACAAAACGATCATCCACAAAATCCATGGTTCTCTTATGCACCAATTGCCTGTCTTGAATCCCATCCAGATTGAATTGCTCCACCACTTTGTTAATGATGTCCTCAGATTTTCGTTTATTAGTTCCCTCCAAACTAATCGTTAAAATATCTCCACTATTGTTATGTTTCGCTATTTGAAGTCTCCAAGCCAAGCCTCTTGCAACTGATTCGACAGATCCAAACTTCACTAAATACACATTACCAATATATTTTGCCATTTCTGACTCGGACCTTGGAATAATTGAAAAAGGTATTCCGCTAGTTCCACCCTTAATAGCATACCCCTTCAAAACTAAATCAGGATATTTTTGTTGTTCATTAGTAATTATATAACCATCACTTTTTACTTCAATTAAAAAAGACAATCCAGACAAAAACATATTGGGGATTTCTACAACCTTAAACGGAGCTGGCCATAATTCAGTATCTCGAAACTTTCCAATTTGAATATAAGTCGTCGTTAAATTTAAATCTTCAACTACCTTGCTCAATAAACGCTTAGACTTGACAAGTTCCATATCATTATCTAGATTAATGGAAGAGCGTTTGAACACAAAAGCAGAAGACGGTAATTCCAATCCCTTACCTTCATCTAAAACTCTAATCTTTGCCGTTGTCCTATAAGTATCTGGCGTATACCGCGAATAAAAATAAGCTATTAAAATGGCAATAGCCATTGAAAACAAATACCATGGCCAATAGCTTAGATATTTCGTGAATTCCTCTTTAATATCAAACTTAGCGTCGCTATGAGTAGTTTGTGATGTTGAATTTGTCATTTAAAGTTTATCTAGATAATAACAATGCAAGGCTTATTGAAAAAGAAACAATCCCTAACAATGCACCAAGATCCCCAATGATTCCGGCCCTTTTTACTGCTGAATAATTTTGATCCACCACAATCACATCATTTTGCTTGATATAATAATACGGACTATTGAACCAACTTGTAGTTGTCATGTCTATATGGGCAACCTCGCGTACTCCTGAGACTTCTCTAATGACAACAATATCTTCACGCACTCCTTTGATTGTCAAATCACCAGCCATTCCAAGAGCTTGTGTTAACGTGATACTTTGCTCATTAAAAGAGTATATTCCCGGACTACCAACTTCTCCCAAAACTGTGAATTTCCCGTTAACAATTCTTACACTAACCGTTGGAGACTTTAAATGACCTCCTTCAACTAGTAAACGGGTAATATACTTTTCTAATTCAGTTGTCGTTTTATCACGGACATCTATATATCCTAATATAGGGAACAAAATTGTATACTCTGTTGACACGAGATAGGCATCCATATTGACTTGATTTGAATTTCCTCCTCCAGATTGCATTCCAGTATTGGTCCTTTTGTTATAAGGCTCTGCAGCGACAGGATCTAAAGCACTAACGTTTATTTTCAACAAATCATTTACTTGAATGGTACTGTTTGGATATTCTAGAGATTTAGTAACCTCATCCACATCTTGAAAGTATAAAACCTGCCTTTTGGTTGCACAGGAAGAGATAAGCAAACAAAGGATAATCCCTTTGAGAAGTAATTTCATTTAGTACTTTTTATAATTATTAGGAAATGACAAACCTTTTTAGTTTATCGGCACTTGTTTTGACAAACAAATATACCTACAATTTCAATACGTACCAAACGATAAGCTAGATAGAAAATATCAATATTATGCCCTAAGATAATTTGAATTTCAACTTAATTTGTCCCTTAATTTTTATCAATCTTAATCGCATAATACTCATAAAAACAACAGTTCCCAAGCTCATCAACAAAACCAATTGCCAACCAATAGGTAAGAATATTACATTAACAGCAATTAATACAATCATTAAAGAAGTTATTGAAATGATAAAGGTAGTTTGCCAATGCTTAAAACCATTGTTAATGATACGGTGGTGTATATGGTTGTTATCTGGTTGAAAAGGACTTGTCTTTAAAATGAACATTCGGATACAGAACACTCTAAAGGTATCAAACAATGGAAAAAACAATATAGCCAAAGCAATTACCGGAGCGGAGCTACTGAAAGAGTTGGTTTCCTGTATTTGACTATACCAGATAAAGTTGACAGCTTGAAAGGCCAATAAAAATCCAATAATCATGGACCCTGTATCTCCCATAAATATTTTATGTCTACTTGAAAAATTATGTCTTAAAAAAGGCAACAAAGATCCAACAGTAATAAAGGCAATCGCAGCCAAAACAAACTGTTCAGTAATACAGAAAAATACGCCAAAGCATGTACTGGCCGACAATCCAATACACCCTGCCAACCCATCAATACCATCTATTAAATTATATGCATTTATAATCAACACATAAACAAACAATGTAAACAACACAGATATTGCATAGGGTAATTCTCCAACATCAAAAATACCAGAAAAATTCATAATTCGAATATCCGTAATCATAATAACCACTAGGGAACTAAATACTTGCCCTATAAACTTTTTCCTAGGTGATAGAACCAACAAATCATCTTTAATTCCAAGGAAAAATAAGACTATGAGCCCTGCTAAAAGCGTCAAAATTTTGTTGTCATACAACATACTTCCCAATAAGGAAAGCACCACCGATATCCCAAGAAAAATTCCAACTCCACCCAAGGTTGGAATCCCTTTTTTATGAACGCTCCTTATCCCAGGCTCATCCACAAGATGTTTTGTCTTTGCCACGTGAATAACTACTGGCAATGCAGAAAAAGAAATGATGAACGCCAAGAAACTTGGCACAAGCAACCACAAGTAAACATAATCGCCCCTAAAAAAATTATAAATAATCGGATTCATGGTTGTTAAGATAATTGTTAATAGCTGTAATAAGGATAACAAAAATACAACTTTCAAATTATTAATCTTTGCATTTCATCTATAATAACTTATTTTTTATAATTATTTAATATTCAGACATGTATTGATTTTTTTTCACAATTATAAGCCCAAAAAAAATGAAAAATTCATTTTGGATTATCTCTAAAAAACAATTAGCACAATGTTGAAAAGTCTATATATCAAAATGTTAACAAACTATCCCTTCTTAACTAAGTATCCGCAAATAAGAAGTTTTAGAACTTAAGGTTTTTTAAAAAATTGAGGGATTTTAGAACAATTTTTAAGCACTAAGGACCAAATAGGAAAAGAAAGTTTATTTAATTTAAGGGCTCGATAATCCTCCTTAGATTTTGTGATTATATTCTTTAAACTTCTATTGCTAGCTCCTCCAACTCTCATTTTTGTTATAACTTCAGGCAAAAATTTAAATTGCAATGTCTCATCACAAAAAATACGAAGCATCATATCGTAGTCTGCAGCAATTCTAAATTCCATATTGAACAAGCCGTGCTTATTGTATACTTCCTTCCTCAAAAATACAGTAGGATGCGCTGGCATCCATCCGCGATTCAAAAGGCTTTTAGAAAATGGTTGACTTTGCCAATGTCTAACTATCTTGTTTGTGTCCTTGGAGCTAACATAATCTAAGTTACCATAAACGCCATCAATAGGTCCTTCAGTAAAGGTAGCGACTATATTCCCTATAGTATAGGTGGAATTAAAAAAATCATCTGAATGCAAAAAGCCAACTACATCTCCTGTTGCGGCTTTAATTCCTTTATTCAAGGCATCATATATCCCTTTATCAGATTCTGTAACCAGTACAATGTTAGTATACTTTTGCTTATAAGAATTTATTATAGACAAGGTGTGATCTGAAGAAGCACCATCAATAATAATATACTCAATATAAGAGTAATCTTGAGATAAGACCGATTTTATACATCCCTCAATAGTTGCTTCACTATTATAGGTAGCTGTAATAATGGATACTTTCATTTACTCTATTATTCTATTTCTTACCAAAACGGCTGGATTACCTTGATAAATTCCATTAGCCCCTAAATCCCTTGTAGCCACAGAATTTACAGCGAGCACACTATGCTCTTTCAAAACTATTCCAGGACACACGACAGATTTAGCACCTACCCAAGCACCGTCTTCAACCGTTATATTTCCTACAATCAAATCGAAAGAAGGCTTTTTGTAATTATGATTCCCGCATAACAACATGACTCCTTGCGATACACACACATTACTTCCAATAGTCACCTCTCCTAAATTATCGATCCATACTTTTTCTCCTATCCAGGAAAAATCACCAATCGTCAATTTCCATGGATATTTAATATTGACGCCTGGTTTAATTACTACCCCTTTACCGATCTTAGCCCCAAACATCTTTAAAAGCAAAACCTTCAAACCCGAAGACAGATTTAAAGGGTTCACAAAAAACAATGCATTAACAACATACCAACTTAAACGCTTCAATGGATTTCCAGGCTGATACCAATCGTTGTTATATGTTGACAAATCTGTTTTCAACAACTAGACTTCATTTAAAAGTTGATCGAAATAGGCTATGGTTTTTACCAATCCTTCTTCCAAATGTACTTTTGGTTCCCATCCATTCAACTCTCTTTGAGCTAAAGTGATGTCTGGCTTACGCTGCATAGGATCATCTTTAGGCAATGGCAAATGAATTAACTTTGATTTGGAATTAGTTAATTTTAGAACTTTTTCCGCTAATTCAAGCATGGTGAACTCTCCCGGGTTTCCAATATTAACAGGCCCCATAAAACCATCCCTACTATTCATCATCCTAATAGTTCCTTCTACCAAATCATCTACATACTGAAAGGAACGTGTTTGGGTTCCATCTCCAAAAATGGTGATATCCTCTCCCTTTAAAGCCTGAACAATAAAATTGGACACCACCCTACCATCATTTGGATTCATATTAGGTCCATATGTATTAAAAATACGAATGATTTTAACATCTACGTCATTCTGGATATTGTAGTCCATAAACAAGGTTTCTGCACATCGCTTTCCTTCGTCGTAGCACGAACGCAAACCAATAGGATTCACATTTCCCCAGTATGACTCTGGCTGAGGGTGCACTGCTGGGTCTCCATACACTTCACTTGTGGATGCCTGCAAAATCTTAGCCTTAACACGTTTTGCCAATCCTAACATATTAATAGCCCCCATCACAGACGTTTTGATAGTTTTTATAGGGTTGTATTGATAATGTACAGGTGAAGCCGGGCATGCCAAGTTGTATATTTCATCGACCTCAATCATATAAGGTTGGGTCACATCATGACGTACCAATTCAAAATAGTGGTGATCCATTAAATGCTCGATATTTTTCTTGCTACCTGTAAAATAATTATCTAAACAGATCACTTCATTGCCTTCTCTAAGCAGTCGTTCACATAAATGAGAGCCAACGAAACCCGCTCCTCCTGTTATTAAAATACGCTTCATGTATATTTTTTATTGGTTAAATAATTCTCTATTTGCTTTTAATATTTCTGGATTGTCAAAATAGTTCTTTGCAAACATAAAGGCTTTTTTTGATTTCTTATCAAAATCCTCCTGGGACATTTGAGCACAATATTCGATGACTCTTTTAAATTCAACTTTAGAATCTAATGAAATATCCCAACCAATCTCTGTTTCATTCAAGTCTCTCCAAGGGGTTTGGTCTGAAATAATGGTCAAACAACCATTTTGCCAGGATTCTACAATAACATGACCGAAGTTCTCATTAAAAGTGGGCAACAACAAGGCATGCTGATTATTTAATACGTTTTGCAAATTGGCATGTGGGATCGCTCCGACATATTCTACTTTTATATTGGATGGCATCTCTTTTATTTCCTGTTGACATTCCTTCCAATATGCAGGATCATCAATTGGCCCAATAATAGTATATTCCACAGATGTCCTAGAATCTACCTGTTTTAATAATCGTAATGCCTCCAACAAGTTCTTTTTAGGATGTATTCTAGATAGATAGAATAACTTTAAATTTCCTTCATACTTGGCTCTTGGAGTATAATCGAAAGATTTTTGCGGCAAATTGGAGGCTATTTTACAGTTTATCCCTTTTCCAAAATTCCCTATAATCTCTTCTTGCTCACTTACGGCTGTTGCATGCCATACTACCTTTTTATGCCAACTCAATAATCGAAAACAATTCAAAAAAATTTTTTTCTTTAATGCCTTAATTTTTAAAGCACCTTCTCCCAACATTCCTCGAGGGGCCAAAATTACTTGAACATTAGTCTGTAGAGCAACCAATAGAGGTAAAATTGAAAACTTAAATGAAAATAAAGAGTTTAGATACACCAAATCGAAACTTTCGTTTTTCAAAACTGACTTATAAAAGCTAAAGCTTTGATGAGCTTCATCCAAATACATAATCTTATAGCAATCCTTATCCAAAATCCTGTTATATTCAATATTAGGGTATGGAAGTGTGTCTCCCAAATCCTTATTTGAGGTTAGAATGGTAAAATGATATTCCTTGCCCAAATTTGCCACTAAGTTGTTGATGGACTGTATAGGCCCGCCAGCTTTATACCCTGGCAAAAACCAATCTGTAACTATTAAAACTTTCTTTTGTAGTTTGTCTTCCATTCCAATAATCTTATAAACTTTGATACAAAGCTAGGTATTGCTCTGCAATTACATCCAACTGAAACCTCTTTACATTTTCCAATCCTGAAACAATTAAATTCTGTCTATAAGCTTCTTCCCCAAGAACCTTTTTCACACCTTCACGAATCGAGTTCACACTATAGGGATCCACTAAACAAGCTCCAGCCCCTGCAACTTCCTTCATAGCCCCCATGTTTGAGGTTATCACTGGACGACCTATTGCCTGGGCTTCAATTATTGGCATACCAAACCCCTCATAAGTAGAAGCGAACAACACTAAATCACTTTTTGTATAAGCATTCACAATGTCCTGATATGGCACATAAAACTCATTTTTATATTCAAAATCAAAAGCTTTCAAAAGACTTATTTGCGACTCTGAGAGCAACCCTATGATCAATAAGGTACAATCAAGCTCTTTTAAGGCCTCCAAGGTCCGTTCCAAATTTTTATTTGGTTTGGTTCCCAACAATAAAATTTGAGGTTTACGAACATCTAATTTCTTTGGAGTATAGCATAACTGAGAATTTACTGGGTTGTAAACTACTTGGATTTTAGAAGCTGCAAAAGGAATGACTTTTTTTAATTCTTCTTTGGAAAACTCTGATATGACAGTGATCTTTTTCACACATAATGCGGGAAGCCAAAACCAAAACAATTTTACAATCTGTTGCTTTAACCAAGGCCCTTTTACAATGGACCTAACATCATGAATGGTAAGCACCGTTTTGTTTCCTGTAACCAAAGCCATGTAATGCACATCCCCAGTAATGTGAACTATTTCTGTTTTATTCAGGGAAACCCCTTTTAAATTCTGGCCAATACCTTTTAATGAAGCTCCAGCGCTTGGTAGTTTAGAAATTTGAACCCCTCTCTTTTGACCAATTACGGGAATTAGGGCCTTAAATAATTCTTCAATACTGTTGTATTGAGGAAGCTCTGCCCTAAAAATAAAATTAACTATCTGATTCATGAACCAATACCCATTTCCATTGTTTTTTAACAAACCAAAAAAACAAAAACACCACAATGGATGATTTTACGAAGTGGTTCAATACTACCACTAATTCGGTTTCCGCCTTAATAACCTGTAAAAAAATCAAGGGTATAAAAGCTATCAAAATAAGATTACTGTCAATTTTTTTTATAAATAACAACCACATTTGTGCTAAAAACAATCCCCACAACCCCATAAACATTATACCTCCAGAAACGCCATAATTACCATAGGCTTCCCCTACAATACTAATTCCCATGGAAGTCCCACTTGAAATTTCCAAACCCGTAAACACCCGAAAGTTTTCCTGTCCTCCCGCCTCCTTTTTATTAGGGTTTAAAAATCTTGGCAAAACAGATGAATACACAGCTTCTGATATGGTTGCCCCCTCCAGAAATTGTTGATTAATCGGTATATGATTTAAAACCGCACTTATGATCCACCCTTGATTTAAACGAACATTATTATCTGGTTCTGTTGGACTTTGGGGAGCATCTTCTTCGCTATTCATAATTGTATCTACCATAAGCGAAAAAAACAACTCCACCTTATTTCCTGAATAGCCACTCCAGACCTGTGCTCTGTATGCTGTCTTTATTGTTTGTAGCGTTATCAAAAAAAAAGCCCCTAAAGCAAAGATTAATAAGATTGCTTTAACTTTTGGTTTAAATTTTAAAGCCCAAAACATGAAAAAGAATACCGACCATAAAATGAAGTCATGAAACATGGCTTTTGCCAGGGCCATTAAAAAAAGATATGCTATTGCCCCATAAAATATATTTTTCAAACGTTTATTTTCAGAAAAATAAAGGATGATAGCCCCTGCAAACTTAAAGTTAGATAGAATAAACGCAAAAAATCCTAGCGTACCAGGCAAAAAACCACCTATTAAATCAAAAACAACCCCAATAGCAAAAATAGTTAATCCATATTTAGAATAATATTTAAGGTTTTCGACTTTAATATATTCTCCCTTGACTCTTTTCAAACGAAGCAAAATAATTGCCGCAAATACCCCAAAAGCTGGGGCCACAAATGCCATATATTGCTCTTGGGGCACATACATAAAATACTTGTAATGTAACGATGGTGATGCATATTCAATTAGTGGTCCAACAATCCACTGCAAGCCAGCAATGAGTAACATTAATTCCAATATAGGAATTGTTTTCCCAAGCTGCCTCACAAAACGTAAAGCAACCAATAATACAACTCCTATACCTATATATGACCACATTTCCATATTTCTATACTCCCCTATCTCCTTTCATGCCCCTTTAACAACTCTCTTGCAATCGCCTCAACAATTTTCTCAAAATTCCAATCCCTAATATAGTTTTCTGCATGCTTCCCCAATTCTTTTAATCGCTCACTATTTAATTCGATCAATATGTTCTCTATTTCCTTTTCATTATCATAAGAAAACACATAACCATTTTGCCCATGCTTTACCAAATCTGAAGTACAGCCCACTTTATTACTCACAATAACTGGTCGCCCTGATGCCATTGCTTCATTTACCGCCAAGCCCCATGTTTCTCCCGGTCCCTTGGAAGGCAAACACATAATATTGCCTAAACGATATAAAATTGGCATTTTACTTTGATTTTGAAACGGCAAAAATGTAACATGTCTATCATTCTCGGCCAAGTCTTTTAATTTATTTTCCAATGGGCCATGTCCAACCAGAACCAATTTTAATGGTGTTTCTCGCTGTAGATTTACCTTTTGAACAGCTTCCAATAAGAAATCAGGTTGCTTTTTTGATTCAAATTTACCGGCGAATAAAATTACAATGTCATCTTCTGAAAACCCAAGTTCCTTTCTCCATTCCAAAGCTTGGATTTCATATTGATTAATTTCAGAATCAGCAAATCTTGAATTATCAATAGCGTGTGGAGCAAAAACCAATTGGCGCTCCTTTACCCCATGCGCCTTAAAATATCGCTTGTTTTCGGCTCCTACATAAAACGCTTTGTCAATATGTTGATACACCCTGGTTAAATACAAGCGCCTTAAAATTGTTTTAACCCCTGAAGTTTCATCCAACAGTGTTGAGTCTCCACGAAACCAAATTGGCACTTTCCCTTTAAAATAACGCATCACTTTAAAATGGCTTTTTAAATACCATCCAAATACTAAAATAGCGCCTGGATTCCATGTTTCTATTTTAGAAATAAGTTCTGGACAATCAATACCATTTTTATGGTGAGAACCTGGGTCTTTGGATACATTTTCTACAAACTCAAATTCATAGCCCTCCAATAATGGGATATCCCAAGCGATGGTTTTTCCAAAGGTTTTGTCTTTAACTGTATCTTGCGCCTGAGACCAGGTATAAAACACCTTGAGTTTTATGTTCTGACGTTCGGCGAGTAATTTAAACCAGGGCGCATAATATTGTATGGGGTGGGTCGTGATTATAGCTATTTTTTTCATGACTTAGGTCAATCTTTAATGATTTAAAATTTTTTCTATTAGTACAAATTCATCCATTTATATAAACAAAAAAAATCAGATAGTTTATAAATTTCAAACTTATTAATATAACCCTATAATAACTTCCAACTTCCCTATAGATATTCAGTGCCTCGGATTAAATGTTTATCTCTGTGTTAAAGTTTTTTTACATATTTCGTATGAAAGTTGAGCTTTTTCCAAAAACTTTGATGGAACTTCTATATTTGAATACCCACTTGTTTTAATTAATTTACCTCCCAATATATTTTTTAATGGATCTCCATGGCTTGGTTTTCCCGTATTAGTGAATATTTTGTAATCACTCGTCAACGGTGATTCCAGCCCCAGCCAAACAGTTAAACTACTTAAAACAAAATCTGTTTTTTTTACAAGATCGTCTGAATCGACAAAAATAAAATCTCGATCCTGAAATTCAGCAAGTTTAGAAAGCCTATTTAATCTAGAGCAATAGTAATTGGTGGCATCCTTTGGATTTTTATATAAATCGTTACCTCTAGTACCCCCCATATTTATAATACTTTTAATAGTACTCTCTGGTTCTCGCAATAAAAAAATAAATTTAGGATTTGTAATGTCTACAACTTTTTTGGAAATCTCCTGATTATTATGAAGAATTTTATCTAACAAATAGCTTCTTTCTATTTCATCCTTAAATTCCTCCCTCAAAGTTGCTTTCATATTTACAACATCCTTATAATTTACATAAGATTTATGCAACTCTCGATAACCGCATATACCATCATTGCTTCCTAAAATGTGTGAAAGAACTGAAGAGCGACTCCGCATATGACTGAGAATGAACAAATACTTAGAATTACTAAATTGGATTTCAAATTTAGATTTAACTTCAGATAATGATTTTCTCATATTTATATTTGACATTTAGAAGACTTTATTTTATCCCAATTTCTTTAATAGAAAATGATAAATATTAATTACTATTTTTCATAGAACACCGTTCATTATCTCAACCAAAGCTCTGGCAGATTCTTTAGAAGAATATTGATTTAATTCGCTTAAATCTGGTTGCCAGTTCAAATCTACTTTTTGAAAAGCTCGTAACATATCAACCATGGCTTCTATAATCACTTCTTTACTATCTCCCTCATGATACGGCACCAAAAATTCGTCTGCTTTAACACCCTTAAGCACTTGTACTGCCTGACTTTCTGCATGCAGCACGGTAAATAAAGGGCGCTCACTTAATAAACACTGATAGGTTTTAGACGCTGTATAATGCTTTTCGGTACTACCAAACAACATGATGCGATCGGCTGCACTTAAATAATTTAGAATATACAAAAATGGTTGACGTTCGCGTTGCTCGATTACGATATCTTCTAATCCATAATCTACGGCATAAGTGGTGATACGTTTTGCTGGATAAGGTCCTGTACCAATAAAAAACAAACGTATAGTTGAATCCCAGTGGCCTTGATCCTTTAACTTCTTAATAGCATTGAAAAAGGCATCCATAAACACATGGGAATTGGGCAAAAATGCCCCCGCATAAATCCAGGGTTTACAATTTGGTATGTCGTCCCATGGCATTTTTAAGTCTTTTAAGTGTATTTTATGATCGTTAGGGTCGAAACCATATGGCATGCCCACATGAGCCGGAGGTGTTTTAAAATTGCGTTCGATTACCGGCCAATAATAAGGCGTAGATACTCCCGTAATAAACGACGCTTTTTTCACTGCATAAGGTTCTAAATTTCGAGCCACTAACTGACTTAACTTGGCACGTGTATCATTTTGGTTTGTAATATCTCTTACCCACGGATCTATATAATCAATTCCATAAGGAATCCCCGTTTTATCGTGAATGATACGGCCCAATAACGCCGTATAAAACGACGGGATCGGAATCCAAATACAATCTATTTTTCGCGTCTTACAAAGTTCTAAAGCCTTTTCTTTTAAAAATGGAAACGCGCGCAAACCAATATCTCCTATAACTCGTGGTTTAGTCACCTTATAAGCCTTAGTGTATACGACTTCGATATCTTTTGAGGCTGTTTTCGAAATTACAGGATCTGGAGTTTCTTCGTAATACTGCGAATCGACCGTTAACAATAACGGATGCCACCCTAATGCCTTTAAATAATTTCCAATGAGCCTTGGGCGTTGTACTCCTGCTAAATTTGCAGGAACCCAATGCGGATATATAATGAGTACTGTTTTCAATTTTTTTCTATTATAAAATTTGTTGCCAAATCTTCTTTAACTTTTCTTGTTCTTGATCCCAACTTAATGCTGCTCCTAATTCAAATCGTTTCCGCTTTTGTCCTTTAATTTGAGCAGTGTTTTCACATAGCCTTAACAAGGCATCAGCCAGACTTTGTGGTGATTGTTTACTTAAAATGCCTAATTCCGGGTGTTCAGAAATAAATTGTTTTTGGGCTTTAGTATCTGTGGCTAAGATATACAAACCAGCTTGCGCATAAGTGATTATTTTATTAGTCAGACAAATCTGTCTATTCAGGTCTCTTGAATCAAATTCCAGAGCCAGGCCCACATCATAACAACACACCTCAGCATGCAATTGCTTTTGCTGTAATGGCGCTTTAATTATTACATGTATGGCGGTATCGACTAACTGAACTTCTAAAGGTTGGATGACTTTTTTCTGAAAATCGGCATCCATTTCTCCTATTAAAGTCAACTCCAAACTCATTTTTGCATGCGACTGTTTTAAATGGATTAAAGCTTCGAACAACTGCTCCAAGCCTCGACCAAAACTAATTTTCTGACTAAACCAGACTAAACTTAATACCGCATCGGTTTTACTATCCTCTTGCAAAAGAAACTCATCCGCATTAAATCCGTTAAGAATCGTTTTGGAACTATTAAACGAACCGACTAGATCTGTACTATATTGTTCTATAAGTGGACTTGCAAACGTAACAGCCTTAGCCTTTGGTAACAACGTTTGCATTAAAAATTCCCGTCTACGTTTTTCATTTTTGGCATCAAAAGAAACCGTTTCTCCAGGGTGATAATCTTCCACATCAAAAATAAACGGCACATCGCATTGTTTACCTAATTGGTAAGCTGGGTATAAAGCGCCTAAATTATGTGCACAGATTAAATCTGCGGGTAAATTAATCTGTTTTGCAGCCTTCAATAGTTGAAGCGCTCTTCGAGAGTTCCCTAAAACATTCCATTTTAAATGATTTGACATTAGCTTATACGCTTTCTTCGCAAGTTTTTCACTAAGCCCCCAATATAACCAATCCAGTTTTCGTGAAGGAATAGCTTCTAAACTAATTAATTCTAAATAATCATGAGCTATGGGGTATACTTGTTCCAATTCCGATTTGAGTGCTTCGGTTTTGGCATCGCTCCAATTATGAAGCGTAAACTGAAGCACCGTAGCTTTGTAGCCTTCTTGTAATGCCAATTGCAGTTCTTTATACAATCGGGGGTTAGTAGCTAAATTGCTTGTGGTTAAAAATAATAGGTGTTTCAACTAGGTTTTCTTTTCGTGATTCTTAAATAAGCTGCATTAACAACACATAGCCTATCGATTTAATAATTTTCGTCCGTTAACAGCAACGGACTTTGCCAACTTCCAACCAAAGATCTTTTTGATTAACTCGATCATTGCCCCCCCTAAAATTGGGCTATAGGCACTCCCTCCTAAATCATGGCAAGATTTTAATGCTCGTTTAGTGATATCTTTAAACTCAGGCCAAGCCTCCATAGCCACATGTTTATATTGGGTTGCAATGGCTTGTTTAGCTTGTTTAGATGCTGATATTTTAAATAAATATTGCGCTTTTATATCGGTAGCTAATAAATTGCTTTCAATATGTTTTCTTTGCTTCTGCGAAGCAATATTATTGCCTTTAATATACTTTCTATAATAGTTTTTGGCTTCGGGAACGTAAACAATTCCTTTGCTTTGCAGCCCCATACGCGCAAAAAACTCGCCATCCTGATCTTTTGCCAGTTCTTCGTTCCAAGGGCCTGCTTGCTCAATTAATTTCCTAGGGGTTAACCAGGCACTGGTCTGTATCATATTCATCTTTGCATCTAAACCGCCCCAAAGTTTTATAAACAGTTCCTCTGGAGCTTCAGTAGAAAACACATAATCAGCATCTTTACAAATTCCTGTCTCTGGGATATCGTAAAAGTGTATGGTATTACACACAGCCAATTTATCTTTAGAACCGTTTAGAGCCTTAACGTGCTCGGCGATTTTATTGGAACTTAACACATCGTCGGCATCCAAATATTGAATATAATCGCCCGAGCTTAATGCAAACCCATAATTTCGAGCAGAACAAGCCCCTTTCCCTTTATTTACAACCACCTTGACTATAGGCGATTCGAAGGTCTTAGCTAATTCAAAACTCCCATCTGTAGAACCATCATCTACAACAATAACTTCGATGTTCTTATACGATTGTTGTAGAACAGACAGTAAAGTTTCTTCTAAGCAGGAAACGGCATTATATAAGGGGATGATTACGGAGACTTTCGATTGCATTAAATCGTTTTTATCAATTTGGCTGGAATACCTCCGTAAATGGTTTCCTCTGGAACATCTTTTGTTACTACAGATCCAGCTGCTATTACGGCACGTTTGCCAATAGTAACTCCTGGCAATATGGTTACATTAGAACCTATCCAAGCACCATCTTCTATAAGAATAGGCTTCGATACCAAACCGCCTTTCCACGCTGGTAATTCCTTATTGGTATATTCGTGATCGTGGGTATATAATGTGCAATTAGGCCCTATAGCGACTTCCTGCCCTAAGGTCACATCTTGCACCAAATCTATAATAGTAAAATCGCCAATATGGGTACCATTACCTATTTTAAGAATGCCTTGGCCTTGGGGTTCTCTCGAAAATATAGCACAATGCGTTTCAATTTTCACATCATCTCCAAATTGCCAGTGATTATTTACATACAATCTAGCGTAAGCACCTAGTTTAAAATTTTCACCAATGATCACCTGACAATTTTTATTCACCAAAATGGTAGCCTCTTTCTCAAATACAGCTGCTTGCCCTATAGAAAGTGTTCCTTTCTGGCCGATGCCTAAATTAGTGTGCTTATCTAATCTTGCCATATCTCCTATGGTTAATGCACCGGCACCTTCACGGATAATAGGAAATGTGATTTGGCTTTGTTTACCTATTGTTGATTGCGATAACTTGTATAGCCAAAATATATGGCGTAATAAGGTTTTTAATGTATATGAAATAAATTGAAATACTATCAACTAAATTTATATTTTAAATGTTCTACTAAACTTTTCCCGGAAGCCTTAGCCATTTCTTTTGCTTTTGCAAAGGAATGATGTTTTATTGCTGAAACTACAGCCACTCCTTGTTGTTTTTTTACTTTTTCTAAAGCTGACAAACGCTCAGATTCCGATAACGGGCATTCTGCTACTTGTAATAATTTTTCCGCCAATAAAATATACTTAAATGGTACAAAGGGATCTGTACGATTATCATTCATTTGCTGATCGTCATGTTCTCTGTACCAAACAATGCCATGTGGCATCAATACAACAGGAAATTGTTGCGACAATAAATGCCAAAGCTCGAAATCTCCTAAATGCTGTTTTCCTGTAAAATGCCCCACTTTATCAAAAGCCTCTTTTTTGAGAATAGCAGATAAGGGTGCTTTATAAAAAATATGATTCGGCCCAAAATAATGGCTTTTGTAAGCCTCTTCCTGATTTAACTGAAATGGATAAATCCGTGTTTTATCCTGACTTAATGAACATAAGCCATAACCAGCCTCAGGGAATTGCTCCATATAGTAAACCAATTGCTCTAAGCCATAAGGATAAATTAAATCGTCTGCATCAACATATTTTATATATTTCCCTTTAGCATAGGAAGCCCCTTGGTTTCGATTAGGGTAATCACCTAAGTTTTTTTCATTAACATAAACTTTGATACGCTCATCCTTTTCTTCAAAAGACTTTGCTATCGCTACTGAATTATCTTTAGAACGATCGTCTACAATTATCAATTCCCAGTTTTGATAGGTGGAATTAATAACAGATTGAATCGCTTCGGCTATATATTTTTCGCGATTATATACCGTCATTAAAACGGAAATTAAAGGGCTCTTTTTATTCATAGGTGATTTTTTAAATTGGACTAATTATGGGCACTTATATATTTATCCAATTCATCTAATATTAAGCTATCAGTATGAATGTCAAATTTTCTAGCAAATAGTATATTGAATGGCAGATTAACTAATTCCTTAAAATCTGCTAATTCAAATGTTACCGGCAGTTTACAATTTTTTCTTCCCCAATCCGCATGTGTTACTATAGTTTCAATCTCTATATCATGATTTAATTTCTTTAAATACATTACTATGGAATTAAAGAAAAACTCATCTGGAACATGGGAGTATGAAAAAAAATCAAATAGTATTTTTTGTTTCTGTTCTATAAAATTATTAACCAAAGCCAATTTAGATAAATCCATTGCCCACCATTGTGAACCACCATAAAACTTCATGTCTAATGATAAATTTCTCTTTACAAAAAGTATTTTAAATAATTGTTCTATAGAAATTCTTCTCTTTACAAAATGTTTCAAGGTTTCTAAATTAAATCCTTTAAGTAGTAATGATTGTCCTCTCTTAGAATTTAAATTGATTCGATAATATTCCACTCTTTTATAAAAATCCCACCAACGAACTTCTGCATCATCAATATCTATAAAGACTTTATTTTTATATTCATTAAAAAATGTATCTATATGGGATAAGGATTTTATTGGATAACAATTACCACTTAAAAGCACGCATATCCCTTCAGAATGATTTTTTAAAGCAATTTGAATTAAATTAAGTGTTGCTCTAACAATACTGAAGTCTCCCCAAATACAATCAACTCTATCATTTATAAAAAATACATTTTCACTCCATGTTACATTTTCAAACTGATCTAAATCACTTTTGAGATCTATATGAATGTAAAAATATGAATCCAATTCATTAAGTGCTGTAATTTGCCTTCTTAATTGTAAAGGAGATTTATGTGCTAATATTAAATAAATTTTTGTCATTAGAGTATTTACTTTGTATTCTTAAAAGAATTGTATTTAAAATCTTAATTCAAAATCAAATAGTTATTCCTAATTTTTTATTTTGGAAATACAACATCTAATTTTTAATCACGGAAATATATTTAGTCCATTTTTCCTTACCAAATACCTTAAATTCTTACTTGCTTTTATTTAAAATATTATTTAACACTCCTATGTTTGGAATACCTTGCTCATTATATAAATTTTTAAATCCAAAGGAGTTTAAAATAAATTCACCAGATTCTAACTGCTCCTTTGAAAATTTATCTCTCCAACTAGCAGTTTTAAAGGTATTATTAATTGAAGTCTTCGAAGGTACTTTAAACTTCTTGACCTGCTTAAGATTTACAAATTCCTTTTCAACTAAATTAATATGCTCATAAATTCGTTTTAATTCAGTGTCTGGATTTGCAATCCAATGCTCATAAAACGTAACTAATAAAACATTTTCATCAAATTGTTTCAATGGTATATAATTGATTATTGCCCAAATTAATATTTGTTTATCAATAAAAGTACCCTCTTTTGAAACCTTCCTTATAAGACATTCATAAGGTTTTAAAAAATCAGTTACTAAATCTTTTTGTTCTAAAAAATCTATAGGATCTTTCATCCAATTCCAATCTTTTGTTCTTTGTAACGATAAAGCAACTTCAAATGGATTACGAATAAGAAGTATGGGTTTAATTTGTCTATTTTCTCTATAAACTTCAAATGCCATCAAATTAGAGAAAACATCCTTTACTAAAATATTTTCATATCTGGTATTCCATATTAAGTCATTACCTTCATCTGATCTTTTTTGATAAAACGCACCTTGAAATATCTTCTTGGCTAATTGCCTCAACTCTATGTTTAAACTCTGTTTATTTAAATATTTATGATGATAAAAACCAACATCCTTTAACTCATAATAACAGGAATGAAAAGGTTCGAAAAGTTCCCTAAAAGAGGCATCAATATTAATTAAAGATGCAATCCAAGTAGTACCACTTCTGCCTGCTCCTATTAACCAGACCGTTCTTTTATACCGGAAAGGATAATAACTATAAAGCTTTGAAATCGCAATATTCCTTAACCTTTCTTTTCTATTTTTCCATTTAAAATCCTTCATTCATTTATAACTTTTTAGAAAGTTCAAACTTTCGAATAAATTTCACAAAAGCATTTGGCAAATAGGTTTGGTTTAAAATACCTCCCATTTTTTTAGTTGTATATAATTTATTAACCGCCTTGGTATTTAAAAGTTGTTCTTCGTACGCCTTAGCATTTTGCTCTGGATTAAACATCTTAAAAGCCTTATTTTGGGCTTGCATAGCTATAGCTTCCCGTTTTTCAGTATTTTCTAATAATTTAACAACTACATCAGAAAATACCTCGACATTGCCAATTTCAACACGCATACCCGTTTCATTATGATCTATTAAATCTGGAATTCCACTGTCTATATTATGGCATACGGGTACGCATTTGGATTTCATAGCTTCTACAACTACATTTGGCAACCCTTCAGACAAGGATGGAAATAACAGTACTTTGGCTTTTTGCATCTCTTGAAACACATCATCGTTTGGTAATTGTCCTAAAAAGGCAACATCAGCTTCTTCTTGAAAATCGGATTTTAATTGGGATTCTAATTCGCCACTTCCAACAATATTAAACGTTGTATTGGGTAACTTATCTGTGACCCTTTTATAAATTTCGTGTAAATATTGCACCCCTTTGCGTTCGTTAAAACTCCCTACAAATAATAAATCGACTGACTTATCCATACGATCGGCAAGTTGCTGTTCTGGTACAGGATAATAATGTAATGAAATTTTTGAATGATCTTTTTCTGGTATTTTTTCCTTTAGTTTTTTTTGTGTAAATAAACTATAGGAAATAACGCCATCCATTACGCCTTGGTGCTGGTTAATTAATACGTAGTAATAGTTAAAATCACCGTGGATTATATAAACTAAAGGATTAGGAAGTTTTAATAACTCCACCATGCGTATTTCTATCCCATCGTTTGCAACCAAAATACTTTCTGGACTAGAAACAACTTTTTTTAATCGGTTTACAACGCTATACAAGTTTTCATATTTACTATAGGTAAACACAATTTGCTCGTCTACATTAAATTGGTCTTTAATAAATACAGCTTCGCGTTCTACTTGCCTTGTAAAAACGACTTTATATTTAATATCACTTTGCGGTCGAAATCGCAGTAAATTTCTTACGATCGATGTGACACCTGCATCTACATCTGGTAAAAAATAGATTATTTCTTTCACCTTAATATTTTTAACATTCTTAAATTAAAATGAGTCGGATAATTTTTTATTAATTGAACCAATAATGATATCCGTTTACTTCTTTTTAATTTTAAATTTACACTTCTCCCTATCAAAGATTTAAGGGCATAACCATCTAGGTAATTAAAATCAAAATTTTCACTCGTACTAACTGGCAAAAGTGCCCTATTTTTTTTATGATATGTATCAGAATCCATATACCAGACTTGATCAAAAACCCCTTCAGACAAATGTTCAATTTCAAACATCCGTTCTACTACGACATCATAGTTCTTCCCTATTTGCAGAGATATATCTATATCGTAAATGTGAAATCCTTGTAGCTCTGTTTCATTAAATTCAAAGGCCTTCCAAATGTCCTTTCTCATACTGAGAAAACAGCCATCTACTACAGCAACTTTTTCAAAAGATTCTTGCCCAATATCTAGACGTTCTCCACCCGTTTTAAATAAGCTAGAACAATAATACGATTTAGGTATTGAGACCCATGGCGCAGGATATTTAGACTTATAAGTTGCACCACAAACACCAACCAATCCAATTTGTTTTAATTGTAATAAATTCATTAAACTTTGTCCCCAATCATCAGTATGAAAGACAATATCGTCATGACAAAACACTAAGTTCTCGTATTGTGCTTTTTCGGCACACAGGTTGTATATTTTACAAATACCGTAACCATCTCTAGTGTTATCATAAGATATAATCTCGTAAGGGACTCCAATGGTTCCTTTAATATTTGCTGATATCGCACTTAAAGCTTTTGGATTTCTTGAAGGAATAATTATAGATATCATGTATTCAGAACAGTTTTTATTACAGTAGCTTGATCTTTAATATTAAAATCAGTTACCACAGCTTGTTTTCCTGCTTGGCCTAAGGCCTTAGCATAAGTTGGATTTTCTATTAAACTTGTAACAACATGTTTAAATGCTGAATACTCAAATTGCGGAATCACTTTACCGCAGTTATATTTTTGTATAAATAGTGGCAAATCACCAGCAATATCGAAACTCACCAAAGGCACTTCGCAATAGGCATTTTCTAAACCTACCAAGCCAAAGGCTTCCTCTCTAGATGCCAAAAAAAACAAATCGAAGCTTTTAAAATAAGTTTCAGGTCGCGCTGTACTGCCTGTAAATCGTATTTTATCTTGGAATCCTGAGTCGTTTATCTTTTGCTTTAATTTTCTTGCCAGATCTGTTTTATCGTTGCCAACCCAAACAAACTCGAATGCCACATTGGGAATTTCTTGTATCGTTTTAATTGCAAAATCAACAAAAATATCGGTGCCTTTCCTTAATTCTACCCCGCCACAAGCTCCAATCCGAAAAGGATCTCCTTCAGGTTTAGATTCTAGTTTTAATTTATCGATAGCTCGTTTTCTTTCTGGAAATAAAAATACCGAATTTTCTACAAGTTTAGTCGTATCTATATTATAGGTTTCGATTAAAAAATCTGTAATGGTTTTACAACTAGAAACCAGAACCTGAGATCTAGACAGCATACTTTTAACGGCTTCTTGGTTCATCCCAGACACCACTGTTTGTAATTCGTGAATGTGAGTAATCTTTTTAGCTTTATAACTGTCAAAAAAAGAAAACATCGGGTTACAACCTAACGAATTAAAATATATAATATCGTATTGATTATGTTCTAATTCGGCATATAACACCTTACGATGTTTTGCAACTGCTTTTTTAGGGTTACGTACTTTTCGTGAAATTTTAGATTTTAAATCTAATTTTAAGAGATAGGTAGGATTGAAAAAATAGGTAGGTCCTATTTCTTGCAACGCTTTGTCTAATTCGCCCGTTTTAGTAACTAATATATGTATGTTAAAAGCATAAGAAGCTTTCAATTCCTTTAACAATTGGAGTATTAATAAAGGGGCTCCAGATTTTTTGGATTCGTGAATAACGAACAAAACAGTCTTCATTCTATACCTTTTTAATTTTTTTCACCAATGTTATCTTTCCTCTTTGCATCAAAAATTTCAAAAATTGCAAACGAAGCTTTCCACTTAATTCTCCTAAATAATTAAAAATTTTCAGCTTTTCTGAAAAAGAAAATGAATCGTTTAAAAAGATATCATACTTATAGACTGTAAAATAAAAGCTCATTATTTCTAATCGCTTAGTAGCGGACAACTTTAGTTTCTCGAATATGGGCTTTAAAATACTATTTAGTTCTTTAAAGGATTGTGCATTGTTAGATGCGGTTAGCTTGTAGTCGTGATACCGCGTACTATTTAGTTGTTTATTTAAGAAACCAATATCTGCTTGCTCTAATAGTCTAAAATACAATTCGTAATCGCCATTGCGTCTAAAATTAAAATCTAAACCACCTGCTTCTAAATACGTTAGCTTTCTAAAAATGGCCCCACTTACATTGGGAAGTAAGCATTTGTATACCAAATAATCCTGTACAAACGTATCGCCTTTGAAATAGTTTAATTCCGTTTCAGGCTTACAAAACAGCTTGTTCTCGAACCCCTTAAAAATGGGATGATACTCAGAGATTTCTTTTCCTTCAGCATTAATAGCATTAGACTTAGTTACTATAATCCCTAAATCTGGATATTCATCGAAAAAAGGAACCGTACTTTCTAAAAATTCTGTTGACGCTAAATCGTCACTTTCGGCTATCCAAATTAAATCGCCTGTAGCCAATTTTATTCCTTTATCCCATTGTATAAATGGGGATCCAGAATTTGTATCGGATGGAACAAATTTTACTTTATTTGGAAATTGGTCTTGATACGATTTTATAATAGCAACGCTATTATCTGTAGATTGATCGTCTAGAATAATAACTTCAACGTCGCCTTGAAATGTTTGATTTAAAACAGATTCCAAACGCCCTTTCAAAAACTTTTCGTGATTATAGTTGGGTACTATAATGGAAACTTTAGGCATAATCAAAATTTAAAAACTGTTTAGAAAACTGTTTAACAAAACGAGATCTTCTGTATTTATAACAAGCTTTCACCCAAAGTGGCATTGTTTTAAAAAATTCCTTTCTACGTACCTCGTAAATTTCATCGTGTTGGTGACCACTTAACCCTGCCTCAAAAAAACGGCTTACTACCACCGGAATGTACTTCGTTTTAATAGTTGGATCTTGAAAAACTCGCATATTGAATTCCCAATCGGCATTAACCTTATACACCTGATTATAAAGTCCTAATTGATCGAATATGGCTTGATTAAAAAAGATGGCTTGATGACAAATATTCTTATAAATTAATTTATACAGGTTAAATTTACCATCATAGCGTTCCTGAGAAGGCACCTTTATGACGTCACCATAAATGAAGCTGTATTTTTTTGAGTTAAGATACGGAACACATTTGCTTATGGTATCTATATCAAATAAGGTGTCGTCTGCACCTAAAAACAAAATCCAATCGCCTGTAGCTCGTTTTATGCCTTTATTCATGGCATCGTAAATACCTTTGTCGGGTTCGGAAACTACCATATCGATTTTGTTACGATACTGCTTAATGATATCTAAAGTTCCATCCGTAGATGCGCCATCAATAATTACGAACTCGATATTAGAATACGTTTGGTTAACAACCGATTTAATGGTTTCCTCGATAGTTTTTTCGGCATTAAAGGATACAGTTACAATAGATATTTTTTTAACTTTCAATTTAAGTATATTTATTTACGTACTCATCTACATTAAAAAACATTTCTTCGACTTCTTTAAATTGGCTAATGCCTTTTTCCCACCATTTTATTTTCAACAATTTATCAATTACATCTTGTTCAAATCTATATTTAATAACTTTTATAGGGTTACCCACTGCAATTGCATATGGAGGTATGTCTTTAGAAACAACTGCTCCTGCACCTATAACAGCACCATCACCTATACTTACTCCATCTAAAATAGTGACATTGGCTCCAATAAAAACATCATTGCCAATACTAATTCTTTTCCGTTCTTGAATCTTATCCTTATTGCAAAATGTATTTCCATTCTGCTTGGCTGTAGAATAAAACATCGGGTGGGTACTGATACCGTTTGTAGGGTGAATACCCCAACCACATATTAAATTTGGACCTATTGAACAAAATTTCCCTATTTTAGCTTTATCTATATGTGCATTAGTAGACACATAACTGTAATCTTCTATCGTACTATCTACTATATAATAAGGTGTATTCACTTTAGCAGTAGACGCAATATTAAAGTCATAAGTCGTATTCCTAAGTAATTTCCAATTGATATTTTTATCAAACAACACCCGGGTTTCTGGGAGAAACCTAAAAAGTAATGAGCGTAAGCCTTTTGAGATTAAATGCTCTTTTTTAACTTTATTTTTTTTCACCTGAGTCTTATAGAAATTATTTATCCTTCGCTTTTCAATCAATGACTCTTTAATATTAAACGTATTAGGTACACTAACATAATCTACAGTTTTACCCCTAAAGACATTATTTGAAGCTTTGGAATGCTCTCCAGTATCATCATCACCTATATTTTGCACCAAAGCAACTGGAGGAAATACGGAGATTTTGCCATTAATGAACCAAGAAGCATACCAGCGAACTGCCCAAGTGTAAATAACATTAGACTTATTATTTTGCAATTGCGTGTAATAATCAGCATCACCTAAAATATTAAATTCATCAATTTTGTTTTGACTATTTAAAAAAGTAAAAGCTTTAGTAATATCATGATTATATTCCTCCCATCTGTCCTTCCATGTAGCCCAGCCCCAACACGCTAATACTCTTAAATATAACAAATCTTCTCCTGTTGCTTGATGAGGGTACACATAACCGTTTATTTGTGCTATGGATTTCTCATTCTTATAAGTTTCCAAGGACTGATTCATAAACCTCAAAAAACCTTTAGAAGTTACTATATCATCTTCAAGTACAATTATTTTACCATATTTATTTACAATACTGCTTACTCCATCAATAATATTATTGGCTAAACCCCAATTAGAGATTCTCTCTACAATAGTTATTTTTTTGAATCCTGTAATCTTTTTTATATATTCCCTTACCTTATCGACTTCCTCTAAATGAGTTTCAGTTTTTGGAAAATCTGCATATATAAACAATTCTGACTCTGAAGCTAAATCATTCCTTTTTAAAGCCTCTATAGTTTGTTTGGTGTGATTTAAGCGGTTATAGACAAATAATATAATTGGGGCTAATTCCATTTATAAATTTAAATCTTTAGAATAACCATAGGATTCGAAATCAATTTTAAAAATTTCATAAACCTTTTTTTGCAAATGTTCATCATAAAATTGACCATAAGAAGGAATATCCTTTGTATGTTTAAAAACTTTATCACCTACAAATTCAATTTCCCTACTTTCTTCCCGA
>NZ_LBIO01000036.1 GCF_001280505.1 Mangrovimonas sp. TPBH4
ATTAAAAATTCACATTAAATCAATAAAAGATACGAATCTACAAACAAGGGTTTTCAAATTTGGATTTGATTCTTTAAGAATCTATTACATTGATAAAGAAGAATTAAATGATATGGTTGACCTCAGAATTTCTGATAAAAATGATTGGTTAACTATTTTATCAAAAATCGAAAAAAAAACTAAGTACAACACTGTATAAATTTTATTGCTTCGGATTTTCCTTTCGGAAAATACTCGCAATTTTGCTATCTTGGTTTCGTAATCTGAAAATCCTCGCGGATTTTCACGCAACAAACCTTATACAAACCGTTGTGCTTCATTAAATAAATGCAAAAATCAGAGTTTCATATCGTACAAATTATAGAGTTGATTAAGCAACAAGAGCCTGATAGACTTGATCTAATTGAAGAATTGGAAAAGTCAGATAGGAAAAAGTGGATAAAACAACCTTACATTCAATTTGTATCAGCAGAAAGACCGAATCAACCAGGTTCGGAATGGCAGTTTGGTGAAAACATTGTCTTGGAGCATGAAACAGAAGGGACAATAGTTCTTGACATTTTAAAAGACGGTCGAATAGGTGGAATTGAGTTTGTAAGTCAAATAAGGGATTAAAAATGGAAAAAGAATATTCAATTTATCTAGGCTCAAATAAAATTGGAACAACAAGACTTGAAAAAGCAGATGCGCCAATGGGAGTTGTCTTTGGAGAATTAAGATTTGACGAAAAAGAATGGAACTATGATTTTATCAAATCCTATTGTAATGACAATGACATTGAACTAGCAGATGATTACCCAGAAGATAAATTAATTGCAACTAGGACAATTGACTCTTTGGTAATTAGAAATGAACAAGGGATTGAAATCAAAGGAGTGGGAAATCAGATTAGCGGAATGGACAGCGAAGGGTTTGAAATTTCAATTGAAGGGATTGCCTACCCATTTTATGAAGAAGAATTTCCTCACCATGTAAAAGCTTACAATGAGATGTTTAAAGAATAAAAAACGAAAGCACAACAACACCTATACGCAATGCCCTTCGGGACACTTCGCATAGCCAAACCGTTGGCAAACATAAGTACCGATTATGCGTAAATACGAACAAGTAAAACACACGAAACCGACAGAATTGTTGGTTTTGCTCTTTTCGACTGCCTTTGTTTTTTATTTTATTGTCAAAATATTAAACGAATTCTTAAATGGTTCAATACTCAAATTAGTAATCGGACTTTTAGTTTCTATAATCTATTTTGTTGCGATTAAAAAGTTAATCATAAAATCAACTGACTTCAAATTAACTTCCAACAAATTGGAATGGAACAATGAAAAAATAGAATTTGAAAATGTTGAGAGTTATAAAATACATTGGTTAAGAGGTGCTGGACTCAAACTAACCCTAACTAACGGAACAACAAAAAGATTAAGTTCAAATAGTAATTTTTGTAATTCGGACAAATTTGTTGAACTAATGAGAGATTTAGATAAAGCTTTGGTAAGCCATAACAAGGGAAAAATAAAACGACAAGATTCCATAATGGAAACTAAATCCGGACTTTATTTAGCTATTATGTTAACTACTATTATAATTGTCGTTACAGCCCATTCTTTGATTGAAAACAAAAAAATAAATCTATCTAATATAAGCTTGGTTACATTATGTTTAGTTACAATTTGGAGTGGAATAATAATTAAAAAATAACGTTTGCCAACACCGTGTATAATTCATTGCTTCTGATTTTCCTCACGGAAAATCCTCGCAACTTTACTATCTTAGTTTCTTAACACGAAAATCCTAGCGGATTTTCACGCAACGAAACTATACACAAACCGTTGTGTGTAATATAACGCAACCTAAAAACAACTTTTGCATCTGTTAAAAAAGCAAAATATGAAAAAGGAAATCTTGATTGCTTTCTTCTCTCTAAATCTTATCAGTTTGATAAGTTGCTTTGAACAATGCAAAGATTACGAGTTTTATGACTACAAAAATATTGAGGTATCCGTTCAAAACCCTTACGTGATGGAAAATGACAGTCTTTCCTTTGGAGTGAGATATCTTGAGACTGAGTACCTATCAAGTCTAAAAACAAATTTTAATTTCGGTAATAATCTTTATGCGACAATTGACTGTGATAAAGGTTATGGTGGAGATAAATATCCGCTGACTAGAATTTCAATTACTAGCGATTCGGATTTTAACTCTAACCTTCCTG
>NZ_LBIO01000037.1 GCF_001280505.1 Mangrovimonas sp. TPBH4
ACAACACCGTGTATAATTCATTGCTTCCGATTTTCCTCGCGGAAAATCCTCGCAATTTTGCTACCTTAGTTTCTTAACTCGAAAATCCTGCGGATTTTCACGCAACGAAACTATACACAAACCGTTGTGCATAATGTATCCAAATCAAAACGCAAATTGAATTGAATAAAATACCTAGCAAAATAAAATATCTGATTTACGGACTTTGCGGACTGATTTTCATTGTGTTGAATTTTGGACTTGGAGCAAAACTTCAGATTGGACTGACTGAAAACCTACAAAAATTGACCGATTACTTTTTCGGAATCCCAACGAATACTCTCGACTACTTAATTTTTGCTACTATTCCTTTTTTTGGGATGATTTACAATTCGACTAGAAATAAATTTAAAGTAAAAGAATTAATTACGGATATATTCACTGTTCTCTTTTTCGTGATAATAGTTTTTGGAATTGGACTTTTTATAATGGTCTTTTCAGCAAGACATTCAAATCCTTTGATTCCCGATTATTTAAAGGCAGAACCTTTTGATTTATATTCGACCATATTAATTGGAATAGGAATATTAATGCCGTATTTGATTATAAAACTAACAAAAAAGTAAAACACTATGCACAACACCGTGTATAATTCATTGCTTCCGATTTTCCTCTCGGAAAATCCTCGCAACTTTGCTATCTTAGTTTCTTAACCCGAAAATCCTAGCGGATTTTCACGCAACGAAACTATACACAAACCGTTAGCAAACATATGGAAAACATTATTGACGTACTTATTGTAATCCTGATTTTCGCAGCATTAATATTAGCATTCTATTTAGCTTTTACATTTAAAACCAAAAGCGAAAAAGAGTATGAAAAAAGGCTCGAAAAAAGTTTAGCTGACGAATACATTATTGACCCAGAAACTGGTGTCAAACTTACTTTAGAACAAGCTGAATCAGGGCATTGGATTTCGCATGACAATGAATTTCGTGCAATCCCAGAATTCGAACTTGATAATCTTCCGACCGAAGACGAAAAAATGGTTCAAAAAGCTATAAACTATTTGAGAGTAAGCAAAGAATATAGAAAAACTACACTTACAGACAAACAGATTAAAGTTTTTGAAAAATCTAAAACCTTAAACAGTTATGACGATTGGCACTACTCACACCCATTTGAATTCGAAAATGGAATTGTATTTTTACCAGCACCCGAATTACACGGAATGACCTACTATCAAGATGACTATTGTGAATCACATGTAATGTTTTGGATAAAAATTGACAATATTAACGGTCATTACTTTTTTAGGGAAAAATCCTCATCTGAAAAGATTCTTGACCTCTTAAGGAACGACGATGAATTAAAAATTGCAGATTATGAATGCTTTACTTTAAAAAAAAGTAACAACATCATCCTATTGAAAAATATACTCAAGAATTTCGAAAACGAAAAAGAATTAGAAATAGAAATTGATGATGAAAATTTATTCATAAAGACTACAAGGCTTGTGAATTTAAATGATATTCTGAGAATTGAAAAAATAATAAAAAACGTTTGCTAACACCGTGTATAATTCATTGCTTCCGATTTTCCTCTCGGAAAATCCTCGCAACTTTGCTATCTTAGTTTCTTAAACCTGAAAATCCTGCGGATTTTCACGCAACGAAACTATACACAAACCGTTGGCAGTAATTTACCATTATAATGGGAACTATATTGTTTACCAGAGTCAGCACTAATTTATTAGCAGGTGTTTCAAATTAAATATTTGACTTTACTCAGAATATTAAATCAATATGATAAATAGAAAATATAGTGAAAGTAAATTCTATATATCTCCACAAATTTTAATAATTATTAGCGTATTACTAGTTACATTTTCGCCAATAACAATTTATTTTTATGGATTTCCACTTTTAATTCATTCTATTGGTGTGTTTATAATTTGGAAAACAAATAAAAAACTTAAGACTAAAATTTTGTGGACGATTTCACCTATCATTTTATGTTTAATTATTTTTTATTACTTCATGTATTAGATAAAAATACAACTGCCAACACCGTGTATAATTCATTGCTTATGGTTTTCTCCAATAAAGTCTACAGATTTCTATAAAAACACAAAAATTGTCTTACAACCAACAATACTCCAACAATAACTTCAATAACCGTTATTGGAACTACAGACACACAAAAACCCCTTAAAACAGGCTTTTTTCGACCACAAATGTGGTCAAATCAACTGTTCAAAAAACAAAAAAAAATTTGTAAGACAATTGTAAGACAATTGTCTTACAAATTGTATTACAAAATTCATTGTTACTTTTTCAATGGAAAAGGTGTAAAATTTGGAACTTTTACAGGCTTTGATAACAGAAATTTTTCAAGCTTTTCGAAATCGAATTTTTGCTTATTTCCAGAGCCTTTTATAAAATCATAGGACACAGAAAAAATACTATCCCTATCAATGGACAGAAGACTCTTCAATACCTTGTCAAATTCTTTCGAAAGGGCCATTGGCACATGGTCCCCAACCTGTTTTAAGGTCTTTATATGGTCATCAAGGTAATCCGTTTCCTTATTGTATTTCTGTGCTACACGCTTACTGTACATCCATATTACCAACTGCATAAATTCCTTGGACCTTAAAAACTTCTGGTTCTCCAGTTCCTTAATCCTTTCCCTTTCTGCTTGGCACACCCTATCCTCCACAACTGAAGTCAATAAATCCCTCAGATATTCGGACAGTCTGACCCCCTTCATTTCTGCACGTTGATTGATTTCATTTTTAAGAACTCTGGGTATCCTAAAGGTTACGGATTGATCGTCTGTATCGGATTTCGCCATATCACTGATAATTTTATTGTTGTTTATTTTATTACTGCTCTAGTGTTGCTTTTCCTGTCGGGACTCCAAAGATATAATCCAAAAGATAGTCGTCCGCCTCCGCCTCTATCTTTGCCTTTAGCACCTTTATCCGTTCACTTCTGTCCTGCTTGGGGACAACGGTCTCCTGCATCGTGGCCATCCCTTTGTTCAGGTTCTCCATGCCCATCAGTTCCATAATCGCGGGTAGCTCCATTTTTTCGTTTGCCACAGGGGCACTGGATGGGTTTTGCTGTTCAAGGGCCCGAAGTCCAAATCGCCTGTCAACATCCAAACGGTGTTTTTCCAACTGGTCATATTGCATCCCGAATGAACCGAGAACCTCCTCAGAAACATTGGCAACCACGCTCTTTACATTGGCCTGGAGCCATTCGGCGGCAAAGGTATATCCCTTTAGCTGCTCCCGATACTTTTCAAGAATGAATTCAAACGTGGCTGTATCGAATTTCTCCTTCCACTGTAAAAGTTTCAGGATGTTCCCATCAAGAAGCACGCTTTTCTGAAGCACATGGTAAAGGGATGGACTGTTATCCTCCAAAAAATAGTTCTTGCCGTTGCCCTCGATAAGGAGAACCTTCCCCCCATATTGGTCAAAATCGATGGTATCGTTTTTCTTTTTAGCCTCTTCTATCATGATACTTGGAATGAACACTACCGAGGCCTTCATGATGTTTATTCCAAGTTCATAGTTGATCTCTTCAATGGATGTCATATCGCTTTCCTTATTTCTTTATAGCATTGCCGAATAGTCCTCTGGAAGCTCCGCATCGATATCCCTAAGGTATTTCTCCAAAGCTGTCATGGAACTGTGGCCTGTTATCTGCATCAGCTTGCTCTTGGCTGCATGCGGTGAGGAATCTGCCACCAAGGCCCTGTAAAGCTTGGTAATGAAGGTATGCCTGAAGCTATAGAGGCCATGGTCCTCTCCCAGTCCAAAGGATTCCTTGACCACTTTCTTGAAGCGCTTGGTAAAGTAGTTGCGCTTGTTCTCCAGGCTCGTCTCCCATTCGCCTCCTATTCCCTCTGGAGTGAACAGGTAATGACCTTTATCTTTATTCGATAGGTCGGGAAGGTCACGTAGCAAAAGGTCGGGAATGATCTTGGTCTTCATAGGGCTGTTCTTTGCCTCAAAACTAAGGGTCCTGTGCTTTAGGTCGATATCCCCAACCTTTAGCCTGCACACTTCCAATGGTCTCAGGAAATTGTAGGATATGAACTTGATGAACAAGAGCAGTGTTGGGTCTTCCTTTTCCAAGAATTCGAAGATTTCCTCCTGTTGTCCCTTGGAATACGACTTGTTGCGCTTTGGTGTGGATTTGAGAACCTTGATCTTGCCCACAAAGTTAGAGGGGACAATATCGTTGTCCTCCAAGGTCTGGAACAGGCTGCTCAGGCTTGCCCTGTAGTTGTTCCTGTTTCTTGGCGTAGAAGTCTCCAAAAGGCTCGTCAGAAACGTTAGCACCAGTTTCCTGTCCACCTGTTCGATGAATTCCACTTCTGGATGCTCTTTTTGGAACCATTCATAGAATACCTTGATATGGCTCTTGTATGACCTGAGGCTGCTTTCCCTGAGCTGTGCCGATTTCAGTGAAAAGTCAAAGTCGAGGGCTTCCTTAAAGCCCATGCCCTTTTCCTTGGAGTCTTCCTCTATTTCTACTTCTTTTTCTTCGGGGACAACCTCGGTATGTTCAATGGGCTTTTCTTTTGCCACAACTTCATGCTCTGCTTTCTCTTTTACTTCTCCCTGTTCTGTACCATTATATCTGTCGAGATTGTTCTCATACGGACTGTAGCCCTCTTTGAGAAGTTTTAACAAACGTTGTCTATAGACACTGAGTACCGTCATGCGTTCCTCTTTTGTCTTGTAGCTGTTGGCGACTCCGTAAATGTTCTTTTTGTAACGCTCAAGCTTTCCCGTTTCTGGATTGCGATAGGAAAAATAGACATACCATCTTTTCGATAGGTCGCCCTTGGCGGTGTGGATTTTTGGGGTGGAAAATAATTTTTTGGTAGGCAAATCGTGTTCTAAAACGTGTTCATTTTCGTGTTCAAATGTAACCAATTCATTCAAATTTGACATAAAAAAAGCAGTTTAGAGTGAACTAAACTGCTTATCTGGATGATTTCCAATTAGTAGCGGGAACTGGACTCGAACCAGTGACCTTCGGGTTATGAGTTTGAAAATTGCCCCGAATTTTAACGCTATTGATGCTATTTTTTGCTAAACCGTGTACGCAATCGTGTACTCTGGTTTATATCTTTTCTTATTCAAATATACAGATAAAAATTCAAAAAAAATCGTTCACAACAACTAACTGTTTGTATATACACATATATACTCCCGTAAAATAAATCAATACCACGCCAAATAACCGAAGAGGAAATAATTATGATAATACTTACAAAACCAACTTATATTTTATATTTTAGCTGTTCCAACCCAACCAACAATGTACTACGCAACGTAAAGCACAGTTTTTTTCTCACAATAGGTATGCAAAAACAGTTAACTTTGACTAAATAAAGAACAATACCTTTACAGTGGAGGAAAATATAAACACTATGTGTTTTTTAGTCCTTTGTAGGGCAAAAAAAAGGATAATATGGACAGTAATTATTATAAAATTTACGAGAATCTTTATGCAGACTACCTATACGATTGGGACAGGCAGAGAAGAGTTTCTTTTTACACAGACTATGACTTTATAAAAACCATAAGGAGATCAATCGATCGGGCGGACACAGAAAATAATCTTCGTCCAGACGCAAAGTACTTTTTAATGGTCAACTTCCATCACTTAATAGTACGACCGTTAATGGAAAGCCGACTAGAGATATATTTTCCAAACCATAAAGAATTCCTAGACTTAGAATACAGTATCCAAACCGACATCGGAACAATCATTTCAGAAAGTATAAAGGACAATAAGGAGGACGTAAGTGGTCATCAAATTATGAAGACTATTGACAACCTTTGGAGGGAACTAAGAACAACTAGACTCGAAATTTGGGGATGAGTGACCAGAAGGACGCAGTAAATATTGGAGTTACACTAAGCACTCAAATCATTGCCGCTTCATTAACAATGATTGCGGTTGTTGGAGCCTTTGCTACTTTCGCTATAGATAAGAGGGAAATAGGAATAGTATATTACCTCCTTACTGGTGGAGCCTTTTTGTCTTTCGTAATAAGCATCATTCTCGGTGGAAAAGGAATTGACAAGGCAAGAGAAAAAGGATTTATAGGTTCCTGGACAATTGCTGACACCAAAAAATTATTTGATTGGCAAGCGAAAACAGCCTTACTTGGTATAATTTTGTTTTCAATAAGCGTGTTTAATGGACAAGAGAAAACGGTAGACTTAAAAATGCAAATTGACAGCCAGGAAAACAGTATCAACCTCCTTAAGAAGAACATCCGATTAATAATAATTCAAGACTCTCTTAAGGCTATACAATTTGAACAATTAAATGAAAAGTTGATAAAAACGACTAGTGAGTTAGAAAAACTAAAACTCCTGTGCCCCACAAAACCTATTGAGAAGCAAGCTCCGCAGAGCAATAAATCGAAACAATAAAACTTAACCTACTTAGCACAAGCTGACAGGAAATTACTTCTAAAACCCTTCTGCCCATAATCAAACCGTTGCCCCCATTGAAATAAAAAGCCAAGCACATTTTGCACCTGCTTTACTCATTCCAAAAATAGCTTACCCTTTACTCCCACTAACTTATAATTACACAAACACTTTTTATATTGAAAAACGAGATAGTAGAAATTAAATAACTATTTTGGCTAACATAAATTTATACGGACATGAACCGAATAAAGGAAGTACTTGAAGAAAAGGGAATTAAGCAAAAATGGTTAGCCGAACAACTCGGGAAGAGTTACAACATGGTGAACGGATATGTTCAAAACCGACAACAACCTAGACTTGAAGTGCTATATGAGATTGCAAGAATTCTTGACGTTGAAGTCAAAGATTTACTAATAGAAATTAAGAAAGACGAGCAGAATGGCTAAAGACAATACATCGCTAGAACAACTAAAATTCTTCCTCAATCAACTATTTCAGTTTGATTCTCAGGACTTGGATTTTGGTGTTTATAAAATTCTCTATTACAAAAAGAAAGAGATTGCCACCTTCATTGACCAACTATTGGTAGACAAAGTAAAGGCAGAATTGCAGACTTTATCAGCCGATGAAACAATACAGGTTCAAGACCAAATTACTGAGATGGAGAAATCTACTTCACTCAAAAAATGGTTAGAAGCTGTTGAGAAGAAAGATGAAACCAGGTTAGCCATTTATGAAGAAGATTACAAGGATGAAATAACCCAATACAAAGAGCTAAAATCAAAAGCCACTGAATCCTCCGTTTCGGTTGAAACTGAGAATCAGATTTACAACCACCTGACCTTGTTTTTCTCTCGCTACTACGATAAAGGAGACTTTATCAGCAAGCGAAGGTTTGGTAAGAATGAAAAGTATGTTGTGCCGTACAATGGTGAAGAAACACATTTTCATTGGGCTAATCAGGATCAATACTACATCAAATCATCCGAGACCTTCAACCACTATGCCTTTAAGGTGCAGACTGCAGATAGCAACCTTGTAGTAAACTTCAAATTGCACAATGCACAACTTGAACAAGGAAATGTAAAAGCTGAAGAAACCAACTTCTTTATGCTTTCTGATAAGTCACCTGAAATCAAAGAAAAAGATGACAGCGACTTGCAATTTGTGTTAGCCAACAAGCAGCCTGATGTCAATGAGAAAGAAATAACCATCTATTTTGAGTACAGGCCATTAGGTGATGATGAAAAGAAGAAAGTAAAAGGCAATAGCAAGCAAGACACTTTAGATGAAATTGCATTTGATTTCTTGAAAAAAGAATTTGGCACCAATCCAATATTTGCCAACCTATGGCAAAAACAAGAAGGTAAGCCCCTACTCTTAAAGAAGCTCCAGCACTACACACGAAAGAACAAGCACGATTTCTTTATTCATAAAAACCTGAAAGGTTTCTTAGAGCGTGAATTGGATTATTACATCAAGAGTGAATTGGTGAATGTAGACGACCTTTATGTAACCGACACAGATTCACATTTTGACCGACTAAAGCATAATTTGAAAACCATTAAGGTATTCAAATCTATTGCTGATACCATCATTGAATTTGTTAGCCAGATAGAAGACTTCCAAAAAAAGCTCTGGGAGAAAAAGAAGTTTGTGCTGAGTACTGAATGGGTGATTACCATTGACCGCTTGGTGAAGTATGTAGGCGAAGAAGCAGCCAAACCCATTTTGGAACAAGTGATTAAAAATGAAAAGCAGATAGCTGAGTGGAAAGACCTGTTTGGAGATAAGAAAGCTCCTAAAGAGATTGAAGAACTTAAAACAGACTTGCATACTTGGAGAAAGCTGCCTATTGATACTGCAAACTTCCCAAATGGATTTAAAATTGATCTGGTAAATTTTCTTTCAGAGACAATAAACTTATCAGATTCATTAGACGGACAGGTTTACAGTTCGGATAATTATCATGGCCTTAACTTATTGAAAGATGCGTACACCGGTAAGATTAACAATGTTTACATAGACCCTCCATATAACACGAGTGCTTCTGAGATAATTTATAAAAATAGTTTCAAGCACTCTTCTTGGTCTTCATTAATTGAGAACAGAATTGAAGTTGGAAAACCACTTCTCCATGTTAATGGAAATTTATGCGTAACAATCGATGATGTAGAAATGCCTGCACTTTCGATGATAATGTCGAAGGTACATGGGCCAAAGAATATTGCAGGTGTTATAGCTATTCGCGCTAATCCTTCTGGAAGGCCTAATGAAGCTGGATTAGCAATTGCCCATGAATATGCAATTTTCGCTAAATCAAGCTCCGATTCAAAAATAAAGAAGCTCCCAAGAACTGATGCGCAGTTAGAGCGATACAAAGAAAAAGATGATACGAGCATTTTTGAATGGAGAAATTTTAGAAGGGAAGGCTCAAACTCTGATAGAGCAGATGGAAAGCGACAATGGTACCCAGTGTATGCAGATTTAGCGGAAGGGACAATTCGAGTGCCTAAGATGGAGTGGTCTGATGAAACAGAATTGTGGTCGATTAAAGAGAAACCGACAAAATCAGAAACTGAGATTTGGCCAATTACTGATGACGGTGTTGAAAAAAATTGGAGATGGAGTGAAGAGAATGTTCGAAAAGACTACTCTCAGTTTCATACAAAAAGAAATAAGAAAGATATTCCTCAAGTGTACTACAAATTCAGGCCTAACACAGATGGAATAACACCATTGACATTTTGGCAAGATGCGAAATACTCTGCTACTGAGCACGGTACAAAAACATTAAAATCCTTGTTTAATCAAGCTAAATTTTCATATCCAAAATCAATTTGGGCTGTGAAGGATTGTTTGTACATAATGGGGAATGAGCGTAATTCAATAAATCTAGATTACTTCCCTGGTTCGGGTACTACATTTCATGCTGTTCAACTTTTGAATAAAGATGATGAAGGTGAAAGAAAGTGCATATTGATTGAACAAGGACAATACTTCCATACCATTTTAATACCCCGTATTAAGAAAGTAGCCTACACCTTCGATTGGAAGGTTGGGAAACCAAAAGAAGGCAGCATGAATGGACTTGGGGTATTCTTCAAGTACCAACGCCTAGAACAGTATGAAGAAGCCTTAGAAAACATTGCCTTTAATGCTTCAGAAGATGCCGTGCAAAAGGCATTTGAATTCGACAAGTACATCCCTAAATACTTTTTGGAGTTTGAAACCAAAGGCAGCCAATCCTTAGTGAATACTGCCGCCATGCAAAACCCTTGGGATTACAAACTCAAGGTATGGGATGGCTTTACTTATGATACAGAGCAAGCCGTTGATTTGGTAGAAACCTTTAACTACCTAATAGGGCTACACATGCAGAAATGCATCACCAAAGAACTCAATGGTAAGAAATACCAGTTCATTTACGGTCATAACAATGCCAACAAAAACATCTTAATAGTATGGCGCTCAGTGAAAGGTTGGAGCTTAGAAGATTTCAAAGAAGATGCAGTCACATTACAGACAGAACTCAAAACCTTTGAATATGACCTACTCTATATCAATGACCAGGCACATATGGAAGGCTATCAACCCATTGAAGAAGTATTCAAAAACAAAATGCTCTCATAACCATGCAACTAGAAAAACAACTTGTCCTTTTCAGGTACATCTTGCATCAGTTGGGTTATGAAGCCTTTGAAGACTTGCGAGATGAGTTTAACAACAAAGAGTCAGGCACCAGCTCAACGGGTTACACCTATTTTGCCAGTGCTTTAATGTCTAACTCAGACAAACTGATTGAAGATCGAGCTATACATCAATACGATGAAGCCATACAGAGTTATGAGAAAAAACTCCGTGAAAACCGAGCTGAACCATTTCTCACATTCAAATACTATCAATGGTTTGCCTTACTATTTACCGAATACTTTTTTGACCAATACAGCAACAATGCAAATCAACTTATTGCCAAGCTGAATGACTATGCTAAAGGAAGTAAAGACTTTAAGCAAATAGAAGCCTATACAGAAAAAGACTTGAAGAAACTTGCTTATTGGATGGCAACTGGTAGTGGCAAAACCCTCTTGATGCATTGCAACTATTGGCAAATCACAAAGTACTTCAAAGAATGGGAAAACATCATTCTCATAACCCCAAATGAAGGTTTAAGCAGGCAACATTATGAAAGTTGTGTTGAAAGTGGCATTGATGCAAAACTTTACTCTGGAAGTGAAGAAAGCCTAAAAACCAAAGAAGGAGAAATACTCATTTTGGAGATTACCAAATTGGTTAAAGATAAGGAAGGGGAAGGTGTAAGTGTTGATGTCGATTACTTCTCAGAGTCAAAAAACTTAGTATTCATTGATGAAGGACACAAAGGACAAAAGTCAGAAGAAAGAGCATGGAAGAATCTAAGAGAGCATTTGACTCGTGGCGAAGGGTCATTCACCTTCGAGTATTCAGCAACCTTTGGTCAGATCATCACAAATAGCACAAAAGACTTATTACAGGAATACGGAAAGTCCATCATTTTTGACTACTCCTATCGTCATTTTTATACAGATGGTTATGGGAAAGACTTTAGTGTATTCAATCTTGACACCAAAAACGAATACAGCATAGAACAAAATAAGCTACTTCTTACCGCAAGCTTATTGGGTTATTATGAGCAGCTTGAACTATTTGAGAAATACAAAAAAGAACTGCGCCAATACAACATCGAGAAGCCCCTTTGGGTATTTGTTGGAAGCCGAGTAATTAGCTCAAATTCAAGTAGCTTAACCAAAGGAGATAAGGAAAGTGTTTCTGATGTTTCTAGGATTATAAAGTTCTTTAAGTATGCACTTTCATCACCTGCTTCTTTACAAGTAGATATTGACAAAATACTCAATGACAGCACAGGGCTAAGAGATGCAGATGGGGATGATATTTTTAAAGGTCATTTCGAGCATCTTAGAACATCCAAACCAATTGCAGAGACCATTCTGAGTAAGGTTTTCAATGGCATTGGCAACATTGAAGCCTTCCAGGTAAAACAGGCTGAAGGTGAAATTGCGTTAAAGACAAAAACCAGTGATCAATACTTTGCAGTAATCAATATTGGTGATGTCCCTAAGTATGCCAAAACGCTAGAAGCAGATACGGAAGGAGAACTGACCATTCAAGATGACAATTTTTCCAACTCATTATTTCAAGCCATTTCAGAGACCAATTCTACTATAAATATCCTAATTGGTTCCAAGAAGTTCATAGAAGGTTGGAACTCATGGAGAGTTTCAAGTATGGGGCTGATGAACATGGGCAAAAGTGAAGGTGCTCAAATTATTCAGCTCTTTGGTCGTGGCGTTCGTCTTAAAGGCAAGAACCTTTCCTTGAAAAGAGAAGAATCCGATTCGCCTTACCATATACGAGCATTACAAACCCTTTCCATAATGGGCTTGAACGCATCTTACATGAATCGTTTCTTAACGGAAATAGAAAAAGAAGTACCTGATTACACCAATATCCCAATAGAAATCAAACTCAATCATAAAGAGCTGTGGGATGGGCAAATAATGACCTTCAAAAAACAAGAAGGGAAATCCTTTAAGGATGAATTGATTGAATTGAAATATAGCCCAGATGTGGCAAAAAGGGTCACTATTGACATGCGTAATAAAATCAGCATTGCAGCAGGTGGTTTCAATAGCCAGGTGGCAGAAGATGTAGTAGATTATCAAGAAAATTTCATCAAAGAGTTTCGAGACTTCATCGACTACAACTCACTTTCATTGGAAGCAAACAGATACAAGCTACTAAAAGGGTATCGCAACTTAATTGTAAACCAACCTGTACTATCCCAGCTAATTGAAAGTGGCGGCTTCAATCTACTAAGCCATAAAGGCCAATTTAGTATCATGGAAGCAATTTCAGGCAAAATACAAGGAGTAGCTGTGAGCTTAGTAAAGGATTACATCAATAAGTTCTATGCTGATAAAGAAAAGGCATTCCTTTCCGAACACCTTACCTATGATATGCTCTCACACAAAGAACATGAAGCAATGTTCCCAGCTTCGCATACTATGATTGTGAAGGTGCCCAAGAAACACGATACATTCATCAAGGAATTAGAAGAAAAAATCAACGTGATGTATGAGAAGGATGATACAACGCTTCCATCTATTCACTTCGATAAGCACCTTTATTCCCCCATTGCATCAATTGCCGATGGTAAGAAGTTCAAAGAGATTAAAACTGTTCCTGTACGGTTAAATGATGGTGAAAGAGACTTTATAGACCATTTGCGCCAGTTCGCTAAGGAATCAGATAAATTTAAGGATAAGCAGCTATTTGTACTTCGTAACCTATCGGTTAAAGGAATTGGTTTCTTCATGGATAGCTCTTCATTTTACCCTGACTTTATCCTTTGGGTAGTTGATGGCAAAAAGCAACACATCTACTTCCTTGATCCGAAGGGAATATTACTAGGAGAAACACACTTCAATAATCCCAAAGTAATATGGTGCAATAAGGATGCATCCACTTTGGAAGCTAAAATTCAAGCAGACTTAAAAAATGACAAAAAGGACGTTGAAGTTCACATTTCAGCATTCATTCTATCAGTAACACCGTTTGAAAAAGTCCAAAAGGTATGGAGCGATGGTAATGTTACTAAAGATCTATTTGCTGAGAACAAGGTGCTTTTTATTGAAAAGAACAAGGAGTACTTAACTGAAATATTTAAAAACGTAGATTGATGTGTTTGAATAATGCCAACGCTAAGTTCAAGCACATTGCAATCCTCGCTCCTTTAATTGAAAAGAGCTTCCACTCCAATTTGGAAACAATAGTACTTTAACATTATAATATCCCGTCATATTCAACCTTTTCAAGTATAGATGGGGTATTACTATCCACTTTGGGACTAAACAGGTCTTTACTTACCGAATAGGCGTAAAGAAGCTCCTCTGGGAAGGTATAGTTGATGATCTCCTTTATGTCTGACTGAGTAAGATCCATGGACAGCCAGTTATGAGCATAGTCGGCATCGAGTATCAAAGGCTGCCGCTTTTTCTTGTTATGTATCTTTGCAAATAAAGGGGAGGCTTCCCTAGTAAGGATTGTAAAGGTGATATAAGTACCAATAAGAGTATACAGACCTGCCAAGGCCAAAGGCTTACTTTCTTTATCTTTAAAATGAAATGGGTATTTTTTACCTTTATGGTCGTGTGGTTCAAAAAAGCCAGACACTGGTATGATGCACCTTTTATCCATAATGGACTCCCTATACAAAAAGTGTTGGAAAACTTTTTCGCTACGAGCATTTAACCCCGATCCATACTTCACAGACTCTTTGTAATAGGGTTTGATTTCTTCTACAGTTCTATCACTTGGAACGATCCCCCAAACCCCAGGAGCCAAGACGGCCGAGTTTTCTTGTGGGATGACCAACATGTTGGGATGGGAAAAGCCGTTGTGGTGATAATGAGGTTGCTTAAAATATGGACGAATGTTTTCGTCGGCCAGTTTCACCTTAAAATCCTTTTCCAAATATTCTGGCTCATGCCAAGTACTTGTATGAAAACACATGGACTAAATTTACTAAAAATAACCGTTGCAAACCACTTCCCAACCGTTGCAACGATCGTTGCCGAACCGTTGCCGAACCGTTGCTGAACCGTTGCTGAACCGTTGCTGAACCGTTGCAGTGGTTACATTTGTACCCAAAAACACAAGAAAAAGAACCCAACATCTAAAAACACAACAAAACTTTATGCCGCTTCCTTTTGTGCAAAAAAATCCACCAAATCTGCTCCCTCTTCCAAACCTCTATGCTCCAAAAAAGGATTCACCCTGATTGACAGGCCTCGTTTCGTCATTACCTCTACCTTTTTACTCCAGTTTTCGAACTCTGTCTTATCTGGAAAGGCAATGACATGGTACCCTTTCAAAGGCTTTAATAACTCATGCTTAAAATTGGACTTAGATCCAGTTGCCAACCATAAGAATTGAGGATACCTTATACTCATTATGATTGCGGTCTTTTCAGACTCTACAATACAGACGGTACTTCCTTCTGGATGTAAACCTAAATTATGGATCCCAAACAAGCATTGCTGGAGCACAAACCTATCTAATTTCAAAACCTTGTGCATCCAGTTAATATGAGGGTAAGGATCTTTTACACGCTTACCCGTTATAGGATCGTAAAGCATTACCTTCCCTGCACATATTTGCAACTTTTCATTTATTTGCCAGAATACCGTAGCTCCTGCCCAATGGTTGGAGTTCCCTATGCGAAATTTTTCAATAGCGGCTATGATAGTTTCCCTATCATAGAACTTTTGTAAGTACCTTATGAAGTGGTTCCCATTAAAGTCGTTACCGCCTATATGTAAACTATCTTCATTATGGAAAGAAGCCTCTGGCCGAATAAAAGTGCCAGCATGAGGCGAAATAATTCGCTGGTTCCCATCTGGCTTGTTATGGTATCCACATTTACTTTCTCTGTCACAACGTCCAAAATTGGCTTCTAAATAATTGTTTTCAATAGCGTCCATATACCTTACAAAGGTCTTTTTCTGACAGTTGGGACATGGAAACTTTTTACTTGATCGGTCTAAATAATATCTATAGTTCATAATTCTAAACTGGTTTAATCGTAATGCTCGTAACGTTCGTAATATTCGTAAGGGTTACGAATGTTACGAACGTTACGATTTTTTTTCTCATTAAATTTTAAGTGCATTAAATAGGTAGGCCAAAGCATCCTCCTCGGTATAGTCGATTGTTTTTCGCTTTTTCATCTTCTTTATCTTAGGAGACACTTCTTCTGGCCGCAACTCATCCTTGAGCATATTGAATAGCCGCATTCGCTCCTCTTTAGGGAGCAATTGACTTATTTCATATACAGTGGATGCGTTTGCCAAAGTTTTATAGGCCTAATCTTTTGTTTGTATTTCTAATTGTTCCTTCACTCACACCCAGCTGTTCCGCAATTTTGGTGTTCGCAAGTCCTTCGCTTTTAAGCTTTTTTATAACTTCATCCCTCTCAGACATATCACTTGCGCTTAACTGCTTCAAATGGTCTGTTTCAGATCCAAATTCCCTTAGTTCGAGCTTCAAAAAGTTATGCGGGTTAACGATCTCACACACGGCAACGTTTTCTCCATGATAGATCTGTTCTGTATTCCGCTGCTTTATTTGTTTGATATACCTATAAGATGGGAGCATGGTACTTTCTCCAAGGGCGAAGGCACTATCACAAAAGTTCATAAGCATTTTACTTCCTGCAAGATCATTCTTGGTGATAGGGTTGAACCCGGTTCGTTTGGGAGTATGCGCCAATACCAAAATTGACGCCCCATACTTCCTATTTAAAGCTTTTAAATGCTTCATCAAGGCCAAAGCATCCTTAGCTCTCTCATTGTCACTCTTTAGATAAGTGATGTTATCTATGATGAGAACTTCTGCTCCGTGGTTTTGGATCATGGTTTCGAACGAATGGCACAAGTAATCTTCAAAGGTTACAAATTCCTTAGGGATCTCTGTTTCTGGGTTTATCTCGGCTCGAAGAAAATTGTCGTGAAACTTATAATGATCGGTATAGTCTTTAGAGTAACGCTTTTCAAACTGTTTATCGGAAAGCTCGAAATCAAAATAGGCTACTTTTTTAGTGGAAGTCTCTATTTGAAACCCATCTATGGCAATGCCCCTACTTATACTGTCAGCAATTTGCATTCCCAATATAGATTTACCAACATTGGTGTCGGCAAACAAAACGCTGACTTCCCTTTCATACCAAAATTCACTAAACAGCATGTTTGGAATGGGACGCTGTTTAGCGTCCTCTATCCATTCATTTCCCGACTTTACGATAAAACAACCATGTTGCGATGATTTATCCCTTAGGGCTTTCTCTTCCCTTTCGATCTCATGCAAAAGATCAAAATGCTTATCCAATGTAACATTAGGATCTTTCATAATTCTTAAGTTTTTTAGGATTAAGCATATTTTGATCGATCAAGCCTCTGATGTATTCAGAAACAGTTTGTTTTTTGGCATGCCTCATTTGTTCTATACCGTCCATTTGTGTGCTAGTTACTCGCACATTAATCATAAATTTTTTCATAGTTGATTAAAGTTTAATTTGGGTTAATAAATAAGAATGCCGCCTATAGACCATACGGATCCATAGGCGGCATATATAAATTTGTAGTCTAAAGAAAAGTAGGGCTGCTTTACCGCTACTTTGCTTCACTTGAATTTCTTTTGTAAGGATAAAGGTGCTGAGCACCGAAAGCCTCCTTACTCGATCTGCTTTCCTTTTAATAGTAATACTGTTCATAATTTACAGGTATTGGTTAACACTTGCAAATTATGAGCATCCCCAGAAGAGGGCTAAAAAACTGTATTACATTCTATATCAAAAAACAGAAAAGTTATATCAAAAAAGGGCATTTCTATATCAAAAAGCCGATTTACCCTCCATTGAGGCTTCGTATTTCTCGATTTCGGTGGTTAAAAGTTGAACCCTTTCATAATATTTTCTGTTCAAATGTTCCTTAGGTTTTAGAACCCGAATAAGCTCCACTCCAAACTCCTTTTTAACGAAATTAAGGTAGCTCTTTGGCTTACTCTCTTCGAGATATCCTTTTCCTGCCATAGCAAGAAAAAAGGCCTGAATGTACATCTCTGGATACTCCCTAAATGAAGTTATCTTATTGTAGACAAAACGGAAAAACTCAAAGTCATTAAACAGATCCATATAGCCTTCTTCATATTTCCGCTTTAATTCCGCTGCCTTGGAAAAGTAATTATCTTCTTCGAATTTGAACTGCCTATTAAGATTAAGTAATATTTTTAAATGTGTCTCGAAGTTGACTACAGTTCGAATATTTAAATTTTGAAGAATTAACTCCTCTGTGAAATACTCTAGATCACCACATAGAAATGGGACAACCATATCTTTAGTCGCCAACGCCCTCTTTAAGGCATTTCTGTGATAATAAAGGTACTCAAACTTGGCTTGTGTATACGACACAACATCCCCCTCACTATTCACCGTCTGGACGACCTTATCAAACCCTTCTGGTTTTAATACAGACATAATATCAAGAAATAGTCCACTTGCATATTTCCTGAGCTCTAGTGCATCTTTTCCAAACACGGCTTTGTCCCATTCACGTAAAAAATCATTATAGTCCTCTGAAATAAAAATCTTCCATCTTGTTACAATAAACTCATAGAACTCATCCCGCAATTCTTTTACGGGTGTTAGCTGGCGCTTTAAGGGGACAACTTGATTTTGAAAAATTTCATCAGATACTACTATCCTTGCCGAGTTTTCCCATTGAAAGTATCCCTCCCCAACTAAAAGCTCATCAAAATCTTCGAGCTCCTCAATTAACTCTAATGCCTTTTTACTACCAGATTCATCCTTTAGGTTGATGTTATTAAAATATGCCATACAATATTGATTTAGGTCGGGCGAAATTATAATTTATCCACTTCTAACCCACCTAAAACAACTATTGTTTATTCACATTACCCCTAAATCCTTTCAGGTCAAAAAAAGAGACACATAATTAGTAAGGATTAAATTATACCTTAATTAGGTTAGAGTAGTCCTTTGGTAGTTCTGCGTCGATATCCCTTAAATACTTCTCTAGTGCTTCCATAGTTGAATGGCCTGTAATAAGCATTAATTGGGATTTGGTCTCATAAGTACTAAAGTTCTTTTTAAGTTCCCTGTAAAGCATAGTAATAAAAGTATGCCTAAAACTATAAAGTCCATAGTTCCCATCTAAGCCAAAATGATCCTTGACCTTTTTAAATCTTTTTGTAAAATAATCTCGCTTATTGACTTCCGTAGTGTCCCATTCCCCTCCAATTCTGTCAGGAGTAAATAGGAAGGAATTTCTATCCATCTTCGTTAGGTCGGGAAGGTCTTTCAGAAGTTTGGCTGGGATAATTTTTGTCTTAACAGGCTTATTCTTCGCCTTTACATACAACTTTTTGTCCTCCACGTCCAGATCCTTTACTTTCAACCTACAAACTTCTATGGGACGAAGGAAGTTATAGGAAACAAACTTAATGAACAAGGATAGAATAGGATCCTCCTTTTCAAGGTAGGCATAAATCTCTTTGTTCTCTTGTGGCTTATAGGTCTTATTTCGGATAGGCTTAGCGCTAAGGACATTGATCTTCTTAACAAAATTGCCAGCTATTACTTCATTGTCCTCTAGAACCTGAAACAAAGAGCTTAGATCAACACGGGCATTATTTCTGTTCCTTGGACTTGTACGTTGAAGGACATCATTAAGGTAATTTATTACGATCTTTTTAGTCACTAGGTTAATGGAAGACTCTTCTGTGATCCCATTTTCCTGTAACCAGCTCTTTAACCTGTTGATACGACTCTTGAACTTAGGGTAGGAAGTTGCGTTGAGAACCTTTTGCTTAGTTTCCAAACCAAGCTTGAAGGCCTCCCCTAGCGTCATCACATTTTCTGCCTCCTCCTGTATACCTTCAACTTTATGATTGGCTTTACTAGCAGCTACCTCGGTAACTTTATTGGAAATCTCTGGAGCAATCTTATGGTCATTATTGCGACTATCAGTTTTAGCCTCTACTCGTGCCATCTCAACGACTTTCGGTTCTTTGCTAAGAAGCCTGTCCTTTACCTTGGAATTGTCCTCTGCATAGGGATTATATCCTGCCTCCAGAACCTTCTCCAAAGTCGCTTTTATTTGTGTTAGGATTTTTAACCTATTCCTTTTTGTCTTCTGAAAATTTGCATCTCCTTTCAAATTTGTTTGTCGGGTCAACTTTCCCGTCTCGGGATCTCGGTAAGAATAATAGACGTACCAGTCCTTTTTAAGAGCATCTTTCTGCTCTTTTTTGGATAGTTTACTCCATTCGGAAACCTTGACGCCTCCTGTGAAGATTTTGGGTTCATTGTAGTTCAATTTCATACTAAAATCGTGTACTGCATCGTGTACTTCAAACAAAAACCGCATAGCTGACTGCATAAAAAAAACGGATTGTGAATACACAATCCGTTCAGTTTAACAGCTTTAAGCTTTGTAGCGGGAACTGGACTCGAACCAGTGACCTTCGGGTTATGAGCCCGACGAGCTACCTACTGCTCTATCCCGCGATATCGTGCTGCAAATATAAGACGTTTTTTGAGAATACAAAGCATATTTTAAAAATAACTCCCAACAATTTCTTGCCGGGAGCTACACAATTATTATGGGCTTATTTTAATCTTCTGGGTCCAAGGTTACTATCACTCCTCTACCCTCAGTATTGTGCACATCAAAATTTTTCATTTTTGGAAAGTTTTTTTCCAAAGCCGCCAAATCTCCCTTGAAAGCGTTGTTTCCTAAGAGCAAAACTTTCAGGTTTACCAAGCTAGCAAGTTCATTTGGCAAATCACCATAAAAAGCATTATTGGCCAATACCAATTCTTCCAAACCTGTTAACTTACCAATTGACTTTGGGACAATCCCTAACATTTGATTATCAAAGACACTCAATACTCTTAGTGATGCCATCCCTGAAATTTCCTTCGGAAGGTTTCCGGTAATTTTATTACTGCTAATTAAAAGCTCTTTTAGTTTGGTAAGTTTACCTATGGATTTTGGAATCGTTCCTTCTATGTGGTTATTATATAATTCCAAATATTCTAAATTGGCCAAGTTTCCTATCTGACGAGGGATCTCACCTTCAATTCTATTCATAAACAACTGCAACGACACCAAGGATTTTAAATTTACAATGGAACTTGGCAGTGTTCCGTTCAATTGATTAAAAGCTATGTTCATTACTTTTAGTTCCGTTAGGTTCCCTATGGATGAAGGAATCTTTCCGGTGATAGCGTTTCTAAAAAAACTAATTTTTCTTAAGTGAATCAAGTCTCCAAACATCTCTGGAAGTGTCCCCGAAAGGTTATTGGAATCTAAATTTAACTCAACCACCTTATCGTCCTCAATGATCACACCACACCAAGTATATACTGGTGCATTGAGATTCCATTTTTTAAACCAATGCTCTCCTTGGGTGGAAGCATTTAATGCCACAAGAGCTGCTTTTTCTTTGGCCGAAATTGCGCCAAATGACAATACACTAATTAAACAGAACAGAAATGATAGTTTGAGCGTTTTCATAATGATAAGTTTGAAGCAAGAAAAAAGTTACATTAACGAATATAATCTTAATTCGTTGAAATGCAAATTTTTTTCGACGAAATACATAGTCAACTAAAAAGAAATACTGATAAAGACATTGAAAATCAACATATTTTATAAACTCTTACTTATTAAAGCTCACTTACTTGAAAGTAAAATATGTCAAAATTTTGAATCTTGATTTCCAACAACATGGGATTACAACAGACTTCGCAATCTTCAATATAATTTTGATTGTGAATAGACTTGTCCACTACAACAGATATTTGCTGCCAACAATATGGACATTGAAAGAAGTATGTTTCCATTCTGTAAGTTACAGATTTAGAAACGATTTTAAACAACTAAATTTTAAGTGAATGTCTTTTAGTTAAAACTATCCAACTCCTCGTGGATTGTTTCCCAATCCAACATGAGAGTATCCAATTTGTCCTTTTTGGCTTGATAATTCTCAAAGAAACTAGGGTCTGCCACTAAGGCATCATAATTTATAGCAAGTTCGGCATCAATAGCCTTGATTTCCTTTTCCAGTTGACTAATTTTAGCTTCGGTATTGCTCAACTTGTTGGCCAAAGCTTTCATCTTCTTTTGGTCTTGGTATGATTGCTTATTGGTTTCCTTTGGTTGCTCTTTGATAACATCGCGTTTTTCAACTTCCCTAAGGTTCTCCACGTTGCGTTGCTCTAAATAGAAATCGATATCTCCCAGATACTCCTTGATTCTTTGATCTTTGAATTCGTACACCTTATTTGTAAGCCCTTGAAGAAAATCACGGTCGTGAGACACTAAAATCAAAGTTCCCTCAAACTTCTTTAATGCTTCTTTTAAAACATTTTTGGATTTAATGTCCAAATGGTTAGTGGGCTCATCCATAACCAACACATTCAAGGGTTGCAGTAACAATTTTGCCAGCGCCAAACGGTTTCGTTCCCCTCCGGAAAGCACTCTCACATATTTATCAACCTCCTCACCACGGAACAAGAACGATCCCAAAATGTCTCTTACCTTACTTCTATTGGACTCATTAGCAGCATCAATCATGGTATCCAAAACTGTTTTGTTGCCGTCCAGATATTCTGCTTGGTTCTGAGCAAAATACCCTATTTGCACGTTATGCCCCAACTTTAAATGCCCTTCGTGCTTTATTTCCCCAACAATAATTTTAGCCAAGGTAGATTTACCCTGACCATTCTGCCCAACAAAAGCCGTTTTGGAATCTCTTTCAATACTTAAGTCGATGCCATTTAAAACCTGTAAGTCACCATAATTCTTGGATATATTTTCAGCTTCAACTACCACTTTACCTGGGGTAATGGACACCGGAAAATTTAAGGTCATCACGCTATTGTCATCTTCATCTACCTCTATTCGCTCCATTCGGTCCAATTTCTTGATCAGAGACTGTGCCATGGAAGCTTTGGAAGCCTTGGCCCTAAATTTTTCAATCAGTTTTTCGGTTTGCTGAATCTGTTTCTCCTGATTTTTTTGTGAGGCTAACTGCTGTTCCTTGATTTCCTTTCTAAGCACTAAAAACTTTGAATAAGGCTTATTGTAATCGTAGATTCGTCCCAAGGAGATTTCAATAGTACGATTGGTTACATTATCCAAGAACATTTTGTCGTGGGATACAATCACTACGGCACCGGAATAGCCCTTTAAAAATCCTTCCAACCAAATAATGGATTCAATATCCAAGTGGTTGGTAGGCTCATCCAGAAGTAAAATATCATTGTTTTGAAGTAACAACTTGGCCAATTCAATACGCATACGCCATCCTCCGGAAAAGGTATCCGTAAGTTTATTAAAGTCCTCCCTTTTAAAACCTAAACCTTGAAGAATTTTTTCGGTTTCACCTTGATAATTGTAACCTCCCAAGATTTCATATTGATGCTGAATTTCATTTAGATCGACCATCAATTGGTGATAGCTTTCACTTTCATAATCGGTACGCTCTGCCATTTCTAGGTTGATCTTCTCTAATTTCCGTTCCAAGGCCTTAATCTCCCGAAACGCTTCATAGGCTTCTTCCAAAACTGTCCTTCCTTGGATGAAATCTATGTCCTGTCTTAAAAATCCAATGCTTAAATTTTTATCGGAAGCTATTTGCCCCAAATCAGGCTCCATATCCCCAGACAAAATCTTGAGCATGGTAGATTTACCAGCCCCGTTTTTACCAATCAAACCAACCCTATCCCCAGGATTGAGTTTAAAGGTGATTTCTTCAAATAAATATTCGCCCTGAAACGAAATAGAGAGGTTATGGATATTGAGCATTTAGTGACTTTTGTTACAATTAATCATTCTATAAAACGTAACTTTACAATTCGATAGAAAACGCAAAAATACACTATAAATCCATGATAAAAAAAGGGACTAAGCTGTATAGCATATTTACGGGATCTTGTCCAAAGTGTCAAGAAGAATCCATGTACGTCAACAAAAATCCGTACATCATCACCGATACCCTAAAAATACATGATAAGTGTTCACACTGCGGTACAAAATACAGATTGGAGCCTTCATTTTTTTATGGATCCATGTATGTGAGCTATGCCGTAGGTATAGCCTTTGCCGTGGCCGCCTTTGTGATAAGCTATCTCATTCTTGGAACGACCTTAAAAACCGCCTTTATCGCGATTGTAGGGACGATGATAGCCTTTTATCCCATTATCATGCGCTTGTCCAGAAATATTTGGATCAATATTTTTATGCATTACGATAAAGAATGGGCTAAGAAGAAAACCGCTTAATGTCTATCTCTGGATTTAGAGCTTTGTTGTTTTCAATGGATCCATAGAGCTGCTCAGCTACATAAGGTGCAATCATAACGCCGCGCGTCCCCAAACCATTTAAAACATACATGTTTGAGTGTTCTGGATGTGCACCAACCAAAGGACGTCTATCCTTTACCGTTGGCCGTATTCCTGCTTCTTGATCTATTACTGTGAATTCGCAATTAATTAATTCCTTTACTTTCGCTACCAATTCCTCTCGTCCCGCTTGACTGGGTTGATTGGTTTTATCCTTCCAATCGTAAGTTGCTCCAACCGTATAAACATCATTTCCTTCTGGCAATAAAAACACAGATCCCTTCAAAATAACATCCAAGTTAAGATTGGGCGCCTTAATGGTTATGGTCTCCCCTTTAGTGCCATTTAATGGTAAATAGTTGAAATAAGGATTGGACTTTATACCAAAGCCTTCACAGAATACAATGTTTTTAGCTGTATGCTCATGATATTGAAACGAATTTGAGTTGATTTCCAAGGTGCCATAATTAAAAGCTTCGGAAATAAGTTGGTTCATCGTCAACAAATACGCTATATAGCCATCAATGAGCTTGTTGGTATCAACTCGTCCTGTATGCAATACCTTACCAAAACCAAAAGGCGCTTTGATTTCGTCATTATGATTTTTAACCAAAGTAGTCGATAAAAAAGCCTCCAATGCAGGTTTATCTGAAGCAGAAAACCAAAGGTTTTGTTCTTCAATTGAAGAAAACCGCCTGTGAATTGGAATTGAAAAATCTATTTGCGTGCCCAAGAGTCCTTCCAAGTCCTTATATTTAGGTAATGCCAAATCCAATTGCTCCCTAGCCATCCAAACTTCGGAAAACCGCTTTAAAATAACAGGATTATAGACCCCTGCCGCTACTTTTGATGACTGTTGCGACTCATTGTTGAACACCAAAAAGGTTTTATTATGTTGACGCAATTGTTCGCAAAATGCAATACCCGCCAATCCACAACCTACTACAAAATAATCTACATTCATAACTACAAAATTAATATCCTGAAAATAATTACAAACTATAAAAAAGAAAAAGCCCACTTCAAAAGTGGGCTTTTTCTTTTATTTGATCGTGATTTACCTTAGTAAGACCACATATCTTGTTCGAAATTACGAATCTTCTCTTTGATTCGGTCAGACTCCAAAAGTTGCATTAATGCGTTGTCAGCAATATACTCCTTCACCTCTCTGTCTCCATAAACGTTCTCTTCTTTATACATAAAGCCATTGAAACGTCTAGAATTCAACAAGTGATCGAAAGAGATTGGCACAGCACTGTTTTTGTTGTTAAACGATTTTGCTTCGTGCAAAACAGTTCTAGCTTCTGGGAAGAATACCCAAAACAATTCAACTAAATCAGGAATTTCTGCGTCAATAAAGTTAACATCTGGACAAACCGGAGCGATACCTAAAAGTCTGTAACGCAATTCACCTTGTCTTTTGTCAAAATACCACAATCCTTTGATACGGTATTCCTTGATATCATAAGAAGAGATTTCTCTTTTTCTAATGTATTGAGGATCTACGATACCTTCTGCATTGTATTGCTCAAAACCTAGATCTGTAGTATCTACCAATTTCAAGGCTCCTTCCAAATCTTTCAACGTACGCTTTTCAGTGAAATAAGAGTCAGCATAAACATTTTCAATATTACCATTTGCTACATTCTTCATGATTACATCAAACAAAGAACGTCTGTTACTACCAATGTTGTTAGTATCTACAGGGTAGTAAAGCGGGAAGTTGGCACGCTCATCTAAAACGATTCTTTCCCAGGTCATTTTTGAAAACAAAATATCTCTGTCATCTACATAACCATACTCTAAAGGTCTGTCATGATCCAATGCCAGTTGAGCTTCTGTTTTAACTCCTATTTGGTCTGGTGTTTTAGCGTTAAGGATATTTGCCTGAGCAAATGCCCCAGTTGTTGCAACAACTCCTAAAACGGTTAATAAAATATTCTTAATCTTCATCTTAAATCATTTAATGTTTGGGACTTCTGAGTCTCTACGTATAAAACGTTTGTTGTCTAACTAAAATATCTTAGTTTGTTAATTCGATAATTACTGGAGATACCTTTTTCAACTTGTATGATGAGTTGTTGGTAATCTTAGCATTGATATCAAATATTTGAACAGCATCTCCACGCTTAGCTTTACGCAACGCAGATTTAGCTCTATCATTTAATTTGTTACCGTTAACAGTAATTGTTGGTTGCCCTGGTACTTTGAACTTGAATCCAGAAACACTTAATGGTAAATCGAAATCGAAATCATCCAACTTAGCACCAACAGAAGAAATTTCTAAACCGTTACGTTGCATTGGAACAACTCCATCTTCTCCACGAATAGTACCAGTAGGTGCAGGGATATCCTTAATACGGAAAGTAGCCTTATCACTAACTTTAGTACCATCAGGTAAAGTTCCAGAAACGTTGATAGTAACTTCTCTACCAGAACCTGGCTTCATGTTGTATTTACCAACACCAGATCCCTTAGATAAACCTGTAGCAGACGCTGTTACTTTGTTATCTGGCACGCCAGCGAAAGAAATTGTCATTGGGTTTACAACACCACGGTATACAACATTCATCTTGTCAGCAGAAATTGTTGCTGAGTTTGGTTTAGGTACAACTGCGTAAGTACTCTTTACTGGAATAGAGATAATAGAATCTCCTTCTTTAAATTGGAACTCACCTTCAATTGTTTGCTCACCTACATTACCAGCAGCAAACTTCAACATAGTTTGTCCAGCTTGCATAGCTTCAGCAGGTAATTCTTTACCGTTGATGATTACTTTATCAGCTCTTAACGTTTTGTCATTTTTACCCAAGATGATTCTACCTGTAAACTCTTCTCCTGAGAAGAAAGCAGTTTTGTCCGGTACAACAATAGCGTCAAAGTTTGTTAAAGAAGCTTCCACTTTAAGCTGCTCACCTAACATAGACTGTAATACTTCAGTTTCAGTAGTTTTAACGTCAGCTTGCATCTGAGTCAATTTAGTTAAAGACGCTACCAATGGGAAACCTTTATAGTTGTGGCTTAACCATTCTACAGTTCCAGCACCTCTTTTTACATCTTCAGTAGCAAATTTCTCTTTAACAGATGGCGCCATAGAAGCCGTCATAGGGTTTGCTTCCAAAACAGCTACCACACCATCTCTAAATTCAGCAATTTTAGCTTTGAATTCTTCTCCTTCTGGTTTCAATTTATCACCTTTAAACCAAAGGTTATCCAAGAAGTCTCCTTTATCCATTGACTCATACTCAGTAGGATCGTCCAACTTAGCGGTCATTTCAGTTTTAAGATTGGTTATGTAAGCATCCAAACCAGTTGCTAATTGATCAATTTGATCAGCAGCAGCTTTTAAAGGCTTATACTTTGCTGGTTGTTCGTCAACCTTAGCCGCCAAACCATTCATGAACTGTGTATTTCTCTCAGTAGAAGCCTCGTTGGATTCGGTCAACTTTTCATTCATCAAACCGAAAGCCGAAAGTACTTCTTTTGACATATTCAATGCTAACATCGCAATGAAGATCAAATACATCAAGTTAATCATTTTCTGCCTTGCAGATAATTTTCCTCCTGCCATTTCTAATTAGTTTTTTGTGTTGTTAATTGTTTAAAATTCTAGACTAAAAAACTAATTAGTTTTTGTTCATAGCAGATAGCATACCACCGTAAACACCGTTAAGTGAAGACAAGTTAGAAGCCAAAGATTGCATTTGTTCTTTAAGTTTAGCTGCGTTTTCTACTGCTTCTTCGTTAATTGTCGCTTGACGGTTAACGCTCTCTAATTGTACTTTGTAAAGGCTGTTCAAAGACTCCATTTGAGATGCAGCAAGAGACAACTCTTCACCATACTTTTTAGTTGCAGCGATAGAATCTACTGTTGGGCTGATTCCTTTAGCAGCTCCTTCGAAGTTTTTGATGCTGTTTCCTAAACTTGCCATAAGTTCACCATCAATTTTAGCTTCTTTCAATAAGTTGTCTAATTTCTTAGATAAAAGACCTTCAGCATCTTTAGCTTCTTCTTTCTTAGCTTTTGGTGAAGACTTACCACCTGCCAATTCTGGGTAAACCAAAGACCAATCTAAATCGTCATCTACTGGTTCGAATGCTGAAATCGCGAAAATAATTGCTTCTGATACAAGACCGATAGTTAACATTACGTTACCAGTAAGTGGTCCTAATTCGAAGTGAGTAATCTTAAAAAGTGCTCCAATGATTACGATTGATGCTCCTAATCCGTAAGCCATGTTCATAAAACGCTTACCTGCTTTTGACTGTGCCATAATTTTTGTTTTTAGTTTAAGTTAATATGTATTATTACTTAAGTAGGTTAAATAATAGATTAAATTTTATTGTTTTGATTAGTGTGAATTATTGGTTACTTCAGTTCCCATATAATCCTGTACGGTTCTAAATCCGATATAACTTCTTGCTGAATCTGCGTACTCATAATCTCTTGAGCTCACCTGTAAGAAGTATGCAACATCTTTCCAAGACCCCCCACGTACTACTTTACGTTCGTTAGCAGCATCATTTACATTAGGGTTGATGGTTGAGAAATGCTCGTATGAAGCTGGGTCATAAGATCCTTGCACCCATTCTGACACATTACCTGCCATGTTATATAGGTTGTAATCGTTTGGCTCGTAAGCATCCGCTTCAACAGTATACAAAGCTTGATCTGCTGCATAGTCTCCACGTAATGGTTTAAAGTTTGCCATAAAGCATCCTCTATCATTTTTGGTGTAAGGTCCACCCCAAGGGAAAGTTGCTCCTTGAAGACCACCTCTAGCGGCGTATTCCCACTCTGCTTCAGATGGCAATCTGAATTTATTTACCTGAGCTTTACCTCTAGATTTTTGGTAACCATTCTTATAAATAGTACGCCATTGACAGAATGCATTTGCTTGTTTCCAAGACACTCCAACTACTGGATACGCTCCATAAGCATCATGCCAGAAATAGTCATTGTGCATTGGCTCATTATATGAATAGGCAAAATCACGAATCCAAGCGGTAGTATCCGGATATACAGCAACCTCATCAGTAATAAGTACATCACTTCTTCTAAGGTTTCTGTTTTTTGCAGCCTTTTCGATATCCATATAAGTATATTGGAACTTGAACTTGGTTACGTCCCAAGTACGTTGTCCATTATAGGATTCCTCGATAGGTAGATACATGGTATCCATTACCTCGGCGTAGTATTCATCAGGATAGTCGTTAGTATCCAAAATAAGGTCTACATCCTTATTAAGTTTTCTACCTTCATATCCTGTTGGACCTAAACCACTATAGTTATCCAACATGTACTTTTCGTACACACTCATATCGGCAGTATCTGCATCTTTAAATGCAAACTCTCCAATACCACCATCATCTGGTGTTTTACCAATTTCATCGGCTAGGATCGCCAACTTGGTTCTTACGATTGAGTCACGTACCCAATTCACAAACTGACGATACTCACTGTTAGTGATTTCAGTTTCGTCCATATAAAAGGCCCTTACGGTCACCGTTTTGGTTGGTGCATCTTGTACACCCGCCAGATCATCATCCGATTTACCCATGATGAATGCTCCTCCCGGAACAAGGGTCATACCATAAGGTTTTTCAGGATGCCATTTCTTTCCTTTAACTCCTACCAGTTCTCCTCTGTCACCAGAGCTACAACTGTGTAATAGAGCCAATACAGCGGTTAATAAAGCAAACTTCTTCATATTCATAGAAACTCGAGGTTAAATTATTTAGTTGTAATTATATTTTTTTTCAAAAAAACACTGAGCGTATTTTTTTAAAGGCTGTAAACATATCTATATATTTTCAAAAAACCAATTTTTTTTTGATTTTTTTTGCATTTCATCCTATAAACTTTGCATTTCATCGATGATAAAGTGTTAAAAAAATCAAAAAGTAAATATACTAAAAACTATTCTTTTTATAGGCTTTATACCATCTTTCCGGTATTTTGCCCTGAGTAGCTTCAATATAATCTTCGTACATGCAAGGTAATAACGTATGCTTTTTCAATTTATTATTAACATTTGGTAAAAAAGGTATTTCTATCCACCAACGTCCAGTTTTGATGCTTTTAAAGAAAATAAGCTCATCATCTTCTACCAACACATTGAATTTCTGATAATTAACATCACTCTTAAAATCATCATCCTTCACCCTACAGTTAACACCTTCGACGAAATACCATATCATTTGCGCCATTAACATAGCCGTCACGCTATCGTCACTAGACGGTCTATACTCATATATTCCAAACGAGGTCACCTTGTTACTGATACCTGCATATCGGGAAACTGCGCAAATTTCCTTTCCATCCAATCCGTTTGGAGAATACCGTTGATTTGAACCAAGTTCTGAGGCTTTCACCGATTTTAAATCGACACTAACGATATTAGCATCTCGCATCACCGGTTCTACCAAACTTATATTATTGGAAATCTCCCCCAAACGATAGGCTTCAAAATAAAGCTTCTCCATAAGATCAATTTCCTCCTGCGAATTAAAATAGGTTTGATAACCTACAGCAGAATAATTGAACAAATTAAAAGGTTCTTCCAATATTATCTTACCCAAAAAGCTGTTGTTCTTAATAGGAAGCGAGGCATCTCCCAAATCAAAATTGCTATCCACATTTACAATATTGACCATAGGCGCATAATTATCATAGGCCCTATAGTTGGCATAGGTTAAATCCTGACTACCTCCCAATATAATAGGTATGATTTGCTTTTCTAACAACATACCTACGGTGGTTCGTAAAGCAAAATAGGTATCCTCAACCTTTTCCCCAGGAAGAATATCTCCTAAATCGGCCATAGTAGTGTACCAATTTCCAGGAAACAGACTATACAACGAAGTTCTAACAGCATCAAAAGAAACAATCTCCCCCATAAAATTGACATCATTTCTGTTTTCCAAAACACCAATAATGGCAATTTTTACGCCTTCCAAATCTGGAAAGCCATTCTGTTTGGAGTGAACCCTTAATTTTCTTCCTAGTGCTTGTTGTGATAATAATTCGCCATGGGCTAGCACAGCATCGGATATTGGGGTTAGAAAATCAAAGTTCATTTATGGTACTCCTATTACTTCTTTTTGGTTACTGTTTTTTTTCTAGTAGTTTTTTTCTTTGGCGTATTCTTTTCTATAATGCCTTGGGCTTCTTCCAAAGTCATTTTTGAAACATCCACGGTTTTAGGCAATTCTACCTTTACCTTCCCCTTAATAACATTATGCCTACCCCATCGTGCCTTCTCTACTCTAATGCCTTCCTCTTTCCAATCGTGGATAAGCTTATCTTTTTCCTTTTGAATTTTATCTTCAATTAGTTCAACAATGTCAGTATCTGAAAGGTTATCCCAGTCATACTTTTTATTAACATTGATAAACATATTGTTCCATTTAATATATGGTCCAAATCTCCCCTTACCTTTTTGTACCGGTAAATCTTGATACATATATATAGGAGCGTCTGCCTTTTGCTTTTCCTTTATTAGCTCAACCGCATCATCAAATTCCACACTCAAGGGATCCATTCCTTTCGGCAAGGATACGAAAGATTTTCCAAATTTCACATAGGGTCCAAAACGTCCGTTGTTAACTTCTATGCTTTCTCCCTCAAATTCACCTAAAGTTTTTGGCAATTGGAACAAGTCCATAGCCTCCTCAAAAGTAATAGAACTCAATTGTTGGTCTGGCGCCAAACTAGCAAACTGTGGTTTTTCTTCATCATCAACAGTTCCTATCTGCACCATTGGGCCAAATTTCCCCAAACGTACACTCACTTGTTTCCCGGTAGCAGGGTCAACACCTAAAATACGTTCTCCAGATTCCCTCTCAGCGTTTTCCTCGACATCCTTCACCTGTGGATGAAAGTCTTTGTAGAAGTCCTTCATCATTTTGGACCAATCTACTTTACCTTCGGCAATCTCATCAAAGTCTTCCTCAACTTTTGCCGTAAAGTTGTAATCCAAAATGGTCTCGAAATGATTCACCAAGAAATCAGTTACAATCATCCCGATATCAGTGGGAACCAATTTTCCTTTATCAGAACCTACTTTTTCAGTAAGCGCTTTTTCCTTTACCGAACCGTTTTGAAGCTTCAACTGACTATAAGCTCTTTCTACTCCATCAATATTTCCTTTTTCAACATAATTTCTATTTTGAATGGTAGAAATGGTTGGCGCATAGGTAGACGGTCTTCCAATACCCAATTCCTCCAATTGCTTCACCAATGAAGCTTCGGTATAACGGGCTGGTGGTCTTGTATAGCGTTCGGTGGCGGTTATATAATTATTAAGGAGTGTTTCATTCACCTTAAGTGCTGGCAACATTCCTTCTTGTTCAATATCTTCATCATCGGTTCCTTCCAAATATACCTTCAGGAATCCGTCAAAAGTAATCACCTCTCCATTAGCCGTGAACACATGACTATCAGTAGAAGAACTAATCTTTACATTGGTACGCTCCAACTTGGCTTCACTCATTTGGGAAGCAATGGCACGTTTCCAAATCAAGTCGTATAAACGATCTTGATCTCTATCTACACTAATGGAATGGCGTGAAAAATCGGTAGGACGAATGGCCTCGTGAGCTTCCTGCGCCCCTTTAGCCTTTCCTTTATAGTTTCTTGGCTGACTATAGTCTGATCCGTAAGCTGAATTAATTTCTGCTTGGGCTCCTGCTCTTGCCTCATCGGATAAGTTCACACTATCCGTTCTCATATAAGTAATCAACCCAGATTCATAAAGGCGCTGTGCCAAGGTCATCGTTTTACTTACCGAAAAATATAATTTACGAGCCGCTTCCTGTTGCAAAGTAGACGTAGTAAATGGTGCCGCCGGTGATTTCTTGGCTGGCTTTTTCTCTAGATCAGCTACTTTAAACTCTGCTTTGACATTGGCTTCCAAAAAGGCATAAGCCTCTTCTTTTGTACTGAAGTTCTTCGGAAGTTTTGCCTTGAAAACTTGCCCATCTTCATTTGAAAACTCAGCATCTATTCTAAAAGACGCTTCCGCAGTAAAGTTTTGGATGTCGCGTTCGCGTTCTACAATCAATCTTACAGACACTGATTGCACTCTTCCCGCCGAAAGACCTCCTTTTACCTTTCTCCATAAAACAGGAGACAACTCATAACCCACAATTCTATCCAACACACGACGCGCTTGTTGTGCATCTACTAAATCGTAATCAATACCCCTTGGATTTTCAATCGCCTTTTGAATGGCCGTCTTGGTAATCTCGTGAAATACGATACGCTTGGTCTTGGCCTTATCCAATTTTAAAGTCTCAGCAAGGTGCCATGCAATGGCCTCCCCTTCACGGTCCTCATCACTCGCCAACCATATCGTTTCTGCTTTCCCAGCTAAGGTCTTCAGTTTTTTAACAACATCTTTCTTATCCTTGGACACTAGATATTTTGGCTTAAAATCTCCATCAACATCTACCCCCAATTCCTTTGAAGGCAAATCTGCAATATGTCCAAAACTAGACTCAACCTTAAAGTCTTTTCCTAGGAATTTCTCTATGGTTTTGGCCTTTGCAGGGGACTCAACTATCACTAAATTCTTTGCCATTTTTCTTATTTTAAGGCTACAAATGTATATCAAAAAAAATATATCATCCTAATTTAACATTTTTTAACCCCCAGATATTGCGCAATTTTTCTGGAATCACAAAAAAAAGCCTGAAAAAATTCAGACTTTTACAACTATAACTAAAACAAATGAAAATAGCCTATTCAAAAGGTAATTCGTGAGGCTCAAAACCAACACTGTCCTTATATATATAGTATGCCGGCAAGTAGGCAAAGGATGCCGTTATCAAAAGTCCAACTCCACAAAGCACAAGCCCTATTACTTCGGCAAACAATCCTGAAATAACAATTAATCCAAAAGTGATGAGCCACTTTTTATTTCCCAAATCAAAACTGGACTTCACAATATCCCTAACGTCCATTTCTGGGTTAAATGCAAAAATCACATTCATTAGGGTTATAGGCACCATGACATATATTATAGGCAAAAAACATAACAATGCAGCCAATAGGGAAATCCCATAACTGATCAATGCCAACTTTACCACTTTCACCAAATAAGGTTTCTTTAAATAATAGAAGTAATCATCCTTTTCTACCAAGTCAAGATCTTTCGCCTTGCAAATACGATAAAAGGATGCCTTAAGCCCAAAAGCAATGACCATAGCAAAAAAAGCAAATAGCAACATAAACACCACAAAAGGAACCATCAATAATGGATTTACTTGATTATCCTGAAAAGCTTCCGGATTCCAAATACCCATTGCCACCATTGGCAGATACATTATTATATAGAAGGGTGCCAACATAGCAATGGTTATCAAAATCATGATGAGACCTTGAACCCATACTTTTTTAAATAGCTCGATACAATTACTGAAGATAGTGCCAAAATCCAATGGTTTGGAAGCATTAATTCTAGATTGAAGTTCTGAAAAAGTCATATTTAATTAATTGGTTACCTGTTAAAAATAGCGCTTATTATTAACATATTAAAATTAACAATAACACTGTCAACTTGTCATAGATTACAAATAAATCGTATCTTTGCACACTTAATGAACACGGAACGCTTCAGTATTATATATGGAAAAGATTATAGATGAGAACAAGCAGGGCCAAAGCCTTGTTTTAGAACAAAAGGAAGGTAACCAGCGAAAACTGTTTATTGAAAGTTATGGTTGCCAAATGAATTTTAGCGACAGTGAAATTGTAGCCTCGATTCTTTCTAAAAACGGATTTAACACGACCCAAAACCTTGAAGATGCCGATTTGGTTTTGGTAAATACATGCTCCATTCGAGACAAAGCAGAACAAACGGTTCGTAAACGTTTGGAAAAATACAATGCCGTAAAAAAAATCAACCCAAACATGAAAGTTGGTGTTTTGGGCTGTATGGCAGAACGCTTGAAAAGTAAATTCCTTGAGGAAGAAAAAATTGTAGACCTTGTTGTTGGGCCAGACGCCTACAAAGACTTGCCTAACCTTGTTGCCGAAGTGGATGAAGGAAGAAATGCCGTTAACGTGATTCTTTCCAAAGAAGAAACCTATGGTGATATTTCTCCTGTGCGTTTAAACTCCAACGGTGTTACTGCTTTTGTATCTATCACAAGAGGTTGTGACAATATGTGTACCTTCTGTGTCGTTCCTTTTACACGTGGTCGTGAGCGCAGTCGTGACCCACAGAGTATTATGGAAGAAATCAACGATCTATGGAGCAAAGGCTATAAAGAAGTGACGCTTTTGGGACAAAACGTAGACAGTTACCTTTGGTATGGTGGAGGACTTAAGAAAGATTTCGAAAAGGCCTCAGACATGCAAAAAGCCACGGCCGTTAACTTTGCAAACCTTTTGGAAATGTGCGCCACGGCACAACCAAAAATGCGTTTCCGCTTTTCAACATCCAACCCTCAGGACATGACTTTGGATGTGATTGAAGCCATGGCTAAACACAATAACATCTGTAATTACATCCATTTGCCGGTACAGAGCGGAAGTAACCGTATTTTAAAGGAAATGAACCGTCAGCATACGCGTGAAGAGTATTTTGAATTGATTGACAACATCAAAAGACTCATTCCAGACTGTGCCATTTCTCAAGATATGATTTCTGGGTTCCCAACCGAAACTGAAGAAGACCACAAAGATACCTTGAGCCTGATGGAATATGTAAAATACGACTTCGGGTTTATGTTTGCGTATTCCGAAAGACCTGGAACTTTGGCGGAGCGCAAAATGGAAGATGATGTTCCTGCAGAGACCAAAAAACGTCGTTTGGAGGAAATCATAGTATTGCAACAAAAACACGCCTTGTACCGCACCGAACAACATCTTGGTAAAGTTGAGGAAGTGTTGATTGAGAAAGAATCCAAAAGATCTGACGCTCACTGGTCTGGAAGAAACAGCCAAAACACCGTGGTGGTATTCCCTAAAGAAAACTACCAAGTAGGAGATTTTGTAAATGTAAAGATTACTGAATGTACCTCCGCCACCTTAATTGGAGAAGCTGTAGGATATTCAGAAAATAATTAGATAAAAGACAGTAGAACAAAGCGAAAGGAATCAATATCACTTTAAATATTTTGATTCGTTTCTCTTAACTCTAAAATCTAACAGATAAATGGAATCAGTACAAGCCATTAAACAACGATTCGGAATCATTGGTAACGACCCTAAACTTAATCGTGCCATTGAAAAAGCCATACAGGTTGCCCCTACGGACATTTCGGTATTGGTTACGGGAGAGAGTGGTGTTGGTAAAGAGAGTATTCCGAAAATTATCCATCAGCTTTCCCACAGAAAGCATGGAAAATATATTGCTGTTAACTGTGGTGCCATTCCAGAAGGGACTATTGACAGTGAATTATTTGGGCACGAAAAAGGCGCCTTCACCGGAGCCACCCAAACCCGTAGCGGTTATTTTGAAGTCGCCGATGGCGGAACCATATTTCTTGATGAAGTTGGAGAATTACCTTTGACCACTCAAGTGCGTTTATTACGTGTCTTAGAAAATGGCGAGTTTATTAAAGTGGGTTCCAGTAAAGTCCAAAAAACCAACGTCCGTATTGTGGCCGCTACCAACGTGAATATGTTCGAGGCCATCAAAAAGGAGAAATTCCGTGAGGATCTTTATTACCGTTTAAGTACGGTTGAAATCAACATTCCACCCCTTCGCGAGCGAAAAGAAGATATCCATTTATTGTTCAGAAAATTTGCCAGTGATTTTGCACTGAAATACAAAATGCCTACCGTAAAACTTACGGACGATGCTATTAATTTGTTGCAGAAATACAGATGGAACGGTAACATTCGTCAATTGCGAAATGTTGCTGAGCAAGCTTCGGTTTTGGAACACAACAGGACCTTAAATGCTCAAGCTTTACAACATTATTTACCAAGTGGTGGAAGCAATCTTCCTGCGGTGATTAGTACTTCTAAATCCGAAAGTGATTTTAGCAGCGAAAGGGAAATTCTTTACAAGGTACTTTTTGACATGAAAAGTGACTTGAACGATTTGAAGAAATTGACCATGGAGCTCATGAAAAATGGCAATGTCCAAGATATTCAGAAGGATCATGAAGGCTTGATTTCCAAAATTTACGGTAATACTGATGACGACGAAAGCAATATAGAAGACTTGGAAGTGTTATCCATTCCAGAGAAAACCCACGAACCTATCGATGTTCCTGAAACTCCAATGGACAAATACCATTTTGCGGAAGAAATTGATGAAGAAGAAACGTTGTCATTACAGGACAAGGAATTGGAATTAATTAAAAAATCCCTTGAACGTCACCAAGGAAAACGTAAATTGGCTGCTGCCGAACTAGGTATAAGCGAACGCACCTTGTACCGCAAAATAAAACAATACGACCTATAATGAGATTTTTGACCTACTTCATCTTATGCGCCCTGTCATTGGTGATGATATCTTGTAAAGTATCCTACGGATTTACAGGAGCTTCCATTCCGGCGGGAACACAAACTTTTCAGGTAAATTATTTCCAAAATAATGCCGCTTTGGTAGAACCTGGCCTGGATAGGGACTTTACCCTTGCCCTTCAAGATTTAATTTTAAACCAAACCAGTTTAGACTTGGTAAACTCGGGAGGTGATTTAGTGTACGAAGGTGAAATTACCGAATACCGTATTTCTCCCACAACGGCCACAGCCGAAAATAAAGCGGCCCAAAACAGGCTGACAATAGGAGTGAATGTGCGCTTTTATGACAGAAACAACCCCGAAGGTGACCTTGAACAGCGTTTTTCCTTTTTCTATGATTACCCAGCAACAGCGCAACTTATTGGAGGAACTAGAGATACTGCCTTTGCTGAAATTTTTGAAAGGTTGACACAAGACATTTTTAATGCTACATTAGCTAAATGGTAATTTAATTCAACCTATGCAATTGCAGGATATTACATATCTACTTCAACACCCTCAGGAATTTACTTCCGAGCAATTGAGTGACATCACTGCTGTGATTAAGGAATACCCTTATTTTCAGGCGGCACGTGCATTGCATTTAAAAGGCTTGAAACATACCGAAAGTTTTAAGTATAACCAAGAATTGAAAATTACCGCAGCCTATACGACGGACCGCAGTATTCTATTTGATTACATTACTTCCGAAGCTTTTAACCAAAATGAGATTTCATTTCAAATCAAACAGAATTCAGAACATATCAAGCAATTGGATGTTAATGAAGAAAGTGATATTTCGGTAAATAAAAGTGTCCTAATTGACGATGCCCTAAAGCAGCACATTAAAGATACCGAAGGTGTCCTTGATCCTTTTCTATTTGAAGAAAAAACTAATGAAGACGACACCGCAAATTACCAAAATAGCGTTCCTGAAAACCAAGCATCACCAATTATAGCTGTAGACACAGCGAATATAGAACAAACGCCAGAAGAACAGCTTCAAATTGGTAAACCTTTGGATTTCGAAAAAAATGAAACCCACTCCTTTTCTGAATGGCTTAAGATAACCAGTTTTAAACCTATTGAAAGAAAAGATACTATTGAAGAAGAAGAAGAAGCATCAATAACTCCTCCTGTTTCTGAACCCTCTGAGCCCGCAACCAAACCGAGGCCCATGGACAGCAAATTGGATTTAATTGATAAATTCCTGAACAGCAATCCTAAAATTGTCCCCTCTAAAGAGGCCAGTCCAAGTCCTAAGCTTAACCATAAAAAGGATGACAACCAAAATGACGGTCTAATGACTGAAACTTTGGCCCGAATTTATCTGGAACAGAAAAATTATGACAAGGCAATTCAATCTTATAAAATTTTAAGTTTGAAATATCCAGAAAAAAGTGGTTTCTTTGCAGACCAAATTAAAGCAGTTAAAAAATTACAAGAAAATAATACTAAAGAATAAGAAGCATGTTTACAATATTTTTAGTCCTTATAGTGCTTATCGCATTTTTGTTGGTAGTAGTGATTATGGTTCAAAATCCTAAAGGAGGCGGATTATCTTCTTCTTTTGGCGGTGGAGGTACCCAACAATTGGGAGGTGTTAAAAAAACCACCGATTTCTTGGACAAAAGTACTTGGGGATTGGCAACCGTACTATTGGCACTTATTTTATTATCAAATGTAGCCATTGGTGGTGGAAACGGAGTTACGGAATCCAAAGCTCTTGACAGTGATACTTCCGTAGAACAACCAATTCAAGACACGCCTGCCACTACAACGCCAGCAGACACTCAGGAAACTAACGCTGTAAGCAACGATTCAGCTCAATAATATCTGAAGATATATTCGTAAAAAATGCCAACCTTTAAGGTTGGCATTTTTTTGTTACTGAAAGTTTGTCAGTCACTTTTAATTGGCACATTTTTGGCTTCTTCCAATTTCGAAAAACAAGTTTAATTAATCATAAAAATATATTACCAATGGGATTAAACATTAAACCATTAGCAGACAGAGTTCTTATTGAGCCTGTAGAAGCAGAAACTAAAACAGCTTCAGGAATCATTATCCCTGATACTGCCAAGGAAAAACCCCAAAAAGGAAAAGTTATTGCTGTAGGTAACGGAACCAAAGACGAACCTATGACTGTACAAGTTGGTGAAATGGTATTATACGGAAAATATGCCGGTACTGAGCTTAAATTGGAAGGTAAAGATTATTTGATCATGAGAGAAAGTGACATTCTTGCAATTGTCTAATTTCTTTTCGATATATTCCATTAATGCTCTCAATGAGTTTAACGTTTAAAAATATTTCAAATTAAATTTTAAAAGAATTTATTATGGCAAAAGATATAAAATTCGACATAGAAGCACGTGACGGTTTAAAACGCGGTGTGGATGCATTGGCAAATGCAGTAAAAGTAACTTTAGGACCAAAAGGTCGTAACGTAATCATTAGCCGTTCTTTTGGAGCTCCACAGGTAACCAAGGATGGTGTAAGTGTAGCCAAAGAAGTTGAGCTTGAAGATGAGCTTGAAAACATGGGAGCTCAAATGGTTAAGGAAGTTGCTTCCAAAACCAACGATTTGGCTGGTGACGGTACCACTACGGCTACAGTTTTAGCACAAGCTATTGTTAAAGAAGGCTTGAAAAACGTTGCTGCAGGTGCCAATCCAATGGATTTAAAGCGCGGTATCGATAAGGCTGTAGAAGCTATTACTGCCGACTTGGAAAAACAATCTGAAGAGGTGGGAAACTCTTCTGAAAAAATCAAGCAAGTTGCTGCCATTCCTGCCAACAACGATGACACTATTGGTGATTTAATCGCCCAAGCTTTTTCTAAAGTTGGAAAAGAAGGTGTGATTACTGTTGAGGAAGCTAAAGGTACCGATACTTATGTAGACGTTGTGGAAGGTATGCAATTTGACAGAGGTTACCTTTCTCCTTACTTTGTAACCGATGCCGATAAAATGATTGCCGATTTAGAAAATCCATACATTTTATTGTTCGATAAAAAGATTTCTAACTTACAGGAAATCCTTCCAATTTTGGAACCAGTGGCACAATCTGGTCGGCCATTGTTAATCATTGCTGAAGATGTTGAAGGTCAAGCCTTGGCTACTTTGGTAGTAAACAAACTTCGTGGAGGTTTAAAGATTGCTGCTGTTAAGGCTCCTGGATTTGGAGATCGTCGTAAAGCAATGCTTGAAGACATCGCCATCCTTACCGGTGGTGTGGTAATCTCAGAAGAAAGAGGATTCTCTCTTGAAAATGCCGATTTGAGCATGTTAGGAACTGCTGAAACAGTTACCATCGACAAAGACAATACAACAATTGTTAATGGTTCTGGAAATGCTGAAGACATTAAAGCTAGAGTAAACCAAATCAAAGCTCAAATTGAGACTACTACTTCAGACTACGACAAAGAAAAACTGCAAGAGCGTTTGGCTAAATTAGCTGGAGGTGTAGCTGTACTTTACGTTGGTGCTGCAAGTGAAGTTGAAATGAAGGAGAAAAAAGACCGTGTGGACGATGCATTGCATGCTACAAGAGCCGCAGTTGAAGAAGGTATCGTAGCAGGTGGTGGTGTGGCCTTGGTAAGAGCCAAAGCTGTACTGGAGAGCATTACTACTGAAAACTTAGATGAAGTTACAGGTATCCAAATTGTAGCACGCGCTATCGAAGCTCCTCTACGTACTATCGTTGAAAACGCCGGTGGAGAAGGAAGCGTAGTAGTTGCTAAAGTAAAAGAAGGTAAAAAAGACTTTGGTTACGATGCCAAATCTGAAACTTATGTAGATATGCTTAAAGCTGGTATTATCGATCCTAAGAAAGTAACACGTATTGCTCTTGAAAATGCAGCCTCTGTTTCTGGAATGATCTTGACTACCGAGTGTGCTTTAATCGACATTAAAGAAGATGCACCTGCAATGCCTCCAATGGGAGGTGGCGGAATGCCAGGTATGATGTAATGTCAAAACTATAAACATAAAAAAACCGAAGCTCAATAGCTTCGGTTTTTTTATGTTATTTTTCAACTAACTTCCTCCAAAATACCCCGATACAAAGGGTGTTTTAAATATCCTCCAAATGCGATATCCGCCATGAAAATAGAAGGATATTCATTAGCTTCAATTATTACAGGCCCATCCTTGGAAACTGCAATATCCCAGCCAATATAACGATCTGGGAGACAATTCACAGCCTGAAACACCAATTCTTTAACTTCTTTAAAAAAAGGGATTTTATATCCTTTAAACACAAATCCAGAATCTGGATGCTCTGTGTACTCCGCCCCTCCATACTCCATATATTGATGGCCAACTTCCCTTAACGTTCCACTTTCAAGATCTATCCCTACATAAAAACCTCCAGCATGAGCATTGTCCACAAAACCACTCCCCACACCAAATCGCATAAAAGCAGATAAAATATGGATTTCGTTTTGCTTGTCAATAAATGTTTCTACCCTAATGGTATTTACACAGTTGGGATGAATTTTATTGACATTCTCATGTTGAATAACCACCTCCTCATGAATGCAACAATTCTGCAAAATAAAATCTCTATGTAGTTCTAAATCCTTCTCTAAATTGTCTTTGGATAATCTATAGCAACCTGTCCCTCCATAAAGAGAAATGGGCTTAAGGAAAATCACAGAATGCCCAGAATCCTCAAAAACCATTTTAAAAAAATCCAGTAACTCCTTTCCCTTTTCAACAACATACAATTGCTTTTTATAAAAAAAATGTGACTCAAAATTATAGCTAATCAAAGCGGGGACTGGCAAATCATTTTGTTTACAAAACAGTGAAAAATTAAGTTTATTTGAAATAATTGTCAGGTATTCCTCTTTATGAAATGTGTCTTTGTATTTTATTCTATTAGCTTCTTTAGTACCAATGTAATCTTGATAATTGTCCACATTTTTTCGATATAGATATTTGAAGTAATAAAAAGGGATTTCCTTTTTCTGAAACAAAAGCACCGTACATTCCTTTATTATTTTTAATGGGGGCTTCTTATTTTTATCTTTTAAGAATACAGCTAATCTATTCTGCTTCATACTATTGCTATTTTAGGTCCTTTATATAGCTGCCATGCCTCTATCTTTGGATGCCTTCTGACTTTTGTTAACCACAAATTTTCTTTTTCCAGAAGAAAGCAAAGGAATTTCATTTACATATTCAAATTCAATTTCTGCATCGACACCTAATAAATTTATGAATTCTTTTCTAATCTCACCTTCTGAGTTAAAAGACTTGTCCACATTTAATTTAAACAAGTATCGTTTGTCACTTTCTTGAATGAATTGATATTGTTTTATATGAGGATACTTTAAAATATTGTATACAGCATATGATGAAATGAAATTACCCTTGGAATCGAAAATCATATCCATCTTTCTACCTTCAATGTTCATCAAAACCGGATACTCGTCAACATGTCCCTTTTCATAATCCATCATACCAATATCGCCCGTGTCATACCGTATCATCGGCATACACTTATTAAACAAATCTGTTACCACTATTCTTCCCAACTCACCCTTTTCAACTGGTTCAGGACTATTAAGTTTTAAAATTTCCACGTAGTAACTAGCCCAATTAATATAAAAGCCATTTTTATGACCCAATAATTGCTGAGCAATTATACCGTTTTCCACATTGGAATATCTGGAGACAACCTCTACATTATAATAGCTTTCTATAACCTCTTTGGTTTCTTGGTTCAATTTTTCTCCAACAGCAATTATGGATTTAAGCCCACAATCACTGGGAGCTTTTCTTCCTGATTTCAAAATATAATCCCTTATTTCATCCAATGCCGAGGCATAGGATACAATACCTTTGCTAGAGTTATTTTTCTCGATTTCACCCAACAGACCTTCAATATCCCTATTCGTCAATTTTGAAACAGGGTGCATATAAATATGTCGTTTCCATGCTTCTAAGGGCGTTTTACTATTGTATTGATCCCAATGCCGAATATAGAATAGTTTATCTCCAACATTAAACCCTGTTAATTCGGCGAAATAAATCACATCGGCAGTGTTCCTAAACTTTTTATGAAGATTTTGATATACTTTGAAAGGAGTCCCAGTTGAACCACTTGTGTATGCAGAAAAATTTTCTTTATCTAAGTAATTAGATGATTTAAAATCATTGTAATAATTTACTATTATATTTTTGTCTATAACCGGGAAATCGGAGAGCGTTTTATACCCTTTATAGTCTTTATAAAATGGTGTAGTAGCAACCGCATGCTGTAAAATTGCGTTTAAATTAACTTTTTGTTTTTCCTTAGAGGTAATCGAATTAAGGTTTTTCAGAATCCCTTTCACCTCCGTATACTGATTTTTAATATGATTGCCTTTGATGAAGTCAACACACCAAAACACCTTTTGCCTAAACAACTCTAACATCCCAATATCTACTATTAATTAATTCCCTAAAATCCTAAGCAAGCACCCTGCCTATTATTCTTTTATTATTTTCTTCCTCAATACCAATTTTCTATTATTCAAAATCTCCACAATATAGACGCCACTCTCCAAATAATTCAGATAATCCAAATGATAAGCCTCAGTATTCTCAAAAACTCTATCTAATACTACACGGCCGGAAATATCATAAATCACAACCTCATCCATCCCTAGCTTGTTTGTGTCTTCAATTTTCAGGTCTAAATATGTATCGAAGGGATTGGGAGAAACTGAAATAATCGATTCGAAACTAGGGTCAATTGGATTATACGCCTCTTTGTTGAGGATTGCTGGATCATAATCAAACGGATTTGGATTATTAATTCTGGAAGCCAATAAACTTGTATTATCCAACCTTGAAGCTTGATTTTCTGTATCAATCGTAGCAACAAAAGAACTTCCCGATTGCGCCGTAAATCCTGGCAATAAATTTATTTGATTTACGGAGGTAACCTGACAGTTTGAGGCCGAGGGTACTAAAAAGTTATCTCCAACATCTATCACAAATTGATAATAAAAATTCTCTAAATCATGATGGGTATTGGATACGGTATAGTCTGACAGATCAGCCAATTGATTTTCAGCGTAAAACACGCCAAGCACTTTGCTGTCAACAATATCATCTGGATCTACTAAAGGCAATGTTTCTCCATCAAACACATAGGTACCATCATAACGTAGCATTGAGGTTATAATGTGAGATGAACCTCCTGGATTGGCTGTTTCCCAGTCATCCCACAATTTGTCCACAAAGGTATGGTGCAAATAAAATATTGGATCCCTAGGAGACATAGGAGAAGGCATGGCCCCTCCAACCCACCTATGGGCTCCTGTATGAACACGCCCTCTTTCCATAGTATTGGCATACTCCAAAAACTCTTGTAAAGGTATAGACTGTACATCAATCACATCTTGAGGGGTAGGTAATAAATCGACATCGTTTACCGTTGCATAATTCCTTTGCAGGTCCCATGCTTGATCGAAGGATCCCATGAAATCATCGGCCCATACAGGAGAAAATATAGATTGATCTACAGAAGAATCCCACCAAGGAAGGCTTATATCAGGGTTTAGCTCCTGCATGGCCTGTTCCATTTCAAACATTTGATACCGATGCCATGCAAAGAAAATTTGACGTTCAGGTTCATCAGGGAGATTAAAATGGATATCTAGCTGTGTGGGGTCATCATCATCATCAAAATTGAAAAAATCTGAGTGAAACTGGGCCAAATCTGCTACCAAATCAGGACCATTACGAAGTTCGTAAAACGCATTGACCAACTCCTCTCTTTCGTACTCGGTCATTTCCTGATAATTTTTACGAATGCTCTGAGCCCAAACCGTTTGAACCAACACACACATTAAAATTACATATATTTTCAATGCCCTTTTCATTTGACTCATTAATTTTTAAGTGCTTCCACTTTTTCTTCTAATTGTTGAATTCTCTTATCCTGTTGAAGTATGTAAAGTGTTAATTCCTCTATTTTCTCCAATAGAATGGCATTCATTTCCCCCAATCCTATACCTTGTTGTTTCACCTCACTTTCACTCGGTACATTAAGCAGATGTCCTTTTTCTTCTATATGTTTTTTAACTTCCAACAAAGTTGGTAGCTTATAGTTACTATCAAAAACATAATCAGGCCAAGAAGCCTGTAATGCAACCCTAACCTCCTCTGCTATCATATTACCCGCTACCGCTAACCTATAACCTTGCGTATTGGTGGTCCCAATTCCTATATTTCTTGCAGCGAACAAATCTCTACCAGTCCAATCTACCGTGTCTAGATTAGAATTTAACGAAGTATAATCGATAATCCCGGAAGTAGTAGTAACATCCAATACCGCACTTTGATTGGAACTATTATCTGCAGCATCCAGAGCCGACACGGAAAAACCGTAAGAGGTTTCTGCAGTAAGTCCTGTTACCACAAAAATTACAGCTCCAGCACTAAACCCAATACTCTGACCGTTCTGAAAAATTTCATAATCTACCACTCCAACATTGTCGGTTGATGCGCCCCAATTCAATATCAATCCTGTATCCGTAACATTCGTAGCAAGAAGTCCAGTTGGTATACTTGGCGCCTCGGTATCTGGAGGAGTCAAGGTGGTCACCTGCAATACAGCGCTTTGATTTGACGCATTATCAGAAGCATCTATAGCAGTAAGGTTAAAATTATAGGTCGTGTCTCCGATAAGTCCCGTAACATTAAAAGTTAGAGCTCCCCCACTAAAGCCAATACTCTGACCGTTTTGGAACACTTCATAATCTACCACTTCAACATTGTCCGTCGAAGCCGCCCAATTCAATGTCAAGCCCGTGTCAGTGACATTGGTGGCATTAAGTCCTGTGGGAATGCTCGGGGCTTCAATGTCCGGTGGACTTGCCGTGGTTACCTCCAAGATAGCACTCTGGTCGGAAGCATTATTAGAGGCATCAATGGCACTCACCGTGAAATCATAGGCCGTGTCCCCTGTTAATCCTGTAACGTTAAAAAATAGAGCTCCCCCACTAAAGCCAATACTTTGTCCGTTTTGAAATACTTCATAATCCACTACACCCACATTGTCCGTGGAAGTCTCCCAATTCAATGTCAAGCCCGTGTCAGTGACATTGGTGGCATTAAGTCCTGTGGGAATGCTCGGGGCTTCAATGTCCGGTGGACTTGCCGTGGTTACCTGGAAGATGGCACTCTGGTCAGAAGCATTATCAGAGGCATCAATGGCACTTACTGTGAAATCATAGGTTGTGTCCCCTGTTAATCCTGTAACGTTAAAAAATAGAGCGCCAGTACTTAAACCAATACTTTGTCCATTTTGGAATACTTCATAATTCACAACACCAACATTGTCCGTGGAAGTCTCCCAATTCAATGTCAAACCTGTGTCGGTGACATTGGTGGCACTGAGACCTGTGGGAACGCTCGGGGCTTCAATGTCGGGAGAATTTGCGGTAGTCACCTGCAAGATGGCACTCTGGTCGGATGCATTATCGGAGGCATCAATGGCACTTACCGTAAAGTCATAGGTCGTGTCCCCTATTAAGCCTGTAACGTTAAAAAATAGAGCGCCAGTACTTAAACCAATACTTTGTCCGTCTTGAAATACTTCATAATTCACAACACCAACATTATCCGTGGAAGCCTCCCAATTAATGGTCGCACCTGTTTCTGTAACATTGGTCGCATTGAGACCTGTGGGAATGCTCGGCGCTTCGTTATCCACAGGCGTCAAAGTTATTACCTCCAGCACGGCACTGGGTGCCGAGGCATTGGTGGCAGCATCTATAGCTGTCACCGTGAAATCATAACTTGTAGAGGCATCCAGTCCCGTAACATCAAAAGTCAGCGCTCCACCACTAAAACCGATGCTGACATCATCTTGGAATACCTCATAGTCCACCACACCAACATTATCCGTGGAAGCCTCCCAATTAATGGTCGCACCAATTTCTGTAACATTGGTCGCATTGAGACCTTCGGGAATGCTCGGCGCTTCGTTATCCGCAGGCGTCAAAGTTGTTACCTCCAGCACCGCACTTGGTGCCGAAGTATTGGTTGCAGCATCTATCGCGGTCACCGTGAAATCATAACTTGTAGAGGCCTCCAATCCTGTAACATCAAAAGTCAGCGCTCCTCCACTAAAACCGATGCTGACACCATCTTGGAATACCTCATAGTCCACCACACCAACATTGTCCGTGGAAGCCTCCCAATTAATGGTCGCCCCTGTTTCAGTAACATTGGTCGCATTGAGGCCTGCGGGTATGCTCGGTGCTTGGTTATCCGCAGGCGTCAAGGTTGTTACCTCCAGTACTGCACTTGGTACCGAGGCATTGGTGGCAGCATCTATAGCGGTCAATGTGAAATCATAACTTGTAGAGGCCTCCAATCCTGTAACATCAAAAGTCAGCGCTCCTCCACTAAAACCGATACTGACATCATCCTGAAATACCTCATAGTCCACCACACCAACATTGTCCGTGGAAGCCTCCCAATTAATGGTCGCCCCTGTTTCAGTAACATTGGTCGCATTAAGGCCTGCGGGAGAGGTCGGCGCTTGGTTATCTGCAGGCGTCAAGGTAGTTACCTCCAGTACCGCACTTTCTAATGAAGAATTTCCAAAACCATCAATAGCTACAACTGTAAAATCATAAGAGGTATTTTCTGTTAAACCTGTAACATTAAAAGCAAGTCCACCTCCACTTAACCCAACGCTCGCCCCATCTTGAAATATTTCATAGTCCACAACACCAATATTATCTGTTGCGGCCGTCCAATTAATGGTCGCCCCCGTTTCCGTAACATTCGTAGCATTAAGATTGGTAGGAGTCGTAGGGTCCTCATTATCCACCAATAAAATACTAACATTATCAATCACCACAGAATTTCCAATTTGAGCACCAGACCATGGAGCGGCATACACCCTAATTATAGGGTTTGTGTTAGTGGCAACAAGAGTCCAAGTATATTCAGTCCATCCAGTAGTATTAATTAAGGTTGTTGTAAACCCATTGAAACCAAACCAATTGGCGAAAGCAGGTTGAAAATTAGTTGTTCCTAAACGTGCCCATATACTAATTTGATAGGTTTCTCCCACTATAGCATTGAAGCTATAATTACCTTCCTTTCCCGTACCATCCGATACTGCTGCTGCAATATTTATAGCAAAATTTCCAGAAAAGGGATCATCTGTAATAGAAGTAATATTTCCATTCCCGTTCCACCCCGTTGTCGCATCAGCTTCATTCAATATCGAAGCAGCATTGGCATCATCATGTAAATTTTGGCTAGAAACAGACCATACAGACAACAACAATAACAAAAAGCAAAAATTTTTCATAACCCTGAGGAATTAAAAAGAAACCATAATTCTTTGAAGAAAAAACTATTAATCTTCGGAGCTATTAATCTGTGCTTAAGAAGTCTGCATTATATCTAAAGGAGATACTTCTAAAGTTACTCATATATAAGGTTTAATAAAAAATAATACTTTCTATTCCATAAAAAACCGACTAAGTGCAAATTAACCATACTTATACTACATATAACTGATTTTCAATAAGTTAAATACTTACATCCCGTTAAGAAAACCCCTTAACTAATAGATAAAAACCCTTCACAAAATGATTTAGGATTTGGGTCAGAATGCTCAAAAAACTCTCATTTAATCCTGCTGACATCAATTCTGTTCAATAAAAAACTCGCTTTAACTTGGGTTAAAGCGAGTTTTAAATACTTCTTTTTGCTATGAATTAATGAACCTTCACCTCATCACCTTATAAGATATATCTGTCGTAATGGTTTTCCAAGTATCGGATCTAAAAGGGGATGCTGGAAATCCTTCTTCATTATACAAATTGCAATCGCCAGCATCATCTGCCCAACCAAACCTAACGGCAACAGGACTTGTAACATTATCACAGTAAACAATCACCTTATTATCCTTGATATAGGCTTTGGCATAATAATACTTTTGATCTTGCCCCGCAAGCTCAAAACCTTTCACATAGCCATATCGGTCTGGAGTCATCAAACCACTGCCTGTATGCTCAAAAGTTACGGTAACCTGATTACCCTCCACTTGCATTGATTTATAAATAGGACTTTCACAAACGATATTCTTGCCATATACATTACGTAAAGCTATCGCCGATAATCGTTTACCAACATCCTGTTTATTTGTTGGGTGAATATCCTTGGCGTTACCAATATCTGTTGTCACACACATCGCTGTATTTGAAACGGTTTGAGCCGTGTAAGACTGAGCTTCCCTTAACTCGGCCCAACGACTTCCGCTATTGCTGTTTCCATTAAACTCGTTAAAGCTCGATAATTGCACAAAATAAAAAGGAAACTCACCTTGCCCCCATTGTTGTCTCCAATCGTTGATCATTAAAGGAAAACTGGTTTTGTACTGCTCAGCTCTATGGACATTTGCCTCCCCTTGATACCAAATAACACCTTGGAAACTATAAGGCATCAACGGATTCAACATCGCGTTGTACAATAATGAAGGATAATTATTAGGTGAAAATTCATAACGTACATCAATTACGTTGAACTTCCATGCCCCTGCCAAAGAAATATCGATATCACCAACCGTAACTTTCAAATCTACAGGGTCTCCATAAATTCCACCACCACCAACATAATCGGTAACTTTTACAGCCACCACATTGGTTCCTTCCTTTAGCACACCTTTGTCAACGCTGTACTTTCTACTTACGTCATATTGACTGTTGCTCCCCACTTCTACGCCATTTACATACGTAACATCAACATCATCAACTTTTGCCAAATTCAAAATAAAAGGTTTACCCGCCAAATGAGCTGGTACTTCAAAGGTTTTTCTAAACCAAACAATCCCATCCATATTAGGCAATTGTTGGTTTTCCCATGCATCAGGAAGCATCATTGTTGGCCAAGTACTGTCGCTAAACTCTAGAGTAGTCACCTTACCCAACTCTTCTTCACTTAATATTTTGCCTTGGATGTTTTCAATTTTCTTGGCTATAACTGCCTTTTGCTCTTTAATGACACCTTCCAAATCTAGATCTGGTAGATTGGAGATATATTTACCAAATTCATCACTCTTTGACAAGCCTTCCTTACTAGTCCATGTTTCCACACAGGTTCCTCCCCAAGTAGTATTAATCAATCCTATTGGAACATTCAATTCCTTATACAGCTTTTTAGCAAAGAAGAAGCCCACGGCCGTAAAATCCCCAACATTATCACGATTGGAAACCGTCCAATTTCCTTGTTTTAAATGTGACTTTGGTTGGGCACTCATATCCTGTGCCACCAAAAACTGTCTGATTTGAGGATAATCCGCGTCATTCATTTCCTGTTCGGCATTGGTAACACCACTCACAGCAAACTCCATATTGGATTGCCCACTGCAAATCCATACTTCTCCAACCAAAATGTTTTTGATTTGAATGGTATTCTTACCCTTAATGGTCATGGTGAATGGCCCTCCAGCTTTTTCCGCTTTCAATTCCAAAGACCATTTTCCATCTTTGTTCGCCTTGGTTTTAACCTTTTGTCCGTTAAAGGATACTTCTATTTTTTCATTGGCATCAGCCCATCCCCAAACTGGAATAGGCTTGTTGCGCTGCAAGACCATATCATCTGCAAACAGTAAAGGCATTTCAACCTTGGCATAGCCAAAAATGCTCAACAATAAAATAAAAGGCAATACAAACTTTTTCATGTTCCTTCGTTATTTTTTAGTTTCAATTTTAATTACAAATGCTTTGTCATCGATCGTTTCACTTGGTGTGGTCAACTTCAGTCCTTCTTCTTCAAGTGAAAAAGAAAGATCTTGGTCCGATCCTAAAATGCTCACTTTTTCAATGGAAAGTCCATCCTCACCTAACACGTTTGAAGTTACAGACGATAAGGTAATTGACCTATCATTACCGGGCCAGCCCAGTACAATGGCATAGATAGTATTTCCTTTTTTGGTGTACCTCACATCCTGAGCTGTATAGGTTAATTTATCCAAAAACATTCCTGATTTCTCCTGCTTAGTTGGCCCTTCTCCAAATACTTTCCAAGTTGAAGACCCATAAATAGCTTCTCCGTTGGTGTTTAGCCAATTCCCAATAGTCAGCAAAATCTCCCGTTGGTTTTCAGGAATGATTCCGTTTTCCATAGGAGAAACGTTCAACATCATCGCTCCATTTTTACTCACTATATCCGCTAACAAATCAATGATTTCATCGGCAGTTTTCAATCCCAAATCATGGGTATAACTCCAACTTCCTACAGACACCGTTTCATCGGTTAACCAATAATCTTCAGTAATCTTGTTCATACGCCCTTTTTCAAAGTCTTCTACACTCACCGATTTTGGCAACTCGCCTTCCTTATGGGTAATGACCACTTCTTGGTTACGGACTAACGATTGATTGATATAATAGGCGGCAAATTCTTCTTTATAGGAGTCAGGGATTTTATCAAGCTTTCCGTCAAAATAAATTAAATCCGGGTGGTAATTATCAATCACTTCTTTTAATTCTGCCAACCAATTGCTGTAAAACACCTCTTTTTCAATGTTTCCATATAGAATGCTCAATTCAGGATCATTAGAGGATGTTGGCATGTTTGGATTGTATGGAAAGTACGAAGTGTCATCCAACCATTTTGTAGAATCCTGCTGAAAAATCTGAAGGTTTCTAGCCTTGTGGAATGAGGTAACAAACTTCATCCCCTTCCCATGAATAGCTTTACCCAATTCACCAACAATATCACGATGTGGACCTTTATCCATGGAATTCCACGGATTGGTTTCACTATCCCAATTAGACCAACCATCATGGTGCTCAGCTACGATTCCTGCGAATTTTGCCCCCGACTTTTGGAACAAGTCAGCCCAAGCTTCGGCATCAAACTCTTCAGCCTTGAACATGGGTACGAAATCATGGTAACCAAATTCTGATGGTTCCCCATAGGTTTCCACGTGATGTTTGTTTTCAACACTACCTTCTACATGCATCAACCTAGGATACCAGTCGTTGGCAAATGCGGGTACCGACAACACTCCCCAATGGGCATAGATTCCAAACTTCGCCTCACGGAACCATTCCGGAGCTTCTTGGTAGGCTGCCAAGGAATCCCAATTAGCGGCATAATGAGGGGGTTTCACCTCTCCTTTTTGCAGCTCTTTTTTACTGTTGTTACATGCTGTAAACACAAAGATAAGCACCAAAAGGCTGATGCTTATCTTTGTTAATCTAATCCTATTCATTGTTATCTTTTAATTATTCGTAACGGCATCAATGATATCTGGAAAGTATTCTTCTCCAGTAGTTCTGTTGAACAATCCCATTTGGTGGTTATCAGGATATCCATTATCCCAAACCACTGGCACCAAACCATGGCTCAAGGCAGCTTCCGTTGTTTTCTTGTAATAGTAGGCTCTGTAAACTTCTGCACCTTCCACTTCACCTCTAAAACTAGCACCATATTCACCTAAAATGACACCTATACCTTGGTCTACAAAATTCGTCTGCATTTTAGTGAATTGGGTTTCCAACCAATCTTCATCACCCCAACCAGCAGTTGCCGAAGGATCTGTAGCAATGGCTCCCCATTGACAAACTTCGTCTGTGCTGACATCCAAGGTAAATTGATAAGGGTCATAATAGTGTACTTCCATCAACATTCTATTTGCAACTGTATCTTCTGGAAGTACCGCAAAATTAACGGTGTGATCAATGTTTGTATTGAAGCCTTGAACCGTTAAATAACGGTAAGCATTTCTTCCTCCTGTGGCACGAACTGTAGAAATGAAAGTTTGATTGAAACTGTTTTGAACCGTATAATATTCTTCCGTTGGCGTTCCATAGTCGCCATCTACCATTACTTCATTAGAGCCAGCAAATACCAGGTGATAATCGTAGTCTCTAAAATAAATGGCAATTTGCTGCCACATTTTAGCCAATCTGTCATTTACATAATCTTGATCCTCATAGGTAGGTTGCATCCAACCTCCGTCCCAGTGAAGATTCACGATGGCGAACATATCATTATCCAACACATAGTTAATCACTTCCTCTACACGAGTTAAGCCTTCATTACTGATGGTGTAATTATCATCTCCCTCTTGGATATAATTACTCCAAGCCACCGGAATTCTAATAGTATTGAATCCTGCAGCCTTAACTCCATTTATTAAATCTTGATTGATCAATGGATTTCCCCAAGCGGTTTCACCGCCTACAGCTTCCAAAGAATTACCAACATTCCATCCCAAGCCCATAACATCAGTTAACTGAACAGAAGTATACTCACTCATCTGACTTGAATCTGGAGCAATTGATAAAATTGAACCTGCCTGAACAACCTGAATTTCTTGACTAGACTCCGAAGTATACACCTTGATAACAGCTGTACGATCTGTTTCCACATCGCTTACTGCTGCTTGAACTGTAACACTTCCATTACCCAAACTAGAAGAATTGGAAAGAGTCAACCAATCTGCCTCAGTATTTACTCCCCAAGTAATGTTTGGAGAAGTTGACACATTAAAAGTTGCTTCTCCTCCACTTGAAGGAAAACTCAGCTCATCAGTGCTCAAAGTAAAATTAACACTTCCTCCACTATCTTCATCGCTATCACTATTGCAGGAAGTAAAGCCTACCAGCATTATAATTAATGCCATAGCCTTAAAAATGCTATTAATTGTTTTCATAGTTAGAATCTTGAATATTAGTTAACTGTTATTGTTTGTTCTGCAACTATATTTCTTGAGGAGTTCCCCACTCGAATTTGGTAAGTACCTTTTTCAACTTCCCATGATTTGGTTTCTACATTGTAAAAAGCCAATTCTTTTACAGGAATTTGAACGGTTACAGTTTGCGAAGCGCCTGCCTTAACATCTACTTTGGCAAAACCTTTCAATTCTTGGGCTGCACGCACTACTTTAGATTCTGGCTTAGACACATATACCTGTACGACTTCCTTACCATCAATTACACCAGTATTATTTACAGCTACTTCTACTGAAATAGTTTCATTTTCCGTATAAGCCTCTGCATTAGTTTTAACTCCTGAAATTGAAAAATCTGTATAAGACAATCCATATCCAAACGGATATAGAGGTGCTACATTTTTAGTATCGAACCAACGGTATCCAACCAAAATGCCTTCCTCATATTTTACAACATCATCACCAGGGAAGCTGTTAGTGGCATGCGCAGGAGAATCCTTTAAAGCTACTGGCATGGTCCAAGGTAATTTACCTGAGGGGTTGATATTCCCCAATAACACATCTGCCAAAGCATTCCCACCTTCTGAACCGTTGAACCAACTCCATACCAAAGCTTTGGTACTTTCGCTCACATTTTTAATATCGAAAGGCGCTCCGGCAATCATCACCACAATGGTGTTAGGATTTACTTCCATAACTTTTTTGATCAATTCTTCCTGACCAAACGGTAAGTTCAAGTTTCTACGATCTGAAGCCTCAGTTTCGTAATCTCTGTTAGACCCAGCAAAAATGATGGCCATATCAGAGTTTTTAGCAGCTGTTAAAGCTTCTTCCAACTTGGCCGGATCCAATTCATCCACCGTGATTGGGCCTTTTAAGGTTACTTCCTGTTTTTGATCGTTTTCATTTTTTGAGTAACGCTCCAAATAGCCTTCGGCATAATTGATTTCGATGCCTTCTGGCAATCTGTTTTTCAAACCTTCCAAAGGTGTTACCTCACGCTTGGTTTTTACACCGGCTCCAAATCCACCCAAGGCATTTTTCTTGGTAGCGTTGTTTCCAATAACCGCAATGCTTTTCAAACCTTCGGTTTTAATTGGCAACATTTTGGCCTCGTTCTTTAGAAGTACTACAGACTCCGACGCAATCTTGTAAGCATCTTCAAAATGTGCTTCGGTGTTGATACTTCCGGTAGCACGTCCCTTATCGTCAATACTCTTAAGTGTGTACATCACCTGCATGATTCTACGTACGGATTTGTCCACCTGAGCTTCGGCAACTTTTCCTGATTTTACTGCTTCAATCAAGGCATCTGCAAAGTAAAACTCATTGAATGGTTTTGGTGTTCCCATTTCAATATCGGTTCCATTTTCCAAAGCCTTTTTGGTATCGTGAACCGCAGCCCAATCGGAAATTACAATTCCTTCAAAGCCCCATTCATCACGAAGGACTTTGTTCAACATATAGTCATTTTCACATAGGTAATCGCCTCTAAATTTATTGTAGGCTCCCATAAAACTATAAGCATGTGCCTCTTCTACCGCCGCTTTAAAAGCTGGCAAGTAAATTTCGCGAAGCGTACGCTCATCAATTTGAACGTCTACAAAATCACGATTGGTTTCTTGGTTATTAGCTGCATAGTGTTTTACACAAGCTGCTACATCATTTTCCTGAAGCCCAACGATAAAAGGAACCGTCATTTTTTTGTTCAAAAACGGATCCTCGGTAAAGTATTCGTAGGTTCTTCCTCCAAGCGGTGTACGGATAATGTTAATGGCTGGCGACAACAACACATCCTTATCTCTTGCGATGGCCTCTTCCCCTACGCTGTTTCCAAAAACATAACTCAACTCAGGATTCCAGGTTGCTGCTACTCCACCACCCGCTGGGTAGTACGTCGCGAAGTCATTGTCCCATCCTGCAGCTGACCAGTTGTCTTTTGAGATTTCTTCTCGAACCCCCAACGGTCCATCGGCCATGGTCAATTCTGGAACTCCCAAACGCTCCACAGCAGCGGTTGCAAACATGGTGCTTCCGTGCAACATGCCTACTTTTTCTTCCAAAGTCATTTGTGCCATCAACGAATCGATTTTAGCATCGAATTCGTGGGTTACCGGTTTCCCTTTATAGGTGGTCTCCACTTTGGCACTCTCGGCCACTACTGGCTCGGATGTCTTTTCTTCCTTACATGACATTGCCAGCAAAGACGCTGCAACTACAGAGGTATATATTAATTTGTGTTTCATGTGTAATATCTATTATTCTATTTGAACTGACGGTGTCTCTAAATTATCTGCAACTTATTTCAAGTTGATAGTCTGTGCTTGTCCGTTGTACTCGACAGTTTGTCCTTCGGCATCATAAGTAAATGCCTTTGGATTGTCTTTGTTAACAGGTACAATCACGAATGTTCTGCTTTTAAGCATCCCATCAAACGCTCCTTGACGTTCACCAATGGTCAAAGTCCCTTCGGCCTCGTTGTATTGGAATGGAATGTGTGCATACTTTCCTTTTTCGTAATTGTAGTTTACACCTTCATCTTCATATAAATAGAAGCTTCCGTCTTTTCCCTGGTATACATACAACACGATTGTTTCGGCTGGTTTTTGATCTGTATACTGAATTTCCGGACCTACAGGAATGATAGAACCTTCAGGAATGAACAACGGAATACGACCATAAGGTGCGTCTACTGTTTTCGATTGTCCTCCATTGATGAATGCTCCTGTGTAGAAATCATACCAACCAGAAGTACTTGGGAAATACACCTCACGACTGCGTGCACCATATTCGTAAACAGGGTTTACCATTAAAGATGGTCCAAACATGAACTGATCGCTGATATTTTCAACCTTCTTATCATCAGCAAAATCCATTACCAATGGACGCATGATGGTATAATCATCGAAATAGGTTTTCCCCGCCAAAGTGTAGATGTAAGGCATCAAGCGGTAACGCAAATTGGTGTAGTACAAAATTGACTCGTAAGCTGGGTGCCCTTCCGGAGCAATATGCCAAGCTTCACGGAATGGATACTGACCATGTGCTCTGTACAATGGTGCAAATGCACCAAATTGGTACCAACGCGCATTCAACTCTCTCCATTCTTTATAATCTTCAGTCTCTTGTCCAGATTTGTTATAATCCAGTTGAGCCGCTACATAACGATCCTCAACACAGAACCCACCAATATCCATCGTCCAGTAAGGAATTCCGCTTACCGCGAAGTTAAGTCCCGCAGAAATCTGTGCCTTCATATCTTCCCAACGGGTAGCGATATCCCCACTCCAAGTAGCAGTTGAATAACGTTGTAAGCCCGCAAAACCAGATCTTGTCAACAAGAACACACGCTTATTCGGTTCAACATCTCGTTGTCCATTATAAATAGCTTCGGCATTCATCAAGGCATAAGTATTGAAGTATTCTGTTGAAGGTCCCAAAGCAGTTGGCCCTTGCAACGCCTTACGGTATTCCATATCTGTACAATCCAAAACGTTTGGCTCACTGGCATCCATCCACCAAGCGTCGATGTTCAATGGATAGTAATGTTCATAAATTTGGTTCCAGAACAGTTTTCTTGCGTCTGCAGAATAGGCATCGTAGAAGGATCCAATATATCCAGGACCTACCCAATCGCGAATGCTATCCTTGATAGCTTGTCTGTACATCCATCCTTTTTGATCAAATTCCTTAAAGTGTTCTGTATTTTGATAGAACTTAGGCCAAACAGAAATCATCATTTTTCCGTTCATGGCATGGATAGAATCCAACATGCCTTTTGGATCTGGGAAACGGGCTTTGTCAAATTCATGGCTTCCCCATTGGTCTTCTTCCCAGTGGTTCCAGTCCAATACAATATTATCGATAGGAATTTTGCGAGCTCTAAACTCTCTCAAGGCTCCCAAAATCTCATCCTGGGTTTTGTAGCGCTCACGGCTTTGCCAGTACCCCATAGCCCATTTTGGCATCACCTGGGATTTTCCTGTAAGGGTACGGTAACCTTTAATAATCTCGTCCATTGAGTTTCCGTGAACAAAGTAATAATCCATTTTTTTGTTCATTTCACTCCACCAAACCTGGTTTCCTTTTTCAACTTCCGGTTGCGGCGTTCTTACACGTAAACCACAGTAAGAGCTTCCTCCGTTTGGTTGCCACTCGATACGCAATGGCACACGCTTACCAGCTTCCATATTGAAGGTAAACTTATAGCTGTTAGGGTTCCAAGCCGTTCTCCAACGCTCCGGTACCAAAAGCTCATCATTCAAGAATACTTTAATGTATCCTGCGTAGTACAAGATAAAGTTGAACTCACCACTTTCAGCAGCTTCAATGTCCCCTTCATACAACACTTCAGCATTTTTTAACGGGAAATTGGCCGGTAAGTTTTTAATGCTCTTAACGTCTTCAAAGAAAATTGAAGGTTCATCCCTTACAATAGTTTGCCCGCCATTATCGGCTGTTTTGTAAGTTCCAGTTAACGCATTTTCCTTGCCTTCTTTATTATAAAGTTTAAACACTTCGTTCAATTGCAGGTACGGACGGCTGTCACCAAAACGGCTTAACGCATAACTGTCCCAAAGCAATCCATAGTTCTTGTTCGATACAATAAATGGTACAGAAACTTTAGTGTTATATTGAAATAACTCTTCGCTTTTATCTTTGTAATTGTATTCATCGGATTGGTGCTGTCCTAAACCATAGAACGCCTCATCTGCTGATGAATCGAAGATTTGACGAACGCTGTAACCTTTGGTTCCTTCAACTTCTATAGGCTCAAAGGTTTTTCCGCCTCCGGCTTGTTCGGACAGAACTACCTTTCCATTTTTATCCTTAAATGTAATTCCTCCATCAATGCTAGACACCAACACATTTAGAGCCTTTGTTGAAAGCGTGATGGAATCACCGGTTTGTGCAAGGTCAAACGGAACGGTCTTAATATTTGGAAGAATAATTAAACTAGAATCTTTTGGAAATTCCTGATCGGGAGTTGCCGACACATGAATCAATTCATCCCCTAAAACTTGCAGTCGCAGTTTATGTACATCGGTGTTGTTGGCCTGCTTCAAATTAACAACAATACCATCAGTCGTTTTCTGATACAGTTGTTCCTCCTTAGCACAAGAGGCAAAAAGCAAACCCGTTAATAAACCCAGGTATATTTTGTTTCTTTTCATTGTGATTGTGTTTTCTTCCTTAATTTATGATTTGAAATACATTTAAATTCTACTTCGTTGTCACCGTAATTGTCGCCTCTTGCAAGCCATCCGAAGTCACTTTCAGTGTGGCAATTCCGGCCTTATCTGTAGATTTCACTACTACCAAACATTTTCCGTTAAGAGCTTTGTGAGTCTTCCCCTTGAACGATTCATGATTGGTTGGGTCTCCATTGCCCACAGCAAATATCTCCCCGTTTCCTTCTATTGAAAAATTCAATTGATTTTGCGCTGTTGCCACAAAATTCCCTTCGGCATCTACCACATCTACCGTGATAAATGACAGGTCTTTGCTATCTGCGTTAATGGTTTGTCTATCGGCTGTCAATTTAACCGTTGCTGCTTCCCCTGCTGTTTTTAGTTCTTTTTCAAGGACTACCTGCCCATCTTTTCTGGAAACAGCTTTCACTGTTCCTGCTTCAAAAGGAATTCGCCACATAACATGCAAATCGTCTCCTTCCTTTTTCTTAATGCCCTGAGATGTTCCGTTGACGAATAATTCCACTTCATCTGCATTGTTGTAATAAGCCCAAACATCTACGGTTTCCCCTTCAGTCCAATTCCAATGTGGGAATATGTGAAGCACATCTTTATCGGTCCATTCACTTTGATACATATAGTAGACATCTTTTGGAAAGCCTGCCAAATCCACAATTCCGAAGTAAGAACTTCTAGATGGCCATACATACGGCGTAGGCTCTCCTATATAATCGAAACCTGTCCAGATGTACATTCCAGAAAGGAAATCGTATTTTTTAATGATCTTCCAAGTTTCCTCATGGGTGGAGCCCCAAGGGGTGCTTACCTGGTCATAAGCCGACACGGTGTTTCCAGGATTTCCCCCATCAAAAGGCAAATCCCAACGCACCGGCCAACGCTTTAAAGTATCCGATTTTTTATCGTAATAACCTCTAGTTTGTAAACCCGAAGTTGTCTCCGTTGCAATGAACGGTGTCTCTGGGAAATTCTGTTGGTGAAAAGGAAATGTATTGTGGGCATAGTTATAACCTATCAAATCCAAAACTCCTGAAGCCGCTACTGGATTTAAACTCGCTTTTTCTACATCAAACTGCGTCGTTACATCGGCATTGGGCATGTTTACCGGTGGGTTCATGGCCACGGTAATTGGTCTAGTAGTATCCAATTTTCGAACAATCGCCTTTAATTCCTTAGCCGTGGTAACACCTTGCTCATTCCACTGCTCCTGAATTTCGTTACCGACACTCCACATGAATATGCTCGGGTGGTTACGATCACGAATAATGAAGTCTTCCAAATCCTTTTGATGCCATTCTTTCCAGTAATTGGCATAATCATGAGGGGATTTTGTGTTGTTCCACATATCGAACATTTCATCCATCACAATGAAGCCCATGGTATCACACAATTCTAACAGTTCAGGCGTTGGTGGGTTATGGGCGGTTCTAATGCCATTCACCCCCATGTCCTTCATGATCTCCAATTGGCGCTCTAAAGCGCGTGTGTTTACAGCAGAACCCAAAGGCCCTAAATCGTGGTGATTACAAACCCCTTTAATTTTTACTTGTTCGCCATTCAGCAAAAATCCTTTGTCTAAATCAAACTTAAAAGTTCGGATGCCAAAAGGCGTTGTATACTCATCTACGGTTTGCCCTGCAACCTGAACTTCGGTTTTGGCGGTGTACATTTCAGGATGTTCCACAGACCATAATTGCGGATTTTCCACTGTGATATTTTGAGTGATGGTTTTGCTGTCATTTGCATTGATACTTACTGAAGCAGTAGCAGTCCCCACTTCTACATTGCCTTTATAAATACTTGTAATGACCGTAGCTTCTTTTGCTTCGGCATCCTCATTTTTAAGATTGATTTCCAAAACGGTTTCAGCCTGCGCTGCTGACACGTTAGGAGTCGTAATAAAGGTTCCCCAAGTATCTACATGCAATTTGTCTATGGTCTTCAACCATACATTTCGGTAAATTCCAGATCCGGAATACCAACGGGAATTAGGTTGTTTGGAATTATCAACTTTTACTAAAATTTCGTTCTCTTGACCACTGTATTTTAGGTAAGGTGTAAGGTCGTACTCGAACCCAATATAACCGTTGGGACGATGTCCTACATGATGACCATTAATCCATACGTCGCTGTCCATATACACACCGTCGAAATGGATAATCGTCATTTTGTTGGCATCTTCAACTGTAAATGTTTTCTTGTACCAACCTAAACCTCCTGGTAAATACCCGCCACCTAAATCGGCAGGATGGTCTTTTTTGAACTCGCCTTCAATGCTCCAATCGTGCGGTACATTTAAAGTACGCCAATTGGTGTGTTCCGAAATAGAATCGGAAGCTTGAGCGGCTAAATAAAATTGCCAATTATTGCTAAAATTCACTTCTCTTGCAGAGGTTTCACCAGAAACTTTTGGCGATTGACAAGAAGCTCCGACAACCAAAATTGTTAAAAATACACTTATCGATTTAAGCGAAAAAAAATTGAACATTGCTCTAATTGGATTTTGTTTGTGTTACTATTTATAAATAGGTAAGAAGCAGTAAAACACACTGCTTCTTACCATAATTTTAATTCAATATGACAATTGCAATTGTCATGATGTTTCTGTTTTTATCGGTCCAAACCGATGGTGATAGATTAGTAAATTACAATACTGTCGATATTAGCTGTTACAGTTTCAAGATCTGCAATATCAGGCACCATACCCAAAAGATCTATTACAAATACAACTGCACCTTCAACATCCGCACCTGGGTTAAGAGTTACTGTGTATGTCCCGTTACCGGTTACCGTAGCAGCTCCTGCACCAGTACCATCTCCCCAATATTGGAAAGACCAATCGGCATCGGCATAACTTAGGGCGGCCTGATAACTTCCTGCAGCTCCTTCATTAAGTGTGATTCCATCCAAGGTGAAAGTAATTTCGATACCATTGCTGAATACTAAATCACTGGTATTTAATCCTGGATCATTTACCGTATCTCCAAAATCATTATAAATCTCTATACGGTAATTATCATTAGCATCTTCAATATTTCCAAATAACAATTTTGAATTGTCAAAAGCCACTTCTGTTTCTTCATTGCCGCCTTCTCCACCGCCAGAGCCAGCATTTGGCTCCAAGTGGAACGCCGTATATTGAGAAGGGTTGTCTACATCATCAACAGCCCCAAGCCACATATCGGAAACGTTTCCATTTTCATCTGTTCCTATTTGTAGAATACGTAACTCGTTATTGGCATCTGGAGCAAAACTTGCCCAGTTAATCAATGTAAAAGTTGGTACCGGTACTGAGAAAGAGTAAATCCCTGAACTGTTAATTGAATAAGTTCCTTCGGTGGTTGTTCCATCAGGAGACACGAACACTACAGAATTATCTGCAGAATCCAAAGTCATAGAGAAATCTCCATACACTGCTGGATCCGGAGTTCCTAACCAATCAGGATAATCCTCTGGCGACTGCCATCCGTTCATCATTGTTCCGCTTAAGGTTGCCCAATCCAACGGATTGCTTTCAGACAATTTCCATTCAATAGCTGTGGTTGTAATTTCAGAAATGATATCTTCCCATCCACCTGGCAAGGTTGGTTCTTCTGGTCCAGTTTCTTCTGGCACCCAGTTATCACTATACTCTTGAGAAATGAAGTTGTAGACAATCATAGCTGGTCCTTCTGAGGAACAGGATCCTATAGCTTCACGAATCACCCCTAGCTGCATAGCATCCTCTGTAATAGAGAAAATGGTAAGGTTACCCCAATTTGAAGAACACGTATCATACCCAACATTGTGGATCATTTGCGCATTAGACATTGACAACTTATAGTTATTCAAATCCAAATTGTAAGTTCCGTTTTGAACTCCCAAATCAGGCAAGGTCAAGTGATCTACAGTTACGAATGGCCCTCCTTGAAGATTAAACTCCATATACCCATAATCGGCAGCATCCATAATCCAAGTGTTACTTGCCCAATCTGGAGCCCATGACCAGCAATCGTCTCCATAACAACCTTCATCACCACCTTCTAACCAACCGTTATCGGTACCATAGAAATACATAGGACCAGCAAAATACTTAGACACACCTTCGGCATTCAAGTCTAAATACCATTTTTTAGAGTTTCCTTGTCCTCCAGACAACATATTCCAAATAGGGTGATTTATGTAGTTGAAATTATCCTCATCTACTGTAATGGTTATCGGTTCTGCATCAACCACTCCTCCAGCAGTTACCGCAGAAAACTTAATGGTATAGTCTCCCGCAAATGCAAAACGTACCGTATCAATAGCTCTGTTGGATTTTCCTGTTCCATAATCCCAAACAGGCACCGTTTCCGGCGTGTTATTGATCAAGATCACTGTATTTCCTCCCGGATCGATAGAATAATCCTGAACTACCGAGAAGTCAAGTTCTGAAGGATCTAGTTTTCTTCCCAACTCATAGTCTTCACTACAAGTAAAGAAGGTCATTAAGATCCCAATTAACATAAAGATTTTAATAGTACTTTTCATAATTTTCTATTAATTAGTTAATTACCAACCAGTATTCTGCTGAAGAACACCACCCGATAATGTAATTTGCGTATTTGGAATTTGAGACAAGCCTTGAGTCGTTTGGAAATTGGCTCCAGAAATAGTTTTTGGCTCCTCAATGTTACCAGTTAGGACGGTTGTACTTTCTTCAAGTTCTGCAGCTGCAGCCCCAACACCTTGACGCATTAAATCCCAATATCTAATCCCTTCCAATGCAAACTCCTTGTGTCTTTCCTTTAAAAGGTTTTCAGCATTAAAGGCCAATGGTGTAAAATTATTACCGTAAGCACGTTGTCTTACTTGGTCGAAGTAACTTTGCGCACTTCCACTACCAAGTTCAGCAGCCATTAATAACACATCTGAATATCTAATAGCAAAGTAATCTTGGAACTGTCCAATTTGGAAACTTTCGTTACCAGCAGCGATGGCAGAACTTACCAATTCACCCGCATCGTTATATTCAGACATTGGTGTATACTTTTTGTTGTAATATCCTGTATACTCTCTCTGCCCTTCAAAATTGTCAAAAGGAACGCCCTCCTCTTCTATAGCAATAACGGTTGCAAAACGTCTGGAATCACTATCGCTATACAGGTCGTACAATTTTTGGGTTGCAGTGATTCCCCAACCATTTCCGTAAGGGAAGCTCATGAATTCACGCATACCGAACAATACCATCCAGTGGTTTCCATCTGTATTGCCATTGTAATCACTAGTATAAGTATACTTTACAGAGAATACAACTTCCTCATTAGCTTCACCAGCATAAGTAGACCCATCTTCATTAGTTGAAGCAGCTGGCCATAAATTCGCAAAATCAGACACTAAGGTATGACCACTGGAAGCAATCACATCTTCCATATGTGCCAAAGCATCAGCTTGAGATACCAAACCAACCAAATCTGAAGCCCCATAGTATCCTGTATAATATAGATACACGCGTCCTAACATGGCCTTAGCTGCCCAACGTGTTACACGCCCATTAGGCACTGCATTATAAGCTTCATTTGGAATATTTTCAGCTGCATACAATAAATCTTCTGCAATCACAGTATATACATCTGCAGGATCGGCCTGTGGAATATTTTCTGTTGAAGGTTCTGTCAACAATGGAATGTTTCCCCAAAGTCGCACCATATCAAAATATAGATATGCTCTTAGGAAACGAGCTTCACCAATATAACGGTCTCGTAATGTTTCTTGTCCAGACCAATCTATTTGGTCAATTCTCTGCAACAACACATTACAACGATATACTCCTTGGTAATACTTATTCCAAGTATCATTGTATAAATCTTGATACCCAGGAGCTACACTCATATCAAACTCGTCAATAGCCTGATAATCTGGATTATCAGTATACCCCAAGCCACTGAAACAGTCATCTGACATTACTTCCGAAGCGGTATAGAAAGTTCTTCCTGAGGCTCCTGTTACTACCTGTAAACCGTCATAACATCCAATCAAAGCCGAATAGGCATGCTCAGGAATTTGGTAAAAACTCTCATCCGTAGCATCAGTAATGGGTTCCGTATCCAAAAAGTCGTCGCCACAGCTGAACATAGCAAGCATTCCCAAAGCGACAATATATTTATTAATTCTTTTCATGGTTCAATTTTTAAAATTTAACGTTTAACCCTAACATATAAGTTCTAGGTCTAGGATAATATCCTACATCCACTCCTCTCGAAAAGTTATAACCACTATCGGAAATACCAAACCCTACCTCTGGATCCATACCGTCATAATTTGTAAAGGTGTACAAATTCAATACAGAGAAGTACAAACGGAATTGTTCAGCAAAGAAATCTTTCTTCTTAGCTCCTCTAGCAATATCGTAGCCAAGTGTCGCCGTACTGATTCTTAAGAAATCCCCATCATGAACAAAGATATCTGAAAACGTACTGTAGTTTTTGTTATCTACAGTTAACCTAGGAAGCGTATTTGAAGATCCCGGCCCGTGCCAACGATCTAAAATAGCACCCGTCCAGTTTTGGTTAGCAGCTGTGTTTCTATAAGACTGTACAATTTGGTTTCCAGCCACACCATTGGCTTGTAAAGAAAAATCAAATGCCCTGTAGTTAAATCCTAAGGAGAATCCATAAGTGAAATCTGGATTGGGATCTCCTAATTCTGTTCTGTCATCTCCATCAATAACACCGTCACGATTGGTATCTACATAAATTAAATCTCCTGGTTGTGCATCTGGCTGCAATAAGCTCCCATCTGAATTAACATAGTTGTTAATTTCGTCTTCCGTCTGGAACACCCCTCCAGTTTCATATCCCCAGAAATACCCAAGAGGATATCCTTCTTCTGCTCTATAAAACTCCTGTGAATTATCCCATAATTGACCACTAGCTCCGTGAATGATACCATCTTCTGTTGGAATGTCTCCAACTTCGTTTTTGTTGTAAGCTCCGTTGAAACTAAAGTTATAGCTAAAATCCTCATTTACGTGATTATTATATCCCACCACGAATTCAACTCCTGTATTAACCACATTACCTCCATTTTCATAAGGAGGCTCTGCACCCCAACTACCCAGTGACGGAGGTACCACTAACCAATCCTTTTGAGTTTTGCGATACCAGTCGAAAGCAAAGGTTAATTTAGAATCCAAGAATCTGGCATCAAATCCAAAATCCAACTCTTCTGCTGCTTCCCATTGTAAATACTCATTTCCTAATCTGTATGGGTAGGCTCCAGGAGTCAAGACCCCTTCTTGATCCCCAAAAATATAGTTAGTATTGAAAGTTCTAACCAAACCTAAGAATTGGAAATTACCAATATTTTGGTTACCACCTTGTCCCCAACTACCTCTCAACTTGAAGTAGTTCATGAAAGAATCTCCATCACCCATAAAATCTTCTTTCGTAATAATCCAACCGGCAGATACAGATGGGAAATATCCCCAACGGTGTCCAGTCGCAAATTGTGAAGATCCATCAGCTCTAAAAGTGGCATTCAACAAGTACTTACCTTTATAGTTATAGTTCAATCTACCGAAATATGACATTCTTTTAGCAATAGGATCAGGTCCTCCAGAAAGCGCAATTTGTGCTCCATCCGTGTTGGTAGCATTACTTAACCATGCGTGATTAAGGTCATCATAAATCAAATCAGTATTCTCGCCATACATTGAGTGTCCGTCATATTTATAGGCCTCTGCACCCAACATTGTAGTAAAATGATGATTTTCTCCTAAATCGAATTCATAAGTCAATAAATTAGTCCAAATCAAGCTTTTGCCTTTACTCATATTTTGAGTAACCTTTCTAAGGTTGCTAAAAGCATAAATAGATAATTCATAAATTGGAGTAAAATTGTGTCCTTGACTTGCAAAATAATCTATCCCCAAATTGGTTCTAAAATTTAAATTTTTCAAAAGTTCAAAATCGAAGTACACATTTCCCAATAACTTTTGTGTATCATTTTCATTTTGATTAGAATATGCCATTTGTGCATAAGGGTTAGATACCCCTTGTAACCAAGGTTCGCTATAGCCCGTAGAGTTAAAATACTCTCCATTGGCGTCATACATTGGAAACAATGGGTTGGTTTGAAAAGCACCTCTTAAAGAGTTATTGTATTGATTTCCAACACCGATACCATTATTATTAATCCAAGCGAAACTGAAATTTTCACCAAACTTGATTCTGTCTCCATACAATTTATGTTCTGAGTTGAATCTGAAATTGTAACGCTCGTAGTAAGAATAGTCAGCTCCCCCCACAATACCCGCTTGGTTCAAATAAGATAAAGAAGAAGAATAGGTTGAAGTTTCAGACCCGCCTTTAACTCCTAAAGTATAATTTTCTGTTGGAGCGGTTTCGAACATTTCGTCCATCCAATCTGTACCATTACCTGCATTGGCAATATCTTCATCAGAAAACTGTCTAGTCATACCAGAATTGATTCTAGCTTCATTAATCATGGTCATATACTCTGTAGCATTAAGCATGTCTATCTTTTTTGCTAATGTTTGTACACCATAAAATTGATCGAAGGTAATTTGCGCTTTACCGGCCTTACCTTTTTTGGTAGTTACTAATACAACACCATTCGCCGATTGCGAACCATAAATGGCAGAAGAGGCAACATCCTTAAGGATAGAGATACTTTCAATATCTGCATTATTAAGATACGAAATATCTCCCGTTTGCACACCATCTACAACATATAAAGGCCCATTACTACCTGTTGACCCCAATCCACGAATTGCAACATTCATAGATTCTCCAGGCTGCCCTGAAGTAGAGGTAATCTGTACCCCAGCCGCTTGCCCCTGCATAGCTTGAAGCGCATTGGTGGTACTTTGCTTTTGAAGGGCTTCCCCATCAACTTGAAGATTGGCTCCTGTGGTCAATTCTTTCTTTTGAACACCGTAACCAACCACTACAACTTCACTCAATTCTTCAACATTGGTTTCTAATTGAATGTTAAGTGTGGTTCTGTTTTGAACACTGACCTCTTGTGTCTTGTATCCTACATAACTGGCTATTAAAACAGCATTTGGCGATACTGCAAGAGAATAGTTCCCATCAAAATCTGTGGAGGTTCCTTTTGTCTCGTTGCCCTTCACAATAATAGAGGCACCGGGAACTGGCATTCCATCGGCAACATCTGTTACTGTTCCGGACACGGTGATTTCACTTTGCGCGAACATAGATTGTGTACTGAACGCACAAAGTAAAATTGCCACCAAAATGGCCAACACTCCAGAAGAGTCATAAAATTTACTTCTCATAATGAAAAAGGTTAGTTTAATTGATTTATTTAAATGTTAATTAGTATGCGTTTGCTATGATTTGTTCAAACAGCTCTTGCTTTCCACTTATTTGCTGTGGCTCGCCATTGGCTCTACCTATTTTGCTAAGGTCTTCCAAACTAAGCTGTCCTTTTTCGAACTTAGCACCGTTTCCAGAATCGAATGATTGGTAACGCTCCGCTCTTAATTTTTTATAGTTTGTATTTTTAAGAACATGATCGGCACAAATCAACCCTCTGGCAAATACATCCATACCAGAAATGTGTGCTATGAATCTATCTTCTAGATCTGTTGAGTTTCTTCTTACCTTGGCATCAAAGTTGATTCCTCCTCCTTGAATTCCGCCTCCTTCAAGAATCACAAGCATGGCTTGAGTAGTCTCATAAATATCAATTGGGAACTGATCCGTATCCCATCCGTTTTGGTAATCCCCGCGGTTAGCATCGATACTTCCCAATAAACCGGCATCTACCGCCACTTGTAATTCATGCTCAAAGCTATGCCCTGCCAAGGTGGCGTGGTTCACCTCCAAATTCAATTTAAAATCTTTGTCAAGACCGTAATGTCTCATAAACCCAACACAGGTTGCAGCATCATAATCATACTGGTGTTTTGATGGCTCCATTGGTTTAGGTTCGATTAGGAAATTCCCTTTAAAACCTTGGCTGCGTCCATAATCTCTACACATGGTTAAAAAACGCGCCATGTGCTCTTGCTCACGCTTCATATCGGTATTTAGCAAGCTCATATATCCTTCGCGACCACCCCAAAACACATAGTTTTGTCCTCCTAAGGCAATGGTAGCATCCATAGCGATTTTAACCTGAGCGCCCGCATAGGCCAACACATCAAAATTAGGATTCGTAGAAGCTCCGTTCATATACCTTGGATTTCCAAACAAGTTGGCAGTTCCCCAAAGCAATTCAATTCCGGTATCTGCTTGTTTTTGCTTCGCGTATTCTACCATTTGTTGAACTCTGTTTTCAAATTCAGCTAATGTTGGCGCCTCATCTACAAGGTCCACATCATGAAAACAATAAAATGGAATTCCCATTTTGGACATAAATTCAAAACCGGCATCCATTTTATCTTTTGCTCTCTGCACTGCATCTTCACTTTTATCCCAAGCAAAAACAGAGGTTTCCTTACCAAAAGGATCATTTCCTTTATCACACAGCGTATGCCAATACGCCATTGCAAATCGTAAATGTTCCTTTAAAGGTTTACCATCTACAATTCTATTCTCGTCATACCATTTATAGGCAAGAGGATTATCACTCTCTCTTCCTTCATACTTAATAGTATCGATACCTTTAAAATAAGCCTTATGGCTATTTGTACTCATAATTAAATTTCTTGAAGTTTAATTTGTTCTTTCCAGTTAAAATATATGTCTTGATACTGGGCTGTCAGTTCCTTATTAGGTTCCAACCGCTCAATACATTCAAGATTACCAAAAGCCTCCGATAAAGAATTATAAAACCCAAAGCCATAGGCTGCACCTCTTGCAGCGCCTTCAGACCCGGAGTTGTTATAAAGCTCTAATGAGGTTTTGGTGGTGTTCACAAAAATTTCCCTAAATACAGGACTTAAGAATAAATTCCCTTTGGAAGCCCTTACGATGTTTCCAGAAACCCCAATGGATTTCATGACATCAAACCCATAATTCATGGCGAACACAATACCTTCACAGGCCGCTCTAACCAAATAATTGGAATTATGGATATTGAAGTTTAAATTCTCAATTCCGGAGTTTACCTCCTTATTATCAAAGATGCGCTCTACGCCATTACCAAAAGGATAGAACTTCAAGCCCTTACTCCCTACTTCGGCCTTGGCGGCAGCATTATTTAAAAGGTCATAGGAAACCAATTCATCATTTCCCAGAGACATGATCTTCCTTAACCACTGATATAAAATACCGGAACCATTTATACACAGCAGCACACCGTTGCGCTTTTCAAGCTCCGTGTTATTGACGTGCAAAAAGGTATTCACCCTGTTCTGTTGATCAATATGGTTTTGATCAGTAACTGCATACATCACAGCCGACGTTCCCGCTGTAGTTGCAATTTCACCAGGATTCAGCACATTCAAGGACATGGCATTGTTTGGCTGATCGCCCGACCTATAGGTAATTTTCACCTTAGGATCCAATCCTAAATCGGCGGCCACGGCTGCATCAATAGTTGCATGCTCACCAAAAGTTGGCACGATTTCCGGAATTCTATCTACTGGCAAGCCCATTCCATCCAAAATCTCAGTGGCCAGCCTATTCTCTTTAAAGTTCCATAAGGCACCTTCAGACAAACCTGAAGTACTTATTTGCGGCACCCCAGTAAATTTAGCCGCAATAAAATCTCCTGGCAGCATCATATAAGAGGCTTTAGCAAACACTTCCGGTTCATGCTGCTGCACCCACTTAAGCTTAGAGGCCGTAAAGTTTCCCGGCGACCCCAAAATTTGTTCCTGACAAAAGTCCACCCCTATGGATTCATAATATTGTCGTCCAATCTCAGCAGCTCGACCATCACACCAAATAATAGAAGGTCGTACCGGATTCAATTCCTTATCCGTAAGCACCAAACCATGCATTTGATAAGCTACACCGATTGCTACGATTCGCTTAACATCTATGGAATACCTATCTTTAAATTGTGAAATTCCGCCTTTGATATACCCCCACCAAAGATTGGGATCTTGTTCAGCCCACCCTAAACGCGGCGCAACGATTTCGGTTTCGAAATCAGGTACAGAAATTGTCTTCAATACAGTTCCTTTGTCCCCATCGAATACGGACATTTTTATTGAAGAACTTCCTAAATCTATTCCTAAAAAGTACATGGATAGATATAATTTAGTTTCAAATAGTTCAAAAGACCATTATTATTTGCCCAACACACATCGTAACTCCCTCATTTCAACAATTATGCCTCCGAACTAATTCTTATGGTTAATTTGACTACAAGTATACTGAAGATTGTTCAATTTAACAAAAAATTAATGTTTAATTTTCAGTTTTCTTAAAAAAAATTTAAATAAATGCGCATTTCGTAATATCTTTGAAGTCAAATCAATAAGAGGTCCAACAGTTTTTCTTGTTCACCAACCTTTTGATTAATCCTAAAATATCTTATTTTGCCATTTGATGGTCTTAAGGACTTTTACCCATCCATGACCAACAATGTTATAATTACAACATTTACTCTATCATGCCAATGGTTAAGAAATTTATAGACGAAGAGTCTGGAAAAGTAATCGAACGTTCTGTCATGAATGCTATTACAATCGATTGCGTTATTTTCGGTTTCGACAAAGGGAGCCTGAAAGTATTATTAGTAGAGCACGCCGAAGGTATCAGCAAAGGAAAGTGGGCCCTTCCCGGTGGATGGATCAAGGAAGAAGAAAGCATTGACAACGCAGCCCATAGATTGCTTAGAGAGCTGACTGGCCTAGACAACATCTACCTTGAACAGCTAAAAGCTTTTGGTGACCCCGACCGTTTCCCGTTGGGACGCGTTATCACCATAGGCTATTATGCCCTTATTAAAATTGAAGATTACAACATTACGGCTGGTTTTACAGCTTCGGATGCTAAGTGGTATGATGTCGCTGATATCCCTGAACTGATTTACGACCACAACAAAATCATCAATTTCAGCCTTAAACAGTTACGAAACAGAGTCAAGCAAGCCCCCATTGGATTCAACCTATTGCCTGAAAAATTCACCCTTCTACAACTCATGCAACTTTACGAGCAAATTTTAGGGATTGAAATGGACAAATCGAATTTTAGAAGAAAAGTCTTAAGGATGAAACTCCTGGAAGCTTTGGACGAAAAACAGCAAGACGTGTCGCATAGAGCTGCCAAACTATACCGTTTTGACCATGCCATCTACAAAAAACTCACAGAAAAAGGCTTCAATTTTGAGTTCTAAAGAATTGTGACCAAAAAAAAGAGCCTGAACTAATATTCAGGCCCTAATTCACAAAAATCAACTCAAACAAAATTATTCATTTACTGTGCCGTCCAGCCACCATCCAAAGTAAAGGACGAGCCGGTAATGGTTTTTGAAGATTCTTTTGCCAACAATAAAGCCATATCCGCAATGGCCTCTACCGGAACAAAATCTTTTACCGCTTGCTTTTTTAGCATGACTTTGGTCACTACCTCGTCCGGGGTCATATTATGAGCTTTGGCTTGATCTTCTATTTGACCTTCAACCAAAGGCGTTTTCACATACCCAGGACAAATGGCATTCACCGTAATATTACATCCGGCGCCTTCCAATGCCAACACTTTGGTCATCCCAATCACGCCATGCTTGGAAGCCACATAGGCCACTTTAAATTCAGACGCCCTGAGACCATGCACAGAAGACACATTAATGATTCTTCCAAATTTCTGCGCCTTCATATACCCCCAAGCTTCCTTGCTGGCAAAAAAAGCAGCATTAAGATTAATAGCTATAATATTCAAATATTTTTGATCAGGAAATTCTTCTATGGGCGACACAAATTGAATCCCTGCATTGTTCACCAACACATGAATAGTCCCGAAATACGCCACAGCATCCCGAACCAATTGTTTCACCTCATCCGCTTCCAATAAATTTGCATTGGAAAAGGAAGTCTTCACATTAAATTCCTCAGCAACTCCTTTAGCAATCTCTGCTCCATTAGCTTCTAAACCATGAAACATTATATGATATCCATTGGCTGCAAATTGTCTCGCAATCCCAAGCCCGATACCACTGGTACTTCCAGTTACCAACGCCACTTTATCCATGTTTCAAAAATTTATAAAGTTCATAATTAAATGCCCCCGCTTGATCCATAACCACCCCATGTCTTGAATCTTTGATCACAACCAATTCCGCATTTGGAAGCTCTTTGACAAAGGCCTTTTTAAAATCAACAGGCGTATAATCCATATCTGAAGCCATCACCAAAGTCTTAGCTTTAATTTTGTGGATTCTATCTCCCAATCCCCATTTCATCAAGGTTACAAAAGACTGGTAATAGGCATTCAAATCGTTTTGTTTGCAACGCTTTTCAAAGGCCTTTCGCATGTCTTCCTGACCTTCTTCAGGAAACATATTGAAAGCAATTTGTTCCGCTAAAGGACCAATCCCAAATTCATTTAAGGATTTGGTTCGTTCAGCAACCATTTGATCGCCTATTTCCCCCATGGCATTAAAATCTGGACCACTATTTACAATCACCAATTTGTCCACCATTTTGGGATACTGGTATGCGAACTGAAAGGCTACCGCCCCTCCCATGGAAAACCCAACAATTGTAAGCTTCTCAATATTTAGTTGCTCCAGGAATTGCCTAATATCCTCGGTCATGAACTCCACCCCATAACCTTCTTTTGGTTTCGAAGTTTCCCCATGTCCTCTAAGATCAACCGTGATCACTTTAAATTCCTTTGAAAAGACTGGGACTTGTGCATCCCAGTCTTGTTTTGTTGAACCTAAACCATGGAGTAACAAAAGCACTTCACCTTCTCCCGACACCTTATAGCTTAGGTCGATATTATTTACTCTCAAAAAAGGCATTTGCAGTGGATTAGTTAGTAGCCGATTTTTTCTTGAAGAAATTCACTTGATATTTCAACTCCACAGAGAACAAAGTCTCTATTACAGGAGAGGCCACGAACTCACGAACCTCAGCATTGAACAAGTTGGTTACACTAGCAGCAACAGATAACTCATCAGTGATGTAATACCCTACATTGGCATCTACTGTAAATCCACCTAGAGGACCATAGTTCCAAGACCTTCCATTTCTGGCATTCTCAATAACATCATCCACACCATCCCCATTCAAATCTTGGGTTTCTGCTGCCGTATAAATTCCTGAGAAGAAATCGTAATCCTGCACCCACCTTCCAAAAATGGATCCATAGAATTTGTTTTTAGAATAATGCAATCCTAGAGCCAACTTGTTTGCCGGTGTGTTCACAGGCAATTCAGATTCCAAAACTTGTCCATCCAAGTTACCATCGTTGGCAGGATCGTTTTTATCCAAATCCCTTCCGAAGTAAGAATAATTAAGCGTTGCTCTAAACGCATCTGAGAAGTAATAATTCAAGCCAACATCAAATCCATAAGTATCCACCTTACCAAAGTTTTGATAGGTTAAAACTACCGCACCATTAGATCCAGGCACCACTTCATCGATTGGCTTATCACCCACATGCGTTACCACAACACCATTGGCTGCATCCGTAATCATTCTAAGTGGACTGATGAAATTTTCTGATTGGTTATAATAGGCATTGGCATCGATAAACAATTTATTGGCAATTTTTCCTTTGTACCCAATTTCATAAGTGTTGATAGACTCCACATCCAAAGGAGATACTTTGTTTCCATCAGACAAGGTAAACCCTTCTCCGTTACCCAATACCAAACCTCCAAAAAGGTTTCCTTTTAAGTTCAAAATAGACGGCACAGCAATTCCTTTTCCATAAGTCACCCTAAGCTGTCCTTCTCCAAGCGCTTTAGTAATAGCAGCCTTTGGTATAAAATTGGAACCATATAAATCATGCTTATCCAATCTAGCTCCAAGAAGAAATCCCCATCCAGAATCAGGCAAACTGTACTCCGTTTGCGCATAAAAACCTGTCTGTCCAATATCAATTCCTCCTTCATCCAAAAGGTATGTCCCTTTAGAATCGGCCATATCCAATTGGTACTGCGCACCAACCGTTAAATCAAAATTCCCCCAGCTATTGTTGTACTGCAATTCCGAATTGAAACGTTGGGAAGCATCCTTAAACACAGCACCTCTCGGCAATACAATACCAGTATCCGGCCCTGTTGGAAACCATTGCTCCGTATACGATCTTGCCAAAGCCTCTTCTTCAGAAAATCCATTATTTATGAAGGACACATAGTTTTGTGTTCTTTGGTTAATAGCATACGTATCGTCAGTATTACTCCAAGTATAGTTTACGTTGGCAAAGAAATGCTTGGAAATATATTTTAACTGAGCCACGTCAATGCTCCAATCCTTAATTTGGTTTCTTCCAGCGTTTGTAACCGCTAAATTATTGTTGTTACTGTGACCATAATACCCAATAAGCTCTGAACTAGACGTAGGTCTGAAATATAAACCTGCCCCATATTTCTGAGTATCGAAATCTCTATCCAATTCCAATTCCTTGTAAGCAGTTGTTCCCACATACACACTATCCACATATTCAAAATCCTCTCCTTGAGATCTTTCAAAATGGAACTTGAAAGCAAACTTATCACTAACCACTTGCGCATGGCGAGCACGGGCTGTGAATACATTTTGGTTTCCACCTCCCAAGGCCAAAGTTGTCCCTTCTGAAGTAAACGGATTTTTAGTTCTTGTACTAATCAAACCATTGTGGGCATTAGGCCCGTAAAGGGTTCCGTTAGGTCCCAACAAAATTTCAACTTGCTCGATATCATCTGTAGTTACCGTAGCGAATGTTCCTAATGGTAAACCAGTAGCAATCAAGGTGGATAATCTATCATCCGTCACCTGAAGGTTTTTAGAATTAAAGGCTGAGTTGAATCCTCTAATGTTGATTCCTGTTCCCAAAACCCCAGTTCTTACAAAATCAACCCCTTTTTCACGAGCAGCCAATTCTCCAACATTAAAACCTACATGTTCCTTAATGTCTTTGGAAGTTATCACGTTAACCGTCGCCGGCACATCTGTCATTTTTTGAGGTTTTTTGTTGGCCGTCACCACCACTTGCGAAAGCATACTTGTAGACTCCGCTAAAACCACATTCACCTCAACCGTTTGTCCCGCCTCTACCGAGACTGATTTGGTAATTGTTTCGTATCCCAAATAAGAGAATACAACATTGTAAGTGCCCGCTGGAACATTTTCTATAATGTATGCTCCATCAAAGCCAGAAACCACTCCTTTGTTCAAACTTTCAATAAGAACCGTTGCACCAGAAACCGGCACATTGTTCTCATCGAGAGTCAATCCTTTAATACTTCCAGAATCTTGAGCGGAAGCATAAAAAGAAAGTAACAAAGTGATAAGCGCAAAAAATTTCTTCATTGTTTTCATAAATAGTTAATTAGATTACCGCAATCTATCATGAAAATAATTTAATGGCCTATCTGGATTTTTAGCATTTTGCTGCGACTTTTAAACCTCAAAATTTCCCGAAAGCACAAAAACAGTTAATTTACCTTAAATAAACCAACTACAATTGCATGTGTGACTTTAGGTATAAAAAAGCTTCAGGAAGGTTATTTGACAGCTTATCGATAACTTGGGTCATCAACAATTTTTGGTTATCGGTCGCTTCAATTCCTTGAATTGGCTCCTTAATTTCCTCCAATAACTTACTGGAATTAATCTCTCCCTCCATATAACGAGACAAGGAAATACTCCACGAAATATTAGGCACATAATTGCTCTTCCGTTTGCGTTCAATTTCCCGTTCCTTCAAATTGAACTTCTTGGTAAGTTTTAAAACCTCTGCATACTTTTCCTGAATGACCAACACATTAATATAGGACGTGAAGAAATGATGCCATCTATGGTTGAACACTTCCGTTTTATTATGTTTTAAAAACAGTCTAGCCAAAGTTTCGGCATCATGGTATTTATGGAGATCTGTCAACACCCTAACTTTATAGGACACATAACTGTTTTTCTGGTGGTTGTTATGAGTTGTATCAAACAATGGCTTGTACTCTTCTAGCAAAGAAAAAGCAAGTTGAGTTTTCTTATTCCTCAACGTAATAGCGACAAGGTTATTGAGATACATTAGGGTATCGTCGTTATACTGACGGATTGATAAAAACCCATAATATTCAGCCTTCTGAAGCTCATTGTCCTTAGAATGCATCAGCACCCTATTGGCGTAGTAATTGGAAAGTAAACGACGGGAATACATTTCACCCTGACTAAAAAACACATCAATTTCATCAAACAGAGATCTCAGTTTCAGCTTTTCATTATAATTGGTGTACATAAAAGTGAGCAATACAAAAGCCTGATACCTATTTTTCCCATCAACGGTGTTAGACCTAAACACTTCCAACAACCAATCTTCCCAATATTTGGTTTCTTTATTATTTAAGGTGTATTGACTGGTGATTTCCTCGGTAGCATTATAAAGTTTCTCATGGATTTGAATAGCCCTTTCATAATGCTCCCTGTAGGCCTGAAGAAAATCGGCTACTATTTTATGGTCTCGGTATCGCATCCTTATAAGAAGGTAGGACTGATACTCCTTTACCAACTCAAATAAATTCTGAAAGTAATAATCGATATGCTTGTAATGATGCAGGAAATGCAGGAACTCTTTTTCATCCTCATAACTTATGGCATCGGTAAGAATCAATTGGCGCAACCGAAGCAACCACACAATGTTTTTATCGACATCTATAGCCTCCAGCTTTTTGTCTACCCAATTTTTTATATAGGTATACTTTCGCTTGTCAATAGCAACATCAAAGTCTACAAAACCTGTTTCTAAAACAGCATTATCGATAATTCGGGTAAGGATTTGCATTTTTTCGTCATCTTGAATTTGATGACTTAACGAAGCCAAATATTTGGCTTCATTGGGCAAGATACTTTTACTAAATTCTGTAAACTTTTTAAGTTTAACCTTCATTCTTTAGGGCGTGTCTACAAGCTGCGAAATATAAGCATTCACTTCCATTGGCTTTTCAAATTGCACAAAATGCCCACTCTCATTTATCATTTTCACCTCAGCCTGTTTCAGTTCCTCTTGAGCCGTTTGCGCTACAGCTTGTGTGGTTAATTGAGGATGAAGATAGCCATTTGGAATCAATTTATCGTTATTGCCAAAAATAACCAACACGGGTTGCTCAATCCTTTTCAAATCCTCAAACACAGGATCATCCAACATCCCCCAAACACTGCTTACAATCGCTTTACAGTGCATATCAAAATCGGCCGCATCCCTAATACGCTTTCTATCCGCTATCATTTTATCCACCTCTTTTGGTTGCTGAAAAAAGTTGAGCGCATAGTTTCTTTCTATTTGAGCATCGGTGGTTCCTTTTACCACCGCTTCGGTCATTGCACCTTTCATAAGATTGGCCTCCGCTTCGGAAAAGCGTTCAATTCCCGCCGGTGCCACAAGTACTAATTTTGAAATAGCTTCAGGATGATTTACCGCCAATTTTACACTGGCCTGACCTCCCATGGAATGTCCCACCAAAATCACATTTTTAAGCTTTAGCTCAAGGATAAATTGATGCACCACATCCGCAAAAAAAGTAGAGGTATATTGGGTTTCAACAATGGAAGATTTCCCAAAACCAGGCAAATCCAAAGCAATGCAAGTGTACTTATCTTTAAGCTCCTGAATATTTTTAGACCAAGCATCGGCATTACTGCTCAAGCCATGAACAAACAACAACGTTTGTTCATGATTCCCCTCCTTTACATAGGCCACTTCCAAACTATCCAAAGTAACGTAATGCGTTTTATATTCATAATCTGAAAGCAGCTCCTTCATACTAAGCGCTTTGTTTTGAGAAATTCCTACCATAGACAACAGACAAAAAACAGACAAAAAAAGGAACGATTTCATCACTATAATATTAACGTATTAAAATACTTGTTGAGCTTTTTACGAGACACCTTGCTTAAACTGGTAAGCGGAATTTCATCCAAAACAAAGATGTATTTAGGCTGCTTAAAATCGGCTATATTCTCTTTTAAATACGCCCGAAGCACTTCACTGGTCACTGCCTTATCCTTACTTTCCACAAAAGCGATTCCACAGGCACCCCAACGCTCACATTTGACACTGAAAACTGAAGCTTTGGTAACTCCTTGATAATTTTCCAACAACAATTCTATTTCCTGGGGATAGATATTTTCCCCTCCCGAAATATACATATCGTCTATGCGCCCTTTTAGATACAGAAAGCCTTCCTCATCCTTTAAAGCCAAATCTCCCGTATGCAACCAACCATCAACAATCTTACTCTTAGTGACCACGGAATTGTTCCAATATCCAGGAGTAACAATATCCCCCTTAATACACAACTCCCCAATTTCACCAACACCCAAAGGCTCATCATTTTCATTCACGATTTTTAAATCCAAATAGAAATTTGATTTCCCAATGGAATTCGGTTTTAAAAGAGCCATATCATGATGCAGCGATGTAATGCTCGGCCCTGCTTCCGTCAGGCCATAGCCTGGGCGGATATAGATATCCTTTTCTTTTTTCCAAAAGGACACCAATTCTGCATTTACCTTTTCACCCCCGGAAATAATATATCGTAGCTTCTTTAAATTTACCCGTTTGAAAACTTCCGTCTTTTGCATCATCAAGAGCATTGTGGGTAATGCCATGAACAAGGTTGTTTTTTCAAGCTCCAATAAACAGAGTGCTTTTTGGGCGTCAAATTTTTCCATCATTCCAATGTGGCCACCTTTATGCAAGAGCGGTGTAATGAACACATTCCATCCAGAAGTATGATAGGGCGGTAAGGTATTAATTGTTGAATCCCTATAAGTGATCCCCAATTGCATGGAGGTATTTAAGCTGTTCCAGAACAACATTTTATTGGTATAAATGACCCCCTTTGACAATCCAGTTGTACCTGACGTATAAAAAATAAACAAGGGATTGTCTTCTTTAATATCGTAATCCCGTTCAGCAACAGAAACCTCTTCTTTATAAGCCTCGATGACACGTTCCATGTTCACGGTTTCAATGCCTTCCAAAGTGAGTTCGTTTAACTGAGAACGCAATGTTTCACTAAAAATCAAAATTCTTGGATTGCAATCCTTTACCAGTTTATCCAATTCCCTGGATGCCATTCTATAATTAAGTGGCACTAGAATTAGCCCCATTCGCTGACACGCCGCAAACAACACAATGTAAGCTACATTATGCTCCGCAATCACCGCAATTCTGTCTCCTTCCCGATACCCGGCCTCATGAAATTTCTCAATCAACCTATTGGCATAAATATGCACATCTTTATAGGTATACTTTTCATTGGAGGCATAAGAAGTCAATGCCACTTTATAAGGCGTATAATCAGCCCATTTTGCTATCCAGTCCAATACATTCATACCAAGACAGGTTTTCTATTCAACTTATATAAAACATATCCCACTATCAAGGATACCACAATAGCTATTGCAGCCGATACCCCAGGGTTATTTACAGGCTCCTGCATATATGGCGTTAAACGTCCATAATAAATTCCAAAATGCACTACAATGGCCGTAACACTAGCAATAAACACAGCACTCACTGGCACTTCTTTTAAGAAAATTCCAAAAAGCACCGGAACAAAGGCTGCCGCAAAATAGGCATACACCCCATTTTGCGCGAATATGGCAACACTCACGTTGGGAGACTTGATTTGCTGCCAACTCAACACAAAACTTACACTGGCTAATATCAATATTACAATTTTATTGATCATAAATGAATTGTTAGTCACCTTACCTTTGAAAATAGGCTCCAAAATATCAGAAGTCACCGTTATGGAAAGTGACTGAATCAAACTCTCTAAGGTTGACAATCCTGCTGAAATCAGTCCCACCACGATTACCATACCCACTCCTACCGAAAACTTCGTAACGACATAAGTTGGAATGATCTCGTCCATTTTCAAAGTCTTCCCCATTACTGTCAACTCAGGAAAGGTTAAGCGCGCATACAGTCCAACTACTACCACCATAAAAAATACCACCATGACCGCAATGGCACTAAACAGATACGAATTCACTTTGGTTTGATCTTTGAGCAGCAAAGATTTCGTTATGATATGAGGCTGACACACAATAGCTATTCCAATTACAATTTGAACTACAACGATTTCGAAATAATCGCGAAATAAAAAACTTTGGCTGTTTGTGGCCTTAGACAGATTAGGATCTATATTGGAAAGGTCATTCAGTATTCCAGTTACACCCCCTTCAAAATATTCGCGACCAGAAGTAATCATTATGATGGCCACAACAAACATGATGACTGCTTGAATGGTGTTGGTATACACCATGGAATTGGCGCCTCCAAACATCATATACCCAAACACAAATACCGTAATCCCCAATAGCACATAAAAAGGCTCTACATTCAAGGATTTTGAAATTACCTGAGTCACCCCAACATTAATGAGCACAATAAAAGTTATGAGCAGCATGGCGGTAACCGCAAAAAAGAACGCATAGTTTTTGCTCTCATAACGTCTTCCTATCCATTGCGCCATAGTGGTCGCCTTTACCACGTTGCCATGTTTGGCAAAACCTTTGGTAAACATAATCAAAGAACCAAAAATGGCAATGGGCATGACAACCGCAAACGAAATCACCCCTGAAACCCCATACAAGGCTATAAAACCAGGATTGATAATAAAGGTGGCTGCACTGGTCATGGAAGCCGCTAAGGACAACCCCACCACCCAAGGAGAGAAACCTATATTTCCAACCGCATAATCGGCGATGCTATTTGCTTTTTTAGCGCCACGGATTACAAAAAAAAGGATTACAAAAGCATAACACGCCAAAAGAATCCACATATAGGTTACCCAATCATCGGTTGCTACCATAAGTTACATTTAAGGTTTTCACAAATAAAAAAAATAATCCCTGAAGGCAAACACAATATCCCAATGCAAACGCTACGACTTTTACAAAAATTATCAACAAAACAACTAAATCACCACTAATAACAACAACTTATCAATGTGCGACTATAAAAAAAGCGCAGTAATTAATTACTGCGCTTTTCCATATTTAAACATTAACGCTTTCTAGTTTTGATGATCTTCCTTTACATCTTGATCCCGATACCTGCAACAGGCATGCACACTATTATACGCTTCCTCTGTTGCTGTCATCTCTTTAGTATCATGCCCTACGGCCACGATATTTTTTTGAATGCTATCCAAATTGGTTTTACGCTCATTGTAAATCAGCTTTAGCTCATGGGTATCAACATTCCACACTGCGGACTTCACCCCTTTCGTTTGTATGCACGCCTTTTCAATTCGCTCCTTACACATCATACAAACACCATCTACCTCTAAAGAAGCTTTTGCATTTTTATTTTGGCCTATGGCAGTAATTCCCACCAAAAACATTAGGCCCATTATTAATTTTTTCATCTTTCTACAAGTTATTTTTTTCATTAATTATTGAATTCTAAATCGCAACCCAACATAATACATACTTCCAAAAATTGGACCATACACATAAGTTGAATCAAAATAAGGCCCAAATGGATCATCGGCCGCCAAGATAGGATTATCCTGCCTTACATTAGTGATATTTTCACCTCCTAAATATACTTCAAATTTTGGAGAAAACACTTTTGTCACTTGGGCATTCAAGGTACCTACGGTAGGCGTGTAATCGGATAATTGATAAGTAACTGGGTTACTACCTGTTGAAGCAAATCGTTGTTCTCCCAACCAATTATAGGTCGCATCAAATTTCCATTGCCCTCCATTGTCTTTCATGTGGGTTTCATAACTGGCATTTGCAAACAAACGGTGCTTTGGAGTTAACGGCTTCTCTTTTTTACCAGTTTGATATTGGGTCTTTACATCATAATATTTATAAGCAAAGCGCACATCCGTATGCTCAAACAAATTATAGTTCAATTCAGCTTGAAAACTATTGGCATAACTGTCCCCATCCAAATTACTAAAGGTTACTATCTGCGGGTTTTCAAAATCCACCACTACTTGATTCTGGAAATCGGTGCGATAAAAGTCCAAGGTCACATCTGCTTTTCTACCAAACAAATTAAATCCTTGGAGATAGGACACTCCATAATTCCACGCAATTTCAGGATCCAAACCATAAATATGCCCTACTGAATTGAGGATTTGGATTTGTCTAGAAGAGGCAAAAAGACTTTGGTTCTCAGCAAAAATGTTGGCCGAACGCTTCCCTCTTCCAAAAGAAGCTCTAAACGCCGATTTCTCCCAAGGCGTATAGCGAACATGCACTCTAGGCGTCATAAAAAGGCCCAAGCGATTATGCTGATCCACACGTAAACCCGCAGTAAGATTCAGCTTTTCCAGATTGTCAAAATTGTATTCAAAAAAGGCCCCAACCGAATTATCAATTCTCGCATAATTTGTAGCCTCTACCAATTCATCAAAATGATCATACGTAAAGCTTACTCCTGTCTTTATTTTATGTCGTGAATCCCCTATGATCGAATTATAAATAAGGTTGGAATAAATGCTGCTTTGCTCAATATCATAAACCCGAGTTCCGAAATAAGAATCTTGCTGATGATTGCTCACCGCAAATTGCAAACCTAAACTTTGCCAAGGTAATTCTGGATTTACATAACCCAACTTCCCTGAAAAGTCAAAGCGTCTTGTATCTATCTCACTACCCCAGGCATTGGTAGTCAACTTATCGGTTTCTGGATCAAAGTCCAACTGACCAGTTTGCTTCTGGTCATCCAAATATCTAAAGTTAAAAAAGCTCACAATCCCCTTTTCTGCATCTGTATACTGCCAACGGTTCATGACATTGATCTGTTTGTACAAAGGCATATCCAAAAACCCATCGTTATTGACATCGTGCTTTTTGTTATGGCTATTCCCGTGCAGATACAGACCTGTACTCCATTTATCACTGAGCTTCGTATTGAAATGCGTATTCAATTCCACACGTTCACTACTAGCACCGTATAGGTTTACAAATAGTTTGTCATCTTTTGTAGGCTTTTGCAATTCGGCATTGATTTGTCCTGCAATACTTTCATGGCCATTCACCACACTTCCGGCTCCTTTGGTGATTTGAATACTTTCCACCCAAGTACCTGGCGTAAAACTCAAGCCATAAGCTTGGGACGCTCCTCTTACCGTTGGAATATTTTCCATCGCAATTAAAATATAAGGACTGGTCAATCCCAACATTTTAATTTGACGTGTTCCCGAAATGGCATCGGCAAAATTCACATCGATGGAAGGATTGGTTTCAAAACTCTCAGAGAGGTTACAACAGGCCGCTTTCAGCAATTCATCGCTGCTCACCACCATGGTATTTTGAGCCTGCAAATAAGATTTTGAAGTCGCCTGCTTTCTAGACGTTACCGTTACCTGATCCAATTCACTTGTAGGCTGTAGCCAATGGTGAATCATTCTGGGCTCAGTAACAGTTAAGGTATCTGTTTTATACCCAACATAGCTTATCACTAATTGGGTATATTTCTTTTCATAGGGAACCGTAAAGACTCCATCAATATCCGTAACAGCTCCAACGGAGGTGTTAAGCCAATACACATTGGCACCCGCCAAAGGGATATGTTTATTTTCATTATTTGCTTCCATGACCATTCCTTTAATCTCTTGTTGAGAAAAAGCGAATACCGGAAACATCAATATATATATAAGGTATTTCATGATGATATCAATTGATTATGTTGCCTCAAGATGAAGCATTAAAAAATAAATTCCATGCGCTATTGCGCTAGTAATCCAAAATCAAATGATAAATACCTGATTGAGCACCTGCATGTCTGCAATCAAGCTTGGGGGAGTGTAATATTCATGGGGAACATTCGCCTTGGTTTCCCCTTGAAAAAGATTTATGTAACTATAAACGAAACTGGACAAAAAGACCTTTTGCCCAAAATCGAGTTTATCAAAATCGGAAGTATTTAGATTGTCCTGTCCTTGCACCACTTCTACTTCATCCTTACAGCAGGACTTTTTTTCTACCAAAGCCTGAGTATGGTCTTTCATTTCCATTCCACATTTTTCAACTTCGGTAAACACAGCTACATCAATAAGATTATCGCCACAATAATGCTTTACAACCGTTAAGGAAATGGTTGACAACAACACCAAAATGGCCATTGCTACAGAAAACACTTTATGTAACTGTTCCTTTTTCACAGCACAAATGTATTAAAATTAGTACAGAAACCCATCACTTTAAAATAGACTTAACATTTATCGTTTTAACCGTTGGTAATAAAATGCAGGCAACAGCAACAATAAACCTATAGGTTGAATTAAAAACCTTCGAATATTGAAAAACAGATAATATTGTGACTGTTTTGGAGATAAGACAAAATATAGAAATAAGCCAATTAAAATCACATACGCAATAGCATACATTACTGCCGAAAACTTTACAATACTCCAATCTTTAAATGCCACATAAAGAATCCCCAAAGAAATTATGCTATTCAACACATAACGCAAAGTTGTAGACAGCGTCAGTTTAAAAACTTCCTGTCTAGGATTGTCCATATATAGGTAATCGTTTTTGAAAAATTCCAGATAAGGATCGTAGAAGATTTCATTTTCAAAAAAACGAATCAAGACCAAAAGTCCTATCAAAATAGCTATCAGGATGTATTTAGTTACTTTCTTCATCTTCCTTTTTTGAAACTGACACGCGATTCACCCATATAATCCACAGCAAAAACAACATCCCGTAAATAATTAAGGGAAATACCACCGAATGTAACACTTCCTGGCTTTCGGGATAATGATATAAGCCCACAGCCAAAAGGGCAATCCTTATAACATTCACGGCATAAATCAAGATGCTCCCCACCAACAAATAAATAATGGTAGGTTTTAACCGTCCTGCAAACGCCACTATAAATGACACAAACAAAATGATAACACTTATAGCATTGCACCCTTCAACGATTCGTGCCAAGAACACATCATTAACAATCATTTTCATTGAGGGTTCATTTGGATGGGGCTCAATCCTCGCATTGTAACCAAAATTTTCTACCACTTCCCTACTTTGTCTTGCTACCAAATTGGTGATATAATCTGGGTAATAGCTATCCCCTGAACTATATTGCAAGTACATTCTATAACCAATTACTAGCACCGCGTACACCGCTAAAAACGTGACAATAAACTTGACAACGTCTTTGTATTTCAGCAATAATTCCTTCACTAATCCCTAAAAATTGAATTGTTAAATTTATACAAATTGAAGTTTTGGTATAACCGCTTTTAAATACTTTTACAAAAACTTTTAAACATTATGAATTTCAACCAGCTTATTCCGCAAGTAGACAGTATTATCCAAGGATCTTCAAGTGTAGACGAAAAACTATTGACTATCTGCTCCCTTTTGGAAGCCAATGTTGAATACTACAACTGGGTGGGATTCTATTTTAGAAACGGTGATAAGGAAGAGTTGAAATTAGGACCTTATGTGGGAGCGCCAACAGACCACACTATTATTCCCTTTGGAAAAGGAATTTGCGGGCAAGTAGCCGTGAGCAATCAAAACTTTGTGGTTCCAGATGTTTCAGCACAGGACAATTATATTGCTTGTAGCATTACGGTGAAGGCCGAAATTGTGATTCCTATTTTTGTAAATGGTGAAAACATTGGACAGCTAGATATCGACTCCAACACACCAGATCCATTTACCGAAGCAGACGAACGCTTTTTGGAGTACGTATGCGCTCAGGTTTCCAAAATTCTTTCCTAGAAAGAAAACTACATTCCAGTTCTAATAGCTTCCACCGGATTCAATTTTGAAGCCGAAATAGCAGGTATCACTCCAGATATCAATCCAATTGCTGTAGAAAGAGAGAAGCCTAACATCATATTTGGAATGGATAGAATAAACTTGAAATCTCCCGTAAATTGCGAAGCTATAATTGAGGTTATCCATACCAACACCAAACCTACCAAGCCACCAAAGACTGCCAAAATAACGGCTTCAAACAAAAACTGCAACAAGATGAATCGGTTTTTGGCACCCAGTGATTTTTGAATCCCGATAAGATGCGTGCGCTCCTTAACGCTTACAAACATGATATTGGCAATTCCAAAGCCACCAACCAAAAGTGAAAACCCACTAATGACCCATCCCATAATATTCATGGTCCCCAAAATATTGTCGATCATGTTGGTCATTCCCGATAATTTATTGATAAAAAAGTCATCGGGTTGGTCGGCCTTAAGCCCTCTATAATTTCTAAACTTTTGTTTCAACACCTGTTCAAATGCTCCTAAATCCACTCCTTTTTCAGGCTTTACAATAACGGCCCCAGGAATACCATCAACGCCTCCCGTTTGAAAACGCCTTACAAAATTTACAGGCACCCATGCTTTTTCATCTGGAGAGTCCCCGATACCGGACCCAATTTTTTTCAACACACCTATGACGGTCAGTTTTCTCCCATAGGCACGAATCTGCTTACCAATAGGGTTTAGATTCCCAAACAAACTTTCAGACAAATCATGCCCCAACACAATTACTGGCGACCCAGTAACTGATTCTGATTCGGTATAAAAACGTCCCTGCTCCAGATTTAAATTCTCAATTTCATAAATTTCGTTAGTCACAGGCGTAATATTCACTCCGGAAACCGTCTCCCCCTCATAACGAATCGTTTCATTGCCACCAAAAATCACAAAAGCTGAGGCAGCAATATTAGGGACATTTCTTCTTATAAATTCATAATCATCATATCCCGTTTGTGGAAATCGCTCGCGCTGCCACCGCGGCACATCGGTAGGCCCAAAAGAAAACTTGGTAATGTACATGGTATTTTTATCCAAGCCGGAAAGGTCTTCCTGAATTTTATGATCTAGAGAATCTACCGCAGCCAAAATGGCGATGATTGAAAAAATACCAACGGTAACCCCCAACAAAGACAGGGCTGTACGGAGTTTATTGTTACGAAGCGCATTTAAGGCAAATCCAAAACTTTCTTTTAATAACCTTAGGTAAAGCAGCATTTATAGAGATGATTTTTTACTGATTTAAAGATAGGACGTTTTTAAGGTATTTGTGTTACAAAAAAACTAAAATAAACCCTTTATAATTTGGCGGCAATTTCTTTAAGAATGTGTATTTTTGCACTTTAAAAAAATTGAGGCTTTCAATTGGGATGGAAGCTAACAAAAATAACTGTCATTTCCGTAAGAAAAGGAAACTAAACAAGAACAAAATGAATACTGACAAAACTATTAAATCGGCATTGATATCCGTTTTTAGCAAGGAAGGTTTGGAACCGATCGTGAGAGAACTTCACGCCCAAAACGTAACCATTTATTCTACCGGAGGTACTGAAACTTTCATCAAAGACCTTGGGATAGATGTAGTCCCTGTTGAAGATGTGACCTCTTACCCATCGATTTTGGGAGGACGTGTAAAAACCTTACACCCTAAAGTATTTGGTGGGATTTTGAACCGTCAAAACAATGAGAGCGATGTAACCGAACTTGAAGAGTTCAACATCCCTCAAATCGATTTAGTAATTGTTGATCTGTATCCATTTGAAAAAACTGTAGCCTCGGGAGCTTCCAACCAAGACATCATCGAAAAAATTGATATCGGAGGAATTTCATTGATCCGTGCTGCAGCCAAAAATTACGCCGATGTAGTGTGTGTATCTTCTGTTGAAGACTACGCCGAATTCTTGGAATTGTTACAATCCAAAAAGGGAGAAACTTCAGAAGCCGATCGCAAGCGTTTTGCTGCCAAAGCCTTCAACGTATCGTCTCACTACGATTCTGCCATTTTCAACTACTTCAACCAAGATCTAGACATCCCAGCACTGAAAGTAAGCGAAACCAAAGGCAAAGTGTTGCGCTACGGAGAAAACCCTCACCAAAAAGGATTCTTCTATGGCGATTTTGATGCCATGTTCACCAAACTTCACGGAAAGGAATTAAGCTACAACAACCTTTTGGATGTTGATGCTGCCGTAAACTTGATGGATGAATTTAAAAATGATGCACCAACCTTCGCCATCTTAAAACATAACAACGCTTGTGGTTTGGCACAACGCGACACCCTTCACCAAGCTTATGTAGATGCCTTGGCGGGAGATCCAGTTTCTGCTTTTGGTGGTGTATTGATTTCCAACAAGGAAATTGACTTGGCGACTGCCGAAGAAATTCACCAATTGTTCTGTGAAGTAGTGATTGCTCCAGGTTTTACTGCGGAAGCCGAAGAACTTCTAAAAGGCAAAAAGAACCGTATCCTTTTGGTACAAAACGATGCCGAATTGGCCCAAACGCACGTGAGAACTTGTCTTAACGGTGTTTTAGTACAAGACCGCAACAATGTTTCGGACACTAAAGAGGGTACTGAAACCAAAACCGACAAAGCGCCAACCGATACCGAACTTGACGATTTGATCTTTGCTTCCAAAATTTGTAAGCACACCAAATCCAACACAATCGTATTGACAAAGAACAAGCAATTGTGTGCTAGCGGAACGGGACAAACTAGCCGTGTAGATGCCTTAAACCAGGCTATCCACAAAGCCCAATCTTTCAACTTCGATTTGAAAGGAGCAGTAATGGCGAGTGATGCATTTTTCCCATTCCCTGATTGTGTAGAAATTGCAGATAATGCAGGTATCACAGCTGTGATCCAGCCAGGAGGTTCCATAAAAGACCAATTGAGCATAGACTATTGCAACGAACATGGTCTAGCTATGGTATTTACAGGAACGCGCCACTTTAAGCACTAATAAAAGCTTCCACTTGGTGGAATTTATCATAAAATTGGCACTCCTGTAGGTCTCCGTACCGCATGAGTGCCTTTTATTTTTCATTTCATTAGAATACCAATTTAAGTCTGTATATTTAGCAAGTTTTATTACATTTACAACAATGTGAAAAAACAGATAGATATAAACCCAAATAATTACAAAATAGCACATGGGATTTTTTGATTTCTTAACTGAAGAAATAGCTATAGACCTAGGAACAGCAAACACACTCATCATACATAACGATAAAGTTGTTGTAGACAGCCCATCCATAGTTGCCAGAGACCGTGTATCTGGAAAAATCATTGCCGTTGGAAAAGAAGCCAACATGATGCAAGGAAAAACACACGAAAACATCAAAACCATCCGCCCTTTAAAAGATGGGGTAATTGCCGATTTTGATGCCTCTGAGCAAATGATAAGTATGTTTATTAAAAACATTCCTGCGCTTAAAAAGAAGTTATTTTCTCCAGCCCTACGCATGGTGGTCTGTATCCCTTCAGGAATTACGGAAGTAGAAATGCGTGCGGTAAAGGAATCCTGTGAACGTGTTAACGGGAAAGAGGTCTATTTGATCCACGAGCCTATGGCGGCTGCTATTGGTATTGGGATTGACATCATGCAACCTAAAGGAAACATGATTGTGGATATAGGTGGTGGGACCACGGAGATCGCCGTGATTGCCTTAGGAGGTATTGTATGCGATAAATCAGTTAAAGTTGCGGGTGACGTATTTACAAACGACATCATTTATTACATGCGCACCCAACATAACCTTTACGTTGGAGAACGTACCGCTGAAAAAATAAAAATCCAAATAGGGGCTGCTACCGAAGACTTGGAATTACCTCCAGAAGATATGAGCGTTCAAGGACGTGACTTGCTAACGGGAAAACCAAAACAGGTACAAATTTCATTTAGAGAAATTGCCAAAGCTTTGGACAAATCCATTTTAAGGATTGAGGATTCTGTTATGGAAACCCTTTCGCAAACACCACCAGAATTGGCTGCCGATATTTATAACACCGGAATCTATTTAGCCGGTGGAGGAAGTATGCTACGTGGTTTGGACAAACGTTTATCACAAAAAACAGATTTACCAGTTTACATCGCCGAAGATCCCTTACGTGCTGTTGTAAGAGGAACAGGAATTACACTTAAAAACCTACCTAGATTCAAAAGTGTATTGATAAAATAAGTAATACCAAATGCAGCAAATCATAAACTTTGTTATACGCAACAAAATCGTGCTTTTGTTTTTGCTCTTATTTGGTATCTCGCTTGCTTTAACCATTCAGTCCCATTCCTACCATAAAAGTAAATTTATCAGTTCGGCCAATTTCTTTACCGGAGGCATTTACAAACAAGCCTACGGGATAGGTCAGTATTTCAATTTAAGGACGGAAAACGAACAGTTAGTGGAAGAAAACGTAAGATTAAAAACCTTACTGTACAATTCCAAAATTGCCGATACTACTCAAGAGTTTCAAAAGGACACCTCTTTTTATGGAGGCGTATTTCGTTTCATCCCTGCCAGGGTCTATAAAAACAGTTATTCGGCCACCAAAAACTACTTGATGCTCAACAAAGGGAAACGCGATGGTGTGCAACAGGATTATGGTGTTATTACTTCACAGGGCATTGTAGGAATTATTGAAAATACTTCCAATAAATACGCTACGGTACTATCAATTTTGAATACCAAGAGTAAGATTAACGCCCAGCTTAAAAACTCCAATCACATAGGCTCCTTGGTCTGGAACACCAAATCGCATTCCTTGGTGCAACTTATCGACATTTCCCAATTTGCTTCAATTGCAGTTGGCGATACCATTATTACAGGAGGGCAGTCTACTATTTTCCCTAAGGGCGTTCCCATTGGAACCATCGATGCCTTTACAACAGATATAAGTGGCGACACTTATACCATAGACGTAAAACTCTTTAACGACATGACCAATCTTGGCCATGTGTACATCATCGAGAATACCGATGCAGAAGAAATAAGAACCTTGGAACAATCGGTCGATGAATAACAGTACCATTTATACAATCTTACAATTTTTCACTTTGGTATTGGTCCAAGTATTGGTGCTCAACAACGTTAACTTTTTGGAGTACATCAACCCCTACCCTTACATCCTGTTCATATTGTTATTTCCGGTAAGAGCCAACAGGTCCCTTATTATATTTTTAAGTTTTCTATTAGGATTTATGGTAGATCTCTTTTCTGATTCGGGAGGCATTCATGCAGCGGCCTGTGTCACCTTGGCATTTATTCGTCCTACGATTTTAAAATTTTCATTTGGAATGGTTTACGAACACCAAAGTATCAAATTCAGCCAGGTTGAATTTGGAAGACGCTTGGTCTATTTTTCGATAGCTACCCTCATCCATCATTTCATTATGTTTTCTTTAGAAGTTTTTAACATTTCTAAAATAATTTTAATCCTGCAAAAGACGTTATTCTCAAGTATTTTTACTATAATACTAAGCCTATTGATTACGGTATTATTTAGCAGAAAACGTCGATGAGAAAACTATTACTTTTTTCAACGGTTCTCCTTGTTGGAATTATCTTTATTGCCCGGTTATTTTATCTCCAAGTCTACAATCAGACCGCCTATAACCTCCTTGAAGACAATGCCATTAGAAAGGTGTACGACTACCCCAAGAGAGGATATGTGTACGATAGAAATGGCACCCTCTTGGTGGCCAACCAGCCATCTTATGATGTGATGGTCATACCTCGTGAAGTAGAACCTCTGGATACGCTTGAGTTTTGCAATCTATTAAAAATTACCAAAGAAGATTTTACGAGGCTTTACGATAAAGCCTACCATTACTCACCTAGGCTCCCTTCGGTTTTTGTTCCTCAATTATCCAAAAAGGATTATGCCATCCTTCAAGAGAAAATGCGCAAGTTTGAAGGTTTTTATATCCAAAAACGCTCCTTGAGGGATTACCAAACTTCCATTGGGGCGAACGTATTGGGTGATATCGGAGAAGTGAACAACGCCATTATCAAAAAGCAACCCTATTACAAAATGGGAGACCTTATAGGAAAACAGGGCGTTGAAATTTCATATGAAGAAGTTTTACGCGGCGTAAAAGGAATCAAGTTCATACAGAAGGATCGTTTCAACAGAAATATTGGCCCTTACAAAGATGGTATTTATGATACCTTGCCCCAACCCGGAAAGGACATCACCATTACCATTGATGCCAAACTTCAGGAATATGGAGAGTTATTGATGAAACACAAGCGAGGCGGAATTATTGCCATAGAACCTAGCAGTGGTGAAATTTTGACCATGGTATCCGCACCTAGCTACAACCCCAATCTTTTGGTTGGTAGAGACCGTTCTAAAAATTTCACAAGACTGTACCGAGACACCTTGGCCAAGCCCTTATACGATCGCGGGCTCCAAGCTATGTATCCTCCTGGATCGCCGTTTAAGGTGCTGAATGCCCTTATTGGCCTACAAGAAGGCGTGGTAACTCCAAAAGACAGATTTACCTGCAATCATGGCTATCGCTATGGAAACAGGAAAATGGGCTGCCATGGACATTCAGGTATTGCTAATATGGACATTGGAATCTACAAATCCTGTAACACCTATTTTGCCAATGTGTATAGACGTATCATGGACAAATATGAAACGCCTGCCCAAGGCATGGATGTCTGGAGCAACCATATTAAAAGCTTTGGTTTAGGAGACTACTTAGGTTACGACCTTCGTATTGGTCAGCCCGGTAAAATACCGGATGCCTCTACATATGATAGGGCCTATGGAAAAAACCGCTGGTACACCACCTTTACCCTGTCCAATGCCATAGGTCAAGGAGAAGTATTGACCACCCCTATCCAATTGGCAAATATGGCGGCCGCCATTGGTAACCGAGGCTTCTATTATACGCCTCACATTATAAAAGAAATTGAAAACGATACAATAGACAGCAAATATCTAACCCGTCACAATACCACTATAGACAAGGTTCATTTTGAACCTGTCATTCAAGGGATGTTTGACGTATACAATAAAGGAACAGCCGAGTACTTGCAGGTTCCCGGCATAGAAATCTGTGGAAAAACAGGAACTGCGGAGAACTTTACCAAAATAGACGGAGTGAAAACTCAATTGACAGACCATTCCATTTTTGTAGCTTTTGCTCCAAAAGACGATCCTAAAATTGCCATTGCCGTATTTGTAGAAAACGGCTACTGGGGAAGTCGCTTTGCTGGGCGTATCGCTAGTTTAATGATTGAAAAATACCTGAGAGGCACTATTTCCCGAACCGATATGGAAAATTGGATTCTAACCCATAGTTTGGAAAACGAATACAACAAACCTTATTCTGGAGAACCATTCCAGATCAACGGGAAAACCACGCTTCAAGTCATTCCTAATTATCGAGACACCCCAAATATCAATACAACCAATTCTGAGACCCCGCTTCCATAGATAGAACCACTAACGCATGCACAGAGAACACATAGGATTACGATTTGACTGGATTACCATTATACTGTTTTTAATTTTGGTTGGATTTGGATGGATCAATATTATGTCGGCTTCGCACATGGGAGACATTACCAATTATTTTGATATGGACCAACCCTATGGCAAACAGTTAATGTTTATCATGATGACTTTGGCCCTTATTGTCATTATCCTCTCTATTGAAGCCAAGTTTTACGAACGCTTTGCCAGTGTTATATATTTGGTGTCCCTCATTTCCCTTGCAGGGCTATTTGTCTTTGGAAAAAATGTAAATGGCGCTACCTCGTGGTATGGCATTGGAGGCATGACCATCCAACCCAGTGAATTTGCCAAATTTGCAACTTCACTTGCAGTCGCTAAACATATCAGCGATTTGCAAACCAATATGAAATTCCTCAAGGACCAATTAAAAACCATTGCCATCATTTTTATCCCGGCACTATTGATTCTGCTGCAAAACGATGCTGGAAGTACCATTGTTTACGCCTCTTTCTTCTTTGTGTTTTACAGAGAAGGTCTGCAACAGATTTACCTCATCATTGGTGTGATTATTATGGTGTTATCGGTGCTTTCATTAAAATTTGGTGTATTGCCCACCTCACTATTCTCCGCACTCATTATATTAGGACTTTACTTCTTTAAGAAAAAGAAGCAAGTTTCATTCCTAATGCCCTTGACCATATTGGCACTTTGTATTGGCTTCTCCTTTGCCGTACGCAATTTTTATGACCATGTCCTAAAGGCACACCAAAAGGATCGTATCAGTCTTTGGTTACGTCTCGAAAAGGATCCGGATAAATTGCAGGAAATGAAAAAAACCATCCTCTACAACCTCAACGAATCTGAAAAAGCAATCAGTTCTGGAGGATTGACAGGAAAAGGTTTTTTACAGGGTACCCGAACTACTGGGAAATTTGTTCCAGAACAGCACACCGATTACATTTTTAGTACCGTTGGTGAAGAATGGGGCTTTTTAGGAACTACCATGGTGGTTGTTCTATTTGTGGCTCTCATAATGAGAGTCCTCTACCTTGCCGAAACCCAAAAAAGTCAATTTAGTAGGGTGTATGGTTATTGTGTAGCTTCCATTTTATTTGTGCATTTCACCATAAACACAGGAATGGTTATGGGACTGATTCCTACGGTTGGGATTCCCTTGCCATTTTTTAGTTACGGTGGTTCCGGTCTATGGGGCTTTACAATCCTGTTATTCATTTTCATTAAACTGGACTCCAACAAAATAAATGAGTGGTAATTTTTTATCTGTTCGTAAATCTCAATAAAAACAGGCTTTTTGTGAGGTAAACCAACACCCTCCAATTTTACAGCGTAATTACTGACATACAATTCTTTAGGGTTAATAAATCTTTTCGTACATTTATGTATCACCTTAAGAATCAATACAATGTCATTTATCAAAAAATCTTCACGAAGTGTCCTTATTGGAGGTTTGTTTTTTATGGTTCCTGCCCTAATTGTGATCATGTTATTTGGAAAGGCCTTGAAACTTATTTTGCCTTTAGCAAAAACACTATCCAATATTTTTGATCTTCATTCGGTATTTGGGACTGCGTCAGTGACCCTAATGAGCATTGTGTTGCTATTTCTTATTTGTGCTGCCGTGGGATTGTTTTTACAAAAGGGCTTTGTAACGAAATGGAGCCCACAAACAGAGCAGCGCCTCTTCTTTCATTTCCCCTCGTTTCAAATGCTTAAATACCGCCTTTTGGATGACTCCCAACTAGAAAACTCAGACCTATGGCAAGCTATTTTATTAAAAGAAGACCACCATTATACTATTGCATTTATTACAGACGATACACACCCCAATTATTTGGCTCTGTATTTACCCGATGCCCCAAAAATGGATGCGGGACAAATTAGATATGTATTGAAATCTGAATGCGAATACTTCCCCATTACTATGAAGCAAGCCATGAACGCCCTGCATGATTTTGGTAAATTTCCAGATTTCAACAAACTATTGCCTTCTGTTTCGTCCACAACTACACCTTAACCTATTAACTAGTAAATATTAAAATTCCATGACCCTCAAAATTTCACCCAACAATAAAAGTTTCTGTCTTCAAAGCTTATTAATAGGTATAGTTATACTGCTTAGTGGCTCTTTTAAATGTAAGTCCCAAGAAATCTATACAGATCCAACAACAAAAGATAGCATTATTGCCAACACCTACCCCTACGTATTGCCCGCTTGGGGCCAAAAGGTTCAAGAACGAGGCTTCGCGGACCAAATGCAGCTACCTTTTGGTCTTAATATTAATTACGTAAATGCCTTCGTTGATCTGGAAATTACAGAATTTGAGTTATTGCTTGGCAACAATACAGACTTGACAGGAATCATCAATACAGAAACCTTGAATTTCCAGGAAGTAAGTGGTACCACCAATGGCGTCAACTTTAGAGCCGATGCTTGGGTATTGCCCTTTTTAAACATTTACGCCCTATTTTCTACGGTAAAAGGAGGCACTAATGTGAGTTTACAGCCCACTTGGAAAGACAGCACGGGAGAAATCATGCTGCAACTCCCCCAGTTTTCATCGGAAGTAAAATTTGATGCCCTAGCCTATGGTGTAGGGACCACCTTGGTTTTTGGGTGGAATAGGTATTTCTCCAGTATCGATTTAAATTATTCCCGTACCGATACCGATTTACTAAAAGAACAAATTGGCTATTTAACCCTGTCTGCCCGTTTGGGCCATTCCTTCAGGCTGAGCCATCGAAAAAAAGACATGTTCATAGCCCCATACTTGGGAATGATGTACCGTGACTTTGTGGGATCCGATGGTAGCAGTGGGCAAATAAACCTTCATGAGGTTTTCCCAGACTTGGATGCCACTTTCAATGAAAGAATCACCAATAAAATTGCCGCTAACCAGGAACTAATAGACAACCCTACAACCCCTCCTGCCCAAAAATTAAAATTGCAAGCCCAAAACCAAGCACTTAACACCATTCAGGAGAGAGTTAACGATAGTGGCGTGTTTACTACGAGTTTTAATTATTTCATCAGGAAAGAACTGATTCAGTCCATCACCTTCCAATTTGGCTTCAATTTTCAACTGAATAAACATTGGATGCTTCGTGGAGAATATGGAGTGGCCGATTCCCAACGATTTTTAATGACCGGGCTCCAATACCGCTTCGGCATAAAAAAAAGATCTTATAAAGAACTCCTACAATAATGCGCCCAATTATGACTTAACCACAGCTTTGGATTTTAAAATGTAACGCTATGCACACAAAATTTCTTTTCGCCCTTCTTGCCATCCTACTTGTAATGACTGCACAAGGCCAACCAAAAGGCATTAAACGCTACATGGAAAAAAGGGAACAGAAAAAAGACAGTGCCATTGCTGAGGGCCGTCCCTTTATGAGCATTATTGCAGGTCCCGGTTATACTCCTGAAAATGGCCTGTTGGTGGGAGCAGGTATGATCTATACCTTTAAAACCAATCGAAAGGACAGCCTGATACAACGTTCTTCGGTGCCTTTTATGGGGTTTATTAGTACCAAAGGGAACTATGGCTTTAACTCCAACCTTAGAACCTTTTGGCTGGAAGATAAGCTTCGAGTAAATATATTGGCGAAATTTTCGGTAGCCAACGACAATTATTTTGGAGTTGGATTTTCGTCTATCAAACAATTGGAAGAGGGCGATTCCACCACGGCCTTCAAACGGCAGAAGTTCATTGTCAAACCGCTTATTATGTACCAACCCATAAAACACCTGTATGTGGGTGGTGGCTTCGATTTTAACTCCACAAAAGTTTTGGAAACCAACCCAGTCATGGCGGAAGATGCGTATTACAATCAATTTGGGCCAGATAATTTTAATTCCGGTTTAACCGTTACCGTGAATTACGACAGTAGAGACATCATCGTAAATCCATATAAAGGCTACTTCTTCAATTTTGCAGCCGGCTTCTACGGAGATTATTTGGGCGGTGACAACAAGTACAACATTTACGAACTCGACTTTAGGACCTACCACCAAATCCACCGACCGGGTAACACCATTGCCCTAAAACTATATGGCCGGTTTGGAAGTGGGGACATCCCTTATGAAGAACTCACCAAACTAGGAGGCGGTGATGGCTTGCGAGGCTATATTGAAGGTCATTACAGAGACCGTACGGGGCTTTATTTTCTAACAGAATGGCGGCATATGTTTTTAAAACAGGATGGAAACATGAGCAAACACGGGATGGTGACATGGTTGGGCTCTGGCACCATAGCCTATAACCCCGACAGTATTGAAGAGTGGATCCCCAACTTTGGAATTGGCTATCGTTTTGAGGTGCAACCTCGCATGAATGTCAGGATAGATTTTGGAATCGGAAGGGAATCTTCTGGCTTGTACTTTAATTTTACAGAGGCTTTTTAAACAGCTCACCCAAACAAAGCAACAAAAAACTTTATATATTTAATTATCAAGAATTTACACACAAAACATCTTGTTGTAATTCACATTTTTTAAGTAACTTTAAAATTCTAAAGTCCTTCAAAGACTTTGCCCCTCTTCTAGGCCTACTCGACTATTTTTCAATTGTAAACTTCCAATTATGAAAAACATACTTCTATTAGCATTAACGCTTGTTATCCTTCCACTGCACGGACATGCCCAATCAGCCAAGGACATTGACGCTGAAGCCGTCCGCGTTTTAGACCAAATGACGGATGTTATTAGTGAATTGACCTCATGCAGTGTCCATGTAAAAAACGCTATAGACAGCCTTAACGCCAAAAACAAGCTCGTCAAATATCACCGCACCAGTGATGTAAAGTTTTCGGGACCGGACAAATTACTCATACTAATGCAAGGAGACACAGGGCATAAAGGCTATTGGTACGATGGTTCTTTCCTTACCTACTACTCCTACGACGAAAACAATTATATCACCTTGGAGACGCCCAATACCACATTGGAAATGATCGATGCCATGCACAAACGCTTCGACTTCGAATTTCCAGGTGCAGACTTCTTCTACCCTCATTTTGTAGACGATATTTTAGACGAATTCCAATCTGTTAAATATAAAGGCAGTGCCAAGATCGATGGAGAGAACTGTGACCATGTTATTGCGGACAATGACAAAATGCAGGTTGAAATTTGGGTCTCTAAAGATGCCCCCAATATGCCCAAACGCTTTTTAATCACCCATAAAGATGAGCATAACCGCCAATACGAAAGTGTGTTTAGCAATTGGAACCTCAGCCCTGTCATTCCCGATGAAACCTTTGTTTTTACAGCTCCGGCCAATTCCAAACTTATTAGTGTCATGTCCAAATTATAACCTCACATTTCTATTATTATGAAACCATCTATATCAATATCTCCCAAAATAAAATCTTATTTAAGTGCCTTGGTTATGCTAATAGCACTAAGCTTGCCAACCACTGTATTGTCACAACGTCTCAGCCATCGCCCTGCAGGAGGAGGACGGTCTATGGCAAGAACCACACCTAGTCGCAGTCGCCCAGCCTCGACTCCAAAAGTCAATCGCTCCACGCGACCAACAACATCCAAGCCTACCATTAATGGAGGGCACACAACTACTAGACCTTCAACACGACCTAGCACCACTACCAAAACGCCCAACAAACCTACTACTACAAGGCCCACAACCAATAGGCCAAACACCTCAACAAACCGACCTACATCCAATGTAAAAAACCATACTACCAACAGACCTGGAAACAATAACGCTAACCGACCTGGAAATAACAACAATAACAGACCTGGGAATAATGCCAACCGTCCGGGGAATAACAATAACAGGCCAGGGAACAACAATAATAGGCCAGGGAATAACAACAATCGTCCTGGGGGCAACACCAATATTAATATTAACGTAAATAATAGGAACCATCACAATACCTATGTACGCCATAATTCTAGGCCATACCATAGACCGCCCCACCATTACGGAGGTCATTTTTATTACTCCTACCATCCTTACTATTACCATCCTTTCCGTCCTTTTTATTGGGGAAGCTATTGGCATCCTTGGGGCTATTTTGTGACTACCTTAGCCACCACTGCCATTGTGGTGAGTATTATCGACGCAGCCAGTGATGACAACGAAGAATACCACTATGACAATGGGACCTATTACCTAAAAACGGAGGAAGGTTTTGTAGCAGTTCAAGCACCTGTAGGCGCTCAAGTGCCCTCCATCCCACAAGAAGCGCAAACCGTCACGGTTAATAACACTAACAATTATTACTACGGAGGCGCCTTTTATGAAAAAAATGCCGACGGTTATGTGGTAGTACCAGCCACTGCAGGGACTATTGTACCAGGCCTACCGGAAGGTGGTGAAGAAGTAAAAATAGGAGACATTACCTATGTACAATATGGAGACACCTACTACCAACCCATACAAGTAGACGGGAAAAACATGTATGAAATCGTGGATGTTACCACAGAAGAAAAATAATACGATTGCTTCCATAAAAAATCGGTGGTTTCTTAATTGAAACCACCGATTTTTATTTTAAACGATACTATAGAAAAAAGGTTAGATACTATCCACAATTACTTTTACAGATTGACTGCTATCGGACTGCACTTCGAAAGCCTTTGGTAATTCCTGCAACGGAAAATGATGGCTCACTATAGGTGTCAAATCTACGATTCCCTTATCCATTAAATCGATAGCTTCCAAAAAATCCTCATCGGAGTAAAACAATGATCCTCTTATCTGCAGACGTTTGTATACCACATGGTTTGGACTGATGGTCATATCCTTGCTGTAAATGGCCAACACGGTCAATTTACCGTCTAGCGCTAGGAGCTCCATACATTGACCAAACAGGGCACTTACCCCAGAACATTCAAAAGCAGCCGTTAAATTGGGAAGATCCCCAGAATAATCCAAGGCCATCACAGTTCCAAAAAGCTCAGTCACCCTCTCCTTAAGGCTGCCATCCGTCTTCGGATTAAACGTGTATTTGGCTCCCAAAGTTTTGGCCAATTCCAAACGTTTCTCACTAATATCCGAAGCAATGATATTTTCCACACCCTTACTTTTCAGTCCTGCGATAGTAACCAAGCCTATGGTTCCACAACCAGATACCAAAACATTGTCTTTGGCAGTCAGCTGTGTTTTATTAATGGCCGCCAAGCCAATACAAAAAGGTTCCACCAAAGCCCCTTTTTCACTGGAAATGGTTTCCGGAATCACAAATACATTATGGTTGGCCTTGGCCTTATCTATTCTCACCAATTTGGCAAACCCACCGGGGCTTGGCCCCAATCCAACCCCATTGTACATAGGATTGACCACGACCCTATCGCCTACTTTTAAATCTTTTACGTCCTTACCAACTGCTACCAGTTCACCACAAAACTCATGTCCCAATACCGACCCTTTGGGAACGAGTCCTTCATGGTAAATGTGTAAATCGGTACCACAAATACCGGTCATTTCTACTTTTATAATGACGCTGTCATCTGTTAATTCCGGAACATCCTTATCCAGTACACGGATGTCATGGATGTCGTGAAATACCCCTGAAGGGTTTGCTTCTTTCATAATGGCTGTTTATTTATTGTTTTAACTTTTAATTCCAAACCAAAAACCACTTATGTTTTTGATTTTCATAAAGTTAACCAAATTGATGCAGATTTCTAAATAAATAGATTTTGTTGTTCAGTTGATAACATTAATCTTAATTTCATCTAGGTTCTTAGTTGCAAATTCACCCCAAAATACCCCATAGGTTTCCATAAGGTTACTATAGGGTTGATATGGGGATGCTATGGAGCAGCTATATAGTGTAATCATGGGAAAAATTAGTTCGCTTCGGAAGACAGTCAGATCATTATTATTTAGCATGAAGTGAAACGCAATGAAGAATTTATTGGAAAGCAAAGGGGTTCCTCTTTTGTCGGAATGACATAGACATCAATTTTTAAACACCATGAAATAAATTGTGACTTAGAAAAGCTATCTTTAAACTCAAATAATTCCTACAAACTCAAACTACCAATGAAATACCAACCAACCTTATTGATATTTTGCTTTCTATTCTGTCATTTAAATATGTATTGTCAAACCAACGATACTCTAAAAGAGCTTCTTTGGGAAAGTGTATCCCCTTGCTATGAGGCGCTGACTAGCGAATTGGATCCCCATGAAATTGAAAAGCTAAATGTATTTGAGCTTGAAGAGAACATCTACGATGTGAAGAATGGCTACATCCAATTAAACCTAAGCTACCCAACTTGTGGGTGTTACTGCAGCAATATTGCAGGTGCCTACAAACAACAGAACAAGGATTACACCCTATTGATTAATGAAGCTTGGAGCTGCTCCTCCGAAAGGCAACTACACTCTAACAGACCAATGGATCTAGTCCTTCCAAAAGGCTTTGGAATCAATACTTTTATACCAAGTTTGACCACTGAAAAATTACCATTGGATCAGGCTATCTTTTTCTTGAACCTCCATATCCCAAGAAAAGGAACAGAAACCAAAGTAACTCTGGAGCCAATTCCCTTTGGCATTAACTTTTTCTCCAATTCACCTCTTACTTATAAATACTCGGAGAGTGACAAGAGCCAAAACTTGAACGATATCCACTATCTAGCTTCTAAAATTAAAGACAAAAAAACTTTGGATTACTTGGCAGAATCCACCCATGATAGCATTGACCAAAATGATCTTGAACTCATCAATTCTTTGATTGACCCAAACCATACAAGCAAAGCCTTTCAAAGTCTAGACAAGCTTTCTGCACAATTAAGACAACTAAAATTCATCTTTTATCTCTACCATGCTATTGAATACAGAAGTCTCATTTTGGATTGGGACCAAGAAGCACAGCGCTTCTATATTAAAACACAAATCCCCAATACGGAAAAGATGGATTTTAGGTACTTTTTATTAAGAAATGACTATTGGCAAGGGCCAAGCTGCTAGGTGATATTCAGGTAGCATTAGCGTTGTAAGTTTCTGAAAATTTAATATCTTCAATCTTAAACTCCTAGGATTGAATTACTCATGAAACAGTTCATCATACTTCTTTTTTTATATTTTTCAATACAAAGCTGTCAAGACAATGGGCAAGTGAGCTCTATACATCCCGTGAATTGGAACAACAGAACCCTTCAGCATCCCTTAGGCGACTCCCTCACACATGGCAGCACTTACCTTTCTGTCTACTCCCAAATCTATAGCGAATCCGAACACCGTACCCACGACTTGACCGTCACCGTAAGCATGCGAAACACCAATACTGCAGATACGGTATTTATCAATAAGGCGGAGTATTTCAACACCAGGGGACATGCCATCAGGACGTATTTTGCTAGACCTATTTACATCGCGCCAATGGAAACCGTGGAAATTGTGATTGACGAACAGGACCAGGAAGGTGGCACGGGCGCCAATTTCCTTTTTGATTGGTTCATAAACCCCAACACCCATGAACCACTTTTTGAAAGCGTCATGATTTCCACATCAGGACAACAAGGCATTTCTTTCACTACTCAAGGCAAACGTATAGAATAGGGTTATTTTTCCCTTTATCCTTAGGAATCACAAAAGTGAAACGCCTCCACTTTTGCTATCTTTGTGCCATATTTTTCGCATCCTTTTAGAAGCTCAAAACATAATGGCATTAAAAAACACCATACAGAAGGAACTTAGCCAATTGGTAACCCTAAAGGATTCCACAAGAACTTGGCACACCCCAATGTTAACAGCACTTTGTGTTGGGTTTCCTTTATTGGTGGGCTTGTATGTTGACAACCTTCGCTATGCCCTTATTGCCTGTTTAAGCGGCTTGGTCATCCTTTACCTTCCCAGTTCCGGATCGTTTACCAATAGAATTACCACCCTGTTGGTAAGTTCATTTGGCTTTATGGTATCCTTTGCTTTGGGGCAGTTTTTTAGTTTTTCCCCCACGGTTTCGGTAATTGTATTTGGACTGTACTCTCTTATCGTGCATTGGATCATTCTCTACTATAAAACCGCTCCACCTAGGAGTTTCTTTTTTATCATGATCCTTTCCATTTCCATTTGCCAGCCCTTCAATTTAAGTACCATTCCTACCAAGGTTGGCCTGGTTGGTTTGGGCACCATGTTTTCCTGCACCTTGGGTTTGGCCTATATTTTATGGTTATCGGCCACCCAAAAAATAGCACCACAGAATGATCCAATACCCCTGCTAAAAAAGAACCCCTATGCCGATTTTTGGGAAGCCATCATCACCGGTGTCATCATGGCCATTTCCCTGGCCATCGGTTATTGGCTAAACCTTGAAAACCCGTATTGGATTCCCATTTCCTGTGGGGCCGTGATGCAAGGCGCCTCCCTTTATCATATTTGGCAGCGCACATTCCAACGTATTTTGGGCACTTTTTTAGGTTTGTGCCTTTGTTGGCTGTTGCTCCAGATAGCCAACACCCCTTTAATGCTTTGCCTGTTCATCATAGTGTTACAATTGATTGTGGAGTTGCTCATCATTAGAAATTATGCCATGGCCGTGATTTTCATTACGCCTTTGGCCATCTTTCTATCGGAAGCTGCCAACCCCATCATCAACGATCCCAATGCGCTTATTGCCCTTCGCTTTTGGGAAATCCTAATCGGTAGTGGTTTGGGAGCCCTTGGCGGTTGGTTGTTGCACAAGGAAAAAATACGCTATGCCAGCATTCGAGGGCTGAAAAAACTTGGCGACCAAATAGAACAGAATATTTCTTAAGGAAGAAAATTTGGTATCTTTAAGAATGCTAATCCATACAATAAACCAAAGCCCAAAACCTTCAATTCAAGTGACATTTTGAAAACATGTGGTATCGAGAATAGAGGGAAATGAAGCCTTTTGGATTCGATACAATGTTTCTCAATAGCTTTCGAAAAACTAGGCAACCTGATGATTCTTTTTATATAAATTTCAACTTGCGAAGCCATGCCACATAAAGACATTCAAAACTATAATGCACAGCAAAGCGAAACAGACCAAGCCATCTGTGATGTATTGGCAACCATTATTGATACGCAATTGCCAGAAGCCGAAAGCAAACTATGGCATGGACACCCTGTTTGGTTTTTGGAAGGCAACCCCATTGTAGGTTACAGCAAACAAAAGAAGGGATTGCGTCTGATGTTTTGGAGTGGTGCAGATTTTGAAGAACCCGATTTAAACATTCTAGGTGGCAAATTTAAAGACGCCTCCATTTTTTACAATGCCATAAACGACATCGATATTGAAGCTTTAAAACGCTGGTTGGAAACCTCCAAACGCATTCAATGGGATTATAAAAACATTGTAAAGCGTAAAGGACGATTGGAACGGCTGAAATAGCCCACTGGTTTGACAAGACATTGTCCTTCCATATTGATTTGAATCTCACCTTTCCCCATCACATTCCAAACTACTCCATAAGGACCTTGTTTCAAAATAAATACACCTCAGCTACAAAATCTACATTTTCAAAAATAACTACAGAAGTATTCCTTTTTAAACGTAGAATTCGTACATTAGTAACTGATTGATAGCGAATCAAATACCCCTAACTTTAACACTTTACCCATAGATAAAGGCAAGACCTTATCTGTGGTGCCAACAACAAATAAGTGCATAGATGTTGAGAGAGCTTTCTTATCAATCGTTCCCAAGCGGTTTTTCAGTTTTGGGATCCCACCCCAACCACCCTTGGTTGGTTTCTCCTTATGCGGTAATTACCCAGATTAAACAGCCCTCCCAATTGTTACAAATGCTATTTACAAATGGTTTTGACACCCTACAAAACCATGCTAGTTCTACAATTAAAAAACTTCTAAAGTCCAATTATAATACCATTAAATACATTTTATTATGAAGCACACTGCATACTTTTTAAAGATGCTAGGCATACTATTGCTACTGCCCTTATTAACCATAGCACAAGACAAACCCAACATTTTGATTATTTGGGGAGATGATGTGGGAATGTGGAATCTTAGCGCCTACCATCGCGGTATGATGGGAGGGTCTACACCTAATATTGATAAAATTGCCAATGAAGGGATGCTGTTTATGGACCATTATGCACAACCTTCCTGTACCGCCGGGCGAGCAGCTTTTATTACCGGACAATATCCCATTCGTGTAGGATTAGCCACAGTAGGTCTGCCAGGAGCTCCTCAAGGTATGAGTACCAAAGACCCAACATTAGCCACGTTACTAAAACCAATGGGTTATGCTACGGGACAATTTGGTAAAAATCATTTAGGAGATCGTGACGACCATTTACCTACCAATCATGGTTTTGATGAATTCTTTGGTATTCTATACCATTTAAACGCCGGGGAATACACCGAACTTTACGACTTCCCAAAAGACCCGGAAGTCGCTAAACAATTTGCGCAACGCGGGGTTATTCATTCCTGGGCGCAATCAAACGGCAGCCAAAAAATAGAAGACAAAGGCGAATTTGGAGCAGAGCGTCAAAAAACATTGGATTGGGAAATTTTAAAAGAATCCAAACGCTTTATCACAGATGCAGTAAAAGCAGACAAGCCATTTTTTGTTTGGCATAACCTAACCCGTATGCACATGCATACCCACCTTTCTGAAAAATACGATGGTGTTACCGGCTATGGATTGTACGCTGATGGCGTAAAGGAAATGGACGACATTGTTGGAGAACTTCTCAGCTTATTGGAAGAATTGAATGTTGATGACAACACCATTGTAATGTTCTCTACAGATAACGGGGCCTATAGCTATGTTTGGCCTGATGGTGGTAACCATCCGTTTCGTGGAGAAAAAGGTGTAGGTGGTTATGAAGGCGGTTTTAAAGTTCCCGTGATGGTAAAATGGCCAGGCGTCATTCCCCCTGGTACCACTACTGGTGAATTTATGACTATGGAGGATTGGGTGCCAACAATCATGTCGCAATTGGGAGAACCTAACCTTAAAGACAACATGCTTAAAAGTTACAAAGCAGGAAACAGAAGCTACGAAAAAATTCATTTGGACGGCTATGACCAAACAGCCCTAATTACAAACACGGGCCCATCCAAGCGGAAAGAGTTCTTTTATTTCACAGAAACCACGCTTCATGGAGTCCGCTATGGAGACTACAAATTTTTATTCAAAAAACAAGACAAATGGTTTAATGGTGTACAACAAGATATGGTTACCCCTATTGTTGTGAACTTAAAATTAGACCCCTTTGAACGCTTCATTGATTCTCGAGGCTATAATGAATGGTTGGAAGATCGAGCATGGACTTATGCCCCTGCTTTTGGAAAAATAAGTGAGTTTATGGAGTCTCTAAAAGAATACCCGCCTCGAATGAAAAGTATGGAGTTCGATATTGATGAAGAGCTTAGAAAATTAACTCCCACTAGCAAAAACTAGATAACATATAAGCAAAACAACTTGGAGCTTGAAAAACGAACAGTATTCCAGTTCCTTTTCACCTTAAAAACAATCATGTTATGCACCTTTTTAAAATCCTTCCATTAGCCTTATGTTTCTTTGTAATTACAGCATTCACAGCAGACGTTACAACAGCTCTTTCCAATGCCGAAACCGTTGCTCAAAAAGACCCGCTACCCTCTTGGAATGACGGAGCCTCTAAAAAGGCTATCATAGCATTTGTTAGCAATGCCACCAATAGCAAAAGCTCCCAGTTTATTCCTGTGGAAGATCGCATTGCCACTTTCGACAATGACGGCACCCTATGGAGTGAGCAACCTGCCTATTTTCAATTGTTTTTTGCCATAGATCGTGTAAAAGCCATGGCGAAGGACCATCCTGAATGGAAAACCCAACAACCTTATAAAGCTGTTTTGGAAAATGATATGGAAGCCCTAAAACAAAGTGGCATGAAGGGCATTTTACAAATAGTTGCGACCACGCATACAGGCATGACCGTTGAAGAATTTGATGCTGTGGTAAAGTCATGGGCAAGCACTGCCAAACATCCTACCAAAAATGTGCCCTACACCGATATGGTGTTTCAACCCATGCTCGAATTGTTGCACTATTTAAGAGCCAACCAGTTTAAAACCTACATCGTTTCGGGTGGCGGTGTCAACTTTATGAGAGCCTTTTTACCCAGCATTTATGGTATTCCAGAAGAACAAATTATAGGTACTCGATTTAAGACCGAGTGGACTAATGACGGCAATAAACCATCTATTAAAGTCTTACCCGAGATGGACTTTATTGATGACAAAGAAGGGAAACCTCTGAACATTCAAAAAATCATAGGAAAAAAACCGGTGTTTGCCGCAGGGAATTCCGATGGGGATTTGCAAATGCTGCAATGGACAGCCTCCAACAAACTGAACAGTTTTATGCTCTATGTACACCACACCGATGCCGAGCGCGAATGGGCCTACGACAGAGGATCACATATTGGTGGTTTGGACAAAGGATTGGATGAAGCTACCAAACGTGGCTGGACCTTAGTGGACATGAAAAAGGACTGGAAAGTGATTTATCCAAGATATCAATAACCAAACATCATCAATCAAAAATGGCTATTAAATTAATTAGTAATATATAAACCAGGGAATTATGAGCAATTTTTCAAAAAAAAGGACCATACTCTCAATGCTGCTCGTAATGCCGCTATTAGGATGGAGTCAAGGAACTGCAAGTTCAACTAAAGCTACCGAGAACGCTTTAGCCAAAGTTGCTAAAATGGATAATCCTGTTGTAGATATCCCTAGTACCGATGAAAACCAGAAACTAGGCGACTACTATGGTGCCAATGCCAAAGCAATTTTGGCATACGAATGGGGCTATGCCCTAGTACGTATGGAATCTATAATGAGAGAATACGTTAACGTACCTAATCCAAAACCCGCTACCAGTTACAGAGCCCCCCTAAACCAAATGGGGTGGGCCACTGAATTGCCTACGGCAAAAGATACCGATATGCCCTCCGCCAACAGAGATACATACTATATGAGTGCCGTAGTAGATTTAACTGAACCCTATGTTGTTTCTGTACCGGACACACATGATCGTTATTATGTGATCAATGTGTTTGATATGTACCAAAATTTATCGGCTTATATTGGAAGAAGAGAAACCGGAACCAAAGCTGGAAATTATGCAATTGTTCCTCCTGGTTGGGAAGGAACACTACCTACAAGCATTAATAAAACTATCCATGTAAAAACTCCAAAAGTATGGTTATGGGGACGATTACGCATAGAACAAGGAGAAGATACAGCTCCCGTAATAGCGCTCCAAAAGGATTTTAAACTACAAACTCTCAATGAGTTTAAAGGAGGTACAAGCCCAAATAAAACAACTAACTTACCCAAAATGCCTACGTATCCTAAAACAGATCCTTTAGCCTTTTACAAACAACTAGCATGGGCAATGACTCAAAATCCAGTTATAGATGTGGACAAAGCACTGGTAGGACAATTTGAGTCCATAGGCCTATCTCCTGGAAAATTTGACGAAAGTGTGCTTAATGACATTCAAAAAAAGGCACTCTATGATGCAACCCTGCAGGCCCCACTTTCTATTATGGCATCTATAAAAACAAGTTCTTATGTGAAAAACGGTTGGAATTTTGTTACCAAACTGAGCGACTTTGGTTGGGATTACACCTTACGTTCTATGATTGCAGGTCCCTATTTAGGAGGAAACGGGGCCGAAGAAGCCCTATATCCTGTTCGATATACGGACTCTGAAGGAAACACCCTAGATGGAAATAACACCTATAAAATTCATTTTAAAGAAGAACCTCCTGTAGATGCCTTTTGGTCCCTTACGCTTTGGAACGCCAAAACTAAAATGTTTGTAGACAACCCATTAAATCGTTACAAAATGAGTCCGGACATCGAGGGATTCAAAAAAAATGCCGACGGCTCTTTCGATATTACAATTTCGAACCAACAACCCGAAAACACAGACAATTGGATCCCTGCTAATAAAGGGCCTTTCTATATCATTCTGAGGTTATACCAACCGCAACAGATTGTTTTAGATGAAAATTATGATATCCCAGATGTAAAAAAAATATAAAATCGACATTAATAATTTAAAAACCAGAAATATGAGCATTTTTTTTCGCAAGAAGACCATTCTCCCAATACTGCTATTACTGCCGGTATTGGTATGGAGTCAACAAAAGCCAAATATTTTAGTAATATGGGGAGATGATGTGGGTTGGCAAAACGTAAGTGCCTATGGTATGGGCACCATGGGCTACACCACGCCCAACATTGACAAAATTGGAAATGAAGGGATTAAGTTTACCGACCACTATGCACAGCCTAGCTGTACGGCCGGTAGAGCGTCCTTTATCACTGGACAATATCCTATACGAAGTGGAATGACTACCGTAGGTCAACCTGGTGATGTCCTTGGACTTCAAGCAGCTTCTCCTTGTTTGGCAGAAGTATTGAAAGCCGAAGGTTACGCAACGGGACACTTTGGTAAAAACCACTTAGGCGACCGTAACGAACACTTGCCAACAGCCCATGGCTTTGATGAATTTTATGGCAACCTGTATCACTTGAATACTCAAGAAGAATCTGAACAGCGCGATTACCAAAACTTCGCCAAAGCCTATTCTGGTAATTTGGAAGACTATGAAAAGAAATTTGGAACCCGTGGGGTAATTCATTCTTGGGCTACCGATAAAATGGACAATACAGATGATCCTCGTTTTGGTAAAGTTGGCAAACAACGTATTACAGATACCGGACCATTAACCCAAGAGCGCATGAAGAATTTTGATGCTGGGGAAGTGATTCCTAAGGCTGAAGATTTTATGAAACGTGCCAAAGCCGATGGCAAACCATTTTTTGTGTGGCTGAACACTTCCAGAATGCACCTCTATACCCGTTTAAATGACGAATGGCGCTATGCGGCTGAAAACTATACTTCCGAAGCCGATTTATATGGTAGTGGAATGTTACAACACGACCATGATGTAGGTTTGGTTTTAGACTTCTTAAAAGCTAATGGCATGGATCAAAACACCATTATTTGGTATTCTACCGATAACGGTCCAGAGCACAATTCATGGCCACATGGAGGGACTACCCCGTTCCGCGGCGAAAAAATGGGAACCACCGAAGGTGGTGTAAGAGTACCCAGTATGATTATGTGGCCTGGCGTCCTACAACCTGGACAGGTTAAAAATGGGATCCAAGCCCATATGGATATGTTCACCTCCTTGGCTGCTGCTGCTGGAGTTCCAAATGCTGCCGAACGTTTGATGAAAGAGAAAAAACAATACATCGATGGGGTTAACAACCTGCCGTACTGGAAAGGCCAAAGTGAAAAATCGGCTAGGGACATGTTCTACTATTACTACGAAAGCAAGCTTAATGCCGTGCGGATGGGCCCTTGGAAATTCCACTTCATCTATAAGGAAACTTACTATGGAACTGCCGAAGCGAGAACGGCCCCTTTAATTTTCAATTTAAGGATGGACCCCTTTGAAAGCTATGATACCGAAGATGCCTATGGACACCTTATGCAAAAGGTTTCTTGGTTGATGGCTCCCATGGGAGAGCAGATGAACGCCCATATCAAAACCTTGATAGACTACCCTCCTGTTCAGGGTGGTAAGAGTTTTGATATGTCTTCTGTAATGGATAATGTCGTCAAGAAAGGACGTGATTAGTTCTTAGTTAATAAAAACAATGCTAAAACAAATGGCCATGAGGCAACCTCCAAAATACACGGAGGTTGCCTTCAAGGCCAAAAACACTAAACTTTATGAAGCAGTTTTATAAAATAGGATATCTCATACTATTGTTATTGTCAATAAGTGTCAATGCACAGGAAGCCGAAGCACCCGTTTCTACAGGCGGCCCTTCAGCTGAAGATTTGGCCAAACAATTGGCCAATCCCGTTGCTAATCTTATTAGCGTGCCTTTTCAAAATAATTTCGAATTCAATGTGGGCCCCAATGAGGGCTTTCGTTACAATTTGAACATTCAACCCGTACTGCCATTCACTTTAAATGAAGATTGGAACCTGATTAGTAGAACCATCGTGCCCTTTATTACACAAACAGATGTGTTTTATGACGGGAGCTCAGCCCACGGGGTTGGCGACATTGCGCAAAGCTTTTTCTTTTCTCCCAAGGCCCCAACCAAAGGAGGTCTTATTTGGGGAGCTGGCCCTATTTTTCTGTTGAATACTGCCATGGAAGATGCTTTCGGACTCAATACTTGGGCTGTTGGCCCCAGTGCCGTAGTGTTAAAATTAAACGGACAGCTTACCTATGGTGCCCTAGTCAACCATATGTGGTCCTACGCAGGAAAGGGAGATGACGTTAGCGCCTCTTTTTTTCAGCCATTTTTCACCTATGCTACGCCCAACGGAGCTTCCTATACCATAGCCTCCGAAAACACCCAGAGCTGGCACAACAAAATCTTTGGTGGGTTTATAGGCGTCTATTATGCCAAAGTGATACAAATATCCAAGCAAACAGTGCAACTAGGTGGAGGACCAAAAGTTTACTACGGTAATAATCCATTGAATCCTAGTTTTGGTTTTAGACTAAATGTCATTTTACTGTTTCCCAAATAATTCAAAATCCTAATGAAACAGACCCTTACATATCTTGTCATTTTCTTAATGTTTGGGTCTTTATATGCGCAAGAGGAACCAGATTTGATGGGTCTGGACAGTACCGTCGATGCGCCTGAACAAGCGTTATACACAGACCAAAGTGTTGCATATCCAGATTGGAGACTGAAACGATTCAAGATTTCGGCTGGCCTGTTTTTTCCATGGAACGATACCGAAGTTAGGGTTGGCAGCACCAATTTCGATGACTTTGGAACTACTATTAATTTGGAAGACGACCTCGGTTTTGAGAAAACCACCTTTTCCTTTTTTGCAAATGCCGAATGGCGTATTTCCAGACGCTCACGCCTGGCCTTGGATTTTTTCTATTTAAACAGAAAATCGACCTATACCCTAGAAGAAGAAATAGAATTTGGTGACAACGTATACCCCGTAGATGCCAATTTGGAAGCCTATTTCAACATGAATATCTACAGGCTCTATTACAGCTATACCATCTTTGCAAAACCCAAATATGAGATTGGCGCCTTGATTGGTGCCCATGTATTGTTTACCGATGTGGGTATTAAAGCAGATTCTGGAAATGTAGAAGCTGAACTCAATGACAGTTTTGATTTTATTGCACCCGTCCCCGATATTGGGGTTTGGTTTGACATCCTGTTGTCCCAACGCTTTTCATTATATACCAATATTAATTATCTAGGACTGACCATTGATAATATCAAGGGCCGCATTTTCAGTTCCAATGCTACATTGGCCTACCAACTATACAAGGGATTGAGCCTGAAAGCTGGTTTTACAAGTTTGGACATCAAGGTGGAGACCACCCGAAAACATTTGGATGGCTATTTTAAATGGGGCTATAACGGACCAACCTTTACGGTCAATTATGCGTTTTAGCAAGTCAGCTAATTTCTAATATAAAAATGAAAGCTAAAAGAATAATGAAGAGCTACCTAATCATAAAATTAAGCCAACAAGTGGAACAATATGGTTATATCCACCTCTTCATAATTCTATGTCTTCTCTTCAATCACTCCAACACCTATGCACAAGAAGAAAAAGCCGAAGATTCCCTCCCCAAATGGAACATCGGGTACAGCAGTAAAGGATTTGAATTGAAATCCAGCGACGACCTCTACAAGCTACAAATACAAAGCAGATTACAGTTCAGATTTGCGACACCAGACGACCAAGACCCCATCACCTTTGATGATTATGATGAAGAAGGTACACACCTATTTAAAATTAATCGTGCTAGATTAAAAGTGGGTGGTAATGCCTACAGAACTTGGTTAAAATATTATTGGGAATACGACATGGTAAACTCCAACCTTTTAGACTTTAGGGTCATGGTTGAAAAGTGGAAATGGCTTAGTTTGAAGTTTGGGCAATGGAAATTAGAATATTCTCGTGAACGACGCATTAGTAGTGGTGAACAACAATTGGTAGACCGCTCCATCATTAACCGCCCCTTTACGGTAGATCGTCAACAAGGAGTTGAACTCTATGGGCGCTTGGATGGAAAATCACTTTTGGATTTCAGTTATTGGGTAGCAGTGCTTACCGGTACAGGAAGAGGACACAGTACCAATGATGATGCACATTTCATGTACTTTGGAAGATTGCAATGGAATCCGCTGGGTGAAGATATGGGCTTTAAAAGTAGTGATTTGGACTTCCATACCAAACCTGCGGCCATCATAGCCATTGCCGGTGTTACCAATAGAAGCCCCTACACCCGATTTTCCTCTTCTGGAGGAGGAGAGCTCCCCGGTTTTGAAGATGCTGAAAACGGCCAATATAGAGTGGAACAATACAATATAGAGACTGCCTTTGTCTACAAGGGTTTTACATGGCAAAGTGAATGGCACCACAAAAAAATTAAAGATATGTACAACGATGAACCCAATAGACTTTTGAGTGGGTTCTATGTTCAGGCAGGATATTTTCCCCAAGGGAGTATTTCATGGTGGCCAAAACCACTAGAGATAGCGACACGGTATTCTACATATCACCCAGATTCGGTATTGGATCAAGATCATCAGGATGAGTTCTCTTGGGCCCTCAATTGGTTCTTCAGAGGTCATAAAAACAAGTTAACGGCAGAAGTCAGTCATTTTGACTACGAACGATTTGACCAACAAATTGATAAAAAATGGCGATTTAGAGTTCAATGGGAGGTTTCTTTCTAATAAAACCGCTATGTACTTAAAAGTTTGACCTTAGACTCAAAGCCGTTTCATTGGCTTAATTTCGCCACGAATACACAAATATTTATATCTTTTAATAGTATTACATTCGTGAATTTGTGGTCTCGCAGCATTTTCAGAAGCTAAAGCGAGATATACTAAAGCTCATAATTCAACCTATTTTTTAGACGAATATATTGAACAACAACGCTGTCAGAATTTCAAACCGTATACAAACCCCAGACCAAAAATATCATACACATCTTTGTATATATAATTGAAACCTACCGAGAGTTCCCAATTATGTTTTTCCAAAAGTATAAACTCCGAACCTAAACGGACAATCCCCAAGGTTTCATGGGCATCGGTTTCTAAACCACCTCCCAAAGACACCGTCAATCTAGGCAAGGCTTCCCAAGTACCAGCCAAAGATAATACGGTAGCATTTTCACGCTCTAGGAAGTCTCCTTCACTATTTTCAACATGTAAATTCACAATTTCCACATCATTATAAGTACCAATAGCCCATCGCTCAGAAATCCAATACTCATAGGAAAACCCAAAGGTTGGCGCTATGATGACTTCCTTTTCTCCGGTATCAATATCCCGTCCTTCAGGAATCCAAGAATAGCCTGCATAAAATGCCAATTTGTTACGGCGAAATTCCTCCTCTTCCTCTAGCTCCATTTCAACCTCAACTTCCATAGTTTCCTCAGTTTCTTGGGCCAAAGTAGGAATTGCCAAAAGTAACATACTGAACATCCATATGCTTCTTATAATTCCAAATCGTAATGCTGTGTCCATAAGTGCCTCGATTTTAAAAGTTAAACTGCTCATTATTAACATTTAAAGTTACAGAATTTAATTTACTAACAAACACTTTTTCAGCAGCTTATGACTTTTCCCCATAAAAAAACCCTGTCCGAATAAAAGGGACAGGGTTAAAGCACTATATATGATTTATAGGAATTCTACATGTTCCTATTGTAAACTCGCTAGACTGGCTTTTAAAGTTTCAATCTTTGCCAAAGCATCGGCTTCCTTCTTCTTTTCTGAAGCCACTACCTGTTCAGGCGCATTGCTTACAAAACGCTCGTTGGATAGTTTTTTCTGAACCGATCTCAAGAACCCTTCAGTATAGCTTAGCTCGTCGGTCAACTTTTTAATTTCAGCATCTACATCTATACTTCCTGCCATTGGCACAAAGTATTCGTTGGATTTCACTCGAAACGTCAAGGCACCTTCTACAGCTTCCTTCACATATTCAATTGCCTCCAAATTCCCTAACTTTTGAATGATAGCATCGAAGGTTGTGCTGGTGTTTCCGTTGTTGATTACAGAAAAACCAATGGCATCTTTAAAGGCGATGTTCTTTTCTTTTCTGATGTTTCTAATTCCCGAAACCACTTCCGAAGCAAAATCAAACTCAGCAATCAATGTCTCGTTTACCGGTTTAGCTTCTGGCCATTTTGCTACAATTAAAGCCTCTTCTGGAGTACGCTCTGCAATATAATGCCAGATATCTTCCGTTAAAAATGGCATGAATGGATGCAAAATCTTCAAGTTATCTTCAAATGCAGCGATTAATGCCTTATAAGTTGCAGCATCTACTGGCTTTTGATATGCAGGCTTCACGATTTCCAATAACCAACCAGAGAAATCATCCATGATTAATTTGTAAATCGCCATCAAGGCATCGCTTAAACGATACTTGCTAAAGTGATCTTCAATTTCAGTTAAGGCTTTTTGGAACTTAGAGGCATACCAGTCTAAAGCAATTTTGCTTGATTCCGGCTGAGGAATGCTTTCATCAATGTCCCATCCATCAATTAAACGGTAGGCATTCCAGATTTTGTTCCCGAATCCTTTTCCTTGCTGACACAAAGCTTCGTCGAACAATAAATCGTTACCAGCAGCACTACTCAACAATAATCCCACACGAACACCGTCGGCACTGTACTCTTCAATCAGTTTTAAGGCATCTGGAGAGTTCCCTAAAGATTTACTCATTTTACGACGTTGCTTATCGCGAACAAGTCCAGTTAAGTACACGTTGTTGAATGGTCGTTCACCTTTATATTCGTAGCCGGCAATAATCATTCTCGCTACCCAGAAGAATAAAATATCCGGCCCAGTAACCAAATCATTTGTTGGGTAATAGTATTTTATGTCCTCGTTTTCAGGATTGCGAATACCGTCGAATACACTCATTGGCCACAACCAAGAAGAGAACCAAGTATCTAAAGCATCCGTTTCCTGACGTAGATCTTCAGCTTTTAAATTAGCTTTTCCTGTTTTTTCAACAGCTAATTTTAGCGCGTCTTCAGCGGTTTCGGCAACTACAAAATCCTCTTTTCCGTCACCGTAGTAATAGGCAGGAATTTGTTGTCCCCACAACAACTGGCGCGAAATATTCCAATCGCGGATGTTTTCCATCCAGTGGCGATAGGTATTTTCGAATTTCTTTGGGAATAATTGAATATCGTTATCTTCACCCAAAACCGCTTCGATAGCTGGTTTCACCAATTCTTCCATTTTCAAAAACCACTGATCGCTTAAACGAGGCTCGATAACGGCTTTAGTACGTTCTGAAGTTCCTACTTTATTTACGTGAACTTCTGTTTTTACCAAGGCTCCGGTTTCTTCCAATTCTTTGGTAATGGCCTTACGCACTACAAAACGATCTTGACCTTCGAAATGCAATCCATAACTATTAAGTGTTGCATCTTCATTGAAGATATCAACTACTTCTAAATTATGCTTATCACCTAACACCTTATCGTTTTCATCGTGTGCAGGCGTTACTTTTAAACATCCGGTACCAAATTCAACATCTACATAGTCATCTTCAATAATTGGAATCACACGACCACAAATAGGAACAATGGCCTTTTTACCTTTAAGGTGTGTAAAACGCTCATCTGCTGGATTGATACAGATGGCAGTATCTCCAAAAATAGTTTCGGGACGCGTGGTTGCAATGGTTAAAGTATCCTCGCTACCTTCAATTTTATAGTTTAAGTAATACAGATTCCCTTGTTTTTCTTCGTAGATTACCTCTTCATCAGACAAGGTTGTTTTTGCTTCCGGATCCCAGTTTACCATACGATAACCACGGTAGATCATGCTTTTATTGTACAAATCAACAAACACCTTTATTACGGCTTCAGACATGTCGTCATCCATCGTAAACTTGGTTCTGTCCCAATCGCAGGAACATCCTAACTTTTTAAGCTGCTCCAAGATCACACCACCATATTCATGCGTCCAATCCCAGGCATGCTTTAAAAACTCCTCGCGAGACAAATCGTTTTTATCTATCCCCTGCTCTTTCAACTTGGCCACAACTTTTGCCTCGGTAGCAATAGACGCATGGTCGGTACCCGGTACCCAACACGCATTTTTACCTTGTAAACGCGCACGACGGATTAAAACATCTTGAATCGTGTTGTTCAGCATATGCCCCATGTGCAAAACCCCTGTTACGTTTGGCGGCGGAATTACAATGGTGTAAGGTTCTCTTTCATCGGGCTCTGAATGAAAATAGTTGTGTTTCATCCAGTAATCGTACCACTTTTGCTCTACCTCTGTGGCTACATATTGTGTTGGAATTGCCATATCCTAAGTATCTTATTTTCTCTGTTATTTTGACTTCCAAAGGCCTTCACTAAGTATTTTTTTCATTGAAAATCCCTCTTAAAAACATAGCCTTTGGTACTGTTTTTGTGTATGAACTGACAAAAGTACTTATATTTCTTTTTTCGTGAAATTATTAGACCAAATAATCCCCTTGTTTTAAGCTTGGTGAGCGTTAACAATAGTGTAATACGTCTAATTAATTTTGCTGAATGCCAAAAAGTAAGTAGTTTTGACTATCAATTTAAATTTTAAGTGATGAAAAATTTAGTACTGATTTTATTCGTAGGCCTTGTAAGCCTTGGTGCCATGGCACAAGAAAAAGTAGCTAAGATTGAATTTAAGACCACAACTATAGACTACGGAACTATTGAAAAAGGTTCGGACGGTGTACGCGTATTTGAATTTACCAATACAGGAAATGCACCTTTGATCATTTCTAACGTGAAGTCCACTTGTGGTTGTACTGTTCCTAAAAAACCAGACGGACCAATTATGCCAGGGGAAACAGGGGAAATCTCTGTAAAATACGACACCAATAGAGTAAATCCAATTAGAAAAACCATTACAGTAACTTCTAATGCGGACACTCCAACGGTAGCCTTAAAAATTAAAGGTTTAGTTGTAGACTCTAGCAAAAACAGTGTTCTAGAGAAAAAGGACAAAAGCGTTATGGAACAATAAAAACGTTACTTTAACAAACTAAAAAACTCCCTTATCAGGGAGTTTTTTTAGTTTAATAGGCTTTCTAACTTAAATTTAAAAACCATGGACTTTCCTCCGCGGTCCACCACCAATTTAATGTTGGTTTCCTCCTCGTCATAAAACCGCTGACTCAACTCTTGCAAAGTCATGGTATGGGTTCCTTTATTGTTAATGGACAAAATAACATCGCCCACCAACAAGCCCGCTTTAAAGGCCGGAGAATCCTCCCGCAATTCAACAATGGTATAAGCTGGTTTTAAAGCAAACTTATAAATTGTATTGAACATGACCCTGTTGGAAGCATTCTTTTCGCTATCCTCAGTAGCATAGTCAAAAACTGGTTCTTCCTCCTTAATAACCCGCACCCCATTTTGTTCCAGCACAATGCCGCTTTTGTTATAATGAAACGGCTTCTTGAAGTTCCCGTTTTTTTTAATGGTCATTTTAAAATTGTGGTAATCCAAAACTATGTTGAAGCGTTTGAGCAATTCCCCTGAAATACTCCCGTTACGCTCTTTAAAATTCCTAGCCTCGGAAATTGCCACCGAATCGGGAAATGCCACATTAACTCTCTTTAGGTCAAACCCGCTGAGGGTGAATCGTCTTACCTTGGAGCGTTTGCCATGAATATTTCCACTAAGTCCCTTTCCTAAAAAGTCCTCAAAGAAATTATCATCCTGGGGCAATATTTGTTGAGAGGTATCCTCAAAAAGCCACAAGGCATCACTACTTCCCGTATCCACCAATAATTTCACCGGTATTTCAACGGAATCCACACACACCATTGCATCTATATATGGCTTGTTCTTAAACAAAACCAAGTCTAAAGTCTCACAGTTCTTACATTTTTTATAGACATAGGTTTCGGGCTTATGAAGTTTTAAATATTTAGAGCTATAGTTAATTTCCACAATGAAGTCCTTAAAAACATCATAGCCTATAATACCGTGGATACTTACTCCCAATCGCGGAGTGAAATTGATGGAATTGTCAAAGACCACATAAATATCCTGATTCACGTTAACCGCATCTCCTATTTTAAGCTTATTGTGGTTGGATTTTAGCGCCTCAATTTCACCATCTCCCCCAAGGCCTCTAAGATAAATGCGCTCACCGTTATTGATATGCAAAGAATCCGAAAGATTGAAAATATTGAAGAGAATGGGCTTGCTAACTCCAGAGTCCAACAAAAATGACAATTCCACCCCATTAACCTCCACAGGAATGATAATTAAGTTATTTATTAATTGAAATTTAACCTTGACATTATCTCGGGAAGGCATGTTAAAATTACCCTGGGCATTTAGGTTTATACCCAGCGTTAAGAAACACCATATAAAAACCCACCTAATTCGCATATTAACTAATTGACTATATACAATTTACAACCTTTTGAGATATTATCATTTTTTATGGTTTGTTTTTAAAAAAACTTTAAGATAATTTTCAGACCTTTGCCCTCTAAAATCAAGAAAACAATGCCATCTATTTCAAAAAAAGGGCATGAAATGCCTGAATCCCCTATACGAAAACTTGTTCCTTACGCAGAGCAAGCCTATAAAGACGGAAAAACTGTCTATCACCTAAACATTGGCCAACCCGATATCAAAACTCCTGAAGTTGCGTTGGATGCCGTAAAGGTGCATTCATTGGATATTTTGGCCTATACACGCTCTGAAGGTTCTGAAGGGTACCGCAAAAAAATTGCAGACTACTACGAAAAAAACAATATTCACGTAAAACACGACGATATCATTGTAACCACCGGAGGTAGTGAGGCCCTTATGTTTGCTTTCGGAAGTATAATGGACCCAGACGATGAGATCATTATTCCAGAACCTTTTTACGCCAACTATAATGGCTTTTCAAAGGCTTCTGATATTAATATTGTGCCTGTTATTTCTAAAATAGAGGACAACTTTGCTTTACCAGCCATTGAGGAGTTTGAAAAATTGATCACTCCAAAAACCAAGGCCATCTTAATATGTAACCCTGGAAACCCTACTGGGTACTTATACTCAAAGGAAGAAATCCAACAATTGGCACAAATAGTCATTAAGCATGACCTCTTTTTAATTGCCGATGAAGTTTACCGCGAGTTTGTTTATGACGGTAATGCGTTCTATTCCATTATGCAGGAAGATAGCATAAAGGACCATGCCATAATGATCGACTCGGTTTCCAAGCGCTACAGCATGTGTGGTGCCAGGATTGGATATTTGGTTTCAAGGAACAAAACCGTTATTCAAACCGCTTTAAAGTTTGCCCAAGCACGTTTAAGTCCTCCAACTTTGGCGCAAATTGCCAGTGAAGCGGCCCTTAACACGCCACAGAGCTATTTTGATGATGTGAATGAAGAATATGTACATCGTCGTAATACACTTATCAGAGAATTGGAAAAAATAGAAGGTGTAAAGGTAGCCAAACCCAATGGAGCATTCTACTGTATTGCAGAACTACCTATAGAAAACGCCGATAATTTTGCACAATGGCTTTTGGAAAAATTTGATGTTGATGGCGAAACCGTAATGGTGGCCCCTGCCGCAGGGTTCTATTCTACCCCAGGTGTTGGTCTTAACCAAATACGCATAGCTTACGTACTTAATGAAAACAGTCTTGTCAAGGCTGTAAACATATTGAAAGAAGCCCTAAAAGTTTACAATAGCTAAATGCTTATAGAACAAAATATATCCCTAAAGCCCTACAACACTTTTGGCATTGATGTTTCTGCTCACCACTTTGTGTCCGTGGCTTCATTGGAAGCTCTCAAAAGTGTTTTGGTAAACAACCAAGATTCCAAACCATTTATTTTGGGGGGCGGCAGCAATATGCTTCTTACCAAAGACATAAAGGATTTGGTAATTCATGTCAATTTAAAGGGAATAGAAATTGTTGAAGACAAGGACAACCATGTTTTAGTAAAGGCCTATGCTGGGGAAAACTGGCATGAGTTTGTACTATGGTGTTTAGACCGTGGTTTTGGAGGTGTAGAAAACCTGTCCTTGATACCGGGAAATATAGGAACGGCACCTATTCAAAATATTGGTGCTTATGGTGTAGAACTAAAGGACGTGTTTGAAAGATGCGAAGCTATTGACATCAACACCCAGGAGCTTGTAAGTTTTTCAAAGGAAGAATGTCGGTTTGGATATCGCGAATCCTATTTCAAGCAGGAAGCTAAAGGACGCTTTATCATTTGTAGTGTCACTTTAAAATTAACCAAAGAAAAGCACAATCTTCGCACTGAATATGGAGCCATTAAAGGGCAATTGGAACAAGACAATATTACAACGCCAAGTATTAGGGACATTTCCAATGCCGTAATAGCCATAAGGGAAAGCAAACTGCCCAACCCCAAAGAAATTGGCAATAGCGGTAGTTTCTTTAAAAACCCTGTGATTTCAAAAGAGCATTTTAAACAATTACAGGAAAACTTCCCAAACATACCAAGCTATGTTGTCTCTAAAGAGAAGGTTAAAGTGCCTGCGGGATGGCTTATTGAAACCGCTGGATTTAAGGGAAAAACCTTTGGAACCTATGGAGTCCATAAGCAACAGGCTTTGGTTTTGGTAAATTATGGTGGTGCGAAGGGCCAAGATATTTTGGAACTTGCACAACTTATTCAGGACACTGTTCAAAGACTTTTCGGAATCGCTATAGAGATGGAAGTCAACATTATATAAAAGAAGCCCCGATCTTTCGGGGCTTCCCTTCTATAGTAAATGTAATTGCGCTATTAACCTTTATCTGTTTAGGAAAGAAAACATTTTAACTATAGTATCTTTTAAAAGGTTTTTCAGCAATGTTTGTAATAGTAATATTTTGCTATTTTTACTACCTTTATTTATATACGTTTTAAAGAAGACTTTTAGATGTCACTGAAGTACTCTTAAAACCTTAATACACAAACCTTTTGAGCACATCTATTGAGCAGCATATTGTCGAACTTTTAGAAAAAGAAGACAAAACCGCCATAAATTTACTCTATAAATATTATAGCGATAGTCTTTATGGTGTCATATTAAAGGTCACAAACGATGAAGAACTTGCACAGGATGCCCTCCAGGAAACCTTTGTGAAAGTTTGGAAAAACGCTAAAAAATACGACCCCAAAAAAGCAAAACTGTTTACTTGGTTATACCGAATTGCCAGAAACACAGCCATCGACAAATTGCGAAGTTTCAACAATCGGTTTGAAAAGGAAGTCCAAATCGATCAATCCAACGTATATATATTACCAACAGCAAGTTTAAACCAAGATGTCCTTGATTTGAAAGAGCACGTTGGAAGATTGGACGAGAAGTACCAGATTGTATTGAAAGCCTTATTTTTTGAAGGCATGACGCAGCAGGAAGCCAGTGAAGAACTGGACATTCCCTTAGGTACCATAAAGTCTAGATTAAAAATTGGACTTAGAGAATTGAAAAAACTTTATGTTCATTAATGCAAAAAGCAATGGAAACAACATTACAATCTTTCTTGAAGTCTGACCTATTGGATAAGTACATCCTAGGAACAGCTGATGCTTCGGAGATTTTAGAAGTAGAACATTTTATTTCCAAATACCCAGAAGCCCATGACGAGTACATTAGATTGCAGGACAATTTAGAAATCCTTGCTAAATCCAATGCTGTTGAAGCTCCCCAGTTCATTTTGGATTCCATTCACAAAACCATCGAAAAAGAGGAAATCAAAAAGGAGACACCTGTTATCAGTTTGACACACACCCATGTAAGACGCAAAAAAACTTGGTATCGCTATAGTATTGCTGCAAGCATCGTAGCCTTTATCTTTGCTAGTGCCGCATTTTTACTGTACCAGCAGAACATCCTTTTAAAACAGGAAAACCAAGTGGTTGTGGATGAAATATTTGATTTGAGAAATGACATCCACGATAACAATGAAAAACTGGACAACCTCATGAGGCAATTCATGAAACTGAACAACCCAGAAACTGAAAAGTACGTGTTACGTGGCAATGATAGAGCTAAAGACTTAAAAACTGTAGCCTACATTAATGCCGTAGACAAAACCTCCATGATTGACGTAGTCTCCCTTCCACAACTACCGGAAGACCAGACCTATCAAATTTGGGCCGAATTACAGGGAAAAATGGTTAACCTAGGTATTTTGGACGCTTCAGACCGCAAATTAAAACCAATTCCTTATATGGAGGATGCCTTAGGACTTAGCATTACCATAGAACCCAAGGAAGGCCATGGCAATACTGCTTCCGCAGAAAACGAAGTCGCTGAAATCTCTTTGAAAAACAATTAAATAATTAATTGTACAGAAATAAAAACCTCGGATGTTCCGAGGTTTTTATTTTTTATTCCAATTCCACATCAGGCTTTTCAAAAAGTGCTTTATGAATAAAACCTGCCACTACGGCTCCCAAAATAGGCGCTACCCAAAACATCCATAATTGAGATATATAAGCCCCAGTTGCAAACAAGGCCTGACTCGTAGATCGGGCTGGATTTACTGAGGTATTGGTGATGGGAATACTGATTAAATGAATCAATGTTAAGGCTAACCCAATCGCTATAGGTGCAAATCCTTTAGGAGCTCTCTCATTGGTACTTCCCAAAATGATCAATAAGAAAAATAGGGTAAGTATAAATTCGGCCACAAACCCAGATAGCTTGGAATAGCCTCCTGGAGACAACTCTCCATAGCCATTGGCTGCAAAACTCCCCACGTCTGTAAAATTGGGCTGTCCAGAAACAATGATATACAACACTCCCGCAGCAGCAATGCCCCCAATAATTTGAGCAGCAAGATAACCAACCAAATCTTGAGCAGGAAATTTTCCTCCAGCCCACAACCCAAAAGTTACCGCCGGATTAAAATGCCCCCCGGAAATATGACCAACAGCAAAGGCCATGGTAAGCACGGTGAGTCCAAAGGCCAAAGCCACTCCTGCAAACCCAATACCCAAATCAGGAAAAGCGGCTGCAAAAATGGCACTGCCGCACCCTCCAAAAACCAACCAAAAGGTTCCAAAAAACTCAGCAAGTATTTTTTTCATAAGTTATAGTGTTAATAGTTAGTGTTTTAAATTTAACATTATTTTTCTTTCCATGTAACCTCTTGACACAAAATCCCCAAACAAACTACCAACAGTTGTTAACATCTGCCTGTAGAATTAGTCAGTTTACATCAAAATCTTTACCTTTGCAGAAACTTTTTACGCATGAAATTGTTACTCATTACACTAATCCTTTTAGGATTGGGAATCGCAGGAATTGCCATAAAAATATGGGCTAAAAAGGATGGCAAATTTGCCGGGACATGTGCTAGCCAAAACCCAATGCTTAACAAAAGTGGTGAAGCTTGTGGTTTTTGTGGAAAGACCCCAGACCAATTTGATAACTGCAACGAACCTCAACACTCCTAATTTTTAATGCTGATATTTGATATCCTATTCTACAGCTTTATTGTAGTTATCATTGTTCAAGCGTTTTATTATTTAGGGATTTTTCAAAAGTTTTCTTTTTCAAAAGCACCAAAAGGCTCCCCGAAGAGTTTTCCGGTATCGGTGATCATCTGTGCTAAAAATGAAGCGCAGAACCTTAGAGAATTCCTTCCTTCCATACTGCAACAGGACTACCCCAATTTTGAAGTGGTTCTTATCAACGATAGTTCCAATGACGACACATTGGAAGTCATGGAAACATTCAAAACCACCTATGACTTCATTAAAATTGTAGACGTTAAAAACGTTGAAGCCTTTTGGGGCAACAAAAAATATGCGCTTACCCTAGGTATAAAAGCCGCAAAAAATAAACATCTATTATTTACAGACGCCGACTGTAAGCCGGTATCCAACCAATGGATTACAGAAATGTGCAGTCAATTTTCAGATAGTAAAACCATTGTGATTGGCTATGGGGGCTACCAAAAAATTAAAGGGTCACTGCTTAATAAACTCATAAGGTACGAAACCCTTTTAACCGCAACACAATATCTTTCTTACGCAAAAATTGGGATTCCCTATATGGCCGTTGGAAGGAACTTGGCTTATAAAAGCGACACCTTTTACGAAGCCAGAGGTTTTATGAGCCATATCGACCTTAATTCTGGAGATGACGACCTATTTGTAAATGAAATTGCAACATCTGACAATACCGCTGTATGTACCTCCCCTGATAGTTTTACACTTTCAAAACCAAAAACCACTTTTAGCAGTTGGATTTTACAAAAACGCCGCCATGTAAGTACTGCCCAACGCTACAAAACCGAACACAAAATTGCCTTGGGTCTATTTTATGTTTCTCAATTTCTTTTTTGGTTATTAGCCATTCTATTACTGTCTTTTCAACATGAGTGGATTGTTGTTACTTGTTTGGTAGGCTTACGTTTTGTGATAACCAGCACCATTCTAGGCCTGTCTGCAAAAAAGTTGAATGAAACAGACCTTATAGTGCTATTTCCTTTCTTGGAGTTGTTTTTAATTGTGGCACAATTCTTTATATTTATAAAAAATCTAATCGCAAAACCTCATCATTGGAAGTAAAAGAAGCCATTGAAAAAGCCAAAAAAAATGACCAAATGGCATTCAATTTTTTGTTGGACACTTTTTGGAACGATGTATATGGCTTTCAATTGAAACGTACCGAAAATGAAAACGATGCTGAAGATATTAGCATTCAAACATTTTCAAAAGCCTTCGACAAAATAGACACTTATGATGACAATTACGTGTTTAAGACTTGGCTTATCGCCATTTCAAAAAACATTCATATTGATTTGTTGCGCAAACGAAAATCATCCATCACAAGCACCACAGCCCATGATGATGAAAATGAGTTTTACAATATAGTTGACGAGTCCCCTTCCCCCGAAGATAAGCTTATCACCGAACAGAATTTAGCCAAACTTTTAAGAGACATAAAAAAGCTAAAGCCTCATTACCAAGAAATTATCAACCTTAGATATTTTCAAGAACTGAGCTACAAGGAAATTTCAGAACAACTTCAAGAGCCCATTAACAATGTTAAGGTGAAACTCTTGCGGGCAAAAAAACTATTGGCAGAAATCATCACTAAAAAATAATGCCCTTCGATGTTAAAAAGCTAGGTCCGGGGTTACTTTTTGCTGGTGCAGCAATAGGCGTATCACATTTAGTACAGTCTACCAGAGCTGGCGCCGATTACGGCTTTGGACTTGTTTGGGCCTTATTGTTGGTGAACCTTTTTAAATATCCTTTTTTTCAATTTGGACCTCGCTATGCCATGGCTACTAGGGAAAGCCTTTTGGATGGCTACAAAAAACTGGGCAAAGGTGTACTTTTCACATACACAATGGTAACATTGGCTTCCATGTTCACCATTCAAACAGCAGTAACAATTGTTACCGCTGGATTGGCCCACAACCTCTTTGGAGACCTTATTTCCTTAGAAATGTGGACTGTGATTATTCTTTCAATATGCGTTATTATTCTTTTAAAAGGAAGATACAACTTTCTAGACAGGATAATGAAAGTAATTGTCGTCACCCTAACTATTAGTACTCTTATTGCTGTTGGACTAGCATTTACCGACAATTCAAAATCTATTTCCTTTTTTCAAATACTCCCAAAAAACCATTTGGAAATAGGCTTCCTAATAGCCTTTATGGGATGGATGCCTGCTCCATTGGATATTTCCATATGGCATTCCTTATGGACCATTGAGAAGAACAAACAGGTTAAGGGACTAACCGTAAAATCCTCTTTATTTGATTTCAACATTGGTTTTTTGGGAACCATTCTCATAGGATTGGGATTTTTAGCCTTAGGAGCTTTCGTCATGCACCAAAGCGGAGTTTCATTCAGCTCAAAAGCGGGTGAATTTTCAAATCAATTAATCACTATGTATTCCAAACATATGGGAGCATGGACCTATCCCATCATAGGAATTGCAGCTTTAACAACCATGTTCAGTACCACACTTACTACTATGGATGCCTCACCTCGTTCCATGGCACATAGCATAAAGCTTCTATTTCCGAAAACGCAGATGAAGGGATATTTTAGTTGGATGCTCCTTCTACTTTTTGGAACCATTTTTATCTTTTTCTTTTGGGCTTCAGAAATGGGTCTGCTTATCCAAATTGCGACTATACTTTCCTTTTTAACGGCGCCATTTTTCGCGATTGCCAATTATGTTCTTATCTGTAGTAAACATACACCAAAAGAATGGCGACCTTCCACCTTTATTCATATTTGGAGCCTATTGGGGATTGTTTTTCTTATAGGTTTTAGCGCGTGGTATCTTAGTACGATATAGCAAGGTATTACAATTATACTTTGTATCTTTGCGGTTGCAAATTACAGATTACATGAACACAGAAACTGCTTCAAATACGGTAACAGAAAGACAGCCAAAACCGAAATGGTTACGAGTGAAATTGCCTACCGGTAAAAAGTATACAGAGCTTAGAGGCTTGGTGGACAAATACAAATTGAATACCATTTGTACTTCTGGAAGCTGTCCAAACATGGGAGAATGTTGGGGAGAAGGTACCGCCACCTTTATGATTTTAGGAAATATCTGTACCCGTTCCTGTGGATTTTGCGGTGTAAAAACAGGTCGCCCAGAAACCTTGGATTGGGACGAACCTGAAAAAGTGGCACGCTCCATCAAGTTAATGAACATCAAACACGCTGTATTGACCAGCGTAGATCGTGACGATATTAAGGATATGGGAAGTATCATGTGGGCAGAAACCGTAAAGGCAGTTCGCCGTATGAACCCAGAAACCACCTTGGAAACTTTGATTCCAGACTTTCAAGGTATCGAACAACACATTGACCGCATTATTGACGTTGCTCCAGAAGTGGTATCGCACAATATTGAAACCGTAAGACGATTGACCAGAGAAGTACGCATCCAAGCGAAATACGACCGTAGTTTGGGTGTTTTGAAATATTTAAAAGCACAAGGACAACGTCGCACGAAATCTGGAATAATGTTAGGTCTTGGAGAAACTAGGGAGGAAGTTATTGAAACCCTACATGACCTAAAAGCAAATGATGTAGATGTTGTAACCATTGGTCAATATTTACAGCCAAGTAAAAAACATCTTCCGGTCCAAGAATTTATTACTCCTGAGCAGTTTAAGGAATATGAAACTATAGGTTTGGAATTAGGTTTCAGACATGTTGAAAGTAGTGCCTTGGTAAGATCTTCCTACCATGCGCAAAAACACATCCACTAGTCATGATTAGGGTTGCCATTAATGGGTTTGGTCGAATTGGCCGACGCGTGTTCAGACTCATACAAAATCACCCCAACCTAAGTGTAGTTGCCATAAATGATTTAGCAGACGCCCATACCTTAAGCCATTTGCTAAAATATGACAGTATTCATGGCGTATTACCAAACGAAGTGTCTTGGGATGACAAGCATATCATTGTCGACGGTCAATTAATTCCTTTACTCAATCACAAGCACCCCAAAGCAATTGATTGGAGTCCATATGATGTAGATTTCACTATTGAATCTAGTGGAAAGTTTAAAACCATCGAAGATTTAGAATGGCATTTAAAAAATGGTGCAGATCGAGTGATTCTATCGGTTCCCCCATTAGATGATAGCATCAAGACCATTGTGATGGGTGTGAACGATCATTTATTGGATGGCACTGAGAAAATTATTTCCAACGCCTCCTGTACTACCAACAATGCAGCCCCAATGATGGCAGTTATCAAGGAACTTTGCGGAGTTAAACAGGCCTATATTACCACCGTTCACTCCTACACCACCGATCAAAGCCTACACGACCAACCCCACAAAGACTTAAGACGAGCACGCGCTGCCGGACAATCTATTGTCCCAACGACCACAGGTGCTGCCAAAGCATTGACCAAAATTTTCCCCGACCTTTCCAATGTTATTGGAGGTTGTGGGATAAGAGTACCTGTTGCCAATGGTTCATTGACGGACATCACTTTTAATGTAAAAAATACCGTATCAATTGAACAGATTAATGAAGCGTTTAAAATAGCTTCCGAAACACACCTCAAGGGCATTTTAGAATACACCGAAGACCCCATCGTATCCATCGATATTGTAGGAAATCCCCATAGTTGCATCTTCGATTCCCAGATGACTTCCGTGATAGAAAACATGGTAAAAATTGTTGGCTGGTATGATAACGAAACTGGATATTCTTCAAGAATTTTGGATTTAATTTGCAATTTATCGGACAAATCATAACTTTTATCGAATAAATATTTATATTTGTTACAATAAAAGTGGTCTGAATATGTCCCAAATTAAGTACTTCATCCTTATTTTAGGCTTCAGTTGTTGGCTTCAGCTGGGAGCGCAAAACAATGCTGATGATCGTGATTTATTGCAAATGCGCATTGAAAATCTTATCACCCATGCTTCATTAAATAATAGCCGTGGTGATTATTACAGCGCAAAGGAAAATCTTACAAAAGCCTTGGAAATTGCAAAAACCATCGGCAATAAACAAAGCGAAGGTATCATCCACACAAAGATTGCCAAACTGCAATATACCATCCAAGAACCTCAAGAAGCCATGGTCTCTCTTTTAAGAGCTGCCGAGATACAAAGAGAGATTGAAGATTACGCCAATTTGGCCATTACATACAATGTTTGGGGGGTTATCTCCTACAGTAATAAAGAATACCAAACAGCTTTGGATTATTTCCATTCAGCAAAAACCAAATTTGAAGAGGAGGATCTAGAAGAATACATTCCAGAGGTATGCCTTAACGAGGCTAAGGTGTACATAAAAATGGAAGACTACAAACAGGCCAAAGCCCAATTGGAAAAAGCCATTGTTCTTGCCAAAAAATACAATCAAAGTAATATTTTAAGTAGCGCACTTATCAACAGTGGGAAAGTGCTGCAAAAACTTGGCAATAGCGATTTAGCGCTTTCGGCAACCAATGATGGATTAAAAATTGCTCAACAAAACAAGCTTATTGAAAGTTTGAATGAAAGTTACCTTACATTGAGTGACATTTACCAATCTGAAAACAACTATAAGCTTGCCAACGAATTTCTTGTCAAGCATATCAAGTTATCAGACTCTATATTGGATATCAAGCGTGAGAACTTAAGCCCTGAAAAACGCACACAATTTATAAGTGAATATAAAGATGCGGAAAACCAACAGTTAAAAGCTCAAATGGAGCAAAAGAATGCCGATAGCAACCTTACCAAAATCACCACTATTTTGAGTATTGCCCTTATTACCATTCTTTCATTATTAACTCTTTCGCTATACAAAAACAACAATATTAGGCTTAAGACCAACAACATGCTTCACAAGAAAAATGATGAGTTGGTATTGGCTAAGGAAAAGGCTGAATTGGCTTCCAAAACAAAAGCCAATTTCCTTTCAACCGTAACCCATGAGCTAAGGACACCTTTGTATGCCGTGACAGGTTTAACCAATATGCTTTTGGAAGAACACCCAAAACCAGAACAGATACCTCACTTGAAATCCTTGAAATTTTCTGGAGATTATCTTTTAACCTTCATCAACGACATTCTGCAGATCAATAAAATTGAAGCCAATAAAGTAGATTTAGACCCTGAAATTTTTGATTTGAAGAAGAAAGTTGGCAATGTTATTTCTGCCCTTAACAATTCGGCTGTAGACAATAACATTACCATGCACTTTGAGTACGACAAAGACCTTCCTCGCACCTTTGAGGCCGATCAACTTAAGATTTCACAAATCTTGATCAACCTTATTGGTAATGCCATAAAGTTTACCAAAGATGGAGATATTTGGGTTCGTGTTACCAAAATCAATGAAAAAGACGGTGTTTATGGTGTAAGATTTGAAGTGGAGGACAACGGTATAGGAATCACCAAAGAAAAACAGGAGCACATGTTTGAAAGTTTCTCTCAAGGCTCCATTCAAATAAACCGTAAATACGGAGGAACCGGGCTTGGACTTTCCATTGTGAAAGGCCTTATAGAAATCCTAAAAGGAAAAATCTACCTGAAGAGTGAGCTCGGTAAAGGATCTACCTTCATTTTTGAAGTGCCAATGGCTTATGCTGAAAAGCTTGAGACCATCGCGAAGCCAAACTATTCAAATAACATCAATCAATTGGATTTAAGCAACGTTAAAATTTTAGTTGTCGAGGACAACAAAATTAACCAAATGATCACGAAGAAGATTTTGAACAAAATGAACCTTCATTGCGATGTCGTGGACAATGGTGAAGATGCCGTTGATAGAGTAAAAGAAGTGAACTACAGTGTTGTTTTAATGGATATCCACATGCCAGGAATTAGCGGATTGGAAGCCACCAAAATCATAAGAACTTTTGACAAAGAACTTACCATATTTGCCCTTACAGCTGTAACCTTGGAAGACAAAATGCATGAGTTTGATGAAGCCGGTTTCAACGATATCATCTCAAAACCGTTTAAGCAGGAAGATTTTGAGAAGAAGTTATTCAACGCCCTAAGTAACCAGAATCAGGCTTCTACCATTTAATTTTAAAATTGGCTAACGAAGGTGTTCACTTTTGAATTAAACAATTCTGGTTTATCCAACTGTACTTCTATGGGTAAATAGAACAAGTTATCTTGATTTTTAAAATGTGGAGATAGACGCATATAATCCTTTTCCGTAGTGATGATTAATCCTTCGTTTTTCAACATGTCAATCTCACTATCGGAAAAATCGTGATGATCCTTAAAATTTAAGTGTTTAAATTCTAACTGAAAGGATTCCAAATATTCCAATAAAGGCTTCGGATTGGCTATACCCGTAACCAAGCTAAACGTTTTGCCTGTTAACAAATCAAGAGACATTTCTTCCTTTTTGCCTTTAAGTTCTTTAGCATAATCTATGGAACTAAAAAACACCTCCTGTCCTTCATTAGGTTTTAATTGCTTGATGATTGTTGCTTTTTCAACCTCATCCAAATTCTTTGGACATTTGGTTACTACAATCACATCGGCTCGTTTGGCACCAGATCTTGGCTCTCTTAAATCGCCTGTAGGCAACAAAATATCATTCGCGTATAATTTGGAATACGAAGTCAACAATACATAGAACCCAGCCTTTACTTTTCGATGTTGAAAGGCATCGTCCAACAAAATAACTTCAGGAGCATTTTTTAACTGGCGTAATTTAGCAATCCCATGACGTCTGTCCTCGTCTACACAAACCAATAGATCTTCAAACTTAGAATGAAACTGGAAAGGTTCATCACCGATATCTTCCACTTTCGTGTCGTCATTGGCCAAAAGAAAGCCCTTGGTTTGTCTTCTATACCCCCTACTCAAAGTTGCAAGAGATTTTTCTTTCCCTAACAACCTTACCAAATATTCTATCATGGGGGTTTTACCAGTACCTCCCACACTTAAATTACCAACTGCTATAACTGGAAAATTATATTCCGTGGATTCAAAAACACCAACATCATACAATTTATTACGCAACCAAGTGACCACATAGTAAACAGGAACAAAAGGTAACAAGAGCTTTCGGAGTAAGTGCATAAATGACTATTTAAAACAGCATTGAATTGGTTTGGCAATATAATCAATATTTAAATCATGCCTCTTTCCAATTTCTATGCCTTACAAAACTGTGGAGCGTTTCACTTTATTTTTATCTTTGAAAAAACTCTACTTTTATGTTGATAAAAGATGTCATTGCGCATTTGGAAGATTTGGCCCCAACGGCCTATGCAGAAGATTTTGACAATGTAGGCCTTTTGGTTGGAGACAAAAACACTCCCCTAAAAGGTATTTTGGTAACTTTAGACACCTTGGAAGCGGTGGTCGATGAAGCTATTGAAAACAACTGCAATCTCATTGTAAGTTTCCACCCCATCATTTTTAAAGGCTTGAAAAAGTTAAATGGCAACAGCTATGTAGAGCGCGTGGTCATAAAAGCCATTCAGCACAATATTGCCATTTATGCCATCCATACAGCACTAGACAATGCTCTGCAGGGAGTGAACGATATTATCTGTAATCAATTAGAATTACATTCCAAAGAAATATTGATTCCGCAAAAAAGCACCATAAAAAAACTGACCACTTATGTTCCAACACAATCTGCCGTTCAGTTACGGGAAGCTTTATTTGCAGCGGGAGCTGGCAGCATAGGTAATTACGATCAATGCAGTTTTAATACAGAAGGCACTGGAACTTTTAAAGGCAATGCCTCCTCCAGCCCTACCAAAGGAGAAAAGGAAGTATTGCATTACGAACCAGAAACCCAAATTTCGGTAACCTTTCAAAAACATCACGAATCAAGTACTCTAAAGGCACTTTTTTCGGCTCATCCGTATGAGGAAGTAGCCTATGAAGTGCAAACTCTGGACAATATCAACCAAACCATTGGCATAGGTATGATTGGGCGATTGGAAAAAGAAATGGATCCCATTCCTTTTTTAAACTATGTCAAAGAAAAAATGAATGTATCGGCAATTAGACATACCGAACTCCCACAAAAACCTATCAAAAAAGTAGCGGTGTTAGGGGGCTCCGGAAGTTTTGCCATTGGTGCAGCCAAAGCAGCCAAAGCTGACATCCTAATTACTTCAGATTTAAAATATCATGACTTCTTTTTGGCCGAAAACCAAATTATTTTGGCAGATATAGGTCATTACGAGAGCGAACAGCACACAAAAACATTTTTAGCGGACTATCTATCAAAAAAAATTACTAATTTTGCAGTCGTTTTATCGATGACAAATACCAATCCAGTAAAGTATTTATAATTATGGCAAAAAAAGCTGAAGCTTCTGTTGAAGAACGATTAAGAGCGTTATACGATTTACAATTAATCGATTCCAGAGTAGACGAGATCAGAAACTTAAGAGGCGAGCTTCCTTTGGAGGTAAGAGACCTTGAAGATGAAGTAGAAGGATTAAATACAAGACTTGAAAAATTAGGTTCAAATCTTGAAATGATTGATGAGGAAATCAAAGGGAAGAAAAATTTAATTGAAGAAGCCAAAGCTTTGATTAAAAAATACAGTGAGCAACAAAAAAATGTTAGAAATAACAGAGAATACAACTCATTGACTAAAGAAATAGAGTTTCAGGAATTGGAAATTCAATTGGCCGAAAAACACATTAAAGAGTTCAAGGCGCAAATTGAGCAGAAAAAAGAAATCATTGCTGAAACCAAAGACCGTCTTAAAGACCGTCAAACCCACCTTAAGCACAAGCGCAGTGAGTTGGACGCTATTTTAGCCGAGACTGAAAAAGAAGAACAAGCTTTACTTCAAAAATCTGAAGAATACCAAGAGCAGATTGACTCTAGATTGGTAAAAGCTTACCAAAGAATCCGTAGCAATGTAAAGAACGGATTGGCCGTTGTGCCAATTGAAAGAGGCGCTTCAGGAGGTTCTTTCTTTACAATTCCACCGCAAATTCAGGTTGAAATTGCTTCTCGTAAAAAAGTAATTACAGACGAGCACAGTGGACGTATTTTGGTAGATGCGCAGTTAGCCGATGAACAAAGAGAGAAAATGGAAAAATTGTTCTCTAAACTTTAGACCATCATAAAACTTCATATAAAAATCCCTAGCCTATCGGTTAGGGATTTTTTTTGTGACCACTTTCTTATAGTTTCAAATAAGGTTTTCCAAAATCGCACGACTATTAAAAGAAAAACACCATGAAATCCATCAGCACCTTTATCATTGCCCTCTTGTTTTTTAGTTGCAACAACCATGCGCAGATAAACCCGAAACAACAAGCCTTAATGAATGTAGAACCTGTTGAAGTCCCAATGGAAAACGGTTTGGCCCGCGCCTATTTTGCCAGCGGATGCTTTTGGTGTGCCGAAGCCATTTACGAAAGTGTCAAAGGCGTAGAAGAAGCTATTTCCGGATATTCTGGCGGCCACTCAGAAAACCCTACGTATGAAGACAGCAACACAGGGCGCACAGGTCATGCCGAGGCTATTGAAGTCATTTACGATCCTAAAGTAGTAGATTTTGCAACCTTGATCGATGTTTACTTTAACTCACAGGATCCAACCCAATTTAACGGGCAAGGACCTGACAGAGGCAGCCAATATCGCTCCATTATTTTTTACCAAAATGATGAACAGAAACAAATAGCCATTGACAAAAAAGCTGCTTGGGCCAAAAAGCTAAACACTGAAATTGCTGCTGAAATCATGCCTTTCCAAAAATTTTGGGAAGCCGAGGCCTATCATCAAGATTTTGAAAAGAGAAACCCCAATCACCCTTACATCAAAAATGTCTCCCAACGCCGTTTGGAAAATTTCAAACGCACATGCCCTATGCTCATCAAAAATGATGATGAATAAAGATTAAATTCAACAGAAAAAGCCCACCAAGAAAGTGGGCTTTAAGCTGCAATAACAGTATACTATTAAACAATTATCGCCTAGATTGAACTAATTTACCTGTCACACGCTCTCCATTCACTGTTAGCACATAAATGAGCGTATTGTTTTGCAAGGCTGGTAAGTTGACATTATATGAGTTTTCACCCTGCTTTAAATCTCCTTCAAAAACCATTTTAACACGTTGCCCCAGTAAATTCATCAATTCCAAACTTCCCTTAGAATCTTCGGGTGCCAAAACCTTAAAGTTCACTTGATCGTTAAATGGATTTGGATATGCTTTGATAATGGTTTTGGATGGGAGCTGTTTTATGGAAGTGTCTTCAGGAATAGCCGTACTGGCCATTCTAGCTTCCGCACTTAGACAATCAGAATCACCACATGAAACACTTGAGGACACACAACCTGTAGTTGTGTCACGCACTAAAATCCCAGATACAGATCCCGCCGCTAAATCCATAAATTCTGGACTGCTCTGGTATGTAGCCCCTCCATCAGTACTATATTCATAATCACCACCCAATGGACTTAAAAAAGTAATACTTCCGGTATCTGGACCACACAAAGAAGGTTCAACCACACAAATTGTTGGTGCAGAAGGAGGATCTGTATCTGATGTCACGGTTACCATATCCGTATCAGAACAGCCATTGTCACCATCTGTCACAGTAAGAAAATAGATACCAGAGGAGCTCACAGAGACATCTTCATTGGTACCAATAATAGCATCGGAACTATCCTTCCATTCATAACTCAATGACGCATTTGGATTGTCACTGGTCCCACTACCGTCCAAGGTCACAGAAGTAGTTGCACAAGTAAGCTCCATATCAGAACCTGCCTCTGCCACTGGTGACACTACGTCTTGATTTACCGTCACAGAATCCGTATCGGAACATCCATTGTCACTATCCGTTACTGTGAGCGAATAGATCCCCGGAGAATCCACAGTAACATCTTCATTGGTACCGATGATAGCATCTGAACTATTCCTCCATTCATAGCTCAATGACGCATTTGGATTGTCACTGGTTCCACTACCATCCAAGGTCACGGATGTAGTTGTACAGGTTAGCTCCATATTAGAACCTGCCTCTGCTACTGGTGATTCTACATCTTGATTTACCGTCACTGAATCTGTATCGGAACATCCATTGTCACTATCCGTCACTGTAAGAGAATAGGTCCCTGGGGAGCTCACAGTAACATCTTCACTGGTACCTATAGTAGCATCTGAACTATCCTTCCATTCATAGCTTAAAGACGCACTTGGATTGTCACTGCTTCCACTACCATCCAAGGTCACGGAAGTCGTTGTACAGGTTAGCTCCATATCTGAACCTGCTTCTGCCATTGGCGATTCTACATCTTGAGTTACCGTCACTGAATCTGTATCGGAACACCCATTGTTACTATCAGTCACCGTGAGGGAATAGGTCCCAGGGGAGTTCACAGTAACATCTTCACTGGTACCAATGGTAGCATCTGAACTATCTTTCCATTCATAGCTCAATGACGCACTTGGATTGTTACTGGTTCCACTACCGTCCAAGGTCACAGAAGTCGTTGTACAGGTAAGCTCCATTTCAGAACCTGCCTCTGCCACTGGTTGAATTGCTGGACTAATGGTTCTCATAAAAGTATTGGTACACCCTCTAGAATCTGTAATAAGAACCGTATAAGTACTTGCTGCCAATGCAGAATAGGTCGTCGACCCTCCTACTTGCAACTGAACACCTGTACCTCCATTCAATTGTACGGAATACGGTGGAACCCCACCAAAAGGAGACACTTGAATAGAACCTCCTGTTGTACAATCAGCGTCTACAACACTTAAAGTTCCGTTTACACCTGTTTCCACTGTTATTGCATCTAAAGTTCCACATTTGGGATTAATTCCTCCTGGATCATTGGCTAAGGATTCACAGGTAGCGTTAGGACTAGCTGAAGTCCAGGCTAAATACAAATCAGTAATCTCCAAAGAGGTATCACAAGTCACTTCAATTTCTGTTGAAGATACTAGTGTTGTCGTTGAATTCGGAGGTATCGGTCCCACACATGCAAAAATAGGCTCGGGCTCTCCAATTTCGTCTCCCTCCGAATCATACCTATGTAAGTAGCCCCAAAATGCGAATGATGTACGAGTTGATCCTGTTTTATTATAAATAGACAACTCCAATAATCTTGTCCCTGTACAATTACAAGGATCCTCATCTGGTGCGGGTAATGCAGCCCCAACTAATTCCAAATCTTTAGAGGTACAAGAAATATCGTCTGGAGGAAAAGTGATATCTCCTTGCCCAAAAGTAATGGTCGTAAAAAAAAGAACGATGATCAACATTGTCCTTTTTAAGATAAAATATAATAATTGAGGAAAAGAAATGTTTTCGAGTAACGGTATTGCACAGTACTCTTTACCAAAAATTGTTGTTTGTGTTTTCATTGGTCTTAGAATTAAATTGGTTATTAAATAATGCCTAGGTAAATCCCTGATAGATGAATGAGGTTCTAAAACCAAACACAAGAAAATATAAGTCAACAGCTATTGGAGCTTTGCCTCTAACATAAATACCTCGAAATAGTGTTTAATTGATAGCAAAAATTCTACACAATCACAGAAGATGTTGGTGCTTGTTTGCTATTAATAAAATTTTATTGGAAAGAATTGCGAACTAAGTTCAGCTCGACTTTCATATATCTAAACTAATTTTAAAAAATGCGTCAACAAAATAAAACCGTTAGACAACAAATATTAACTTTAATTTACTGATTTTCAGAAGAATACAGCCACAAGACACCGATTTAAAGTGCTCATTTTCAAGAAAATTTGGGTTAAAACCATCCAAACCTAATGCTTCAACCGTATATATTATAAATATCCCGCTGTATGCGTCTATATATATTGAAAGCGCTTCTACCATTGGTCGAAGCGCTTTTTCTTTACATATTCCTTTAAGAACTATCCCTCAAAATCAATCTTTCTGTGGGTGCCATCACAATACGGTTTATTACTGGAGCTCCCACAACGACAAAAAGCTGTTGTTTTATCCTTGGTTTCACTTTTCCCATCCGCATGGGTCACGTTTAAGGTGCCATGTACTAATAAGGGGCCATTTTCCATGACTTCAACTTCGGTTTCCATAATTGTACTATTATCTTGTTCTGTATTGTTCATATAAAAGCTCAACGCTCCGGAAGGGCATTTTTTTACTTGGCTTACCAAGTTTGATGTACTCGCAGCTTGAATCTTAATCCACGGTTTATCCTGAGGCTGGAAAACATCAGGCAAGCCCTTCACACAAATTCCGGAATGAATACATTTTTCTGCCTCCCAAATGATAGTCACCTCGCCATTGGTATATTCCTTTCTAGCACTCATACTTACAGGTTTTCTTAAAGATACAAATTTCATGTTGAAATCTACCCTCAATTACACTTCATTCCTAGATTTATAATTCCTATTTTTGTGAACAACCCAAAATATTTTTACAATTGTCTACATATAAATCAGGTTTGAATTTTGCCAAAGAACTAGACCAAAATGACGACCTCGCACAATACAGAACCCAGTTTCACATCCCAAAAGATTCACAAGGAAACGAGCTAATTTACCTTTGCGGAAATTCACTAGGACTACAACCCAAAACTACAAAATCTTACATTGATCAAGAATTGGAAGATTGGGCCAATCTAGGGGTTGAAGGCCATACCGATGCCAAAAACCCATGGATGCCCTACCATGAATTCCTAACGGAAAACATGGCTAAAGTTGTTGGCGCCAAACCTATCGAGGTAGTGACCATGAACACCCTTACTGCCAACCTACATTTCATGATGGTGTCCTTTTACAAACCTACCCCAAAACGCTATAAAATTGTCATCGAATCTGATGCGTTTCCTAGTGATAAGTATGCTGTAGAGTCACAACTACGCCACCATGGTTATGACGATAAGGAAGGTTTGATTTTATGGACTCCAAGAGAAGGAGAAGAATTGCTGCGCTATGAAGATTTACAAGCAATTTTGGACGGCCATGGCGATGAGATTGCCTTGATCATGATTGGAGGGGTCAACTACTATACAGGACAATATTTCGATTTAAAACGTATCACGCAAATGGGGCATCAACATGGTTGTATGGTTGGTTTCGACTGTGCCCATGGAGCCGGAAATGTGCAACTCAACCTTCACGATTCGGGAGCCGATTTTGCCGTTTGGTGTACCTATAAGTACCTCAACTCAGGACCAGGAAGTTTGGCAGGTGCCTTTGTGCACGAACGCCATGCCCATGACAAAACCCTCAACCGTTTTACCGGCTGGTGGAGTCATAATAAACAAACACGTTTTAACATGCGTCATGAGTTTGACGTCTTACCGGGAGCAGAAGGTTGGCAATTGTCCAACCCTCCTATTCTTTCCTTAGCGGCTATCAAGGCCTCCTTGGACATCTTTGGAGAAGTAGGCATCGAAAAACTATCTAAAAAATCGAAAGAACTAACTGGCTATTTTGAATTTTTGTTGAAAGAACTTGGCGAGGACACCATTAGAATCATCACTCCAGAAAATCCAGACGAGCGTGGCTGCCAATTGTCTATTCAAGTAAAAAATGCCGATAAAAATCTACATAAAAAATTAACCGAAGCTGGTGTGATTAGCGACTGGAGAGAGCCCGACGTGATTCGTTGCGCTCCCGTGCCGCTTTACAATTCTTTTCAAGATGTGTACCACATGGTAGACAAGTTAAAAGCTATTTTAAATTAAACACACCGTCTGACGTTTGACAACTAAAAATGAATAACACACAACAACATATATTGATTATTGGCGCCGGACTTTGCGGAAGTCTTTTAGCCCTTCGTCTTGGACAAAGAGGTTATAAGGTAACCGTTTATGAAATGCGCCCCGATTTGCGAAAAGTAGATATTAGTGCTGGACGCTCCATTAACCTAGCCTTTTCAGACCGTGGCATCAAGGCCATGAATATGGTAGGTATTCAAGACCAAATTGAGCCCTTGTGTATTCCAATGAACGGGAGAATGCTCCACGACTTGGAAGGCAACACGTCTTTCTCTCCCTATAGTGGAAGACATGAGTACATCAATTCCATATCAAGAGGAGGCCTAAATGCTTTGTTATTGGACGAAGCCGAAAAGCATGAAAACGTCACCATTCATTTCAACAAAAAATGCAAGTCGGTTGACTTTGAAAATACCACAGCACTTTTTAAAGACTACGATACCAATACCGAATTTGAAGCAAATGCCGATGTCATCTTCGCCACGGATGGCGCCGGTTCTGCCATGAGAAAAAGCTATTATTTAGGCAAAAAGTTCCTATTTAGCTTTTCACAGAATTACCTAACGCATGGCTATAAGGAATTAAGTATTCCTCCAACCGAAGACGGTGGTTTTAGAACCTACAAAAACGCCCTTCACATTTGGGGTCGTGATGCCTTTATGCTCATCGCCCTTCCAAATTTAGATGGTAGTTTTACGGTAACACTATTCTTAAGTTTTGATGAAGGCGAATACAATTTCAATAATTTAACCACAAAAGAGCGTGTTGAAGAATTCTTCTCAACCTACTTTAAGGACGCTTTGGAATTGATGCCAAATCTAGCTGAAGAGTTTTTTGAAAACCCAACAGCGCCACTTGGTACCGTAAAATGTTCACCTTGGCATTACAAAGGTAATACCCTATTGATGGGAGATGCCGCCCATGCCATTGTACCGTTTTATGGACAGGGCATGAATGCTTCTTTTGAAGATGTCACCGAATTGGATAAGGTTTTGGAAGAAGGCCACACCGATTGGGAAACCATTTTTAAAATCTACGAAGCCAACAGAAAAAAAGATACCGATGCCATAGCCGATTTGGCCATCGACAATTTCTTTGAAATGAAAGGCCACGTGAACAAGGCCAATTTCAGGGAAAAACGCCAATTGGAAATGGCCCTTGAAAAAACCTTCCCAACTGAATATTCCTCAAAATATTCCCTAGTAACCTTCAATGAAGAATTGGGCTATCAAGAAGCCATGTTACGTGGAAGAGCCCAAGACAAGGCCATCTTAAATATGTTGGCCGACGGCATTATTTCCAATGTTGAAGACATGACCGAAGCAGAACTTAAAGAAACCTTAGAACACATAAAAACCGCTACCGAGAACATTTTGGAAGACGACAGAATAGCGGGAATGAAACAATAAGCATGAGCGAAGAAAAGAAAGTAACCCCTAGAGGCGCCTACCCACACGTAAAGGTAGTTGGCGATTTTATTTTTGTTTCCGGAACCAGTTCCAGAAGACCAGACAACTCCATTGCCGGTGTAGAATTGGTAGATGAAATGAACACCAAAATTTTCAATATTGAAGTACAGACCCAAGAGGTTTTAAAGAATATTGATAAAACCCTACAAACCGTTGGAGCCAGCTTAAAAGATGTGGTAGACGTTACCACATTTTTGGTAAACATGAATGACTTTGCAGGCTACAACAAAGCCTATGGCGAGTTTTTCGACAAGGGCACTGGCCCTACAAGAACCACTGTGGCCGTACACCAATTGCCACATCCGGATTTGTTGATTGAAATAAAAGTAACGGCTTATAAAAAGGCTTCGGAATAAAGACATACAACCAAGAATCATATAGAACCTTTCAACTTAGTTCTTCTATCTGTTAAAGAAATGAATATCCAAAATTATATCAACGGTGAATTCCTCCCACCTTCCTCAGAAAGTTGGTTAGACAATTATTGTCCAGCCAATGGTGAAGTCTATGGTCAAATTCCAAACTCGTCCAAAGAAGATGTAGAAAATGCGTATATCGCAGCCAAATCGGTTTTTCCTACGTGGTCGCAAACCACTTTGGAAGAACGCAGCAGAATTCTCCTAAAAATTTCAGAACTGATAGAAGCCAATTTGGAAGATCTTGCCAAAGCTGAAAGTATCGATAATGGAAAACCGCTAAGTCTAGCCAAATCCATTGACATCCCAAGAGCGGCCAGCAATTTCCGTTTCTTCGGAAATGCCATTACGCAATTCGCTAGTGAAAGTCACGAAAGCGTAGGCCAACAAGCTGTGAACTATACGCTACGTCAACCTATTGGTGTAGTAGGCTGTATTTCCCCTTGGAATCTGCCTTTATATTTATTCACTTGGAAGATAGCTCCAGCTATTGCAGCCGGAAACTGCGTAGTTGCCAAACCCAGTGAGATCACCCCTATGACAGCTTACCTTTTGGGAGCTATTTGTAACCAAGCAGGCTTGCCAAAAGGTGTTTTAAATATTGTCCACGGATTGGGAACCTCAACTGGACAAGCCATTATTGAGCATCCAGACATCAAAGCCATTTCCTTTACGGGAGGCACTGCTACCGGAGCGCATATTGCCAAAGTTGCAGCACCAATGTTCAAAAAACTCTCGCTGGAATTAGGCGGCAAAAATCCAAACATCATTTTTGCAGATTGCGATTATGAGGATATGCTAAAAACAACCGTTCGGTCTTCATTTGCCAACCAAGGACAAATCTGTTTATGCGGTAGCCGAATTTTTGTGGAACGACCTATTTACGAAAAGTTCAAAGCCGATTTTGTTGCGAAAGTAAAGGCCCTTAAAATCGGCCATCCATCTGAATCATCAACCAATATTGGGGCTTTAGTATCCAAACCCCATATGGAGAAAGTTATGAGCTATATTGACATTGCCAAAGAAGAAGGCGGCACGATTCTTTGCGGAGGAAAGCAAGTAACTGTTGAAGGCTATGAAAATGGTTATTATTTAGAACCAACCGTTATAGAAGTCCCTACTGACGAATGTCGCGTAAACCAAGAAGAAATTTTTGGTCCGGTGGTGACCATCATGCCTTTTGACACGGAAGATGAAGTACTACAGATGGCCAATAAAGTTACCTACGGCTTATCCTCTACCCTTTGGACCAACGATTTAAAACGCACTATGCGTATGAGTCAACAACTACAAGCAGGAATCGTTTGGGTGAACACCTGGTTGATGAGAGATTTGCGCACGCCTTTTGGCGGTGTTAAAGCTTCAGGAGTTGGTAGAGAAGGTGGTTTTGAAGCCTTGCGTTTCTTTACCGAAGCCAAGAATGTATGTATTAAATATTAGAAAGAAACTCTGTCACCTCGAGCGCAGTCGAGAGGTTAAAATTATGAAAGTGTATTTTGTTTACATATTACTGTGCTCAGATAATCTTACCTACACGGGGGTCACCAAAACTTTAATAATATCGAACACGCTATCTAGTTTGAAAAGAAATTAGCTTTGGTCAACGAAGCCATTAAATTGCTTCAAATATTATCCAAATGTCGAATCATCATACATTCAAAATACAAGTCTTAAGGTCGCTACAGCGCTAGACCTGACATCAATTATAAAATAAATTTAAACATGAATTTAAACTTAAACAATAAATACGCTTTGGTTTGTGGGAGTACCGCAGGTATTGGAAAAGCCACAGCCATTGAGTTAGCAAAGGAAGGTGCCAAAGTTACTTTGGTAGCCCGAAACGAAGATAAATTAAAAGCAGTTCTTGCCGAATTACCAAACAGCGAAAACCACTCCTATATCGTTGCCGATTTTTCCAATCCGGAAGCACTGCAACAAAAGGTGACTGATTTTATTTCAGCACATCATGGCTTCCATATTTTGGTAAACAATACAGGTGGTCCAGCTGGAGGCCCTGTTTTCGCTGCCAAATTGGAAGAATTTGAAAGTGCCTTTACCAATCATTTAAAGTGCAACCATGTGTTGGCACAAGCGGCGGTTCCATTTATGAAAGCCGAAGGTTTTGGACGTATCATCAATGTGATTTCCACCTCGGTAAAACAACCTTTGGACGGACTTGGTGTGAGCAATACCATTCGCGGGGCTGTTGCCAACTGGAGTAAAACTTTGGCCAATGAATTGGGACAATTTGGTATTACGGTAAACAACGTATTGCCTGGTGCTACCGGAACTGAGCGTTTGACAGAAATCATCAAAAACAAATCGGCTAAAACTGGCACCAGTGAAGAAGCAGCTGCCGATGCCATGAAACAAGCCGTTCCTGCAAAACGTTTTGCACAGCCAGAAGAGTTGGCTTATGCCGTAACGTTTTTGGCCAGTGAATGTGCCAGCTATATCAACGGAATTAACCTTCCTGTTGATGGTGGACGCACAAAAAGTTTGTAATTTTATAGAAACCCGCGTGAGGGGTTGAAGCAAGCTACCGTGTAGCACGAAAAACCCGACCCGTAAGGGGCACGCCCAAAATATATTGTAATGAGTAAATTGGTAAGCCCATTAAATTTTAAAAAGTGGATTGACGAAAACCGTCATTTATTAAAACCGCCCGTTGGCAACAAATGTGTATGGCCTAATGGCGACTATATAGTGATGGTTGTTGGCGGCCCCAACAGTAGAAAAGATTATCACTATAACGAAACACCTGAGTTTTTCTACCAATTGGAAGGCGATATGGTATTGCGCATCATGAACGATGGCCAACCAGAAGATATTGAAATCAAGGAAGGAGACATTTATTTGTTGCCTCCGGGTGTGCCGCATTCGCCTCAACGTAAAGCCAATACGGTTGGTTTGGTGATTGAATACCCAAGGGCCGAAGGTGTGAATGATGCCTTGGAATGGTATTGCGAAAACTGCAACGAGCAACTGTATCGCGAAGAGTTTCCGTTGGATAACATTGAAACCGATATGCCTGTAATTTTTGATAAATATTATGGCGATTTGGAAAAGCGCACTTGCAACAATTGCGGGCACGTTATGCAACCACCAACACCTGTAAAAACCGAAGAATAACCCCAAACCAAAACACTAGCTCATCACCCACCCATGGAAAAACGCAAACTTCGCATTAACGGCCATTCCCATTTACTTCCCTATCCAGAAGAGATTCCTCAGTTTATGAAAGACAAAGGTATTTTTTGGGTAGACAAGGACCGAAAATATATGCTTCAGAAAGATTGGAGCCGACCGGTTACGGACTCTAGTTTCTTTTTGAAGGAGAAATTGGAATGGATGGATCGTTTTAATATCGATCATGCCGTAGTACTAAATTTATCGCAACTGTACGGTAATGGTTTGCGCTTGGAAGAAATGAAGCAGGCCTTACGATTCCAAAATGATTTCAACGGAAAAATCCAAGCTGAAAATCCAAGTAAATTTACCTGTGGATTTGTGGTACACCCAGGATTTGTGAGAGGTGCTTGTTGGGAAATTGAACGTTGTGTTGAGGAATTGGGCATGAACCTATTGTGTTTGCCAACACACTACATGGACACCATTGGTACCTGGCGCTGTATTTTTGATGAAGAAAACGAGCCTATTTTTGAATTGGCCAACAAGTACAACTTGGCAGTGGAAATCCATCCTTATGATGGAGAAAAATTCATTAAGTTACAAAACACGTCTTGGAGATTCCACTTAATTTGGATGCTGGCCCAATGTGCGGATGCCTACCATTTCTTGACCTTAAATGGTTATTATGAAAAGTACCCGAACATGCGGGTTTGTTTTGCGCACGGTGGCCAATTGGCACAAATTAACCTAGGAAGACGTATTCAAGGATTTGACGGTAGACACGATTTGTTTGAAGGCAAAGTGCATCCACGAAAAGCCGTTGGCCATAAGAACATTTTCTTTGATACTTTGGTTCATGACACGGGTTCTTTGGAACTCTTGATCAAAAACCAGACTTCCAAACAAGTGCTAATGGGCTTGGACGACCCTTATCCATTGGGAGAAATGGAAAGTGCCACACAATCTTCCTATCCAGGGAAAATCTTGGATTTGGCCATTGAAAGAAAGATTATCAACGAACAGGAAAAAGACGCCATGTGGGAAGACAACGTCCTACAATGGCTGTTTGGTGACGACGAATCCAAAAAGCAAGCTTTAATCAACAAGATTCTATCATAATGCATTTTATACCTGAAGCCTTAGACGACTATGTAGTTGCCCATACGGAGGACGAACCGGAATTGCTGCAACAGCTTACAAGGGAAACCTTTCAAAAGATTTTGCAGCCAAGAATGTTGAGTGGCCCTTACCAAGGGAGATTGTTGAGTATGATTTCAAAAATTATCAACCCCAAGAGCATTTTGGAAATCGGCACTTATACAGGCTATTCGGCCCTATGTTTAGCAGAAGGGCTTCAGGAACATGGGGTTTTACACACGATTGACATCAATGAAGAGTTGGTGGATTTCCAACGTAAATATTTTGACATGTCTCCTTATGGCGCTCAAATCCACCAACATTTAGGAGATGCTACGGAAATTATTCCTGAATTGGACCTTACTTACGATTTGGTGTTTATTGATGCGGACAAGCCCAACTATGTCAACTACTTCCATTTAATTGTGGAGCGACTTAACAAAGGTGGCATTTTATTGTCCGACAATGTACTTTGGAGCGGTAAAGTGATCCAACAGGTAAAAGAGGATGACCTTTCAACCTTGGCACTTTTGGAATACAATAAACTATTGAAAGAAGACAAACGTATAGAAACCGTATTACTCCCTATTAGAGACGGCCTAACCATAAGCCGAAAGCTGTAGGAACAATCAATTAATCTGATTGTTGTTTTTCCGTAAAAAGTAATCTCTTTTTTCTATCTTTAATGTATAACCTTTTTCACGTCAAAATGTTATACAGGTTTCGCTATTATTTCATTGTGATATTCCTTTTTAAGACAAGTCTTTGTGCAGGACAAAATTTGCCTTTTAGCTCACAACAAGACCCAAGTTTGGGCTTGGCTAGAACAGGGATGCTCCTTGACAATATTGGCGTATATCACAGAATTGAGGTTTCATATTCTGCAGAAACCACCCTTACGGAATTTAGTGCTCTCGAACGTATTCCCCTTTCTGATACTTTCAGTTTTTTGATTGGCCCCAAACTGGACATCTATGACTCGTTGGGGACAGGCAACAGAAGTTTCGGTATCAATGCTTCTACCGGTTTTGAGTATATGCCAAATAACAATCTATATCTAAACCTCATCTACAGCTATCGATTCAATGAGCTACCAAGTAACGTCTATCACTACAATACGTTTGACCAAAATAGTTTTAAAATGAATTTGGGCATTAAGTTTTAGAAAAGAAAACTAGTGGACAGCTATAAAACTTTACATCTTACGTCTTACAGAGCCTGTGAATTGCTCCAAATCGTCCTTAACTTTGGTAAGTTCATCTTGGACATCTTGGGTAATACTGGTATCAATCCCATTTTTTTCGGCGCTTTTGGTAATCTCCGATTTGATATCGGTAGAGGCATCGCGAAGCATGCGCATACCTTTCCCCAACCCTCTCGCTATTTCAGGAATTTTATCGGCACCAAACACCATGACTACAATAAATAGTATGAACATGACTTCGGTAGTCCCTATAAATAAAAATGTTCTTGATAGTATCACGATGCAAATATACTAAGTAGTTTATTTAGATGCTCAGTGTTTCAAAAATATTTAACGGTCAATTCTTATTCTCAGTAAGACGTTTTCTGTAGACTTCCAATTTTTCATTGAGAAATTCAAACATCAACATATCATTATTCAAATTATAGAGTTCCATGAAGCGCTCATCTTCCGAAGCAAAATAGAAAAACTCCATTTTCTGGGATTCCTCCAACTCATCAATTTCCATAAGCATCTCCGAAAACTCAGACATGGTTTGATCCATGTATTGGTCCTGACGTTCCAACTTAATTAAATATTTAAGCCTTTTGGTACGTCCAGAAATCCAATTCATGATTGGGTTAAGCGGCACAATCCCGCCACCTGTCGTTGCTTCATAAAGCCTACGTTCACTTTGGGTTTTGCGCCTCCCGGTATAACCCGGGATGCCCACATCGTAAAAATTGATATCGCGTTTGGCTTCTGAATTTTCTACATCCAGCATTAAATTGCCCGTCAAGACCTTGCCGACAATCACCTCATCCAATTCATTGATTTGGTCTTCTAGAGCGACTTTAATTGTTTTTGAATTGAAAATCTCCGTAGTGATAATTATTTCCTTGGTTTTATACTTAACACCTGTGATTTGCAAGGTATCTTGAAGGCTTGCCGGAATTACAAAACTCCCGTTTTCATCTGTTTTGGAAAATTTACTTGCTGTTTTATTGATAATATGAATCCCCTCAACATCACCATTTGCGGAAACAAGACCTTCCAAAACCTTTTGTTGAGCACAGAGCATTCCCGTACCAGCAAAGTAGCACAGTAAAAAAAGCCTCCTAATTTTTACCACTCTGTGTACTTAAAAATAGTTTGCTTTTGTCATTGATATATTCAAGGAATTGCAATTCTTTGCCTTCGTCCAGTAAACTGTAATCCAAGCCACTGTCTTCCACATAAATGATAAAACTATCCACCTGATCTTTGGGAATCCCAAAATTTTGCTCAAGAAATTCTTCACTATACTGACTCTTAAAAGTACTCATAGGAACCTCCACTGCATCAACCTTATCCTCTTTTGTATTATTGGGAGATTCAAACAAAGGCACCAACAACAAGCTTACAATGTTTTTAATGTTCAAGCCGTTTTTCATGGTTTGCGCTTGGGAATGCTTCACAAGGTTTTCGGTTCCAACATCGGCATTGTCTCGAAACTCGAATTCCTCCATATTTTCCAAACCTAAATCAAGTCGCTTTAAGTCTGCGTTATAAATACGAACACCTTCAATATCTACCATTAAATTTCCTGAAAGGTCATACGGTAACACCACTACTTCATCTAATTTATTGACCTCTTCTACCAAAAAAACGGTTAGCTGCTTAGATTGGATAACCTCTTTATCTATCACTACTTTAAACTCCTGAAACTGCAAAGCCTCAAACACCAAAACATCATTTACAGCCACTCTTATGGAAAACTCCCCCTTTTCATTGGTAATAGTTCCCTTATTGGAGTTTCTATTAAAAACGGTCACCCCTTCAATATCATCGCTATCCACCACTATCCTTCCATTTACCATGATTCTGTTAAGCTGCTGCGATTGCACCTGAACACTTAGCAACAAAAAACTGATGAGCAAAATAGCTTTAGTCATAAAATTTGGTTTTATGTAATAAAGTAACGACATCTTGTCTTAAATAAACTTCAATGATTAGATAAACTTTTGTTAAAGGGGATGTTTACTTAAATTTACAACAAATTAATGAATGATGAAAACTATAATTATTGCCAGCACCTCTACCCTGCATGGAAGCGGTCCTTTGGAATATCTTTTGGAGGAATTAAGCACCTTTTTTAAGAACTCAGATGAAATTTTATTTGTCCCTTATGCCAGACCTGGAGGAATTTCGCACGATGAATATACTGCCAAAGTAAGCGAACCTTTTGCCAAAATAAACAAAACCGTAAAGGGCATCCACGAATTTGACTCTCCTACCGAAGCCGTTAAGCAAGCCAAAGCCATTTTTGTTGGAGGTGGCAACACCTTTGTATTGGTGAGCCAACTTTACAAACATGGGCTTATTGAAGTTATCAAGGAAGCGGTTTCTAATGGAACGCCTTACCTAGGCACCAGTGCCGGCAGCAATATCTGTGGATTGACGATGAACACCACCAATGATATGCCTATAGTATATCCACCAAGTTTCAAAACCTTTGGATTTGTGCCTTTCAATCTAAATCCGCATTATTTGGATCCAGATCCTAGCAGTACCCATATGGGTGAAACCCGAGAGACCAGAATTCAAGAATTCCACAAATTCAACACTCAACCAGTGGTTGGACTTAGGGAAGGCAGCTGGCTGCACGTATCGGGAAACACGATTACTTTAAAAGGTAGTTTGGATGCCAGGATTTTTGAACATGGAAAAGAACCTTATGAAGTTCCAACCGGAACAGATGTATCTCATTTGAAATAATCACCAAATAAAAAACGGAGACAATTTCCAAAAAGAAACTGGCTCCGTTTTTACCCTAACTACTATTTAATAAAAAAGCCCCACTTTTCAGTGAAGCTTTTTGAGCGGGAGACCGGGTTCGAACCGGCGACATTCAGCTTGGAAGGCTGACGCTCTACCAACTGAGCTACTCCCGCAATTCTGGCGCAAATATATACAAACTATTCAATGTACAAAAGAGAAAAATTCATTTTATTCAACTTTTTATTTAAGTTTGTTTCCCTTTTTATCTAACCCATTATTTTTCAAATATTTTGATTCAAACTTCAAAAGAAGATTTTTTTATAAAAATTATTACTGCTCAGGAAACACATGCTGTTCGGCACCCGGTTTTGAGATCTGGACGCCCTATTGAAGACTGTATTTTTGACAAGGACGAGCTAGATACAACCTTCCATCTAGGGCTTTTTCACAAAAATAAGCTATCTGGAGTGGTCACTTACCTTAAAAACGGTTCGCCTCTTTTGTCAAATACCTCACAATACCAACTGCGCGGGATGGCCGTTCTTGAGGATTTGCAAGGTCACAATTTGGGCACAGCCTTAACCAAACATGGGGAAACTATCCTTAGAAACTTAAAAGCTGATGCTGTTTGGTGCAATGCCAGAGAAATAGCGGTTCCCTTTTATAAGAAAAATGGCTTCGAAATCATTGGAGAACCTTTCCATATTCCAAAAATAGGCTTACATTTCACCATGTATAAATTGCTTTGAAAAGACGACATTTCATAAAATCGGCTTCCTTATTAGGAATGGCACTTTCTACCTTTCCGCATTCAATATGGGCTACCAATTCCATTTCATGTGAATTATTGATGGGCAAAGGTAGCCCTAGCTTTTACGGTAACGGATACAAACTGCTTCAGGAAGCACATGAATCCTTTTTGAAGATGACGGCAGACGCTTTAAAGGCAGGCATCCATATTAAAGTGGTGTCGAGTTATCGCGACTTTGAGCATCAAAAACGTATCTGGAACCGAAAGTACAACCTGCTCACCTCTAGGGGCATGGCTGGACCAGAAGCTATCAAGTCCATTATAGAATATTCTACTATTCCTGGGACATCAAGACACCATTGGGGAACTGACCTTGATATTATTGACGGTAATGCCGTTCAGCCTACCGGAGACCTATTATTGGAAGAACACTTTGAAGGCCAGGGAGCATTTCATAAACTGAAGCAATGGATGAATGCCAATGCCAATCGGTTTGGATTTTTTCTGGTATACACCAATGATCCTTCCAGAAAAGGGTTTAAATACGAACCTTGGCATTATAGCTATAAACCGCTTTCAAAAACCTACTTGGAATCCTACAGAGAATTGGATTTATATGAAGTTTTAAAAAATGAGCACTTATTAGGGGCTGAATTCCTAACTCCTGAGCTTCTTTCATCCTATAAAAAGGAGCATGTTTTAGATATCAATCCTGAATTATTACGCTAAAATTTTCGTAAATTTAGTTTTCACAACTATTTGATTATGAGAAGCGGTAGATTAAAAATAAGACTCCTACTAGGGCTTTGTATTGTTGCCTTTGCGTTTATAAAGCGATGTAGCAGTATGGAAACCAATCCCTATACAGGAAAGGATCAGGTTATTAACATGACAGCCGATCAGGAAATTGCCATTGGATTGCAAAGTGCCCCAGAAATGGAACAAGAATTTGGAGGTCTGCATCCCAACAACCAATACCAAGCCTTTGTGACCCAAGTGGGCAACAAATTGGTACAAAGCAGTATTGCAAGTCAAACCCCGTACGATTACCATTTTCACCTCCTGGGAGACTCCAATACTATCAACGCTTTTGCACTTCCGGGCGGGCAAGTCTTCATTACCTATGCCCTATTTTCCAGACTTGAAAATGAAGCTCAATTGGCAGGAGTATTAGGTCATGAAATTGGCCATGTGTTGGGACGGCATTCTGCAGAGCGCATTGCCGAAACTGAATTCTGGAAAACCGTGACCACAGGAGCATCCGTTGGGGCCGATATGGGTCAATTGATTGGAGGCATTGGTCAGCAAAAATTACTCACCAACAGTAGAGGGGATGAACTGGAAGCCGATGACCTTGGGGTTATGTTGATGATAGATGCAGGCTACGAACCCGAAGAAATGATTGGTGTGATGGAAATATTAAAAGCAGCTGCAGGTCCTAACAGTGTTCCCGAATACCAAAGCACACACCCCAATCCCGATAACCGGATTGAAAAAATAAAAGCGGCCATTGCCAAATACAAAAAAACTCCCATATAGGGAGTTTTTTTCTCTAACTAAACTAACTAACCAACTAACTAATAATAAATGCTGAAAAGCAATTACTAGTGTTACTTTTATGCTTTATCTAAGTCTTCAATGACAGACATGGCATCTTGAGCGTTGGAACGCTCTGCATAATGTGCCGCTGTTAAACCGTCCTCACTTTTTTTGTTAATATCTGCTCCATTAGCCACCAAAAGTTTAATAATGGCTACTCTGTTGTACTTTGCTGCATACATCAATGGAGTCATTCCGTTGGATCTCTCGTTAACATCTGCTCCCAACTCAATAAGTTTTTGAACTGTTTGGATATCCCCTTTAGCGATTGCCACACAAAAAGGATTCACAGAAGTGTTAACCTTTACAGTTCTAAAATTGTCAATTGTTTTGAATGAAGTTGTAGCATAGGTGGAACTTACCATAAATCCCAATGCAACTGCAATAATAATTACCGATTTTTTCATGATGAAAGATTTTAATGATTTGATTAATGATTGTTTTTTGATTACAGTAAATAGACGGATAAATTTTCGATTTGTTACACAAAAAAATCATATATAACACATTTTTAACTATTTAAACACAAATTTGTTAAGGTTATATTAATTTTCCCACTTGCAACTCACCTTAAGATAACACTGAGTTTTACTGGAATTTATGGCCTTGAAATTTCGACGTCCTATTAGAAAGAATTATCTTTGAGAATAAAATAAAAAGCACCATGAACAAAAAAGTAATCCTTATGATTCTTGATGGTTGGGGCAAATCTCCAGACCCAAAAGTCTCAGCCATAGACAACGCAAACACACCTTTTATAGATTCACTTTACAACACCTATTCCAATGCTAGTTTGAGGACAGACGGACTCCATGTTGGACTTCCTGAAGGACAAATGGGTAACAGTGAAGTTGGGCATATGAATTTAGGAGCAGGAAGAATTGTATACCAAGATTTGGTAAAGATCAACCTAGCCATCCAAAATAAAACCCTTCGCAACGAGCCTGCACTGGTAGAAGCTTTTGAATATGCCAAAACCAACAACAAGCCTATCCATTTCCTTGGATTGCTAAGTGACGGTGGTGTACACTCCCATATCAACCATTTGTTAGGGTTGATTGACGCTGCCAATGATTGTGGCGTACAGCACTCCTATGTGCATGCATTCACAGATGGAAGAGATGTAGACCCTAAATCTGGTTTCGGTTTTGTCACTGAACTTGAAGAACATATTGAAAACACCAACACCAAACTTGCTACGGTGACAGGGCGTTACTATGCCATGGACAGGGACAAGCGTTGGGAACGTGTGAAATTAGCCTATAACGCTTTGGTACACGGAACGGGAGAACACTCCAAAAATGTATTGAAATCTATTGATCACAGTTACGAAAATGACGTCACCGATGAATTTATCAAACCAATCATTGCCACTAATGATGCGGGAGAGCCTATAGCTAAAATCCAAGACGGGGATGTCATTATCTTTTTCAATTTTAGAACAGACCGTGGAAGACAGCTTACCGAAGCTTTGACTCAAACAGACTTCCACGAACAAAACATGCACAAACTAAAGTTACATTATGTAACGATGACCAACTACGACGATTCTTTTGAAGGAATCCACGTGGTGTTCGACAAGGATAATTTAAGTGAGACTTTAGGTGAAGTTTTGGAAAAACACCACAAAACTCAAATTAGAATTGCCGAAACTGAAAAGTATCCTCACGTCACCTTTTTCTTTTCTGGAGGAAGGGAAACACCGTTTGAAGGCGAAAAGAGAATTCTTAAAAATTCACCGAAAGTTGCCACTTACGACCTTCAACCAGAAATGAGTGCCTACGAGCTAACTGATGCATTGGTTCCTGAACTACAGCAAAAATCAGCCGATTTTGTTTGCCTTAACTTTGCCAATGGTGACATGGTTGGGCACACAGGAGTGATGGAAGCAGCCATTAAGGCCTGTGAAGCTGTCGATAAATGCGTGAAACAAGTGGTGGAAACAGCTTTGGAAAATGACTATACCACCATTTTGATTGCAGATCACGGAAACTGTGAAACAATGGTCAATCCAGATGGTTCTCCAAACACCTCACATACTACAAACCCAGTGCCAATTATTTTAATTGACAAGGATAAAACTAAAATTACCGATGGTATTTTAGGAGATATTGCACCTACCATTTTGAAACTGATGGGAGTGCCACAACCTGAAGCTATGACGCGCCATTCTCTTGTTGAATAAGGCTGATGAAATATATTTTGTATATTTTAGCGACCTAAATATTGACGGATGAATTTTCAGGAAAAGCTAATTATTGCAGTTGATTTTGACGGTACCATCGTTGAGGACGCCTACCCAAAAATTGGGAAACCTCGGATTTTCGCTTTTGAAACCCTAAAGCGTCTACAAAACGATGGGCACCGCTTAATCTTGTGGACCTACCGCAGCGGCGTGAGGTTGGAAGAAGCTGTACAGTTTTGTGAAGAAAACGGCATTCATTTCTATGCCGTAAACAAAAGTTTCCCTGAAGAACAATTTGATTATACCAAGAGCCGAAAAATTTATGCGGACATCTTTATAGACGACCGCAATATAGGCGGTGTTTTAGGATGGGGAGAAGTCTATCAACTCATCACCAACGAAATGCCTCAACAATTAAAAGAAAAGCAAAAAAAGGGTATTTTTTCTTTCTTAAGACGCTAACAGCCTCTTGAAAGTTCAAAATATTGTCTATCTATAGACTCCCTATGGTCAGGATGTGCAATATTCACCAAAGCTTTCACCCTTTCGGCAATAGTTTTACCATATAAATTCGCGATCCCATATTCTGTTACCACGTAATGGATATGGGATCGTGTTGTTACAACCCCTGCTCCAGGCCTTAGTGTTGGTACAATTCTACTGATGCCGCTTTTGGTAACCGAAGGCAAAGCAATGATGGCTTTTCCTCCTTCACTTAAGGAAGCGCCTCGAATAAAATCCATTTGTCCTCCTACCCCGGAATACATTTTTGTCCCGAAGGAATCCGCACATACCTGTCCTGTTAAATCCACTTCAATGGCAGAATTAATAGCCACCATTCTTGGGTTTTGCTTAATAACCGAAACATCGTTTACATAATCGGAAGAACGCAATTCCACATACGGATTGTCATGCACATAATCATACAAGCGTTGTGATCCCATTAAAAAAGTAGCCAAGGCTCTTCCTGGATCGATGCCTTTATAATTTCCGGTGATGACATTACTTAATATTAAATCAATAACTCCATCTGAGAACATTTCGGTATGCAATCCCAAATCTTTATGAGACGTCAATCGCGTCAACACCGCATTTGGAATATTACCAATTCCCATTTGCAATGTACTGCGGTCTTCAATTAAACTAGCCACATAATCGCCTATGGTGTTTTCCAAATCGGAAGGTTTGGCAACATGATGAATTGGCAAAGGTTCATCGCAATCCACAAAAGCATCAATTTCAGAAACGTGAATAATCCCATCCCCAAAAGTTCTTGGCATTTGCTGATTTACTTGCGCAATCACGTAGTCTGCATTATCAATAGCTGCTAAAGTAGCTTCCACCGAAACTCCTAAAGAACAATACCCATGTCTGTCGGGTACGGACACATGAATAAGCGCTACTTGCAGGTCCACGATATTCCGTTTGAACAACAAAGGCAATTCGCTTAAAAATACAGGTGTGTAAGATCCATTTCCTGCCTGCAGGGTGTGGCGCACGTTTTTCCCTAGGAAAAAGGAATTCACATGAAAACTGTCTCTCAACTCAGGATTGGCATAAGGAGCCTCACCTTCTGTATGCAATTGGCAAATCTCAACATTTTTAAGTTCCTCATGTCTTTCCGTCAAAGCCTTAATCAACACTTGAGGTGCTGCTGCTGCTGCCTGTAAATATACTTTATCGTTGGACTTTACTATTTTAACCGCTTCTTCTGCTGTAACTGACTTATACATAACGCTTCTCATTAATTCTCTTTGCAAAGTAATTAAATAAAACTGTAACCCACACTGACCAAAGTCAGTGCAAAAACCAATGTAAGATAGCTAGTTTATTTTAAGTATCTTTGCACATATTTTTTTGAATCATGATTATAGCAAAAACAAGAGAGGAAATAGAACTGATGCGCGAAAGCGCCTTGATTGTATCCAAAACTTTAGGAATGTTGGCCAAGGAAGTAAAGCCTGGCGTAACCACTTTGCAATTGGATAAAATGGCGGAGGAATATATTAGGGAACAAGGTGCCATCCCTGGATTTTTGGGATTATACGACTTTCCAAATACGCTTTGTATGAGTCCTAACTCTCAAGTTGTCCATGGATTTCCAACCGACGAACCTTTAAAGGAAGGAGACATTATTTCCATTGACTGCGGTGCTATCAAGAATGATTTTTACGGAGACCATGCCTACACGTTTCCTGTAGGTGAAATTGATCCTGAAACCCAAAAGCTATTGGACGTTACCAAAGAATCTCTTTACATAGGAATTAGAGAGTTTAAAATTGGTAACCGCGTAGGAGATGTTGGATTTGCTATTCAACAGTTTTGTGAATCTCATGGTTACGGGGTAGTTCGTGAGCTTGTTGGCCACGGTATTGGACGCAAAATGCACGAAGATCCAGAAATGCCCAATTATGGAAAACGCGGTCGCGGGAAAAAATTCATTGAAGGTCAAGTGGTGGCTATCGAGCCTATGATCAATATGGGAACCCACCGTATCAAACAACATAGAGATGGTTGGACCATCACCACTTTAGACAATAAACCATCTGCACATTTTGAACATGACGTGGCCATTATTGACGGAAAACCTGAAATCCTTTCTACGTTTGCCTATATCTACGAAGCATTGGGCATCGAAAGCGATGAAGAAAATGAATTCAGACAAAAAGCATTAGTCCTTTAATCAGATTTATGAATAGAATTGATTTAATCGAACAGGAACTCACGCCTCTTCGAGACACCCTCAATAACCACCATTTATATCGCAACCTTTCCTCTATTGAAGACATAAAAATCTTTATGGAGCAGCATGTTTTTGCTGTCTGGGACTTTATGTCGCTATTAAAGGCATTGCAAAACCTGTTAACCACGGTAACATTACCTTGGGTACCTGCCAAAAATCCAGCTACTGCACGATTCATTAATGAAATTGTATTGGGAGAGGAAAGCGATGTCAATGAACTTGGAGAACCTAAAAGCCATTACGAAATGTACTTGGATGCCATGTCTCAAATTGGCGCCAATACATCACCAATAGAAGCTTTTGTTAACGATATATGTGAAGGAGCTACTATTCAAGATGCTGCAACAAAAATGTCTCTACAAGAAGCAACCTTAAAGTTTATCAATTTCACCTTTGAGGTGATTGCCAGTAATGAAGCTCACAAAATTGCATCGGCTTTTACTTTTGGTCGTGAAGATGTGATTCCTGATATGTTCTTCCAAATCATCAATCAATCGGAGACAGAAAAAACCGATTGTAGTAAATTGACTTACTATTTGAACCGTCATATTGAATTGGATGGTGACGAGCATGGACCTTTATCCTTAAAGATGATTGCCGAACTTTGTGGTGACGATTCGCAAAAATGGGAAGAGACTTTGGAAGTGGCCAAATTGGCCCTCCAACACCGCATACAACTTTGGGACAGCATTTCGGAATTGATTACATTGTCCCAACCAATTGAAATGTAATTTGCCCTTGAAGAAGCTTTTCAAAATAGTTTTAAATACCGTTCCTAGACCAGTACTTATTCGTTTAAGTTATGCGGTTAGACCAATTTTGGCCGCTTACCTTAAAGGCAATCAATTTACAGACCCTATTGACGGGAAAAGTTTTAAAACATTTCTACCCTACGGTTATGGCAATCAAAGAAGCAATGTATTATCACCTTCCACTTTGTCCCTAGAACGTCATAGACTGTTATGGCTGTATTTAAAAAATGAAACCGACTTTTTCACAGGACAACATAAAGTACTTCATTTTGCACCAGAGCAGGCCTTTTACAAACGTTTTAGAGCCATGGACAACTTGGACTATACTACCACAGACCTCAATTCGCCTTTGGCCGATGTAAAAGCAGACATCTGCAACTTGCCTTTTGAAGATAATTCTTTTGATATCATTCTATGCAACCATGTTTTGGAACACATTCCGGACGATACCAAAGCCATGCAAGAACTATATCGCATTTTAAAACCAGGCGGTTTTGGAGTGTTTCAAATCCCGCAAGACCTTAATCGAGAAGTTACGTTTGAAGACGACTCCATTACGGACAAGAAGGAACGTGCCAAAATCTTTGGGCAGTATGACCATGTAAGGGTATACGGCAGGGATTATTTTGATAAACTCCGAAGTATTGGATTTACCGTAGAAGAAGTTGACTATACAGCAAGACTTTCAGAAAATGACATTGAGACCTATTGCCTTGCCAAGGGAGAAATTATTCCCGTGGTAAAAAAATAGATGCACTCAAATTTATTCTGCCGGGAAACCGTTTATAGCCATGGTTTCAAAGTCGCCTTTGTCGTTTTCAAAAATCAAGAACACTTTTAATTCTGGGTGTTTTCCCAAAAACGCTTCCACTTTTTCAATCCCCATCGCTTTGAAGGCTGTAGCGTAGGCATCTGCCGTCATACAATCCTCCGCAATTACAGAAATACTTAACAAGTTCGTTTTACTTGGGTAGCCCGTTTTGGTATCAATGATATGTGAGTAGCGATTGCCGTTGTCATCAATTTTGAACTTTCTATATGTTCCCGAAGTCGCCATGGCTTCATCAACCAAATCTATGGCCTGTAAAATGGATTGGGTGCCATCAAAATGTGGCATCTCTACCCCCACTTTCCAAGGTTGCTCCTTTTCAATATTCATTCCTCGTCCTCTTACTTCTCCTCCAATTTCAACCAAATAATTGGCTACGTGTTGACTTTCCAAATATTCACCAATAACATCTACCCCGTAACCTTTGGCAATGGCATTAAAGTCTAAAAAGGCATTAGGTCGCTTTTGGATTTTCCCGTCCCTAAGTCCCAATTTATTGAAACCAACATCACGCATCAAGCTGTCAATTTGCAGACTGTCTATATGGTTTATTTTTCCTTGCGGCCCAAAATCCCAAGCGTTAACCATTGCTCCAATAGTAGGATCGAAAGCTCCTTCGGTATATCTATAAATGGCTTTCGCCGTATTGAACACTTTTATAAAATGCTCATCCATCTGCACATCTTCATTTCTGTTGATTTTAGAAATATCTGAATCCGATATATAGGTAGACATCGATTTGTTAATCACGGTAAACAGACTATCAAACTGAGGTTGGTAATTCTCATCGGAATCATAAATCACCGAATAGGTTGTTCCGAAAACGGATCCTGTTAGTTTTGTATTCTTTATCTGTTTACTGCAGGAAAAACAAAGGGCGATCAATAAAGTGAATACCAAAGCTTTTTTAATCATAATAGGGCGAAATAAATAAGGTTGCTATTTAGGGTTAGGGTGTTTAGTTTAAATGGGTATCGATTACTTGAATACCGTTGTACTCAATTAAATATTCTTCATTCAAATATAAGGGAAGATCTTCACCATTGGGATTTCCTAAGCCTACGCCAGCATATAACACCTTGGCATCTTTTTCGCGCGCGTGCTTTTTGAAGGTCTCCATCCAAACCACATCATAATTATTAGGGTTATCTGGCAACAAAACGGCCCTTACAATTACAAAATAATATTGGCTGTTTTTATCGATACACACAAATTGCGGATGGCGTTTGAGTTGACTATTAACGGCAACAAATTCAAATCCTCGTTGTTCCAAATCCCTTCCTACATGGTTCATGGCAAGGTTGTGAAGTTCTTGTGTGGACAATGGTTTATTCATGCTGCAAAGGTATCACAAAATAGGAATTTATATAAATGAGCAACTATCTATTTTAAACCAAACTAATATTCCTTGAGCTGGTATTCATCCAAAAGTAATTCCCAATCATGACTTTCGGTTAACTGCAATAAGGCTGCGGAAATTTGATCGTGTAAATCCTCGGAAAGTGTTTTTGCCATTGGCATGGCGTACAATTGCACATTAAATCGCATGGGAAGCAATCGCAGTGAGTTGAATTCCGGATTGTTATTTAACTGATAGTCCAGCCAAGGTTCGTCATAGATAAAATACTCTAAATTATTGTTTTCAAGTTCCTTTAGACCAGAAATGAATTCAGGGTATGTATGGACATCACGAAAAAAATTCCTCTGAAGAAAACCATCGGTTGCTGATGATTCTACGGTACCTACCTTGGCTCTTCTGTAATTCTCCAAACTATCTGTTACTTGTGTAAGCTTATGAACCGTAAGACTAGAAGTGATACTGGCAGTAAATATAGAAATGATAATGAGGGAGCAAAGCATCCAAATTAAAGCGATGAATCGCCCCAGATTGGAAACAGGCACTTTATCACCATAGCCTACGGTTGTCATAGTTACGGCAGACCACCAAAAACTACTTACCAAACCCTTTTTCCCTCTTTCAAAATGGTTGTTTTGCTTTTCCACCAACCAAATCAAAAACCCAAACATAATTACCAAGCCAAACAAAATTAATACCAAGTACAATAAGCGAATACTGAAAATAGCTTTAAGCACTGAAAATATGGAATCCATTCTCGAGCCCTTTCTTTCTGCAATGGTAAGATTCCCCACGTAGAAAGGATAGGTGAAATTAATTTGACGGTTCCTATCACTCGTAATCGTGATAGGGTTGATGGCTAAATCAATTTTGCTTGTTTCCAAATCATATAAAAGCGTTTTTAAGGGCTGTCCTGACGAATAAGGCACCAACTTAAAAGGACGATTGAGATCTTGCCTTATTTGCTCCCATAACCACGCACTTACCCCATGCATACTTCCATCCTCTTTAAACATAACAAAGGGAGGGGATTCATAAAGTCCAACACGCAAAGTGTCTAGTGATACTTGGGCAAAAGCGTCCCCTCCAAAAATTAGAGTAAGAACAAAAACCAACATCCAATGCCAATAGAAATGCTTCATGAAACAGAATAGGATATTCTAATTTAAGAAATAAAACTTTACAGAATTCCTTTGCCTTCTAAAATGAGAACAAATACTTAATAGAAAGCCAATTAACATCTAAAAGACATTAATTGACCTAATTTTTAGTAACTTAAGAGAAATATCAATATCATGGCAAACACTTATAGATTTGAGCAGGCTATTAAAAAGCTATATAAGGCCTTTCATAACGACCGTCTACATCCTGAATGTTGTAAGCAATGTGCCGTAGGAAACATTTTGGACAATAAGGATGCTTGGAAGCATTTGTCAAACGACCACGGTTCATTACAATTGAATTATCTTGGAATTGTACATCAAAACCTAGGACGGAAATTTAATGGATACACACCATTAGAATTATTACAAATTGAGGCCACCTTTTTAAAGGCCTGTGGTTTTAAATTACCCTTACATCATAAACATAAAAAGCCAAAATACCCCACTGATAAGAGTGTTTTATTTACTGGTTTAAGTGTCGTAGTGGAATTATTGTGTGAATTGGATGGAATTGACAATGTGATGAACTGTTCTGCTTTGTTTGACTTTGAAAAGTCACAACAAGAAATCCTTACATAATTTTAGGAATCATCAAAAAAAAAAGCCGATTCAATTGAATCGGCTTTTTTCTTTCATAATCTTTAATAATATTCAAACCTAATAACAGTTTCTTGAGATAAACTACCATTAGTATATGTTTTGGTACATTTAGTAGGAAAATCATTCTCATTATATTCATACTCATAAGAAGTCGATCCCTCTTGTTCATCTGTGTTTAAGTCGAACTCCACATTTTGAACAATATTATTATTAGTAGAATACCCCAAAATTTTTCTGTACGCTTCAGGCTCAACATTTTTATAAGGATGATTCTTATCATCATAAGTGTATGTATAATACAATTCACCAAAAAAAGTAAAACTATCATTTTGATATTGTGTCATATTACCATCCAGATTATAATCAATCAATTCTGTAGTATCCACATACTCTAATGTAGAGCAATCACTGTCTTCAGCAAGATCTCTACTATAATGTTCAATCATGGTAGCAAAGCCATTTCCGTTATAAGTAAAAACAATCTTATCGTTATACACATCACCATCCTCTTCAGTTTCCTCAATACAAATTTGAGTGATCAATTCCCCCTCAAAGGTGAATTCATTAATTTCATTCGTGACATCTCCCCAAGCATCCGTATATACTTCGGTAAAATGTGTTAATTTATTATTCTCATCATAAAAAAATTCTGCTTCCACCGTTTCCCCATAACCATCAGTATAGTTTTGTTGAACAATGTCGCCATAAGAATTATACTCAAATTCCATGATAGACTGTAAAATTCCGGAAGAATAAGTTTTAACGGATTTGAGCACATCTCCTCCATTTCCATTGTTAGGATCATTATCATTTGACGAATCCTCAGAGGAACAATTAAACATGGCTAATGCAGCTGCAAATAATAAAGCTTTTTTCATAAAAATAATTTAAGTTGGTTAAAAAAATAAATCCGACCCCTATAAGGGTCGGATTGTTAAAAATATGATTATTAAGTATTTATCCACCAAAGTCATCAAAACGGATGTTTTCATCTGGAAGACCGAAATCTTGTCCCATTTTTTCTACGGCCTTGTTCATTAACGGAGGTCCACAGAAATATAATTCGATATCTTCAGGAGCATCATGATGATCCAAGTAGTTTTCGATTACACAGTTGTGAATAAATCCTACGAATCCATCTCCAGCCTCATCATGGATATCTTTCTTCACTTTCCAATTATCCTCTGGAAGTGGCTCAGATAACGCCAAGAAGAACTTAAAGTTAGGGAAATCTCTTTCTAAAGCTCTAAAGTGCTCAATGTAGAATAACTCACGCTTAGAACGTCCTCCGTACCAATACGTCACTTTTCTACCCGTTTTAAGAGTTTTGAATAAGTGATACAAGTGCGAACGCATTGGCGCCATACCAGCTCCACCACCTACATATAACATTTCAGCGTCTGACTCGTTGATGAAGAATTCACCATAAGGTCCCGAAATGATTACTTTGTCTCCCGGTTTTCTGGAGAAAATATAAGATGATGCTACCCCTGGGTTTACATCCATCCAACCATTTTTAGCTCTATCCCATGGTGGAGTGGCAATACGCACGTTAAGCATAATGTCACGCCCTTCTGCCGGGTAAGAAGCCATAGAGTAAGCTCTCTCAACAGTTTCATCATTCTTCATTACCAATGGCCAAAGACCAAATTTATCCCATTCAGCTTGAAACTTATCTGGAGTTTCGTGCTCTTCTGGGTGGGCAGTAATGTCGATATCAGAATATTTAATTTCACACTGAGGGATTTCAATTTGAATATATCCACCAGCTTTATAGTTCATATCTTCTGGGATACGTACTACGAATTCCTTAATGAAAGAGGCTACGTTGTAGTTACGTACAACCTCAGCTTCCCATTTCTTAATACCAAAAACTTCTTCTGGAATGGTGATTTCCATGTCTTGTTTTACCTTCACCTGGCACGCCAAACGTGCACCATGTTGTAACTCTTTACGAGTAAAGTGAGGTGTCTCGGTTGGCAGTGCTTCACCTCCACCGGCCAAAACATGACACTCACATTGGATACAAGTTCCACCTCCACCACAAGCGGAAGGCAAGAAGATTTTTGAATTTCCTAAAGTAGACAATAAACTTCCGCCAGAGGCTACTTCAATTTCCTTTTCCCCGTTAATTTTAATCTTAACCGGTCCTGAAGGAGATAATTTTTGTTTTACGAACAATAACAAGGCCACCAATAAAAGTGTTACTACCAAAAAGGCAGCTACCGTTGCTACTATGGTTCCTACTGTACCTGCTGCTAATATCATGTTACTCGTTTACTTTTGTATTGTTAGCTAACTTATTCTCTGTGTCTTCCTTGACAGTTTCTACCTTGGCAGTTTTAGCCTCTACTTTAGCTCCTTCATCACCTCCAGTCAACATACCACCAAAACTCATGAAACCAATAGCCATAAGACCTGTAATAATAAACGTGATTCCCAATCCTCTTAAAGGTGCAGGAACGTTGGAATATCTAATTTTCTCACGGATAGCTGCAATGGCCAAAATAGCCAAGAACCAACCAATACCGGACGACAATCCATAATTAAGTGCCAAACCTATAGTAGGAATCTCACGTGATTGCATAAATAATGATCCTCCCAAAATTGCACAGTTTACAGCAATAAGCGGTAAGAAAATACCAAGGGAGTTATACAATGCAGGAGAGAACTTTTCTACTACAATTTCTACCAATTGTACCATGGTAGCAATAGTGGCAATAAACATAATAAACGACAGGAAGCTTAAGTCGTAATCTGCATACTCTGATCCTAACCACTTTAAAGCTCCAGGTTGCAAAATGTATTGGTCCAACAACCAGTTTACTGGTACAGTCACCGCCAATACAAATATTACGGCAGCTCCCAGACCTACAGCTGTAGACACTTTTTTAGACACTGCCAGGTACGAACACATTCCTAAGAACGTGGCAAATACCATGTTGTCTATAAATATCGATTTGAAAAATAATTCTATGTGCTCTAACATAATCTATCTTTTTAAGTAACCCTTAAGGATTAATCTTCAATTAAATCTTTGTTTCTGCTACGTTGTACCCAAATAATGATACCTACCACGATCAATGCCATTGGAGATAACAACATAAATCCGTTGTTTTCATACCCTAAAGCATATAATCCTGTTTTCTCGATTGGGTCTCCCAACACTTTAAATCCTAATAAGGTTCCAGAACCTAAAAGTTCTCTAAAGAATCCTACGATAATAAGGATGACTCCGTATCCTAAGGAATTACCTATACCATCCAGAAAGGATTTCCAAGGGCCATTACCAAGGGCAAAGGCCTCAAAACGTCCCATGATGATACAGTTGGTAATAATTAAACCAACGAATACCGATAGGGTTTTACTTAGTTCGTATGCAAAAGCTTTCAGTACTTGGTCTACGATAATTACCAACGCAGCAACCACGGTTAACTGAACAATAATTCTAATTTTAGAAGGGATGATGTTTCTGATCAATGAAATAACGACGTTCCCAATTCCCAATACAAACATTACCGAAACAGCCATTACGATAGACGCTTTTAATTGAGCTGTAATCGCCAAGGCAGAACATATACCCAATACCTGAATGGTAATAGGGTTGTTATCCGCTAATGGGTCTGTAATTAACTTGGCGTCTTTTTTAGATAAAAGTCCCATATCTTATTTGTTGTTTTTTAAGTTATCGAAAAAAGGCTTATACAACTGTAAGTCGCTTTTCAACATTGCAGCTACACCATTACCAGTAATAGTGGCCCCCGCAATGGCGTCTACCTCGTTATCAGTTTTGTTTTCGTTCTTTGGATCGGCATTTCCTTTGGCAACATCCACTCCTTTGAAATTTCCGTTGCTGTCCAATAAATGCTCCCCAATAAAGTCGTCCATAAAGAAACGCTCCTTAATGTTGGCTCCAAGACCAGGAGTTTCTCCTTTGTGGTCAAAATAAGCCCCTTGAACTACCATGTTTTCGTCCATAGAAACATAGCCCCAAATGGCATCCCAAAGTCCTTTACCATATATAGGAGCGATATAGAAAGTTTTTCCATCTTTCTCCCCTACAAAAATTGGCAACTGTCTTTTGGAAGCGTCTCCTTCAGCAGCTTCTTTAGCCTTTTTGATATCAATTAAATAAGCGTTTTCATCTTCTGAAACCTCACCACCTTGCATTACCAATTGCTTGGTGATATATTTAGAAAACAATTCTGGAGCTTCAGATTTATCAACAAAAACAGCACTACTTTCATCATTTTCATTCACACCCATAGCGTACAAAATGTTTTGTTTCTTTTCCAACTCCACATTTTTTCCAATTGTACCCTTAAGTGACGCCGCAGTAAAGGCCAACAAGGCTCCTACTACCACTACCATACCAATGGCAAACAATACGGTATATACGTTACTATCTGTTTTATTACTCATCTTAAGCTGTTTTTGCTTTTAAACGTTTCATTCTTTTCTTAACATTTCCCTGTACCACATAGTGGTCAATGGTCGGTGCAAATACGTTCATCAATAAAATGGCCAACATTACACCTTCTGGGTAAGCCGGGTTGAACACACGGATTAGGATAGAAATGAATCCTACCAAGAATCCATAGATCCATTTTCCTTTGTTGGTTTGAGATGCCGTTACAGGATCTGTAGCCATAAACACAGTACCAAAGGCAAAACCACCAATCAATAAATGATGCCAGAATTCAGTGCTCATTAATCCGTAGAATTTGCTGCTCTCAGCTATCCAACCAGCATCTACAACACTGTTAAAGATTAATCCCATAACCAATGCTCCAATTACAGAAGACAACATGATTCTCCAGCTTCCAATTTTAGTGAAGATCAAGAACAATCCCCCTAACAGAATCAAGAAGGTAGAGGTCTCCCCAACAGAACCGGGGATAAATCCGTAGAACATATCGGCAACAGAATAGCCTGCCTCATTTCCTTGCGCTAAACTTCCTAAAATGGTTTCTCCGGAAATCACATCAACATTAGCTCCTCCAGCAATTTCATTGGCGCGCTCTACAGCACCGTGTACCCATACTTTATCTCCAGACATCCAAGTTGGATATGCGAAGAACAAAAATGCACGGATTGTCAATGCTGGATTCAGGATGTTCATCCCTGTACCACCAAATACCTCTTTACCGATTACCACACCAAATGCTACGGCCACGGCCAACATCCATAATGGCAAATCAATTGGTACAATAAGTGGCACCAACATTCCAGTTACCAAGTAACCTTCCTCTACTTCATGTCCTTTAATGATGGCGAACAAGAACTCGATTCCAAGTCCTACGCCATAAGACACAATAAGTAGTGGTAATATTTTAATCAATCCAATAGAAAAGGCATCCCAGGACAAGAATGCTACAGGCTCTCCAACGGCAACAAAATGCTGGTAACCTGCGTTGAACATACCAAAAATCAAACACGGCACCAATGCCATGATCACTGTATTCATGGTACGCTTCAAGTCGTCGGCAGCCTTAATATGGGTTCCACCATGAGTGGTATCGTTAGGCAAGTATAAAAAGGTATGCAATGCGTTAAACGCAGGCGCCATTTTGGTGCCTTTATACTTTTCTTTTAAGTTATGTAATGTACTTTTCAAACTCATGGCTATCCTATTTCTTTAATCATTAAGTCCAAACCTTCTCTAATAATCTTTTGGTGAGGCTGTTTAGACACACAAACAAATTCGGTCAAAGCAAAATCTTCCGGAGCAACTTCATACATACCCAAGGCTTCCATTTCGTCAAGGTCCTTATACATACAAGCCTTAAGAATTTGCATTGGGTAGATGTCTAAAGGAAATACTTCCTCATAATTTCCAGTTACCACAAATGCTCTATGCTCTCCATTAGTATTAGTATCTAAATCAAACTTCTTCTTAGGGTTCAACCATGAAAAAGTCATTGCTCTAGACGTTGATATTTTGTTAAAAACAGGTTTATTCCATCCAAAAAGCTCATAGTCATCTCCTTCAGGAATTACAGTAACTGTATTACTGTAGTAATCCAAACATCCGTCTGGCTTTACGTGGTTTCCTGTAAGTACATTTCCTGAGATGATTCTACAATTGCTATTCTTATCAATTCCATTATCATAAACCATAGTGGCTACTTCACTACCAATTTTGGTTCTGAAGTATCTAGGTTTTTTAACCGAAGACCCTACCAAAGCAACAATACGCTCCGCATTGAACTTCCCGGTAAGCAACATTTCTCCAATAATAACAAGATCTTGAGGAGATACGGTCCAAACCACCTCTCCTTTATTGATAGGATCAATTTTATTGATTTGTGTTCCTACGTTCCCCACAGGGTGTGGACCGGACACTTTATGTAATGTTACACCTGAAAGACCTGCTAAAGGCGAATTAGAACCAGCTCCTACAGAGACATGCACCGTACTTTCTGTAAGTTTCCCAAGAGCGGTAATCGCAGTCTGAAGCTCAGTTTCCTTACCTTGTAGCACATAATCATAATCTGCTGCCAATGGCGCCGACGCATATCCCGATACAAAAATAGCCTTTGGGCTTTTGTCTGGATTGGCGATCACATCGTAAGGACGCTGCTTAATAAATGGCCAACAACCTGATGCCATCAAATGAGATTTGATTGCCTCCGCACTCGCAGAAGCCACATCCAATTTGCCGCTATCTAGGTAAGATTGCTCTTTATCCGCTTGGATCTTAATTGCTAAAATTCTTCGTTTTGCACCGCGTTGTACCTCAACAATCTCTCCAGAAACTGGAGACACAAATTTCACAAGTTCATTCGCTTTATCATAAAAAACAGTTTCACCTGCCTTTACTTTTGCGCCTTCTTTTGCTACTAATTTTGGGGTAACGCCGTGAAAGTCTTCTGGCCTGATGGTGCAGAAATTACTGATGATCGCATTCTCTGTGGACCTATCAGCTTCACCTTTTAGGTTTATATTCAGACCTTTTTTAATCTTAATGTCGTTGGACATATGTTTGATATTGAAATTAATTGTCTAAAAATCGACGCAAATTTACGAATTAATACCTAAATTATATTTGAAATAATAGCTACTTATTTATTTATAACAATTCTAAATAGCTGAATTTTGCGTCCTATAAATTTAACTATATTTACATCAAAATAAGACTTTAATGACATCAAAACTCAACCTCTTCGCATACATTTTTCTATTTCCCTACATTATTTTCTCACAAGTTAGCGAAGTTGCCCCACCAGATTTCATCAAAACCATCACCTTTAAAGGCGACACCCAAGAAAGTCAACTTCCTATTTTACCCTTGGGGCAACCCTTGGTTTTGGAATTTGATGCCCTAACGGGAGATGAGGAGGATTTCTACTATGTTATCGAACATTTTAATTTTGATTGGACGCCTTCGCAGCTTGTTAAATCTGAATATTTGAAAGGTTTTGACAACCAGCGCATACGCGATTACGAAAATTCATTTAACACCTATCAAATCTATTCACATTACACCCTTGAAATCCCAAATAATCAAACCGGGGATATTTTAAAGAGTGGCAATTACCTTATTTCTATTTATGACCAATACGAAGAACTGATGTTTTCCAGAAAATTTATGGTTTATGAAGATTTAGTAAGTGTTGGCATTACCCTAAAGCGCTCCAGAGATGTAAGCGTTATTAACGAAAAGCAGTCGGTTGATTTTATTATCAATTCCAGAGGATTGAACCTGAACAACCCCAACGAAACCATTAAAACTTTAGTTATTCAAAACAACAACCTTAACACCGCCATACCCAATCTTAAGCCCCAATACACCATGGGAAAAGAACTTATCTACAAATACACCACAGAATCCAGCTTTTGGGGCGGCAATGAATATTTGTTTTTTGAGAACAAAGACGTGCGAGCTGCCAATGTAGGTGTCCAGTTTATTGACCTACGGGATATTTATCATGGATTCCTCTTCACCAATACAGCTAGAGCTGGACAACCATATACTTACAACCCTGATATCAACGGAAATTTTGTAATCACAGCTCTGGATACCGATAATGTATCTATTGAGGCAGACTACACCAATATCCACTTTTCACTTTTACATACAGAACTTCCACCAGGCCAATCCATTTATGTCTACGGAAATTACAACAACTACATTACAGACGAAAGCAACCAAATGGCTTATAACCCAACAAAAGGTATTTATGAAAGTGTAATAAAAATGAAACAAGGTTTCTATAATTACAAATATGTAATTCGTGATGAAAACGGACAACTGGACGAAGGTGCCATTTGCGGTAATTATTACCAAACCGAAAACAACTATAAAGTGTTGGTCTATTATCGTGATTTGGGAGCGCGTTACGATAAACTTATCGGATTTGGGGAAGGATCTTCTGTGAATATCACCAATTAAACCCCTCAATAAACGTTCGGTGCACTATAATACCACTGAGGTATTTTAACACATCAACTAGCCAAGCTCAAATTCCCACCAAAAAACTCTCTCTGTATTTCAATGGTTTATGACCTAATTTTTTAATAATTTTAAGCTTGCTTGTATTTTCAGGCTTTCAAAACGCAATTCATGGAGAAAGATTTAAAGCTATTTAACGAGTTGGTCGAAATCCTTTTGGAAGAAGAACAACGTCAACCTGTGGCAAAACCTATTGACACAGACCAATTATTTGACAGCTTAGATCTTGAACTTCCTGATACACCAACACTAAGCAAAGACTTTAAGGCTTCACTTCTAGAAATCATCAAATACACGCCAAAAACGGCTTCGGTCGCCTTTTTCAATCAATTATATGGTGGCCGTATAAGTAAAGCAACCCTAGGAGACCTTTTAGCCGTTATGCTTAACAATAGCATGTACACCTATAAGGTAGGAGGGCCTCAAATAGGAATAGAAAAAATCATCCTTAAGAAAATCTGTAGCATGATAGGCTACGGTCCGCAAAGTGATGGCACTTTTGCCCCCGGAGGATCCATGAGCAACTTTATGGCCATGGTAATGGCCCGTGACAAATACGATATAACATCACGCAATACAGGTATCAATTCCAAAATGATTGTTTACACCTCAGAAGTATCACACTATTCCATCAGCAAAAATGCCGCTTTAATGGGAATAGGACGAAATCAAGTACGAGAGGTGAAAACCAACAGCCATGGCGAAATGCTGGCAGATGACCTTGAAATGAAAATCAAAAAAGACCTTGCAGTAGGCAATCATCCGTTTTTTGTGAACTGCACCGCCGGCACTACTGTCATGGGAGCCTTCGATGATGTCCCCCTTATCCACAAAGTTAGTAGTAGATACAATCTATGGCTGCACTTGGATGGCGCCTATTGTGGCTCGGTAATTTTCAGTAAGAAATTCAAACATCTAGTAAATGGGGTTGAACTAACAAATTCCTTTAGTGTAAATGCCCACAAAATGTTAGGCACACCTTTGAGCTGTTCCATTATTGTTACACAAGACACAAAAGACCTGCACTTGTCCTTTTCAAATGATGCGGAGTATTTATACCAAACAGATGGGGACGAATTCAACCTTGGCAAAATCTCTTTGCAATGTGGCAGGCGTAACGATGCCTTAAAATTCTGGACACTTTGGAAAAGCATAGGCACTCAAGGCTTGGAGCGACTTGTTGACAAACAATTCCAGTTGGCCGATGTGGCAAGAAACTATATAAACATCCATCCCGACTACGAGCTGTACAGCTTTGAGGATTCCATTTCGGTTTGCTTCAACTATAAAGACATTCCTGCAAAAGGGCTTTGCACAGCCCTCTACCAAAATGCAACGCTAATGGTAAGCTTTGGCGTTTTTAAAAATCAGGAATTTGTAAGATTAGTAACCGTCAATTCAAGTTTAGAGGAAAAAGACATTATTAATTTCTTTAAAGAATTGGAAACCTTTGTCGAAAATCATAATTTCAATATAAAATAAGCCTCAAAATCATTATAGATGTTAAAAATAACGTCTAGAAAAGCCAAAATTCGCCAAGCAAAAGAAAAATACATTATTTTAGCTTTTTAAGTCATACTTTATGGTACAACAAGTTACAAGCGGTATAAAGATTTCCGTAGACACTACTTTTGAAGGGACATTTTATAAAAATTATAAAGTGCATTTTGCCTTTGGCTATAAAGTCACTATAGAAAACCAAGGCAAGGATGCCGTCCAATTAAATTCAAGGCATTGGAAAATCTATGACGCCCTTAACAATGTTGAAATTGTTGAAGGAGAAGGCGTCATTGGTAAGAAGCCTGTTCTACAACCCGGAGAATCCCACACCTATAATTCGGGGTGTCTTTTGACATCTCCCTTTGGCGCAATGAAGGGCTACTACAATATGGTAAACTTTACTTCCTCCAATAATTTTAAAGTCTATATTCCTGCCTTCAAACTTAGTGCACCGTTTGCACTTAACTAAAGTGCTTCACAAATTCAAAGCGAAAGATTTGCTCCTGTTGCTCGATATGAAAGAACCGGCAGTTTGAATATTGTACAAATTGGTACTTTTCGTTGATATCGAATCCTATTTGATCTATTTGATAAACTCCATCAACATCAATATTTCCATGTGGCGAAATCCTTCGAAACCTAAACACTTGGACGCTTTCCAATTCATGAATTTCAAACCATGCTCCGGCCGCAATTCCAGGTAACCATTGTGCATGACCACTTTTTTGATCATTGAATTTTGGCTTTAAAGTACCAATAAAGTTAGGCTGATGCCCATTCAATTTATCTAAGAACAACCGCCTATTCTCTCTCCTCACTGAAGAGGCAAACACAGACACCTCTCCTTGTACTGTTACCCTATAAACCTTAGCTCCCGTATTGGCAATTACAACATTACCAATGGTGCTAGGCGTAAACATTTTGGACTGTTCCAATTTTCTCTTTAAGGAAGCATCTACAACACTTTCAATAAGAGCATCTGCAACAAACCGGGCGCAATTGGTAGCGTTTTTTAAAAAAGCTGCATACCGCATAAAGTGCTTGTTCTGCATTTTTGTTATATGCTCCCTAGCCTTTTTATAATTTACCCTATTACAAATAGAGGCATACATTGTCCCTTCGCCATGTGTCAATTTGGGATGAGTGGCTAAAAATTCTAACAACTCTTGCAAATTTTCAACGCTACCATCTACAATCTTAGCTTTTAGAGGAAAATCCAATTCAAAATCTGTTTCCTTCCCCCTAACCCTACCGTGGGGCTCCGGAGTAATATAGCGACCAAAATCATGGTATTCCAAAATACCGGTTGACATTTCAATCAGGACCAAAGCAGCATGTCCAGCCCTAACATAATTTTTCTTCCCTACACCAACAAACCGAAGTAAAGGCGAGTACCATTCTTCAGCGACCATAACAATGGTCTCAGGGTAGGCTAAGGTTAAAATGATTCCAGTACTTTCCATTTAATTTTCAATTGACTCCATCAAATATACCAAGAATTCAACTCACGGAATCACTCCAATTTTTAATATGGTTTTAAGAGGCCTCCACATTCATAAATATCTAAAAAATCGTACCTTTGGCTCTCAAAATTTTCAATAACCCTATAAACAGAATACCCATGGGAAAAGGATTTTTTAACGTACCAGTTGCTATCAACGAACCAGTAAAATCTTACGCTCCCGGATCTCCGGAACGCGAAGCTGTATTGAAGGCTTACAAAGAAATGTTCAATAGCAAAGTGGACGTACCACTATATATTAACGGACAAGATGTAGAAACAGGTAACACACGTACCATGTCCCCTCCACACGACCACCAACACGTGGTTGGAACTTACCATGTTGCAGAACAATCTCATGTTGAGGAAGCCATTGCCACGGCTTTGGAAGCCAGAAAAACTTGGTCTCAACTTCCATGGGAACAACGTGCAGGCATCTTTTTAAAAGCCGCCGAATTGATTGCCGGACCATACAGGGCCAAGATAAATGCCGCAACCATGATTGCGCAGTCCAAAACCATTCACCAAGCAGAGATTGATTCTGCTTGTGAGCTGATCGACTTTTTACGTTTTAACGTACAGTTTATGGCAGACATCTACCATGAGCAACCAGAAAGTACGAGTGACGCCTGGAACAGAGTTGAATACCGTCCTTTGGAAGGTTTCACTTATGCCGTAACTCCTTTCAACTTTACCGCCATTGCAGGAAATCTACCTGCATGTATGGCTTTAATGGGAAATGTTGTAGTTTGGAAACCAAGTGACAGTCAGGTATATTCAGCAAAAGTTATCATGGACGTGTTTAGAGAAGCTGGAGTTCCTGCAGGTGTTATCAACGTGGTTTTCGGAGATCCTGCAATGATTACCGATACTGTAATGGCCAGTCCAGATTTTTCAGGATTACACTTCACTGGATCTACTTTTGTGTTCAAGGAACTATGGAAGAAAATAGGAGAAAACATCCACAACTACAAAACCTATCCTAGAATTGTAGGTGAAACAGGAGGAAAAGACTTTATCGTTGCCCACAAAACCGCCAACCCTAAACAAGTGGCCACTGCTATTGTAAGAGGGGCTTTTGAATTCCAAGGACAAAAATGTAGTGCTGCCTCAAGAGCCTACATCCCAAACAATATCTGGGAGGAAGTAAAAGGTTATGTTCAGGAAGACCTTAAATCATTCAAAATGGGTTCTCCAGAAGACATGAACAACTTTATTACAGCTGTAATTCACGAAGGATCATTTGACAAGCTTGCCAAATATATTGATGGCGCCAAAGCTGATAGCGATGCTGAAATCATTGCCGGTGGAAACTATGATAAATCCAAAGGTTACTTTGTTGAGCCAACCGTTATTGTAACTACCAATCCTAAGTATACCACCATGTGTACGGAGTTGTTTGGCCCAGTAATCACTATTTACGTATACGATGCAGAGGCTTATTCAGAAACTCTGAAATTGGTAGACCAAACAAGTGAATATGCCCTTACAGGCGCCATTCTCTCTACAGACAGATACGCTATTGAAGAAGCTACGAAAGCATTGCAAAACAGCGCTGGAAACTTCTACATCAACGACAAGCCTACTGGTGCCGTTGTTGGACAGCAGCCATTTGGAGGAGCAAGAGCTTCTGGTACAAACGACAAAGCTGGTAGTGCCCAAAACTTATTACGCTGGGTGTCTCCAAGGTTGATTAAAGAAACCTTTGTCACACCTACAGATTATCGCTACCCGTTCTTAGGCTAAGAGATATCTTTTCTAAATACATTAAAAACCTCAAAAATTTACTTTTGAGGTTTTTTTATACCCTATATTTTCCCTCCCAAAATCCTAATAACAACGCAATGATATAATTTGTATCTTTAATTTCCATTAACCGTAAATCGACCTTATATGAAATTAAATTACTTTACGCTTTTTTCTTTTCTAACCATTCCCCTACTATTTTATGGACAAACGCCTGGGGATGAAAGCGACATAATTTCCATAAATTCCTCTTTAACCTATCAAGGCTTTGGCGAAACCACAGCTCATATAGGTACTGGAGAATACAAAATATATTACGACAATATTGATGGTGTTTTTGACAAACCCATAATCGTAGCAGACGGATTTGACCCAAACGATTCCAGAACTATCGATTTAATGTACGAACTACTAGACTACGGAGAACCTGTACAAAACCTTGCCGATGCCTTACGCGATGAAGGCTTCGACATTGTTGTATTAAACTTCCCTACCTATATAAGCAGCTCAGATAATACCACTGAAATTAATGGAGGAGCAGACTTCATTCAAAGAAATGCATTTATCCTAACAGAACTTATCGATACTGTAAACGATTTAAAAGAAGGCGAAGAACAAAATGTGGTTATCGGGCCTAGCATGGGTGGCTTGGTTTGTCAATATGCACTGCGCTATATGGAACAAAACAGCATGGATCATGACACACGTTTATTCATTTCGTTTGATACACCTCACTTAGGCGCCAATGTACCAATGGGCATTCAATACCTATTCAATTATCTGTATAATGGGGACCCTGCTATCGAGGAAACCGAAAATTTGGTAAACGGATTTTTGAACAGCCCTGCCGCGAAACAAATGTTGATAGACCATTATTTAGGACATTTGCAATCTGGCTCCAATGTGGATCAAGATGCAACTGTAACACTACCAATTGGTGCTCCTAATTTTAGAGATGACTTCCAAACCGAATTGAACACAATGGGAATGCCGCAAAATTCCCGCAATGTTGCCATCGTTAACGGTAGCGGCACCGGAGAAATGACCGGTTCACCGGGAATGGAATTGATCAACCATACTTTTGACACAGGCATTGTTGGCACCTCACAAACTCAAGCAACCATTGCTATTAACTTTGCGCCCTTGGCTTCAGAAACAATAACAGTGACAGACTTGGTCGGCCAAATTAATATTTTCGGCACCTGGATTGATGTTTACAACTATGAAGCTACTGCAGAATCTCCCACCACCTCAGACGGCCTGGATAGCGCCCCTGGAGGTCAATTCGACCTATATTCCTTTGGGGACGAATCCATAGACTTGATTTCTGAGTTTGTAGACAACCTAAATTCGCAATATTTCTGTTTTATACCAACCCTAAGTGCACTTTCTATTAGTGATAGCAATTGGTATACCGTCCTAACAACAACGGACTCTCCATTTGACAACACCTATATTCCAAGTAGTAATGAGCCCCATGTTACACTAAGTACAGGAAATGTTGCCTTTGCAATCACCGAAATTCTAGAAGGAACTTTAAGCCTTCCTTCATATGAAACTGACATTGTGAAACTCTCGCAAAATCCAATAAAAAAACAATTGACTATTTTAAGCACTTCACAAATATACGATGCAGAAATAGCCATATTTGATCTAACAGGTAAACAAGTATACCAAACCAACACCTCTTTAACGGAACATAACACTTTTAATTTACAGCTGGATTCAGGCCTCTACTTGCTCCAAGTTTATGACAACAGCAAAAAATTACTAAACACCAAACTAATAGTTAAATAAAAAGAATTTCCTGAAACAAAAAAGGAGTGCTTTAAAAGCACTCCTTTTTTGTTTATCTATGTTAACTTCTTAAAAAGCTGTCGCAATGTTTAAGGTAAAGCCTGTGTTCTGCGGCACATATCTACAGATACCACCTACACACACCAATCCTCCTCGCTGTCTTCCATAACTAGCTCCAATTCTAGTGGCTCCTTTAGTAAAACTACCTCCAAAATTATAATAATGGATTTGTCTATCTTCATCTGGATTTCCATAATTCCATATATCAGTAGCAAAAATTGCAAATTTTGAATTGAAATTATATTCTAAAGTTCCTCCTGCCCAGTTTTTCGCTCTGTCATGATCTTTGTCATCGGACCATAAGTGAGACCCTTCGATTCGCACAGATTTACCAGAACCAAATTTATAGGTTGCTTCAGCAACTGCTACGAAAACATTGGCCTCGCCCGCACGCTCCTCAACATATTTTGTATTGTAATAAGTGTCTACAACTGTTACAATTGTAGACCATTTAGAGGATATTTTTTTACGCACCTCTAAACTTACTTCCCTGAAATATTTTTTATCAAAATCGAAAAAACCACCCGACTCATAGGTTTTTTCAACAACATCAAACTCTCCGCCCAATCCATACCAATTGGAATAGTTAAATGCTATTTTTGTACCATATTTACCCCCTAAAAGAGTTCCTCTATTAAACTTTTTATAAACATCAATTTGACCTCCAATCTCACCCGCCTTAGTAAGAGGATTGAAAGCTAATTTTGGCTGAGATTGGTACACATAAATATTTGTCAAACTATAATCATGTTGCTTTGTCAAGGCCGGCAAATAGTTAACAACATCTTGATTATATGGGTTATTACCGTATTGTCCTTGATCACGCTGAGAATAAAACGTCATATTTTCCATTCTTCTGAACGTAGCGTCAACTCCTAATCCCGATTGAGCAAAGCCTAAATTTAACAAAAAAGCATTACCATCAAAATAAGTATCTTCAGACAGTCGTCCCAATTCTTGGTACACGTCCTCCCCTTTCAAGACATACTCCCCGGATGCATAAAAATTACCTTCGGTAAAGTCCAATCTTGTAGAGAACGTGTTGGTCATAGGCTCAAAATTTGGGTTTTCAATATCTAGTTCCTCATAACGACCAACATAACTAAAACCAAAATCCAATCCCGTTGATTCAAAATTCAAAAATGTGCCTAATCCTAATTCTGCATTAAACCCATAAACATCACCTCTTGAAACCTCAAATCCATCCCGTTGTCTACCATACAAAGCAGTAACTTCAACTGCATCAAAAGGTCTATAAGTAACACGCCCCCCTCTCAAGGCATTATTAATACCTAATTGACGGTCTTCCCAAGTACGCAGCACTAAACCGCTTCCAAATTGCTCATAGAAATACCCCATAGTTACCTCTAACTTTTGGGATTTATACCCAAAAGAAAAAGTCCCTAAGTCTGTCCCCTCGTATTTCGGATAGTAATTTAATAGCGCTCGAGGCTCATAAGACTCCACCTGCACATTACCAAACCAATTTTTATATGTGTAATTTAAGCGCAAATAATTGTTAGACCTGAAGTGGTCCTCCTCCATAAAATCACCGGTTTTGGAATCATCTACATAGTATTGGGAATTGGATTCTAACCCTCCACTCAATTGTCCGTATTCTTGGGCTTGGACAAAAGTAGTCCCTAACAGTAAAGCTACTGCCAATTGAAAATACTTCATTATAATTATTGGGATTAAATATTATTTAGAAAACTCTTTAATTTTCTCGTACAGCTCTTCTTCACTACCTGGGGCATAACCAGAATGTCTAAAAACAATTTTATTGTCCTTAACCAATAAAGTTACCGGAATCGTAGGTGCATTTAACTGTCTCTTTAAATCGCCATTGGTATCCAACAGAACTTCAAATTCCCATCCCTTACCATTTACCAATGGCTTTACACGTTTCACAGTACGCGAGTCATCCACCGAAATGGCATATAATTTAACATTGGTTTCATCTACCCAATCCGGATATACCTCTCCAATGGCATCCAATTCATTTTTGCATGGCACACACCAAGTTGCCCAAAGTGACACGACTACTAATTGACCATCTTTGGATATGTCTTGTAAAGCCACAGTATCACCTTTAAGATTTTCCAATTGAAGGTTTGGCAAAACATCTTGCGCTTTACTTGAAAGACTAAAGGCTATTAAAAAAATTAATGTTGTTAACGATTTCATTTAATAGGGGTTTTGAAAAATTCAAGGGCAAAGTTAATTTTTTTTAAACAAGATGACCCTCTAGATATTTTTTTTTAAAAATTTAACAGTTAACATATGTTTTTACTCCTAAAATATTTATATTCGGCACTTTGAAAATTTAACCCTAACATAACTTTATGAAAACAACACGTATCTTACAATTATTCTTGTTGGTTGTCGCTTCAGCTTTCTTTTCTTGTAGTTCTTCAGACGATGGAAACGGAGGACAAGCCTCCTCAATCACCATTTCTGTAGACAACAATGCCATTAACCTAGGCCAGTCCTTAACTTTCACTGTAACTGACGACAACAATTCTGATGTTACATCTCAATCTACTATCTATTTTTCTGGCACTGTAATCTCAGGAAGCACTTACACCCCTACCGAAGCAGGTACCTATGTTGTGAATGCAAAACTTGGAGATATCACTAGTAACAATATTTCCGTTACTATTTCGTCACTTCTAATTAGCGCTAATAAATCTAGTGCATTCCCTGGGGAGCTAATTACTTTAACAGCTACAGGAAATCAAGGAAACAATTTAACTTCTGAAAGTACTTTTTATGTTAATGGAACAGAAATTTCAGGTAATTCTTACACTACAGAAAATCGTGGAGTTGACATCATTACTGCAACTTACGAAACCTTAGAAAGTAACCAAAAGTCGATTCTGGTTGGATATCCTTCTAAAGTTTTGATAGAAGATTTTACTGGTACTTGGTGTGGATGGTGCCCAAGAGTTTCTTATGGTATTGAACTTGTTGAAGAAGCTACGGATGAAGTAGTTGTTGCTGCTATCCATAGATATAATAGTTCTATAGACCCATTTAATTACCCTGCTAGTAGCTTGGAGAACTTCGTTGATTTAGGTGGTTACCCTACAGCTATGTTAAACCGCACAACAGAATGGAGTACTCCTGAACCTAATTATGTAAACCAAGTTCTTGGGCTTACTCAAGATGTTGCACCTGCTGCTTTAGCTTTAACTTCAGAAATGAGCGGCAATTCACTAAATGTTAATGTTGCAGTAGATCTCCTTGATAATACACTTACAGAGGCCAAACTAATTGTTTACGTTCTTGAAGACGGTTTAATTTATGAACAAACAAACTATACCGATTATTACGGTGGTGCCGACTACATAACGGATTTTGTTCATGATAACGTTTTAAGACAAGTACCAACTGGATTATTTGGAGAAGAACTAGCTTCGACAGATCTAGACGCTGAAACAAACCTATACAATAAAAGTTATAGCTTTGAATTAGACTCTAATATTGCTGACAGTTCAAATATTCATTTAGCAGTTTTCGTAACGGATGCTGACGGTAAAGTATTAAATGCTGTTGGTGCTGAAATAGGAGAAAGCATTGTAATTGAGGACTAATAATTTAGCTTCAATTCAAACAAAAAAACCAGAGCACTGCTCTGGTTTTTTTTATGTTCTAAATCTTGACGAATCAGCCTTTATACTTCAATGGCAAGTGCACCACTTTTTTGGTTTCAAAAAAATCTTCTTTGTAAAATTCACTCAAATTATAAATAGTGGCCGTTTTATAACTTTCCAATTCTTCACTTAAATCACCTCCCTTTAAGTATAAAATTCCATTTTTGAGCTCATGGTTTTGCGCTTTAGCAATCTTCCCTTTTACCCAATGCACAAATGTTGGCATGATTGCCACAGCACGGCTTACAATAAAATCAAATTGCTCATCAATCTCTTCTACACGACTATGTGTCGTTTTCACATTGGTAATCCCCAAGCCTTCTACCACTTCATTTACTACCTTCAATTTTTTAGCAATACTATCCACCAAATGAAACTTGGTTTCGGGAAACATAATGGCCAATGGAATTCCGGGAAATCCACCTCCGGTACCTACATCCAAAACATTGGCCCCAGGCTGGTACTGCATCACCTTGGCAATTCCCAACGAGTGCAGCACATGGCGTAAATACAATTCATCAATATCCTTTCGGGAAACCACATTAATTTTAAGGTTCCAATCCTGGTATAGGGATTCCAGCTTTTCAAACTGCTCCAACTGCTGCTTGGTCAAGTCTGGAAAATAATACTTAATAAGCTCCATCTATCAAAATTTTCTACAAAAGTAGACATTTTTGTGTGGATAATTTTTAAGATTTTCATAACCCTTTCAAGCCGTTTATTAATTATATTTGCATTTTCATACACTATTCATTTTTGCTAGTGTATTATTGAATTTTATACCTTATGACAAAGCAAACTTTATCATTTTCCAGAACCGATTCAGCCAAGTTTTTTAGAACTTTAAATAAACGTGTTAACGACTATTTTAAAGAAAATAACATCAAGCGTACCGGTAATTGGAAAATTTGGGTAAAAACCGTGGTGATGTTTGCCATCTTTTTAACCCCCTATTTTTTACTGTTAACTTTAGACATCCCTGGTTGGTTACAATTGCTATTTACTGTTATCATGGGAATTGGAATGGCAGGTGTTGGTATGAACGTTATGCACGATGGTAACCATGGCGCCTTTTCAAATAAAGAATGGATCAACCGTTTAATGGGGAGCAGTATTTATATCTTGGCAGGAAACGTATACAATTGGCAAGTGCAACATAATGTATTGCACCATACCTATACCAATATTCACGGACATGATGAAGATTTGGACGCTGGCCGTATTTTGCGATTTTCAAAGCATACCAAATGGAAACGTTACCATAAGTTTCAACATTATTATTCTATTTTTCTATATGGTTTGCTAACCCTTAATTGGGCCATCACTACTGATTGGATGCAAATGAAACGTTACATGAAACGTAAACTGTCCTATGGAAAATTCCCAAACCCTGTTTGGAACTGGAGTAAATTGGTGATTTCAAAAATAATCTATATGTGTATTTGGATTGTTATTCCAATGCTGATTTTAGATATCGCTTGGTGGAAGATCCTTTTAGGGTTCTTTGTAATGCACTATGTAGCGGGACTTATCCTTAGTGTTGTATTCCAGTTGGCGCACGTTATGGACGAAGCCGAAATGCCACTTCCAGAAGAAGGTGGTACCATGAAAAACACTTGGGCCATCCACCAGTTGAAAACCACCGTTAATTTTGGAAGAACCAACAAGCTTGTTAACTGGTTTACCGGAGGACTTAACCACCAGGTTGAGCACCATATTTTCCCTCACATTAGCCATGTGCACTATTTCAACATTTCAAAAATTGTGAAGGAAACCGCCAAAGAATTTAATTTACCTTATAACGAATATAAATCTACACGAAAAGCAATAATCGCCCACTTCAGGTTTTTAAAGGAAATGGGAATGAAGCCTGCTCTACAAGCATAATCAGATTTTTTACATGAAAAACCTTCTTTCAGACAGAATCAACAGTCTGCCAACCTCCGCCACCTTGGCCATGGCAGCCAAGGCTAGAGAATTAAAAACCCAAGGAATCGACATTATAGGTTTGAGCTTGGGAGAACCAGATTTCAACACACCGGATTTCATCAAGGATGCGGCTATACAAGCTATTAATGACAACTATAATTCGTATTCACCGGTAGACGGTTATGCCGAATTAAAAGATGCCATTATCCTAAAGTTCAAAAGAGATAACAATCTAGATTACAAACCTAGCCAAATTGTTGTGTCTACAGGAGCCAAACAGTCTATTGCCAATGTAGCGCAAGTATTGCTTAACCCTGGAGATGAAGTGCTTTTACCCGCACCTTATTGGGTAAGTTATTCTGCGATTACAACCTTATGCGAAGCCACGTTTAAGGAGATTCCTTCTTCCATTGAGAACGATTTTAAAATCACACCTCAGCAATTGGAAGAAGCCATTACTCCTAAAACCAAGATGATATTTTTCAACTCTCCAAACAACCCTAGTGGCACTATCTACAGCGAAACCGAATACCGTGCTTTAGCCGAGGTGTTGGAGAAATACCCCGATATTTTCATCCTTTCGGATGAGATTTACGAACATATTAACTACGGGGCCAAAAACTTTAGTTTTGCGGCTATACCAAGTATGTACGATCGTACCATCACCGTGAACGGTGTTGCCAAGGCATTCGCCATGACGGGATGGAGAATTGGGTACATCGGAGCTCCTGAATGGATTGCCAAAGCCTGTACTAAAATGCAGGGGCAAATCACTTCTGGAACCAACTGTATTGCACAAAGAGCAACCATTACGGCCTTAAACGAATCGCCAGATCGTATTCAATATATGGTTGATGAATTCAAGGTAAGAAGAGACCTCATCTTAGATCTTCTTAACGATATTGAAGGTTTTAAAACCAATGTACCTGAAGGTGCTTTTTATGTATTCCCTAACGTATCTTACTACTTTGGAAAAACATTAAGAGGAAAAACCATCAACAATGCTACAGATTTCTCCCTGTACTTACTTGAAGAAGCACACGTAGCAACGGTTACAGGTGAAGCCTTTGGAAATGCAGATTGCATTAGAATTTCTTACGCAGCCTCTCAAGAACAAATTGTTGAAGCACTTAAGCGAATTAAAGCTGCTTTAAGCTAAAACCAAAATTATTTCTGAAATTAATATAGAGCATCCGTACTTTTAAAGTTATGGATGCTTTTTTTTAGAACATAAAATACACAAACAAGGAACACATTAAAGTAAAGCCAACAATAAAAACCATTCCTATTTTAAATTCCCTAAGTTCCTGCTCTCTCTTCAGCTTTCTTTTTAATCGCTTTAAATACACTTTAGATGGTTTTTCATAAGTAACCTTTTCATTTTCGCTTTTCAAATTATAACCACCAAGAGTTTTTTTGAAATGTTTAGACTTATCCAATCGTAAACTTTGATTGTATTTAATTACGTTATGCATATACCCACCTAATGCCATTTCTAAAAATTTTAAATGTTGAAAAAAGAAATCTACAGCCAATACCTAGTATACTAAGTTGGCTCAAGAGGAATTCTGTTCAAAAAGAAAATGGAATTCCTAATTAAAAAGAAAAATAAATACGAGAAAAAAGAGGATTACCCTTAATATCGTTGCAGTATCCGAAGTCTTAACAAACAATCTCGTTTCTATACGACTTCTACAACTGAATAGCTTATTATAAGAATATTGACTGAAATTGGTTCTAGCACTTTGTTTGTACTCAGAATTCAACAAACCTAAGTTATTTTCTTTTACCCAAAAGGGAAACGGTTCCAAATCTTGTGTAATTTTTAATGCTTTCATGATATTTGATTAATTGGTTACATATCATATGACGCAAAAAAATAATTTTTGTTACACACTCAATTAATTCTCAAGCTTCTATCTAAAATAAAGAACAAAAAATTATTCTATATTACAATCCAGATTATCTATTCCTCCAAAAGAAAGGCGTTAAAAGGATAAGCACTGTAAACAGTTCTAATCTACCTAAAAGCATTAAAAAGGAAGCCCACCATTGCCCTAACATTGGCAAAGCGGCATAATTGTTTACAGGACCAAATTTCCCTAGTGCAGGCCCAATATTTCCTAAACTGGAAGCCGCTAAACCAATAGACGATTCAAAATCCAATTTAAACATAGAAAAGCCAAGGCCGCCAACAATAAAAGCAAGCATGTAAAGAATAAAGAAGCCCAAAATATTAAAAACAATATCCCCCTGAATGGATTTGGTATTATACCTTACGGGCAATATTGCATTGGGATGCAAAGATCTTTTAAATTCCAAAAAGCCGTTTTTAATTAAAATGAGGTGCCTTACCACTTTAACACCTCCAGAAGTACTTCCTGCGGACCCTCCCAAAAACATCAGACCAAAGAAAAAAACAAGTAAAAATGGTGTCCAAAGGGTATAATCGGCAGTAATAAAACCTGTAGTGGTGATCACAGTAAGAACCTGAAACAAAGCATGTCTAAATGAACTCTCGGCTCTCCCCCAAACCATGGGGTGATCAATGGAAGAAATTCCCAAATCTGCCCTAAAGTAAATAATTATGGCTGCTATAATTGTGAATACAGAAATGAATTTAAAATAAAGCCGTAACTCTTCATCCCGTATCGCTTTTTGTACAGTTCCTTTGAACACAAAATAACTTAAAACAAAGTTGGTTCCCGCCAAAAACATAAAAAGGATGATGATATATTGTATCAAAGGCTGGCCGTTCCAATAGGCAACACTCGCATTTTTAGTCGAAAATCCCCCTGTAGACAAGGTACTCATAGAATGGTTAATCGCATCAAAAAAAGACATTCCAGCCACCTTAAGAAGAATGGTTTCTGCAGCGGTATATCCAAAGTAAATTAACCATAAGCGTTTCGCAGTATCGGTAATACGAGGGTGTAATTTATCGGCACTTGGGCCAGGAGCTTCTGCAGCAAACAACTGCATACCTCCTATCCCTAAAAGAGGTAAAATGGCAACTGCCAAAACAATAATTCCCATACCACCAATCCAATGGGTAGTACTTCGCCAAAACAACACGCCTTTTGAAACAACCTCAATATCATTCAAGATTGTTGCCCCTGTAGTTGTATAACCAGACATGGTTTCAAAAAAAGCACTTGTGAAGGTAGGAATGGTATTGGTCAACAAATATGGTAAAGCTCCAGAAGCGGCCATCACAATCCAACCAAAGGTTACGACAATATACCCTTCCCGTTTCTTCATTTCCTTGCTGTGATTTTTGGTACTAACCATTAAAAAGGTCCCAACCAAAAGCACAAGGATTCCAGACATGAATATCTGTAAGGTTTCGGGTTCACTGTACAAAGAACTTACAAGAGCTGAAATGAGCATAAACCCACCATTAAACAAAAGCAATAGCCCGAAGAAGTGAAAAATAATTTTAAAGTTAAGTTTCTTCATTTTTGCAGCTATTCTTTAAAAGAAAAATTTCTCCACCTCCACAATAGATCTTGGTAAGCAGCATACCACTACTCGATCTCCTGCAGAAATTTTAAAGTTCCCTAAAGGAATCAAACCTTCACCATCCCGAATAACACCACCAATAATGGCCGAACGTGGAAAATCTAAATCCTTAATCAATTTATCGCATATTTTTGAGCTTTGGTTTACTACAAACTCCAACAATTCCGCATTCATATTGTTGAGTTTGGTCATGGCAACCACCTCCCCTTTTCTTATGTATCTAAAAATATTATTGGCCGCCAACAGCTTCTTATTGATCAAAGTATCAATTCCTATAGATTGTGACAACTGAAAATAGTCCATATTTTCAACCAAGGCGATTGTTTTTTTAACTCCTTTGGACTTGGCCACCAAACAGGACATGATATTGGTTTCTGAATTTCCCGTTACCGAAATAAAGGCATCTTGGCTATCAATGTTCTCCTCTTCCAAAAGTTCAACATTCCTACCATCTCCATTAATAATTAAGGCGTTTGGCAATTCATCGGCCAACTCAAAGGCTATATTTTTGTCCTTTTCAATAAGTTTTACATTGAATTTACTCGCACAGAGATCCTTTGCCGTTTTGTATCCAATTTTACTTCCCCCAAGAATCATAACATCCCTTACATCAATCTTAACTTTTCCGGAAAGCTCAAATAGTTCCTCATCTCCTCCCGTAGACGTAATAAATACCACCTTATCCCCTTCTTTGAACAATGTATCTCCTCTTGGAATGATAGTATATTGGGTTCCATAGCGCTGAATGGCTATAGGCACAAAATGGATTTCTGATAATACTTCGGCGGCTTCCTTTACCGTTTTATCAACAAAGGCGGCGTTTCTGGACAACCTTAAACTTAACATAGTTAAAGCGCCATCCTCAAATTCATAACTGTCGTTAAACGCATATTGATTGAGCAACAACCCAATTTCTGAAGCTGCAAGGTCTTCGGGCGAAATCAACTCATCTATACCAAACTTGGTAAAACCTACTTCATCCTTCTGCTCCAGAAATTCAGAATTAGCAATTCTGGCTATGGTCCGTTCTGCCCCCAATTGTTTAGCCAAAACACTGGCCGTAATATTGGTGGTCTCAGAAGAAGTTACAGCTATGAACAACTCTGCCGTTTTTATCCTGGCATCCTTTAAAATTGCAATGGATGTAGCATCTCCCCTAATCACCCTAATATCCAAGTGGCTATTGGCATATGCCAAACTTTCTTTGTCCGTATCTATAAGGGTAATTTCTTGTGATTCGTAGGATAATAATTTTGCCAAATGAAACCCAACTTCACCTGCTCCAGCAATAATTATTTTCATCTGTTTACTTTTAGTTGTTCAATATAGCTTGAGATCCTTGCAAGAATGCTCATAACATTTAAAAATGATCCATTGGTTGTTAATTTGCTCCCTTAGGGGAACTTAAAAGCATTCAAAAAAGCAAAACAAATATAGCATAATTTTATATTCGAAGCCTTTTTAAGAAGGTATTGAACCTTAAACACATGTTACAGAAGCCATTCTATCCTATAACTAATTCACATCAACATATTTAAAACTTTCAAGTCCATCTATTTTTAAGTTGGCTAAGGCCCTTTTGCCATGAAAATTTATGTAGTTTTGCCAAAAATAAGATTGAATGTCCACAAAAGTGAAGCCATATAAAGACAGTGACCTGAACAAAAAGCAGCAGGTAACTAAAATGTTTGATACGATTTCTAAAGAATATGACGGACTTAACCGTGTGATTTCCTTTGGTATTGATATAAAATGGCGAAATAAAGTTGTAGATATTGTTACCAAAAAGCAGCCTACTAAAGTTTTGGACATTGCAACAGGTACTGGAGATTTAGCAATTACACTGACTAAATCTGGCGCCAAGGAAATTATTGGATTGGATATAAGCGACGGTATGCTTGAGGTGGGGCGCAAAAAAGTGGCCGCCAAAAATTTGGACGATACCATTTCAATGGTGCTTGGTGATTCTGAAAGTCTGCCTTTCCAAGACAATACATTTGACGCCATAACCGTAGCTTTCGGGGTTCGCAATTTTGAAAACTTGGAACAAGGCCTTTCTGAAATTTTGAGAGTCCTTAAGCCCAATGGCGTTTTTGTGATTTTGGAGACTTCCGTTCCTACCAAAACACCTTTTAAACAAGGCTATAAATTTTATACCAAATATATCTTACCAACTATTGGCAGGGTCTTTTCAAAAGACCAATCGGCGTATGCCTATTTAAGCGAATCTGCCTCGGTTTTTCCTTACGGGGAAGCCTTAAACAATATTTTGCGTAAAATTGGGTTTATAGATGTCAGTAACAAACCCCAAACATTTGGGGCGGCTACCATTTATACCGCTTCCAAAAAGTAATGTTACACCTTTTGAACCCTTTGATTGTAAATTAAATCTTCAATGAAAAAAGTAGTTTTTATTCTCTCTTTGTTCCTGTTAAGCCAAGCGGCGTCTGCCCAATTATTCACAAAGGAAAAAATAAAGAACAATGAAAATTTTGACAAGCAGCGCCTTAGCTGGGGGTTCTTTTTGGGGTTCAACAGTTACGATTATCAATTTAACTACGAGGAAGATTTAAAGGATATATTAGTAGACAATACCGTGGGGTTTAATGTAGGTTTGATCTCAGATTTGCGCCTTGCCGAATATTTAAACCTGCGTTTTGAGCCAGGATTGTACATTACACAACGTAATCTACAATATGACCCGAGTTATTTCCAAGGGATGGATTACAATGATTCGGATTTGCTTCGCGAAGTAAAATCCACCTATGTGCACTTTCCTTTGCTACTCAAATTTTCCACCAAACGTATCAATAACTTTAAACCTTTTATCGTTGGTGGTTTCTCTACGGCCATTAACCTTTCCAGTAATCAGGAAAACCCAGACGACAACTCTGTTGGGGAATTTAGATCGGAACGAAACATGTTCTTTTACGAACTAGGGTTTGGAGTGGATTTTTACCTTTATTGGTTTAAGTTCACGCCGTCTATTAGAGGTGTATTTGCCCTCAACAACGAAATCATTCAGGATAGAGACCCTAACAGCCCTTGGACAGGGAATGTACACACCATGAAAACCAGAGGGGTGTTTGTTAATTTCACATTTCAATAGAAAAGTAAACTCTTTAATGTTTTCCTCTTCTAAATTCGCTTAGGAAGATAGCGGTTGCCGTAGCCACATTTAAGCTTTCGGTAGCTTGCAAATTACCATAGCGCGGAATACTGATTTTGGTTTGGACAATTTGCTCAACTTCAGAAGAAATGCCGTTAGCCTCATTTCCCATTACCAAAACGCCTTTGTTTGGCAAGTTTTGCTCATAAACACTATCGCCATCCATAAAGGTCCCAAACATTTCTGTTTGTATGTTTTTCAAAAAAGAAGGTAAATCCAAATACGTAATGTTCACCCTGGTCAAAGAACCCATAGTAGCCTGTACCACCTTGGAATTGTAACAGTCTACCGTAGCCGAACTACACACCAAATCGCGAATGCCAAACCAATCGCATAAGCGAATGATCGTGCCAAGATTCCCCGGATCCCTCAAATCATCAAGTGCTACAATTAAACCTTCCTCCTTAACGGATTGAGACTCTGGAATTTTAAATAAAGCCAAGGCCGTGTTAGGCGTTTTTAACCCACTAATTTTTTTCAATTCTTGTTCGGAAATAGATACTACCTGCTCCGAAGCAATACCAAAACCTGTTCCCGTAGTATACAACTTAAAGAGTTGGAAACGGGAATTTAAAAACTCTCCAATCCCTTTGATCCCCTCTACCACAAACAAACCTTCCTTAGTGCGGTTCTTTTTTTGTGCTAAACTTGTAATTAATTTTATTTGGTTCTTTGTTAACATTAAAATGTCTTTACTTTTGTTATCGTTGTAACTACCGTACAAAGTAATGCTTTTTTGGAGTAATTTTTGATATGCTACTACAACAATGCCATAAATTTGACCTTATTACTATTTCTGTTTGAAGCAAACTTTTAAATATATATTGGTTTTCTTTTCCATCGCTTACCTACTAACATCCTGTAATGTGATGAAGCGTGTTGGCGAGGATCAATATCTTCTTTCAGGAAATACCACGATGGTAAATGGCAAAAAGGTAAACACCGAGGCCATAAACAACTCCTACTACCAAAAACCCAACGGAAAACTTTTAGGCTACCCTTTGCGCTTGCAAATTTATAATTTGGCAAGGCCAAACTTGGATTCTATTCTAAAGGACAAAATCTATAACAATCCCAAAAAGCTAGCCTGGAAAACCAGATTGCTTTCCAGAAAACAGTTGGACAAAGATGTGCAATCCCGATTAGCTTTTAATGCATGGCTAAAGAAAACAGGTGAAGCGCCCGTAATTGTAGATATACCCAAAACCGAAAAAACGACAACCAACCTAAGCCGTTATTTTATTAGTAACGGATGGTTTGATGTGCAGACATCCTACAGCATTTCAGAAGCAAAAAACAGACGTGCAAGTGTGACCTATTTTGTTGAAACAGGACAGCCGTATATTCTAGATAGCATTTCAGAAAAAATTGCCTCGCCCGTTGTAGATTCCTTATATCAAAACCTAAAAAAGGAATCGCTGATAAAGTCTAGCCAACAGTACAAAGAAACCAATTTCACCAAAGAAAGAGAACGACTAACCACTGCCTTTAGAAATTCTGGGCTCTTTCATTTTGGTCAGGATTACATCTCTTTTGACATCGATACCATTGGTTCCACAAAAAAAGTTTTCACGGACCTCATCATAAAAAATAGAAGTATTAGATATGAAGATTCCATTTCTAGAGTTCCGTTTAAAATCTATAGAATAAAGGAGGTCAATATTTATACGGATCACACCTATGAAAACAAGGAAACCGCCACATTGGATTCAGTTGAATACAAAGGCTATAAATTGTACAGCTACGGTAAATTGAGGTACAGGCCTAGAGCCCTAACAGATGCTATTTTCATTTCAAAGGGTGAGCTTTTTAGAGATTTGGACAGAACACGAACCTACCGATATTTAACGGATTTACAAGTATTTCGATATCCTAATATTGAATACGTTGAAAACCCTCAAGACACCACTCTTACCGCCAATATTTATTTATCTCCAAAGAAAAAATATGACCTTTGGTATGACTTTAATATCAGCCAAAGTAATATCCAAACCATTGGCTTATCATTTACTGGAGGATTGGTTATTAGAAATGTATTTCGAGGAGCAGAAAGGCTAGAGGTTTCAGCCTTAGGATCTATAGGCTCCTCCAAAGACGCCTCTGTTTCACAGGATCAATTTTTTGACATTAATGAAGCGGGCGGAAATATCAAACTCGTTATTCCACGTATATTTTTCCCAATCAGAACCAATAAAATCATTCCAAAATACATGTCGCCAAGCACCCGTATTTCGGTAGGAGCCACTACCCAAAGAAATATTGGTTTGGACAAACAAACCCTGAATGGCGCCTTAAATTACCAATGGAATCCTTCTAAAAGAACTACCAACAGCCTGGATTTCTTCAATCTGCAATTTGTAAAAAACCTTAATCCTAACAATTACTTTGGAGTTTATCAAAACTCCTATAACACCCTTAACGATATTGCCGGAAGCATCGATTACAATAACGGTGAAGATTTGAATTATCCCGACCAGACAGATCAGTTCATCAATGATGTTTTAAGCGGCAACACCTCCTTGACACCTAGTGACGATGATTTTGAAACCGTTTCTGCCATTAATGAGCGTAAAGACCGTTTGACCGAAAACAACTTAATATTGGCATCCAATTTCAGCTATATTTTGGATAAAAAGGAAAGCTTCTTTGACAATGATTTTTCCATTTTCCGCTTTAAGTTTGAACTTGCAGGCCCGCTCCTTAATACATTCTCTAAATGGACTGGTTCTGAAAAAAATGCAAATGATCAATACGAAATATTTGGAGTAGCCTTCTCGCAGTACGTCAAAGGAGAACTCGATTACGTGAAATATTGGGACATAGGCAAAAAGAACATTGTGGCTGTACGCAGTTATTTAGGCATGGCCATTCCCTATGGCAACTCCAACAGCATTCCTTTCTCCAAGAGTTTCTTTGCCGGAGGTCCTAACGATATTAGAGCGTGGACAGCCTACAACTTGGGGCCTGGAAGCTCACAGTCCATCAACGAATTCAACGAAGCCAACATGAAAATAACCCTGAGCCTCGAAGAGCGTTTCAATGTTTTGGGGAACCTCAACGGTGCCGTATTCGTTGACGCAGGAAATATTTGGAACATTGCCGACAACGTGAATGATGAAAAAGCTACATTTAGCGGGTTTGATTCCCTAAAGGACATTGCCGTAGGTACTGGCTTTGGTTTGCGCTACGACTTTAAATTTTTCGTCCTCAGGGGAGATATAGGATTTAAAACCTATGACCCTTCCTACGATTTAGGCGAGCGTTGGTTCAAAGACTACAATTTTGGAAATGCAGTTTATAACATAGGTATCAACTACCCTTTCTAATTCCTTTTTTTCACTTTCATTTCGATAACGTTATAGTGCAATTTTGATGTAACAATGCTCAATTTCAGTCCAAGATGTGCAAAAAATTGATTACTTTTGAACTTACTATTTCAATATAAAATACACTAAAAATGAGTCACAATATCAAAGCAGGAGTTGCTACAGGAAAAGAAGTTCAGGAAATTTTCAAACTTGCAAAAGAAAAAGGATTTGCCCTTCCGGCAGTAAACGTTATTGGTTCCAACACTATCAATGGTGTTTTAGAAACAGCGGCAGCACTTAATGCCCCTGTAATTATCCAATTCTCAAACGGAGGTGCGCAATTTAACGCTGGTAAAGGATTGAGCAATGAAGGTCAAAAAGCAGCCATTGCAGGATCTATTGCAGGTGCCAAGCACGTTCACGAAATGGCCGTAGCCTATGGAGTTCCGGTAATTTTACATACAGACCACTGTGCAAAAAAATTGTTGCCTTGGATTGACGGCTTGTTGGATGCCAGTGAAAAGCATTTTGCCGAAACAGGAAGACCACTTTATAGCTCTCACATGATTGATTTAAGTGAAGAGCCTCTTGAGGAAAACATCGAAATTTGTAAAACATACCTTGAGCGCATGAGCAAGATGGGAATGACCTTGGAAATTGAGTTGGGAATCACTGGAGGTGAAGAAGACGGAGTTGACAATACAGATGTAGACGATTCTAAACTATACACCCAACCAGAAGAAGTTGCTTACGCATATGAAGAATTGAGCAAAGTGAGTGACCAATTTACCATTGCAGCTGCCTTTGGTAACGTACACGGTGTTTACAAGCCAGGCAACGTAAAATTGACTCCAAAAATCCTTAAAAACTCTCAAGAGTATATTTCTGAAAAATACAATGTACCTCACAACCATATCGATTTTGTATTCCACGGTGGTTCAGGTTCTACTGTTGAAGAAATTAGAGAAGCCATTGGATATGGTGTAATCAAAATGAACATCGATACCGATATGCAATATGCATTTATGAGCGGAATCCGTGATTATATGGCCGATAACAAAGACTATTTACAAGCCCAAATTGGTAACCCAGAAGGAGATGATGTACCAAATAAAAAATTCTACGACCCTAGAGTTTGGTTGCGTGCAGGAGAAAATACATTTGTTGAAAGATTAAAAAAGGCATTTGAAGACCTTAATAATGTAAATACTTTATAAATTTGCACCCGAAATAATTAACTAAAATTAGTTTTAATGTCTTGGTTTAAAAGAAAAACAAAAGGGATTACTACCACTACCGAAGAAAAAAAGGACACTCCTAAAGGTCTTTGGTACAAATCCCCTACGGGTAAAATTGTAGACACGGAAGAATTGGAAAAGAATTTTTATGTGAGTCCAGAAGACGATTATCACGTAAGAATTGGAAGTAAGGAGTATTTCGAAATTTTATTCGACGACAATAAGTTTGAAGAACTGGATGTCAACCTAACTTCTAAAGATCCCTTAAAATTTGAAGACACCAAAAAATACCCAGACCGCTTAAAGTCTGCCCAAGAGAAAACCAAATTAAAAGATGCTGTAAGAACAGCCGTTGGTAAATCGAAAGGGAAAGACTTGGTGGTTGCCTGTATGGACTTTGCTTTTATAGGAGGGTCTATGGGAAGTGTAGTTGGAGAAAAAATTGCTCGTGCAGCCGATTATTCCCTAAAGAACAATGTGCCTTTTATGATTATTTCCAAATCTGGAGGTGCCCGTATGATGGAAGCGGCGTTGTCATTAATGCAATTGGCTAAAACGTCCGTTAAGCTAGCACAATTGGCCGAAGCTAAAATCCCTTACATTTCTCTTTGTACCGATCCTACTACAGGTGGTACCACGGCATCATTCGCCATGTTGGGAGACATCAACATTGCGGAGCCAGGAGCCTTGATTGGTTTTGCTGGTCCTAGGATTGTAAGAGACACCACAGGACAGGAATTGCCTGAAGGATTCCAAACTTCAGAGTTCTTGTTGGAACACGGTTTCTTGGATTTTATTTCGCATAGAAAGAATCTTAAAAACAAAGTCAACCAATACATTGACTTAATCACAAATCAGCCCTTAAGGGCATAATAAAAAAAGCGACCTGATCAGGTCGCTTTTTTTATTTCTATTCTCTTCTGCCTTTTAACCTCTTCAATCTAATGTTAATTTTTTTTAACTGAACAGCTTGGTAATATTTCTTGTGAAAAATATCCTAATTGGTAACTTGCCGTGCAATTAACCAAATTTTTAGCATGAAATATATCTATTCCCTAAAAAGCCAACTACTTTTTAGCCTACTGTTTTTGACATTCTTCATGGGAATGTCCCAATCCAATCAATACCTACACTTTGACGGTGTCGATGATTATGCATCTTTACCTAATGGCGCACAGTTTATCAATGGCAGTAACACCATTACCATGGCAGGATGGTTCTATACAGATGAACTAGGATATGCTCAAGGTATGATGGGCATTAGAGGTGGCGGAACTGGAGATGGCGAAATGTATGTCAACCAAAAACCTAATGGAGGTCTTGAATGCCGATTGGTGACAACAGCAGGGTTTCATAATATTACGCTTCCTGAGGGCACTATCGTAGCAGGGCAATGGCAACATGTTACCTGGGTATATAACCAAACCTCCCTTGAACTATTTATCGATGGGGTTTCTATAGCAACCACACCTGCATCCGGTATCTTTTCATCGACAGACAGACCTTTTACAATAGGGAAATCTATTCTTGCAAGCTACAACTTTGTATTTCCGGGAAGAGCCGATGAAGTATCCCTTTGGAACAAAGCCTTGACACAAGCAGAAATTCAGGACATGATTGCCAATGAATTGACTGGCGATGAAGCCAATCTTCAAGTTTATTACAAATTCAATCAAGGGACTCCAGGCGGAAACAACACCAGTATCACACAATTGATGGACATTAGCGGAGAAGAAAATAAAAATGCTACTTTAAACAATTTTGCGCTAGATGGAGAAACCTCCAATTTCAATGGCGAATTGGAAGCTACTTTTCAAGCTATCAATTTCCCCCAAATTCCTTCTAAGTTAATTACTGACGCTCCATTTCAACTTGAAGCAACGGTGAATTCCAATCTTCCTATTACTTATGAAATAATTTCAGGCCCAGCAAGCATCAGTGAAGATATACTAACTCTAGACGGTGTTGCCGGAGAGGTTACCGTTAAGGCTAGTCAGCCTGGAAATGACATCTACGAGCCAGCAGAAGACATCCTGATAACCTTTTCTGTTTTAGATCCAGATGCTGTTTTAGCTGAAGCTGAAATATTACACCCTTTACAAGGAGACGCTTATACATCAAGCTTAATGCCAATTAAAATTGCCTTTAGAGCAGACATACCGTATACTGAACTATTTTCAATTGCATCAATTACCGCAACCGTTGACGGTGAAGAAGTAACTTTGACAAGCTACGGTAACGGTTATTATTCTGCCTGGTGGACACCAAGTTCTTTTGGAAACCATGACCTGGAAATTACTTCAACCAACAATTTTGGTGCTGAAGGAACCCATTCAAGTACTTTTAACTTGACTTCAACAACACCTACGCAAACATTGAATGCAACAGAAGATGTTTGGGTATATGGAGATGTTCCTTCAGTAACCGTTGAAACAGACTTACCTAGTTATGTTGGTGCATATAATGAAATAACTGGAACCCTTTTTATAGACTGTCCAGATGGAGGTTGCGACCCTTGGGATAGAATTTCTTCCATTGAAGCATTGGGTAAAGATGGGCAATGGTATGAAATCATTCGTTATTTAACCCCTTATGGTGTAAGTTGCCAACACGAAATAGACCTTACGGATTTTATGTCCTTACTAAGTGGAAGAACCAAATTCAGAGTAAATCTTGGCACCACAGGTAATGGGTTCCTATATACGCTACAATTGAGTTATACTCCAGGGACCCCAGAAAACCCTTATAGTCAAATTCAAAAATTATGGAACGGTACTTACCAATTTGGAGACTTGGCCAACTTACAACCTACAGAAGATTTCACAAAATCCTTCCCAGAGAACACACAATCTGCCAAAATTAAATTGGTTTCTACTGGTCATGGTTGGGGAAGTACTAACACAGGAAATGCCGCAGAATTTAAACAAAACACTCACCATATTTGGGTAGATGATGAGCAAACCTTTACACAATTGAATTGGGTAGATTGTGATCCCAACCCAGATAACTGTAGTCCACAGGCTGGAACTTGGTATTACAATAGAGCTGGATGGTGCCCTGGAAGCATTGCCCAATTTTTTGATTATGATATGACACCGTATATCAATAATAGCTCTGTAGACCTTGACTATGTTTTTGATGAAAGTTATACTGACTATTGCCACCCTAACAACCCAGATTGTATTACAGGTGAAACTTGCTCCGACTGTAACGATGGATTCAACCCACACCTAAAAGTGAATTCATTCTTGATTTCCTTTGGAAATGTACCAATCAACAATTCATTAAGTATAAACGACCATTCTCTATCGCATAATATGCAGTTATACCCAAACCCTTCCGCCGGAACCTTCTTTGTGGAGTTTGCAAACAATACACAGGTGGATAACATTGAAGTTTTTGACGTTACCGGAAGATCTATTCTTCAAACATCTGTTAGCAATGTAACTACTCTAAAGCAAATCCACCTTGATGGAAAAGCAGGTATTTATTTGGTGAGCCTAAAAAATGGCAGCGATGTACTGGATACCAAACGATTAATTATAGAATAATTTCATAAACGGTTAAAATGATGATTGGATATTTTTGGCAGCAACAAAATTTATTGAAATATCATTTTTCCACTCATTATCTTATAAATGATTTAAAATTACTATATTTGCCGCTTGAAAGAAACCCTTTCATAGTACATAAAAATCATTAAAACAATATTGGAATGTATTTAAGTAAAGAAAAGAAAGAAGAAATCTTCGAAAAGTACGGAACTGGAAAAAATGACACAGGGAGTGCTGAGGGGCAAATTGCATTGTTCACCTACAGAATTAACCACTTAACAGAACACTTAAAAAAGAATCGTAAAGATTTTAACACAGAGCGTTCTTTGGTAAAATTGGTAGGTAAGCGTCGTTCTTTGCTAGATTATTTGACTAAGAAAGATATCTTAAGATACCGTGCTATCGTAAAAGAATTAGGATTAAGAAAATAATTGTAAAAAGAGGCTTTATGCCTCTTTTTTTTATTTATATATTAGCTCAAGCGAAAGAGTTAAAAATTCGCATAAGAAGCTCATAATAGTTTTTCATTGGTCATCACAACAACTACAACAACACAACGACCATTGTTTAATTAGAATAAAATATTTATGATTCCACAAGTTTTTAGAGAGGTCATCGACCTTGGAGATGGAAGAGAAATCTCTATCGAAACCGGAAAATTGGCAAAACAAGCCCATGGTTCGGTCGTTGTTCAATCAGGAAAATGCATGCTATTATGTACTGTTGTTTCCAATTACCAACAAAGTGATGTAGACTTTTTACCGCTTACGGTAGATTACCGCGAAAAATTCGCAGCCGCAGGACGTTACCCAGGTGGGTTCTTCAAAAGAGAAGCAAGACCAAGTGACGGTGAAGTTTTGACCATGCGTTTGGTGGACCGTGTATTGCGTCCACTATTCCCAAAAGATTACCATGCCGAAACCCAAGTAATGATTCAGTTAATGTCTCATGACGAAGAGGTAATGCCAGATGCCATGGCTGGTTTGGCTGCATCTGCTGCCATTCAATTGTCAGACATCCCATTTGAAACTGCAATTTCAGAAGTACGCGTAGGACGTGTTGACGGACAATTGATCATCAACCCTAGCTTATCGCAATTGGAAGCTTCAGATATCGATATGGTGATTGGTGCTTCTGCTGATTCCGTAATGATGGTTGAAGGTGAAATGAGTGAAATTTCTGAAGAAGAAATGGTGGAGGCTATCGAGTTTGCACATGCTGCTATAAAAGTTCAGTGTGAGGCTCAATTAAAATTAGCTGAGGCTTTTGGTAAGAAAGAAACTCGTGAATATGATCCGGAAAGAGAAGATGAAGAATTGGCTAAGAAAATTCACGATATGGCTTACGACAAAGTTTATGCCGTAGCCAAAGCAGGTTCTTCAAAACACGAAAGAGGCGCTGCTTTTGCCGAAATCAAGGAAGAAATTTTAGCAACGTTCACAGAGGAAGAATTAGAAGATATAGGAGGATTGGTTTCAAAATATTACAGCAAAGCTGAAAAAGCTGCCGTAAGAGACTTGACCTTAAACGAAGGATTGCGTTTGGATGGACGTAAAACTACAGACATCCGTCCAATTTGGTGCGAAGTAGATTATTTACCATCTACACATGGTTCTTCCATATTCACACGTGGGGAAACTCAAGCCTTGGCTACTGTTACTTTGGGAACTTCAAGAGAAGCGAACATGATTGACATGCCGTCTTTTGAAGGTGAAGAGCGCTTCTATTTACACTACAACTTCCCTCCTTTCTCAACTGGAGAGGCTCGCCCAATTAGAGGAACGTCTCGTCGTGAGGTAGGACACGGAAACTTGGCACAACGTGCCCTTAAGCGTATGGTTCCTGAGGATTGCCCTTATACTGTACGTGTAGTTTCTGAAGTATTGGAAAGTAACGGATCGTCTTCCATGGCAACTGTATGTGCCGGAACAATGGCCTTAATGGATGCAGGTGTGCAATTGATCAAGCCTGTTTCTGGTATTGCAATGGGATTGATTTCTGATGCTGAAACTGGAAACTACGCTGTTTTATCTGATATTTTAGGTGACGAAGATCACTTAGGAGATATGGACTTTAAGGTAACCGGTACTGCCGATGGTATTACCGCTTGCCAAATGGACATTAAAGTAAAAGGATTGTCTTACGAGATTTTGGTGAAAGCCTTAAAACAAGCTCGTGATGGCCGTTTACATATCCTTGGAAAACTTACAGATACTATCACTGCTCCAAATGCAGATGTGAAACCTCATGCTCCTAAAATGTTGACAAGAGTAATTCCTAACGAATTTATTGGCGCATTGATTGGACCTGGAGGAAAAGTAATTCAAGAACTTCAGAAAGAAACCAAAACAACAATCGTTATCAACGAAGATCCTGTTACCGAAGAAGGTATTGTGGAAATCCTTGGTACAGATCAAGAAGGTATTGACAAAGTATTGGCTAAAATCGACGCCTTGATGTTTAAACCTCAAGTAGGCAGTGTTTACGAAGTAAAAGTAATCAAGATGTTGGATTTTGGTGCCGTAGTAGAATATACCGAGGCCCCTGGAAACGAAGTCTTGCTACACGTAAGCGAATTGGCTTGGGAGCGCACTGAAAATGTGAGCGACGTTGTGAAAATGGGAGATGTCTTTGATGTGAAATACTTCGGTATCGACCCAAGAACCAAAAAGGAAAAAGTATCTCGCAAAGCCATCTTGCCAAAACCAGAAGGGTTTAAAGAAAGACCTCCAAGAGACAATAAAGGATCTCGCGACAACCGTGGACGCGACAATCGCAACCGTGACAATCGTCGTGATGACAGAAAACCAAGAGAAGACAAGAGAGACTAATCATCTTCTTTCTTTATATCATAAAACCTCAAATAACTATTTATTTGAGGTTTTTTCTTTATTAACATTCGCTTTCCTACGGTTTTAAAACTTTTATCTTAAAATAAACTAAAAAAACATCTAAACCACATCCATCGCCGTACATCTAGTATCTAAAAACCTATGTATTAACAAAATGATAGAACGACAGATGGAGACAATTAAACTCACCCTTCACAAATTAAAGACCAACAGCGAAAATTCAAATAATAGACTAACCTTAATAAGTACCTTTATACTCATCCTTATCGGACTGTACTTTTTCTCAGTATTCCATTCCGATTTTGAACAATTTAACGAAGCCGGAAGGCGCAGCATGATAGGAGCTACGTTTCTTACTATCGCTTCTGTGCTATTTGCCTTTAAAATTTTCTATTTTCTTTTTATTGCCTACAAATATTTCAAATATAAACCAGTTGCTTCTGTAAGTGATGAAGAGCTTCCAACCTGTACCGTTATAGTTCCTGCCTACAATGAAAGTAAACATGTGTGGGATACTTTGATAAGTTTGGCCGATAGTGATTATCCAGAAGAAAAACTACAGATTCTAGCCATAGACGACGGAAGTTTGGATGACACTTGGGACTGGATGGTAGATGCAAAAAAGAGATTGGGAGATCGTTTGGACATATTCAAACAGCCAAAAAACCAAGGAAAACGTCACGCCTTGTACCGTGGTTTCAATATAGGAACAGGAGACATATTTGTAACCGTAGACAGTGATTCTGTAGTAGAGCCAGACACACTTAGAAACTTGGTAAGCCCATTTGTACACAATGAAGATTGCGGGGCTGTTGCAGGAAACATACGTGTTTTGAACAATAAAAAGGAAATGCTCCCGAAAATGTTGGACGTAAGTTTTGTAATGAGTTTTGAATTTGTTCGATCGGCAGAAAGCACTTTAAATTCCGTGTTATGTACTCCAGGTGCCTTGGCAGCATACAGAAGTACGGCTGTTCATGCATGTTTGCCAGAATGGATCAACCAAACCTTTATGGGGCAACCATCGGATATTGGTGAGGACCGCGCCATGACCAATATGATTTTAAAACAAGGCAAACATGTTTTGTTCCAAAGAAATGCAGTGGCCTACACCAACGTGCCAGAACAATACAAAGGGCTTTACAAAATGTTTATCAGATGGGGACGTAGTAATGTGAGAGAAAACATAGCAATGGCTAAATATGTATTTACCAACTTCAAGAAAGGTAATAAATTTGGTAGTCGATTGCTATTTCTTAGTCAATCCACAAGAATCTTGATGAGTTTTCCATTTGCTTTGTTCATGCTGATATTTGTATTGACCCATCCATTACTATTCCTAGGGTCTACACTTTTAAGCATTTTAGTAACCTCTACATTTTCGGTGATATTTTATTCCTCCAAATATGAAACAAAAGAAGCCATTTGGGCCTATACCTATAGCATCTTTTACACCTTTGGATTGTTCTGGATTACCCCTTATGCCCTAGCAACCGCCAGTAGAAGAGGCTGGTTAACCCGAGGATTGGCTGAAAAACGATAAGATTATGACATAAGGCAACTTTCGTAAAATTGAAAAAGAAAAATGCCAATATAGAAAAGCCCCGCAAAACAATGCGGGGCTTTTCTTTTTAAATCGAAGCGTTGAACTGCCAAATTCAGACAGTATGTCATAAAACTGAAATAATTTCACCTTGGTTAAATTTAAAATTTTATAACATTTTCCCTCAAACCTTCACAATACTTCAAACATATACTGCATAATTATCAAATTCACGATTTTTTAAATCCATTATTTTTTTTGGCACTTCCGCATGGTCCTTGTGGCTAATTAACCAAACAATATTGATAATCAATAACAAAACAAATGAAAGTATTAGTAATTGGAGCAGGAAACATGGGTTTAACGTATTCCGAAGGAATGGCGACCTCGCCTTTATTGGGAAAACATAAGCTTAACATCTATGACACTGACCCAAAAAAAATTACAACATTACAGAAAGATCCAAAATTTAAGGTGTATGACAATCTGGAAGATTGCTTACCCCACGCAGACCTGGTTTTTATAGCCGTTAAGCCATATCACAGTGAAGGGCTTTTTGAGCAAATGAAACCAATGATCAATGACAGCCAAATATTTGTATCCCTAATGGCTGGGGTTACCATTGACTTCATCAAAGAACATCTTGGGATATCAAAAGTAGTGAGGACCATGCCGAACCTGCCTGCCAAAGTAGGCAAAGGGGTTACCTCATACACAGAGTCTGAAACCGTTTCAAAAGTAGAATTGATTCTAGTAAGAAACCTTTTGGACACCACTGGCACCTCCATCCATGTAGATACAGAAAAGTATATAGATGCCTCAACAGGTATTTCCGGAAGCGGTCCCGCTTACGTTTTTTACTTCATGCAGTCCATGCTGGAGGCCGCCCAAAAAATGGGATTTTCAGACTACGACTCCAAAGTTTTGGTAAGCAACACCTTTGAAGGGGCCATTGAACTTTTCAACCAGTCCAATCTCTCTCCAGAAGGATGGATAGACCGGGTAGCTTCCAAAGGAGGCACAACTCAGGCAGCCATCGATTCCATGGAAGACAACAATGTAAAACAGTTAATTCAAGAGGCTGCATATGCCGCTTTTAACCGAGCTATTGAATTAGGAAAAGATCATTAATATGGACGATATAAAACGGATAGTTGTAAAAGTTGGGACCAACGTCCTAACCAACAAAGACAATAGAATTTTAGGCCCGATCCTAAGGGAATTGGTAAGGCAGATTGCCATCTTGTACGAACGGGACATCATGGTTATTTTGGTGTCTTCTGGTTCGGCAATTGCAGGAAAAGAGGTATTGGGAGATACTAAAATCACCGATCCTTCCATCAGGCGTCAGGTGTATTCCTCGGTAGGGCAACCAAGAATGATGCGCCACTACTATAGTTTATTCAACGATTATGGCATGCGATGTGCCCAAGTATTGGCAACCAAACGGGATTTTGATCCCGGTAAGCACAGAGAGAACATGATTAACTGCTATGAAGGTTTGCTCTCTGAGGGAGTCATTCCCATTGCCAATGAAGATGATGCCGTATCCTTGACTATGTCCATGTTTACAGACAATGACGAATTGGCCAGCTTGGTAGCCGAACTTTTGGATGCAGACAGACTGATAATACTTTCTGATACCGACGGGCTGTACACAGGACATCCCGACGACGAAAACTCAAAAAAATTGGATGAGGTTACCGTAGACCAAGACGTAGAGAAATATGTTAAGGCCTCCAACAAAAAAGAAGGCGAAGGCCGTGGAGGTATGGCCTCGAAATTGAGAATTGCCAAGGGCACTGCCAAGAAAGATATTCCCACATACATTGCCAATGGTAAACGTGAAAATGTGATTGTAGACATTATAGACGACAAAGAAGTGGGAACCAAATTCATTCACTAAAAACAAAAAAACATGAAACTTTTAAGTTCTGAAATAAAAAATAAGGTTCTCGAATCCATGATTAAAATTATCGACGGGAAACGTGAACAGATTTTGAAGGCGAATCAAAAAGACCTTGACGCTTTCAACAAAGATGACCAAGCACTTTACGACCGCTTGGTGGTGGACAACCATAAAATAGACGGCATGATACAAGCCATACAGGAAGTAAGAAACCAAGAAGATCCGGTTGGCAAAACCATTTCTGACCTAACTTTGGAAAGTGGTTTAAAAATAACCAATAAAACAGCCCCCTTTGGAACCATTTTAATCATCTACGAATCAAGACCAGATGTTACTATTGAAGCCGCCGTTTTGGCCTTTAAAGCCAATAACAAGATTTTGCTCAAGGGAGGGAAAGAAGCCCTGCAAAGTAATATAGTATTGAAAGAATGCTGGCATGAAGCTTTGGAGGAAAATGGCCTAAGCAAAGACTGGATCAAACTGCTACACTTACAGCGTGAGGAAACTAGGGAATTCCTAAAAAATCCAACGGAAAAATTAGACCTAATTGTTCCTAGAGGTGGTGAACGCCTTATCAAGTTTGTTAAAGATCATGCGAGTTGTGCTGTTTTAGTTAGCGGACGAGGAAACAACTTTCTATATGTTGCAAAGGACGCTGATTGGGACAAGACAGTTAAGGTCATCGTCAATGCTAAAACCAATAAAATTTCCGGCTGTAATGCTTTGGACAAAGTCCTTATCGACAAACACATTCCTAACTACGAAAACAAACTAGTTGAACTACAACAAGTTCTTTCAAATTTGAATGTTGATACCTTGGTAGATAAGAACATAGGGCAGGTAATTGAAAATGCCCCTACAGTTTCTAATGAAGACACTTGGTATGAGGAGTTTTTGGCTTTAAAGATTTTGTTGGCTGAAGTGAACGATGAAGATGAGGCCATTGAAATGATCAACAAATATTCCGGTGGACATTCAGCTGCCATTCTAACGGAAAGCAATGACAGTGCTGCCAAGTTTATGGAACAGGTAGATAGCGCAGCAGTATACCACAATGCTTCAACTCGATTTACCGATGGAGGACAAATGGGCGTTGGAGCTGAATTGGCGATTAGTACTGACAAATTACATCACCGTGGTCCGCTAGGCCTAAAACAATTGGTGACTAATAAATATTATGTATTTGGTGACGGTCACATTAGAGAATAATTTATAGTTCCTCCAATTAAAAAAGCCTCAATTGTTAATTGAGGCTTTTTTACGCCATTCAACTAAAAGCCAACCAATTATCAATGTTAAAGGCACTTCAAAATTTGTTTTTCTAATTTTTTTTGTTAAATTGTTAGCTATGATTTACACAGACAAAGATAAATATTCAGAATTTTTAAATGATTCGGTCGATTACCTAAAGCAACATGGTTTCGAGAACATTAAAGCCGACCTAGCGGGATATGAATCCCCGAAGTCCTACTCCAAAGTAGGAAGTGACATAGTAATTACTCCAGATATCGTTGCAGAAAAAGAAGGCCGAAAACATATTTTTGATATTGGTCTTAAATCTTCCAAACCAAACCTATTAAAATCCAAATGGCTATTTTTAAACACACTGAGCAACTTAAAATCACATAGATTCAGATTGATAACCACTAGGGGGCACTATAAATTCACCAACGAAATGCTCGACGCCATCAACCTAAATGACAAAAAACTGATAAAAATTTAAATCCTTGTAACATTTTATCGGGAACTTACGTATAACCACTTAGCAACTTTAAATTCACGCTTTAATTAGAGGATCTTAAATGAGACAACTTAAAATTACCAAGCAGGTTACCAATAGAGAAACTGCTTCATTAGACAAGTATTTGCAGGAGATTGGAAAGGTAGATTTGATTACCGCCGATGAAGAAGTAGAATTGGCTCAGCGCATCAAAGCAGGCGACCAAGTAGCTTTGGAAAAATTGACAAAAGCCAATTTGCGTTTTGTGGTTTCCGTAGCCAAGCAATATCAAAACCAAGGGTTAACCTTACCCGATTTGATTAACGAAGGTAATTTAGGATTAATAAAAGCAGCTCAAAGATTTGATGAAACCAGAGGTTTCAAATTTATCTCATATGCTGTATGGTGGATTCGTCAATCCATTCTTCAGGCTTTGGCCGAACAATCAAGAATTGTTCGTTTGCCTTTGAACAAAATTGGTTCCATCAATAAAATCAACAAGACATTTGCATTTTTGGAGCAAAGTCACGAACGTCCACCAAGTGCAGAAGAAATTGCCAAGGAATTGGACATGACAATCAACGACGTTAAAGAATCTATGAAGAATTCTGGCCGTCACGTAAGTATGGACGCTCCATTGGTTGAAGGAGAAGACTCGAATTTATACGATGTATTGCGAAGTGGAGAATCTCCAAACCCTGATAAGGATTTGTTACACGAATCGTTACGTACTGAAATTGAGCGCGCTTTGGAAACCCTTACACCTCGTGAAGCAGATGTAATTCGTTTATACTTTGGATTGGGAGATCAACATCCAATGACTTTGGAAGAAATCGGCGAAACTTTTGATTTAACGAGAGAGAGAGTCCGTCAAATTAAGGAAAAAGCAATTCGTAGGTTGAAACATACGTCACGAAGCAAAATATTGAAAACATATTTAGGTTAGTAATTAATGATAATTACGACTAATTTACGGTAACTAACAGTTACACATAACTGTTCGTTTTTTGATTGATGAAAGAACCCCCGGCTGATTACCGGGGGTTTATTTTTTTGACTACTTTTGCAAAAACTTTTATATACCTTAAAATCATGAGTTCTAAATTAATAGCGCCGTCTGTTTTGGCTGCCGATTTCGCCAATTTGCAGAGAGATATTGAAATGGTAAATAGCAGTGATGCCGATTGGTTTCATATTGATATTATGGATGGTGTCTTTGTTCCAAATATTTCCTATGGAATGCCAGTTTTGGAAGCTATTGCAAAACACGCAAAGAAAACAATCGATGTTCATTTAATGATCGTAGATCCAGATAGATACATCAAGACTTTCGCCGAATTGGGGGCTAATAACCTTACCGTTCATTATGAGGCCTGTACTCACTTACATAGAACACTTCAAGCGATTAAAGCTCAAGGAATGAAAGCTGGTGTAGCATTAAACCCTCATACAAGCGTTAATGTTTTAGAAGATACAATCAATGATATCGATTTGGTATGCATTATGAGTGTGAACCCAGGTTTTGGAGGTCAGAGTTTTATAGAAAATACTTACTCAAAAGTTAAGCTGTTAAAAGACTTGATTATCCGCAAAGGTGCAGATACAAAAATTGAAATTGACGGAGGTGTTACCAGTAAAAATGCAAAAGCTCTAATTGACGCTGGAGCCGATGTTTTAGTGGCCGGCAGTTTTGTTTTTAAAAGTGATGATCCTATCTCCACAATAAAGAACTTAAAAGCTACTGCAAATAGAAAGTAGTCCTCAACAGGAATCTTAACTATTCCTCAATTAAATCTCCCATTTTTATTTAATTGTATAGATTCTATTGAGAAAAAAGAGATTTATGTATTTTAACAATCAGAATACAATTTATGCTATTTTTAAAAATAAATACCTAACTTTATTCCTGCTTTTTACAGATTTTTAATACACTAGCAAACCAGACTAGAATGAAACAGTTTACAGTTATTTTATTCCTATTTATCGGGGTTTTTACCGCAAATTCACAAATAATGAGAGGAACAGCATATGACCATTGGGCCGTAAGTTTGGGCATCAACTTTGTGGACAACGATGGAGAACGCTTCAAAAGTCCATTTAAAACTAAAGATTGGAATACGGACTTACCCATCATGTTTGGTGTTGAACGAAAATGGAGCGAATTATTTGGAACAGAATTAGCCGTTTCCTTAAATAAAATTAGCGCAAGCAATCAGCAAGACTACCTAAAAATAGACAAAGACTATGTGTATTTTGCATTAGATATTAATGGTAAATTTTTCTTTGATCATTTGATTTACGAATCCCCTTTTAACAACTGGTTTGAATCCTATGCTATTCTAGGTGTAGGTGCTCCGTTTTTTGAAAACGATAGTAACGTCACTTTAAACACTGGTTTAGGATTTAATTTTTGGTTTGACAAACAATTTGGAGTTCGCATACAAACGGTTGGAAAATTTGCTGCAGATACGCAACCTATTAATAGTAATCATATTCAGCACTCCCTAGCATTCCTATATCTTTGGTATTAGATATTATCCAATAACATAATAACATATAAGATATAAAAAAGCCTTCATTTAAATGAAGGCTTTTTTATATCTTATATGTTATTATGTTATTGGATAATATCTAATACCAAAGATATAGGAATGCTAGGGAGTGCTGAATATGATTACTATTAATAGGTTGCGTATCTGCAGCAAATTTTCCAACCGTTTGTATGCGAACTCCAAATTGTTTGTCAAACCAAAAATTAAATCCTAAACCAGTGTTTAAAGTGACGTTACTATCGTTTTCAAAAAACGGAGCACCTACACCTAGAATAGCATAGGATTCAAACCAGTTGTTAAAAGGGGATTCGTAAATCAAATGATCAAAGAAAAATTTACCATTAATATCTAATGCAAAATACACATAGTCTTTGTCTATTTTTAGGTAGTCTTGCTGATTGCTTGCGCTAATTTTATTTAAGGAAACGGCTAATTCTGTTCCAAATAATTCGCTCCATTTTCGTTCAACACCAAACATGATGGGTAAGTCCGTATTCCAATCTTTAGTTTTAAATGGACTTTTGAAGCGTTCTCCATCGTTGTCCACAAAGTTGATGCCCAAACTTACGGCCCAATGGTCATATGCTGTTCCTCTCATTATTTGTGAATTTGCGGTAAAAACCCCGATAAATAGGAATAAAATAACTGTAAACTGTTTCATTCTAGTCTGGTTTGCTAGTGTATTAAAAATCTGTAAAAAGCAGGAATAAAGTTAGGTATTTATTTTTAAAAATAGCATAAATTGTATTCTGATTGTTAAAATACATAAATCTCTTTTTTCTCAATAGAATCTATACAATTAAATAAAAATGGGAGATTTAATTGAGGAATAGTTAAGATTCCTGTTGAGGACTACTTTCTATTTGCAGTAGCTTTTAAGTTCTTTATTGTGGAGATAGGATCATCACTTTTAAAAACAAAACTGCCGGCCACTAAAACATCGGCTCCAGCGTCAATTAGAGCTTTTGCATTTTTACTGGTAACACCTCCGTCAATTTCAATTTTTGTATCTGCACCTTTGCGGATAATCAAGTCTTTTAACAGCTTAACTTTTGAGTAAGTATTTTCTATAAAACTCTGACCTCCAAAACCTGGGTTCACACTCATAATGCATACCAAATCGATATCATTGATTGTATCTTCTAAAACATTAACGCTTGTATGAGGGTTTAATGCTACACCAGCTTTCATTCCTTGAGCTTTAATCGCTTGAAGTGTTCTATGTAAGTGAGTACAGGCCTCATAATGAACGGTAAGGTTATTAGCCCCCAATTCGGCGAAAGTCTTGATGTATCTATCTGGATCTACGATCATTAAATGAACATCGATTGTTTTCTTTGCGTGTTTTGCAATAGCTTCCAAAACTGGCATTCCATAGGAAATATTTGGAACAAAGACACCATCCATAATATCAATATGAAACCAATCGGCATCACTGCTATTTACCATTTCAATATCTCTCTGCAAATTGGCGAAATCGGCAGCCAAAACAGACGGCGCTATTAATTTAGAACTCATGATTTTAAGGTATATAAAAGTTTTTGCAAAAGTAGTCAAAAAAATAAACCCCCGGTAATCAGCCGGGGGTTCTTTCATCAATCAAAAAACGAACAGTTATGTGTAACTGTTAGTTACCGTAAATTAGTCGTAATTATCATTAATTACTAACCTAAATATGTTTTCAATATTTTGCTTCGTGACGTATGTTTCAACCTACGAATTGCTTTTTCCTTAATTTGACGGACTCTCTCTCTCGTTAAATCAAAAGTTTCGCCGATTTCTTCCAAAGTCATTGGATGTTGATCTCCCAATCCAAAGTATAAACGAATTACATCTGCTTCACGAGGTGTAAGGGTTTCCAAAGCGCGCTCAATTTCAGTACGTAACGATTCGTGTAACAAATCCTTATCAGGGTTTGGAGATTCTCCACTTCGCAATACATCGTATAAATTCGAGTCTTCTCCTTCAACCAATGGAGCGTCCATACTTACGTGACGGCCAGAATTCTTCATAGATTCTTTAACGTCGTTGATTGTCATGTCCAATTCCTTGGCAATTTCTTCTGCACTTGGTGGACGTTCGTGACTTTGCTCCAAAAATGCAAATGTCTTGTTGATTTTATTGATGGAACCAATTTTGTTCAAAGGCAAACGAACAATTCTTGATTGTTCGGCCAAAGCCTGAAGAATGGATTGACGAATCCACCATACAGCATATGAGATAAATTTGAAACCTCTGGTTTCATCAAATCTTTGAGCTGCTTTTATTAATCCTAAATTACCTTCGTTAATCAAATCGGGTAAGGTTAACCCTTGGTTTTGATATTGCTTGGCTACGGAAACCACAAAACGCAAATTGGCTTTTGTCAATTTTTCCAAAGCTACTTGGTCGCCTGCTTTGATGCGCTGAGCCAATTCTACTTCTTCATCGGCGGTAATCAAATCTACCTTTCCAATCTCCTGCAAATACTTGTCTAATGAAGCAGTTTCTCTATTGGTAACCTGCTTGGTAATTTTAAGTTGTCTCATTTAAGATCCTCTAATTAAAGCGTGAATTTAAAGTTGCTAAGTGGTTATACGTAAGTTCCCGATAAAATGTTACAAGGATTTAAATTTTTATCAGTTTTTTGTCATTTAGGTTGATGGCGTCGAGCATTTCGTTGGTGAATTTATAGTGCCCCCTAGTGGTTATCAATCTGAATCTATGTGATTTTAAGTTGCTCAGTGTGTTTAAAAATAGCCATTTGGATTTTAATAGGTTTGGTTTGGAAGATTTAAGACCAATATCAAAAATATGTTTTCGGCCTTCTTTTTCTGCAACGATATCTGGAGTAATTACTATGTCACTTCCTACTTTGGAGTAGGACTTCGGGGATTCATATCCCGCTAGGTCGGCTTTAATGTTCTCGAAACCATGTTGCTTTAGGTAATCGACCGAATCATTTAAAAATTCTGAATATTTATCTTTGTCTGTGTAAATCATAGCTAACAATTTAACAAAAAAAATTAGAAAAACAAATTTTGAAGTGCCTTTAACATTGATAATTGGTTGGCTTTTAGTTGAATGGCGTAAAAAAGCCTCAATTAACAATTGAGGCTTTTTTAATTGGAGGAACTATAAATTATTCTCTAATGTGACCGTCACCAAATACATAATATTTATTAGTCACCAATTGTTTTAGGCCTAGCGGACCACGGTGATGTAATTTGTCAGTACTAATCGCCAATTCAGCTCCAACGCCCATTTGTCCTCCATCGGTAAATCGAGTTGAAGCATTGTGGTATACTGCTGCGCTATCTACCTGTTCCATAAACTTGGCAGCACTGTCATTGCTTTCCGTTAGAATGGCAGCTGAATGTCCACCGGAATATTTGTTGATCATTTCAATGGCCTCATCTTCATCGTTCACTTCAGCCAACAAAATCTTTAAAGCCAAAAACTCCTCATACCAAGTGTCTTCATTAGAAACTGTAGGGGCATTTTCAATTACCTGCCCTATGTTCTTATCTACCAAGGTATCAACATTCAAATTTGAAAGAACTTGTTGTAGTTCAACTAGTTTGTTTTCGTAGTTAGGAATGTGTTTGTCGATAAGGACTTTGTCCAAAGCATTACAGCCGGAAATTTTATTGGTTTTAGCATTGACGATGACCTTAACTGTCTTGTCCCAATCAGCGTCCTTTGCAACATATAGAAAGTTGTTTCCTCGTCCGCTAACTAAAACAGCACAACTCGCATGATCTTTAACAAACTTGATAAGGCGTTCACCACCTCTAGGAACAATTAGGTCTAATTTTTCCGTTGGATTTTTTAGGAATTCCCTAGTTTCCTCACGCTGTAAGTGTAGCAGTTTGATCCAGTCTTTGCTTAGGCCATTTTCCTCCAAAGCTTCATGCCAGCATTCTTTCAATACTATATTACTTTGCAGGGCTTCTTTCCCTCCCTTGAGCAAAATCTTGTTATTGGCTTTAAAGGCCAAAACGGCGGCTTCAATAGTAACATCTGGTCTTGATTCGTAGATGATTAAAATGGTTCCAAAGGGGGCTGTTTTATTGGTTATTTTTAAACCACTTTCCAAAGTTAGGTCAGAAATGGTTTTGCCAACCGGATCTTCTTGGTTTCTTACTTCCTGTATGGCTTGTATCATGCCGTCTATTTTATGGTTGTCCACCACCAAGCGGTCGTAAAGTGCTTGGTCATCTTTGTTGAAAGCGTCAAGGTCTTTTTGATTCGCCTTCAAAATCTGTTCACGTTTCCCGTCGATAATTTTAATCATGGATTCGAGAACCTTATTTTTTATTTCAGAACTTAAAAGTTTCATGTTTTTTTGTTTTTAGTGAATGAATTTGGTTCCCACTTCTTTGTCGTCTATAATGTCTACAATCACATTTTCACGTTTACCATTGGCAATGTATGTGGGAATATCTTTCTTGGCAGTGCCCTTGGCAATTCTCAATTTCGAGGCCATACCTCCACGGCCTTCGCCTTCTTTTTTGTTGGAGGCCTTAACATATTTCTCTACGTCTTGGTCTACGGTAACCTCATCCAATTTTTTTGAGTTTTCGTCGTCGGGATGTCCTGTGTACAGCCCGTCGGTATCAGAAAGTATTATCAGTCTGTCTGCATCCAAAAGTTCGGCTACCAAGCTGGCCAATTCGTCATTGTCTGTAAACATGGACATAGTCAAGGATACGGCATCATCTTCATTGGCAATGGGAATGACTCCCTCAGAGAGCAAACCTTCATAGCAGTTAATCATGTTCTCTCTGTGCTTACCGGGATCAAAATCCCGTTTGGTTGCCAATACTTGGGCACATCGCATGCCATAATCGTTGAATAAACTATAGTAGTGGCGCATCATTCTTGGTTGCCCTACCGAGGAATACACCTGACGCCTGATGGAAGGATCGGTGATTTTAGTATCTCCCAATACCTCTTTTCCTGCAATTGCCGAACCAGAAGACACCAAAATAACCATGATGTCCCGTTCGTACAAGATGGCAATCTGCCTTACCAATTCCCTTAGGATCGGGCCTAAAATTCTATTGTCTTTGTTGGTTAGGACGTTGGTCCCAACTTTTACAACTATCCGTTTTATATCGTCCATATTAATGATCTTTTCCTAATTCAATAGCTCGGTTAAAAGCGGCATATGCAGCCTCTTGAATTAACTGTTTTACATTGTTGTCTTCCATGGAATCGATGGCTGCCTGAGTTGTGCCTCCTTTGGAAGCTACCCGGTCTATCCATCCTTCTGGAGAGAGATTGGACTGGTTGAAAAGTTCAATGGCCCCTTCAAAGGTGTTGCTTACCAAAACTTTGGAGTCGTAGTCTGAAAATCCCATTTTTTGGGCGGCCTCCAGCATGGACTGCATGAAGTAAAAAACGTAAGCGGGACCGCTTCCGGAAATACCTGTTGAGGCATCTATATACTTTTCTGTATCTACATGGATGGAGGTGCCAGTGGTGTCCAAAAGGTTTCTTACTAGAATCAATTCTACTTTTGAAACGGTTTCAGACTCTGTGTATGAGGTAACCCCTTTGCCTACTTTGGCAGGCAGGTTCGGCATGGTCCTCACTACTTTTGATATCCCAAGATGTTCTTTGATGAAGTCAATGGTAACCCCAGCCATTAGGGATACAAATATTTGGCTGTCATTGATCATTGGTTTCATTTGCTCAAAAAGCCCTTCACTGTGATATGGCTTAACGGCTATAAAAACCAGGTCTGCGTGGGGTAAGCAATCTTCCAGATTGTCATACACCTTAAATTTTGGATCTTTCTGTAATGTTGTAATTTTTTTTGGGTCAGTGTCATAGATGTTAAGCTTATGTTTTCCCAATAAAGGCGAGGTCGCCATTCCTTCGGAATACGTTAAACCCATGTTTCCTGCTCCAATTACTAATACTTTCATTTGTTTTGTTATTGATTATCAATATTGTTTGGTTAATTAGCCACAAGGACCATGCGGAAGTGCCAAAAAAAATAATGGATTTAAAAAATCGTGAATTTGATAATTATGCAGTATATGTTTGAAGTATTGTGAAGGTTTGAGGGAAAATGTTATAAAATTTTAAATTTAACCAAGGTGAAATTATTTCAGTTTTATGACATACTGTCTGAATTTGGCAGTTCAACGCTTCGATTTAAAAAGAAAAGCCCCGCATTGTTTTGCGGGGCTTTTCTATATTGGCATTTTTCTTTTTCAATTTTACGAAAGTTGCCTTATGTCATAATCTTATCGTTTTTCAGCCAATCCTCGGGTTAACCAGCCTCTTCTACTGGCGGTTGCTAGGGCATAAGGGGTAATCCAGAACAATCCAAAGGTGTAAAAGATGCTATAGGTATAGGCCCAAATGGCTTCTTTTGTTTCATATTTGGAGGAATAAAATATCACCGAAAATGTAGAGGTTACTAAAATGCTTAAAAGTGTAGACCCTAGGAATAGTAATGGATGGGTCAATACAAATATCAGCATGAACAAAGCAAATGGAAAACTCATCAAGATTCTTGTGGATTGACTAAGAAATAGCAATCGACTACCAAATTTATTACCTTTCTTGAAGTTGGTAAATACATATTTAGCCATTGCTATGTTTTCTCTCACATTACTACGTCCCCATCTGATAAACATTTTGTAAAGCCCTTTGTATTGTTCTGGCACGTTGGTGTAGGCCACTGCATTTCTTTGGAACAAAACATGTTTGCCTTGTTTTAAAATCATATTGGTCATGGCGCGGTCCTCACCAATATCCGATGGTTGCCCCATAAAGGTTTGGTTGATCCATTCTGGCAAACATGCATGAACAGCCGTACTTCTGTATGCTGCCAAGGCACCTGGAGTACATAACACGGAATTTAAAGTGCTTTCTGCCGATCGAACAAATTCAAAACTCATTACAAAACTTACGTCCAACATTTTCGGGAGCATTTCCTTTTTATTGTTCAAAACACGTATGTTTCCTGCAACAGCCCCGCAATCTTCATTGTGTACAAATGGGCTTACCAAGTTTCTAAGTGTGTCTGGCTCTACTACAGAATCACTGTCTACGGTTACAAATATGTCTCCTGTTCCTATATTGAAACCACGGTACAAGGCGTGACGTTTTCCTTGGTTTTTTGGCTGTTTGAATATGTCCAAACGATCTCCCAATCTCTTTTTTGCATCTACCATCCAGTCCCAAGTGTCATCCAAACTTCCGTCGTCTATGGCTAGAATCTGTAGTTTTTCTTCTGGATAATCACTATCGGCCAAACTTATCAAAGTATCCCACACATGTTTACTTTCATTGTAGGCAGGAACTATAACGGTACAGGTTGGAAGCTCTTCATCACTTACAGAAGCAACTGGTTTATATTTGAAATATTTGTAGGCAATAAAAAGAAAATAGAAAATTTTAAAGGCAAATAGCACAGAAGCGATAGTAAGAAACGTAGCTCCTATCATGCTGCGCCTTCCGGCTTCGTTAAATTGTTCAAAATCGGAATGGAATACTGAGAAAAAGTACAGTCCGATAAGGATGAGTATAAAGGTACTTATTAAGGTTAGTCTATTATTTGAATTTTCGCTGTTGGTCTTTAATTTGTGAAGGGTGAGTTTAATTGTCTCCATCTGTCGTTCTATCATTTTGTTAATACATAGGTTTTTAGATACTAGATGTACGGCGATGGATGTGGTTTAGATGTTTTTTTAGTTTATTTTAAGATAAAAGTTTTAAAACCGTAGGAAAGCGAATGTTAATAAAGAAAAAACCTCAAATAAATAGTTATTTGAGGTTTTATGATATAAAGAAAGAAGATGATTAGTCTCTCTTGTCTTCTCTTGGTTTTCTGTCATCACGACGATTGTCACGGTTGCGATTGTCGCGTCCACGGTTGTCGCGAGATCCTTTATTGTCTCTTGGAGGTCTTTCTTTAAACCCTTCTGGTTTTGGCAAGATGGCTTTGCGAGATACTTTTTCCTTTTTGGTTCTTGGGTCGATACCGAAGTATTTCACATCAAAGACATCTCCCATTTTCACAACGTCGCTCACATTTTCAGTGCGCTCCCAAGCCAATTCGCTTACGTGTAGCAAGACTTCGTTTCCAGGGGCCTCGGTATATTCTACTACGGCACCAAAATCCAACATCTTGATTACTTTTACTTCGTAAACACTGCCTACTTGAGGTTTAAACATCAAGGCGTCGATTTTAGCCAATACTTTGTCAATACCTTCTTGATCTGTACCAAGGATTTCCACAATACCTTCTTCGGTAACAGGATCTTCGTTGATAACGATTGTTGTTTTGGTTTCTTTCTGAAGTTCTTGAATTACTTTTCCTCCAGGTCCAATCAATGCGCCAATAAATTCGTTAGGAATTACTCTTGTCAACATTTTAGGAGCATGAGGTTTCACATCTGCATTTGGAGCAGTGATAGTATCTGTAAGTTTTCCAAGGATATGTAAACGGCCATCACGAGCTTGTTTTAAGGCTTTCACCAAAATCTCGTAAGACAATCCTTTTACTTTAATGTCCATTTGGCAAGCGGTAATACCATCGGCAGTACCGGTTACCTTAAAGTCCATATCTCCTAAGTGATCTTCGTCACCTAAAATATCAGATAAAACAGCGTAGTTTCCAGTTTCAGCATCAGAAATCAATCCCATTGCAATACCAGAAACAGGCTTGATCAATTGCACACCTGCATCCATTAAGGCCATTGTTCCGGCACATACAGTTGCCATGGAAGACGATCCGTTACTTTCCAATACTTCAGAAACTACACGTACAGTATAAGGGCAATCCTCAGGAACCATACGCTTAAGGGCACGTTGTGCCAAGTTTCCGTGTCCTACCTCACGACGAGACGTTCCTCTAATTGGGCGAGCCTCTCCAGTTGAGAAAGGAGGGAAGTTGTAGTGTAAATAGAAGCGCTCTTCACCTTCAAAAGACGGCATGTCAATCATGTTCGCTTCTCTTGAAGTTCCCAAAGTAACAGTAGCCAAGGCTTGAGTTTCCCCACGTGTGAATATGGAAGAACCATGTGTAGATGGTAAATAATCTACTTCGCACCAAATTGGACGGATGTCTGTAGTTTTACGTCCATCCAAACGCAATCCTTCGTTTAAGGTCAAGTCTCTTACGGCAGCTTTTTCAGCTTTGCTGTAATATTTTGAAACCAATCCTCCTATATCTTCTAATTCTTCCTCTGTGAACGTTGCTAAAATTTCTTCCTTGATTTCGGCAAAAGCAGCGCCTCTTTCGTGTTTTGAAGAACCTGCTTTGGCTACGGCATAAACTTTGTCGTAAGCCATATCGTGAATTTTCTTAGCCAATTCTTCATCTTCTCTTTCCGGATCATATTCACGAGTTTCTTTCTTACCAAAAGCCTCAGCTAATTTTAATTGAGCCTCACACTGAACTTTTATAGCAGCATGTGCAAACTCGATAGCCTCCACCATTTCTTCTTCAGAAATTTCACTCATTTCACCTTCAACCATCATTACGGAATCAGCAGAAGCACCAATCACCATATCGATATCTGAAGCTTCCAATTGCGATAAGCTAGGGTTGATGATCAATTGTCCGTCAACACGTCCTACGCGTACTTCTGAAATTGCAGTTTCAAATGGGATGTCTGACAATTGAATGGCAGCAGATGCAGCCAAACCAGCCATGGCATCTGGCATTACCTCTTCGTCATGAGACATTAACTGAATCATTACTTGGGTTTCGGCATGGTAATCTTTTGGGAATAGTGGACGCAATACACGGTCCACCAAACGCATGGTCAAAACTTCACCGTCACTTGGTCTTGCTTCTCTTTTGAAGAACCCACCTGGGTAACGTCCTGCGGCTGCGAATTTTTCGCGGTAATCTACCGTAAGCGGTAAAAAGTCTACATCACTTTGTTGGTAATTGGAAACAACAGTACATAATAGCATGCATTTTCCTGATTGAACAACGACCGAACCATGGGCTTGTTTTGCCAATTTTCCGGTTTCGATAGAGATTTCTCTTCCATCTCCAAGGTCGATGACCTCTCTAAAAACTTGTGGAATCATAAATATTTTATTCTAATTAAACAATGGTCGTTGTGTTGTTGTAGTTGTTGTGATGACCAATGAAAAACTATTATGAGCTTCTTATGCGAATTTTTAACTCTTTCGCTTGAGCTAATATATAAATAAAAAAAAGAGGCATAAAGCCTCTTTTTACAATTATTTTCTTAATCCTAATTCTTTTACGATAGCACGGTATCTTAAGATATCTTTCTTAGTCAAATAATCTAGCAAAGAACGACGCTTACCTACCAATTTTACCAAAGAACGCTCTGTGTTAAAATCTTTACGATTCTTTTTTAAGTGTTCTGTTAAGTGGTTAATTCTGTAGGTGAACAATGCAATTTGCCCCTCAGCACTCCCTGTGTCATTTTTTCCAGTTCCGTACTTTTCGAAGATTTCTTCTTTCTTTTCTTTACTTAAATACATTCCAATATTGTTTTAATGATTTTTATGTACTATGAAAGGGTTTCTTTCAAGCGGCAAATATAGTAATTTTAAATCATTTATAAGATAATGAGTGGAAAAATGATATTTCAATAAATTTTGTTGCTGCCAAAAATATCCAATCATCATTTTAACCGTTTATGAAATTATTCTATAATTAATCGTTTGGTATCCAGTACATCGCTGCCATTTTTTAGGCTCACCAAATAAATACCTGCTTTTCCATCAAGGTGGATTTGCTTTAGAGTAGTTACATTGCTAACAGATGTTTGAAGAATAGATCTTCCGGTAACGTCAAAAACTTCAATGTTATCCACCTGTGTATTGTTTGCAAACTCCACAAAGAAGGTTCCGGCGGAAGGGTTTGGGTATAACTGCATATTATGCGATAGAGAATGGTCGTTTATACTTAATGAATTGTTGATTGGTACATTTCCAAAGGAAATCAAGAATGAATTCACTTTTAGGTGTGGGTTGAATCCATCGTTACAGTCGGAGCAAGTTTCACCTGTAATACAATCTGGGTTGTTAGGGTGGCAATAGTCAGTATAACTTTCATCAAAAACATAGTCAAGGTCTACAGAGCTATTATTGATATACGGTGTCATATCATAATCAAAAAATTGGGCAATGCTTCCAGGGCACCATCCAGCTCTATTGTAATACCAAGTTCCAGCCTGTGGACTACAGTTATCTGGGTTGGGATCACAATCTACCCAATTCAATTGTGTAAAGGTTTGCTCATCATCTACCCAAATATGGTGAGTGTTTTGTTTAAATTCTGCGGCATTTCCTGTGTTAGTACTTCCCCAACCATGACCAGTAGAAACCAATTTAATTTTGGCAGATTGTGTGTTCTCTGGGAAGGATTTTGTGAAATCTTCTGTAGGTTGTAAGTTGGCCAAGTCTCCAAATTGGTAAGTACCGTTCCATAATTTTTGAATTTGACTATAAGGGTTTTCTGGGGTCCCTGGAGTATAACTCAATTGTAGCGTATATAGGAACCCATTACCTGTGGTGCCAAGATTTACTCTGAATTTGGTTCTTCCACTTAGTAAGGACATAAAATCCGTAAGGTCTATTTCGTGTTGGCAACTTACACCATAAGGGGTTAAATAACGAATGATTTCATACCATTGCCCATCTTTACCCAATGCTTCAATGGAAGAAATTCTATCCCAAGGGTCGCAACCTCCATCTGGACAGTCTATAAAAAGGGTTCCAGTTATTTCATTATATGCACCAACATAACTAGGTAAGTCTGTTTCAACGGTTACTGAAGGAACATCTCCATATACCCAAACATCTTCTGTTGCATTCAATGTTTGCGTAGGTGTTGTTGAAGTCAAGTTAAAAGTACTTGAATGGGTTCCTTCAGCACCAAAATTGTTGGTTGAAGTAATTTCCAGGTCATGGTTTCCAAAAGAACTTGGTGTCCACCAGGCAGAATAATAACCGTTACCGTAGCTTGTCAAAGTTACTTCTTCACCGTCAACGGTTGCGGTAATTGATGCAATTGAAAATAGTTCAGTATACGGTATGTCTGCTCTAAAGGCAATTTTAATTGGCATTAAGCTTGATGTATAAGCGTCTCCTTGTAAAGGGTGTAATATTTCAGCTTCAGCTAAAACAGCATCTGGATCTAAAACAGAAAAGGTTATCAGGATGTCTTCTGCTGGCTCGTAGATGTCATTTCCAGGCTGACTAGCCTTAACGGTAACCTCTCCGGCAACACCGTCTAGAGTTAGTATATCTTCACTGATGCTTGCTGGGCCTGAAATTATTTCATAAGTAATAGGAAGATTGGAATTCACCGTTGCTTCAAGTTGAAATGGAGCGTCAGTAATTAACTTAGAAGGAATTTGGGGGAAATTGATAGCTTGAAAAGTAGCTTCCAATTCGCCATTGAAATTGGAGGTTTCTCCATCTAGCGCAAAATTGTTTAAAGTAGCATTTTTATTTTCTTCTCCGCTAATGTCCATCAATTGTGTGATACTGGTGTTGTTTCCGCCTGGAGTCCCTTGATTGAATTTGTAATAAACTTGAAGATTGGCTTCATCGCCAGTCAATTCATTGGCAATCATGTCCTGAATTTCTGCTTGTGTCAAGGCTTTGTTCCAAAGGGATACTTCATCGGCTCTTCCCGGAAATACAAAGTTGTAGCTTGCAAGAATAGATTTCCCTATTGTAAAAGGTCTGTCTGTCGATGAAAAGATACCGGATGCAGGTGTGGTTGCTATAGAAACCCCATCGATAAATAGTTCAAGGGAGGTTTGGTTATATACCCAGGTAACATGTTGCCATTGCCCTGCTACGATAGTGCCCTCAGGAAGCGTAATATTATGAAACCCTGCTGTTGTCACCAATCGGCATTCAAGACCTCCATTAGGTTTTTGGTTGACATACATTTCGCCATCTCCAGTTCCGCCACCTCTAATGCCCATCATACCTTGAGCATATCCTAGTTCATCTGTATAGAACCATCCTGCCATGGTAATGGTGTTACTGCCATTGATAAACTGTGCGCCATTAGGTAAAGATGCATAATCATCGACACCGTCAAAGTGTAGGTATTGATTGGATTGGGACATTCCCATGAAGAATGTCAAAAACAGTAGGCTAAAAAGTAGTTGGCTTTTTAGGGAATAGATATATTTCATGCTAAAAATTTGGTTAATTGCACGGCAAGTTACCAATTAGGATATTTTTCACAAGAAATATTACCAAGCTGTTCAGTTAAAAAAAATTAACATTAGATTGAAGAGGTTAAAAGGCAGAAGAGAATAGAAATAAAAAAAGCGACCTGATCAGGTCGCTTTTTTTATTATGCCCTTAAGGGCTGATTTGTGATTAAGTCAATGTATTGGTTGACTTTGTTTTTAAGATTCTTTCTATGCGAAATAAAATCCAAGAAACCGTGTTCCAACAAGAACTCTGAAGTTTGGAATCCTTCAGGCAATTCCTGTCCTGTGGTGTCTCTTACAATCCTAGGACCAGCAAAACCAATCAAGGCTCCTGGCTCCGCAATGTTGATGTCTCCCAACATGGCGAATGATGCCGTGGTACCACCTGTAGTAGGATCGGTACAAAGAGAAATGTAAGGGATTTTAGCTTCGGCCAATTGTGCTAGCTTAACGGACGTTTTAGCCAATTGCATTAATGACAACGCCGCTTCCATCATACGGGCACCTCCAGATTTGGAAATAATCATAAAAGGCACATTGTTCTTTAGGGAATAATCGGCTGCACGAGCAATTTTTTCTCCAACTACACTTCCCATAGACCCTCCTATAAAAGCAAAGTCCATACAGGCAACCACCAAGTCTTTCCCTTTCGATTTACCAACGGCTGTTCTTACAGCATCTTTTAATTTGGTTTTCTCTTGGGCAGACTTTAAGCGGTCTGGGTATTTTTTGGTGTCTTCAAATTTTAAGGGATCTTTAGAAGTTAGGTTGACATCCAGTTCTTCAAACTTATTGTCGTCGAATAAAATTTCGAAATACTCCTTACTTCCAATTCTTACGTGATAATCGTCTTCTGGACTCACATAAAAATTCTTTTCCAATTCTTCCGTGTCTACAATTTTACCCGTAGGGGATTTGTACCAAAGACCTTTAGGAGTGTCCTTTTTTTCTTCGGTAGTGGTAGTAATCCCTTTTGTTTTTCTTTTAAACCAAGACATTAAAACTAATTTTAGTTAATTATTTCGGGTGCAAATTTATAAAGTATTTACATTATTAAGGTCTTCAAATGCCTTTTTTAATCTTTCAACAAATGTATTTTCTCCTGCACGCAACCAAACTCTAGGGTCGTAGAATTTTTTATTTGGTACATCATCTCCTTCTGGGTTACCAATTTGGGCTTGTAAATAGTCTTTGTTATCGGCCATATAATCACGGATTCCGCTCATAAATGCATATTGCATATCGGTATCGATGTTCATTTTGATTACACCATATCCAATGGCTTCTCTAATTTCTTCAACAGTAGAACCTGAACCACCGTGGAATACAAAATCGATATGGTTGTGAGGTACATTGTATTTTTCAGAAATATACTCTTGAGAGTTTTTAAGGATTTTTGGAGTCAATTTTACGTTGCCTGGCTTGTAAACACCGTGTACGTTACCAAAGGCAGCTGCAATGGTAAATTGGTCACTCACTTTGCTCAATTCTTCATATGCGTAAGCAACTTCTTCTGGTTGGGTGTATAGTTTAGAATCGTCTACATCTGTATTGTCAACTCCGTCTTCTTCACCTCCAGTGATTCCCAACTCAATTTCCAAGGTCATTCCCATCTTGCTCATGCGCTCAAGGTATGTTTTACAAATTTCGATGTTTTCCTCAAGAGGCTCTTCACTTAAATCAATCATGTGAGAGCTATAAAGTGGTCTTCCTGTTTCGGCAAAATGCTTTTCACTGGCATCCAACAAGCCGTCAATCCAAGGCAACAATTTTTTTGCACAGTGGTCTGTATGTAAAATTACCGGAACTCCATAGGCTACGGCCATTTCGTGAACGTGCTTGGCACCTGCAATAGATCCTGCAATGGCTGCTTTTTGACCTTCATTGCTCAATCCTTTACCAGCGTTAAATTGCGCACCTCCGTTTGAGAATTGGATAATTACAGGGGCATTAAGTGCTGCCGCTGTTTCTAAAACACCATTGATAGTGTTGGAACCAATAACGTTTACTGCCGGAAGGGCAAATCCTTTTTCTTTTGCAAGTTTGAAAATTTCCTGAACTTCTTTTCCTGTAGCAACTCCTGCTTTGATATTGTGACTCATTTTTAGTGTATTTTATATTGAAATAGTAAGTTCAAAAGTAATCAATTTTTTGCACATCTTGGACTGAAATTGAGCATTGTTACATCAAAATTGCACTATAACGTTATCGAAATGAAAGTGAAAAAAAGGAATTAGAAAGGGTAGTTGATACCTATGTTATAAACTGCATTTCCAAAATTGTAGTCTTTGAACCAACGCTCGCCTAAATCGTAGGAAGGGTCATAGGTTTTAAATCCTATATCTCCCCTGAGGACGAAAAATTTAAAGTCGTAGCGCAAACCAAAGCCAGTACCTACGGCAATGTCCTTTAGGGAATCAAACCCGCTAAATGTAGCTTTTTCATCATTCACGTTGTCGGCAATGTTCCAAATATTTCCTGCGTCAACGAATACGGCACCGTTGAGGTTCCCCAAAACATTGAAACGCTCTTCGAGGCTCAGGGTTATTTTCATGTTGGCTTCGTTGAATTCGTTGATGGACTGTGAGCTTCCAGGCCCCAAGTTGTAGGCTGTCCACGCTCTAATATCGTTAGGACCTCCGGCAAAGAAACTCTTGGAGAAAGGAATGCTGTTGGAGTTGCCATAGGGAATGGCCATGCCTAAATAACTGCGTACAGCCACAATGTTCTTTTTGCCTATGTCCCAATATTTCACGTAATCGAGTTCTCCTTTGACGTACTGCGAGAAGGCTACTCCAAATATTTCGTATTGATCATTTGCATTTTTTTCAGAACCAGTCCATTTAGAGAATGTATTAAGGAGCGGGCCTGCAAGTTCAAACTTAAAGCGGAAAATGGAAAAATCATTGTCAAAGAAGCTTTCCTTTTTATCCAAAATATAGCTGAAATTGGATGCCAATATTAAGTTGTTTTCGGTCAAACGGTCTTTACGCTCATTAATGGCAGAAACGGTTTCAAAATCATCGTCACTAGGTGTCAAGGAGGTGTTGCCGCTTAAAACATCATTGATGAACTGATCTGTCTGGTCGGGATAATTCAAATCTTCACCGTTATTGTAATCGATGCTTCCGGCAATATCGTTAAGGGTGTTATAGGAGTTTTGATAAACTCCAAAGTAATTGTTAGGATTAAGGTTTTTTACAAATTGCAGATTGAAGAAATCCAGGCTGTTGGTAGTTCTTTTAGAAGGATTCCATTGGTAATTTAAGGCGCCATTCAGGGTTTGTTTGTCCAAACCAATATTTCTTTGGGTAGTGGCTCCTACCGAAATACGGGTGCTTGGCGACATGTATTTTGGAATGATTTTATTGGTTCTGATTGGGAAAAATATACGTGGAATAACGAGTTTGATATTTCCGCCCGCTTCATTAATGTCAAAAAATTGATCCTGTGAAACAGAGGCGTCTTTGGAGGAGCCTATAGATCCTAAGGCTGAAACCTCTAGCCTTTCTGCTCCTCGAAATACATTTCTAATAACCAATCCTCCAGTAAATGATAAGCCAATGGTTTGGATATTACTTTGGCTGATATTAAAGTCATACCAAAGGTCATATTTTTTCTTTGGAGATAAATAAATATTGGCGGTAAGAGTGGTGTCTTGAGGGTTTTCAACGTATTCAATATTAGGATATCGAAATACTTGTAAATCCGTTAAATATCGGTAGGTTCGTGTTCTGTCCAAATCTCTAAAAAGCTCACCCTTTGAAATGAAAATAGCATCTGTTAGGGCTCTAGGCCTGTACCTCAATTTACCGTAGCTGTACAATTTATAGCCTTTGTATTCAACTGAATCCAATGTGGCGGTTTCCTTGTTTTCATAGGTGTGATCCGTATAAATATTGACCTCCTTTATTCTATAGATTTTAAACGGAACTCTAGAAATGGAATCTTCATATCTAATACTTCTATTTTTTATGATGAGGTCCGTGAAAACTTTTTTTGTGGAACCAATGGTATCGATGTCAAAAGAGATGTAATCCTGACCAAAATGAAAGAGCCCAGAATTTCTAAAGGCAGTGGTTAGTCGTTCTCTTTCTTTGGTGAAATTGGTTTCTTTGTACTGTTGGCTAGACTTTATCAGCGATTCCTTTTTTAGGTTTTGATATAAGGAATCTACAACGGGCGAGGCAATTTTTTCTGAAATGCTATCTAGAATATACGGCTGTCCTGTTTCAACAAAATAGGTCACACTTGCACGTCTGTTTTTTGCTTCTGAAATGCTGTAGGATGTCTGCACATCAAACCATCCGTTACTAATAAAATAACGGCTTAGGTTGGTTGTCGTTTTTTCGGTTTTGGGTATATCTACAATTACGGGCGCTTCACCTGTTTTCTTTAGCCATGCATTAAAAGCTAATCGGGATTGCACATCTTTGTCCAACTGTTTTCTGGAAAGCAATCTGGTTTTCCAGGCTAGCTTTTTGGGATTGTTATAGATTTTGTCCTTTAGAATAGAATCCAAGTTTGGCCTTGCCAAATTATAAATTTGCAAGCGCAAAGGGTAGCCTAAAAGTTTTCCGTTGGGTTTTTGGTAGTAGGAGTTGTTTATGGCCTCGGTGTTTACCTTTTTGCCATTTACCATCGTGGTATTTCCTGAAAGAAGATATTGATCCTCGCCAACACGCTTCATCACATTACAGGATGTTAGTAGGTAAGCGATGGAAAAGAAAACCAATATATATTTAAAAGTTTGCTTCAAACAGAAATAGTAATAAGGTCAAATTTATGGCATTGTTGTAGTAGCATATCAAAAATTACTCCAAAAAAGCATTACTTTGTACGGTAGTTACAACGATAACAAAAGTAAAGACATTTTAATGTTAACAAAGAACCAAATAAAATTAATTACAAGTTTAGCACAAAAAAAGAACCGCACTAAGGAAGGTTTGTTTGTGGTAGAGGGGATCAAAGGGATTGGAGAGTTTTTAAATTCCCGTTTCCAACTCTTTAAGTTGTATACTACGGGAACAGGTTTTGGTATTGCTTCGGAGCAGGTAGTATCTATTTCCGAACAAGAATTGAAAAAAATTAGTGGGTTAAAAACGCCTAACACGGCCTTGGCTTTATTTAAAATTCCAGAGTCTCAATCCGTTAAGGAGGAAGGTTTAATTGTAGCACTTGATGATTTGAGGGATCCGGGGAATCTTGGCACGATCATTCGCTTATGCGATTGGTTTGGCATTCGCGATTTGGTGTGTAGTTCGGCTACGGTAGACTGTTACAATTCCAAGGTGGTACAGGCTACTATGGGTTCTTTGACCAGGGTGAACATTACGTATTTGGATTTACCTTCTTTTTTGAAAAACATACAAACAGAAATGTTTGGGACCTTTATGGATGGCGATAGTGTTTATGAGCAAAACTTGCCAAACAAAGGCGTTTTGGTAATGGGAAATGAGGCTAACGGCATTTCTTCTGAAGTTGAGCAAATTGTCCAAACCAAAATCAGTATTCCGCGCTATGGTAATTTGCAAGCTACCGAAAGCTTAAATGTGGCTACGGCAACCGCTATCTTCCTAAGCGAATTTAGAAGAGGAAAACATTAAAGAGTTTACTTTTCTATTGAAATGTGAAATTAACAAACACCCCTCTGGTTTTCATGGTGTGTACATTCCCTGTCCAAGGGCTGTTAGGGTCTCTATCCTGAATGATTTCGTTGTTGAGGGCAAATACACCTCTAATAGACGGCGTGAACTTAAACCAATAAAGGTAAAAATCCACTCCAAACCCTAGTTCGTAAAAGAACATGTTTCGTTCCGATCTAAATTCCCCAACAGAGTTGTCGTCTGGGTTTTCCTGATTACTGGAAAGGTTAATGGCCGTAGAGAAACCACCAACGATAAAAGGTTTAAAGTTATTGATACGTTTGGTGGAAAATTTGAGTAGCAAAGGAAAGTGCACATAGGTGGATTTTACTTCGCGAAGCAAATCCGAATCATTGTAATCCATCCCTTGGAAATAACTCGGGTCATATTGTAGATTACGTTGTGTAATGTACAATCCTGGCTCAAAACGCAGGTTTAAATATTCGGCAAGGCGCAAATCTGAGATCAAACCTACATTAAACCCCACGGTATTGTCTACTAATATATCCTTTAAATCTTCCTCGTAGTTAAATTGATAATCGTAACTGTTGAACCCCAAAAAGAACCCCCAGCTAAGGCGCTGCTTGTCAAAATTTTCATTGTTCTTTATTTTTTCCTTTGTGAATAATTGGGCAGACGCCGCTTGGCTTAACAGGAACAAAGAGAGAATAAAAACTACTTTTTTCATTGAAGATTTAATTTACAATCAAAGGGTTCAAAAGGTGTAACATTACTTTTTGGAAGCGGTATAAATGGTAGCCGCCCCAAATGTTTGGGGTTTGTTACTGACATCTATAAACCCAATTTTACGCAAAATATTGTTTAAGGCTTCCCCGTAAGGAAAAACCGAGGCAGATTCGCTTAAATAGGCATACGCCGATTGGTCTTTTGAAAAGACCCTGCCAATAGTTGGTAAGATATATTTGGTATAAAATTTATAGCCTTGTTTAAAAGGTGTTTTGGTAGGAACGGAAGTCTCCAAAATCACAAAAACGCCATTGGGCTTAAGGACTCTCAAAATTTCAGAAAGGCCTTGTTCCAAGTTTTCAAAATTGCGAACCCCGAAAGCTACGGTTATGGCGTCAAATGTATTGTCTTGGAAAGGCAGACTTTCAGAATCACCAAGCACCATTGAAATGGTATCGTCCAAATTTTTGGCGGCCACTTTTTTGCGCCCCACCTCAAGCATACCGTCGCTTATATCCAATCCAATAATTTCCTTGGCGCCAGATTTAGTCAGTGTAATTGCTAAATCTCCAGTACCTGTTGCAATGTCCAAAACTTTAGTAGGCTGCTTTTTGGTAACAATATCTACAACTTTATTTCGCCATTTTATATCAATACCAAAGGAAATCACACGGTTAAGTCCGTCATATTCTTTAGAAATCGTATCAAACATTTTAGTTACCTGCTGCTTTTTGTTCAGGTCACTGTCTTTATATGGCTTCACTTTTGTGGACATTCAATCTTATTTTTGGCAAAACTACATAAATTTTCATGGCAAAAGGGCCTTAGCCAACTTAAAAATAGATGGACTTGAAAGTTTTAAATATGTTGATGTGAATTAGTTATAGGATAGAATGGCTTCTGTAACATGTGTTTAAGGTTCAATACCTTCTTAAAAAGGCTTCGAATATAAAATTATGCTATATTTGTTTTGCTTTTTTGAATGCTTTTAAGTTCCCCTAAGGGAGCAAATTAACAACCAATGGATCATTTTTAAATGTTATGAGCATTCTTGCAAGGATCTCAAGCTATATTGAACAACTAAAAGTAAACAGATGAAAATAATTATTGCTGGAGCAGGTGAAGTTGGGTTTCATTTGGCAAAATTATTATCCTACGAATCACAAGAAATTACCCTTATAGATACGGACAAAGAAAGTTTGGCATATGCCAATAGCCACTTGGATATTAGGGTGATTAGGGGAGATGCTACATCCATTGCAATTTTAAAGGATGCCAGGATAAAAACGGCAGAGTTGTTCATAGCTGTAACTTCTTCTGAGACCACCAATATTACGGCCAGTGTTTTGGCTAAACAATTGGGGGCAGAACGGACCATAGCCAGAATTGCTAATTCTGAATTTCTGGAGCAGAAGGATGAAGTAGGTTTTACCAAGTTTGGTATAGATGAGTTGATTTCGCCCGAAGACCTTGCAGCTTCAGAAATTGGGTTGTTGCTCAATCAATATGCGTTTAACGACAGTTATGAATTTGAGGATGGCGCTTTAACTATGTTAAGTTTAAGGTTGTCCAGAAACGCCGCCTTTGTTGATAAAACGGTAAAGGAAGCCGCCGAAGTATTATCAGAAATCCATTTTGTGCCTATAGCCATTCAGCGCTATGGAACCCAATATACTATCATTCCAAGAGGAGATACATTGTTCAAAGAAGGGGATAAGGTGGTATTTATTACGTCTACGGGAGGAGATGAGGAACTATTTGAGCTTTCCGGAAAAGTTAAGATTGATGTAAGGGATGTTATGATTCTTGGGGGAAGTAAAATTGGATACAAAACGGCAAAGGATCTCTGTGCGAGTAAATTCAATGTAAAACTTATTGAAAAGGACAAAAATATAGCCTTTGAGTTGGCCGATGAATTGCCAAACGCCTTAATTATTAATGGAGATGGTAGGAATGTTGAACTTTTGGAAGAGGAGAACATTGATAGCCAAGATGCCTTTATTTCGGTAACGGGAAATTCAGAAACCAATATCATGTCCTGTTTGGTGGCCAAGTCCAAAGGAGTTAAAAAAACAATCGCCTTGGTTGAAAATATGGACTATTTTCAGTTGTCACAATCTATAGGAATTGATACTTTGATCAATAAGAAGCTGTTGGCGGCCAATAATATTTTTAGATACATAAGAAAAGGGGAGGTGGTTGCCATGACCAAACTCAACAATATGAATGCGGAATTGTTGGAGTTTGTAGTAAACCAAAGCTCAAAAATATGCGATAAATTGATTAAGGATTTAGATTTTCCACGTTCGGCCATTATTGGTGGTGTTATTCGGGATGGTGAAGGTTTGATTCCTTTAGGGAACTTTAAAATTTCTGCAGGAGATCGAGTAGTGGTATGCTGCTTACCAAGATCTATTGTGGAGGTGGAGAAATTTTTCTTTTAAAGAATAGCTGCAAAAATGAAGAAACTTAACTTTAAAATTATTTTTCACTTCTTCGGGCTATTGCTTTTGTTTAATGGTGGGTTTATGCTCATTTCAGCTCTTGTAAGTTCTTTGTACAGTGAACCCGAAACCTTACAGATATTCATGTCTGGAATCCTTGTGCTTTTGGTTGGGACCTTTTTAATGGTTAGTACCAAAAATCACAGCAAGGAAATGAAGAAACGGGAAGGGTATATTGTCGTAACCTTTGGTTGGATTGTGATGGCCGCTTCTGGAGCTTTACCATATTTGTTGACCAATACCATTCCTACCTTCACAAGTGCTTTTTTTGAAACCATGTCTGGTTATACAACTACAGGGGCAACAATCTTGAATGATATTGAGGTTGTTTCAAAAGGCGTGTTGTTTTGGCGAAGTACTACCCATTGGATTGGTGGTATGGGAATTATTGTTTTGGCAGTTGCCATTTTACCTCTTTTAGGGATAGGAGGTATGCAGTTGTTTGCTGCAGAAGCTCCTGGCCCAAGTGCCGATAAATTACACCCTCGTATTACCGATACTGCGAAACGCTTATGGTTAATTTACTTTGGATATACCGCTGCAGAAACCATTCTTCTTAAGGTGGCTGGAATGTCTTTTTTTGATGCGATTAACCATTCTATGAGTACCTTGTCTACAGGGGGATTTTCGACTAAAAATGCGAGTGTTGCCTATTGGAACGGCCAGCCTTTGATACAATATATCATCATCCTTTTTATGTTTTTGGCGGGAACCAACTTTGTTTTAAGTTATTTTGTGTTCAAAGGAACTGTACAAAAAGCGATACGGGATGAAGAGTTACGGCTTTATTTTAAATTCATTTCTGTATTCACAATTATAGCAGCCATAATTATTTACTTTAGGGCAGATTTGGGAATTTCTTCCATTGATCACCCCATGGTTTGGGGGAGAGCCGAGAGTTCATTTAGACATGCTTTGTTTCAGGTTCTTACTGTGATCACCACTACAGGTTTTATTACTGCCGATTATACCCTTTGGACACCATTTTTACTTGTTTTTTTCTTTGGTCTGATGTTTTTGGGAGGGTCCGCAGGAAGTACTTCTGGAGGTGTTAAAGTGGTAAGGCACCTCATTTTAATTAAAAACGGCTTTTTGGAATTTAAAAGATCTTTGCATCCCAATGCAATATTGCCCGTAAGGTATAATACCAAATCCATTCAGGGGGATATTGTTTTTAATATTTTGGGCTTCTTTATTCTTTACATGCTTGCTTTTATTGTTGGCGGCCTTGGCTTTTCTATGTTTAAATTGGATTTTGAATCGTCTATTGGTTTAGCGGCTTCCAGTTTAGGAAATATTGGGCCTGCACTAGGGAAATTTGGTCCTGTAAACAATTATGCCGCTTTGCCAATGTTAGGGCAATGGTGGGCTTCCTTTTTAATGCTTTTAGGTAGATTAGAACTGTTTACAGTGCTTATCCTTTTAACGCCTTTCTTTTGGAGGAATAGATAATCTGGATTGTAATATAGAATAATTTTTTGTTCTTTATTTTAGATAGAAGCTTGAGAATTAATTGAGTGTGTAACAAAAATTATTTTTTTGCGTCATATGATATGTAACCAATTAATCAAATATCATGAAAGCATTAAAAATTACACAAGATTTGGAACCGTTTCCCTTTTGGGTAAAAGAAAATAACTTAGGTTTGTTGAATTCTGAGTACAAACAAAGTGCTAGAACCAATTTCAGTCAATATTCTTATAATAAGCTATTCAGTTGTAGAAGTCGTATAGAAACGAGATTGTTTGTTAAGACTTCGGATACTGCAACGATATTAAGGGTAATCCTCTTTTTTCTCGTATTTATTTTTCTTTTTAATTAGGAATTCCATTTTCTTTTTGAACAGAATTCCTCTTGAGCCAACTTAGTATACTAGGTATTGGCTGTAGATTTCTTTTTTCAACATTTAAAATTTTTAGAAATGGCATTAGGTGGGTATATGCATAACGTAATTAAATACAATCAAAGTTTACGATTGGATAAGTCTAAACATTTCAAAAAAACTCTTGGTGGTTATAATTTGAAAAGCGAAAATGAAAAGGTTACTTATGAAAAACCATCTAAAGTGTATTTAAAGCGATTAAAAAGAAAGCTGAAGAGAGAGCAGGAACTTAGGGAATTTAAAATAGGAATGGTTTTTATTGTTGGCTTTACTTTAATGTGTTCCTTGTTTGTGTATTTTATGTTCTAAAAAAAAGCATCCATAACTTTAAAAGTACGGATGCTCTATATTAATTTCAGAAATAATTTTGGTTTTAGCTTAAAGCAGCTTTAATTCGCTTAAGTGCTTCAACAATTTGTTCTTGAGAGGCTGCGTAAGAAATTCTAATGCAATCTGCATTTCCAAAGGCTTCACCTGTAACCGTTGCTACGTGTGCTTCTTCAAGTAAGTACAGGGAGAAATCTGTAGCATTGTTGATGGTTTTTCCTCTTAATGTTTTTCCAAAGTAGTAAGATACGTTAGGGAATACATAAAAAGCACCTTCAGGTACATTGGTTTTAAAACCTTCAATATCGTTAAGAAGATCTAAGATGAGGTCTCTTCTTACCTTGAATTCATCAACCATATATTGAATACGATCTGGCGATTCGTTTAAGGCCGTAATGGTTGCTCTTTGTGCAATACAGTTGGTTCCAGAAGTGATTTGCCCCTGCATTTTAGTACAGGCTTTGGCAATCCATTCAGGAGCTCCGATGTACCCAATTCTCCATCCCGTCATGGCGAATGCCTTGGCAACACCGTTCACGGTGATGGTACGATCGTACATACTTGGTATAGCCGCAAAACTAAAGTTTTTGGCCCCGTAGTTAATATGTTCGTAAATCTCATCCGAAAGGATGAAAATATCGGGGTATTTCTCCAACACCTCGGCTAAAGCACGGTATTCGGTTTCGCTGTAGATAGTGCCACTAGGGTTGTTTGGAGAGTTGAAAAATATCATCTTGGTTTTAGGAGTAATGGCTTCTTCCAATTGCTGAGGTGTGATTTTAAAATCGTTCTCAATGGAAGAAGGAATCTCCTTAAACGTGGCTTCGCATAAGGTTGTAATCGCAGAATAACTTACCCAATAAGGTGCGGGTAAAAGCACTTCATCTCCAGGGTTAAGCAATACTTGCGCTACATTGGCAATAGACTGTTTGGCTCCTGTAGACACAACAATTTGGCTAGGTTTGTAATCTAGATTGTTATCTCTTTTGAACTTTAGGATAATGGCATCTTTTAATTCGGCATAACCGTCTACCGGTGAATACGAATTATAGTTGTCATTAATAGCTTGTATAGCCGCATCCTTGATGAAATCCGGTGTGTTGAAATCTGGTTCTCCCAAGCTCAAACCTATAATGTCGATTCCTTGGGTTTTTAATTCTCTAGCCTTGGCTGCCATGGCCAAGGTGGCGGAGGTTGGCAGACTGTTGATTCTGTCTGAAAGAAGGTTTTTCATGTAAAAAATCTGATTATGCTTGTAGAGCAGGCTTCATTCCCATTTCCTTTAAAAACCTGAAGTGGGCGATTATTGCTTTTCGTGTAGATTTATATTCGTTATAAGGTAAATTAAATTCTTTGGCGGTTTCCTTCACAATTTTTGAAATGTTGAAATAGTGCACATGGCTAATGTGAGGGAAAATATGGTGCTCAACCTGGTGGTTAAGTCCTCCGGTAAACCAGTTAACAAGCTTGTTGGTTCTTCCAAAATTAACGGTGGTTTTCAACTGGTGGATGGCCCAAGTGTTTTTCATGGTACCACCTTCTTCTGGAAGTGGCATTTCGGCTTCGTCCATAACGTGCGCCAACTGGAATACAACACTAAGGATAAGTCCCGCTACATAGTGCATTACAAAGAACCCTAAAAGGATCTTCCACCAAGCGATATCTAAAATCAGCATTGGAATAACAATCCAAATACACATATAGATTATTTTTGAAATCACCAATTTACTCCAGTTCCAAACAGGGTTTGGGAATTTTCCATAGGACAGTTTACGTTTCATGTAACGTTTCATTTGCATCCAATCAGTAGTGATGGCCCAATTAAGGGTTAGCAAACCATATAGAAAAATAGAATAATAATGTTGAAACTTATGGTAACGTTTCCATTTGGTATGCTTTGAAAATCGCAAAATACGGCCAGCGTCCAAATCTTCATCATGTCCGTGAATATTGGTATAGGTATGGTGCAATACATTATGTTGCACTTGCCAATTGTATACGTTTCCTGCCAAGATATAAATACTGCTCCCCATTAAACGGTTGATCCATTCTTTATTTGAAAAGGCGCCATGGTTACCATCGTGCATAACGTTCATACCAACACCTGCCATTCCAATTCCCATGATAACAGTAAATAGCAATTGTAACCAACCAGGGATGTCTAAAGTTAACAGTAAAAAATAGGGGGTTAAAAAGATGGCAAACATCACCACGGTTTTTACCCAAATTTTCCAATTACCGGTACGCTTGATGTTATTTTCTTTAAAATAGTCGTTAACACGTTTATTTAAAGTTCTAAAAAACTTGGCTGAATCGGTTCTGGAAAATGATAAAGTTTGCTTTGTCATAAGGTATAAAATTCAATAATACACTAGCAAAAATGAATAGTGTATGAAAATGCAAATATAATTAATAAACGGCTTGAAAGGGTTATGAAAATCTTAAAAATTATCCACACAAAAATGTCTACTTTTGTAGAAAATTTTGATAGATGGAGCTTATTAAGTATTATTTTCCAGACTTGACCAAGCAGCAGTTGGAGCAGTTTGAAAAGCTGGAATCCCTATACCAGGATTGGAACCTTAAAATTAATGTGGTTTCCCGAAAGGATATTGATGAATTGTATTTACGCCATGTGCTGCACTCGTTGGGAATTGCCAAGGTGATGCAGTACCAGCCTGGGGCCAATGTTTTGGATGTAGGTACCGGAGGTGGATTTCCCGGAATTCCATTGGCCATTATGTTTCCCGAAACCAAGTTTCATTTGGTGGATAGTATTGCTAAAAAATTGAAGGTAGTAAATGAAGTGGTAGAAGGCTTGGGGATTACCAATGTGAAAACGACACATAGTCGTGTAGAAGAGATTGATGAGCAATTTGATTTTATTGTAAGCCGTGCTGTGGCAATCATGCCAACATTTGTGCATTGGGTAAAAGGGAAGATTGCTAAAGCGCAAAACCATGAGCTCAAAAATGGAATTTTATACTTAAAGGGAGGTGATTTAAGTGAAGAATTGGAAAGTTATAAAACGGCCACTATTTATAATTTGAGTGAATTTTACAAAGAAGATTTTTTTGAAACCAAAAAAGTGGTGCACTTGCCATTGAAGTATAAAGGCTGATTCGTCAAGATTTAGAACATAAAAAAAACCAGAGCAGTGCTCTGGTTTTTTTGTTTGAATTGAAGCTAAATTATTAGTCCTCAATTACAATGCTTTCTCCTATTTCAGCACCAACAGCATTTAATACTTTACCGTCAGCATCCGTTACGAAAACTGCTAAATGAATATTTGAACTGTCAGCAATATTAGAGTCTAATTCAAAGCTATAACTTTTATTGTATAGGTTTGTTTCAGCGTCTAGATCTGTCGAAGCTAGTTCTTCTCCAAATAATCCAGTTGGTACTTGTCTTAAAACGTTATCATGAACAAAATCCGTTATGTAGTCGGCACCACCGTAATAATCGGTATAGTTTGTTTGTTCATAAATTAAACCGTCTTCAAGAACGTAAACAATTAGTTTGGCCTCTGTAAGTGTATTATCAAGGAGATCTACTGCAACATTAACATTTAGTGAATTGCCGCTCATTTCTGAAGTTAAAGCTAAAGCAGCAGGTGCAACATCTTGAGTAAGCCCAAGAACTTGGTTTACATAATTAGGTTCAGGAGTACTCCATTCTGTTGTGCGGTTTAACATAGCTGTAGGGTAACCACCTAAATCAACGAAGTTCTCCAAGCTACTAGCAGGGTAATTAAATGGGTCTATAGAACTATTATATCTATGGATAGCAGCAACAACTACTTCATCCGTAGCTTCTTCAACAAGTTCAATACCATAAGAAACTCTTGGGCACCATCCACACCAAGTACCAGTAAAATCTTCTATCAAAACTTTAGAAGGATATCCAACCAGAATCGACTTTTGGTTACTTTCTAAGGTTTCGTAAGTTGCAGTAATGATGTCAACTCCACGATTTTCTGTAGTGTAAGAATTACCTGAAATTTCTGTTCCATTAACATAAAAAGTACTTTCAGAAGTTAAATTGTTTCCTTGATTTCCTGTAGCTGTTAAAGTAATTAGCTCCCCAGGGAATGCACTAGATTTATTAGCGCTAATTAGAAGTGACGAAATAGTAACGGAAATATTGTTACTAGTGATATCTCCAAGTTTTGCATTCACAACATAGGTACCTGCTTCGGTAGGGGTGTAAGTGCTTCCTGAGATTACAGTGCCAGAAAAATAGATAGTAGATTGAGATGTAACATCAGAATTGTTGTCGTCAGTTACAGTGAAAGTTAAGGACTGGCCTAGGTTAATGGCATTGTTGTCTACAGAAATGGTGATTGAGGAGGCTTGTCCTCCGTTTCCATCGTCTGAAGAACTACAAGAAAAGAAAGCTGAAGCGACAACCAACAAGAATAATTGTAAGATACGTGTTGTTTTCATAAAGTTATGTTAGGGTTAAATTTTCAAAGTGCCGAATATAAATATTTTAGGAGTAAAAACATATGTTAACTGTTAAATTTTTAAAAAAAAATATCTAGAGGGTCATCTTGTTTAAAAAAAATTAACTTTGCCCTTGAATTTTTCAAAACCCCTATTAAATGAAATCGTTAACAACATTAATTTTTTTAATAGCCTTTAGTCTTTCAAGTAAAGCGCAAGATGTTTTGCCAAACCTTCAATTGGAAAATCTTAAAGGTGATACTGTGGCTTTACAAGACATATCCAAAGATGGTCAATTAGTAGTCGTGTCACTTTGGGCAACTTGGTGTGTGCCATGCAAAAATGAATTGGATGCCATTGGAGAGGTATATCCGGATTGGGTAGATGAAACCAATGTTAAATTATATGCCATTTCGGTGGATGACTCGCGTACTGTGAAACGTGTAAAGCCATTGGTAAATGGTAAGGGATGGGAATTTGAAGTTCTGTTGGATACCAATGGCGATTTAAAGAGACAGTTAAATGCACCTACGATTCCGGTAACTTTATTGGTTAAGGACAATAAAATTGTTTTTAGACATTCTGGTTATGCCCCAGGTAGTGAAGAAGAGCTGTACGAGAAAATTAAAGAGTTTTCTAAATAATATTTAATCCCAATAATTATAATGAAGTATTTTCAATTGGCAGTAGCTTTACTGTTAGGGACTACTTTTGTCCAAGCCCAAGAATACGGACAATTGAGTGGAGGGTTAGAATCCAATTCCCAATACTATGTAGATGATTCCAAAACCGGTGATTTTATGGAGGAGGACCACTTCAGGTCTAACAATTATTTGCGCTTAAATTACACATATAAAAATTGGTTTGGTAATGTGCAGGTGGAGTCTTATGAGCCTCGAGCGCTATTAAATTACTATCCGAAATACGAGGGGACAGACTTAGGGACTTTTTCTTTTGGGTATAAATCCCAAAAGTTAGAGGTAACTATGGGGTATTTCTATGAGCAATTTGGAAGCGGTTTAGTGCTGCGTACTTGGGAAGACCGTCAATTAGGTATTAATAATGCCTTGAGAGGGGGGCGTGTTACTTATAGACCTTTTGATGCAGTTGAAGTTACTGCTTTGTATGGTAGACAACGGGATGGATTTGAGGTTTCAAGAGGTGATGTTTATGGGTTTAATGCAGAATTAGGATTAGGCACATTTTTGAATTTTGAATCAACGGGATTGGATTTTGGTTTTAGTTATGTTGGTCGTTATGAGGAACTAGATATTGAAAACCCAAATTTTGAGCCTATGACCAACACGTTCTCTACAAGATTGGACTTTACCGAAGGTAATTTTTATGCATCCGGGGAGTATGTCTTGAAAGGGGAGGACGTGTACCAAGAATTGGGACGACTGTCTGAAGATACTTATTTTGATGGTAATGCTTTTTTGTTAAATTTAGGCTTTGCTCAATCGGGATTAGGAGTTGACGCTACGTTCAGAAGAATGGAAAATATGACGTTTTATTCTCAGCGTGATCAAGGACAATACGGTAATAACCCATATAATCAAGATGTTGTTAACTATTTGCCGGCCTTGACAAAGCAACATGATTATAGTTTGACAAATATTTATGTGTACCAATCTCAGCCAAAATTAGCTTTCAATCCTCTTACTAAGGCGGGTGAGATTGGAGGTCAAATTGATGTTTATAAAAAGTTTAATAGAGGAACTCTTTTAGGGGGTAAATATGGTACAAAAATAGCATTTAACTATTCCAATTGGTATGGATTGGGCGGAGAGTTTGATGTTGTTGAAAAAACCTATGAGTCGGGTGGTTTTTTCGATTTTGATAAAAAATATTTCAGGGAAGTAAGTTTAGAGGTGCGTAAAAAAATATCCTCTAAATGGTCTACAATTGTAACAGTTGTAGACACTTATTACAATACAAAATATGTTGAGGAGCGTGCGGGCGAGGCCAATGTTTTCGTAGCAGTTGCTGAAGCAACCTATAAATTTGGTTCTGGTAAATCTGTGCGAATCGAAGGGTCTCACTTATGGTCCGATGACAAAGATCATGACAGAGCGAAAAACTGGGCAGGAGGAACTTTAGAATATAATTTCAATTCAAAATTTGCAATTTTTGCTACTGATATATGGAATTATGGAAATCCAGATGAAGATAGACAAATCCATTATTATAATTTTGGAGGTAGTTTTACTAAAGGAGCCACTAGAATTGGAGCTAGTTATGGAAGACAGCGAGGAGGATTGGTGTGTGTAGGTGGTATCTGTAGATATGTGCCGCAGAACACAGGCTTTACCTTAAACATTGCGACAGCTTTTTAAGAAGTTAACATAGATAAACAAAAAAGGAGTGCTTTTAAAGCACTCCTTTTTTGTTTCAGGAAATTCTTTTTATTTAACTATTAGTTTGGTGTTTAGTAATTTTTTGCTGTTGTCATAAACTTGGAGCAAGTAGAGGCCTGAATCCAGCTGTAAATTAAAAGTGTTATGTTCCGTTAAAGAGGTGTTGGTTTGGTATACTTGTTTACCTGTTAGATCAAATATGGCTATTTCTGCATCGTATATTTGTGAAGTGCTTAAAATAGTCAATTGTTTTTTTATTGGATTTTGCGAGAGTTTCACAATGTCAGTTTCATATGAAGGAAGGCTTAAAGTTCCTTCTAGAATTTCGGTGATTGCAAAGGCAACATTTCCTGTACTTAGTGTAACATGGGGCTCATTACTACTTGGAATATAGGTGTTGTCAAATGGAGAGTCCGTTGTTGTTAGGACGGTATACCAATTGCTATCACTAATAGAAAGTGCACTTAGGGTTGGTATAAAACAGAAATATTGCGAATTTAGGTTGTCTACAAACTCAGAAATCAAGTCTATGGATTCGTCCCCAAAGGAATATAGGTCGAATTGACCTCCAGGGGCGCTATCCAGGCCGTCTGAGGTGGTGGGAGATTCTGCAGTAGCTTCATAGTTGTAAACATCAATCCAGGTGCCGAAAATATTAATTTGGCCGACCAAGTCTGTCACTGTTATTGTTTCTGAAGCCAAGGGCGCAAAGTTAATAGCAATGGTTGCTTGAGTTTGTGAGGTGCCAACAATGCCTGTGTCAAAAGTATGGTTGATCAATTCCATTCCCGGTGAACCGGTCATTTCTCCGGTGCCGCTACCGTTAACGATGGCAACATTGCGGGAATTTTGCGGCATTCCCATTGTGTTCAATTCGGTTTGGAAGTCATCTCTAAAATTAGGAGCACCAATTGGTAGTGTTACAGTTGCATCTTGATCCACATTGGAGCCAGATTGCAAATGTCCTAAATAATGGTCTATCAACATTTGTTTCGCGGCAGGGCTGTTCAAAAATCCGTTTACCAAATTTTCGGTTTCCTCGATAGCAGGGTCCCCATTATACAGATAATTGAATAGGTATTGAATGCCCATTGGTACATTGGCGCCTAAGTGAGGTGTATCAAACGAAATGAATAAACGTGTGTCATGATCCATGCTGTTTTGTTCCATATAGCGCAGTGCATATTGACAAACCAAGCCACCCATGCTAGGCCCGATAACCACATTTTGTTCTTCGCCTTCTTTTAAATCGTTTACAGTATCGATAAGTTCTGTTAGGATAAATGCATTTCTTTGAATGAAGTCTGCTCCTCCATTAATTTCAGTGGTATTATCTGAGCTGCTTATATAGGTAGGGAAGTTTAATACAACAATGTCGAAGCCTTCATCGCGTAAGGCATCGGCAAGGTTTTGTACAGGTTCTCCGTAGTCTAGTAGTTCGTACATTAAATCGATAGTTCTGGAATCGTTTGGGTCAAATCCGTCTGCTACGATTATGGGTTTGTCAAAAACACCATCAATATTGTCGTAATATATTTTGTATTCTCCAGTACCTATATGAGCTGTGGTTTCGCCAAAGCCTTGATAGGTTAAAGAGGAATTTATGGAAATTATGTCGCTTTCATCCCCAGGCGTTTGTCCATAAAATAGTAGGGGAATGGTTAGAAAAGAAAAAAGCGTAAAGTAATTTAATTTCATATAAGGTCGATTTACGGTTAATGGAAATTAAAGATACAAATTATATCATTGCGTTGTTATTAGGATTTTGGGAGGGAAAATATAGGGTATAAAAAAACCTCAAAAGTAAATTTTTGAGGTTTTTAATGTATTTAGAAAAGATATCTCTTAGCCTAAGAACGGGTAGCGATAATCTGTAGGTGTGACAAAGGTTTCTTTAATCAACCTTGGAGACACCCAGCGTAATAAGTTTTGGGCACTACCAGCTTTGTCGTTTGTACCAGAAGCTCTTGCTCCTCCAAATGGCTGCTGTCCAACAACGGCACCAGTAGGCTTGTCGTTGATGTAGAAGTTTCCAGCGCTGTTTTGCAATGCTTTCGTAGCTTCTTCAATAGCGTATCTGTCTGTAGAGAGAATGGCGCCTGTAAGGGCATATTCACTTGTTTGGTCTACCAATTTCAGAGTTTCTGAATAAGCCTCTGCATCGTATACGTAAATAGTGATTACTGGGCCAAACAACTCCGTACACATGGTGGTATACTTAGGATTGGTAGTTACAATAACGGTTGGCTCAACAAAGTAACCTTTGGATTTATCATAGTTTCCACCGGCAATGATTTCAGCATCGCTATCAGCTTTGGCGCCATCAATATATTTGGCAAGCTTGTCAAATGATCCTTCGTGAATTACAGCTGTAATAAAGTTGTTCATGTCTTCTGGAGAACCCATTTTGAATGATTTAAGGTCTTCCTGAACATAACCTTTTACTTCCTCCCAGATATTGTTTGGGATGTAGGCTCTTGAGGCAGCACTACATTTTTGTCCTTGGAATTCAAAAGCCCCTCTTACAATAGCAGTGGCCACTTGTTTAGGGTTGGCGGTTTTGTGGGCAACGATAAAGTCTTTTCCTCCTGTTTCACCTACAATTCTAGGATAGGTTTTGTAGTTGTGGATGTTTTCTCCTATTTTCTTCCATAGTTCCTTGAACACAAAAGTAGATCCAGTGAAGTGTAATCCTGAAAAATCTGGACTGGCCATTACAGTATCGGTAATCATTGCAGGATCTCCGAAAACCACGTTGATAACACCTGCAGGAACTCCAGCTTCTCTAAACACGTCCATGATAACTTTTGCTGAATATACCTGACTGTCACTTGGTTTCCAAACTACAACATTTCCCATTAAAGCCATACATGCAGGTAGATTTCCTGCAATGGCGGTAAAGTTGAAAGGAGTTACGGCATAAGTGAAACCTTCCAAAGGACGGTATTCAACTCTGTTCCAGGCGTCACTCGTACTTTCTGGTTGCTCATGGTAGATGTCTGCCATAAACTGTACGTTAAAACGTAAAAAGTCGATCAGCTCACAAGCAGAATCAATCTCTGCTTGGTGAATGGTTTTGGACTGCGCAATCATGGTTGCGGCATTTATCTTGGCCCTGTATGGTCCGGCAATCAATTCGGCGGCTTTTAAAAAGATGCCTGCACGTTGTTCCCATGGAAGTTGAGACCAAGTTTTTCTGGCTTCCAAAGCCGTGGCAATGGCTTCCTCAACATGAGATTGTTCTGCAACATGGTAAGTTCCAACCACGTGTTGGTGGTCGTGTGGAGGGGACATGGTACGTGTGTTACCTGTTTCTACATCTTGTCCGTTAATATATAGTGGTACGTCCACTTTGCTATTGAACATTTCTTTGTAAGCCTTCAATACAGCTTCGCGTTCCGGAGATCCGGGAGCGTAAGATTTTACTGGTTCGTTGATAGCAACTGGTACGTTAAAAAATCCTTTTCCCATGGGTATTCTGTTTATAGGGTTATTGAAAATTTTGAGAGCCAAAGGTACGATTTTTTAGATATTTATGAATGTGGAGGCCTCTTAAAACCATATTAAAAATTGGAGTGATTCCGTGAGTTGAATTCTTGGTATATTTGATGGAGTCAATTGAAAATTAAATGGAAAGTACTGGAATCATTTTAACCTTAGCCTACCCTGAGACCATTGTTATGGTCGCTGAAGAATGGTACTCGCCTTTACTTCGGTTTGTTGGTGTAGGGAAGAAAAATTATGTTAGGGCTGGACATGCTGCTTTGGTCCTGATTGAAATGTCAACCGGTATTTTGGAATACCATGATTTTGGTCGCTATATTACTCCGGAGCCCCACGGTAGGGTTAGGGGGAAGGAAACAGATTTTGAATTGGATTTTCCTCTAAAAGCTAAGATTGTAGATGGTAGCGTTGAAAATTTGCAAGAGTTGTTAGAATTTTTAGCCACTCATCCCAAATTGACACATGGCGAAGGGACAATGTATGCCTCTATTTGTAATAGGGTAAATTATAAAAAGGCTAGGGAGCATATAACAAAAATGCAGAACAAGCACTTTATGCGGTATGCAGCTTTTTTAAAAAACGCTACCAATTGCGCCCGGTTTGTTGCAGATGCTCTTATTGAAAGTGTTGTAGATGCTTCCTTAAAGAGAAAATTGGAACAGTCCAAAATGTTTACGCCTAGCACCATTGGTAATGTTGTAATTGCCAATACGGGAGCTAAGGTTTATAGGGTAACAGTACAAGGAGAGGTGTCTGTGTTTGCCTCTTCAGTGAGGAGAGAGAATAGGCGGTTGTTCTTAGATAAATTGAATGGGCATCAGCCTAACTTTATTGGTACTTTAAAGCCAAAATTCAATGATCAAAAAAGTGGTCATGCACAATGGTTACCTGGAATTGCGGCCGGAGCATGGTTTGAAATTCATGAATTGGAAAGCGTCCAAGTGTTTAGGTTTCGAAGGATTTCGCCACATGGAAATATTGATGTTGATGGAGTTTATCAAATAGATCAAATAGGATTCGATATCAACGAAAAGTACCAATTTGTACAATATTCAAACTGCCGGTTCTTTCATATCGAGCAACAGGAGCAAATCTTTCGCTTTGAATTTGTGAAGCACTTTAGTTAAGTGCAAACGGTGCACTAAGTTTGAAGGCAGGAATATAGACTTTAAAATTATTGGAGGAAGTAAAGTTTACCATATTGTAGTAGCCCTTCATTGCGCCAAAGGGAGATGTCAAAAGACACCCCGAATTATAGGTGTGGGATTCTCCGGGTTGTAGAACAGGCTTCTTACCAATGACGCCTTCTCCTTCAACAATTTCAACATTGTTAAGGGCGTCATAGATTTTCCAATGCCTTGAATTTAATTGGACGGCATCCTTGCCTTGGTTTTCTATAGTGACTTTATAGCCAAAGGCAAAATGCACTTTATAATTTTTATAAAATGTCCCTTCAAAAGTAGTGTCTACGGAAATCTTTATACCGCTTGTAACTTGTTGTACCATAAAGTATGACTTAAAAAGCTAAAATAATGTATTTTTCTTTTGCTTGGCGAATTTTGGCTTTTCTAGACGTTATTTTTAACATCTATAATGATTTTGAGGCTTATTTTATATTGAAATTATGATTTTCGACAAAGGTTTCCAATTCTTTAAAGAAATTAATAATGTCTTTTTCCTCTAAACTTGAATTGACGGTTACTAATCTTACAAATTCCTGATTTTTAAAAACGCCAAAGCTTACCATTAGCGTTGCATTTTGGTAGAGGGCTGTGCAAAGCCCTTTTGCAGGAATGTCTTTATAGTTGAAGCAAACCGAAATGGAATCCTCAAAGCTGTACAGCTCGTAGTCGGGATGGATGTTTATATAGTTTCTTGCCACATCGGCCAACTGGAATTGTTTGTCAACAAGTCGCTCCAAGCCTTGAGTGCCTATGCTTTTCCAAAGTGTCCAGAATTTTAAGGCATCGTTACGCCTGCCACATTGCAAAGAGATTTTGCCAAGGTTGAATTCGTCCCCATCTGTTTGGTATAAATACTCCGCATCATTTGAAAAGGACAAGTGCAGGTCTTTTGTGTCTTGTGTAACAATAATGGAACAGCTCAAAGGTGTGCCTAACATTTTGTGGGCATTTACACTAAAGGAATTTGTTAGTTCAACCCCATTTACTAGATGTTTGAATTTCTTACTGAAAATTACCGAGCCACAATAGGCGCCATCCAAGTGCAGCCATAGATTGTATCTACTACTAACTTTGTGGATAAGGGGGACATCATCGAAGGCTCCCATGACAGTAGTGCCGGCGGTGCAGTTCACAAAAAACGGATGATTGCCTACTGCAAGGTCTTTTTTGATTTTCATTTCAAGGTCATCTGCCAGCATTTCGCCATGGCTGTTGGTTTTCACCTCTCGTACTTGATTTCGTCCTATTCCCATTAAAGCGGCATTTTTGCTGATGGAATAGTGTGATACTTCTGAGGTGTAAACAATCATTTTGGAATTGATACCTGTATTGCGTGATGTTATATCGTATTTGTCACGGGCCATTACCATGGCCATAAAGTTGCTCATGGATCCTCCGGGGGCAAAAGTGCCATCACTTTGCGGACCGTAGCCTATCATGCTACAGATTTTCTTAAGGATGATTTTTTCTATTCCTATTTGAGGCCCTCCTACCTTATAGGTGTACATGCTATTGTTAAGCATAACGGCTAAAAGGTCTCCTAGGGTTGCTTTACTTATACGGCCACCATATAATTGATTGAAAAAGGCGACCGAAGCCGTTTTTGGCGTGTATTTGATGATTTCTAGAAGTGAAGCCTTAAAGTCTTTGCTTAGTGTTGGTGTATCAGGAAGTTCAAGATCTAAGCTGTCAAATAATTGGTCTGTGTCAATAGGTTTTGCCACAGGTTGACGTTGTTCTTCTTCCAAAAGGATTTCGACCAACTCGTTAAATAGCTTTAAATCTTTCTCCATGAATTGCGTTTTGAAAGCCTGAAAATACAAGCAAGCTTAAAATTATTAAAAAATTAGGTCATAAACCATTGAAATACAGAGAGAGTTTTTTGGTGGGAATTTGAGCTTGGCTAGTTGATGTGTTAAAATACCTCAGTGGTATTATAGTGCACCGAACGTTTATTGAGGGGTTTAATTGGTGATATTCACAGAAGATCCTTCCCCAAATCCGATAAGTTTATCGTAACGCGCTCCCAAATCACGATAATAGACCAACACTTTATAGTTGTTTTCGGTTTGGTAATAATTACCGCAAATGGCACCTTCGTCCAGTTGTCCGTTTTCATCACGAATTACATATTTGTAATTATAGAAACCTTGTTTCATTTTTATTACACTTTCATAAATACCTTTTGTTGGGTTATAAGCCATTTGGTTGCTTTCGTCTGTAATGTAGTTGTTGTAATTTCCGTAGACATAAATGGATTGGCCTGGTGGAAGTTCTGTATGTAAAAGTGAAAAGTGGATATTGGTGTAGTCTGCCTCAATAGATACATTATCGGTATCCAGAGCTGTGATTACAAAATTTCCGTTGATATCAGGGTTGTAAGTATATGGTTGTCCAGCTCTAGCTGTATTGGTGAAGAGGAATCCATGATAAATATCCCGTAGGTCAATAAACTGGACACCTACATTGGCAGCTCGCACGTCTTTGTTCTCAAAAAACAAATATTCATTGCCGCCCCAAAAGCTGGATTCTGTGGTGTATTTGTAGATAAGTTCTTTTCCCATGGTGTATTGGGGCTTAAGATTGGGTATGGCGGTGTTAAGGTTGTTGTTTTGAATAACTAAAGTTTTAATGGTTTCGTTGGGGTTGTTCAGGTTCAATCCTCTGGAATTGATAATAAAATCAACCGACTGCTTTTCGTTAATAACGCTTACATCTCTGGAGCGCTTTAGGGTAATGCCAACACTTACTAAATCTTCATAAACCATAAATTTTCTGGAAAACATCAGTTCTTCGTATTGGTCATAAATAGAAATAAGGTAATTGCCACTCTTTAAAATATCCCCGGTTTGATTATTTGGGATTTCAAGGGTGTAATGTGAATAGATTTGATAGGTGTTAAATGAATTTTCGTAATCGCGTATGCGCTGGTTGTCAAAACCTTTCAAATATTCAGATTTAACAAGCTGCGAAGGCGTCCAATCAAAATTAAAATGTTCGATAACATAGTAGAAATCCTCCTCATCTCCCGTTAGGGCATCAAATTCCAAAACCAAGGGTTGCCCCAAGGGTAAAATAGGAAGTTGACTTTCTTGGGTGTCGCCTTTAAAGGTGATGGTTTTGATGAAATCTGGTGGGGCAACTTCGCTAACTTGTGAGAAAATAATGTAGGGAAATAGAAAAATGTATGCGAAGAGGTTGAGTTTTGATGTCATTAAAGTCTTATTTTGATGTAAATATAGTTAAATTTATAGGACGCAAAATTCAGCTATTTAGAATTGTTATAAATAAATAAGTAGCTATTATTTCAAATATAATTTAGGTATTAATTCGTAAATTTGCGTCGATTTTTAGACAATTAATTTCAATATCAAACATATGTCCAACGACATTAAGATTAAAAAAGGTCTGAATATAAACCTAAAAGGTGAAGCTGATAGGTCCACAGAGAATGCGATCATCAGTAATTTCTGCACCATCAGGCCAGAAGACTTTCACGGCGTTACCCCAAAATTAGTAGCAAAAGAAGGCGCAAAAGTAAAGGCAGGTGAAACTGTTTTTTATGATAAAGCGAATGAACTTGTGAAATTTGTGTCTCCAGTTTCTGGAGAGATTGTTGAGGTACAACGCGGTGCAAAACGAAGAATTTTAGCAATTAAGATCCAAGCGGATAAAGAGCAATCTTACCTAGATAGCGGCAAATTGGATGTGGCTTCTGCGAGTGCGGAGGCAATCAAATCTCATTTGATGGCATCAGGTTGTTGGCCATTTATTAAGCAGCGTCCTTACGATGTGATCGCCAATCCAGACAAAAGCCCAAAGGCTATTTTTGTATCGGGATATGCGTCGGCGCCATTGGCAGCAGATTATGATTATGTGCTACAAGGTAAGGAAACTGAGCTTCAGACTGCGATTACCGCTCTTGGGAAACTTACAGAAAGTACGGTGCATGTCTCTGTAGGAGCTGGTTCTAATTCGCCTTTAGCAGGTCTTTCAGGTGTAACATTACATAAAGTGTCCGGTCCACACCCTGTGGGGAACGTAGGAACACAAATCAATAAAATTGATCCTATCAATAAAGGAGAGGTGGTTTGGACCGTATCTCCTCAAGATCTTGTTATTATTGGAGAAATGTTGCTTACCGGGAAGTTCAATGCGGAGCGTATTGTTGCTTTGGTAGGGTCTTCGGTTAAAAAACCTAGATACTTCAGAACCAAAATTGGTAGTGAAGTAGCCACTATGGTTTATGATAATGGAATTGATAAGAATAGCAATTGTAGAATCATCTCAGGAAATGTACTTACAGGAAACCACGTAAAGCCAGACGGATGTTTGGATTACTACAGTAATACAGTTACTGTAATTCCTGAAGGAGATGACTATGAGCTTTTTGGATGGAATAAACCTGTTTTTAACAAAATATCAACGTCTAGAGCAATGACTTTTTCATGGTTGAACCCTAAGAAGAAGTTTGATTTAGATACTAATACTAATGGAGAGCATAGAGCATTTGTGGTAACTGGAAATTATGAGGAAGTATTTCCTTTAGACATCTACCCAATGCAAATTCTTAAGGCTTGTATGTATAAGGACCTTGACGAAATGGAAGCCTTGGGTATGTATGAAGTTGCTCCGGAAGATTTTGCTTTGACCGAATTTGTTTGTGTGTCTAAACAGCCTCACCAAAAGATTATTAGAGAAGGTTTGGACTTAATGATTAAAGAAATAGGATAGCCATGAGTTTGAAAAGTACATTACATAACTTAAAAGAAAAGTATAAAGGCACCAAAATGGCGCCTGCGTTTAACGCATTGCATACCTTTTTATACTTGCCTAACGATACCACTCATGGTGGAACCCATATTAAGGCTGCCGACGACTTGAAGCGTACCATGAATACAGTGATCATGGCATTGGTGCCGTGTTTGATTTTTGGTATGTTCAACGCAGGTTACCAGCATTTTGTTGCCGTTGGAGAGCCTGTAGCATTCTTGTCCTGGGATGCCTTTTCTATTGGATTGATTAAAATATTACCACTACTTATTGTGTCTTATGGCGTAGGACTTGGAATCGAGTTCTTGTTCGCCATCATTAAAGGACATGAAGTAGAGGAAGGTTACTTGGTAACTGGAATGTTGGTGCCACTTATTGTACCAATTGATTTGCCATTATGGATGTTGGCCGTGGCCGTAGCATTTGGTGTGGTAATCGGTAAAGAGGTATTTGGTGGTACAGGGATGAACATCCTGAATCCAGCATTGACAATCCGTGCATTTTTGTTCTTCGCATATCCAACTTGGATGTCTGGAGATAAAGTATGGGTACACGGTGCTGTAGAGCGCGCCAATGAAATTGCTGGAGGAGCTAATGTTGATGTGATTTCCGGAGAAACCATTTTAGGAAGTTTAGCGCAAGGAAATGAGGCAGGCTATTCTGTTGCCGATATGTTCTACGGATTTATCCCCGGTTCTGTTGGGGAGACCTCTACCTTCTTGATTCTGTTAGGGGGATTGTTCTTGATCTTCACTAAAATTGGAAGCTGGAGAATCATGTTGTCTTCTGTAATTGGAGCATTGGTTATGGGATTAATCTTTAACAGTGTTGTAGATGCTGGTTGGATAGCTGAGAGCAGCAAATTCTACGGATTAATGAGCACTGAATTCTGGCATCATTTATTGATTGGTGGTTTTGCCTTTGGTACTGTGTTTATGGCTACAGATCCTGTAACGGCATCTCAAACCAACAAAGGAAAATGGATCTATGGATTCTTGGTAGGATTCATTTCTATCCTAATCCGTGTGTTCAACCCGGCTTACCCAGAAGGTGTAATGTTGGCCATTTTATTGATGAACGTATTTGCACCGACCATTGACCACTATGTGGTACAGGGAAATGTTAAGAAAAGAATGAAACGTTTAAAAGCAAAAACAGCTTAAGATGAGTAATAAAACAGATAGTAACGTATATACCGTATTGTTTGCCATTGGTATGGTAGTGGTAGTAGGAGCCTTGTTGGCCTTTACTGCGGCGTCACTTAAGGGTACAATTGGAAAAAATGTGGAGTTGGAAAAGAAACAAAACATTTTGTACGCTATGGGTGTGAATGAAAATGATGAAAGTAGTGCTGTTTTTGTTGATAAATCTGAAGCTCCAGAATTGTTTTCTAAATATATCACCAAGCAATTGGTAATGCAAGGTGGTGAGGTTTCAGAAGATGAAAACGCTTATTTAATTGATATCAAAAAGGCTAAAGAAGCTGCTGAAGGAGACGCTTCCAAAAGACAGTTGCCAATTTTTGTAGGGGAGAAAGATGGAAAAACTTTCTATATCGCTCCTATATATGGTAAAGGACTTTGGGATGCCATTTGGGGCTATGTTTCTATGGACGAAAACATGGTAGTTCAAGGGGCTTATTTTGACCACAAAGGAGAAACTCCTGGTCTTGGAGCCAACATTAAGGAGCGTTTCTTTATGGACGACTTTATTGGGGAGCATTTATTGGACAGCAACGGAAATTTCAAAGGAGTGGATGTTGCCAAAGGAAATGCCGATCCAAAGAACGAAAACAAAACTGATAACGAGGTAGACGCCATTGCGGGGGCCACTATTACTGGTAATGGTGTAGCTGCAATGTTGAAAAGCGACTTACAGTTGTATAAGCCTTTTTTCGATAACTTAAAAAACAACAAATAAGATATGGGACTTTTATCTAAAAAAGACGCCAAGTTAATTACAGACCCATTAGCGGATAACAACCCTATTACCATTCAGGTATTGGGTATATGTTCTGCCTTGGCGATTACAGCTCAATTAAAAGCGTCTATCGTAATGGCTGTTTCGGTAATGTTTGTATTGGGAATTGGGAACGTCGTTATTTCATTGATCAGAAACATCATCCCTTCTAAAATTAGAATTATTGTTCAGTTAACCGTGGTTGCTGCGTTGGTAATTATCGTAGACCAAGTACTGAAAGCTTTTGCATACGAACTAAGTAAAACCCTATCGGTATTCGTTGGTTTAATTATTACCAACTGTATCATCATGGGACGTTTTGAGGCCTTTGCCCTTGGTAATGGCCCTTGGAAATCCTTTCTGGATGGTATAGGTAATTCCTTAGGATACGGAGTCATCCTTATTATCGTAGGATTCTTTAGAGAACTTTTAGGTTCTGGAACCTTATTAGGATTTAAAGTGTTGGGAGACCCAATCGAGAAAACAGGATTATATGCTTTAGGGTATGAAAACAACGGATTTATGTTGTTATCTCCAATGGCATTGATCGTGGTAGGTATCATTATTTGGGTACAACGTAGCAGAAACAAAGATTTAATTGAAGATTAATCCTTAAGGGTTACTTAAAAAGATAGATTATGTTAGAGCACATAGAATTATTTTTCAAATCGATATTTATAGACAACATGGTATTTGCCACGTTCTTAGGAATGTGTTCGTACCTGGCAGTGTCTAAAAAAGTGTCTACAGCTGTAGGTCTGGGAGCTGCCGTAATATTTGTATTGGCGGTGACTGTACCAGTAAACTGGTTGTTGGACCAATACATTTTGCAACCTGGAGCTTTAAAGTGGTTAGGATCAGAGTATGCAGATTACGACTTAAGCTTCCTGTCGTTTATTATGTTTATTGCCACTATTGCTACCATGGTACAATTGGTAGAAATTGTAGTAGAAAAGTTCTCTCCTGCATTGTATAACTCCCTTGGTATTTTCTTACCGCTTATTGCTGTAAACTGTGCAATTTTGGGAGGATCATTATTTATGCAATCACGTGAGATTCCTACTATAGGTTTGGCACTTAATTATGGATTGTCGTCCGGTATTGGTTGGTTCTTGGCTATTTTGGCCATTGCAGCTATCCGTGAGAAAATTAGATATTCCAACGTTCCTGCACCTTTAAGAGGATTGGGAATCACGTTTATTATTACAGGTCTTATGGCTATTGGTTTCATGAGTTTTGGTGGTATGTTGACTGGAGGTGATGAAGGAGCTAAAGTAGAGGCTAAAACTGCCAAGGTAGAAACTGTCAAGGAAGACACAGAGAATAAGTTAGCTAACAATACAAAAGTAAACGAGTAACATGATATTAGCAGCAGGTACAGTAGGAACCATAGTAGCAACGGTAGCTGCCTTTTTGGTAGTAACACTTTTATTGGTGGCCTTGTTATTGTTCGTAAAACAAAAATTATCTCCTTCAGGACCGGTTAAGATTAAAATTAACGGGGAAAAGGAAATTGAAGTAGCCTCTGGCGGAAGTTTATTGTCTACTTTAGGAAATTCAAAAATCTTCTTGCCTTCCGCTTGTGGTGGAGGTGGAACTTGTATCCAATGTGAGTGTCATGTTTTGGCCGGTGGAGGTGAAGCACTGCCAACCGAGACACCTCACTTTACTCGTAAAGAGTTACAACATGGTGCACGTTTGGCGTGCCAGGTGAAGGTAAAACAAGACATGGAAATCACCATTCCAGAAGAAGTTTTTGGTATTAAGAAATGGGAAGCTGAGGTTGTACGTAACTACAACGTAGCCTCTTTCATTAAGGAATTCGTAGTACGTATCCCAGAAGATATGAACTATAAAGCTGGTGGATATATTCAAATTGAAATCCCTCAGTGTGAAATTAAATATTCTGATATCGACATTACTGCCCACCCAGAAGAGCACGAAACTCCAGATAAGTTTCAAGCTGAATGGGATAAATTTGGTCTTTGGCCATTGGTAATGAAGAATGATGAAACTGTTGAGAGAGCTTACTCTATGGCTTCTTACCCGGCAGAAGGGCGTGACATTATGCTTAACGTGCGTATTGCCACTCCACCATGGGATAGAGCTAAAAATGGTTGGATGGATGTAAACCCAGGGGTAGCATCATCTTATATTTTCTCCAGAAAACCGGGAGACAAAGTAATCATTTCGGGACCTTATGGTGAATTCTTCATCAACGAGTCAGACGCTGAAATGTTATATGTAGGTGGTGGAGCTGGTATGGCGCCAATGCGTTCGCACTTGTATCACTTATTCAAAACTCTTAAAACGGGTAGAAAAGTGACGTATTGGTACGGAGGACGTTCTAAGCGTGAGTTATTCTACATTGAGCACTTTAGAGCTTTAGAAAGAGATTTCCCTAACTTTAAGTTCTTCTTGGCGTTATCTGAGCCACTTCCAGAGGATAATTGGAAAGTGAAGAAAGATATCCATGATGAGGCTGGAGATGGATTCGTAGGATTTATTCACAACTGTGTAATCGAAAACTACTTGGATCATCATGATGCTCCTGAAGATATCGAATTATATTTCTGTGGACCTCCGTTAATGAACAAGGCCGTAGAAAAAATGGGACAAGATTTCGGTCTTCCAGATGAAAACATCCGTTTTGATGACTTTGGTGGATAAATACTTAATAATCATATTTTTAACAATCCGACCCTTATAGGGGTCGGATTTATTTTTTTAACCAACTTAAATTATTTTTATGAAAAAAGCTTTATTATTTGCAGCTGCATTAGCCATGTTTAATTGTTCCTCTGAGGATTCGTCAAATGATAATGATCCTAACAATGGAAATGGAGGAGATGTGCTCAAATCCGTTAAAACTTATTCTTCCGGAATTTTACAGTCTATCATGGAATTTGAGTATAATTCTTATGGCGACATTGTTCAACAAAACTATACTGATGGTTATGGGGAAACGGTGGAAGCAGAATTTTTTTATGATGAGAATAATAAATTAACACATTTTACCGAAGTATATACGGATGCTTGGGGAGATGTCACGAATGAAATTAATGAATTCACCTTTGAGGGGGAATTGATCACTCAAATTTGTATTGAGGAAACTGAAGAGGATGGTGATGTGTATAACGATAAGATTGTTTTTACTTATAACGGAAATGGCTTTGCTACCATGATTGAACATTATAGTAGAGATCTTGCTGAAGACAGTGATTGCTCTACATTAGAGTATGTGGATACTACAGAATTGATTGATTATAATCTGGATGGTAATATGACACAATATCAAAATGATAGTTTTACTTTTTTTGGTGAATTGTATTATACATACACTTATGATGATAAGAATCATCCTTATAAAAATGTTGAGCCTGAAGCGTACAGAAAAATTTTGGGGTATTCTACTAATAATAATATTGTTCAAAATGTGGAGTTCGACTTAAACACAGATGAACAAGAGGGATCGACTTCTTATGAGTATGAATATAATGAGAATGATTTTCCTACTAAATGTACCAAAACATATACTAATGGTAGTTTATCTCAAGAAACTGTTATTAGGTTTGAATATTATTAAAGATTATGAAAGAAAAAAGCCGATTCAATTGAATCGGCTTTTTTTTTTGATGATTCCTAAAATTATGTAAGGATTTCTTGTTGTGACTTTTCAAAGTCAAACAAAGCAGAACAGTTCATCACATTGTCAATTCCATCCAATTCACACAATAATTCCACTACGACACTTAAACCAGTAAATAAAACACTCTTATCAGTGGGGTATTTTGGCTTTTTATGTTTATGATGTAAGGGTAATTTAAAACCACAGGCCTTTAAAAAGGTGGCCTCAATTTGTAATAATTCTAATGGTGTGTATCCATTAAATTTCCGTCCTAGGTTTTGATGTACAATTCCAAGATAATTCAATTGTAATGAACCGTGGTCGTTTGACAAATGCTTCCAAGCATCCTTATTGTCCAAAATGTTTCCTACGGCACATTGCTTACAACATTCAGGATGTAGACGGTCGTTATGAAAGGCCTTATATAGCTTTTTAATAGCCTGCTCAAATCTATAAGTGTTTGCCATGATATTGATATTTCTCTTAAGTTACTAAAAATTAGGTCAATTAATGTCTTTTAGATGTTAATTGGCTTTCTATTAAGTATTTGTTCTCATTTTAGAAGGCAAAGGAATTCTGTAAAGTTTTATTTCTTAAATTAGAATATCCTATTCTGTTTCATGAAGCATTTCTATTGGCATTGGATGTTGGTTTTTGTTCTTACTCTAATTTTTGGAGGGGACGCTTTTGCCCAAGTATCACTAGACACTTTGCGTGTTGGACTTTATGAATCCCCTCCCTTTGTTATGTTTAAAGAGGATGGAAGTATGCATGGGGTAAGTGCGTGGTTATGGGAGCAAATAAGGCAAGATCTCAATCGTCCTTTTAAGTTGGTGCCTTATTCGTCAGGACAGCCCTTAAAAACGCTTTTATATGATTTGGAAACAAGCAAAATTGATTTAGCCATCAACCCTATCACGATTACGAGTGATAGGAACCGTCAAATTAATTTCACCTATCCTTTCTACGTGGGGAATCTTACCATTGCAGAAAGAAAGGGCTCGAGAATGGATTCCATATTTTCAGTGCTTAAAGCTATTTTCAGTATTCGCTTATTGTACTTGGTATTAATTTTGTTTGGCTTGGTAATTATGTTTGGGTTTTTGATTTGGTTGGTGGAAAAGCAAAACAACCATTTTGAAAGAGGGAAAAAGGGTTTGGTAAGTAGTTTTTGGTGGTCTGCCGTAACTATGACAACCGTAGGCTATGGTGATAAAGTGCCTGTTTCCAATCTGGGGCGATTCATCGCTTTAATTTGGATGCTTTGCTCCCTCATTATCATTTCTATATTTACTGCCAGTATCACTTCTAGTCTTACGGTTCATAAGCTTACACAAGTAACAGATAGTTTGGAGAATTACAGAAGAGCCAAGGTAGGTACCGTAGAATCATCAGCAACCGATGGTTTTCTTCAGAGGAATTTTTTTCGTGATGTCCATACATACCCTGAATTCATTTCTGGTCTAAAGGAACTTGAAAACAATAATTTAGAGTATTTTATCTATGACGAACCTTGGCTGGACTATCAGTTAAATAACAATCCGGAATTCAACTCACTGCGATTGCTTCCCATGCGATTTAATGTGCAATTGTACGCCATGCCAATGGCAAAAACACTTTCCGAGGATTTACACGATCAAATTTCCGCAGCCTTATTGCAGTTAACCGAAAGTCATGATTGGGAATTACTTTTGGATGAATACCAGCTCAAGGAATATTAGTTTGGTTTAAAATAGATAGTTGCTCATTTATATAAATTCCTATTTTGTGATACCTTTGCAGCATGAATAAACCATTGTCCACACAAGAACTTCACAACCTTGCCATGAACCATGTAGGAAGGGATTTGGAACAACGAGGATTTGAATTTGTTGCCGTTAATAGTCAACTCAAACGCCATCCGCAATTTGTGTGTATCGATAAAAACAGCCAATATTATTTTGTAATTGTAAGGGCCGTTTTGTTGCCAGATAACCCTAATAATTATGATGTGGTTTGGATGGAGACCTTCAAAAAGCACGCGCGCGAAAAAGATGCCAAGGTGTTATATGCTGGCGTAGGCTTAGGAAATCCCAATGGTGAAGATCTTCCCTTATATTTGAATGAAGAATATTTAATTGAGTACAACGGTATTCAAGTAATCGATACCCATTTAAACTAAACACCCTAACCCTAAATAGCAACCTTATTTATTTCGCCCTATTATGATTAAAAAAGCTTTGGTATTCACTTTATTGATCGCCCTTTGTTTTTCCTGCAGTAAACAGATAAAGAATACAAAACTAACAGGATCCGTTTTCGGAACAACCTATTCGGTGATTTATGATTCCGATGAGAATTACCAACCTCAGTTTGATAGTCTGTTTACCGTGATTAACAAATCGATGTCTACCTATATATCGGATTCAGATATTTCTAAAATCAACAGAAATGAAGATGTGCAGATGGATGAGCATTTTATAAAAGTGTTCAATACGGCGAAAGCCATTTATAGATATACCGAAGGAGCTTTCGATCCTACTATTGGAGCAATGGTTAACGCTTGGGATTTTGGGCCGCAAGGAAAAATAAACCATATAGACAGTCTGCAAATTGACAGCTTGATGCGTGATGTTGGTTTCAATAAATTGGGACTTAGGGACGGGAAAATCCAAAAGCGACCTAATGCCTTTTTAGACTTTAATGCCATTGCCAAAGGTTACGGGGTAGATGTTATTGGTGAATATTTGGAAAGTCAACACGTAGCCAATTATTTGGTTGAAATTGGAGGAGAAGTAAGAGGACGAGGAATGAATATTGAAAAGGAGCAACCTTGGAAAGTGGGGGTAGAGATGCCACATTTTGATGGCACCCAATCCATTTTACAGGCCATAGATTTGGTTGATGAAGCCATGGCGACTTCGGGAACATATAGAAAGTTCAAAATTGATGACAACGGCAATCGCTACTCACATATCATTGATACCAAAACGGGCTACCCAAGTAAAACGAACTTGTTAAGTATTTCTGTAATTGCGGAGGATTGTATGACGGCAGATGCCTACGCTACAGCCTTCAAAGCGATGGGGATTGAAAAAGTGGAAGCGTTTTTGGGAAAACACCCAGAATTAAAAGTGTTCTTGATTTTTGAAAACGACAAAGGCGACTTTGAAACCATGGCTATAAACGGTTTCCCGGCAGAATAAATTTGAGTGCATCTATTTTTTTACCACGGGAATAATTTCTCCCTTGGCAAGGCAATAGGTCTCAATGTCATTTTCTGAAAGTCTTGCTGTATAGTCAACTTCTTCTACGGTAAATCCAATACTTCGGAGTTTATCAAAATAATCCCTGCCGTATACCCTTACATGGTCATACTGCCCAAAGATTTTGGCACGTTCCTTCTTGTCCGTAATGGAGTCGTCTTCAAACGTAACTTCTCGATTAAGGTCTTGCGGGATTTGAAACACTCCAAAACCGCCTGGTTTTAAAATGCGATATAGTTCTTGCATGGCTTTGGTATCGTCCGGAATGTGTTCCAAAACATGGTTGCATAGAATGATATCAAAAGAATTATCTTCAAAAGGCAAGTTGCAGATGTCTGCTTTTACATCGGCCAAAGGCGAATTGAGGTCTGTGGTAGTATAGTCCAAGTTGTCCATGGCTCTAAAACGTTTGTAAAAGGCCTGCTCTGGTGCAAAATGAAGTACTTTATGTTGTCCTGTGAAAAAGTCGGTTTCATTTTTTAAATACAGCCATAACAGTCTATGACGTTCTAGGGACAAAGTGGAAGGTGATAATACATTGCTTCTTTGATTGCCATAACCGTAGGGTAGAAATGTTTTAAAACTTTTCCCGTCAATAGGGTCTGTAAATTGATTGCCTTTAAGGTAAGCGGCCAAAATTGGTCTAACCGCATAACTTAAACGAATAAGTACTGGTCTAGGAACGGTATTTAAAACTATTTTGAAAAGCTTCTTCAAGGGCAAATTACATTTCAATTGGTTGGGACAATGTAATCAATTCCGAAATGCTGTCCCAAAGTTGTATGCGGTGTTGGAGGGCCAATTTGGCCACTTCCAAAGTCTCTTCCCATTTTTGCGAATCGTCACCACAAAGTTCGGCAATCATCTTTAAGGATAAAGGTCCATGCTCGTCACCATCCAATTCAATATGACGGTTCAAATAGTAAGTCAATTTACTACAATCGGTTTTTTCTGTCTCCGATTGATTGATGATTTGGAAGAACATATCAGGAATCACATCTTCACGACCAAAAGTAAAAGCCGATGCAATTTTGTGAGCTTCATTACTGGCAATCACCTCAAAGGTGAAATTGATAAACTTTAAGGTTGCTTCTTGTAGAGACATTTTTGTTGCAGCATCTTGAATAGTAGCTCCTTCACATATATCGTTAACAAAAGCTTCTATTGGTGATGTATTGGCGCCAATTTGAGACATGGCATCCAAGTACATTTCGTAATGGCTTTTAGGTTCTCCAAGTTCATTGACATCGCTTTCCTCTCCCAATACAATTTCATTAATGAATCGTGCAGTAGCTGGATTTTTGGCAGGTACCCAAGGTAATGTTACCGTGGTTAACAGGTTTTGCAATGCCTTTAATAGCGACATAAAGTCCCAGACAGCAAAAACATGCTGCTCCATAAAGATTTTTATGTCTTCAATAGAGGAAAGGTTGCGATATAAATGGTGGTTATTGAGGGTGTCTCGAAGAGGCGTGAGTTCCTGTTCGATTAAATCAATTCTATTCATAAATCTGATTAAAGGACTAATGCTTTTTGTCTGAATTCATTTTCTTCATCGCTTTCGATGCCCAATGCTTCGTAGATATAGGCAAACGTAGAAAGGATTTCAGGTTTTCCGTCAATAATGGCCACGTCATGTTCAAAATGTGCAGATGGTTTATTGTCTAAAGTGGTGATGGTCCAACCATCTCTATGTTGTTTGATACGGTGGGTTCCCATATTGATCATAGGCTCGATAGCCACCACTTGACCTTCAATGAATTTTTTCCCGCGACCGCGTTTTCCATAATTGGGCATTTCTGGATCTTCGTGCATTTTGCGTCCAATACCGTGGCCAACAAGCTCACGAACTACCCCGTAACCATGAGATTCACAAAACTGTTGAATAGCAAATCCAACATCTCCTACGCGGTTACCAATTTTAAACTCTCTAATTCCTATGTAAAGAGATTCTTTGGTAACGTCCAATAGCTTTTGGGTTTCAGGATCAATTTCACCTACAGGAAACGTGTAGGCATGGTCTCCGTAAAAATCATTCTTGATAGCACCGCAGTCAATGGAAATAATGTCTCCTTCCTTTAAAGGTTCGTCGGTTGGAAATCCATGGACAACTTGAGAGTTAGGACTCATACAAAGCGTATTTGGAAAGTCGTATAATCCCAAAAATCCAGGGATGGCACCTTGTTCCCTAATATATTCCTCCGCCATTTTATCCAATTGCAAAGTGGTTACGCCAGGCTTTACTTCCTTGGCCAACATTCCTAAAGTTTTGGATACAATCAAGGCGCTTTCGCGCATCAGTTCTATTTCCTCTCTTGTTTTTGCTATAATCATGATTCAAAAAAATATGTGCAAAGATACTTAAAATAAACTAGCTATCTTACATTGGTTTTTGCACTGACTTTGGTCAGTGTGGGTTACAGTTTTATTTAATTACTTTGCAAAGAGAATTAATGAGAAGCGTTATGTATAAGTCAGTTACAGCAGAAGAAGCGGTTAAAATAGTAAAGTCCAACGATAAAGTATATTTACAGGCAGCAGCAGCAGCACCTCAAGTGTTGATTAAGGCTTTGACGGAAAGACATGAGGAACTTAAAAATGTTGAGATTTGCCAATTGCATACAGAAGGTGAGGCTCCTTATGCCAATCCTGAGTTGAGAGACAGTTTTCATGTGAATTCCTTTTTCCTAGGGAAAAACGTGCGCCACACCCTGCAGGCAGGAAATGGATCTTACACACCTGTATTTTTAAGCGAATTGCCTTTGTTGTTCAAACGGAATATCGTGGACCTGCAAGTAGCGCTTATTCATGTGTCCGTACCCGACAGACATGGGTATTGTTCTTTAGGAGTTTCGGTGGAAGCTACTTTAGCAGCTATTGATAATGCAGACTACGTGATTGCGCAAGTAAATCAGCAAATGCCAAGAACTTTTGGGGATGGGATTATTCACGTTTCTGAAATTGATGCTTTTGTGGATTGCGATGAACCTTTGCCAATTCATCATGTTGCCAAACCTTCCGATTTGGAAAACACCATAGGCGATTATGTGGCTAGTTTAATTGAAGACCGCAGTACATTGCAAATGGGAATTGGTAATATTCCAAATGCGGTGTTGACGCGATTGACGTCTCATAAAGATTTGGGATTGCATACCGAAATGTTCTCAGATGGAGTTATTGATTTAATATTAAGTAATGTCATCACCGGAAATTATAAAGGCATCGATCCAGGAAGAGCCTTGGCTACTTTTTTAATGGGATCACAACGCTTGTATGATTATGTGCATGACAATCCGTATGTGGAATTGCGTTCTTCCGATTATGTAAACGATGTTTCGGTTATTAAGCAAAACCCAAGAATGGTGGCTATTAATTCTGCCATTGAAGTGGATTTAACAGGACAGGTATGTGCGGATTCCTTCGGGACAAAAATGTATTCCGGGGTAGGAGGACAAATGGATTTTATTCGAGGCGCTTCCTTAAGTGAAGGAGGAAAAGCCATCATTGCTTTGCCTTCGGTTACCAAAAGCGGCATCAGTAGAATTGTACCAACACTAAGGCCTGGAGCAGGGGTTGTAACAACACGATCCCATATCCATTACGTGGTAACAGAATATGGGATCGCGAATTTATATGGTAAAACTATTGCCGAAAGGGTGAAAGCTTTGGTGAATATTGCACATCCTGACCATAGGGAGTCTATAGATAGACAATATTTTGAACTTTCAAGAGGCTGTTAGCGTCTTAAGAAAGAAAAAATACCCTTTTTTTGCTTTTCTTTTAATTGTTGAGGCATTTCGTTGGTGATGAGTTGATAGACTTCTCCCCATCCTAAAACACCGCCTATATTGCGGTCGTCTATAAAGATGTCCGCATAAATTTTTCGGCTCTTGGTATAATCAAATTGTTCTTCAGGGAAACTTTTGTTTACGGCATAGAAATGAATGCCGTTTTCTTCACAAAACTGTACAGCTTCTTCCAACCTCACGCCGCTGCGGTAGGTCCACAAGATTAAGCGGTGCCCATCGTTTTGTAGACGCTTTAGGGTTTCAAAAGCGAAAATCCGAGGTTTCCCAATTTTTGGGTAGGCGTCCTCAACGATGGTACCGTCAAAATCAACTGCAATAATTAGCTTTTCCTGAAAATTCATCCGTCAATATTTAGGTCGCTAAAATATACAAAATATATTTCATCAGCCTTATTCAACAAGAGAATGGCGCGTCATAGCTTCAGGTTGTGGCACTCCCATCAGTTTCAAAATGGTAGGTGCAATATCTCCTAAAATACCATCGGTAATTTTAGTTTTATCCTTGTCAATTAAAATAATTGGCACTGGGTTTGTAGTATGTGAGGTGTTTGGAGAACCATCTGGATTGACCATTGTTTCACAGTTTCCGTGATCTGCAATCAAAATGGTGGTATAGTCATTTTCCAAAGCTGTTTCCACCACTTGTTTCACGCATTTATCGACAGCTTCACAGGCCTTAATGGCTGCTTCCATCACTCCTGTGTGCCCAACCATGTCACCATTGGCAAAGTTAAGGCAAACAAAATCGGCTGATTTTTGCTGTAGTTCAGGAACCAATGCATCAGTTAGCTCGTAGGCACTCATTTCTGGTTGAAGGTCGTAAGTGGCAACTTTCGGTGAATTTTTAAGAATTCTCTTTTCGCCTTCAAACGGTGTTTCCCTTCCTCCAGAAAAGAAAAAGGTGACGTGAGGATACTTTTCAGTTTCGGCAATTCTAATTTGAGTTTTGTGGTGTTTTTCCAAAACTTCACCTAAAGTCTCACTTAAATTATCCTTGTCGAACACCACGTGGATTCCTTCAAAAGAATCGTCGTAGTTGGTCATCGTTACATAATGTAACTTTAGTTTGTGCATGTTTTGTTCGTGGAAGTCTGTTTGAGTCAAAGCTTCGGTAAGCTGTCTTCCACGGTCTGTTCTAAAATTGAAAAAGATAATGACATCCCCGTCTTGGATTTTAGCTATAGGCTCTCCCGCATCATTAGTGGCAATGATTGGTTTGATAAATTCATCGGTGACGTCATTTTCGTAACTGTGATCAATAGATTTCAATACATTTTTGGAGTGTTCTCCCGTTCCGTGTACCAAAGCGTTATAGGCTAATTTCACACGTTCCCAACGCTTGTCCCTGTCCATGGCATAGTAACGCCCTGTCACCGTAGCAAGTTTGGTGTTGGTGTTTTCAATATGTTCTTCAAGTTCAGTGACAAAACCGAAACCAGATTTAGGGTCTACATCTCTTCCATCTGTGAATGCATGCACATAGGAGTGCTGTACGCCACAATCATTGGCAGCGTCAATCAACCCTAACAAATGGTTGATATGGGAGTGTACACCACCGTCACTTAGCAATCCAAGGAAATGGATAGGCTTGTTGTTGGTTTTGGCATATTCAAAAGCTTCTACCAGTGCAGGCTCGTTGCGAAGGGTTTTATTTTGGATGGCTAGGTTGATCTTTACCAAATCTTGGTATACAATTCTTCCTGCTCCTAAATTCATATGCCCAACTTCACTGTTACCCATTTGTCCTTCAGGAAGTCCAACATGGAGTCCGTCTGTCCTCAAACTAGCATTGGAATAGGTGTTGTAAAGTGAATCTATAAAAGGTGTGTTTGCGTTGTCTATGGCTGAGACTTTTGGGTCTGGAGATTTGCCCCAACCATCAAGAATCATAAGGATTACTTTTTTGTTCATGGTGCTTTTTATTTTATTCTCAAAGATAATTCTTTCTAATAGGACGTCGAAATTTCAAGGCCATAAATTCCAGTAAAACTCAGTGTTATCTTAAGGTGAGTTGCAAGTGGGAAAATTAATATAACCTTAACAAATTTGTGTTTAAATAGTTAAAAATGTGTTATATATGATTTTTTTGTGTAACAAATCGAAAATTTATCCGTCTATTTACTGTAATCAAAAAACAATCATTAATCAAATCATTAAAATCTTTCATCATGAAAAAATCGGTAATTATTATTGCAGTTGCATTGGGATTTATGGTAAGTTCCACCTATGCTACAACTTCATTCAAAACAATTGACAATTTTAGAACTGTAAAGGTTAACACTTCTGTGAATCCTTTTTGTGTGGCAATCGCTAAAGGGGATATCCAAACAGTTCAAAAACTTATTGAGTTGGGAGCAGATGTTAACGAGAGATCCAACGGAATGACTCCATTGATGTATGCAGCAAAGTACAACAGAGTAGCCATTATTAAACTTTTGGTGGCTAATGGAGCAGATATTAACAAAAAAAGTGAGGACGGTTTAACAGCGGCACATTATGCAGAGCGTTCCAACGCTCAAGATGCCATGTCTGTCATTGAAGACTTAGATAAAGCATAAAAGTAACACTAGTAATTGCTTTTCAGCATTTATTATTAGTTAGTTGGTTAGTTAGTTTAGTTAGAGAAAAAAACTCCCTATATGGGAGTTTTTTTGTATTTGGCAATGGCCGCTTTTATTTTTTCAATCCGGTTATCGGGATTGGGGTGTGTGCTTTGGTATTCGGGAACACTGTTAGGACCTGCAGCTGCTTTTAATATTTCCATCACACCAATCATTTCTTCGGGTTCGTAGCCTGCATCTATCATCAACATAACCCCAAGGTCATCGGCTTCCAGTTCATCCCCTCTACTGTTGGTGAGTAATTTTTGCTGACCAATGCCTCCAATCAATTGACCCATATCGGCCCCAACGGATGCTCCTGTGGTCACGGTTTTCCAGAATTCAGTTTCGGCAATGCGCTCTGCAGAATGCCGTCCCAACACATGGCCAATTTCATGACCTAATACTCCTGCCAATTGAGCTTCATTTTCAAGTCTGGAAAATAGGGCATAGGTAATGAAGACTTGCCCGCCCGGAAGTGCAAAAGCGTTGATAGTATTGGAGTCTCCCAGGAGGTGAAAATGGTAATCGTACGGGGTTTGACTTGCAATACTGCTTTGTACCAATTTGTTGCCCACTTGGGTCACAAAGGCTTGGTATTGGTTGTTGGGATGCAGACCTCCAAATTCTTGTTCCATTTCTGGGGCACTTTGCAATCCAATGGCAATTTCCTGATCGGCTGTCATGTTAATAACCTGATCCTTTCCTGTATAGGGATTGGTTTCCATACTGCTACATCGCTTTATAAACGCAAAGGCAACAATACAAAGCCCTAGTAGGAGTCTTATTTTTAATCTACCGCTTCTCATAATCAAATAGTTGTGAAAACTAAATTTACGAAAATTTTAGCGTAATAATTCAGGATTGATATCTAAAACATGCTCCTTTTTATAGGATGAAAGAAGCTCAGGAGTTAGGAATTCAGCCCCTAATAAGTGCTCATTTTTTAAAACTTCATATAAATCCAATTCTCTGTAGGATTCCAAGTAGGTTTTTGAAAGCGGTTTATAGCTATAATGCCAAGGTTCGTATTTAAACCCTTTTCTGGAAGGATCATTGGTGTATACCAGAAAAAATCCAAACCGATTGGCATTGGCATTCATCCATTGCTTCAGTTTATGAAATGCTCCCTGGCCTTCAAAGTGTTCTTCCAATAATAGGTCTCCGGTAGGCTGAACGGCATTACCGTCAATAATATCAAGGTCAGTTCCCCAATGGTGTCTTGATGTCCCAGGAATAGTAGAATATTCTATAATGGACTTGATAGCTTCTGGTCCAGCCATGCCCCTAGAGGTGAGCAGGTTGTACTTTCGGTTCCAGATACGTTTTTGATGCTCAAAGTCGCGATAACTCGACACCACTTTAATATGGATGCCTGCCTTTAAAGCGTCTGCCGTCATCTTCAAAAAGGATTCATGTGCTTCCTGAAGCAGTTTGTATCCGTTACCGTAAAAGCTAGGGCTACCTTTGCCCATCAATAATTCACATGAAATGGAATTGGTAGCCCATATTGAATGCGGAAAGGTAGAAAGTGCCATTCCTAATAAGGAAGCCGATTTTATGAAATGTCGTCTTTTCAAAGCAATTTATACATGGTGAAATGTAAGCCTATTTTTGGAATATGGAAAGGTTCTCCAATGATTTCGAAGCCATTTTTCTTATAAAAGGGAACCGCTATTTCTCTGGCATTGCACCAAACAGCATCAGCTTTTAAGTTTCTAAGGATAGTTTCCCCATGTTTGGTTAAGGCTGTGCCCAAATTGTGACCTTGCAAATCCTCAAGAACGGCCATCCCGCGCAGTTGGTATTGTGAGGTATTTGACAAAAGAGGCGAACCGTTTTTAAGGTAAGTGACCACTCCAGATAGCTTATTTTTGTGAAAAAGCCCTAGATGGAAGGTTGTATCTAGCTCGTCCTTGTCAAAAATACAGTCTTCAATAGGGCGTCCAGATCTCAAAACCGGGTGCCGAACAGCATGTGTTTCCTGAGCAGTAATAATTTTTATAAAAAAATCTTCTTTTGAAGTTTGAATCAAAATATTTGAAAAATAATGGGTTAGATAAAAAGGGAAACAAACTTAAATAAAAAGTTGAATAAAATGAATTTTTCTCTTTTGTACATTGAATAGTTTGTATATATTTGCGCCAGAATTGCGGGAGTAGCTCAGTTGGTAGAGCGTCAGCCTTCCAAGCTGAATGTCGCCGGTTCGAACCCGGTCTCCCGCTCAAAAAGCTTCACTGAAAAGTGGGGCTTTTTTATTAAATAGTAGTTAGGGTAAAAACGGAGCCAGTTTCTTTTTGGAAATTGTCTCCGTTTTTTATTTGGTGATTATTTCAAATGAGATACATCTGTTCCGGTTGGAACTTCATAAGGTTCTTTTCCATGTTCAAAAATCCTGGCATCCAAACTACCTTTTAAAGTAATCGTGTTTCCCGATACGTGCAGCCAGCTGCCTTCCCTAAGTCCAACCACTGGTTGAGTGTTGAATTTGTGGAATTCTTGAATTCTGGTCTCTCGGGTTTCACCCATATGGGTACTGCTAGGATCTGGATCCAAATAATGCGGATTTAGATTGAAAGGCACAAATCCAAAGGTTTTGAAACTTGGTGGATATACTATAGGCATATCATTGGTGGTGTTCATCGTCAATCCACAGATATTGCTGCCGGCACTGGTGCCTAGGTAAGGCGTTCCATTAGAAACCGCTTCCTTGATAACTTCAATAAGCCCATGTTTGTAAAGTTGGCTCACCAATACAAAGGTGTTGCCACCTCCAACAAAAATGGCTTTGGCTTGCTTAACGGCTTCGGTAGGAGAGTCAAATTCGTGGATGCCCTTTACGGTTTTGTTTATTTTGGCAAAAGGTTCGCTTACTTTGGCAGTATATTCATCGTGCGAAATTCCTCCAGGTCTGGCATAAGGGACAAATAAAATTTCATCTGAGTTCTTAAAAAAGGTGCTTAATTCCTCCAAAAGATATTCCAAAGGACCGCTTCCATGCAGGGTAGAGGTGCTGGCAATAATTATAGTTTTCATCATTCATTAATTTGTTGTAAATTTAAGTAAACATCCCCTTTAACAAAAGTTTATCTAATCATTGAAGTTTATTTAAGACAAGATGTCGTTACTTTATTACATAAAACCAAATTTTATGACTAAAGCTATTTTGCTCATCAGTTTTTTGTTGCTAAGTGTTCAGGTGCAATCGCAGCAGCTTAACAGAATCATGGTAAATGGAAGGATAGTGGTGGATAGCGATGATATTGAAGGGGTGACCGTTTTTAATAGAAACTCCAATAAGGGAACTATTACCAATGAAAAGGGGGAGTTTTCCATAAGAGTGGCTGTAAATGATGTTTTGGTGTTTGAGGCTTTGCAGTTTCAGGAGTTTAAAGTAGTGATAGATAAAGAGGTTATCCAATCTAAGCAGCTAACCGTTTTTTTGGTAGAAGAGGTCAATAAATTAGATGAAGTAGTGGTGTTACCGTATGACCTTTCAGGAAATTTAATGGTAGATATTGAAGGTGTTCGTATTTATAACGCAGACTTAAAGCGACTTGATTTAGGTTTGGAAAATATGGAGGAATTCGAGTTTCGAGACAATGCCGATGTTGGAACCGAAAACCTTGTGAAGCATTCCCAAGCGCAAACCATGAAAAACGGCTTGAACATTAAAAACATTGTAAGCTTGTTGTTGGTGCCTTTGTTTGAATCTCCCAATAATACAAAAGAGGATAAGGTTGATGCAGTGGAGGTTCCTATGAGTACTTTTAAGAGTCAGTATAGTGAAGAATTTCTTGAGCAAAATTTTGGGATTCCCAAAGATCAGGTGGATAGTTTTATCATTTATGTGGAAGACAGTGGCTTGGATTACAGTTTACTGGACGAAGGCAAAGAATTGCAATTCCTTGAATATATCAATGACAAAAGCAAACTATTTTTAAGTACACAGAGTGGTAAAAATTAGGAGGCTTTTTTTACTGTGCTACTTTGCTGGTACGGGAATGCTCTGTGCTCAACAAAAGGTTTTGGAAGGTCTTGTTTCCGCAAATGGTGATGTTGAGGGGATTCATATTATCAATAAAACAGCAAGTAAATTTTCCAAAACAGATGAAAACGGGAGTTTTGTAATTCCGGCAAGCCTTCAAGATACCTTGCAAATCACAGGTGTTAAGTATAAAACCAAGGAAATAATTATCACTACGGAGATTTTCAATTCAAAAACAATTAAAGTCGCTCTAGAAGACCAAATCAATGAATTGGATGAGGTGATTGTCGGCAAGGTCTTGACGGGCAATTTAATGCTGGATGTAGAAAATTCAGAAGCCAAACGCGATATCAATTTTTACGATGTGGGCATCCCGGGTTATACCGGGAGGCGCAAAACCCAAAGTGAACGTAGGCTTTATGAAGCAACGACAGGTGGCGGGATTGTGCCGCTTAACCCAATCATGAATTGGATTTCTGGACGTACCAAAAGGCTTAAATATTTAATTAAGTTGGAACGTCAGGACCAATACATGGATCAAACCATGTCTGAGTTTTCGGAGATGCTTATGGAAATTGATGAGTTGGAGGAATCCCAGAAAATGGAGTTTTTCTATTTTGCTTCGGAAGATGAGCGCTTCATGGAACTCTATAATTTGAATAATGATATGTTGATGTTTGAATTTCTCAATGAAAAATTGGAAGTCTACAGAAAACGTCTTACTGAGAATAAGAATTGACCGTTAAATATTTTTGAAACACTGAGCATCTAAATAAACTACTTAGTATATTTGCATCGTGATACTATCAAGAACATTTTTATTTATAGGGACTACCGAAGTCATGTTCATACTATTTATTGTAGTCATGGTGTTTGGTGCCGATAAAATTCCTGAAATAGCGAGAGGGTTGGGGAAAGGTATGCGCATGCTTCGCGATGCCTCTACCGATATCAAATCGGAGATTACCAAAAGCGCCGAAAAAAATGGGATTGATACCAGTATTACCCAAGATGTCCAAGATGAACTTACCAAAGTTAAGGACGATTTGGAGCAATTCACAGGCTCTGTAAGACGTAAGATGTAAAGTTTTATAGCTGTCCACTAGTTTTCTTTTCTAAAACTTAATGCCCAAATTCATTTTAAAACTATTTTGGTCAAACGTATTGTAGTGATAGACGTTACTTGGTAGCTCATTGAATCGATAGCTGTAGATGAGGTTTAGATATAGATTGTTATTTGGCATATACTCAAAACCGGTAGAAGCATTGATACCGAAACTTCTGTTGCCTGTCCCCAACGAGTCATAGATGTCCAGTTTGGGGCCAATCAAAAAACTGAAAGTATCAGAAAGGGGAATACGTTCGAGAGCACTAAATTCCGTAAGGGTGGTTTCTGCAGAATATGAAACCTCAATTCTGTGATATACGCCAATATTGTCAAGGAGCATCCCTGTTCTAGCCAAGCCCAAACTTGGGTCTTGTTGTGAGCTAAAAGGCAAATTTTGTCCTGCACAAAGACTTGTCTTAAAAAGGAATATCACAATGAAATAATAGCGAAACCTGTATAACATTTTGACGTGAAAAAGGTTATACATTAAAGATAGAAAAAAGAGATTACTTTTTACGGAAAAACAACAATCAGATTAATTGATTGTTCCTACAGCTTTCGGCTTATGGTTAGGCCGTCTCTAATAGGGAGTAATACGGTTTCTATACGTTTGTCTTCTTTCAATAGTTTATTGTATTCCAAAAGTGCCAAGGTTGAAAGGTCATCCTCTTTTACCTGTTGGATCACTTTACCGCTCCAAAGTACATTGTCGGACAATAAAATGCCACCTTTGTTAAGTCGCTCCACAATTAAATGGAAGTAGTTGACATAGTTGGGCTTGTCCGCATCAATAAACACCAAATCGTAAGTAAGGTCCAATTCAGGAATAATTTCCGTAGCATCTCCTAAATGTTGGTGGATTTGAGCGCCATAAGGAGACATGTCAAAATATTTACGTTGGAAATCCACCAACTCTTCATTGATGTCAATCGTGTGTAAAACCCCATGTTCCTGAAGCCCTTCTGCTAAACATAGGGCCGAATAGCCTGTATAAGTGCCGATTTCCAAAATGCTCTTGGGGTTGATAATTTTTGAAATCATACTCAACAATCTCCCTTGGTAAGGGCCACTCAACATTCTTGGCTGCAAAATCTTTTGAAAGGTTTCCCTTGTAAGCTGTTGCAGCAATTCCGGTTCGTCCTCCGTATGGGCAACTACATAGTCGTCTAAGGCTTCAGGTATAAAATGCATTATGATAGAATCTTGTTGATTAAAGCTTGCTTTTTGGATTCGTCGTCACCAAACAGCCATTGTAGGACGTTGTCTTCCCACATGGCGTCTTTTTCCTGTTCGTTGATAATCTTTCTTTCAATGGCCAAATCCAAGATTTTCCCTGGATAGGAAGATTGTGTGGCACTTTCCATTTCTCCCAATGGATAAGGGTCGTCCAAGCCCATTAGCACTTGTTTGGAAGTCTGGTTTTTGATCAAGAGTTCCAAAGAACCCGTGTCATGAACCAAAGTATCAAAGAAAATGTTCTTATGGCCAACGGCTTTTCGTGGATGCACTTTGCCTTCAAACAAATCGTGTCTACCGTCAAATCCTTGAATACGTCTTCCTAGGTTAATTTGTGCCAATTGGCCACCGTGCGCAAAACAAACCCGCATGTTCGGGTACTTTTCATAATAACCATTTAAGGTCAAGAAATGGTAGGCATCCGCACATTGGGCCAGCATCCAAATTAAGTGGAATCTCCAAGACGTGTTTTGTAACTTAATGAATTTTTCTCCATCATAAGGATGGATTTCCACTGCCAAGTTGTACTTGTTGGCCAATTCAAAAATAGGCTCGTTTTCTTCATCAAAAATACAGCGCCAGGTACCAATGGTGTCCATGTAGTGTGTTGGCAAACACAATAGGTTCATGCCCAATTCCTCAACACAACGTTCAATTTCCCAACAAGCACCTCTCACAAATCCTGGGTGTACCACAAATCCACAGGTAAATTTACTTGGATTTTCAGCTTGGATTTTTCCGTTGAAATCATTTTGGAATCGTAAGGCCTGCTTCATTTCTTCCAAGCGCAAACCATTACCGTACAGTTGCGATAAATTTAGTACTACGGCATGATCGATATTAAAACGATCCATCCATTCCAATTTCTCCTTCAAAAAGAAACTAGAGTCCGTAACCGGTCGGCTCCAATCTTTCTGAAGCATATATTTTCGGTCCTTGTCTACCCAAAAAATACCTTTGTCTTTCATAAACTGAGGAATCTCTTCTGGATAGGGAAGTAAATGGGAATGGCCGTTAATGCGAAGTTTGCGTTTTTCCATGGGTGGGTGATGAGCTAGTGTTTTGGTTTGGGGTTATTCTTCGGTTTTTACAGGTGTTGGTGGTTGCATAACGTGCCCGCAATTGTTGCAAGTGCGCTTTTCCAAATCGCCATAATATTTATCAAAAATTACAGGCATATCGGTTTCAATGTTATCCAACGGAAACTCTTCGCGATACAGTTGCTCGTTGCAGTTTTCGCAATACCATTCCAAGGCATCATTCACACCTTCGGCCCTTGGGTATTCAATCACCAAACCAACCGTATTGGCTTTACGTTGAGGCGAATGCGGCACACCCGGAGGCAACAAATAAATGTCTCCTTCCTTGATTTCAATATCTTCTGGTTGGCCATCGTTCATGATGCGCAATACCATATCGCCTTCCAATTGGTAGAAAAACTCAGGTGTTTCGTTATAGTGATAATCTTTTCTACTGTTGGGGCCGCCAACAACCATCACTATATAGTCGCCATTAGGCCATACACATTTGTTGCCAACGGGCGGTTTTAATAAATGACGGTTTTCGTCAATCCACTTTTTAAAATTTAATGGGCTTACCAATTTACTCATTACAATATATTTTGGGCGTGCCCCTTACGGGTCGGGTTTTTCGTGCTACACGGTAGCTTGCTTCAACCCCTCACGCGGGTTTCTATAAAATTACAAACTTTTTGTGCGTCCACCATCAACAGGAAGGTTAATTCCGTTGATATAGCTGGCACATTCACTGGCCAAAAACGTTACGGCATAAGCCAACTCTTCTGGCTGTGCAAAACGTTTTGCAGGAACGGCTTGTTTCATGGCATCGGCAGCTGCTTCTTCACTGGTGCCAGTTTTAGCCGATTTGTTTTTGATGATTTCTGTCAAACGCTCAGTTCCGGTAGCACCAGGCAATACGTTGTTTACCGTAATACCAAATTGTCCCAATTCATTGGCCAAAGTTTTACTCCAGTTGGCAACAGCCCCGCGAATGGTATTGCTCACACCAAGTCCGTCCAAAGGTTGTTTTACCGAGGTGGAAATCACATTGATGATACGTCCAAAACCTTCGGCTTTCATAAATGGAACCGCCGCTTGTGCCAACACATGGTTGCACTTTAAATGATTGGTAAAGGCACTTTCAAATTCTTCCAATTTGGCAGCGAAAACAGGGCCTCCAGCTGGACCACCTGTATTGTTTACCAAAATATGGAAGCCATGATGTGCTGAAATAAAATCAGTCACCTTTTGTTGCAGTGCTTCCGGATTGGAAAAATCGGCAACGATATAGGAGTGGTTTTCGCTGTTTGGTAATTCGGCAAGAACTGCTTTTAATTTATCTTCGTTTCGGGCTACCAAAGTAACTTTGGCACCTTCCTTTGCTAACTCAATGGCTGTGGCTTTTCCAATACCTGCGGTACTCCCACAAACCAAAGCGTATTTATTGTTTAAGTTTAAATTCATGTTTAAATTTATTTTATAATTGATGTCAGGTCTAGCGCTGTAGCGACCTTAAGACTTGTATTTTGAATGTATGATGATTCGACATTTGGATAATATTTGAAGCAATTTAATGGCTTCGTTGACCAAAGCTAATTTCTTTTCAAACTAGATAGCGTGTTCGATATTATTAAAGTTTTGGTGACCCCCGTGTAGGTAAGATTATCTGAGCACAGTAATATGTAAACAAAATACACTTTCATAATTTTAACCTCTCGACTGCGCTCGAGGTGACAGAGTTTCTTTCTAATATTTAATACATACATTCTTGGCTTCGGTAAAGAAACGCAAGGCTTCAAAACCACCTTCTCTACCAACTCCTGAAGCTTTAACACCGCCAAAAGGCGTGCGCAAATCTCTCATCAACCAGGTGTTCACCCAAACGATTCCTGCTTGTAGTTGTTGACTCATACGCATAGTGCGTTTTAAATCGTTGGTCCAAAGGGTAGAGGATAAGCCGTAGGTAACTTTATTGGCCATCTGTAGTACTTCATCTTCCGTGTCAAAAGGCATGATGGTCACCACCGGACCAAAAATTTCTTCTTGGTTTACGCGACATTCGTCAGTAGGGACTTCTATAACGGTTGGTTCTAAATAATAACCATTTTCATAGCCTTCAACAGTTACTTGCTTTCCTCCGCAAAGAATCGTGCCGCCTTCTTCTTTGGCAATGTCAATATAGCTCATAACTTTCTCCATATGGGGTTTGGATACTAAAGCCCCAATATTGGTTGATGATTCAGATGGATGGCCGATTTTAAGGGCCTTTACTTTCGCAACAAAATCGGCTTTGAACTTTTCGTAAATAGGTCGTTCCACAAAAATTCGGCTACCGCATAAACAGATTTGTCCTTGGTTGGCAAATGAAGACCGAACGGTTGTTTTTAGCATATCCTCATAATCGCAATCTGCAAAAATGATGTTTGGATTTTTGCCGCCTAATTCCAGCGAGAGTTTTTTGAACATTGGTGCTGCAACTTTGGCAATATGCGCTCCGGTAGCAGTGCCTCCCGTAAAGGAAATGGCTTTGATGTCTGGATGCTCAATAATGGCTTGTCCAGTTGAGGTTCCCAATCCGTGGACAATATTTAAAACACCTTTTGGCAAGCCTGCTTGGTTACAAATAGCTCCCAAAAGGTAAGCTGTCATAGGGGTGATCTCACTGGGTTTGGCAACTACGCAGTTTCCGGCTGCAATAGCTGGAGCTATCTTCCAAGTGAATAAATATAAAGGCAGATTCCAAGGGGAAATACAGCCTACTACACCAATAGGTTGACGTAGCGTATAGTTCACAGCTTGTTGGCCTACGCTTTCGTGACTTTCACTAGCGAATTGCGTAATGGCATTTCCGAAGAAACGGAAATTGCTGGCCGCTCTTGGGATGTCAATGGATTTGGCTAGACTTAGCGGTTTTCCATTATCGATACTTTCAGCTTTGGCAAGATCTTCCAAATTGGCTTCTATCAGTTCTGAAATTTTTAGGAGAATTCTGCTGCGTTCTTCCAAAGTGGTTTGCGACCACGTAGGAAAAACCGATTTGGCTGCGATATACGCATTTTCTACATCTTCTTTGGACGAGTTTGGAATTTGACCATAGACTTCACCATTGGCTGGACAATAATTGTCTAACCAACTTTCTGAGGAAGGTGGGAGGAATTCACCGTTGATATAATTTTGGATATTCATTTCTTTAACAGATAGAAGAACTAAGTTGAAAGGTTCTATATGATTCTTGGTTGTATGTCTTTATTCCGAAGCCTTTTTATAAGCCGTTACTTTTATTTCAATCAACAAATCCGGATGTGGCAATTGGTGTACGGCCACAGTGGTTCTTGTAGGGCCAGTGCCCTTGTCGAAAAACTCGCCATAGGCTTTGTTGTAGCCTGCAAAGTCATTCATGTTTACCAAAAATGTGGTAACGTCTACCACATCTTTTAAGCTGGCTCCAACGGTTTGTAGGGTTTTATCAATATTCTTTAAAACCTCTTGGGTCTGTACTTCAATATTGAAAATTTTGGTGTTCATTTCATCTACCAATTCTACACCGGCAATGGAGTTGTCTGGTCTTCTGGAACTGGTTCCGGAAACAAAAATAAAATCGCCAACTACCTTTACGTGTGGGTAGGCGCCTCTAGGGGTTACTTTCTTTTCTTCGCTCATGCTTATTGTTTCATTCCCGCTATTCTGTCGTCTTCCAAAATGTTCTCGGTAGCGGTTTTTATGTGTTCTAAGGTTTCTTTAAGTTCTGCTTCGGTCATGTCTTCAACATTGGAAATAATGCCGTCGGCCAACATATTTAAGATGGCCTTGTCTTGGGCTCTTCCACGTAACATGGCTTCTTGATAGCCCAATTCTTCATTGAAGGTTACTAGGGAATATTTTGAGGAATATTCAGTTGGGAAGGTTTTTTCAAGGGCCATTTCCAATTGGCGTTTTTCCCTGAAATTGGCCTTGTTCACGTGGCCTTTCATTTCAAAGAAATTGTCGATGGCCAAATCGGCTATGGCATCGGTATCTTTTTTTCTGTTGGCTTCGTAGATTTTAAAAATGGTTTCCCAATCGGTGTGGCCTTCTTCCAAAACCTTATCCAATTCGGTGACATCTTCAAAAGAAGCATTCATGCCCTGTCCATAAAACGGTACAATGGCATGGGCGGCATCTCCCATCAATAGGGTATTACCTTTGTAATGCCAAGGTGAACATTTTACGGTACCAAGTGGCGCTGTTGGGTTTTCAAAAAACTCTTCAGCTAGATTTGGCATCAATTCCAAAGCGTCCTTAAAGTAGGTTGAGAAGAATTCTTCAACACGCTCTTTTGTGGTTAAATTATTGAAATTGTATTCGCCTTCATCAAAACTTAAGAATAGTGTTACCGTAAAACTACCATCTAAATTTGGAAGGGCGATGAGCATAAAGGCATCACGACCCCAAATGTGAAGGGCGTTTTTGTAGGTTCTAAAACCACCGTCTTCGGTTGGAGGAATACTTAATTCCTTATAGCCATGCGTTAGGTAATTCTGTGAAAAGCTAAATAGGAACTTTTTGCCTAAATAATAGCTTTTTCTCATGGCAGAACCGGCGCCATCCGTGGCGAAGATGACATCGGCATTTGCTTCAAATTCGGTATTGGTATCGTAGTCTTTAAAAAGTGCTGTGGTATTTTCAAAGTCAACCGACTTGCATTTTTTGTTGAAATGAATGGTGACGTTTTCATGCTTTTCGGCTTCGTCCAATAACAAAGCATTTAGGCCTCCTCTTGATATGGAATTGATGTACTCATGTCTTCCACTATAGGGAGAGAAAGACGTGTTGCCTTCCAAGTCGTGGAGCATTCTCCCGTTCATTGGAATACACAAGGGCTCAATTTGGTCTTGAATACCTACCATATTCATGGCCTTGATGCCACGGTCTGAAAAGGCTAGGTTAATGGAGCGTCCAGCACTAATATCTACTTTTCGCAAATCGGGGCGCATTTCATAAACGGTTACCTTATAACCTCTTTGTCCAAGACGAAGGGCTAAAAGACTTCCGCAAAGTCCGGCGCCAATAATCAATATATGTTGTTGTGTGTTATTCATTTTTAGTTGTCAAACGTCAGACGGTGTGTTTAATTTAAAATAGCTTTTAACTTGTCTACCATGTGGTACACATCTTGAAAAGAATTGTAAAGCGGCACGGGAGCGCAACGAATCACGTCGGGCTCTCTCCAGTCGCTAATCACACCAGCTTCGGTTAATTTTTTATGTAGATTTTTATCGGCATTTTTTACTTGAATAGACAATTGGCAGCCACGCTCGTCTGGATTTTCTGGAGTGATGATTCTAATGGTGTCCTCGCCAAGTTCTTTCAACAAAAATTCAAAATAGCCAGTTAGTTCTTTCGATTTTTTAGATAGTTTTTCGATGCCTACTTCTCCAAAGATGTCCAAGGAGGCCTTGATAGCCGCTAAGGAAAGAATAGGAGGGTTGGACAATTGCCAACCTTCTGCTCCCGGTAAGACGTCAAACTCATGACGCATGTTAAAACGTGTTTGTTTATTATGACTCCACCAGCCGGTAAAACGGTTGAGGGTTTTGTCATGGGCATGGCGTTCGTGCACAAAGGCACCTGCCAAACTTCCTGGTCCTGAGTTGAGGTACTTATAGGTACACCAAACGGCAAAATCGGCTCCCGAATCGTGAAGGTTGAGTTGCACATTTCCGGCTCCATGGGCACAGTCGAAACCAACCATACAACCATGTTGATGCCCCATTTGCGTGATACGTTTTAAATCGAAATATTGTCCTGTATAGTAGTTGACCCCTCCAATCATGATCAAGGCAATCTCATCGCCATGGCCGTCCAAAATTGCTTGTAAATCTTCATAGCGCAGCAATTCTTCTCCTTCTCTTGGAGTCCATAAAATCAAACCTTCCTTATCGTCATAACCATGGTGGCGTAGTTGTGACTCTACAGCATACTTATCACTAGGAAACGCATCAGATTCGATGACAATTTTATAGCGTTTTGGGGTAGGTTTGTAAAAGGACACCATCATGAAATGTAGGTTGGCAGTAAGGGTGTTCATGGTCACTACCTCGATAGGTTTGGCGCCAACAACTTTAGCCATGTTTTCCGTTAGGAATTCATGGTAGGGCATCCATGGGTTTTTGGCATCGGTATGGCCTTCAACCCCTAGATTGGCCCAATCTTCCAATTCTTGATCAATGTAAGATTTTGTAGTTTTGGGTTGTAGTCCTAGTGAATTTCCGCAAAGGTAAATTAGCTCGTTTCCTTGTGAATCTTTTGGGATGTGAAACTGGGTTCTGTATTGTGCGAGGTCGTCATTTTGGTCTAGTTCTTTGGCAAAATTCAAACCTGATTTATATGTAGACAATTGTAAAAATATTTTGGGTTGTTCACAAAAATAGGAATTATAAATCTAGGAATGAAGTGTAATTGAGGGTAGATTTCAACATGAAATTTGTATCTTTAAGAAAACCTGTAAGTATGAGTGCTAGAAAGGAATATACCAATGGCGAGGTGACTATCATTTGGGAGGCAGAAAAATGTATTCATTCCGGAATTTGTGTGAAGGGCTTGCCTGATGTTTTCCAGCCTCAGGATAAACCGTGGATTAAGATTCAAGCTGCGAGTACATCAAACTTGGTAAGCCAAGTAAAAAAATGCCCTTCCGGAGCGTTGAGCTTTTATATGAACAATACAGAACAAGATAATAGTACAATTATGGAAACCGAAGTTGAAGTCATGGAAAATGGCCCCTTATTAGTACATGGCACCTTAAACGTGACCCATGCGGATGGGAAAAGTGAAACCAAGGATAAAACAACAGCTTTTTGTCGTTGTGGGAGCTCCAGTAATAAACCGTATTGTGATGGCACCCACAGAAAGATTGATTTTGAGGGATAGTTCTTAAAGGAATATGTAAAGAAAAAGCGCTTCGACCAATGGTAGAAGCGCTTTCAATATATATAGACGCATACAGCGGGATATTTATAATATATACGGTTGAAGCATTAGGTTTGGATGGTTTTAACCCAAATTTTCTTGAAAATGAGCACTTTAAATCGGTGTCTTGTGGCTGTATTCTTCTGAAAATCAGTAAATTAAAGTTAATATTTGTTGTCTAACGGTTTTATTTTGTTGACGCATTTTTTAAAATTAGTTTAGATATATGAAAGTCGAGCTGAACTTAGTTCGCAATTCTTTCCAATAAAATTTTATTAATAGCAAACAAGCACCAACATCTTCTGTGATTGTGTAGAATTTTTGCTATCAATTAAACACTATTTCGAGGTATTTATGTTAGAGGCAAAGCTCCAATAGCTGTTGACTTATATTTTCTTGTGTTTGGTTTTAGAACCTCATTCATCTATCAGGGATTTACCTAGGCATTATTTAATAACCAATTTAATTCTAAGACCAATGAAAACACAAACAACAATTTTTGGTAAAGAGTACTGTGCAATACCGTTACTCGAAAACATTTCTTTTCCTCAATTATTATATTTTATCTTAAAAAGGACAATGTTGATCATCGTTCTTTTTTTTACGACCATTACTTTTGGGCAAGGAGATATCACTTTTCCTCCAGACGATATTTCTTGTACCTCTAAAGATTTGGAATTAGTTGGGGCTGCATTACCCGCACCAGATGAGGATCCTTGTAATTGTACAGGGACAAGATTATTGGAGTTGTCTATTTATAATAAAACAGGATCAACTCGTACATCATTCGCATTTTGGGGCTACTTACATAGGTATGATTCGGAGGGAGACGAAATTGGAGAGCCCGAGCCTATTTTTGCATGTGTGGGACCGATACCTCCGAATTCAACGACAACACTAGTATCTTCAACAGAAATTGAAGTGACTTGTGATACCTCTTTGGAGATTACTGATTTGTATTTAGCCTGGACTTCAGCTAGTCCTAACGCTACCTGTGAATCCTTAGCCAATGATCCAGGAGGAATTAATCCCAAATGTGGAACTTTAGATGCAATAACAGTGGAAACAGGTGTAAACGGAACTTTAAGTGTTGTAGACGCTGATTGTACAACAGGAGGTTCTATTCAAGTGTCTCCTTTTGGTGGGGTTCCACCGTATTCCGTACAATTGAATGGAGGTACAGGTGTTCAGTTGCAAGTAGGAGGGTCGACGACCTATTCTGCATTGGCAGCAAGTACTTATACGGTTCTTATTACAGATTCTAGAGGGTGTACCAATACTTTTATGAGAACCATTAGTCCAGCAATTCAACCAGTGGCAGAGGCAGGTTCTGAAATGGAGCTTACCTGTACAACGACTTCTGTGACCTTGGACGGTAGTGGAACCAGTAACAATCCAAGTGCGTCATTGAGCTATGAATGGAAAGATAGTTCAGATGCTACCATTGGTACCAGTGAAGATGTTACTGTGAACTCCCCTGGGACCTATTCCCTCACGGTGACTGATAGTAACAATGGGTGTTCCGATACAGATTCAGTGACGGTAACTCAAGATGTAGAATCGCCAATGGCAGAAGCAGGTTCAGATATGGAGCTAACCTGTACAACGACTTCCGTGACCTTGGATGGTAGTGGAAGCAGTGACAATCCAAGTGCGTCTTTAAGCTATGAATGGAAGGATAGTTCAGATGCTACTATAGGTACCAGTGAAGATGTTACTGTGAGCTCCCCAGGGACCTATTCTCTTACAGTGACGGATAGTGACAATGGATGTTCCGATACAGATTCAGTGACGGTAAATCAAGATGTAGAATCACCAGTAGCAGAGGCAGGTTCTAATATGGAGCTAACCTGTACAACTACATCCGTGACCTTGGATGGTAGTGGAACCAGTGACAATCCAAATGCGTCATTGAGCTATGAATGGAGGAATAGTTCAGATGCTATCATCGGTACCAATGAAGATGTTACTGTGGATTCTCCGGGGATCTATTCGCTCACAGTAACGGATAGTGACAATGGATGTTCCGATACGGATTCTGTGACGGTAAATCAAGACGTAGTGTCACCAGTGGCAGAGGCAGGTTCTGATATGGAGCTTACTTGTGCAACTACTTCTGTGACCTTGGACGGTAGTGGGACCAGTGACAATCCAAATGCGTCATTGAGTTATGAATGGAAGGATAGTTCCGATGCTATTATTGGTACCAATGAAGATGTCTCTGTGAGCTCCTCTGGTATCTATTTTCTTACTGTGACAGATGGTGACAATGGCTGTTCTGATACGGATATGGTAACCGTGACATCAGATACAGATCCTCCTTCTGCACCAACAATTTGTGTGGTTGAACCTTCTTTGTGTGGTCCAGATACCGGAAGTATTACTTTTTTAAGTCCATTGGGTGGTGATTATGAATATAGTACTGATGGAGGGGCTACATACCAGAGCAGTCCAGAATTTATGGATTTAGCGGCGGGATCTGTATCTGGGATTTTAGTGCGTGACACAACTACAGGTTGTGTGTCCTCAAGTGTTTCATGTGGTGATTCTGATTGTCTAAGTGCGGAAGCTAGAATGGCCAGTACGGCTATTCCTGAAGACACTTCCATAAAACAGCTCCCATCCAAAACCATTATCAAAGCATATCCAAATCCATTTAACGATCAAGTGAACTTTAAGGTTTTGGCACCCGAAGATTCTAAGGGAAGTTTGGAATTGATGAATTTACTGGGGCAACGTGTTAAAATGGTTTTTGAAGGAGATTTAAAGCAGGGTGAAAACTCATATAATGTCAACTTACCAGCCTTGCAAAACAATACGCTCATTTATGTGCTAACAGTGAATGGAGAGCGTGTGACAGGTAAATTAGTTCAATCTAGGCGATAATTGTTTAATAGTATACTGTTATTGCAGCTTAAAGCCCACTTTCTTGGTGGGCTTTTTCTGTTGAATTTAATCTTTATTCATCATCATTTTTGATGAGCATAGGGCATGTGCGTTTGAAATTTTCCAAACGGCGTTGGGAGACATTTTTGATGTAAGGGTGATTGGGGTTTCTCTTTTCAAAATCTTGATGATAGGCCTCGGCTTCCCAAAATTTTTGGAAAGGCATGATTTCAGCAGCAATTTCAGTGTTTAGCTTTTTGGCCCAAGCAGCTTTTTTGTCAATGGCTATTTGTTTCTGTTCATCATTTTGGTAAAAAATAATGGAGCGATATTGGCTGCCTCTGTCAGGTCCTTGCCCGTTAAATTGGGTTGGATCCTGTGAGTTAAAGTAAACATCGATCAAGGTTGCAAAATCTACTACTTTAGGATCGTAAATGACTTCAATAGCCTCGGCATGACCTGTGCGCCCTGTGTTGCTGTCTTCATACGTAGGGTTTTCTGAGTGGCCGCCAGAATATCCGGAAATAGCTTCTTCTACGCCTTTGACACTTTCGTAAATGGCTTCGGCACACCAAAAGCATCCGCTGGCAAAATAGGCGCGGGCCAAACCGTTTTCCATTGGGACTTCAACAGGTTCTACATTCATTAAGGCTTGTTGTTTCGGGTTTATCTGCGCATGGTTGTTGCAACTAAAAAACAAGAGGGCAATGATAAAGGTGCTGATGGATTTCATGGTGTTTTTCTTTTAATAGTCGTGCGATTTTGGAAAACCTTATTTGAAACTATAAGAAAGTGGTCACAAAAAAAATCCCTAACCGATAGGCTAGGGATTTTTATATGAAGTTTTATGATGGTCTAAAGTTTAGAGAACAATTTTTCCATTTTCTCTCTTTGTTCATCGGCTAACTGCGCATCTACCAAAATACGTCCACTGTGCTCGTCTGTAATTACTTTTTTACGAGAAGCAATTTCAACCTGAATTTGCGGTGGAATTGTAAAGAAAGAACCTCCTGAAGCGCCTCTTTCAATTGGCACAACGGCCAATCCGTTCTTTACATTGCTACGGATTCTTTGGTAAGCTTTTACCAATCTAGAGTCAATCTGCTCTTGGTATTCTTCAGATTTTTGAAGTAAAGCTTGTTCTTCTTTTTCAGTCTCGGCTAAAATAGCGTCCAACTCACTGCGCTTGTGCTTAAGGTGGGTTTGACGGTCTTTAAGACGGTCTTTGGTTTCAGCAATGATTTCTTTTTTCTGCTCAATTTGCGCCTTGAACTCTTTAATGTGTTTTTCGGCCAATTGAATTTCCAATTCCTGAAACTCTATTTCTTTAGTCAATGAGTTGTATTCTCTGTTATTTCTAACATTTTTTTGTTGCTCACTGTATTTTTTAATCAAAGCTTTGGCTTCTTCAATTAAATTTTTCTTCCCTTTGATTTCCTCATCAATCATTTCAAGATTTGAACCTAATTTTTCAAGTCTTGTATTTAATCCTTCTACTTCATCTTCAAGGTCTCTTACCTCCAAAGGAAGCTCGCCTCTTAAGTTTCTGATCTCGTCTACTCTGGAATCGATTAATTGTAAATCGTATAACGCTCTTAATCGTTCTTCAACAGAAGCTTCAGCTTTTTTTGCCATAATTATAAATACTTTACTGGATTGGTATTTGTCATCGATAAAACGACTGCAAAATTAGTAATTTTTTTTGATAGATAGTCCGCTAAAAATGTTTTTGTGTGCTGTTCGCTCTCGTAATGACCTATATCTGCCAAAATAATTTGGTTTTCGGCCAAAAAGAAGTCATGATATTTTAAATCTGAAGTAATTAGGATGTCAGCTTTGGCTGCTTTGGCTGCACCAATGGCAAAACTTCCGGAGCCCCCTAACACCGCTACTTTTTTGATAGGTTTTTGTGGGAGTTCGGTATGTCTAATTGCCGATACATTCATTTTTTCTTTGACATAGTTTAAAAAAGGAATGGGATCCATTTCTTTTTCCAATCGCCCAATCATACCTATGCCAATGGTTTGGTTGATATTGTCCAGAGTTTGCACTTCATAGGCTACTTCCTCATACGGATGAGCCGAAAAAAGTGCCTTTAGAGTACTTGATTCGTGATGTTTTTGAAAGGTTACCGAAATTTGGGTTTCTGGTTCGTAATGCAATACTTCCTTTTCTCCTTTGGTAGGGCTGGAGGAGGCATTGCCTTTAAAAGTTCCAGTGCCTTCTGTATTAAAACTGCATTGATCGTAATTACCTATGCTGCCAGCTCCCGCTGCAAATAAAGCTTCCCGTAACTGAACGGCAGATTGTGTTGGAACATAAGTGGTCAGTTTTTTTATGGTGCTTTTTTGCGGAATCAATATTTCTTTGGAATGTAATTCTAATTGATTACAGATAATATCGTTCACTCCCTGCAGAGCATTGTCTAGTGCTGTATGGATGGCATAAATGGCAATATTGTGCTGAATGGCTTTTATGACCACGCGCTCTACATAGCTGTTGCCATTTAACTTTTTCAAGCCTTTAAAAATGATGGGGTGGAAACTTACAATGAGATTGCAGTTGTTTTCAATAGCTTCATCGACCACCGCTTCCAAGGTGTCTAAAGTTACCAAAATACCTTTTAGGGGAGTGTTTTTGTCTCCAACCAAAAGGCCTACATTGTCAAAATCTTCTGCATAGGCCGTTGGGGCCAAATCTTCCAAATGCGCAATGACATCTTTTATCAACATAAAAGTAGAGTTTTTTCAAAGATAAAAATAAAGTGAAACGCTCCACAGTTTTGTAAGGCATAGAAATTGGAAAGAGGCATGATTTAAATATTGATTATATTGCCAAACCAATTCAATGCTGTTTTAAATAGTCATTTATGCACTTACTCCGAAAGCTCTTGTTACCTTTTGTTCCTGTTTACTATGTGGTCACTTGGTTGCGTAATAAATTGTATGATGTTGGTGTTTTTGAATCCACGGAATATAATTTTCCAGTTATAGCAGTTGGTAATTTAAGTGTGGGAGGTACTGGTAAAACCCCCATGATAGAATATTTGGTAAGGTTGTTAGGGAAAGAAAAATCTCTTGCAACTTTGAGTAGGGGGTATAGAAGACAAACCAAGGGCTTTCTTTTGGCCAATGACGACACGAAAGTGGAAGATATCGGTGATGAACCTTTCCAGTTTCATTCTAAGTTTGAAGATCTATTGGTTTGTGTAGACGAGGACAGACGTCATGGGATTGCTAAATTACGCCAGTTAAAAAATGCTCCTGAAGTTATTTTGTTGGACGATGCCTTTCAACATCGAAAAGTAAAGGCTGGGTTCTATGTATTGTTGACTTCGTATTCCAAATTATACGCGAATGATATTTTGTTGCCTACAGGCGATTTAAGAGAGCCAAGATCTGGTGCCAAACGAGCCGATGTGATTGTAGTAACCAAATGTCCAAAGAATTTGGATGAGGTTGAAAAAGCAACAATCATCAAGCAATTAAAACCTAATGAAGGACAGGAGGTGTTTTTTAGTTCCATAGATTATGCTAAAGAACTTAAAGGCAAAAAGGAAGAAATGTCTCTTGATTTGTTAACAGGCAAAACGTTTAGCTTGGTTACGGGTATAGCCAATCCGAAGCCTTTATTGGAATATTTGGAATCCTTTCAGTTAGAATTTAAACACTTAAATTTTAAGGATCATCACGATTTTTCCGATAGTGAGATTGACATGTTGAAAAACGAAGGATTAATCATCACTACGGAAAAGGATTATATGCGTCTATCTCCACATTTTAAAAATCAAGATAACTTGTTCTATTTACCCATAGAAGTACAGTTGGATAAACCAGAATTGTTTAATTCAAAAGTGAACACCTTCGTTAGCCAATTTTAAAATTAAATGGTAGAAGCCTGATTCTGGTTACTTAGGGCGTTGAATAACTTCTTCTCAAAATCTTCCTGCTTAAACGGTTTTGAGATGATATCGTTGAAACCGGCTTCATCAAACTCATGCATTTTGTCTTCCAAGGTTACAGCTGTAAGGGCAAATATGGTAAGTTCTTTGTCAAAAGTTCTTATGATTTTGGTGGCTTCCAATCCGCTAATTCCTGGCATGTGGATATCCATTAAAACAACACTGTAGTTCACTTCTTTTACTCTATCAACGGCATCTTCACCATTGTCCACGACATCGCAATGAAGGTTCATTTTGTTCAAAATCTTCTTCGTGATCATTTGGTTAATTTTGTTGTCCTCGACAACTAAAATTTTAACGTTGCTTAAATCCAATTGATTGATGTTATTTGAATAGTTTGGCTTCGCGATGGTCTCAAGCTTTTCAGCATAAGCCATTGGCACTTCAAAAATGAAGGTAGATCCTTTACCGAGCTCACTCTTCAGGTAGATTTTTCCTTTTAGGATTTCTATAAGGCCTTTCACAATGGAAAGTCCAAGCCCGGTTCCTCCGTATTTACGGTTTATTTGAATGGAGCCTTGAGAGAAACTTTCAAACATGTGCTCCTGTTTTTCTTTGGTGATTCCTATACCGTTGTCCTCCACTTCAAATCTTACACCATAAACACCGTCTTTTTCATTGATTTTGGTAACACGAACCCAAATATCTCCATCTTTGGTAAACTTTATGGCATTACCAATAAGGTTGATCAAGATTTGTGAAATCTTAAGTTGATCGGCCTCAAAGGTGCGAGGAAGGTCTTTGTCGTACTCAAAGTGCATGGTAATGTTATTGTCTACAGCCGAATTGTTAAGGGCAGAAATAACATTGCCAACTTTCTTCTTCAAATCAAAAATTTCAGGGTCTAAATCTACTTTATTGGCTTCAATTTTATTGATCTGCAGAATGTCGTTGATGAAGGTTAAAAGATAATCTCCAGAAAATTTCAAGGATTTCAAGTGAGGTATCTGTTCTGGTTTTGGGTGTTCTTCCAAAAGCATATTGGTTAAACCTGTCACGGCATACAAAGGTGTCCTTAGCTCATGGGTTACGGTTGAAAGGAAATTGGCTTTTGTTTTGGAAGCCAATTCAGCCTTTTCCTTAGCCAATACCAACTCATCATTTTTCTTGTGAAGCATGTTGTTGGTCTTAAGCCTAATATTGTTGTTTTTGTATAGCGAAAGAGTTAATAATGAAAGAATGGTAATAAGGGCAATACTCAAAATAGTGGTGATTTTGGTAAGGTTGCTATCGGCATTCTTTTGCTCCATTTGAGCTTTTAACTGTTGGTTTTCCGCATCTTTATATTCACTTATAAATTGTGTGCGTTTTTCAGGGCTTAAGTTCTCACGCTTGATATCCAATATAGAGTCTGATAACTTGATATGCTTGACAAGAAATTCGTTGGCAAGCTTATAGTTGTTTTCAGATTGGTAAATGTCACTCAATGTAAGGTAACTTTCATTCAAACTTTCAATAAGCTTGTTTTGTTGAGCAATTTTTAATCCATCATTGGTTGCCGAAAGCGCTAAATCGCTATTGCCAAGTTTTTGCAGCACTTTCCCACTGTTGATAAGTGCGCTACTTAAAATATTACTTTGATTGTATTTTTTGGCAAGAACAATGGCTTTTTCCAATTGGGCTTTGGCCTGTTTGTAGTCTTCCATTTTTATGTACACCTTAGCCTCGTTAAGGCATACCTCTGGAATGTATTCTTCTAGATCCTCCTCTTCAAATTTGGTTTTTGCTGAATGGAAATAATCCAAAGCTGTTTGGTATTCTTTATTACTGTAGGAGATAACCCCCCAAACATTGTATGTAATGGCCAAATTGGCGTAATCTTCAATCTCTCTTTGTATCTCGGCAGCTCTTAAAAGAGAGACCATGGCTTCTTGAGGTTCTTGGATGGTATATTGCAGTTTGGCAATCTTTGTGTGGATGATACCTTCGCTTTGTTTATTGCCGATGGTTTTTGCAATTTCCAAGGCTTTTGTAAGATTTTCCTTTGCGCTGTAATAATCACCACGGCTATTATTTAATGAAGCATGGGTGATAAGATTTTCAATGCGCATTTGCAATAAATCACGATCATCAGCATTGTTTTGCGCTCCCAGCTGAAGCCAACAACTGAAGCCTAAAATAAGGATGAAGTACTTAATTTGGGACATATTCAGACCACTTTTATTGTAACAAATATAAATATTTATTCGATAAAAGTTATGATTTGTCCGATAAATTGCAAATTAAATCCAAAATTCTTGAAGAATATCCAGTTTCGTTATCATACCAGCCAACAATTTTTACCATGTTTTCTATCACGGAAGTCATCTGGGAATCGAAGATGCAACTATGGGGATTTCCTACAATATCGATGGATACGATGGGGTCTTCGGTGTATTCTAAAATGCCCTTGAGGTGTGTTTCGGAAGCTATTTTAAACGCTTCATTAATCTGTTCAATTGATACGGTATTTTTTACATTAAAAGTGATGTCCGTCAATGAACCATTGGCAACAGGTACTCTTATCCCACAACCTCCAATAACATTGGAAAGGTCGGGGAAAATTTTGGTCAATGCTTTGGCAGCACCTGTGGTCGTTGGGACAATAGATTGTCCGGCAGCGCGTGCTCGTCTTAAGTCTTTGTGGGGTTGGTCGTGTAGGCTTTGATCGGTGGTGTAGGAGTGAACGGTGGTAATATAGGCCTGTTTAACTCCGCAAAGTTCCTTGATAACTGCCATCATTGGGGCTGCATTGTTGGTAGTACAGGAGGCGTTGGAAATAATTTTCTCAGTGCCATCCAATAAATGATCGTTCACACCCATCACAATGGTCTTGATGCTATCATCTAATGGGGGAACCGATAGAATCACTCGATCTGCACCATTTTTTAAATGCCATTCTAAATCTTCGATGGTTTTAAACTTTCCACTAGATTCAATAGTGAAATCTACATCATATGGACTCCAATCAATTGCTTTGGGGTGCTTGTGATTGAGTAAAGGAATTAATTGACCGTCGACAATGATATGCTTGTCATCCCAAGACACTTCGTTTGGTAATACGCCATGAATACTGTCATATTTTAGCAAATGGCTTAAGGTATGGGCGTCTGCTAAATCATTTATGGCAACTACACTTAGGTTGGGGTGATTTTGTATGAGTCTGAACACGCGTCGGCCAATTCGACCAAACCCATTAATGGCAACCCTAATCATGACTAGTGGATGTGTTTTTGCGCATGGTAGGAAGATCTTACCAAGGCACTACTTTCAACATGTCTGAAACCTAATTCCAAACCTATAGTTTCATATTCCTTAAACTGCTCAGGAGTAATAAATTCTTGGACCGGAAGATGTTTTTTACTTGGCTGTAAATATTGACCAATGGTTACAACATCTACATCATTTGCTTTTAGGTCATGTAGGGTTTCAATAACTTCCTCCCTAGTTTCTCCAAGACCTAACATTATTCCAGATTTCGTGCGACGTTGTCCTTGTGCTTTTAAATATTTCAAAACACCCAAACTACGGTCGTATTTCGCTTGGATGCGTACTTCTCTGGTCAATCGTCTTACGGTTTCAATATTGTGCGATACCACTTCTGGAGCAACGTCAATAATGCGGTCAATGTGTTGTTCGATACCTTGAAAGTCTGGAATCAAAGTTTCCAAGGTGGTTTCTGGGTTCATACGGCGAACTGCCTTTACGGTTTCTGCCCACATGATACTTCCCATATCCTTAATATCGTCACGATCTACGCTGGTCAATACAGCGTGTTTGATGTTCATTAACTTGATGGAGCGTGCCACTTTTTCAGGTTCGTCCCAATCCAAGGTTTCTGGGCGACCTGTTTTTACACCGCAAAATCCACAGGAACGGGTACAGATATTTCCTAAAATCATAAAGGTGGCGGTACCTTCTCCCCAACATTCTCCCATGTTTGGACAGCTTCCAGAAGTACAAATGGTATTCAATTTGTATTTGTCCACCAAGCCTCTAAGCTCTGTATACTTTTTACCGGTAGGCAATTTCACTCGTAACCATTTCGGTTTTGGCTGTCTTTCTGTTACCGTATTTGAAGCAGTTTCTGTGTTCATGTAATCTGTAATTTGCAACCGCAAAGATACAAAGTATAATTGTAATACCTTGCTATATCGTACTAAGATACCACGCGCTAAAACCTATAAGAAAAACAATCCCCAATAGGCTCCAAATATGAATAAAGGTGGAAGGTCGCCATTCTTTTGGTGTATGTTTACTACAGATAAGAACATAATTGGCAATCGCGAAAAATGGCGCCGTTAAAAAGGAAAGTATAGTCGCAATTTGGATAAGCAGACCCATTTCTGAAGCCCAAAAGAAAAAGATAAAAATGGTTCCAAAAAGTAGAAGGAGCATCCAACTAAAATATCCCTTCATCTGCGTTTTCGGAAATAGAAGCTTTATGCTATGTGCCATGGAACGAGGTGAGGCATCCATAGTAGTAAGTGTGGTACTGAACATGGTTGTTAAAGCTGCAATTCCTATGATGGGATAGGTCCATGCTCCCATATGTTTGGAATACATAGTGATTAATTGATTTGAAAATTCACCCGCTTTTGAGCTGAATGAAACTCCGCTTTGGTGCATGACGAAAGCTCCTAAGGCTAAAAATCCCAATCCTATGAGAATGGTTCCCAAAAAACCAATGTTGAAATCAAATAAAGAGGATTTTACGGTTAGTCCCTTAACCTGTTTGTTCTTCTCAATGGTCCATAAGGAATGCCATATGGAAATATCCAATGGAGCAGGCATCCATCCCATAAAGGCTATTAGGAAGCCTATTTCCAAATGGTTTTTTGGGAGTATTTGAAAAAAGGAAATAGATTTTGAATTGTCGGTAAATGCTAGTCCAACAGCAATAAGAGTACTAATAGTTAGGGTGACGACAATTACTTTCATTATCCTGTCTAGAAAGTTGTATCTTCCTTTTAAAAGAATAATAACGCATATTGAAAGAATAATCACAGTCCACATTTCTAAGGAAATAAGGTCTCCAAAGAGGTTGTGGGCCAATCCAGCGGTAACAATTGTTACTGCTGTTTGAATGGTGAACATGGAAGCCAATGTTACCATTGTGTATGTGAAAAGTACACCTTTGCCCAGTTTTTTGTAGCCATCCAAAAGGCTTTCCCTAGTAGCCATGGCATAGCGAGGTCCAAATTGAAAAAAAGGATATTTAAAAAGGTTCACCAACAATAAGGCCCAAACAAGTCCAAAGCCGTAATCGGCGCCAGCTCTGGTAGACTGTACTAAATGTGATACGCCTATTGCTGCACCAGCAAAAAGTAACCCCGGACCTAGCTTTTTAACATCGAAGGGCATTATTTTTTAGTGATGATTTCTGCCAATAGTTTTTTTGCCCGCAAGAGTTTCACCTTAACATTGTTAATGGGCTCTTGAAGTTGTTCTGAAATTTCCTTGTAGCTCAGTTCTTGAAAATATCTAAGGTTGATAATTTCTTGGTAATGAGGCTTTAGCTTTTTTATGTCTCTTAAAAGTTTGGCTAAATTCTGTTCGGTGATAAGCTTATCTTCGGGGGAAGGGGACTCGTCAACTATATTGTAAAACTCATTTTCATCATCATGGGCTGTGGTGCTTGTGATGGATGATTTTCGTTTGCGCAACAAATCAATATGAATGTTTTTTGAAATGGCGATAAGCCAAGTCTTAAACACGTAATTGTCATCATAAGTGTCTATTTTGTCGAAGGCTTTTGAAAATGTTTGAATGCTAATATCTTCAGCATCGTTTTCATTTTCGGTACGTTTCAATTGAAAGCCATATACATCGTTCCAAAAAGTGTCCAACAAAAAATTGAATGCCATTTGGTCATTTTTTTTGGCTTTTTCAATGGCTTCTTTTACTTCCAATGATGAGGTTTTGCGATTAGATTTTTTATAAATATAAAGAATTGTGCCACAATTAAAAACAACTCCAAGAAAGGAAATAGCACTATAAGGTCTGTTTCATTCAACTTTTTTGCAGACAGGCCTAGAATGGTGCTGGTTATCACAAAACGTAAGCCTACCAAACAAGTAACAACAATCCACTCATGTTGAAAAGACAGTAATAGAATGGCTAATAACCAAAAAAGAAATTGAGAAACATAAAATAGACCCAAGGCAATTTTGTGTTCGGTTTTGTAGCGTTGGGCAGTACTTACATGGCGGCGTTTTTGTAAAATCCAACTGCTAAAAGTGGTTTTTGGTTTTGAAAGTGTAAAACTATCAGGGGAGGTACATACAGCGGTATTGTCAGATGTTGCAATTTCATTTACAAATAGGTCGTCATCTCCAGAATTAAGGTCGATATGGCTCATAAAACCTCTGGCTTCGTAAAAGGTGTCGCTTTTATAAGCCAAGTTCCTTCCAACGGCCATATAGGGAATCCCAATTTTTGCGTAAGAAAGATATTGTGTTGCGGTTAAAAGGGTTTCGTACCTTATGAGTTTATTAAGCAGTGACCCTTTAATTTTTTGGTAGCCCCCATAGCCAATCACAATGGTTTTACTATCTGAAAATTGACTGCACATTTCTGTAATCCATTGGTTGGATACCGGCTTACAGTCGGCGTCTGTAAATAATAGATGTTTATTTTTTGCGGCTTTTATACCTAGGGTAAGCGCATATTTTTTGTTGCCCCAAAAGGCTTCAACGTTTTTAACGTCTACAATTTTAATGAAGTCATAGGTGGTTTTGAATGTTTCCATGACTTCCAATGTGTCGTCATTGGAACTATCGTTGATAAGAACCACTTCAAAATTGGGGTAGTCCTGTTGCAGTATGGAAGGAAGGAATTCTCTAAGGTTCTGCGCTTCATTTTTAGCACAGATGATCACCGATACCGGAAAACTCTTCGGGGAGCCTTTTGGTGCTTTTGAAAAAGAAAACTTTTGAAAAATCCCTAAATAATAAAACGCTTGAACAATGATAACTACAATAAAGCTGTAGAATAGGATATCAAATATCAGCATTAAAAATTAGGAGTGTTGAGGTTCGTTGCAGTTATCAAATTGGTCTGGGGTCTTTCCACAAAAACCACAAGCTTCACCACTTTTGTTAAGCATTGGGTTTTGGCTAGCACATGTCCCGGCAAATTTGCCATCCTTTTTAGCCCATATTTTTATGGCAATTCCTGCGATTCCCAATCCTAAAAGGATTAGTGTAATGAGTAACAATTTCATGCGTAAAAAGTTTCTGCAAAGGTAAAGATTTTGATGTAAACTGACTAATTCTACAGGCAGATGTTAACAACTGTTGGTAGTTTGTTTGGGGATTTTGTGTCAAGAGGTTACATGGAAAGAAAAATAATGTTAAATTTAAAACACTAACTATTAACACTATAACTTATGAAAAAAATACTTGCTGAGTTTTTTGGAACCTTTTGGTTGGTTTTTGGAGGGTGCGGCAGTGCCATTTTTGCAGCCGCTTTTCCTGATTTGGGTATTGGGTTTGCAGGAGTGGCTTTGGCCTTTGGACTCACCGTGCTTACCATGGCCTTTGCTGTTGGTCATATTTCCGGGGGGCATTTTAATCCGGCGGTAACTTTTGGGTTGTGGGCTGGAGGAAAATTTCCTGCTCAAGATTTGGTTGGTTATCTTGCTGCTCAAATTATTGGGGGCATTGCTGCTGCGGGAGTGTTGTATATCATTGTTTCTGGACAGCCCAATTTTACAGACGTGGGGAGTTTTGCAGCCAATGGCTATGGAGAGTTGTCTCCAGGAGGCTATTCCAAGCTATCTGGGTTTGTGGCCGAATTTATACTTACCCTATTTTTCTTATTGATCATTTTGGGAAGTACCAATGAGAGAGCTCCTAAAGGATTTGCACCTATAGCGATTGGGTTAGCCTTAACATTGATTCATTTAATCAGTATTCCCATCACCAATACCTCAGTAAATCCAGCCCGATCTACGAGTCAGGCCTTGTTTGCAACTGGGGCTTATATATCTCAATTATGGATGTTTTGGGTAGCGCCTATTTTGGGAGCCGTAGTGGCAGGTTTTATTCATAAAGCACTTTTTGAAAAGCCTGATGTGGAATTGGAATAAAAAATAAAAACCTCGGAACATCCGAGGTTTTTATTTCTGTACAATTAATTATTTAATTGTTTTTCAAAGAGATTTCAGCGACTTCGTTTTCTGCGGAAGCAGTATTGCCATGGCCTTCCTTGGGTTCTATGGTAATGCTAAGTCCTAAGGCATCCTCCATATAAGGAATTGGTTTTAATTTGCGGTCTGAAGCGTCCAAAATACCTAGGTTAACCATTTTTCCCTGTAATTCGGCCCAAATTTGATAGGTCTGGTCTTCCGGTAGTTGTGGAAGGGAGACTACGTCAATCATGGAGGTTTTGTCTACGGCATTAATGTAGGCTACAGTTTTTAAGTCTTTAGCTCTATCATTGCCACGTAACACGTACTTTTCAGTTTCTGGGTTGTTCAGTTTCATGAATTGCCTCATGAGGTTGTCCAGTTTTTCATTGTTATCGTGGATGTCATTTCTCAAATCAAATATTTCATCCACAACCACTTGGTTTTCCTGTTTTAAAAGGATGTTCTGCTGGTACAGTAAAAATGCGGCACTAGCAAAGATAAAGGCTACGATGCTTGCAGCAATACTATAGCGATACCAAGTTTTTTTGCGTCTTACATGGGTGTGTGTCAAACTGATAACAGGTGTCTCCTTTTTGATTTCCTCTTTTTCGATGGTTTTGTGAATGGAATCCAAAATGAACTGGGGAGCTTCAACAGCATTGGATTTAGCAAGGATTTCTAAATTGTCCTGCAATCTAATGTACTCGTCATGGGCTTCTGGGTATTTGGAAATAAAATGTTCTACTTCTAAAATCTCCGAAGCATCAGCTGTTCCTAGGATGTACTTATCCAATAGGTCAGACTTCAAGAAAGATTGTAATGTTGTTTCCATTGCTTTTTGCATTAATGAACATAAAGTTTTTTCAATTCTCTAAGTCCAATTTTTAATCTAGACTTTATGGTACCTAAGGGAATGTCCAGTTCTTCACTGGCTTCCTGCTGCGTCATGCCTTCAAAAAATAAGGCTTTCAATACAATCTGGTACTTCTCGTCCAATCTTCCAACGTGCTCTTTCAAATCAAGGACATCTTGGTTTAAACTTGCTGTTGGTAATATATATACGTTGGATTGATCGATTTGGACTTCCTTTTCAAACCGATTGTTGAAACTTCGCAATTTGTCGATGGCTGTGTTTCTGGCAATTCGGTATAACCAAGTAAACAGTTTTGCTTTTTTGGGGTCGTATTTTTTAGCGTTTTTCCAAACTTTCACAAAGGTTTCCTGGAGGGCATCCTGTGCAAGTTCTTCATCGTTTGTGACCTTTAATATGACACCATAAAGACTATCGCTATAATATTTATAGAGTAAATTTATGGCGGTTTTGTCTTCTTTTTCTAAAAGTTCGACAATATGCTGCTCAATAGATGTGCTCAAAAGGTTTGTGTATTAAGGTTTTAAGAGTACTTCAGTGACATCTAAAAGTCTTCTTTAAAACGTATATAAATAAAGGTAGTAAAAATAGCAAAATATTACTATTACAAACATTGCTGAAAAACCTTTTAAAAGATACTATAGTTAAAATGTTTTCTTTCCTAAACAGATAAAGGTTAATAGCGCAATTACATTTACTATAGAAGGGAAGCCCCGAAAGATCGGGGCTTCTTTTATATAATGTTGACTTCCATCTCTATAGCGATTCCGAAAAGTCTTTGAACAGTGTCCTGAATAAGTTGTGCAAGTTCCAAAATATCTTGGCCCTTCGCACCACCATAATTTACCAAAACCAAAGCCTGTTGCTTATGGACTCCATAGGTTCCAAAGGTTTTTCCCTTAAATCCAGCGGTTTCAATAAGCCATCCCGCAGGCACTTTAACCTTCTCTTTAGAGACAACATAGCTTGGTATGTTTGGGAAGTTTTCCTGTAATTGTTTAAAATGCTCTTTTGAAATCACAGGGTTTTTAAAGAAACTACCGCTATTGCCAATTTCTTTGGGGTTGGGCAGTTTGCTTTCCCTTATGGCTATTACGGCATTGGAAATGTCCCTAATACTTGGCGTTGTAATATTGTCTTGTTCCAATTGCCCTTTAATGGCTCCATATTCAGTGCGAAGATTGTGCTTTTCTTTGGTTAATTTTAAAGTGACACTACAAATGATAAAGCGTCCTTTAGCTTCCTGCTTGAAATAGGATTCGCGATATCCAAACCGACATTCTTCCTTTGAAAAACTTACAAGCTCCTGGGTGTTGATGTCAATAGCTTCGCATCTTTCAAACACGTCCTTTAGTTCTACACCATAAGCACCAATATTTTGAATAGGTGCCGTTCCTATATTTCCCGGTATCAAGGACAGGTTTTCTACACCTCCAAAACCACGGTCTAAACACCATAGTACAAACTCATGCCAGTTTTCCCCAGCATAGGCCTTTACTAAAACATGGTTGTCCTTGTCTTCAACAATTTCTATTCCCTTTAAATTGACATGAATTACCAAATCCTTTATGTCTTTGGTAAGAAGCATATTGCTGCCGCCCCCCAAAATAAATGGTTTGGAATCTTGGTTGTTTACCAAAACACTTTTGAGAGCTTCCAATGAAGCCACGGACACAAAGTGGTGAGCAGAAACATCAATGCCAAAAGTGTTGTAGGGCTTTAGGGATATATTTTGTTCTATAAGCATTTAGCTATTGTAAACTTTTAGGGCTTCTTTCAATATGTTTACAGCCTTGACAAGACTGTTTTCATTAAGTACGTAAGCTATGCGTATTTGGTTAAGACCAACACCTGGGGTAGAATAGAACCCTGCGGCAGGGGCCACCATTACGGTTTCGCCATCAACATCAAATTTTTCCAAAAGCCATTGTGCAAAATTATCGGCGTTTTCTATAGGTAGTTCTGCAATACAGTAGAATGCTCCATTGGGTTTGGCTACCTTTACACCTTCTATTTTTTCCAATTCTCTGATAAGTGTATTACGACGATGTACATATTCTTCATTCACATCATCAAAATAGCTCTGTGGCGTGTTAAGGGCCGCTTCACTGGCAATTTGCGCCAAAGTTGGAGGACTTAAACGTGCTTGGGCAAACTTTAAAGCGGTTTGAATAACGGTTTTGTTCCTTGAAACCAAATATCCAATCCTGGCACCACACATGCTGTAGCGCTTGGAAACCGAGTCGATCATTATGGCATGGTCCTTTATGCTATCTTCCTGCATAATGGAATAGAACGCATTACCGTCATAAACAAACTCGCGGTAAACTTCATCGGCAATTAAAAAGAGGTCATGCTTAATGACTATTTGTGCCAATTGTTGGATTTCTTCCTTTGAGTATAAGTACCCAGTAGGGTTTCCAGGGTTACATATTAAGATGGCCTTGGTTTTTGGAGTGATCAATTTTTCAAACTCCTCAATGGCTGGTAAAGCAAAGTTGTCCTCTATTTTAGAAATAACAGGCACAATATTAATATCAGAAGCCTTTGAAAAGCCATTATAGTTGGCGTAAAAAGGTTCTGGAATAATGATCTCATCGTCTGGGTCCATTATACTTCCGAAAGCAAACATAAGGGCCTCACTACCTCCGGTGGTTACAATGATATCGTCGTGTTTTACGTGAATATTGTTTTTTTCGTAGTAGTCTGCAATTTTTTTGCGGTACCCTTCAGAACCTTCAGAGCGTGTATAGGCCAAAATATCCAATGAATGCACCTTTACGGCATCCAACGCAACTTCAGGAGTTTTGATATCGGGTTGGCCAATGTTTAGGTGATAGACAGTTTTTCCGTCTTTATAGGCTTGCTCTGCGTAAGGAACAAGTTTTCGTATAGGGGATTCAGGCATTTCATGCCCTTTTTTTGAAATAGATGGCATTGTTTTCTTGATTTTAGAGGGCAAAGGTCTGAAAATTATCTTAAAGTTTTTTTAAAAACAAACCATAAAAAATGATAATATCTCAAAAGGTTGTAAATTGTATATAGTCAATTAGTTAATATGCGAATTAGGTGGGTTTTTATATGGTGTTTCTTAACGCTGGGTATAAACCTAAATGCCCAGGGTAATTTTAACATGCCTTCCCGAGATAATGTCAAGGTTAAATTTCAATTAATAAATAACTTAATTATCATTCCTGTGGAGGTTAATGGGGTGGAATTGTCATTTTTGTTGGACTCTGGAGTTAGCAAGCCCATTCTCTTCAATATTTTCAATCTTTCGGATTCTTTGCATATCAATAACGGTGAGCGCATTTATCTTAGAGGCCTTGGGGGAGATGGTGAAATTGAGGCGCTAAAATCCAACCACAATAAGCTTAAAATAGGAGATGCGGTTAACGTGAATCAGGATATTTATGTGGTCTTTGACAATTCCATCAATTTCACTCCGCGATTGGGAGTAAGTATCCACGGTATTATAGGCTATGATGTTTTTAAGGACTTCATTGTGGAAATTAACTATAGCTCTAAATATTTAAAACTTCATAAGCCCGAAACCTATGTCTATAAAAAATGTAAGAACTGTGAGACTTTAGACTTGGTTTTGTTTAAGAACAAGCCATATATAGATGCAATGGTGTGTGTGGATTCCGTTGAAATACCGGTGAAATTATTGGTGGATACGGGAAGTAGTGATGCCTTGTGGCTTTTTGAGGATACCTCTCAACAAATATTGCCCCAGGATGATAATTTCTTTGAGGACTTTTTAGGAAAGGGACTTAGTGGAAATATTCATGGCAAACGCTCCAAGGTAAGACGATTCACCCTCAGCGGGTTTGACCTAAAGAGAGTTAATGTGGCATTTCCCGATTCGGTGGCAATTTCCGAGGCTAGGAATTTTAAAGAGCGTAACGGGAGTATTTCAGGGGAATTGCTCAAACGCTTCAACATAGTTTTGGATTACCACAATTTTAAAATGACCATTAAAAAAAACGGGAACTTCAAGAAGCCGTTTCATTATAACAAAAGCGGCATTGTGCTGGAACAAAATGGGGTGCGGGTTATTAAGGAGGAAGAACCAGTTTTTGACTATGCTACTGAGGATAGCGAAAAGAATGCTTCCAACAGGGTCATGTTCAATACAATTTATAAGTTTGCTTTAAAACCAGCTTATACCATTGTTGAATTGCGGGAGGATTCTCCGGCCTTTAAAGCGGGCTTGTTGGTGGGCGATGTTATTTTGTCCATTAACAATAAAGGAACCCATACCATGACTTTGCAAGAGTTGAGTCAGCGGTTTTATGACGAGGAGGAAACCAACATTAAATTGGTGGTGGACCGCGGAGGAAAGTCCATGGTTTTTAAATTTAAGTTAGAAAGCCTATTAAACTAAAAAAACTCCCTGATAAGGGAGTTTTTTAGTTTGTTAAAGTAACGTTTTTATTGTTCCATAACGCTTTTGTCCTTTTTCTCTAGAACACTGTTTTTGCTAGAGTCTACAACTAAACCTTTAATTTTTAAGGCTACCGTTGGAGTGTCCGCATTAGAAGTTACTGTAATGGTTTTTCTAATTGGATTTACTCTATTGGTGTCGTATTTTACAGAGATTTCCCCTGTTTCCCCTGGCATAATTGGTCCGTCTGGTTTTTTAGGAACAGTACAACCACAAGTGGACTTCACGTTAGAAATGATCAAAGGTGCATTTCCTGTATTGGTAAATTCAAATACGCGTACACCGTCCGAACCTTTTTCAATAGTTCCGTAGTCTATAGTTGTGGTCTTAAATTCAATCTTAGCTACTTTTTCTTGTGCCATGGCACCAAGGCTTACAAGGCCTACGAATAAAATCAGTACTAAATTTTTCATCACTTAAAATTTAAATTGATAGTCAAAACTACTTACTTTTTGGCATTCAGCAAAATTAATTAGACGTATTACACTATTGTTAACGCTCACCAAGCTTAAAACAAGGGGATTATTTGGTCTAATAATTTCACGAAAAAAGAAATATAAGTACTTTTGTCAGTTCATACACAAAAACAGTACCAAAGGCTATGTTTTTAAGAGGGATTTTCAATGAAAAAAATACTTAGTGAAGGCCTTTGGAAGTCAAAATAACAGAGAAAATAAGATACTTAGGATATGGCAATTCCAACACAATATGTAGCCACAGAGGTAGAGCAAAAGTGGTACGATTACTGGATGAAACACAACTATTTTCATTCAGAGCCCGATGAAAGAGAACCTTACACCATTGTAATTCCGCCGCCAAACGTAACAGGGGTTTTGCACATGGGGCATATGCTGAACAACACGATTCAAGATGTTTTAATCCGTCGTGCGCGTTTACAAGGTAAAAATGCGTGTTGGGTACCGGGTACCGACCATGCGTCTATTGCTACCGAGGCAAAAGTTGTGGCCAAGTTGAAAGAGCAGGGGATAGATAAAAACGATTTGTCTCGCGAGGAGTTTTTAAAGCATGCCTGGGATTGGACGCATGAATATGGTGGTGTGATCTTGGAGCAGCTTAAAAAGTTAGGATGTTCCTGCGATTGGGACAGAACCAAGTTTACGATGGATGACGACATGTCTGAAGCCGTAATAAAGATGTTTGTTGATTTGTACAATAAAAGCATGATCTACCGTGGTTATCGTATGGTAAACTGGGATCCGGAAGCAAAAACAACCTTGTCTGATGAAGAGGTAATCTACGAAGAAAAACAAGGGAATCTGTATTACTTAAACTATAAAATTGAAGGTAGCGAGGATACTTTAACCATTGCAACCACGCGTCCCGAAACTATTTTTGGAGATACTGCCATCTGTATCAATCCAGCAGATGAGCGTTTTACACACCTTAAAGGTAAAAAGGCCATTGTTCCTATTTGTGGTCGTGTGATTCCAATTATTGAAGATGACTATGTAGATGTTGAATTTGGTACCGGATGTTTAAAAGTAACGCCTGCACACGATGAAAACGATAAGGTGTTAGGTGATAAGCATAATTTAGAAGTAGTTGATATCTTCAATGAAGATGCAACACTTAATAGTTATGGATTGCATTTCGAAGGTCAAGATCGTTTTGTAGTGCGTAAGGCCATTACCAAAGAATTGGAAGAAACCGGAGCCTTGGTAAAAACAGAAGTTCACGTAAATAAAGTAGGAACTTCAGAACGTACTAAAGCCGTTATCGAGCCTCGTTTAAGCGATCAGTGGTTTTTGAAAATGGAAGAATTGGTGAAACCAGCTATCGAAGCGGTTTTGGGTGAAGATAACGATATTCAATTATTCCCAAAGAAATTCGAAAATACCTATCGCCACTGGATGGAAAACATCCGCGATTGGAATATTTCGCGCCAGTTGTTGTGGGGACAACAAATTCCTGCCTATTACTACGGTGACGGAAAAGAGGATTTTGTAGTTGCCGAAACCGCTGAAGACGCGCTAAAATTAGCTGTTGAAAAAACAGGAAAAGCTAATTTAAAAGCTGAAGATCTACGTCAGGAAACGGATGCTTTAGATACTTGGTTCTCTTCTTGGTTGTGGCCAATGAGTGTATTCGACGGTATTCGCAATCCTGAAAACGAGGACATAAAATACTATTACCCAACAAATGATTTGGTTACTGGGCCGGATATTTTATTCTTCTGGGTAGCGAGAATGATTATTGCCGGCTACGAATATAAAGGTGAACGACCATTCAACAACGTGTACTTAACTGGACTTGTTCGCGATAAGCAACGTCGTAAAATGAGTAAATCTTTAGGGAACTCTCCAGATGCCTTAAAACTGATTGAAGAGTACAGTGCCGACGGTGTTCGTGTGGGATTATTGTTGAGTAGTGCTGCTGGTAACGATTTATTGTTCGACGAAGCTTTGTGTCAGCAAGGAAAAGGATTCGGGAACAAAATCTGGAATGCCTACCGTTTAATTGATGGATGGGACATTGATGAAAGCATTCCTCAGCCGGAATCAAGCAAAATTGCTTTAGACTGGTATGCCTCTAAGTTCCAAAAAGCCTTAACTGAAATTGAAGATCACTTTAGCAAGTATCGTTTAAGCGATGCCTTGATGGCGATTTACAAATTAATCATGGATGATTTCTCTGGTTGGTTATTGGAAATCGTGAAGCCTGCATATCAAAAGCCAGTAGATGCTGCAACTTATAAGGCATTAATCGCTGCATTTGAAGATAACTTGAAGATTTTGCATCCATTCATGCCATTTTTAACGGAAGATATCTGGCATTATATTGCAGAGCGTACTCCAGAAGAGGCTTTAATTGTAGCAAAATGGCCAGAAGCTAAACCGGTAAACGAGACATTGATTGCTGAGTTTGATTTTGCTTCGGAAGTGGTTTCGGGAATTAGAAACATCAGAAAAGAAAAGAACATCGCCTTTAAAGATGCCATTGGTTTTTCTGTAATCAACAACGGAAACACCAGCACAACCTTCGATGCTATCATTCAAAAGTTAGGGAATTTGGAGGCAATTGAATATGTGAAGGAAGCTGTAGAAGGTGCCTTGACGTTTCGAGTGAAATCCAACGAATACTTTGTGCCAATGGCAGGAAGTATAGATGTAGATGCTGAAATTAAAAAGTTGACCGACGAGCTAAGCTATACTGAAGGGTTCTTGAGATCGGTTCAGAAAAAACTATCCAACGAGCGTTTTGTAAGCAATGCGCCTGAACAGGTAGTGGCTTCAGAAAAGAAGAAGGAAGCCGATGCTTTGGCAAAGATTGAAACTTTAAAAGCCAGTCTAGCGAGTTTACAATAGGAACATGTAGAATTCCTATAAATCATATATAGTGCTTTAACCCTGTCCCTTTTATTCGGACAGGGTTTTTTTATGGGGAAAAGTCATAAGCTGCTGAAAAAGTGTTTGTTAGTAAATTAAATTCTGTAACTTTAAATGTTAATAATGAGCAGTTTAACTTTTAAAATCGAGGCACTTATGGACACAGCATTACGATTTGGAATTATAAGAAGCATATGGATGTTCAGTATGTTACTTTTGGCAATTCCTACTTTGGCCCAAGAAACTGAGGAAACTATGGAAGTTGAGGTTGAAATGGAGCTAGAGGAAGAGGAGGAATTTCGCCGTAACAAATTGGCATTTTATGCAGGCTATTCTTGGATTCCTGAAGGACGGGATATTGATACCGGAGAAAAGGAAGTCATCATAGCGCCAACCTTTGGGTTTTCCTATGAGTATTGGATTTCTGAGCGATGGGCTATTGGTACTTATAATGATGTGGAAATTGTGAATTTACATGTTGAAAATAGTGAAGGAGACTTCCTAGAGCGTGAAAATGCTACCGTATTATCTTTGGCTGGTACTTGGGAAGCCTTGCCTAGATTGACGGTGTCTTTGGGAGGTGGTTTAGAAACCGATGCCCATGAAACCTTGGGGATTGTCCGTTTAGGTTCGGAGTTTATACTTTTGGAAAAACATAATTGGGAACTCTCGGTAGGTTTCAATTATATATACAAAGATGTGTATGATATTTTTGGTCTGGGGTTTGTATACGGTTTGAAATTCTGACAGCGTTGTTGTTCAATATATTCGTCTAAAAAATAGGTTGAATTATGAGCTTTAGTATATCTCGCTTTAGCTTCTGAAAATGCTGCGAGACCACAAATTCACGAATGTAATACTATTAAAAGATATAAATATTTGTGTATTCGTGGCGAAATTAAGCCAATGAAACGGCTTTGAGTCTAAGGTCAAACTTTTAAGTACATAGCGGTTTTATTAGAAAGAAACCTCCCATTGAACTCTAAATCGCCATTTTTTATCAATTTGTTGGTCAAATCGTTCGTAGTCAAAATGACTGACTTCTGCCGTTAACTTGTTTTTATGACCTCTGAAGAACCAATTGAGGGCCCAAGAGAACTCATCCTGATGATCTTGATCCAATACCGAATCTGGGTGATATGTAGAATACCGTGTCGCTATCTCTAGTGGTTTTGGCCACCATGAAATACTCCCTTGGGGAAAATATCCTGCCTGAACATAGAACCCACTCAAAAGTCTATTGGGTTCATCGTTGTACATATCTTTAATTTTTTTGTGGTGCCATTCACTTTGCCATGTAAAACCCTTGTAGACAAAGGCAGTCTCTATATTGTATTGTTCCACTCTATATTGGCCGTTTTCAGCATCTTCAAAACCGGGGAGCTCTCCTCCTCCAGAAGAGGAAAATCGGGTGTAGGGGCTTCTATTGGTAACACCGGCAATGGCTATGATGGCCGCAGGTTTGGTATGGAAGTCCAAATCACTACTTTTAAAGCCCATATCTTCACCCAGCGGATTCCATTGCAATCTTCCAAAGTACATGAAATGTGCATCATCATTGGTACTGTGTCCTCTTCCTGTACCGGTAAGCACTGCTACCCAATAACTGAAATCCAAAAGTGATTTTCCATCCAAGCGCCCATAGAGTTCAACTCCTTGTTGACGATCTACCGTAAAGGGGCGGTTAATGATGGAGCGGTCTACCAATTGTTGTTCACCACTACTAATGCGTCGTTCACGAGAATATTCTAATTTCCATTGCCCAAACTTCAAACTAAGCCATTTCCACTTTTCAACCATGACCCTAAAGTCTAAAAGGTTGGAGTTTACCATGTCGTATTCCCAATAATATTTTAACCAAGTTCTGTAGGCATTACCACCCACTTTTAATCTAGCACGATTAATTTTAAATAGGTGTGTACCTTCTTCATCATAATCATCAAAGGTGATGGGGTCTTGGTCGTCTGGTGTCGCAAATCTGAACTGTAATCTGCTTTGTATTTGTAGCTTGTAGAGGTCGTCGCTGGATTTCAATTCAAATCCTTTACTGCTGTACCCGATGTTCCATTTGGGGAGGGAATCTTCGGCTTTTTCTTCTTGTGCATAGGTGTTGGAGTGATTGAAGAGAAGACATAGAATTATGAAGAGGTGGATATAACCATATTGTTCCACTTGTTGGCTTAATTTTATGATTAGGTAGCTCTTCATTATTCTTTTAGCTTTCATTTTTATATTAGAAATTAGCTGACTTGCTAAAACGCATAATTGACCGTAAAGGTTGGTCCGTTATAGCCCCATTTAAAATAGCCATCCAAATGTTTTCGGGTGGTCTCCACCTTGATGTCCAAACTTGTAAAACCAGCTTTCAGGCTCAATCCCTTGTATAGTTGGTAGGCCAATGTAGCATTGGAACTGAAAATGCGGCCCTTGATATTATCAATGGTCAGTCCTAGATAATTAATATTGGTATATAATGAAAAGCGTTGGGACAACAGGATGTCAAACCAAACCCCAATATCGGGGACGGGTGCAATAAAATCAAAACTGTCATTGAGTTCAGCTTCTACATTTCCAGAATCTGCTTTAATACCCACATCGGTAAACAATACATGGGCACCAATCAAGGCGCCAATCTCATATTTGGGTTTTGCAAAGATGGTATAGCTGTAATAGAGCCTGTAGATATTCATGTTGAAATAGGCTTCCAAATTGGCATCTACGGGGTATACGTTGTCACCAAATTCTATTTCTTCTTCTAGGGTATAGGTCGATTTTCTGTTTAAATAGAAAAAATCCAAGGCCAGGCGTGAGCGTCTGGAAATACGCCATTCGGCATTTGCAAAAAAGGAAAAGGTGGTTTTCTCAAAACCGAGGTCGTCTTCCAAATTAATAGTAGTTCCAAAGTCATCGAAATTGGTGCTGCCAACCCTAACTTCGGTATCGTTCCATGGAAAAAACAGGCCAGCCGAAATCTTGAATCGTTTCAGTCTCCAATCTGGATATGCAACACTTTGGTCTGTGTATAACGCTTGTTCAGGCGCATCGACGGTACTGTCCAGACCCATCAAATCTGGTTCCTCTTGCGCATATAAAGACCCAAACATTAAGAAAATGACAAGATATGTAAGGGTCTGTTTCATTAGGATTTTGAATTATTTGGGAAACAGTAAAATGACATTTAGTCTAAAACCAAAACTAGGATTCAATGGATTATTACCGTAGTAAACTTTTGGTCCTCCACCTAGTTGCACTGTTTGCTTGGATATTTGTATCACTTTGGCATAATAGACGCCTATAAACCCACCAAAGATTTTGTTGTGCCAGCTCTGGGTGTTTTCGGAGGCTATGGTATAGGAAGCTCCGTTGGGCGTAGCATAGGTGAAAAATGGCTGAAAAAAAGAGGCGCTAACGTCATCTCCCTTTCCTGCGTAGGACCACATATGGTTGACTAGGGCACCATAGGTAAGCTGTCCGTTTAATTTTAACACTACGGCACTGGGGCCAACAGCCCAAGTATTGAGTCCGAAAGCATCTTCCATGGCAGTATTCAACAGAAAAATAGGGCCAGCTCCCCAAATAAGACCTCCTTTGGTTGGGGCCTTGGGAGAAAAGAAAAAGCTTTGCGCAATGTCGCCAACCCCGTGGGCTGAGCTCCCGTCATAAAACACATCTGTTTGTGTAATAAAGGGCACGATGGTTCTACTAATCAGGTTCCAATCTTCATTTAAAGTGAATGGCAGTACGGGTTGAATGTTCAAATTGTAACGAAAGCCCTCATTGGGGCCCACATTGAATTCGAAATTATTTTGAAAAGGCACGCTAATAAGATTAGCAACGGGATTGGCCAATTGTTTGGCCAAATCTTCAGCTGAAGGGCCGCCTGTAGAAACGGGTGCTTCGGCTTCCTGTGCATTGACACTTATTGACAATAACAATAGTATGAGATATCCTATTTTATAAAACTGCTTCATAAAGTTTAGTGTTTTTGGCCTTGAAGGCAACCTCCGTGTATTTTGGAGGTTGCCTCATGGCCATTTGTTTTAGCATTGTTTTTATTAACTAAGAACTAATCACGTCCTTTCTTGACGACATTATCCATTACAGAAGACATATCAAAACTCTTACCACCCTGAACAGGAGGGTAGTCTATCAAGGTTTTGATATGGGCGTTCATCTGCTCTCCCATGGGAGCCATCAACCAAGAAACCTTTTGCATAAGGTGTCCATAGGCATCTTCGGTATCATAGCTTTCAAAGGGGTCCATCCTTAAATTGAAAATTAAAGGGGCCGTTCTCGCTTCGGCAGTTCCATAGTAAGTTTCCTTATAGATGAAGTGGAATTTCCAAGGGCCCATCCGCACGGCATTAAGCTTGCTTTCGTAGTAATAGTAGAACATGTCCCTAGCCGATTTTTCACTTTGGCCTTTCCAGTACGGCAGGTTGTTAACCCCATCGATGTATTGTTTTTTCTCTTTCATCAAACGTTCGGCAGCATTTGGAACTCCAGCAGCAGCAGCCAAGGAGGTGAACATATCCATATGGGCTTGGATCCCATTTTTAACCTGTCCAGGTTGTAGGACGCCAGGCCACATAATCATACTGGGTACTCTTACACCACCTTCGGTGGTTCCCATTTTTTCGCCGCGGAACGGGGTAGTCCCTCCATGTGGCCATGAATTGTGCTCTGGACCGTTATCGGTAGAATACCAAATAATGGTGTTTTGATCCATGCCATTAGCTTTTAAGAAGTCTAAAACCAAACCTACATCATGGTCGTGTTGTAACATTCCACTACCATATAAATCGGCTTCGGAAGTATAGTTTTCAGCCGCATAGCGCCATTCGTCATTTAAACGGGTATAGAGGTGCATTCTGGAAGTGTTCAGCCACACAAAAAATGGTTTGCCATCGGCTTTGGCACGTTTCATAAAATCTTCAGCCTTAGGAATCACTTCCCCAGCATCAAAATTCTTCATGCGCTCTTGGGTTAATGGTCCGGTATCTGTAATACGTTGTTTGCCAACTTTACCAAAACGAGGATCATCTGTATTGTCCATTTTATCGGTAGCCCAAGAATGAATTACCCCACGGGTTCCAAATTTCTTTTCATAGTCTTCCAAATTACCAGAATAGGCTTTGGCGAAGTTTTGGTAATCGCGCTGTTCAGATTCTTCTTGAGTATTCAAGTGATACAGGTTGCCATAAAATTCATCAAAGCCATGGGCTGTTGGCAAGTGTTCGTTACGGTCGCCTAAGTGGTTTTTACCAAAGTGTCCCGTTGCGTAACCTTCGGCTTTCAATACTTCTGCCAAACAAGGAGAAGCTGCTTGAAGTCCAAGGACATCACCAGGTTGACCTACGGTAGTCATTCCACTTCGTATAGGATATTGTCCAGTGATAAAGGACGCTCTACCGGCCGTACAGCTAGGCTGTGCATAGTGGTCGGTAAACTTAATCCCTTCATTTCCAATTTTGTCAATGTTGGGCGTGGTGTAGCCCATGGTGCCCATACCATAGGCACTTACGTTTTGCCAACCCACATCATCTCCCCATATTACTAAAATATTTGGCTTTTGTTGACTCCATACCAATACCGGCAGTAATAGCAGTATTGGGAGAATGGTCTTCTTGCGAAAAAAAATGCTCATATTTCTGGTTTTTAAATTATTAATGTCGATTTTATATTTTTTTTACATCTGGGATATCATAATTTTCATCTAAAACAATCTGTTGCGGTTGGTATAACCTCAGAATGATATAGAAAGGCCCTTTATTAGCAGGGATCCAATTGTCTGTGTTTTCGGGTTGTTGGTTCGAAATTGTAATATCGAAAGAGCCGTCGGCATTTTTTTTGAATCCCTCGATGTCCGGACTCATTTTGTAACGATTTAATGGGTTGTCTACAAACATTTTAGTTTTGGCGTTCCAAAGCGTAAGGGACCAAAAGGCATCTACAGGAGGTTCTTCTTTAAAATGAATTTTATAGGTGTTATTTCCATCTAGGGTGTTTCCTTCAGAGTCCGTATATCGAACAGGATATAGGGCTTCTTCGGCCCCGTTTCCTCCTAAATAGGGACCTGCAATCATAGAACGTAAGGTGTAATCCCAACCAAAGTCGCTCAGTTTGGTAACAAAATTCCAACCGTTTTTCACATAAGAACTTGTTTTTATAGATGCCATAATAGAAAGTGGGGCCTGCAGGGTTGCATCATAGAGTGCCTTTTTTTGAATGTCATTAAGCACACTTTCGTCAAATTTTCCAGGAGATAGGCCTATGGACTCAAATTGTCCTACCAGTGCTTTGTCCACATCTATAACTGGATTTTGAGTCATTGCCCATGCTAGTTGTTTGTAAAAGGCTAAAGGATCTGTTTTAGGATACGTAGGCATTTTGGGTAAGTTAGTTGTTTTATTTGGGCTTGTACCTCCTTTAAACTCATTGAGAGTTTGTAGTTTAAAATCCTTTTGGAGCGCTATTACGGGAGCTGTATCTTCTCCTTGTTCTATGCGTAATCGTCCCCATAACCATACTTTTGGAGTTTTTACATGGATAGTTTTATTAATGCTTGTAGGTAGTGTTCCTTCCCAACCAGGAGGAACAATTGCATAATTTCCAGCTTTGGTTCCGGTTTCTCTTCTTCCAATATAAGCCGATAAATTTTGGTACATATCAAACACATTGATCACATAATAACGATCATGTGTGTCCGGTACAGAAACAACATAGGGTTCAGTTAAATCTACTACGGCACTCATATAGTATGTATCTCTGTTGGCGGAGGGCATATCGGTATCTTTTGCCGTAGGCAATTCAGTGGCCCACCCCATTTGGTTTAGGGGGGCTCTGTAACTGGTAGCGGGTTTTGGATTAGGTACGTTAACGTATTCTCTCATTATAGATTCCATACGTACTAGGGCATAGCCCCATTCGTATGCCAAAATTGCTTTGGCATTGGCACCATAGTAGTCGCCTAGTTTCTGGTTTTCATCGGTACTAGGGATATCTACAACAGGATTATCCATTTTAGCAACTTTGGCTAAAGCGTTCTCGGTAGCTTTAGTTGAACTTGCAGTTCCTTGACTCCATCCTAATAGCGGCATTACGAGCAGCATTGAGAGTATGGTCCTTTTTTTTGAAAAATTGCTCATAATTCCCTGGTTTATATATTACTAATTAATTTAATAGCCATTTTTGATTGATGATGTTTGGTTATTGATATCTTGGATAAATCACTTTCCAGTCCTTTTTCATGTCCACTAAGGTCCAGCCACGTTTGGTAGCTTCATCCAATCCTTTGTCCAAACCACCAATATGTGATCCTCTGTCGTAGGCCCATTCGCGCTCGGCATCGGTGTGGTGTACATAGAGCATAAAACTGTTCAGTTTGTTGGAGGCTGTCCATTGCAGCATTTGCAAATCCCCATCGGAATTCCCTGCGGCAAACACCGGTTTTTTTCCTATGATTTTTTGAATGTTCAGAGGTTTCCCTTCTTTGTCATCAATAAAGTCCATCTCGGGTAAGACTTTAATAGATGGTTTATTGCCGTCATTAGTCCACTCGGTCTTAAATCGAGTACCTATAATTTGTTCTTCTGGAATACCATAAATGCTGGGTAAAAAGGCTCTCATAAAGTTGACACCGCCACCCGAAACGATGTAGGTTTTAAACTGGTTGGCTCTTAAATAGTGCAACAATTCGAGCATGGGTTGAAACACCATATCGGTGTAGGGCACATTTTTGGTAGGATGTTTGGCAGTGCTTGCCCATGACTTTACCACAGCATCAAATTCTTCAACGGTCATGCCTGTATGCGTGGTCGCAACTATTTGTAAAATGCCCTTCATGCCACTTTGTTTTAGGGCTTCCATATCATTTTCCAAAACAGCTTTATAAGGTTGTTGGGTTTTCCATTCAGGATGGTCCTTCGCCATGGCTTTTACACGATCTATGGCAAAAAACAATTGAAAATAGGCAGGTTGCTCACTCCATAGGGTGCCGTCATTGTCGAAAGTGGCAATGCGATCTTCCACAGGAATAAACTGGGAGCTTTTGCTATTGGTGGCATTGCTAACAAATGCTATGATAGCCTTTTTAGAGGCTCCGTCATTCCAAGAGGGTAGCGGGTCTTTTTGAGCAACGGTTTCGGCATTGGAAAGAGCTGTTGTAACGTCTGCTGTGAATGCTGTAATTACAAAGAAACATAAGGCTAATGGAAGGATTTTAAAAAGGTGCATAACATGATTGTTTTTAAGGTGAAAAGGAACTGGAATACTGTTCGTTTTTCAAGCTCCAAGTTGTTTTGCTTATATGTTATCTAGTTTTTGCTAGTGGGAGTTAATTTTCTAAGCTCTTCATCAATATCGAACTCCATACTTTTCATTCGAGGCGGGTATTCTTTTAGAGACTCCATAAACTCACTTATTTTTCCAAAAGCAGGGGCATAAGTCCATGCTCGATCTTCCAACCATTCATTATAGCCTCGAGAATCAATGAAGCGTTCAAAGGGGTCTAATTTTAAGTTCACAACAATAGGGGTAACCATATCTTGTTGTACACCATTAAACCATTTGTCTTGTTTTTTGAATAAAAATTTGTAGTCTCCATAGCGGACTCCATGAAGCGTGGTTTCTGTGAAATAAAAGAACTCTTTCCGCTTGGATGGGCCCGTGTTTGTAATTAGGGCTGTTTGGTCATAGCCGTCCAAATGAATTTTTTCGTAGCTTCTGTTTCCTGCTTTGTAACTTTTAAGCATGTTGTCTTTAAGGTTAGGTTCTCCCAATTGCGACATGATTGTTGGCACCCAATCCTCCATAGTCATAAATTCACCAGTAGTGGTACCAGGGGGAATGACGCCTGGCCATTTTACCATCACGGGAACTTTAAAACCGCCTTCATAACCACCTACACCTTTTTCTCCACGAAACGGATGGTTACCACCATCAGGCCAAACATAGCTATAGGCCCCGTTATCTGTAGAGAACATTACAATGGTGTTGTCATCAACATTCAATTCTTCCAATAAGCTGAGAAGTTCTCCAACAATGTCGTCCATTTCCTTTACGCCATCAGCGTACAATCCATAGCCGGTAACACCATCGTATTTTTCAGAAAGGTGGGTATGCATGTGCATACGGGTTAGGTTATGCCAAACAAAAAATGGCTTGTCTGCTTTTACTGCATCTGTGATAAAGCGTTTGGATTCTTTTAAAATTTCCCAATCCAATGTTTTTTGACGCTCTGCTCCAAATTCGCCTTTGTCTTCTATTTTTTGGCTGCCGTTTGATTGCGCCCAGGAATGAATAACCCCGCGTTGCGCAAATTGTTTAGCGACTTCCGGGTCTTTTGGGAAGTCGTAAAGTTCGGTGTATTCCCCGGCGTTTAAATGGTATAGAATACCAAAGAATTCATCAAAACCATGATTGGTAGGTAAATGGTCGTCACGATCTCCTAAATGATTTTTACCAAATTGTCCCGTAGCATAACCCATTGGTTTTAGTAACGTGGCTAATGTTGGGTCTTTGGTACTCATACCTTGAGGAGCTCCTGGCAGACCTACTGTGGCTAATCCTACACGAATGGGATATTGTCCGGTAATAAAAGCTGCTCGCCCGGCGGTACAGGAAGGTTGTGCATAATGGTCCATAAACAGCATCCCTTCATTGGCAATTTTATCAATATTAGGTGTAGACCCTCCCATCATACCGCGATGGTAGGCGCTAAGATTCCACATTCCCACATCATCTCCCCAAATAATCAAAATGTTGGGTTTGTCTTGTGCTATGGTTAATAAGGGCAGTAGCAATAGTATGCCTAGCATCTTTAAAAAGTATGCAGTGTGCTTCATAATAAAATGTATTTAATGGTATTATAATTGGACTTTAGAAGTTTTTTAATTGTAGAACTAGCATGGTTTTGTAGGGTGTCAAAACCATTTGTAAATAGCATTTGTAACAATTGGGAGGGCTGTTTAATCTGGGTAATTACCGCATAAGGAGAAACCAACCAAGGGTGGTTGGGGTGGGATCCCAAAACTGAAAAACCGCTTGGGAACGATTGATAAGAAAGCTCTCTCAACATCTATGCACTTATTTGTTGTTGGCACCACAGATAAGGTCTTGCCTTTATCTATGGGTAAAGTGTTAAAGTTAGGGGTATTTGATTCGCTATCAATCAGTTACTAATGTACGAATTCTACGTTTAAAAAGGAATACTTCTGTAGTTATTTTTGAAAATGTAGATTTTGTAGCTGAGGTGTATTTATTTTGAAACAAGGTCCTTATGGAGTAGTTTGGAATGTGATGGGGAAAGGTGAGATTCAAATCAATATGGAAGGACAATGTCTTGTCAAACCAGTGGGCTATTTCAGCCGTTCCAATCGTCCTTTACGCTTTACAATGTTTTTATAATCCCATTGAATGCGTTTGGAGGTTTCCAACCAGCGTTTTAAAGCTTCAATATCGATGTCGTTTATGGCATTGTAAAAAATGGAGGCGTCTTTAAATTTGCCACCTAGAATGTTTAAATCGGGTTCTTCAAAATCTGCACCACTCCAAAACATCAGACGCAATCCCTTCTTTTGTTTGCTGTAACCTACAATGGGGTTGCCTTCCAAAAACCAAACAGGGTGTCCATGCCATAGTTTGCTTTCGGCTTCTGGCAATTGCGTATCAATAATGGTTGCCAATACATCACAGATGGCTTGGTCTGTTTCGCTTTGCTGTGCATTATAGTTTTGAATGTCTTTATGTGGCATGGCTTCGCAAGTTGAAATTTATATAAAAAGAATCATCAGGTTGCCTAGTTTTTCGAAAGCTATTGAGAAACATTGTATCGAATCCAAAAGGCTTCATTTCCCTCTATTCTCGATACCACATGTTTTCAAAATGTCACTTGAATTGAAGGTTTTGGGCTTTGGTTTATTGTATGGATTAGCATTCTTAAAGATACCAAATTTTCTTCCTTAAGAAATATTCTGTTCTATTTGGTCGCCAAGTTTTTTCAGCCCTCGAATGCTGGCATAGCGTATTTTTTCCTTGTGCAACAACCAACCGCCAAGGGCTCCCAAACCACTACCGATTAGGATTTCCCAAAAGCGAAGGGCAATAAGCGCATTGGGATCGTTGATGATGGGGTTGGCAGCTTCCGATAGAAAGATGGCCAAAGGCGTAATGAAAATCACGGCCATGGCATAATTTCTAATGATGAGCAACTCCACAATCAATTGTAACACTATGATGAACAGGCAAAGCATTAAAGGGGTGTTGGCTATCTGGAGCAACAGCCAACAAAGGCACAAACCTAAAAAAGTGCCCAAAATACGTTGGAATGTGCGCTGCCAAATATGATAAAGGGAGGCGCCTTGCATCACGGCCCCACAGGAAATGGGAATCCAATACGGGTTTTCAAGGTTTAGCCAATAACCGATGGCCAGGGAAATGGCCATGATGACACCGGTGATGATGGCTTCCCAAAAATCGGCATAGGGGTTCTTTTTTAGCAGGGGTATTGGATCATTCTGTGGTGCTATTTTTTGGGTGGCCGATAACCATAAAATATAGGCCAAACCCAAGGTGCAGGAAAACATGGTGCCCAAACCAACCAGGCCAACCTTGGTAGGAATGGTACTTAAATTGAAGGGCTGGCAAATGGAAATGGAAAGGATCATGATAAAAAAGAAACTCCTAGGTGGAGCGGTTTTATAGTAGAGAATGATCCAATGCACGATAAGAGAGTACAGTCCAAATACAATTACCGAAACCGTGGGGGAAAAACTAAAAAACTGCCCCAAAGCAAAGGATACCATAAAGCCAAATGAACTTACCAACAGGGTGGTAATTCTATTGGTAAACGATCCGGAACTGGGAAGGTAAAGGATGACCAAGCCGCTTAAACAGGCAATAAGGGCATAGCGAAGGTTGTCAACATACAAGCCCACCAATAAAGGAAACCCAACACAAAGTGCTGTTAACATTGGGGTGTGCCAAGTTCTTGTGGAATCCTTTAGGGTTACCAATTGGCTAAGTTCCTTCTGTATGGTGTTTTTTAATGCCATTATGTTTTGAGCTTCTAAAAGGATGCGAAAAATATGGCACAAAGATAGCAAAAGTGGAGGCGTTTCACTTTTGTGATTCCTAAGGATAAAGGGAAAAATAACCCTATTCTATACGTTTGCCTTGAGTAGTGAAAGAAATGCCTTGTTGTCCTGATGTGGAAATCATGACGCTTTCAAAAAGTGGTTCATGGGTGTTGGGGTTTATGAACCAATCAAAAAGGAAATTGGCGCCCGTGCCACCTTCCTGGTCCTGTTCGTCAATCACAATTTCCACGGTTTCCATTGGCGCGATGTAAATAGGTCTAGCAAAATACGTCCTGATGGCATGTCCCCTGGTGTTGAAATACTCCGCCTTATTGATAAATACCGTATCTGCAGTATTGGTGTTTCGCATGCTTACGGTGACGGTCAAGTCGTGGGTACGGTGTTCGGATTCGCTATAGATTTGGGAGTAGACAGAAAGGTAAGTGCTGCCATGTGTGAGGGAGTCGCCTAAGGGATGCTGAAGGGTTCTGTTGTTCCAATTCACGGGATGTATAGAGCTCACTTGCCCATTGTCTTGACAGCTTTGTATTGAAAAATATAAAAAAAGAAGTATGATGAACTGTTTCATGAGTAATTCAATCCTAGGAGTTTAAGATTGAAGATATTAAATTTTCAGAAACTTACAACGCTAATGCTACCTGAATATCACCTAGCAGCTTGGCCCTTGCCAATAGTCATTTCTTAATAAAAAGTACCTAAAATCCATCTTTTCCGTATTGGGGATTTGTGTTTTAATATAGAAGCGCTGTGCTTCTTGGTCCCAATCCAAAATGAGACTTCTGTATTCAATAGCATGGTAGAGATAAAAGATGAATTTTAGTTGTCTTAATTGTGCAGAAAGCTTGTCTAGACTTTGAAAGGCTTTGCTTGTATGGTTTGGGTCAATCAAAGAATTGATGAGTTCAAGATCATTTTGGTCAATGCTATCATGGGTGGATTCTGCCAAGTAATCCAAAGTTTTTTTGTCTTTAATTTTAGAAGCTAGATAGTGGATATCGTTCAAGTTTTGGCTCTTGTCACTCTCCGAGTATTTATAAGTAAGAGGTGAATTGGAGAAAAAGTTAATGCCAAAGGGAATTGGCTCCAGAGTTACTTTGGTTTCTGTTCCTTTTCTTGGGATATGGAGGTTCAAGAAAAAGATAGCCTGATCCAATGGTAATTTTTCAGTGGTCAAACTTGGTATAAAAGTATTGATTCCAAAGCCTTTTGGAAGGACTAGATCCATTGGTCTGTTAGAGTGTAGTTGCCTTTCGGAGGAGCAGCTCCAAGCTTCATTAATCAATAGGGTGTAATCCTTGTTCTGTTGTTTGTAGGCACCTGCAATATTGCTGCAGTAACACCCACAAGTTGGGTAGCTTAGGTTTAATTGGATGTAGCCATTCTTCACATCGTAGATGTTCTCTTCAAGCTCAAATACATTTAGCTTTTCAATTTCATGGGGATCCAATTCGCTAGTCAGCGCCTCATAGCAAGGGGATACACTTTCCCAAAGAAGCTCTTTTAGAGTATCGTTGGTTTGACAATACATATTTAAATGACAGAATAGAAAGCAAAATATCAATAAGGTTGGTTGGTATTTCATTGGTAGTTTGAGTTTGTAGGAATTATTTGAGTTTAAAGATAGCTTTTCTAAGTCACAATTTATTTCATGGTGTTTAAAAATTGATGTCTATGTCATTCCGACAAAAGAGGAACCCCTTTGCTTTCCAATAAATTCTTCATTGCGTTTCACTTCATGCTAAATAATAATGATCTGACTGTCTTCCGAAGCGAACTAATTTTTCCCATGATTACACTATATAGCTGCTCCATAGCATCCCCATATCAACCCTATAGTAACCTTATGGAAACCTATGGGGTATTTTGGGGTGAATTTGCAACTAAGAACCTAGATGAAATTAAGATTAATGTTATCAACTGAACAACAAAATCTATTTATTTAGAAATCTGCATCAATTTGGTTAACTTTATGAAAATCAAAAACATAAGTGGTTTTTGGTTTGGAATTAAAAGTTAAAACAATAAATAAACAGCCATTATGAAAGAAGCAAACCCTTCAGGGGTATTTCACGACATCCATGACATCCGTGTACTGGATAAGGATGTTCCGGAATTAACAGATGACAGCGTCATTATAAAAGTAGAAATGACCGGTATTTGTGGTACCGATTTACACATTTACCATGAAGGACTCGTTCCCAAAGGGTCGGTATTGGGACATGAGTTTTGTGGTGAACTGGTAGCAGTTGGTAAGGACGTAAAAGATTTAAAAGTAGGCGATAGGGTCGTGGTCAATCCTATGTACAATGGGGTTGGATTGGGGCCAAGCCCCGGTGGGTTTGCCAAATTGGTGAGAATAGATAAGGCCAAGGCCAACCATAATGTATTTGTGATTCCGGAAACCATTTCCAGTGAAAAAGGGGCTTTGGTGGAACCTTTTTGTATTGGCTTGGCGGCCATTAATAAAACACAGCTGACTGCCAAAGACAATGTTTTGGTATCTGGTTGTGGAACCATAGGCTTGGTTACTATCGCAGGACTGAAAAGTAAGGGTGTGGAAAATATCATTGCTTCGGATATTAGTGAGAAACGTTTGGAATTGGCCAAAACTTTGGGAGCCAAATACACGTTTAATCCGAAGACGGATGGCAGCCTTAAGGAGAGGGTGACTGAGCTTTTTGGAACTGTGATGGCCTTGGATTATTCTGGGGATCTTCCCAATTTAACGGCTGCTTTTGAATGTTCTGGGGTAAGTGCCCTGTTTGGTCAATGTATGGAGCTCCTAGCGCTAGACGGTAAATTGACCGTGTTGGCCATTTACAGCAAGGATATGACCATCAGTCCAAACCATGTGGTATACAAACGTCTGCAGATAAGAGGATCATTGTTTTACTCCGATGAGGATTTTTTGGAAGCTATCGATTTAATGGATAAGGGAATCGTAGATTTGACACCTATAGTGAGCCATCATTTTCCGTTGCAGGAATTACCAAAGGCTTTCGAAGTGCAGTCCGATAGCAGTCAATCTGTAAAAGTAATTGTGGATAGTATCTAACCTTTTTTCTATAGTATCGTTTAAAATAAAAATCGGTGGTTTCAATTAAGAAACCACCGATTTTTTATGGAAGCAATCGTATTATTTTTCTTCTGTGGTAACATCCACGATTTCATACATGTTTTTCCCGTCTACTTGTATGGGTTGGTAGTAGGTGTCTCCATATTGTACATAGGTAATGTCTCCTATTTTTACTTCTTCACCACCTTCCGGTAGGCCTGGTACAATAGTCCCTGCAGTGGCTGGTACTACCACATAACCGTCGGCATTTTTTTCATAAAAGGCGCCTCCGTAGTAATAATTGTTAGTGTTATTAACCGTGACGGTTTGCGCTTCTTGTGGGATGGAGGGCACTTGAGCGCCTACAGGTGCTTGAACTGCTACAAAACCTTCCTCCGTTTTTAGGTAATAGGTCCCATTGTCATAGTGGTATTCTTCGTTGTCATCACTGGCTGCGTCGATAATACTCACCACAATGGCAGTGGTGGCTAAGGTAGTCACAAAATAGCCCCAAGGATGCCAATAGCTTCCCCAATAAAAAGGACGGAAAGGATGGTAATAGTAAGGATGGTAGGAGTAATAAAAATGACCTCCGTAATGGTGGGGCGGTCTATGGTATGGCCTAGAATTATGGCGTACATAGGTATTGTGATGGTTCCTATTATTTACGTTAATATTAATATTGGTGTTGCCCCCAGGACGATTGTTGTTATTCCCTGGCCTATTATTGTTGTTCCCTGGCCTGTTATTGTTATTCCCCGGACGGTTGGCATTATTCCCAGGTCTGTTATTGTTGTTATTTCCAGGTCGGTTAGCGTTATTGTTTCCAGGTCTGTTGGTAGTATGGTTTTTTACATTGGATGTAGGTCGGTTTGTTGAGGTGTTTGGCCTATTGGTTGTGGGCCTTGTAGTAGTAGGTTTGTTGGGCGTTTTGGTAGTGGTGCTAGGTCGTGTTGAAGGTCTAGTAGTTGTGTGCCCTCCATTAATGGTAGGCTTGGATGTTGTTGGTCGCGTGGAGCGATTGACTTTTGGAGTCGAGGCTGGGCGACTGCGACTAGGTGTGGTTCTTGCCATAGACCGTCCTCCTCCTGCAGGGCGATGGCTGAGACGTTGTGACAATACAGTGGTTGGCAAGCTTAGTGCTATTAGCATAACCAAGGCACTTAAATAAGATTTTATTTTGGGAGATATTGATATAGATGGTTTCATAATAATAGAAATGTGAGGTTATAATTTGGACATGACACTAATAAGTTTGGAATTGGCCGGAGCTGTAAAAACAAAGGTTTCATCGGGAATGACAGGGCTGAGGTTCCAATTGCTAAACACACTTTCGTATTGGCGGTTATGCTCATCTTTATGGGTGATTAAAAAGCGTTTGGGCATATTGGGGGCATCTTTAGAGACCCAAATTTCAACCTGCATTTTGTCATTGTCCGCAATAACATGGTCACAGTTCTCTCCATCGATCTTGGCACTGCCTTTATATTTAACAGATTGGAATTCGTCTAAAATATCGTCTACAAAATGAGGGTAGAAGAAGTCTGCACCTGGAAATTCGAAGTCGAAGCGTTTGTGCATGGCATCGATCATTTCCAATGTGGTATTGGGCGTCTCCAAGGTGATATAATTGTTTTCGTCGTAGGAGTAGTAGGTAAGGAAAGAACCATCGTACCAATAGCCTTTATGCCCTGTGTCTCCTTGCATTAGTATGAGTAATTTGTCCGGTCCCGAAAACTTTACATCACTGGTGCGGTGATATTTGACGAGCTTGTTTTTGGCGTTAAGGCTGTCTATAGCGTTTTTTACATGGACACTGCATGAGGTCAATTCACTAATAACATCCGTCATTTGGTCTAAAACGCGGACGGCTTCAGCGTCAATGTCCTTGGCTGATTGGGCATGTCCGTGCAGTGGAAGGATAACAAGCGTTAATGCTAATAGAAGTATGTTTTTCATAATTGGAAGTTTACAATTGAAAAATAGTCGAGTAGGCCTAGAAGAGGGGCAAAGTCTTTGAAGGACTTTAGAATTTTAAAGTTACTTAAAAAATGTGAATTACAACAAGATGTTTTGTGTGTAAATTCTTGATAATTAAATATATAAAGTTTTTTGTTGCTTTGTTTGGGTGAGCTGTTTAAAAAGCCTCTGTAAAATTAAAGTACAAGCCAGAAGATTCCCTTCCGATTCCAAAATCTATCCTGACATTCATGCGAGGTTGCACCTCAAAACGATAGCCAATTCCAAAGTTGGGGATCCACTCTTCAATACTGTCGGGGTTATAGGCTATGGTGCCAGAGCCCAACCATGTCACCATCCCGTGTTTGCTCATGTTTCCATCCTGTTTTAAAAACATATGCCGCCATTCTGTTAGAAAATAAAGCCCCGTACGGTCTCTGTAATGACCTTCAATATAGCCTCGCAAGCCATCACCGCCTCCTAGTTTGGTGAGTTCTTCATAAGGGATGTCCCCACTTCCAAACCGGCCATATAGTTTTAGGGCAATGGTGTTACCCGGTCGGTGGATTTGGTGGTAGGTCCTAAAGTCGAGTTCGTAAATGTTGTACTTGTTGTCACCGCCCAAATAATCTCCGTAGAAGCCGGCTGCAAAATTGAAGAAGTAGCCTTTATATGGATTTACGATGATGTCTCTACTGTCGTAATTCACGGTAACGGTTAAACCGGAATTAAAATTATCTGGCCCAAATTGATTGTAATACGCATCTTCCGCCATGACTGGGTTGGTTTCCAAAACTTTTGTGGAGTTAAAATCGAAGCCACCACCCACATACAGGTGTTTTATGGGTTGGTACATAATAAGCGGTTTGACAATGAACTTCTGCCGTTTGAAGGCCGTGGTGGAATCGCCCTCTTCCAATTGTTTGATAGACGAAAATCCAACTCCAAAATAATTGTCGTTGGCTACCGAAAATTTCGCCAATATATTTACTCGAAGCTTATCTTCCAGCCAAAAGGTTCTAAGGTTGGAGTTAAAGCCATAGTTCCCTTTGGTACTAATAAACCCCATAAAAGGCACCGAAGAACGTTGTATCAGGCTGTCCTTTCGATTGGTTTTAAAGGTATAGATCATACCTGCTCCCACCAACAGGCCATTTTCAGGAGTATAACCGGGACCTGCAATAATGCTCATAAAGGGACGGCCCTCAGCAATGGCACTGTCTTTTTTCTGTTCCCTTTTTTCCATGTAGCGTTTAATGCCTTTTGGTTGGCCTTGTGCAGTCATTACAAGTAGGATGGCAAGAAGGGCGAAAAGAAATTTTGTGTGCATAGCGTTACATTTTAAAATCCAAAGCTGTGGTTAAGTCATAATTGGGCGCATTATTGTAGGAGTTCTTTATAAGATCTTTTTTTTATGCCGAAGCGGTATTGGAGCCCGGTCATTAAAAATCGTTGGGAATCGGCCACTCCATATTCTCCACGAAGCATCCAATGTTTATTCAGTTGAAAATTGAAGCCAAATTGGAAGGTGATGGACTGAATCAGTTCTTTCCTGATGAAATAATTAAAACTCGTAGTAAACACGCCACTATCGTTAACTCTCTCCTGAATGGTGTTAAGTGCTTGGTTTTGGGCTTGCAATTTTAATTTTTGGGCAGGAGGGGTTGTAGGGTTGTCTATTAGTTCCTGGTTAGCGGCAATTTTATTGGTGATTCTTTCATTGAAAGTGGCATCCAAGTCTGGGAAAACCTCATGAAGGTTTATTTGCCCACTGCTACCATCGGATCCCACAAAGTCACGGTACATCATTCCCAAGTATGGGGCTATGAACATGTCTTTTTTTCGATGGCTCAGCCTGAAGGAATGGCCCAAACGGGCAGACAGGGTTAAATAGCCAATTTGTTCTTTTAGTAAATCGGTATCGGTACGGGAATAATTTAAATCGATACTGGAGAAATACCTATTCCACCCAAAAACCAAGGTGGTCCCTACACCATAGGCTAGGGCATCAAATTTTACTTCCGATGAAAACTGGGGGAGTTGCAGCATGATTTCTCCCGTGCTGTCTTTCCAAGTGGGCTGTAAACTCACATTAGTGCCTCCTTTTACCGTAGAAAATAGGGCGTAAATGTTTAAAAAGGGCAATACCCAAGCATCGGCTCTAAAGTTGACGCCATTGGTGGTACCACTTACTTCCTGGAAATTCAAGGTTTCTGTATTGATGATTCCTGTCAAGTCTGTATTGTTGCCAAGCAATAACTCAAATTCTGTAATTTCCAGATCAACGAAGGCATTTACGTAATTAATATTAAGACCAAAAGGTAGCTGCATTTGGTCCGCGAAGCCTCGTTCTTGAACCTTTTGGCCCCAAGCGGGCAATACGTAGGGGTAGGTGTTGGCAATAATGCTATCTTTTGTTGTTGGATCTGTATAGATTTCTTGGGACTTACATTTAAAAGAGCCACTAAGCAGTATAACTATACCTATTAATAAGCTTTGAAGACAGAAACTTTTATTGTTGGGTGAAATTTTGAGGGTCATGGAATTTTAATATTTACTAGTTAATAGGTTAAGGTGTAGTTGTGGACGAAACAGAAGGCAATAGTTTGTTGAAATCTGGAAATTTACCAAAATCATGCAGGGCGTTCATGGCTTGCTTCATAGTAATGGGGAAGTATTCGCATTCAGATTTCAATACATATCTAATTTGTCCCGCATCCATTTTTGGGGCATCGGGTAAATACAGAGCCAAATAATTGGGGTGTGTATCGTCTGTAATAAATGCAATAGTATAATGGTGGTCTTCTTTTAATAAAATAGCTTGCCATAGGTCTGAGTTTTCTAGTTGGGAGTCATCCAAAAGGCGGTATTTAAGCATTTGAAACGAGGGGAAATGAAAGAAGAGGCGCTGCTCTGTTTGTGGGCTCCATTTCGTTACAAAGCCCTTTTGTAAAAACAATCCCACGGCAGCACAAATAAGAAATAGCAACACAATGCTCATTAGGGTCACTGACGCAGTCCCAAATACCGAATGAAGATCAAAAATATTGGATAGTGTTTTTGCTAAAGGCAAAATAAGTTTCAAGGCCTTTCCAAATAACATGATCACAATTAGGGCAGGAACCATAAAAAACAAACCTCCAATAAGGACACTTCGTGAAGATTTTTTGATAAATGACATTGTATTGATTCTTAAGGTGATACATAAATGTACGAAAAGATTTATTAACCCTAAAGAATTGTATGTCAGTAATTACGCTGTAAAATTGGAGGGTGTTGGTTTACCTCACAAAAAGCCTGTTTTTATTGAGATTTACGAACAGATAAAAAATTACCACTCATTTATTTTGTTGGAGTCCAGTTTAATGAAAATGAATAACAGGATTGTAAAGCCCCATAGACCGGAACCACCGTAACTAAAAAATGGCAAGGGAATCCCAACCGTAGGAATCAGTCCCATAACCATTCCTGTGTTTATGGTGAAATGCACAAATAAAATGGAAGCTACACAATAACCATACACCCTACTAAATTGACTTTTTTGGGTTTCGGCAAGGTAGAGGACTCTCATTATGAGAGCCACAAATAGAACAACCACCATGGTAGTTCCTAAAAAGCCCCATTCTTCACCAACGGTACTAAAAATGTAATCGGTGTGCTGTTCTGGAACAAATTTCCCAGTAGTTCGGGTACCCTGTAAAAAACCTTTTCCTGTCAATCCTCCAGAACTGATTGCTTTTTCAGATTCGTTGAGGTTGTAGAGGATGGTTTTTTTCATTTCCTGCAATTTATCCGGATCCTTTTCGAGACGTAACCAAAGACTGATACGATCCTTTTGGTGTGCCTTTAGGACATGGTCATAAAAATTGCGTACGGCAAAGGAGAAGCCAATACAAAGTGCCAATATGGTCAAGGGCATTAGGAATGAAACTTGCTTCTTTTTCTTAAAGAAGTAAAGTCCTAATATAATGAGTGCGGAGAATAGTGAGGTGGGCAATACACCAAATTTTAATGAAAGCACCGATAACACCATAATAATCACACCAATGATGAGGTAAATCTGTTGCAGACCTTCTCTGTAAAACACAAAGAAGAAAGAGGCGTAAACAATGGTACTTCCAGCATCGTTTTGCAGCAGAATCAATAGTGCCGGGATAAAAATGATGGCAATGGTTTTTAATTGGTCCTTGAGGAATTTCATATTGGTTTGCAAATCGCTGATATGTTTAGCGACTGCAAGTGAAGTTGCAAATTTGGCAAATTCACTGGGTTGGATGGTCATGCCTCCAATGCCATACCACGAGGTAGCGCCATTTACATTTTTTCCAAAGACAAATAGCCCTGCAAGGGAAATGAGGGACACCAAATATATAACACTGGCAAAGCGTTCGTAAAACTTGGCTTCAATAGAGAGGATAATGACAATAAGGGCCAAAGTCATCATGATAAACATTAACTGTTTGCCATAGGGTTGGTCCATATCAAAATAATTGGTAATGTCTCCCATGTGCGAAGCCGACATAATATTGATCCATCCAAATCCAACCAAAATTAAAAACAGTATAATGGTAATCCAGTCAAATCGTAATCCTATGTGTTCTCTGTGCATGCGTTAGTGGTTCTATCTATGGAAGCGGGGTCTCAGAATTGGTTGTATTGATATTTGGGGTGTCTCGATAATTAGGAATGACTTGAAGCGTGGTTTTCCCGTTGATCTGGAATGGTTCTCCAGAATAAGGTTTGTTGTATTCGTTTTCCAAACTATGGGTTAGAATCCAATTTTCCATATCGGTTCGGGAAATAGTGCCTCTCAGGTATTTTTCAATCATTAAACTAGCGATACGCCCAGCAAAGCGACTTCCCCAGTAGCCGTTTTCTACAAATACGGCAATGGCAATTTTAGGATCGTCTTTTGGAGCAAAAGCTACAAAAATGGAATGGTCTGTCAATTGAGTTTTCACTCCGTCTATTTTGGTAAAGTTCTCCGCAGTTCCTGTTTTTCCACAGATTTCTATGCCGGGAACCTGCAAGTACTCGGCTGTTCCTTTATTGTATACGTCAAACATCCCTTGAATGACAGGTTCAAAATGAACCTTGTCTATAGTGGTATTGTGACGGGTTAGATATTTGCTGTCTATTGTATCGTTTTCAATTTCTTTTATAATGTGAGGCGTATAATAGAAGCCTCGGTTACCAATGGCGGCCGCCATATTTGCCAATTGGATAGGGGTGGTCAATACTTCTCCTTGACCTATGGCATTGGACAGGGTAAAGGTGGTGTACCAGCGGTTTTTTCCATAGGCCCTATCATATGTAGAGGCATCCGGTATTTTACCGGGCTGACCAATACGAAGGTCGTAACCTAAGTAGTCTCCTAAACCAAAGCTTTTAATATGGTTGCTCCAGACATCCATGCCTTGGGCAGGCGTTTCATATTTGTCCATGATACGTCTATACACATTGGCAAAATAGGTGTTACAGGATTTGTAGATTCCAATGTCCATATTAGCAATACCTGAATGTCCATGGCAGCCCATTTTCCTGTTTCCATAGCGATAGCCATGATTGCAGGTAAATCTGTCTTTTGGAGTTACCACGCCTTCTTGTAGGCCAATAAGGGCATTCAGCACCTTAAACGGCGATCCAGGAGGATACATAGCTTGGAGCCCGCGATCGTATAAGGGCTTGGCCAAGGTGTCTCGGTACAGTCTTGTGAAATTTTTAGAACGGTCTCTACCAACCAAAAGATTGGGGTTGTAGCTAGGTGCGGATACCATGGTCAAAATTTCACCACTGCTAGGTTCTATGGCAATAATTCCGCCTCGCTTGTGTTTCATCAATAACTCTCCATATTCCTGAAGTTTGGCATCAATGGTAATGGTGATGTCCTTTCCGGGTTGGGGCAAGGTATCATAAATACCATCTTTGTAAGGGCCAATATTTCTGTTGAAACGATCCTTCTGTATGAACTTGATTCCTTTTACGCCGCGTAAAACTTCTTCATATGAAATTTCAACGCCCTGTTTTCCTATAAGGTCTCCCATTTTGTAATAGGGTTGCTTTTTGATAATGGCGTTGTTCACTTCTCCGATATCACCCAATACGTTCGCCCCAATGGAAGTTTGGTAATCCCTCAAGGAGCGTTTTTGGATATAAAAACCTTCAAACTTGCGCATTTTCTCTTGAAGGATGGCATAATCCTTTTTGGATAATTGAGGAACAAAAACCGAAGGGAGCCTAGGTGAGTAATGGTAGGCTTTATCGTAAAGCCTCGTAAAATCTTCTTTGGTAATTTTTAATAGATTGCAAAACTCAAGCGTATCCAGAGGTTCTACTTCACGAGGTATGACCATCACATCATAAGATGGCTGGTTGGCCACCAAGAGGGTGCCATTTCTATCGTACACATATCCTCTCTTGGGGTAGTCGTACACCTTTCTAATGGCATTGTCTTCAAGGAGGTTATAGGCGGTCTGATTGTAGACTTGGAGATAAAATAACCGGGCAATAAAGATAATTCCAACAAGGAGAACCGTTGAAAAAAGTAATAGTTTTCTCATCGACGTTTTCTGCTAAATAATACCGTAATCAATAGGCTTAGTATTATAGTAAAAATACTTGAGAATAACGTCTTTTGCAGGATTAAAATTATTTTAGAAATGTTAAAAACTTCTAAAGAAAACATAATGAAATGATGGATGAGGGTAGCTATCGAAAAATAGACCAAGCGTCTTCCAAATTCAACCTGGCTGAATTTGATACTTTGGTGTTCGTAAACCATTCCAAATGAAAATTTTAAAATCGTAGGACGAATAAATGCCAAGGTGACACAGGCCGCTGCATGAATGCCTCCCGAATCAGAAAAGAGATCTACCATAAATCCTAATAGAAAACTTAAAAATATAATAAGGGACCTGTTGGCTCTTACCGGAAATAACAATATGAACAGGATGTAAGGGTAGGGGTTGATGTACTCCAAAAAGTTAACGTTGTTGAGCACCAATACTTGGACCAATACCAAAGTGAAAAATTGTAAGATTGTATAAATGGTACTGTTATTCATCGACCGATTGTTCCAAGGTTCTTATTTCTTCTGCATCGGTATTCTCGATGATGTACACATGGCCAAGATTGGTCATGTCGTTAAAGAGTTTTACGTCTATGGTATAAGTGTCGCCACTTATATCTGTTGTAAAGGCATCGATGGTTCCAATGGGAACGCCCTTAGGGAAAATAGTAGACTGCCCTCCTGTAATAATGGTATCGCCAACTGCAATTGAAGCAAATTGGGAAATGTCGATAAGTTGCACCAAGGAATGCGATTTGGTGTTCCAGACCAAGGAGCCTATGTGATTGGAGTTTTTAAGCTGGGCGTTAATCTTACTCTTGGTATTCAAAATTGATAGTACCGTAGCGTATTTATTGGAAGTATTTTCAATAATTCCTACAATGCCCTGTGAAGTAATAACACCATAATCCTGTTGCACACCATCGCGTTTCCCTTTGTTGAGCATCAAGTAGTTTTTGGTGGCCGAATAACTGTTTTTATAGACCCTGGCAGGGATGAAACGAAATACGCCTCCATAAAAAGAGGTGTCCTTTTGAAACTCTTGAGTAGTATCGGCAATTTTGGAATTGTACAGTAAGGTTTTTAATCTTACGTTTTCTTCCACTAACTGTTCGTTTTCCGTCCTTAAATTGAAATACTGACCTATCCCGTAGGCTTGTTTGTAAATGCCTCCGGTAAAGAAATTGGCCGAACTGATAAATTTACTTTTATGGTAGGAATGGGACTGAATGGTTAAAGCAAGCGAGATACCAAATAAGAGCAAAAACAAAAGCACGATTTTGTTGCGTATAACAAAGTTTATGATTTGCTGCATTTGGTATTACTTATTTTATCAATACACTTTTGAATCTAGGTAGGTTTTTAAGTGTAATTCCTGTTCCTCTTACAACAGCACGTAAGGGATCTTCGGCGATGTAAACTGGTAAATCTGTTTTTTGTGATAAACGTTTGTCCAAACCACGTAGCATACTTCCTCCACCGGCTAAATAGATTCCGGTGTTATAAATATCGGCAGCCAATTCTGGTGGTGTTTGCGAAAGGGTTTCCATAACAGAATCCTCAATCCTTAAAATGGATTTGTCCAAAGCTTTGGCAATTTCTCTAAATGAAATTTGTACCTGTTTTGGTTTTCCCGTTAGCAAGTCACGTCCTTGAACGCTCATATCTTCTGGAGGTAATTCCAAGTCTTCGGTAGCAGCCCCTATTTGGATTTTTATTTTTTCAGCGGTACGTTCTCCAACGTAAAGGTTATGTTGGGTGCGCATGTAATAAATGATGTCGTTTGTAAATACGTCACCCGCAACTTTAACTGATTTATCGCATACAATACCTCCTAAGGCAATCACGGCGATCTCCGTGGTCCCACCACCTATATCCACAATCATGTTTCCTTTAGGTTGCATGATGTCAATCCCAATACCAATAGCAGCCGCCATAGGCTCGTGGATCAAATAGACCTCTTTCCCGTTAACACGTTCACAGGATTCCTTTACCGCACGCATTTCTACTTCCGTAATTCCTGAAGGGATACAGACCACCATGCGTAGGGCTGGAGAAAATAACTTCTTTTTAAGCGCAGGAATGTTTTTAATAAACATACTTATCATTTGCTCAGAGGCATCAAAATCGGCAATTACCCCATCTTTTAAAGGGCGGATGGTTTTGATGTTTTCGTGTGTTTTTCCTTGCATCATGTTGGCTTCTTTTCCAACGGCAATGATTTTTCCAGATACACGGTCTCTGGCAACTATGGATGGGCTGTCTACAACAACTTTATCGTTATGTATGATGAGTGTGTTTGCTGTTCCTAGGTCTATAGCTATTTCTTCAGTTAAGAAATCAAAAAATCCCATGTGCTATTTTGTAATTATTTGGGTTTATATCTATCTGTTTTTTCACATTGTTGTAAATGTAATAAAACTTGCTAAATATACAGACTTAAATTGGTATTCTAATGAAATGAAAAATAAAAGGCACTCATGCGGTACGGAGACCTACAGGAGTGCCAATTTTATGATAAATTCCACCAAGTGGAAGCTTTTATTAGTGCTTAAAGTGGCGCGTTCCTGTAAATACCATAGCTAGACCATGTTCGTTGCAATAGTCTATGCTCAATTGGTCTTTTATGGAACCTCCTGGCTGGATCACAGCTGTGATACCTGCATTATCTGCAATTTCTACACAATCAGGGAATGGGAAAAATGCATCACTCGCCATTACTGCTCCTTTCAAATCGAAGTTGAAAGATTGGGCTTTGTGGATAGCCTGGTTTAAGGCATCTACACGGCTAGTTTGTCCCGTTCCGCTAGCACACAATTGCTTGTTCTTTGTCAATACGATTGTGTTGGATTTGGTGTGCTTACAAATTTTGGAAGCAAAGATCAAATCGTCAAGTTCGGTATCGGTTGGCGCTTTGTCGGTTTTGGTTTCAGTACCCTCTTTAGTGTCCGAAACATTGTTGCGGTCTTGTACTAAAACACCGTTAAGACAAGTTCTCACGTGCGTTTGGGCCAATTCGGCATCGTTTTGTACCAAAAGGATACGGTTCTTTTTGCCTTTTAGAAGTTCTTCGGCTTCCGCAGTAAAACCTGGAGCAATCACTACTTCACAGAACAATTGGTGAATTTCTTCGGCAGTCGCCAAGTCAATTTCCTTGTTGGAAATCAATACACCACCAAAAGCAGAAACTGGATCTCCCGCCAAGGCATCTACATAAGCTTGGTGAAGGGTGTCGCGTTGTGCCAAACCACAAGCGTTGTTATGTTTTAAGATGGCGAAGGTTGGTGCATCATTTTTAAATTCATCCATCAAGTTTACGGCAGCATCAACATCCAAAAGGTTGTTGTAGCTTAATTCCTTTCCGTGAAGTTTGGTGAACATGGCATCAAAATCGCCATAGAAGAATCCTTTTTGGTGAGGGTTTTCTCCGTAGCGCAACACTTTGCCTTTGGTTTCGCTTACTTTCAGTGCTGGGATGTCTAGATCTTGGTTGAAGTAGTTGAAAATGGCAGAATCGTAGTGAGACGATACGTTGAAGGCTTTGGCAGCAAAACGCTTGCGATCGGCTTCTGAAGTTTCTCCCTTTTTGGATTGTAACAATTCCAAGAATTCGGCGTAGTCTTCAACAGAAGATACACACACTACATCGGCGTAATTTTTGGCTGCAGCACGGATCAATGAAATTCCTCCGATATCAATTTTTTCGATGATGTCTTGGTTGGAAGCTCCCGAGGCTACAGTTTTTTCAAATGGATACAGATCAACAATTACTAAATCGATTTGAGGGATGTTGAACTCTTCAAGTTCGGTTACATCGCTCTCATTGTTTTGACGGTTCAAAATCCCACCAAATACTTTAGGGTGTAAGGTTTTTACACGTCCTCCCAAAATCGATGGGTAAGAGGTCACATCTTCAACAGGGACTACATCTATCCCAAGGTCTTTGATGAAAGTTTCAGTACCTCCGGTAGAATAAATGGTTACGTTTTGGGCGTGAAGTTCTCTCACGATCGGTTCCAAACCTTCCTTGCTAAAAACGGATATCAATGCCGATTTAATAGTTTTGTCAGTATTCATTTTGTTCTTGTTTAGTTTCCTTTTCTTACGGAAATGACAGTTATTTTTGTTAGCTTCCATCCCAATTGAAAGCCTCAATTTTTTTAAAGTGCAAAAATACACATTCTTAAAGAAATTGCCGCCAAATTATAAAGGGTTTATTTTAGTTTTTTTGTAACACAAATACCTTAAAAACGTCCTATCTTTAAATCAGTAAAAAATCATCTCTATAAATGCTGCTTTACCTAAGGTTATTAAAAGAAAGTTTTGGATTTGCCTTAAATGCGCTTCGTAACAATAAACTCCGTACAGCCCTGTCTTTGTTGGGGGTTACCGTTGGTATTTTTTCAATCATCGCCATTTTGGCTGCGGTAGATTCTCTAGATCATAAAATTCAGGAAGACCTTTCCGGCTTGGATAAAAATACCATGTACATTACCAAGTTTTCTTTTGGGCCTACCGATGTGCCGCGGTGGCAGCGCGAGCGATTTCCACAAACGGGATATGATGATTATGAATTTATAAGAAGAAATGTCCCTAATATTGCTGCCTCAGCTTTTGTGATTTTTGGTGGCAATGAAACGATTCGTTATGAGGGGGAGACGGTTTCCGGAGTGAATATTACGCCTGTGACTAACGAAATTTATGAAATTGAGAATTTAAATCTGGAGCAGGGACGTTTTTATACCGAATCAGAATCAGTTACTGGGTCGCCAGTAATTGTGTTGGGGCATGATTTGTCTGAAAGTTTGTTTGGGAATCTAAACCCTATTGGTAAGCAGATTCGTGCCTATGGGAGAAAACTGACCGTCATAGGTGTGTTGAAAAAAATTGGGTCCGGTATCGGGGACTCTCCAGATGAAAAAGCATGGGTGCCTGTAAATTTTGTAAGGCGTTTTCAAACGGGAGGCGTTGATGGTATTCCTGGGGCCGTTATTGTAAAGCCTGAAAAAGGAGTGGATTTAGGAGCATTTGAACAGGTGTTGAAACAAAAGTTTAGAAATTATAGAGGGCTTAAGGCCGACCAACCCGATGACTTTTTTATCAATAAATTATCGGGAATGACCAACATGATCGACAATATTTTGGGGACCATGAATATTATGGGATGGGTCATTAGTGGGTTTTCACTTTTGGTTGGTGGCTTTGGAATTGCCAATATCATGTTTGTAAGCGTTAAGGAGCGCACGCATCTTATCGGGATTCAAAAATCACTGGGTGCCAAAAACCGATTCATCTTGTTGCAGTTTTTGTTTGAAGCCGTTATTTTGGCAGTCTTTGGTGGCTTGGTAGGTTTGGTGTTGGTATGGATAACCTCAATTATAGCTTCGCAATTTACGGGAGATTTCAAGTTTATTCTATCCATTCCAAATATGATGTTAGGCTTCTCTCTTTCTACAGCAATTGGATTGATATCTGGAGTGATACCTGCTATTTCGGCTTCAAAATTGAATCCGGTGGAAGCTATTAGAACTGGAATGTAGTTTTCTTTCTAGGAAAGAATTTTGGAAACCTGAGCGCATACGTACTCCAAAAAGCGTTCGTCTGCTTCGGTAAATGGATCTGGTGTGTTGGAGTCGATATCTAGCTGTCCAATGTTTTCACCATTTACAAAAATAGGAATCACAATTTCGGCCTTCACCGTAATGCTACAAGCAATATAATTGTCCTGTGCTGAAACATCTGGAACCACAAAGTTTTGATTGCTCACGGCTACTTGCCCGCAAATTCCTTTTCCAAAGGGAATAATAGTGTGGTCTGTTGGCGCTCCCACATAAGGTCCTAATTTCAACTCTTCCTTATCACCGTTTCTAAAATAGAATCCCACCCAGTTGTAGTATTCAACATTGGCTTCCAAAAGGGAGCAGATAGTCAATAGTTTTTCGTCTACACTTGAAGATCCTTGGATAATACTGTCTACTTGCGGAATAAGCTGGTTGAAATTCATAATGTTTAAAAGTTTTTGTAAAAGTATTTAAAAGCGGTTATACCAAAACTTCAATTTGTATAAATTTAACAATTCAATTTTTAGGGATTAGTGAAGGAATTATTGCTGAAATACAAAGACGTTGTCAAGTTTATTGTCACGTTTTTAGCGGTGTACGCGGTGCTAGTAATTGGTTATAGAATGTACTTGCAATATAGTTCAGGGGATAGCTATTACCCAGATTATATCACCAATTTGGTAGCAAGACAAAGTAGGGAAGTGGTAGAAAATTTTGGTTACAATGCGAGGATTGAGCCCCATCCAAATGAACCCTCAATGAAAATGATTGTTAATGATGTGTTCTTGGCACGAATCGTTGAAGGGTGCAATGCTATAAGTGTTATCATTTTGTTTGTGTCATTTATAGTGGCGTTTGCAGGACGGTTAAAACCTACCATTATTTATTTGTTGGTGGGGAGCATCTTGATTTATGCCGTGAATGTTATAAGGATTGCCCTTTTGGCTGTGGGCTTATATCATTATCCCGAAAGCCAGGAAGTGTTACATTCGGTGGTATTTCCCTTAATTATTTACGGGATGTTGTTTTTGCTGTGGATTATATGGGTGAATCGCGTGTCAGTTTCAAAAAAGGAAGATGAAGAAAGTAACTAAATACATCCTGATAGCTATTTTGATAGGACTTTTGGTCTTGATTCGTTTTTTTGAAAATGAAATCTTCTACGATCCTTATCTGGAATTTTTCAAAAACGATTACCTATATATGGACAATCCTAGACAGGAAGTTTTTAAACTGACGCTGTCTACAACTTTGCGTTATGTGTTGAATAGCATAATTTCTTTGGGGATTCTTTATGTGGCATTTAAAGATTGGAGTATTGTAAAGTTTTCGGCAGTAATGTATGCTATTGCGTATGTGATTTTAATTGGCTTATTTCTATATTTTGTCTTATCTCCAAAACAGTCACAATATTATCTGTTTTTCAATATTCGAAGGTTTTTAATTCAACCTATAGGTTTATTGTTGCTGTTGCCTGCATTTTATTACCAACGGTTAAAACGATAAATGTTAAGTCTATTTTAAAGTGATGGGTTTCTGTACTAATTTTAATACATTTGTGCTGTGAAAAAGGAACAGTTACATAAAGTGTTTTCTGTAGCAATGGCCATTTTGGTGTTGTTGTCAACCATTTCCTTAACGGTTGTAAAGCATTATTGTGGCGATAATCTTATTGATGTAGCTGTGTTTACCGAAGTTGAAAAATGTGGAATGGAAATGAAAGACCATACTCAGGCTTTGGTAGAAAAAAAGTCCTGCTGTAAGGATGAAGTAGAAGTGGTGCAAGGACAGGACAATCTAAATACTTCCGATTTTGATAAACTCGATTTTGGGCAAAAGGTCTTTTTGTCCAGTTTCGTTTATAGTTACATAAATCTTTTTCAAGGGGAAACCAAGGCGAATGTTCCCCATGAATATTACACTCCCCCAAGCTTGATTGCAGACATGCAGGTGCTCAATCAGGTATTTATCATTTGATTTTGGATTACTAGCGCAATAGCGCATGGAATTTATTTTTTAATGCTTCATCTTGAGGCAACATAATCAATTGATATCATCATGAAATACCTTATATATATATTGATGTTTCCGGTATTCGCTTTTTCTCAACAAGAGATTAAAGGAATGGTCATGGAAGCAAATAATGAAAATAAACATATCCCTTTGGCGGGTGCCAATGTGTATTGGCTTAACACCTCCGTTGGAGCTGTTACGGATATTGATGGAGTCTTTACGGTTCCCTATGAAAAGAAATATACCCAATTAGTGATAAGCTATGTTGGGTATAAAACAGATACCTTAACTGTTACTGAGCCCAGAATGATTCACCATTGGCTACAGCCTACAAGTGAATTGGATCAGGTAACGGTAACGTCTAGAAAGCAGGCGACTTCAAAATCTTATTTGCAGGCTCAAAATACCATGGTGGTGAGCAGCGATGAATTGCTGAAAGCGGCCTGTTGTAACCTCTCTGAGAGTTTTGAAACCAATCCTTCCATCGATGTGAATTTTGCCGATGCCATTTCGGGAACACGTCAAATTAAAATGTTGGGATTGACCAGTCCTTATATTTTAATTGCGATGGAAAATATTCCAACGGTAAGAGGAGCGTCCCAAGCTTATGGCTTGAGTTTTACGCCAGGTACTTGGGTGGAAAGTATTCAAATCACCAAAGGAGCCGGAAGTGTGGTGAATGGCCATGAAAGTATTGCAGGACAAATCAATGCCGAATTGCAAAAGCCTACAAAAGATGACAAACTATTTGTAAACCTATACGGTGCTAGTAGTGAACGTGTGGAATTGAATACGCATTTCAATACGAAGCTCAGTGATAAATGGAGTACAGGTCTGTATCTGCACGGGAATAGCCATAACAAAAAGCACGATGTCAATAACGATGGGTTTTTGGATATGCCTTTGTACAAACAGATCAATGTCATGAACCGTTGGCAGTATACAGATGCAGAAAAGGGGATTGTGAGCTTTTTTAACTTTAGATATTTGGATGACCAGAAGCAAACTGGTCAGTTGGACTTTGATCCAGAAACCGATAAGTTGACTACCAATGCCTGGGGTAGTGAGATAGATACAAGACGCTTTGACTTTTCAGGGAAGTTGGGTTATGTAAATCCAGAATTACCTTGGCAAAGTTTAGGTTTGCAATTTGCGGTGAGCAATCATCAGCAAGATTCTTATTTCGGAACTCGGGTTTATGATATTGAGCAAAGCAGCATTTATTCCAACCTTATTTATAATTCGATCATAGGGGATTCACGACATAAAATAAAGACAGGAGTAAGCTTTACGTATGATCATTTTGATGAATTGGTAGAGGCTACAAATTATGCGAGAATTGATAATTCGGTTGGGGCCTTTTTTGAATACAATTTTGACAATCTGGAAAAGCTGAATCTTACTGCGGGTTTACGTGTGGATCAGCATAATCGCTTGGGCCTTTTTATGACGCCTAGAGTGCATGTTCGCTATACGCCTTGGGAGAAATCGGCGTTTAGAGCTTCTTTTGGAAGAGGGAAGCGTTCGGCCAACATTTTTGCTGAGAACCAAAGTCTTTTTGCCTCTTCTAGACAAATCCAAATCCTCAATTCAGTAGGGCATATTTATGGTTTGGATCCTGAAATTGCGTGGAATTATGGAGTGTCCTATCTCCAAGGATTTAATTTGTTTGGTAGAAAAGCAGATGTGACCTTGGACTTTTATCGCACCGATTTCCAGAATCAAGTAGTGGTGGATTTTGAAAACCCGCAGATAGTAACCTTTAGTAATTTGGATGGGGACAGTTATGCCAATAGTTTTCAAGCTGAATTGAACTATAATTTGTTTGAGCATACGGATGTGCGCTTTGCTTATAAATATTATGATGTAAAGACCCAATATCAAACTGGTAAAAAAGAGAAGCCGTTAACTCCAAAGCACCGTTTGTTTGCAAATGCCAGTTATGAAACCCACATGAAAGACAATGGAGGGCAATGGAAATTTGATGCGACCTATAATTGGTTGGGAGAACAACGATTTGCTTCAACAGGTAGTAACCCAGTTACTTATCAATTATCCGATTACACGCCTACCGTAGGTACCTTGAATGCCCAAGTGACAAAAGTGTTTTCTCCAAAATTTGAAGTATATTTAGGAGGTGAAAATATCACTAATGTAAGGCAGGATAATCCTATCTTGGCGGCCGATGATCCATTTGGGCCTTATTTTGATTCAACTTATGTGTATGGTCCAATTTTTGGAAGTATGTATTATGTTGGGTTGCGATTTAGAATTCAATAATTAATGAAAAAAATAACTTGTAGAAAGATGAAAAAATTAATAATGGGCCTAATGTTTTTGGTGGGAATTACTGCCATAGGCCAAAATAAAAATGCAAAAGCTTCTTTAGAGGTAGATGGTGTTTGTATGATGTGTAAGGAGCGAATTGAAAAGGCGTGCATACAAACGAAAGGGGTGAAGTCCGCAGTGTGGAATGTTGATACCCATGAGCTAAAGCTGATTTACAATGAGCGTAAAACCAATTTGGATAGCATTCAAAAAAATATCGTGGCCGTAGGGCATGATACTAAAGAGATGACAGCAACAGAGGAAGCGTATAATAGTGTGCATGCCTGTTGCAGGTATCGGGATCAAGATGTAAAGGAAGATCATCAAAACTAGAAAGCGTTAATGTTTAAATATGGAAAAGCGCAGTAATTAATTACTGCGCTTTTTTTATAGTCGCACATTGATAAGTTGTTGTTATTAGTGGTGATTTAGTTGTTTTGTTGATAATTTTTGTAAAAGTCGTAGCGTTTGCATTGGGATATTGTGTTTGCCTTCAGGGATTATTTTTTTTATTTGTGAAAACCTTAAATGTAACTTATGGTAGCAACCGATGATTGGGTAACCTATATGTGGATTCTTTTGGCGTGTTATGCTTTTGTAATCCTTTTTTTTGTAATCCGTGGCGCTAAAAAAGCAAATAGCATCGCCGATTATGCGGTTGGAAATATAGGTTTCTCTCCTTGGGTGGTGGGGTTGTCCTTAGCGGCTTCCATGACCAGTGCAGCCACCTTTATTATCAATCCTGGTTTTATAGCCTTGTATGGGGTTTCAGGGGTGATTTCGTTTGCGGTTGTCATGCCCATTGCCATTTTTGGTTCTTTGATTATGTTTACCAAAGGTTTTGCCAAACATGGCAACGTGGTAAAGGCGACCACTATGGCGCAATGGATAGGAAGACGTTATGAGAGCAAAAACTATGCGTTCTTTTTTGCGGTTACCGCCATGCTGCTCATAACTTTTATTGTGCTCATTAATGTTGGGGTGACTCAGGTAATTTCAAAATCCTTGAATGTAGAGCCTTTTTATGTGCTATTGGGGATTACGGTATTTGTGTTTGGGTATATGATGTTTGGAGGCGCCAATTCCATGGTGTATACCAACACCATTCAAGCAGTCATCATGTTTGTTGTGGCCATCATAATGATTACTTCTGGTCGCGAATATTTTGAAGGGGGTGTAACTGGAATACTGAATGACCTTTCCAATATAGATCCTAATCTGTCTAAGGCCACAAACAGCCAAAGTTTTTTATTTCGCGATTATTTCGAAATCGTTGTAGTTCAAATTGTAATTGGAATAGCTATTGTGTGTCAGCCTCATATCATAACGAAATCTTTGCTGCTCAAAGATCAAACCAAAGTGAATTCGTATCTGTTTAGTGCCATTGCGGTCATGGTGGTATTTTTTATGGTGGTAGTAGTTGGACTGTATGCGCGCTTAACCTTTCCTGAGTTGACAGTAATGGGGAAGACTTTGAAAATGGACGAGATCATTCCAACTTATGTCGTTACGAAGTTTTCGGTAGGAGTGGGTATGGTAATCGTGGTGGGACTGATTTCAGCAGGATTGTCAACCTTAGAGAGTTTGATTCAGTCACTTTCCATAACGGTGACTTCTGATATTTTGGAGCCTATTTTCAAAGGTAAGGTGACTAACAATTCATTTATGATCAATAAAATTGTAATATTGATATTAGCCAGTGTAAGTTTTGTGTTGAGTTGGCAGCAAATCAAGTCTCCCAACGTGAGTGTTGCCATATTCGCGCAAAATGGGGTGTATGCCTATTTTGCGGCAGCCTTTGTTCCGGTGCTTTTTGGAATTTTCTTAAAAGAAGTGCCAGTGAGTGCTGTGTTTATTGCTAGTGTTACGGCCATTGTAGTGCATTTTGGAATTTATTATGGACGTTTAACGCCATATATGCAGGAGCCTGTAAATAACCCTGGGGTATCGGCTGCAATAGCTATTGTGGTATCCTTGATAGTGGGATATGTTTTATATAAGTTGAATAGAAAACCTGTCTTGGTATGAATGTATTGGACTGGATAGCAAAATGGGCTGATTATACGCCTTATAAAGTGGCATTGACTTCTTATGCCTCCAATGAAAAGTATACCTATAAAGATGTGCATATTTATGCCAATAGGTTGATTGAGAAATTTCATGAGGCCGGGTATCGGGAAGGAGACAGAATTGCGGTGATTGCGGAGCATAATGTAGCTTACATTGTGTTGTTTGCGGCGTGTCAGCGAATGGGGCTAATTCTAGTGCCACTTAATTATAGAATGGCATCCAGGGAATTGGATAAACTGGTAAAGGATTGCAATCCAAGAATTTTGATTTTTAGTGAAACATTGCGTTCTCAGTTAAACGAACTCACTTTGGAAGGCATTGAAACCGTGAACATGGAACGTGTCATCGAGGCTTATAAAGAAGAGGTTTCTGTTGCTGAACGGGATTACGATATTAAAGAAGACAATCCCTTGTTTATTTTTTATACGTCAGGTACAACTGGATTGTCAAAGGGGGTCATTTATACCAATAAAATGTTGTTCTGGAACAGCTTAAATACCTCCATGCAATTGGGGATCACTTATAGGGATTCAACAATTAATACCTTACCGCCCTATCATACTTCTGGATGGAATGTGTTCATTACACCGCTCTTGCATAAAGGTGGCCACATTGGAATGATGGAAAAATTTGACGCCCAAAAAGCACTCTGTTTATTGGAGCTTGAAAAAACAACCTTGTTCATGGCATTACCCACAATGCTCTTGATGATGCAAAAGACGGAAGTTTTCAAACGGGTAAATTTAAAGAAGCTACGATATATTATTTCCGGGGGTGAAAAGGTAAATGCAGAATTGGTGTCCTTTTGGAAAAAAGAAAAGGATATCTATATCCGCCCAGGCTATGGCCTGACGGAAGCAGGGCCGAGCATTACATCGCTGCATCATGATATGGCTCTTTTAAAACCGAATTCCATTGGGAAATCAAATTTCTATTTGGATTTAAAAATCGTGAATGAAAATGATGAGCCTTTGGGTGTTGGTGAAATTGGGGAGTTGTGTATTAAGGGGGATATTGTTACTCCTGGATATTGGAACAATTCCGTGGTCACTAAGAGTAAGATTGTTGATGGTTGGTTGCATACGGGAGATTTGGCTTTAAAGGATGAGGAAGGCTTTCTGTATCTAAAAGGGCGCATAGACGATATGTATATTTCGGGAGGGGAAAATATCTATCCCCAGGAAATAGAATTGTTGTTGGAAAATTATCAAGGAGTTACCAAAGCTTCAGTTTTCAGTGTCAAATGTGAGCGTTGGGGTGCCTGTGGAATCGCTTTTGTGGAAAGTAAGGATAAGGCAGTGACCAGTGAAGTGCTTCGGGCGTATTTAAAAGAGAATATAGCCGATTTTAAGCAGCCTAAATACATCTTTGTTTTGGATGAAATTCCGCTTACCAGTTTAAGCAAGGTGTCTCGTAAAAAGCTCAACAAGTATTTTAATACGTTAATATTATAGTGATGAAATCGTTCCTTTTTTTGTCTGTTTTTTGTCTGTTGTCTATGGTAGGAATTTCTCAAAACAAAGCGCTTAGTATGAAGGAGCTGCTTTCAGATTATGAATATAAAACGCATTACGTTACTTTGGATAGTTTGGAAGTGGCCTATGTAAAGGAGGGGAATCATGAACAAACGTTGTTGTTTGTTCATGGCTTGAGCAGTAATGCCGATGCTTGGTCTAAAAATATTCAGGAGCTTAAAGATAAGTACACTTGCATTGCTTTGGATTTGCCTGGTTTTGGGAAATCTTCCATTGTTGAAACCCAATATACCTCTACTTTTTTTGCGGATGTGGTGCATCAATTTATCCTTGAGCTAAAGCTTAAAAATGTGATTTTGGTGGGACATTCCATGGGAGGTCAGGCCAGTGTAAAATTGGCGGTAAATCATCCTGAAGCTATTTCAAAATTAGTACTTGTGGCACCGGCGGGAATTGAACGCTTTTCCGAAGCGGAGGCCAATCTTATGAAAGGTGCAATGACCGAAGCGGTGGTAAAAGGAACCACCGATGCTCAAATAGAAAGAAACTATGCGCTCAACTTTTTTCAGCAACCAAAAGAGGTGGATAAAATGATAGCGGATAGAAAGCGTATTAGGGATGCGGCCGATTTTGATATGCACTGTAAAGCGATTGTAAGCAGTGTTTGGGGGATGTTGGATGATCCTGTGTTTGAGGATTTGAAAAGGATTGAGCAACCCGTGTTGGTTATTTTTGGCAATAACGATAAATTGATTCCAAATGGCTATCTTCATCCTCAATTAACCACACAAGCTGTAGCGCAAACGGCTCAAGAGGAACTGAAACAGGCTGAGGTGAAAATGATAAATGAGAGTGGGCATTTTGTGCAATTTGAAAAGCCAATGGAAGTGAATGCTTATATTTCGCAGCTTGTAGACACGCCCTAAAGAATGAAGGTTAAACTTAAAAAGTTTACAGAATTTAGTAAAAGTATCTTGCCCAATGAAGCCAAATATTTGGCTTCGTTAAGTCATCAAATTCAAGATGACGAAAAAATGCAAATCCTTACCCGAATTATCGATAATGCTGTTTTAGAAACAGGTTTTGTAGACTTTGATGTTGCTATTGACAAGCGAAAGTATACCTATATAAAAAATTGGGTAGACAAAAAGCTGGAGGCTATAGATGTCGATAAAAACATTGTGTGGTTGCTTCGGTTGCGCCAATTGATTCTTACCGATGCCATAAGTTATGAGGATGAAAAAGAGTTCCTGCATTTCCTGCATCATTACAAGCATATCGATTATTACTTTCAGAATTTATTTGAGTTGGTAAAGGAGTATCAGTCCTACCTTCTTATAAGGATGCGATACCGAGACCATAAAATAGTAGCCGATTTTCTTCAGGCCTACAGGGAGCATTATGAAAGGGCTATTCAAATCCATGAGAAACTTTATAATGCTACCGAGGAAATCACCAGTCAATACACCTTAAATAATAAAGAAACCAAATATTGGGAAGATTGGTTGTTGGAAGTGTTTAGGTCTAACACCGTTGATGGGAAAAATAGGTATCAGGCTTTTGTATTGCTCACTTTTATGTACACCAATTATAATGAAAAGCTGAAACTGAGATCTCTGTTTGATGAAATTGATGTGTTTTTTAGTCAGGGTGAAATGTATTCCCGTCGTTTACTTTCCAATTACTACGCCAATAGGGTGCTGATGCATTCTAAGGACAATGAGCTTCAGAAGGCTGAATATTATGGGTTTTTATCAATCCGTCAGTATAACGACGATACCCTAATGTATCTCAATAACCTTGTCGCTATTACGTTGAGGAATAAGAAAACTCAACTTGCTTTTTCTTTGCTAGAAGAGTACAAGCCATTGTTTGATACAACTCATAACAACCACCAGAAAAACAGTTATGTGTCCTATAAAGTTAGGGTGTTGACAGATCTCCATAAATACCATGATGCCGAAACTTTGGCTAGACTGTTTTTAAAACATAATAAAACGGAAGTGTTCAACCATAGATGGCATCATTTCTTCACGTCCTATATTAATGTGTTGGTCATTCAGGAAAAGTATGCAGAGGTTTTAAAACTTACCAAGAAGTTCAATTTGAAGGAACGGGAAATTGAACGCAAACGGAAGAGCAATTATGTGCCTAATATTTCGTGGAGTATTTCCTTGTCTCGTTATATGGAGGGAGAGATTAATTCCAGTAAGTTATTGGAGGAAATTAAGGAGCCAATTCAAGGAATTGAAGCGACCGATAACCAAAAATTGTTGATGACCCAAGTTATCGATAAGCTGTCAAATAACCTTCCTGAAGCTTTTTTATACCTAAAGTCACACATGCAATTGTAGTTGGTTTATTTAAGGTAAATTAACTGTTTTTGTGCTTTCGGGAAATTTTGAGGTTTAAAAGTCGCAGCAAAATGCTAAAAATCCAGATAGGCCATTAAATTATTTTCATGATAGATTGCGGTAATCTAATTAACTATTTATGAAAACAATGAAGAAATTTTTTGCGCTTATCACTTTGTTACTTTCTTTTTATGCTTCCGCTCAAGATTCTGGAAGTATTAAAGGATTGACTCTCGATGAGAACAATGTGCCGGTTTCTGGTGCAACGGTTCTTATTGAAAGTTTGAACAAAGGAGTGGTTTCTGGCTTTGATGGAGCATACATTATAGAAAATGTTCCAGCGGGCACTTACAATGTTGTATTCTCTTATTTGGGATACGAAACAATTACCAAATCAGTCTCGGTAGAGGCGGGACAAACGGTTGAGGTGAATGTGGTTTTAGCGGAGTCTACAAGTATGCTTTCGCAAGTGGTGGTGACGGCCAACAAAAAACCTCAAAAAATGACAGATGTGCCGGCGACGGTTAACGTGATAACTTCCAAAGACATTAAGGAACATGTAGGTTTTAATGTTGGAGAATTGGCTGCTCGTGAAAAAGGGGTTGATTTTGTAAGAACTGGGGTTTTGGGAACAGGAATCAACATTAGAGGATTCAACTCAGCCTTTAATTCTAAAAACCTTCAGGTGACGGATGATAGATTATCCACCTTGATTGCTACTGGTTTACCATTAGGAACATTCGCTACGGTAACTACAGATGATATCGAGCAAGTTGAAATTTTGTTGGGACCTAACGGAACCCTTTACGGGCCTAATGCCCACAATGGTTTGATTAGTACAAGAACTAAAAATCCGTTTACTTCAGAAGGGACAACTTTGGCCTTGGGAGGTGGAAACCAAAATGTATTCACAGCCCGTGCTCGCCATGCGCAAGTGGTTAGTGATAAGTTTGCTTTCAAGTTCCATTTTGAAAGATCTCAAGGAGAGGATTTTGAATATGTGGATAGTGTGTATGTGGGAACAACTGCTTACAAGGAATTGGAATTGGATAGAGATTTCGATACTCAGAAATATGGGGCAGGTTTATATTTCAGACCTACGTCTAGTTCAGAGCTTATTGGGTATTATGGTCACAGTAACAACAATAATTTAGCGGTTACAAACGCTGGAAGAAACCAAATTAAGGATTGGAGCATTGACGTGGCTCAGTTAAAATATATTTCCAAGCATTTCTTTGCCAACGTAAACTATACTTGGAGTAATACTGACGATACGTATGCTATTAACCAAAGAACACAAAACTATGTGTCCTTCATAAATAATGGATTTTCTGAAGAAGAGGCTTTGGCAAGATCGTATACGGAGCAATGGTTTCCAACAGGGCCGGATACTGGTATTGTATTGCCGAGAGGTGCTGTGTTTAAGGATGCTTCCCAACGTTTCAATTCGGAATTGCAGTACAACAATAGCTGGGGGAATTTTGATTTAACGGTTGGTGCGCAGTACCAATTGGATATGGCCGATTCTAAAGGGACATACCTTTTGGATGAAGGAGGAATTGATATTGGACAGACAGGTTTTTATGCGCAAACGGAGTACAGTTTGCCTGATTCTGGATGGGGATTTCTTCTTGGAGCTAGATTGGATAAGCATGATTTATATGGTTCCAATTTTATACCAAAGGCTGCTATTACTAAAGCGCTTGGAGAAGGACAGCTTAGGGTGACTTATGGAAAAGGAATTGCTGTGCCGTCTATTTTGAACTTAAAAGGAAACCTTTTTGGAGGTTTGGTATTGGGTAACGGAGAAGGGTTTACCTTGTCTGATGGAAACAAAGTATCTCCTTTGGATGTGGAGTCTATCAACACTTATGAAATTGGGTACAAAGGAAAAATTGCCAATAAATTGTTTATCGATGCCAATGCCTATTATAACCAATCAGAAAATTTCATCAGTCCACTTAGAATGATTACGGATGCAGCCAATGGTGTTGTGGTAACGCATGTGGGTGATAAGCCAATCGATGAAGTGGTGCCTGGATCTAATGGTGCGGTAGTTTTAACCTATCAAAACTTTGGTAAGGTGGATACTTATGGATTTGATGTTGGCTTGAATTATTACTTCTCAGATGCGTTTAGAGCAACGCTTAATTATTCTTACTTCGGAAGGGATTTGGATAAAAACGATCCTGCCAACGATGGTAACTTGGATGGACAAGTTTTGGAATCTGAATTGCCTGTGAACACACCGGCAAACAAGTTGGCTCTAGGATTGCATTATTCTAAAAACAAATTCTATGGATCCATTTTTGGAAGGTGGGTGCAGGATTACGATTTCTTCTCAGGAATTTATACGGCAGCAGAAACCCAAGATTTGAATGGGGATGGTGTGGATGATGTTATTGAGAATGCCAGAAATGGAAGGTCTTGGAACTATGGTCCTCTAGGTGGATTTACAGTAGATGCCAATGTAGGGTATTACATCACTGATGAGTTATCTGTTGCTGCTAGTGTAACCAACTTGTTCAATGCTGAGGTTCGTGAGTTCGTGGCCTCTCCTGTAATAGAGACTTTGTTCTCTGTGGAGTTGAAATATCAAGTGAATTTCTTCAAGAAAAAATCGGCTACTAACTAATCCACTGCAAATGCCTTTTTTGAGAGTAAATAATATCGACCTAAGCTATAAGGTGTCGGGAGAAGGTGAAGTGCTTTTGTTACTCCATGGTTTAGGTTCAACAAAACAAGACTGGGATGCACAAGTCCCAGTCTTTTCAAAGGAATTTAAAGTGATCACGGTTGATCTTAGAGGACATGGGGAAACTTCGAAACCAAAAGAAGGTTATGGGGTGGAGTTCATGACCGAGGATATTAGGCAATTCCTGGAGCAACTAAATATTGAGAAGCTTACAATTGTTGGGTTTTCCATGGGAGGGGCGGTAGCCTTTCAGTTCGCATACCAGTATCCCAAAATGGTGGACAAATTGGTGATTGTAAATAGTGGTCCAGATTTTAATGCCATGGGGGAAATAGGCGATCAAATGGTTGCTGAACGAACCAAATCCTTAAATGAATTTGGGATTGGTCCTTTAGCGGAACAAATTGCTTTCAATATGTTTCCTGAAGAAGGTCAGGAAGACATGCGAAAGGCCTTTGAAAAGCGTTGCAAACAAAACGATTTGAATGCCTATTACCAGTCTTTTGTAACCTTGATGAAATGGGGATTGGGAGATAGAATCCACAAAATTAAAGCTAAGACTTTGGTGATGGCTTCAGATATGGATTATACGCCTGTTGATTTTAAAAAGGCCTTTGTCAAAGAGCTTCCAAATGCGGAATTGGTTGTGATCAAAGATTCAAGACATGGGGTGGTTATGGATCAAGCGGGGGCATTTAATTATGAACTTTATAAATTTTTGAAACATGGATAAAGTGGCGTTGGTAACTGGAAGTACCAGTGGTATCGGGCTTGGGATTGCGAGACAATTTGCAGCCAATGGATATCATATAATGTTTCATGGTTTAGAAGCTAATGGAGCAGAGATTGCTAAAGGAGTTGCTGAGGAATTTAATGTGAAGACTTCCTTTTCCAATGCAAATTTATTGGAAGCGGATGAGGTGAAACAATTGGTTCGGGATGCTGTGGCGTATTTCGGGACTATTCATGTGTTGGTGAACAATGCAGGGATTCAATTTGTGTCGCCCATAGAAGAATTTCCTGATCAAAAATATTTGAATATTATAGCTATTAATCTTAATGCTGCTTTTTTTGCCAGCAAGGAAGCTTGGGGGTATATGAAGGCGCAGAAATTTGGAAGAATCATTAATGTGTCTTCTGTGCATGGTCTCAGGGCGTCTGAATTTAAAGTGGCCTATGTGGCTTCCAAGCATGGCGTGATTGGGATGACCAAAGTGTTGGCATTGGAAGGCGCCGGATGTAATATTACGGTGAATGCCATTTGTCCTGGGTATGTGAAAACGCCTTTGGTTGAAGGTCAAATAGAAGATCAAGCCAAAGCTCATAATATGACCCCGGACGAGGTAGTGACCAAAGTCATGCTAAAAAAGCAAGCGGTAAAAGATTTTGTTCCGGTAGAGGCCATTGCGGATATGGCTTTATTGTTGGCAAAAGAATCTTCAAAAACCATTACCGGCTCGTCCTTTACTTTGGATGGTGGCTGGACGGCACAGTAAATGAATAATTTTGTTTGAGTTGATTTTTGTGAATTAGGGCCTGAATATTAGTTCAGGCTCTTTTTTTTGGTCACAATTCTTTAGAACTCAAAATTGAAGCCTTTTTCTGTGAGTTTTTTGTAGATGGCATGGTCAAAACGGTATAGTTTGGCAGCTCTATGCGACACGTCTTGCTGTTTTTCGTCCAAAGCTTCCAGGAGTTTCATCCTTAAGACTTTTCTTCTAAAATTCGATTTGTCCATTTCAATCCCTAAAATTTGCTCGTAAAGTTGCATGAGTTGTAGAAGGGTGAATTTTTCAGGCAATAGGTTGAATCCAATGGGGGCTTGCTTGACTCTGTTTCGTAACTGTTTAAGGCTGAAATTGATGATTTTGTTGTGGTCGTAAATCAGTTCAGGGATATCAGCGACATCATACCACTTAGCATCCGAAGCTGTAAAACCAGCCGTAATGTTGTAATCTTCAATTTTAATAAGGGCATAATAGCCTATGGTGATAACGCGTCCCAACGGGAAACGGTCGGGGTCACCAAAAGCTTTTAGCTGTTCAAGGTAGATGTTGTCTAGGCCAGTCAGCTCTCTAAGCAATCTATGGGCTGCGTTGTCAATGCTTTCTTCTTCCTTGATCCATCCACCGGGAAGGGCCCACTTTCCTTTGCTGATACCTTCGGCGTGCTCTACTAATAATACTTTCAGGCTCCCTTTGTCGAAACCGAAAATAACGCAATCGATTGTAATAGCATTCATGACAGAACGTTCGATTACTTTTCCAGACTCTTCGTCTATAAATTTCTTAACCATTGGCATGATAGAGTAAATGTTGTAATTATAACATTGTTGGTCATGGATGGGTAAAAGTCCTTAAGACCATCAAATGGCAAAATAAGATATTTTAGGATTAATCAAAAGGTTGGTGAACAAGAAAAACTGTTGGACCTCTTATTGATTTGACTTCAAAGATATTACGAAATGCGCATTTATTTAAATTTTTTTTAAGAAAACTGAAAATTAAACATTAATTTTTTGTTAAATTGAACAATCTTCAGTATACTTGTAGTCAAATTAACCATAAGAATTAGTTCGGAGGCATAATTGTTGAAATGAGGGAGTTACGATGTGTGTTGGGCAAATAATAATGGTCTTTTGAACTATTTGAAACTAAATTATATCTATCCATGTACTTTTTAGGAATAGATTTAGGAAGTTCTTCAATAAAAATGTCCGTATTCGATGGGGACAAAGGAACTGTATTGAAGACAATTTCTGTACCTGATTTCGAAACCGAAATCGTTGCGCCGCGTTTAGGGTGGGCTGAACAAGATCCCAATCTTTGGTGGGGGTATATCAAAGGCGGAATTTCACAATTTAAAGATAGGTATTCCATAGATGTTAAGCGAATCGTAGCAATCGGTGTAGCTTATCAAATGCATGGTTTGGTGCTTACGGATAAGGAATTGAATCCGGTACGACCTTCTATTATTTGGTGTGATGGTCGAGCTGCTGAGATTGGACGACAATATTATGAATCCATAGGGGTGGACTTTTGTCAGGAACAAATTTTGGGGTCGCCGGGAAACTTTACGGCCTCTAAGCTTAAGTGGGTGCAGCAGCATGAACCGGAAGTGTTTGCTAAAGCCTCTTATATGATGCTGCCAGGAGATTTTATTGCGGCTAAATTTACTGGGGTGCCGCAAATAAGTACTTCAGGTTTGTCTGAAGGTGCCTTATGGAACTTTAAAGAGAATAGGCTGGCCACTGAGATTTTGGATGGAATGGGCTTGCCAGTAGATAGAATTCCGGAAATCGTGCCAACTTTTGGTGAGCATGCAACTATTGATGCAGCCGTGGCCGCCGATTTAGGATTGGATCCTAAGGTGAAAATTACCTATAGGTCGGGCGATCAGCCAAACAATGCCATGTCCTTGAATGTGCTGAATCCTGGTGAAATTGCAACTACAGCGGGAACGTCGGCTGTGATGTATGCAGTTACTGATCAAAACCATATTGATCAACAGAACAGGGTGAATACCTTTTTGCACGTCAATAACACGGAGCTTGAAAAGCGCAACGGTGTGCTGCTGTGTATAAATGGTTCCGGTATTTTATATCAGTGGTTAAGGAAGATCATGTCTCTGGGAAATGATGAATTGGTTTCCTATGACCTTTTAAATAATGCTGCCGCCAAGGCCGAAGTAGGGAGTAAGGGCTTGAAGTTCTATCCTTTTGGTAATGGCGTAGAGCGCATCTTTGATAATAAGGAGGTAAACTCCGGAATTGAGAATTTAAACTTCAATATCCATAATTCCAATTATTTGGTTAGAGCGGCCTGTGAAGGTATTGTGTTCGCCATGAATTATGGGTTTGATGTCATGAAATCCATTGGGGTTTCTGGAAACATCGTAAGGGCTTCCAAAGGGAATTTATTCTTAAGTCCTGTATTTAGGGAAATTTTTGTGAACACCACCAAAACCTCATTAGAGCTTTATAACAACTCCGGGTCTGAAGGCGCTGCAAGAGGTGCAGCCTATGGCTTTGGGTTTTATAATTCTTTATCGGAGGCTTTTGGTAATCTTGAATGTATTGAGCGGTTGGAACCTAATAAGGAACTGACAGCCCAGTATCAAGACATATATTTTAACTGGAAAGAACAAATTAAACTTCAAGAAATTTAATTATGAGTACAAATAGCCATAAGGCTTATTTTAAAGGTATCGATACTATTAAGTATGAAGGAAGAGAGAGTGATAATCCTCTTGCCTATAAATGGTATGACGAGAATAGAATTGTAGATGGTAAACCTTTAAAGGAACATTTACGATTTGCAATGGCGTATTGGCATACGCTGTGTGATAAAGGAAATGATCCTTTTGGTAAGGAAACCTCTGTTTTTGCTTGGGATAAAAGTGAAGATGCAGTGCAGAGAGCAAAAGATAAAATGGATGCCGGTTTTGAATTTATGTCCAAAATGGGAATTCCATTTTATTGTTTTCATGATGTGGACCTTGTAGATGAGGCGCCAACATTAGCTGAATTTGAAAACAGAGTTCAACAAATGGTAGAATACGCGAAGCAAAAACAAGCAGATACCGGAATTGAATTGCTTTGGGGAACTGCCAACTTGTTTGGAAATCCAAGGTATATGAACGGAGCTTCTACGAATCCTAATTTTGATGTGTTGGCCTATGCGGGCGCTCAGGTTAAAATCGCTATGGATGCTACCATTGCCTTAGGAGGACAAAACTATGTGTTTTGGGGTGGTCGCGAAGGATATATGAGCTTGCTAAATACCGATATGAAGCGTGAGCAAGAGCACATGGCGCGTTTTTTAACCATGTGTAGAGATTATGGACGCAGCCAAGGTTTTAAAGGGAATTTCCTAATCGAACCTAAACCAATGGAGCCATCAAAACACCAGTATGATTATGATGCTGCAACCTGTGTTGGGTTTATGAGACATTACGGTCTTGACAAAGATTTTAAATTGAATTTGGAGGTGAACCACGCCACCTTGGCAGGGCATAGCTTTGAGCATGAATTACAAGTGGCGGTAGATGCCGGTTTATTGGGAAGTATCGATGCTAACCGCGGGGATTACCAAAACGGATGGGATACGGATCAGTTCCCAATTGATATTTATGAGACTACTCAAGCCATGCTTGTGATTCTTGAAGGAGGCGGAATTCAAGGAGGAGGAATCAACTTTGATGCCAAGGTAAGAAGAAACTCAACAGATCTAGAAGATAGATTCATAGCACACATTTCTGGTATGGATGTATTTGCCAGAGGGTTGATTTGTGCCGATCATGTTCTTAAAAATACAAACTATAAAAAATTAAGAGCGGAGCGTTACCAATCATTCGATTCTGGAAACGGTGCTAAGTTCGAAAAAGGACAGCTTAGTTTGGAAGACCTTAGCAAAATAGGTAGAGCCAATGGCGAGCCACAGCAAATAAGTGGAAAGCAAGAGCTGTTTGAACAAATCATAGCAAACGCATACTAATTAACATTTAAATAAATCAATTAAACTAACCTTTTTCATTATGAGAAGTAAATTTTATGACTCTTCTGGAGTGTTGGCCATTTTGGTGGCAATTTTACTTTGTGCGTTCAGTACACAATCTATGTTCGCGCAAAGTGAAATCACCGTGTCCGGAACAGTAACAGATGTTGCCGATGGAATGCCAGTTCCCGGTGCCTCTATTATTGTGAAGGGCAACGAGACAAAAGGAACCTCCACAGATTTTGATGGGAACTATTCTCTTGCAGTATCGCCAAATGCTGTTTTAATAGCCAGTTATGTAGGATACAAGACACAAGAGGTCAGTGTTCAAAACAGAACCACACTTAACATTCAATTAGAAACCAATGTTGAAGAATTGAGTGAAGTTGTAGTGGTTGGTTACGGTGTTCAAAAGAAAGAATTGACCACAGGAGCCAATCTTCAAGTTGATGGGGAAGCCCTTCAAAAGCAAAGTACCACCAATGCGCTTCAAGCTATGCAGGGGCAAGCGGCTGGGGTACAGATTACCTCTACTTCAGGGCAGCCTGGAGAATCTATGAATGTTGCAATTCGTGGATTGGGGTCAACAGGTAGTAATGGGCCTTTATATGTTGTAGATGGTGTGCAAACGGGAGATATTTCGTATCTTAATAATGCAGATATTGAAAGTATCTCTATCCTTAAGGATGTTGCCTCTTCTGCCATTTATGGTTCGCAATCGGCGAATGGTGTTGTATTAGTAACTACCAAAAAAGGTAAGGCCGGTAAAGCGCAAATTACCTTCGATCAATTTTATGGTGTACAAACATTAGCAAAAAAGATAGACATGCTTAATGCTACAGAGTATATGACCATGATTAATGAAGCTAGAATCAATTCTGGTATGACTAGACAGTTTTCTGATGAAGATATTGCCAATGCAGGTAATGGTACAGATTGGATGGACGAAATGTTCGAAACCGCTCCAACAGAAAATTATACTTTAGGAGTTAAAGGCGGGTCTGAAACTTCAACCTATTCTTCTTCTTTATCTTATTTGAACCAAGCGGGTATTGTGGGGGGAGCTGACTATTCTTACTACGAGCGTTACAATTTCAGATTCAACTCAGAACATAAATTGTATGGAGACAGAATCAAGTTTGGTGAAAATTTCAGTTTCGCTTGGATTAATAATAATGGTATCGGTGTTGGAAATCAATACAATAACTCTTTAAGAGGTGCTTTTCAAACCAACCCATTGTTTCCAATGTATGACGCCAATGGAGAGTATTTTAACTCTACGGGCTATAGCGAACCTTGGTTACAAGGGGTATCTAACCCTTATGCACAAATGGCATATTCTAATCAAAATGAAAATGATACACAAAAGTTATTGGGAAATGTGTACTTCGATTTTGAACTTTTGAAAAATTTAAATTTTAGAACCAATTTGGGGATAGATTATTTTGCAAGTCAAGGACACAATTTTACTCCAATTTATGAATTATCTATTTATGCTTTTAGCAACCTTAGAAAGGTTACTCAAAATATGAGTAAAGGCAAAAGCTTGATTTGGACTAATTTATTGACTTATGAATTCGATTTAGGAGAAAATCATCATTTTACTACAATGTTGGGTGCAGAGGCCTATAAATATGACGGACACTCAATGTATGGCGAGAATACTGATTTGATTTATGATGACCTTAATCACGCATGGTTAAGTAATGCTACCAACACGGATGGAGCACAAATTGCGCTTTCTGGAGGACCTGATCCTATTGCTAAAAGAATGTCATATTTCGGTAGATTGAACTATAACTATAAAGGTAAGTACTTGTTGAATGCCACTTTTAGAGCTGATGGATCTTCACAATTTGCGACTGGACACCGTTGGGGATATTTCCCATCTGTATCTGCCGGTTGGATTATTACGAAAGAAGATTTTATGGGTGATGGAGATTCTTTCATGAACTACTTCAAGTTGAGAGGTAGTTGGGGACAAGGTGGTAACCAAAATATTGGTAATTTCCAATTCTTAGGTTTGGTTAGAACTTTCAATACTAACTATATTTTTGGGGATCAAGAAGGGGTCTTGACTCCTGGAGCCTACCCATACAGATTAGGAAATGAGTATTTACAATGGGAAGCAGCAGAAGAGTTGGATTTTGGATTTGATGCCAGATTCTTGGATTCTAAATTAACCTTTGCTTTCGACTGGTATCGCAAAACTCAAAAGGATTGGTTAGTGGTACCTCCGTCACTGGGTAGTTGGGGTGCAGAGCCTCCTTATGAAAATGGAGGTAATGTGGTTAATACAGGAGTTGAATTCGTGGTGGGATATAATAATCACGTAAATGAGGATTTTAGCTATAACTTTAGTTTCAACGGAGCTTACAACAAAAACGAAGTTGGAGACATTCCAACAGAAGATGGTATCATTCACGGAGCTAGTGGTCAATTATGGGATAATTCACAGGAGTTTTATAGAGCAGAAGAAGGATATCCTCTTGGGTATTTCTGGGGATATGAAACTGGAGGGGTGTTCCAGACGGAAGACGAAATTAACAACTATGTTAATTCAGATGGGAGCTTATTGCAGCCAGATGCACAACCAGGAGATTTAATTTATGTAGATACCAATCGTGACGGTGTTATTGATGGAGATGACAGAACAGAATTAGGAGATCCCAATCCAGATTTCACTTATGGATTCTCCTTAGGATTTAACTACAGGGCATTTGATTTTTCTTTACAAGCCAATGGTGTGGCTGGAAACCAAATTGTACAGTCTTATAGAAACACAGCTGCTAACCAAAACTGGACGGGTGCTATTTTAGATCGTTGGCACGGGCCGGGATCTTCAAATACGCTTCCTAGGTTAACTGTAGATAACAAAAACTACAGTACGTTTTCAGATATCTTTGTTCATGATGGGGATTTCTTAAGAATCAGTACGGCGACACTTGGCTACGATATTGCTAGAGGAGCTAAGAAGAAAGATTTCTTTGCTGAACAATTCCGTTTGTACTTCTCTGTATTGAATTTGTACACCTTTACAAATTATGACGGTATGGATCCAGAGGTAGGGTTTGGTATTTCCGATAGTGGTTATAACTTTTCGAGAGGAGTGGATGTAGGATATTATCCTAGACCTAGAACTTATATGTTAGGGTTAAACGTTAAATTTTAAAAATTGAACCATGAAAAGAATTAATAAATATATTGTCGCTTTGGGAATGCTTGCTATGTTCAGCTGTGGCGACGACTTTTTGGATACGGAACCCATTACTGATGCTACGGATGAGAGTTTTTACCAAATTCCTGAGCATGCCTATTCGGCTTTGATTGGATGTTATGACGGTTTACAGGTAGTAACAGGAGCCTCAGGAAGAACTTTCTATACCGCTTCGGAAGTAATGTCAGATGACTGTTTCAGTGGCTTGGGGTATACTGATAATCCAGATTATCAGGCTATTGACGAGTTTGATATGAGTGTAGCTCCTGGGTATCAAGATTTATACAATGATACTTGGAATAAGTATTACCAAGGAGTATATCGTTGTAATGTGTTGTTGCAGAGAATTGACCAAATAGATTGGTCTGGACAAGAAACATTACGAGACCGTTATATTGGTGAAGCTCGTTTCCTAAGAGCATATCTATATTTTGATATGGTGCGACTTTGGGGAAACATTCCATTGTTGACAGAACCTTCAACAGAAAATATTCCACAGGCCGATCCTGCAGATGTATATACTGTGATTGCAGAAGATTTATTGTATGCAGCTGAAAATATTCCAAATGAAGCTTATAATGCAGTGCCTAATGGGCGTGTAACACGTTGGGCAGCTAAGGCCATGTTAGGACGCGTGTATCTATATTATACAGGATACTATGGGGCTTCAGATTTGGTTGGTTTGGTATCTCAAGCTGATGCTTTGGCACATATGGAAGATGTGATTGCTTCCAGTGGTCATACCTTAGTGTCTGATTTTGCGAATTTATGGCCAGCTGCTTCAACTAATGAAGATGGGTCTACTTATGCTGGTGAAGCTAATGAGGAAGTTGTATTCTCTGTAAAGTATACTTATACTAGTGATTACAATGGCAATACAGATGGAAACCACTGGATGGTATTGTTCGGTATGCGTGAATTCATGAGCTTCCCTTACGGAAATGGTTGGGGAATCACTGCAACCCAAAAATTGTACGACCTGTATAGCGATAGTGATTCCAGACGTTTTGCAACCGTTATTGCTATAGAAGAGGAGGGCGTTCCTTTTGACAATTTTGAAGGGCAGAGAGAGTATACAGGATATTACAACAAAAAGTATACACCAATGTCTGAATATAACGATGCGGGTGAATTGGTAAGTTCTGCCATCGCTGCTGGTAACGAAAGTTTCCAAATTGGACAGTTCCAAGATTACTTTGCTATTAGATATTCAGATGTGTTATTAATGGCTGCTGAACTTGGTAGTGGAAGTGCGCAAAGTTACTTCGACCAAGTAAGACAACGTGCTTACGGTAATAATTTTACACCATTGGCCTTTAATGCTGAAAACCTTTTAAAGGAAAGACACAAGGAGTTTGCATTGGAAGGGATTAGATATTGGGATTTAATGCGTCAAGGTGTTGGGGCTGCAGCTGCAGAACTTGAAGAAAGTACAACCGTCCTAACTGGTAACATTGAGGAGCCAAAAACTATTTCTGGAGCCAATTTCCAAACGACTCAAGGCTTGTCTCAAATTCCAAATACGCAAATTACATTATCGGGTGGTGTTCTTCAGCAGAATACTGGTTGGTAATTAACTAATTAATAGAAAATTATGAAAAGTACTATTAAAATCTTTATGTTAATTGGGATCTTAATGACCTTCTTTACTTGTAGTGAAGACTATGAGTTGGGAAGAAAACTAGATCCTTCAGAACTTGACTTCTCGGTAGTTCAGGATTATTCTATCGATCCGGGAGGAAATACAGTGATCTTGATCAATAACACGCCGGAAACGGTGCCTGTTTGGGATTATGGAACAGGAAAATCCAACAGAGCTATTGATACGGTACGTTTTGCATTTGCGGGAGACTATACCATTAAGTTTTCTGCGGTAACTGCTGGAGGAGTGGTTGATGCAGAACCGATAACCATTACAGTAGATGAGGATAATTTCAACTACATAAATCACCCTATTTGGAATATGTTGTCTGGAGGACAAGGAAACTCTAAAAAATGGTATTTAGACTTGAATGCCGAAGGTGTGTCTAAGTATTTTGCTGGTCCTATGTATTTCTATGGTACCGATAACGGTTGGTTAGAAGGTGGTGATGAAGGTTGTTATGGAGACGATTGCTGGTCATGGGCTCCAGATTGGGCAAGTAACACTTGGATTATGGATGCTGCCGATTATGGGTATATGGAGTTTAATCTTCAAGGAGGGCCATTCGTAACTGTAGATCACTTGACCTTGCCTGATTTGGGAGTTCAAAACGGAACTTACAATTTGGATTTGAATAACTATAAGTTGTCAATGTCTAATGCGCAAATGATCCACAATGTTGGGTATGATACGTGTTCTTCAAATTGGGGTAACCTTACCATTTTCTCTATTACAGAGGATGCTATGCAGCTAGGGGTGATTCGTGAAGCTATAGGATCCTGTTCCTCAGAAGGACCAGCTATGATTGTCTACAACTTCATTTCTCAAGAGTATAGTGATAACTGGGTGCCAGAAGAAACTGGACCAGAAGAACCAACCTTGCCAGGTGGATGGGAAGATATCATTTCTGAAATTACAACCACAGCTATTGAATGGAAATTGTCTGAAAGCAATCCGTTGGATTGGGCAACCTTAAGCGGAACAATGATGAACGGATGGCAGTCGCCAGAGGATTATCCTGATTGGTTAGGAACTCCGGATCCAGCAGTGTATGGAGATTTCTCTATGACTTTGGATTCTGCAGATAATTCTGTAGTGTTCGTGTCTCCTGATGGAACAACCACCGAAGGAACTTATTCAATTAACAGTTCAGGGATTTACTCTTTCTCAGTACCGGTACCAACTTTTACATTGATTAACTGGGCAAGTTTTGCTCCAGATGCCAATAACGAGTTACGTATTCTACAAATAGGAACAGATGAAAATGGAAACGTTTCCGATATGTGGCTTGGGGCTGTTGATGATGTAGACAACCCTTCTCAATATACGGCGTTCCACTTGGAGCCAAATGCTGGCTCTGGCGGTGGAGAAGGCGGCAATGAAGAAACAGAAGTGGCTTTTGACAATTCAAAATTGTTATTTGGAAATATTGAAGATGCTAATGATAATTACCGTATAGAGATTTATAATGATTTTGGAGATACGGTAAATGATCCAGGATTAAATACCAGTGATTTAGTATTCAGCAATGGTATCGAAATTACTTTCACCTTGGATGGAATCACACTTAATGAAGGAGCTGCAGGAAGTTATCAGGCCGCCCTAAGTTATGCCGATGCCGATTGGTCTTTCCAATATTGGGGAGATGGTACTGGTGCAGGAGCTGCTACGGTAACCGGTAACGGGACATACACAGTAACTCTTAACCCAGGTGCGGATGTTGAAGGTGCAGTTGTATTTGTAATAGATCTTTTGGGTATGGTGCCTGATATTGCAGATCTTGAAACTGTAACAGCTAATATCGACAGTATTGTAATTTACTAATCTATCACCATCGGTTTGGACCGATAAAAACAGAAACATCATGACAATTGCAATTGTCATATTGAATTAAAATTATGGTAAGAAGCAGTGTGTTTTACTGCTTCTTACCTATTTATAAATAGTAACACAAACAAAATCCAATTAGAGCAATGTTCAATTTTTTTTCGCTTAAATCGATAAGTGTATTTTTAACAATTTTGGTTGTCGGAGCTTCTTGTCAATCGCCAAAAGTTTCTGGTGAAACCTCTGCAAGAGAAGTGAATTTTAGCAATAATTGGCAATTTTATTTAGCCGCTCAAGCTTCCGATTCTATTTCGGAACACACCAATTGGCGTACTTTAAATGTACCGCACGATTGGAGCATTGAAGGCGAGTTCAAAAAAGACCATCCTGCCGATTTAGGTGGCGGGTATTTACCAGGAGGTTTAGGTTGGTACAAGAAAACATTTACAGTTGAAGATGCCAACAAAATGACGATTATCCATTTCGACGGTGTGTATATGGACAGCGACGTATGGATTAATGGTCATCATGTAGGACATCGTCCCAACGGTTATATTGGGTTCGAGTACGACCTTACACCTTACCTAAAATACAGTGGTCAAGAGAACGAAATTTTAGTAAAAGTTGATAATTCCAAACAACCTAATTCCCGTTGGTATTCCGGATCTGGAATTTACCGAAATGTATGGTTGAAGACCATAGACAAATTGCATGTAGATACTTGGGGAACCTTTATTACGACTCCTAACGTGTCAGCAGCGCAGGCTGAAACCGTTTTGGAAATCAATCTTAAAAATGAGGATGCCGAAGCAAAAGAAGCTACGGTCATTACAAGTATTTATAAAGGCAATGTAGAAGTGGGGACTGCTACTGCTTCAGTAAGTATCAATGCAAATGACAGCAAAACCATCACTCAAAATATCACAGTGGAAAATCCGCAATTATGGTCTGTGGAACATCCTGAAATGTACACCGCCAAAACCGAAGTTCAGGTTGCAGGGCAAACCGTAGATGAGTATACAACGCCTTTTGGCATCCGAACTTTTAAGTTTGATTTAGACAAAGGATTTTTGCTGAATGGCGAACAAGTAAAAATTAAAGGGGTTTGTAATCACCACGATTTAGGGCCTTTGGGTTCTGCTGTAAACACACGCGCTTTAGAGCGCCAATTGGAGATCATGAAGGACATGGGGGTGAATGGCATTAGAACCGCCCATAACCCACCAACGCCTGAACTGTTAGAATTGTGTGATACCATGGGCTTCATTGTGATGGATGAAATGTTCGATATGTGGAACAACACAAAATCCCCTCATGATTATGCCAATTACTGGAAAGAATGGCATCAAAAGGATTTGGAAGACTTCATTATTCGTGATCGTAACCACCCGAGCATATTCATGTGGAGTGTCGGTAACGAAATTCAGGAGCAGTGGAATGAGCAAGGTGTTACCACGGCTAAGGAATTAAAGGCGATTGTTCGAAAATTGGATACTACTAGACCAATTACCGTGGCCATGAACCCACCGGTAAACATGCCCAATGCCGATGTAACGACGCAGTTTGATGTAGAAAAAGCGAGTTTAAATCCAGTAGCGGCTTCAGGAGTTTTGGATTTGATAGGTTATAACTATGCCCACAATACATTTCCTTTTCACCAACAGAATTTCCCAGAGACACCGTTCATTGCAACGGAGACAACTTCGGGTTTACAAACTAGAGGTTATTACGATAAAAAATCGGATACTTTAAAGCGTTGGCCGGTGCGTTGGGATTTGCCTTTTGATGGGGGAAATCCTGGAAACACCGTGTCGGCTTATGACCAGGTAAGCACCCCTTGGGGCTCCACCCATGAGGAAACTTGGAAGATCATTAAAAAATACGATTTCCTTTCTGGAATGTACATCTGGACAGGTTTCGATTATATAGGAGAGCCTACGCCGTATGTATGGCCATCTAGAAGTTCTTACTTCGGAATTGTGGATTTGGCAGGCTTTCCAAAAGATGTCTACTATATGTATCAAAGTGAATGGACCGATAAAGATGTGCTTCACATATTCCCACATTGGAATTGGACTGAAGGGGAAACCGTAGATGTTTGGGCTTATTACAACAATGCAGATGAAGTGGAATTATTCGTCAACGGAACATCTCAGGGCATTAAGAAAAAGGAAGGAGACGATTTGCATGTTATGTGGCGAATTCCTTTTGAAGCAGGAACAGTGAAAGCTGTTTCCAGAAAAGATGGGCAGGTAGTCCTTGAAAAAGAACTAAAAACAGCAGGGGAAGCAGCAACGGTTAAATTGACAGCCGATAGACAAACCATTAACGCAGATAGCAAAGACCTGTCATTTATCACGGTAGATGTGGTAGATGCCGAAGGGAATTTTGTGGCAACAGCGCAAAATCAATTGAATTTTTCAATAGAAGGAAACGGGGAGATATTTGCTGTGGGCAATGGAGACCCAACCAATCATGAATCGTTCAAGGGGAAGACTCACAAAGCTCTTAACGGAAAATGTTTGGTAGTAGTGAAATCTACAGATAAGGCCGGAATTGCCACACTGAAAGTGACTTCGGATGGCTTGCAAGAGGCGACAATTACGGTGACAACGAAGTAGAATTTAAATGTATTTCAAATCATAAATTAAGGAAGAAAACACAATCACAATGAAAAGAAACAAAATATACCTGGGTTTATTAACGGGTTTGCTTTTTGCCTCTTGTGCTAAGGAGGAACAACTGTATCAGAAAACGACTGATGGTATTGTTGTTAATTTGAAGCAGGCCAACAACACCGATGTACATAAACTGCGACTGCAAGTTTTAGGGGATGAATTGATTCATGTGTCGGCAACTCCCGATCAGGAATTTCCAAAAGATTCTAGTTTAATTATTCTTCCAAATATTAAGACCGTTCCGTTTGACCTTGCACAAACCGGTGATTCCATCACGCTTTCAACAAAGGCTCTAAATGTGTTGGTGTCTAGCATTGATGGAGGAATTACATTTAAGGATAAAAATGGAAAGGTAGTTCTGTCCGAACAAGCCGGAGGCGGAAAAACCTTTGAGCCTATAGAAGTTGAAGGAACCAAAGGTTACAGCGTTCGTCAAATCTTCGATTCATCAGCAGATGAGGCGTTCTATGGTTTAGGACAGCACCAATCCGATGAATACAATTACAAAGATAAAAGCGAAGAGTTATTTCAATATAACACTAAAGTTTCTGTACCATTTATTGTATCGAACAAGAACTATGGATTGCTTTGGGACAGTTATGCGTTAAGCCGTTTTGGTGACAGCCGTCCGTACCTGCAATTGAACGAAGTGTTTAAACTTTATAATAAAGAAGGCAAGGAAAATGCGTTAACTGGAACTTACAAAACAGCCGATAATGGCGGGCAAACTATTGTAAGGGATGAACCTTCAATTTTCTTTGAAGACGTTAAGAGCATTAAAAACTTACCGGCCAATTTCCCGTTAAAAAATGCTGAAGTGTTGTATGAAGGGGACATTGAAGCTGCTGAAAGTGGTGAGTTCAACTTTATCTTGTACTACGCAGGATACATTAAAGTATTCTTGAATGATGAGCTTTTGGTACCGGAGCGTTGGAGAACGGCTTGGAACCCTAACAGCTATAAGTTTACCTTCAATATGGAAGCTGGTAAGCGTGTGCCATTGCGTATCGAGTGGCAACCAAACGGAGGAAGCTCTTACTGTGGTTTACGTGTAAGAACGCCGCAACCGGAAGTTGAAAAAGGAAACCAGGTTTGGTGGAGTGAAATGAACAAAAAAATGGATTATTACTTTGTTCACGGAAACTCAATGGACGAGATTATTAAAGGTTACCGTACCCTTACAGGAAAATCCCAGGTGATGCCAAAATGGGCTATGGGGTACTGGCAAAGCCGTGAGCGCTACAAAACCCAGGATGAGATTTTGGGAGCCTTGAGAGAGTTTAGAGCTCGCAAAATTCCTATCGATAATATTGTATTGGACTGGAACCACTGGGAAGAAGACCAATGGGGAAGCCATGAATTTGACAAAGCCCGTTTCCCAGATCCAAAAGGCATGTTGGATTCTATCCATGCCATGAACGGAAAAATGATGATTTCTGTTTGGCCTAAGTTCTATCAAAATACAGAACACTTTAAGGAATTTGATCAAAAAGGATGGATGTACAGACAAGCTATCAAGGATAGCATTCGCGATTGGGTAGGTCCTGGATATATTGGATCCTTCTACGATGCCTATTCTGCAGACGCAAGAAAACTGTTCTGGAACCAAATTTATGAACATTACTATCCATTGAACATCGACGCTTGGTGGATGGATGCCAGTGAGCCAAACGTTTTGGATTGTACAGATATGGAATACCGTAAGGCGTTGCAAGGGCCAACTGCTTTGGGACCTTCAACAGAATACTTCAATACTTATGCCTTGATGAATGCCGAAGCTATTTATAATGGACAACGAGATGTTGAACCGAATAAGCGTGTGTTCTTGTTGACAAGATCTGGTTTTGCGGGCTTACAACGTTATTCAACTGCTACTTGGAGTGGGGATATCGCTACCCGTTGGGAAGATATGAAGGCACAGATTTCTGCGGGACTTAACTTCGCGGTAAGCGGAATTCCTTACTGGACGATGGATATTGGTGGGTTCTGTGTTGAGGATCGTTATGTAGCGGCTCAACTGGATTATAACAAATCTGGACAAGAGACTGAAGATTATAAAGAATGGAGAGAGTTGAATGCGCGTTGGTACCAATTTGGTGCATTTGCACCATTGTACAGAGCACATGGTCAGTATCCATTCCGTGAAGCTTGGCATATTGCTCCGGAAGGGCACCCAGCTTACGAGTCAATTTTGTACTACACCAATTTGCGTTACCGCTTGATGCCTTACATCTACACTTTGGCGGGGAAAACCTATTTCGATGATTATACCATCATGCGTCCATTGGTAATGGATTTTGCTGATGATAAGAAGGTTGAAAATATCAGCGATCAGTTCATGTTTGGACCATCTTTAATGGTAAACCCTGTTTACGAATATGGTGCACGCAGTCGTGAGGTGTATTTCCCAAGTACTTCTGGTTGGTATGATTTCTACACAGGAGCATTCATCAATGGAGGACAATCGAAAACAGTAGACGCACCTTATGGTCGTATTCCGTTGTTCATTCCTGAAGGTTCTATCATTCCTGTAGGTCCGGAAATTCAGTATACAGATCAAAAACCAGCCGAAACAATCGTGTTGTATGTATACCAGGGAAAAGACGGAAGCTTCTATTTATATGAAGATGAAGGTGTAAACTACAATTACGAAAAAGGAAAGTATGCACACATTCCATTCCAATACAACGAGGCCGAAGGGACTTTGACCATTGGTGAACGTCAAGGAGCGTTTGATGGGATGCTTAAAAGCAGAACATTCGTGATTGTACCTGTTAACAAAGACAATCCAAAGGCATTTACTTATGATGCCGAAGGACAAACTGTCGAGTACAACGGACAAGCACAGACTATCAACTTGAAATAAGTTGCAGATAATTTAGAGACACCGTCAGTTCAAATAGAATAATAGATATTACACATGAAACACAAATTAATATATACCTCTGTAGTTGCAGCGTCTTTGCTGGCAATGTCATGTAAGGAAGAAAAGACATCCGAGCCAGTAGTGGCCGAGAGTGCCAAAGTGGAGACCACCTATAAAGGGAAACCGGTAACCCACGAATTCGATGCTAAAATCGATTCGTTGATGGCACAAATGACTTTGGAAGAAAAAGTAGGCATGTTGCACGGAAGCACCATGTTTGCAACCGCTGCTGTGGAGCGTTTGGGAGTTCCAGAATTGACCATGGCCGATGGACCGTTGGGGGTTCGAGAAGAAATCTCAAAAGACAACTGGTCAGCTGCAGGATGGGACAATGACTTCGCGACGTACTACCCAGCGGGTGGTGGAGTAGCAGCAACCTGGAATCCTGAGTTGAGTTATGTTTTTGGAAACAGCGTAGGGGAAGAGGCCATCGCAAGAGATAAGGATGTGTTGTTGTCGCCAGCCATTAACATTATCCGTACACCGCTTGGAGGAAGAACCTACGAATACTTTACCGAGGATCCGTTTTTGAACAAAAAAATGACGGTTCCTTTTATCGTTGGGCTTCAGGAAAATGATGTAGCAGCTTGTGTAAAACACTATGCAGCTAATAACCAAGAAACCAATCGTGATTTTGTAGACGTTCAAATTGATGAGCGTACGCTTCGCGAAATTTACTTGCCAGCTTTTAAAGCGGCGGTAGAAGAGGCACATGCTTATAGTTTTATGGGAGCCTACAATAAATTTAGAGGCGATTACCTATGTGAAAATGACTATATGTTGAACAAAGTCCTTCGTGATGAATGGGGCTTTGAAGGAATTGTAATTTCCGATTGGGCTGCGGTTCACGATACCAAAAAGGCTTTGGAAAATGGAACCGATATTGAAATGGGAACACCAAAACCATTCAATGAGTTTTACTTTGCAGATGCCTTGATTGAAGCAGTAAAATCAGGAAAAGTTGCCGAAGCTCAGGTGGACAAATCCGTACGTAGAATCATGCAGGTGATGTACACACTTAAGAGTATTGACGATAAGGGACGTGCTACCGGAAGTATCAACACCGAAGCACATTTTGAAGATGCTTACAAGATTGCGTCGGAGTCTGTAGTACTTCTAAAGAACGAGGCCAAAATGTTGCCAATTAAAACCGAAGGTTTGAAAAGCATTGCGGTTATTGGAAACAACGCTACCAAGAAAAATGCCTTGGGTGGATTTGGAGCCGGTGTAAAAACCAAGCGTGAGGTAACACCTTTGGAAGGTTTGAAAAACAGATTGCCAGAAGGCATCGAAATCAATTATGCCGAAGGCTATTTGGAGCGTTACTCAAAAAATGAAAACGATCAAAAACAGGAAGTAACCTTAAAAGGCCCAATCACGGTGGATGAATTGGATCCGGCCAAGTTGGAAGAAGCTTTAACAGCTGCTAAAAACTCTGATATGGCCATCATTTTTGCTGGGTCTAACAGAGATTACGAAACTGAGGCTTCAGATCGTAGAAACTTGAACTTACCGTTTGGTCAGGAAGAATTGATCAAAAAAGTTATGGAAGTAAATCCTAACACCATTGTGGTGATGATTGCCGGAGCGCCTTTCGATATTAAAAATGTGAGCGAAAGTACCAAAGCTTTGGTATGGAGTTGGTTCAACGGTTCAGAAGGTGGGAATGCTTTGGCAGATGTGTTATTGGGGAATATCAACCCCTCAGGTAAATTACCTTGGACCATGCCAGTAGCTTTAAAGGATTCTCCTGCGCATGCCACTAACAGCTTCCCTGGTGATGATGTTGTAAAATATGAGGAAGGCATTTTGGTTGGATACCGTTGGTTCGATACTAAAAATGTAGCACCTCTATATCCGTTTGGATATGGATTGTCTTATACAGATTTTTCAATTTCAGGAGTTAAAACTAATGCAGAGGCTTATACGGAAAATGAAACTATTTCAGTAGAAGTAGCTGTAAATAATACTGGTGTAATTGATGGTAAGGAAGTCGTACAGGTATATGTGTCTAAGCCAGAATCTAAAGTAGTGCGTGCAGCCCAAGAATTGAAAGGTTTTGCCAAAGTAGATGTTAAGGCAGGCGCTTCGCAAACTGTAACCGTTCAAATTCCTGTAAAAGAATTGGCTTTTTACAATGTAGAAACCAAATCATGGGAAGTTGAAAAAGGTACTTACCAAATTCGAGTGGGGAACTCCTCAAGAAATATAGTTGCAGAACAAACAATAACAGTTAACTAATATTCAAGATTCTAACTATGAAAACAATTAATAGCATTTTTAAGGCTATGGCATTAATTATAATGCTGGTAGGCTTTACTTCCTGCAATAGTGATAGCGATGAAGATAGTGGAGGAAGTGTTAATTTTACTTTGAGCACTGATGAGCTGAGTTTTCCTTCAAGTGGAGGAGAAGCAACTTTTAATGTGTCAACTTCTCCAAACATTACTTGGGGAGTAAATACTGAGGCAGATTGGTTGACTCTTTCCAATTCTTCTAGTTTGGGTAATGGAAGTGTTACAGTTCAAGCAGCAGTAAGCGATGTGGAAACAGATCGTACAGCTGTTATCAAGGTGTATACTTCGGAGTCTAGTCAAGAAATTCAGGTTGTTCAGGCAGGTTCAATTTTATCAATTGCTCCAGATTCAAGTCAGATGAGTGAGTATACTTCTGTTCAGTTAACTGATGTTATGGGCTTGGGATGGAATGTTGGTAATTCTTTGGAAGCTGTAGGCGGTGAAACCGCTTGGGGAAATCCATTGATCAATCAAGATTTAATAAATGGAGTTAAGGCTGCAGGATTCAATACTATTAGAATTCCGGTGGCTTGGAGTAATTATATCCAAGAGGGAGATGATAATTACACCATCAGTAATGAAGGCTTAACTCGTGTAGAGGAAGTGATTAACTATGTGTTGGATAATGATATGTTCGCCATCGTGAATCTTCACTGGGACGGAGGTTGGATGCAACCTACCTATGAGGATCAAGATTATGTAAATGACAGATTGGCTAAAATGTGGCAGCAAATTGCCATTTATTTTAGAGACTACGATTATCACCTGGTATTTGCTGGCTCTAATGAAGTAATGGTAGATGGCGACTATGGAACGCCAACGGAAGAATATTATACGGTTCAAAACAGTTTCAATCAAACTTTCATTTCTACAGTTCGTGCCACAGGAGGAAGAAATGCTTACCGTTATTTAACGGTTCAAGGCTTCAATACAAACATTGATCACACCGTTAATTTTGCGGTACTTCCAGAAGATACAGTTGCAAATAGAATGTTGATGGAAGTACACTATTATGACCCTTATCAATTTACCTTGGATGTCAGCACAGACGAAGTTTGTCAATGGGGAGCCATTGCTACAGATCCTTCGGCAACTGCTGGTTGGGGTGATGAAGATTGGTTGGAAACCCAATTCACTAAAATGCAGACGAATTTTGTAGACCAAGGTATAGGTGTCATTTTAGGTGAATATGGTGCTAGTTTTAGAGGTGAAGTGGAAGGTGCAGAAGTTTACAGAGCCTACTATTACAAGAAAACAACGGAAGCTGCCTTGAGCCATGGTTTGGTGCCAGTGGTTTGGGATAATGGATATCCTGATAACCACCAAATGGGATTGTTCAACAGAACTACTGGAGAAGAATACTTTCCAGATATCATTGATGCCGTTACGAATAATTAAAAGATAACAATGAATAGGATTAGATTAACAAAGATAAGCATCAGCCTTTTGGTGCTTATCTTTGTGTTTACAGCATGTAACAACAGTAAAAAAGAGCTGCAAAAAGGAGAGGTGAAACCCCCTCATTATGCCGCTAATTGGGATTCCTTGGCAGCCTACCAAGAAGCTCCGGAATGGTTCCGTGAGGCGAAGTTTGGAATCTATGCCCATTGGGGAGTGTTGTCGGTACCCGCATTTGCCAACGACTGGTATCCTAGGTTGATGCATGTAGAAGGTAGTGTTGAAAACAAACATCACGTGGAAACCTATGGGGAACCATCAGAATTTGGTTACCATGATTTCGTACCCATGTTCAAGGCTGAAGAGTTTGATGCCGAAGCTTGGGCTGACTTGTTCCAAAAGTCGGGGGCAAAATTCGCAGGAATCGTAGCTGAGCACCATGATGGTTGGTCTAATTGGGATAGTGAAACCAATCCGTGGAATTCCATGGATAAAGGTCCACATCGTGATATTGTTGGTGAATTGGGTAAAGCTATTCATGGGAAGGGGATGAAGTTTGTTACCTCATTCCACAAGGCTAGAAACCTTCAGATTTTTCAGCAGGATTCTACAAAATGGTTGGATGACACTTCGTACTTTCCATACAATCCAAACATGCCAACATCCTCTAATGATCCTGAATTGAGCATTCTATATGGAAACATTGAAAAAGAGGTGTTTTACAGCAATTGGTTGGCAGAATTAAAAGAAGTGATTGATAATTACCACCCGGATTTAATTTATTTTGACGGAAAGCTTGATAAAATCCCTGACTCCTATAAAGAAGAATTTGCCGCCTATTATATCAATCAATCGTTAGTCCGTAACCAAGAAGTGGTCATTACCCATAAGGAAGGCGAGTTGCCAAAATCGGTGAGTGTAGAAGACTTTGAAAAAGGGCGTATGAACAAGATTACTGAAGATTATTGGTTAACCGATGAAACGGTGTCTGTAGGAAGTTGGAGTTATACCCATGATTTGGGATTGAAAACTGCCGATGAAATCATTGATTTGTTAGCGGATATAGTGAGTAAAAATGGAGCGATGATGTTGAACGTTTCTCCTATGGAAAACGGAATCATTCCTGAAAACCAACGGGAGATTTTGCTGACTATTGGGAATTGGCTAAACACCAACGGAGAAGCTATTTATGGGTCTTCAACTTGGAAAGTATTTGGAGAAGGGCCAACTAAGCAGGAGAAATCAGGAATGTTTTTGGATAAATTAACCTATACAGCTCAGGATGTGAGGTACACCAAAAAAGGAAATACTATCTATGCCATTGTACTGGGCTGGCCCGGTAATGATAGGTCAATTACCTTATCGTCTGTAACTTCAAACGTGTTAGGTGAGGATGGACTTTCCATTGAAAAAGTGAGCATTTTAGGATCGGACCAAGATCTTTCTTTTTCACTTGAAGAAGAAGGACTGAAGTTGACCACACCAAGTGAAACGATCGATGACAAAGCATTTGTAATTAAAATTGAAACTAAAAAATAACGAAGGAACATGAAAAAGTTTGTATTGCCTTTTATTTTATTGTTGAGCATTTTTGGCTATGCCAAGGTTGAAATGCCTTTACTGTTTGCAGATGATATGGTCTTGCAGCGCAACAAGCCTATTCCAGTTTGGGGATGGGCTGATGCCAATGAAAAAATAGAAGTATCCTTTAACGGACAAAAGGTTAAAACCAAGGCGAACAAAGATGGAAAATGGTCTTTGGAATTGAAAGCGGAAAAAGCTGGAGGGCCATTCACCATGACCATTAAGGGTAAGAATACCATTCAAATCAAAAACATTTTGGTTGGAGAAGTATGGATTTGCAGTGGGCAATCCAATATGGAGTTTGCTGTGAGTGGTGTTACCAATGCCGAACAGGAAATGAATGACGCGGATTATCCTCAAATCAGACAGTTTTTGGTGGCACAGGATATGAGTGCCCAACCAAAGTCACATTTAAAACAAGGAAATTGGACGGTTTCCAATCGTGATAATGTTGGGGATTTTACGGCCGTGGGCTTCTTCTTTGCTAAAAAGCTGTATAAGGAATTGAATGTTCCAATAGGATTGATTAATACTACTTGGGGAGGAACCTGTGTGGAAACATGGACTAGTAAGGAAGGCTTGTCAAAGAGTGATGAATTTGGTAAATATATCTCCAATCTACCAGATCTAGATTTGGAAGGTGTCATTAAAGAGCAAAAGGCAGTTATAGCCAAGAAAATTGAAAACATCCAAGGCAAAATATTAAGTGAAGAAGAGTTGGGTAAGGTGACTACTCTAGAGTTTAGCGACAGTACTTGGCCAACAATGATGCTTCCTGATGCATGGGAAAACCAACAATTGCCTAATATGGATGGGATTGTTTGGTTTAGAAAAACCTTTGAAGTACCAGCTCATTTGGCGGGTAAACCTTTTATTTTGAATTTGGCAAAAGTTGATGATGTTGATGTTACGTATGTAAATGGCGTAGAAGTGGGGAGCAACAGTCAATATGACGTAAGTAGAAAGTACAGCGTTGACAAAGGTGTGCTAAAGGAAGGAACCAATGTGGTGGCTGTAAAAGTTACCGATTATGTTGGTGGTGGTGGAATTTATGGAGACCCTGTAGATTTGAAAGTTACGGTTGGTGATATCGATATTTCTTTGGCAGGGGCATGGAAGTTCAACGTAATTGATGTACGTTATGAATTTTCACCTAATAATTATCCTTCATTATTGTACAACGCGATGTTGAATCCGTTGATGCCTTATAGTTTCCAAGGTGTTATTTGGTATCAAGGGGAGGCAAATGTCCATAGAGCTGAGCAGTACAAAACCAGTTTTCCTTTAATGATCAACGATTGGAGACAACAATGGGGGCAAGGTGAGTTTCCTTTTTATTTTGTGCAATTATCGAGCTTTAACGAGTTTAATGGAAACAGCAATAGCGGAAGTCGTTGGGCCGAGTTAAGGGAAGCTCAGTCTTACACGGCTCAAACCGTTTCAAATACAGCGATGTGTGTGACAACAGATATTGGTAACGCCAAGGATATTCACCCAACAAATAAACAGGATGTTGGTAAACGATTATCGGCGATAGCTTTACGTAATGTATATGGCAAGAATATCGTTTGTGAAAGTCCTATTTATAAATCAATGCAAGTGGAGGGTAATCAGGTTACCGTAACTTTTGAGCATACAGGCAGTGGTTTGATGACTCCAGACCGATATGGCTATGTGAAAGGTTTTGAGCTTGCGGGGCAAGATCAAAAGTATTATTATGCCAAAGCCTATATCAAGGATAATAAGGTGATTGTTTACTGTGATAATGTTACAAGTCCTGTTGCCGTTAGGTTTGGTTGGGCAGATGATGCTGGCGATTGCAATTTGTATAATGAAGAAGGATTTCCAGCATCCCCTTTTAGATCCGATACTTGGAAAACCATTACGACAGATATATCTTATAAGGTGATGAGGTGAAGGTTCATTAATTCATAGCAAAAAGAAGTATTTAAAACTCGCTTTAACCCAAGTTAAAGCGAGTTTTTTATTGAACAGAATTGATGTCAGCAGGATTAAATGAGAGTTTTTTGAGCATTCTGACCCAAATCCTAAATCATTTTGTGAAGGGTTTTTATCTATTAGTTAAGGGGTTTTCTTAACGGGATGTAAGTATTTAACTTATTGAAAATCAGTTATATGTAGTATAAGTATGGTTAATTTGCACTTAGTCGGTTTTTTATGGAATAGAAAGTATTATTTTTTATTAAACCTTATATATGAGTAACTTTAGAAGTATCTCCTTTAGATATAATGCAGACTTCTTAAGCACAGATTAATAGCTCCGAAGATTAATAGTTTTTTCTTCAAAGAATTATGGTTTCTTTTTAATTCCTCAGGGTTATGAAAAATTTTTGCTTTTTGTTATTGTTGTTGTCTGTATGGTCTGTTTCTAGCCAAAATTTACATGATGATGCCAATGCTGCTTCGATATTGAATGAAGCTGATGCGACAACGGGGTGGAACGGGAATGGAAATATTACTTCTATTACAGATGATCCCTTTTCTGGAAATTTTGCTATAAATATTGCAGCAGCAGTATCGGATGGTACGGGAAAGGAAGGTAATTATAGCTTCAATGCTATAGTGGGAGAAACCTATCAAATTAGTATATGGGCACGTTTAGGAACAACTAATTTTCAACCTGCTTTCGCCAATTGGTTTGGTTTCAATGGGTTTACAACAACCTTAATTAATACTACTGGATGGACTGAATATACTTGGACTCTTGTTGCCACTAACACAAACCCTATAATTAGGGTGTATGCCGCTCCATGGTCTGGTGCTCAAATTGGAAATTCTGTGGTGATTGATAATGTTAGTATTTTATTGGTGGATAATGAGGACCCTACGACTCCTACCAATCTTAATGCTACGAATGTTACGGAAACGGGGGCGACCATTAATTGGACGGCCGCAACAGATAATATTGGTGTTGTGGACTATGAAATATTTCAAGATGGGGCGAGCGTTGGGTTAAGTGGAGGTGGACTTGCTTTTAATGTTACAGGTTTAACAGAAAATACCTCTTATGATTTTACAGTTGTAGCTATTGATGGTTTTGGAAATTCTTCATTAGAAAGTGCGGTACTGGAGGTAACTACCTTGACGCCTGCAGATAACCAAGCGCCGACCTCTCCCGCAGGCCTTAATGCGACCAATGTTACTGAAACAGGGGCGACCATTAATTGGGAGGCTTCCACGGACAATGTTGGTGTGGTGGACTATGAGGTATTTCAGGATGATGTCAGTATCGGTTTTAGTGGAGGAGCGCTGACTTTTGATGTTACAGGATTGGAGGCCTCTACAAGTTATGATTTCACATTGACCGCTATAGATGCTGCCACCAATGCCTCGGTACCAAGTGCAGTACTGGAGGTAACAACCTTGACGCCTGCGGATAACCAAGCACCGAGCATACCCGCAGGCCTCAATGCGACCAATGTTACTGAAACAGGGGCGACCATTAATTGGGAGGCTTCCACGGACAATGTTGGTGTGGTGGACTATGAGGTATTCCAAGATGGTGTCAGCATCGGTTTTAGTGGAGGAGCGCTGACTTTTGATGTTACAGGATTGGAGGCCTCTACAAGTTATGATTTCACGGTGACCGCGATAGATGCTGCAACCAATACTTCGGCACCAAGTGCGGTGCTGGAGGTAACAACTTTGACGCCTGCGGATAACGAAGCGCCGAGCATTCCCGAAGGTCTCAATGCGACCAATGTTACAGAAATTGGTGCGACCATTAATTGGGAGGCTTCCACGGATAATGTTGGTGTGGTGGACTATGAGGTATTCCAAGATGATGTCAGCATCGGTTTTAGTGGTGGAGCGCTGACTTTTGATGTTACGGGACTGGATGCCTCTACAAGTTATGATTTCACGGTGACAGCTATAGATGCTGCCACCAATGCCTCGGCACCCAGTGCCGTGCTGGAGGTAATAACTTTGACGCCTGTGGATAACGAAGCGCCGAGCATTCCCACAGGTCTCAATGCGACCAATGTTACAGAAACAGGTGCGACCATTAATTGGGAGGCTTCCACGGATAATGTTGGTGTTGTGAATTATGAAGTATTTCAAGACGGACAAAGTATTGGTTTAAGTACTGGCGCTCTATTTTTTAACGTTACAGGCTTAATAGGGGACACGACCTATGACTTTACGGTAAGTGCCATTGATGCCTCCGATAATGCATCCGACCAGAGTGCCATCTTGCAGGTGACTACCGCAAATTCTCCCGACATTGAAGCCCCGAGCGTTCCCACAGGTCTCAGTGCCACCAATGTCACCGACACAGGTTTGACATTGAATTGGGAGACTTCCACGGACAATGTTGGTGTTGTGAATTATGAAGTATTCCAAAATGGACAAAGTATTGGTTTAAGTACTGGCGCTCTATTTTTTAACGTTACAGGATTAACAGGGGACACAACCTATGATTTCACAGTAAGTGCCATTGATGCCTCTGATAATGCTTCTGACCAGAGTGCCATCTTCCAGGTAACCACGGCAAGTCCACCGGACATTGAAGCCCCGAGCATTCCCACAGGACTTAATGCCACCAATGTCACTGACACGGGCTTGACATTGAATTGGGAGACTTCCACGGACAATGTGGGTGTAGTGGATTATGAAGTATTTCAAAACGGACAAAGTATTGGCTTTAGTGGGGGAGCTCTATTTTTTAACGTTACAGGATTAACAGGGGACACGGCCTATGATTTCACGGTGAGTGCCATTGATGCCTCTAATAATGCTTCCGACCAGAGTGCTATCTTGGAGGTAACCACGGCAAGTCCACCGGACATTGAAGCCCCGAGCATTCCCACAGGACTTAATGCCACCAATGTCACTGACACGGGCTTGACATTGAATTGGGCGGCTTCGACGGACAATGTTGAAGTGGTAGATTATGAAGTGTTCCAAAACGGTCAGAGTATTGGCTTTAGTGGGGGAGCTCTAACTTTTAATGTTACGGGACTTATCGGAGACACGACCTATAATTTTAACCTTACTGCTATAGATGCTTCTGATAATGCGTCAAATCAAAGCGCTGTATTGCAGGTGACCACCTTGACTCCTCCAGATACCGAGGCGCCAAGTATACCAACTGGACTTCTTGCTACGAATGTTACGGATACAGGATTGATATTGAATTGGGGCGCATCAACCGACAATGTTGGAGTGGTAGATTATGAAATTTTTCAGAACGGTCAGAGTATTGGGTTTAGTGCTGGAGCTGTAATTTTTGTGGTAACAGGACTTACTGCAGAAACCTCTTACGGTTTTTCCGTGTCGGCTCTGGATGCTGCAGATAATAGTTCCAATCAAAGTGCGGTATTGGATGTTACTACTACTTCCGGGATTATCGATTATACTTCGTTAAATTCTAATCTAGACACGGTAGATTGGACTGGTAGAGATTTGTTCGCTGCAAGAAATATAGGAATTGGGACCACCAATACGCAAGGTTATAGGTTAGCGGTAGCGGGTAATATGATAGCAGAGGAGGTTAGGGTTGCATTACAGGCTTCTTGGCCTGATTATGTTTTTGATAGTAACTATAAGCTACCAACTTTGTTGGAAGTTAAAAAACATATAGAAGAAAAAGGACATCTGCTTAATGTACCGAGTGAAAGTGAGGTGAAACAACAAGGTATAGGATTGGGGGAAATGAATGCCATTCTATTGGAGAAAATAGAGGAATTAACACTTTACATACTTCAACAGGATAAGAGAATTCAACAATTAGAAGAAAAAGTGGAAGCACTTAAAAATTAATGAGTCAAATGAAAAGGGCATTGAAAATATATGTAATTTTAATGTGTGTGTTGGTTCAAACGGTTTGGGCTCAGAGCATTCGTAAAAATTATCAGGAAATGACCGAGTACGAAAGAGAGGAGTTGGTCAATGCGTTTTACGAACTTCGTAATGGTCCTGATTTGGTAGCAGATTTGGCCCAGTTTCACTCAGATTTTTTCAATTTTGATGATGATGATGACCCCACACAGCTAGATATCCATTTTAATCTCCCTGATGAACCTGAACGTCAAATTTTCTTTGCATGGCATCGGTATCAAATGTTTGAAATGGAACAGGCCATGCAGGAGCTAAACCCTGATATAAGCCTTCCTTGGTGGGATTCTTCTGTAGATCAATCTATATTTTCTCCTGTATGGGCCGATGATTTCATGGGATCCTTCGATCAAGCATGGGACCTGCAAAGGAATTATGCAACGGTAAACGATGTCGATTTATTACCTACCCCTCAAGATGTGATTGATGTACAGTCTATACCTTTACAAGAGTTTTTGGAGTATGCCAATACTATGGAAAGAGGGCGTGTTCATACAGGAGCCCATAGGTGGGTTGGAGGGGCCATGCCTTCTCCTATGTCTCCTAGGGATCCAATATTTTATTTGCACCATACCTTTGTGGACAAATTGTGGGATGACTGGGAAACAGCCAATCCAGGAGGTTCATCTCACATTATAACCTCAATGCTACGTTATGATGGTACCTATGTGTTTGATGGAGAAACATTGCCTTTAGTAGATCCAGATGATATTGTTGACAGCAAAGTGCTTGGCGTGTTTTACGCTGAAAATCAATTGGCTGATCTGTCAGACTATACCGTATCCAATACCCATCATGATTTAGAGAATTTTTATTATCAATTTGTGATAGATGTTGGAGATAACTTTTTAGTACCCTCGGCCTCAAACTGTCAGGTTACCTCCGTAAATCAAATAAATTTATTGCCAGGATTTACGGCGCAATCGGGAAGTTCTTTTGTTGCTACGATTGATACAGAAAATCAAGCTTCAAGGTTGGATAATACAAGTTTATTGGCTTCCAGAATTAATAATCCAAATCCGTTTGATTATGATCCAGCAATCCTCAACAAAGAGGCGTATAATCCAATTGACCCTAGTTTCGAATCGATTATTTCAGTTTCTCCCAATCCCTTCGATACATATTTAGACCTGAAAATTGAAGACACAAACAAGCTAGGGATGGATGAGGTTGTGATTTATGATATTTCCGGCCGTGTAGTATTAGATAGAGTTTTTGAGAATACTGAGGCTTATCATTTGGATTATCTGAATTATTTGGAGAGTGGCGTCTATATTGTGGAGATTTTGAATAATAGAAAATTGGTATTGAGGAAGAAAATAATAAAAGAATAATAGGCAGGGTGCTTGCTTAGGATTTTAGGGAATTAATTAATAGTAGATATTGGGATGTTAGAGTTGTTTAGGCAAAAGGTGTTTTGGTGTGTTGACTTCATCAAAGGCAATCATATTAAAAATCAGTATACGGAGGTGAAAGGGATTCTGAAAAACCTTAATTCGATTACCTCTAAGGAAAAACAAAAAGTTAATTTAAACGCAATTTTACAGCATGCGGTTGCTACTACACCATTTTATAAAGACTATAAAGGGTATAAAACGCTCTCCGATTTCCCGGTTATAGACAAAAATATAATAGTAAATTATTACAATGATTTTAAATCATCTAATTACTTAGATAAAGAAAATTTTTCTGCATACACAAGTGGTTCAACTGGGACTCCTTTCAAAGTATATCAAAATCTTCATAAAAAGTTTAGGAACACTGCCGATGTGATTTATTTCGCCGAATTAACAGGGTTTAATGTTGGAGATAAACTATTCTATATTCGGCATTGGGATCAATACAATAGTAAAACGCCCTTAGAAGCATGGAAACGACATATTTATATGCACCCTGTTTCAAAATTGACGAATAGGGATATTGAAGGTCTGTTGGGTGAAATCGAGAAAAATAACTCTAGCAAAGGTATTGTATCCTATGCCTCGGCATTGGATGAAATAAGGGATTATATTTTGAAATCAGGAAGAAAAGCTCCCAGTGATTGTGGGCTTAAATCCATAATTGCTGTTGGAGAAAAATTGAACCAAGAAACCAAAGAGGTTATAGAAAGCTATTATAATGTAGAGGTTGTCTCCAGATATTCCAATGTGGAAAACGGTATAATTGCTCAGCAATTATTGGGTCATAAAAATGGCTTTTATATTAATTGGGCTAGTTACTACGTGGAAATTTTAAAACTTAATAGTCCTGAACCAGTTGAAAAGGGTGAGTTGGGAAGAATAGTGGTAACAGATTTGTTTAATAAGTGTATGCCGATGATACGGTATGACACGGGCGATATTGGTATGATGGATTATGAAAAGGGACATGTTGACGAGTATCCGGTTTTGATGAACATTGAAGGTAGAAAGATGGATATGATTTTCGATTCCAAGGGTAATTTCATTTCATCATATGCTGTATACAATATTTTAAAGTATCCTCATATAAAACAATATCAATTCATTCAAGAAAGTGACAAACGATACTTGTTTAAATTAAATGTGGACAAGTCTTTTAACTCAGAAGGTGAGATTAGAAAAGAATTCATAAATTTATTAGGTGTCGATGCAGAAATTGAATTTGAATATGTAAATGAAATTCCTTTGCTTTCTTCTGGAAAAAGAAAATTTGTGGTTAACAAAAGTCAGAAGGCATCCAAAGATAGAGGCATGGCAGCTATATAAAGGACCTAAAATAGCAATAGTATGAAGCAGAATAGATTAGCTGTATTCTTAAAAGATAAAAATAAGAAGCCCCCATTAAAAATAATAAAGGAATGTACGGTGCTTTTGTTTCAGAAAAAGGAAATCCCTTTTTATTACTTCAAATATCTATATCGAAAAAATGTGGACAATTATCAAGATTACATTGGTACTAAAGAAGCTAATAGAATAAAATACAAAGACACATTTCATAAAGAGGAATACCTGACAATTATTTCAAATAAACTTAATTTTTCACTGTTTTGTAAACAAAATGATTTGCCAGTCCCCGCTTTGATTAGCTATAATTTTGAGTCACATTTTTTTTATAAAAAGCAATTGTATGTTGTTGAAAAGGGAAAGGAGTTACTGGATTTTTTTAAAATGGTTTTTGAGGATTCTGGGCATTCTGTGATTTTCCTTAAGCCCATTTCTCTTTATGGAGGGACAGGTTGCTATAGATTATCCAAAGACAATTTAGAGAAGGATTTAGAACTACATAGAGATTTTATTTTGCAGAATTGTTGCATTCATGAGGAGGTGGTTATTCAACATGAGAATGTCAATAAAATTCATCCCAACTGTGTAAATACCATTAGGGTAGAAACATTTATTGACAAGCAAAACGAAATCCATATTTTATCTGCTTTTATGCGATTTGGTGTGGGGAGTGGTTTTGTGGACAATGCTCATGCTGGAGGTTTTTATGTAGGGATAGATCTTGAAAGTGGAACGTTAAGGGAAGTTGGCCATCAATATATGGAGTATGGAGGGGCGGAGTACACAGAGCATCCAGATTCTGGATTTGTGTTTAAAGGATATAAAATCCCTTTTTTTAAAGAAGTTAAAGAATTGGTGTTTCAGGCTGTGAATTGTCTCCCAGATCGTTATATTGGCTGGGATATTGCAGTTTCCAAGGATGGGCCTGTAATAATTGAAGCTAATGAATATCCTTCTATTTTCATGGCGGATATCGCATTTGGAGGATATTTAAAACACCCTTTGTATCGGGGTATTTTGGAGGAAGTTAGTTGAAAAATAACATAAAAAAACCGAAGCTATTGAGCTTCGGTTTTTTTATGTTTATAGTTTTGACATTACATCATACCTGGCATTCCGCCACCTCCCATTGGAGGCATTGCAGGTGCATCTTCTTTAATGTCGATTAAAGCACACTCGGTAGTCAAGATCATTCCAGAAACAGAGGCTGCATTTTCAAGAGCAATACGTGTTACTTTCTTAGGATCGATAATACCAGCTTTAAGCATATCTACATAAGTTTCAGATTTGGCATCGTAACCAAAGTCTTTTTTACCTTCTTTTACTTTAGCAACTACTACGCTTCCTTCTCCACCGGCGTTTTCAACGATAGTACGTAGAGGAGCTTCGATAGCGCGTGCTACAATTTGGATACCTGTAACTTCATCTAAGTTTTCAGTAGTAATGCTCTCCAGTACAGCTTTGGCTCTTACCAAGGCCACACCACCACCTGCTACGATACCTTCTTCAACTGCGGCTCTTGTAGCATGCAATGCATCGTCCACACGGTCTTTTTTCTCCTTCATTTCAACTTCACTTGCAGCACCAACGTAAAGTACAGCTACACCTCCAGCTAATTTAGCCAAACGCTCTTGCAGTTTTTCTTTGTCGTAGTCTGAAGTAGTAGTCTCAATTTGAGCTTTGATTTGGTTTACTCTAGCTTTAATGTCTTCAGCATTTCCAGAACCATTAACAATTGTTGTATTGTCTTTGTCGATGGTAACTGTTTCAGCAGTTCCTAACATGCTCAAATCGGCATTTTCAAGAGAGAATCCTCTTTCTTCTGAGATTACCACACCACCGGTAAGGATGGCGATGTCTTCAAGCATTGCTTTACGACGATCTCCAAATCCAGGAGCCTTAACAGCAGCAATCTTTAAACCTCCACGAAGTTTGTTTACTACCAAAGTAGCCAAGGCTTGACCTTCAACATCTTCAGCAATGATTAACAATGGCCGACCAGATTGTGCCACTGGTTCCAAAATTGGAAGGATTTCCTGTAAGTTAGAAATCTTTTTATCGAACAATAAAATGTATGGATTTTCTAAATCGGCAATCATTTTATCGGCATCGGTTACAAAGTAAGGAGAAAGGTAACCTCTGTCAAATTGCATACCTTCCACAACGTCTACATAAGTATCGGTACCTTTAGCTTCCTCAACAGTAATCACACCTTCTTTTCCAACTTTAGAAAAAGCTTGGGCGATTAAATCACCAATAGTGTCATCGTTGTTGGCAGAAATGGCAGCAACTTGCTTGATTTTTTCAGAAGAGTTTCCCACCTCTTCAGATTGTTTTTCCAAGTCGGCAGTAATAGCTTCTACAGCCTTATCGATACCGCGCTTTAAATCCATTGGATTGGCACCTGCAGCAACGTTTTTCAAGCCTTCTTTAACAATAGCTTGTGCTAAAACTGTAGCCGTAGTGGTACCGTCACCAGCCAAATCGTTGGTTTTGGAAGCAACTTCCTTAACCATTTGAGCTCCCATGTTTTCAAGCTCATCTTCAAGCTCAACTTCTTTGGCTACACTTACACCATCCTTGGTTACCTGTGGAGCTCCAAAAGAACGGCTAATGATTACGTTACGACCTTTTGGTCCTAAAGTTACTTTTACTGCATTTGCCAATGCATCCACACCGCGTTTTAAACCGTCACGTGCTTCTATGTCGAATTTTATATCTTTTGCCATAATAAATTCTTTTAAAATTTAATTTGAAATATTTTTAAACGTTAAACTCATTGAGAGCATTAATGGAATATATCGAAAAGAAATTAGACAATTGCAAGAATGTCACTTTCTCTCATGATCAAATAATCTTTACCTTCCAATTTAAGCTCAGTACCGGCATATTTTCCGTATAATACCATTTCACCAACTTGTACAGTCATAGGTTCGTCTTTGGTTCCGTTACCTACAGCAATAACTTTTCCTTTTTGGGGTTTTTCCTTGGCAGTATCAGGGATAATGATTCCTGAAGCTGTTTTAGTTTCTGCTTCTACAGGCTCAATAAGAACTCTGTCTGCTAATGGTTTAATGTTTAATCCCATTGGTAATATATTTTTATGATTAATTAAACTTGTTTTTCGAAATTGGAAGAAGCCAAAAATGTGCCAATTAAAAGTGACTGACAAACTTTCAGTAACAAAAAAATGCCAACCTTAAAGGTTGGCATTTTTTACGAATATATCTTCAGATATTATTGAGCTGAATCGTTGCTTACAGCGTTAGTTTCCTGAGTGTCTGCTGGCGTTGTAGTGGCAGGCGTGTCTTGAATTGGTTGTTCTACGGAAGTATCACTGTCAAGAGCTTTGGATTCCGTAACTCCGTTTCCACCACCAATGGCTACATTTGATAATAAAATAAGTGCCAATAGTACGGTTGCCAATCCCCAAGTACTTTTGTCCAAGAAATCGGTGGTTTTTTTAACACCTCCCAATTGTTGGGTACCTCCACCGCCAAAAGAAGAAGATAATCCGCCTCCTTTAGGATTTTGAACCATAATCACTACTACCAACAAAAATGCGATAAGCACTATAAGGACTAAAAATATTGTAAACATGCTTCTTATTCTTTAGTATTATTTTCTTGTAATTTTTTAACTGCTTTAATTTGGTCTGCAAAGAAACCACTTTTTTCTGGATATTTCAAACTTAAAATTTTATAAGATTGAATTGCCTTGTCATAATTTTTCTGTTCCAGATAAATTCGGGCCAAAGTTTCAGTCATTAGACCGTCATTTTGGTTGTCATCCTTTTTATGGTTAAGCTTAGGACTTGGACTGGCCTCTTTAGAGGGGACAATTTTAGGATTGCTGTTCAGGAATTTATCAATTAAATCCAATTTGCTGTCCATGGGCCTCGGTTTGGTTGCGGGCTCAGAGGGTTCAGAAACAGGAGGAGTTATTGATGCTTCTTCTTCTTCTTCAATAGTATCTTTTCTTTCAATAGGTTTAAAACTGGTTATCTTAAGCCATTCAGAAAAGGAGTGGGTTTCATTTTTTTCGAAATCCAAAGGTTTACCAATTTGAAGCTGTTCTTCTGGCGTTTGTTCTATATTCGCTGTGTCTACAGCTATAATTGGTGATGCTTGGTTTTCAGGAACGCTATTTTGGTAATTTGCGGTGTCGTCTTCATTAGTTTTTTCTTCAAATAGAAAAGGATCAAGGACACCTTCGGTATCTTTAATGTGCTGCTTTAGGGCATCGTCAATTAGGACACTTTTATTTACCGAAATATCACTTTCTTCATTAACATCCAATTGCTTGATATGTTCTGAATTCTGTTTGATTTGAAATGAAATCTCATTTTGGTTAAAAGCTTCGGAAGTAATGTAATCAAATAGAATACTGCGGTCCGTCGTATAGGCTGCGGTAATTTTCAATTCTTGGTTATACTTAAAACTTTCGGTATGTTTCAAGCCTTTTAAATGCAATGCACGTGCCGCCTGAAAATAAGGGTATTCCTTAATCACAGCAGTGATGTCACTCAATTGCTCGGAAGTAAATTCCTGAGGGTGTTGAAGTAGATATGTAATATCCTGCAATTGCATAGGTTGAATTAAATTACCATTTAGCTAATGTAGCATTAAAAATGTCTTGTGTCAACCTTTCAAAAATTTCAGCAAAGGCAGTATCTCTAGTTCCTCCAATAAGTTGCGCTGTTGCTGGGTAATCATAGAAAAAGGAAAAACGCTGTTCAAGGTCACCTTCGGGGTTGTTTCTGTCATAAAAGCGCACATTCACTCCTATTGTCAGCCTGTTTTGGGCCGCTTTATTTTCGGCTGTGGCCGTTGTGGGAGAAATACGGTATTCGGTAATTTCACCTTCGTACACTAAATCACCTCCCGAGTTTACCAAGTCTAAACTGGTTTGGTTTAAAATTAAATCTTGAAGGGCAAGGGTAAAGTCCCTATCCAGGCCAGGTTCTACCAAAGCGGCATTATTTTGGAAATAATTTACCTGAAAAGTTTGTGTTCCCGCCGGAATGGAAGCTCCTGTAAATCCGTAGGATACTTTACAAGATATCATCACCAATGACAGGGCGCATAAGATGAAGTAGGTCAAAAATCTCATTATAGGTCGTATTGTTTTATTTTGCGGTACAAGGTGCGTTCGCTTATACCTAGTTCGGCAGCAGCCAATTTACGTTTTCCTTGGTGACGTTCAAGGGATTTTTTAATTAATTCCAATTCCTTGTCCTGTAATGACAACGTTTCTTCTTCATCAATTTCTTCCGCAAAATGGTATTTGTCCATTGGAGTTTCAGGAACATCGATAGGTTCGTGGGTTTTCTCTGGAATGGATAACACTTCCAAGTCTTCTATATTGCTTTCGTCGTCATCAGTATTACCGTAAATTTTGGAAATCAAGCCTTCATGATCCTTCTGAATATCTTGGACATTGCCATTTTTCATGAGCTCCATGGTCAATTTCTTCAAATCGTTCAAGTCACTTTTCATGTCAAAAAGTACCTTGTAAAGAATTTCCCTTTCGCTGCTAAAATCACTTTCGGATTTAGAAGTACTAATCACCGCAGGAAGATTGCTTCCACCACTTGGTAAATAATGTTGTAAAGCTTGAGCATTTAAGGTCCTGTTGTGTTCCAAAACCGAAGCTTGCTCAGCAACATTTCGCAATTGACGAATGTTACCGTTCCATCTGTATTTCTGCAACAAATTAATAGCATCGTCCGTAAGTTTTACGGTAGGCATTTTGTATTTCAGTGCAAAATCACTGGCAAATTTTCTGAACAATAAATGGATATCTTCTTTTCGCTCGCGAAGGGGTGGAATGTTGATTTCAACCGTACTTAAACGGTAATAAAGATCCTCACGGAATTTCTCCTTTTTGATGGCCTCGAACATATTCACGTTGGTAGCGGCCACAATACGGACGTTGGTTTTTTGGACTTTACTGGAACCCACTTTAATAAACTCGCCATTTTCTAAGACACGTAATAAACGCACTTGAGTGGTCAAAGGTAATTCTCCAACTTCATCAAGAAATATGGTTCCGCCATCGGCGACTTCAAAATAACCGCTACGGGTTTGGGTGGCTCCGGTGAAGGCGCCTTTTTCGTGCCCAAATAATTCACTGTCAATAGTCCCTTCTGGAATGGCACCACAGTTAACAGCAATATATTTTCCATGCTTTCTGTGGGAAAGCTGATGGATAATTTTCGGAATACTCTCTTTACCAACACCACTCTCTCCCGTAACCAATACCGAAATGTCCGTAGGGGCAACCTGTATGGCTTTTTCAATGGCACGATTAAGTTTAGGGTCGTTACCAATGATTCCGAATCGTTGTTTAATGGCTTGTACTGATTCCATTTATCTGTTAGATTTTAGAGTTAAGAGAAACGAATCAAAATATTTAAAGTGATATTGATTCCTTTCGCTTTGTTCTACTGTCTTTTATCTAATTATTTTCTGAATATCCTACAGCTTCTCCAATTAAGGTGGCGGAGGTACATTCAGTAATCTTTACATTTACAAAATCTCCTACTTGGTAGTTTTCTTTAGGGAATACCACCACGGTGTTTTGGCTGTTTCTTCCAGACCAGTGAGCGTCAGATCTTTTGGATTCTTTCTCAATCAACACTTCCTCAACTTTACCAAGATGTTGTTCGGTGCGGTACAAGGCGTGTTTTTGTTGCAATACTATGATTTCCTCCAAACGACGTTTTTTGGTCTCTGCAGGAACATCATCTTCCATTTTGCGCTCCGCCAAAGTTCCAGGTCTTTCGGAATACGCAAACATAAACCCGAAGTCGTATTTTACATATTCCATCAGGCTCAAGGTATCTTTGTGGTCTTCTTCAGTTTCGGTTGGGAACCCAGAAATCATATCTTGAGAAATGGCACAGTCTGGAATGAGTCTTTTGATGTTGTCAATCAATTCAAAATACTCTTCACGCGTATGCTGACGGTTCATTTCCTTTAAAATACGGTTACTTCCGCTCTGTACCGGCAAATGGATGTAATTACAGATGTTATTGTGTTTAGCCATGGCTTCAATCACATCCAAAGTCATGTCCTGAGGGTTGGATGTTGAAAAGCGGAAACGCATTTTTGGTTGTGCCGTGGCGCACATTTCCAAAAGGTTTGCAAAGTTAACGGCCGTGGCTTTTTGCATGTCTGAGGCCTTTTCGAAATCTTTCTTAAGTCCTCCACCATACCAAAGGTAACTGTCTACGTTTTGTCCCAAAAGCGTCACTTCTTTATAGCCTTTGCTCCATAGATCGTTGATTTCTTCCATAATACTCTGTGGGTCACGACTGCGCTCACGACCACGTGTAAAAGGAACGACACAGAAGGTACACATATTGTCACAACCTCTTGTGATAGATACAAAAGCAGTAACACCGTTGGAGTTTAAACGCACAGGAGAAATATCACCATAGGTTTCTTCTTTGGAAAGAATCACGTTAACGGCATTTCTTCCTTCATCCACTTCGGCAACAAGGTTAGGCAAGTCTTTGTAGGCGTCTGGCCCAACAACAAGGTCTACAATTTTTTCTTCCTCAAGGAATTTACTTTTCAAGCGTTCTGCCATACAGCCCAAAACACCAACTTTCATGTTTGGGTTGATTTTTTTTACGGCATTGTATTTTTCCAAACGTTTACGAACCGTTTGTTCTGCTTTGTCTCGAATGGAGCATGTATTTACCAAAACCAAATCGGCATCTTCAAGGTTTTGGGTCGTGTTAAATCCGTTTTTAGAAAGAATCGAGGCTACAATTTCACTGTCGCTAAAATTCATTTGGCAACCATAACTTTCAATAAACAGTTTTCGCTGGTTACCTTCCTTTTGTTCTAAAACAAGGCTTTGGCCCTGCTTGTTCTCATCTATAATCTTTTCCATATATAATACTGAAGCGTTCCGTGTTCATTAAGTGTGCAAAGATACGATTTATTTGTAATCTATGACAAGTTGACAGTGTTATTGTTAATTTTAATATGTTAATAATAAGCGCTATTTTTAACAGGTAACCAATTAATTAAATATGACTTTTTCAGAACTTCAATCTAGAATTAATGCTTCCAAACCATTGGATTTTGGCACTATCTTCAGTAATTGTATCGAGCTATTTAAAAAAGTATGGGTTCAAGGTCTCATCATGATTTTGATAACCATTGCTATGTTGGCACCCTTCTATATAATAATGTATCTGCCAATGGTGGCAATGGGTATTTGGAATCCGGAAGCTTTTCAGGATAATCAAGTAAATCCATTATTGATGGTTCCTTTTGTGGTGTTTATGTTGCTATTTGCTTTTTTTGCTATGGTCATTGCTTTTGGGCTTAAGGCATCCTTTTATCGTATTTGCAAGGCGAAAGATCTTGACTTGGTAGAAAAGGATGATTACTTCTATTATTTAAAGAAACCTTATTTGGTGAAAGTGGTAAAGTTGGCATTGATCAGTTATGGGATTTCCCTATTGGCTGCATTGTTATGTTTTTTGCCTATAATATATGTCATGGTGCCTATAACCCTAATGAATGTGATTTTTGCATTTAACCCAGAAATGGACGTTAGGGATATTGTGAAGTCCAGTTTTGATTTGGGAAATAAAAAGTGGCTCATCACTTTTGGATTAATTGTTATTTCAGGATTGTTTGCCGAAGTAATAGGGCTTGTGCTTTGTGGAGTTGGACTTTTGATAACGGCATCCTTTGCCTACTTGCCGGCATACTATATATATAAGGACAGTGTTGGTTTTGAGCCTCACGAATTACCTTTTGAATAGGCTATTTTCATTTGTTTTAGTTATAGTTGTAAAAGTCTGAATTTTTTCAGGCTTTTTTTTGTGATTCCAGAAAAATTGCGCAATATCTGGGGGTTAAAAAATGTTAAATTAGGATGATATATTTTTTTTGATATACATTTGTAGCCTTAAAATAAGAAAAATGGCAAAGAATTTAGTGATAGTTGAGTCCCCTGCAAAGGCCAAAACCATAGAGAAATTCCTAGGAAAAGACTTTAAGGTTGAGTCTAGTTTTGGACATATTGCAGATTTGCCTTCAAAGGAATTGGGGGTAGATGTTGATGGAGATTTTAAGCCAAAATATCTAGTGTCCAAGGATAAGAAAGATGTTGTTAAAAAACTGAAGACCTTAGCTGGGAAAGCAGAAACGATATGGTTGGCGAGTGATGAGGACCGTGAAGGGGAGGCCATTGCATGGCACCTTGCTGAGACTTTAAAATTGGATAAGGCCAAGACCAAGCGTATCGTATTTCACGAGATTACCAAGACGGCCATTCAAAAGGCGATTGAAAATCCAAGGGGTATTGATTACGATTTAGTAGATGCACAACAAGCGCGTCGTGTGTTGGATAGAATTGTGGGTTATGAGTTGTCTCCTGTTTTATGGAGAAAGGTAAAAGGAGGTCTTTCGGCGGGAAGAGTGCAATCAGTGTCTGTAAGATTGATTGTAGAACGCGAACGCGACATCCAAAACTTTACTGCGGAAGCGTCTTTTAGAATAGATGCTGAGTTTTCAAATGAAGATGGGCAAGTTTTCAAGGCAAAACTTCCGAAGAACTTCAGTACAAAAGAAGAGGCTTATGCCTTTTTGGAAGCCAATGTCAAAGCAGAGTTTAAAGTAGCTGATCTAGAGAAAAAGCCAGCCAAGAAATCACCGGCGGCACCATTTACTACGTCTACTTTGCAACAGGAAGCGGCTCGTAAATTATATTTTTCGGTAAGTAAAACGATGACCTTGGCACAGCGCCTTTATGAATCTGGGTTGATTACTTATATGAGAACGGATAGTGTGAACTTATCCGATGAGGCAAGAGCAGGAGCCCAAGCAGAAATTAATTCAGCTTACGGATCAGACTATAGTCAGCCAAGAAACTATAAAGGAAAGGCTAAAGGGGCGCAGGAAGCTCACGAGGCCATTCGTCCTACCGATTTTTCACGCCATTCCATTAGTGTAGATAGAGATCAAGATCGTTTATACGACTTGATTTGGAAACGTGCCATTGCTTCCCAAATGAGTGAAGCCAAGTTGGAGCGTACCAATGTAAAGATTAGTTCTTCTACTGATAGTCATGTGTTCACGGCTAATGGAGAGGTGATTACTTTTGACGGATTCCTGAAGGTATATTTGGAAGGAACCGATGATGAAGATATTGAACAAGAAGGAATGTTGCCAGCACTTAAGGTGAATGAAACACTCCTTAATAATTATATAACCGCCACCGAACGCTATACAAGACCACCAGCCCGTTATACCGAAGCTTCATTGGTGAAGCAATTGGAGGAATTGGGTATTGGAAGACCGTCTACCTATGCGCCAACCATTTCTACCATTCAAAATAGAAATTATGTTGAAAAAGGAAATATTGATGGAGTAGAAAGAGCTTATAGTCAGTTGAAGCTTCAAAACGGTTCGGTAAAGGAAAAAGCGCTTACTGAAAAAGTAGGTTCTGATAAAGGAAAATTGGTTCCCACTGATATCGGGATGATTGTAACTGATTTCTTGGTGAATCATTTCGAGACCATTTTGGATTACAACTTTACGGCAAAAGTTGAGGAAGACTTTGATGAGATTGCCGAAGGTAAAGTAGATTGGTCCAAAATGATGAAGGACTTCTACAAAGACTTTCATCCACAGGTGAAGGATGTCGAGGAAAACGCTGAGAGGGAATCTGGAGAACGTATTTTAGGTGTTGACCCTGCTACCGGGAAACAAGTGAGTGTACGTTTGGGGAAATTTGGCCCAATGGTGCAGATAGGAACTGTTGATGATGAAGAAAAACCACAGTTTGCTAGTTTGGCGCCAGACCAACAATTGAGTTCTATTACTTTTGAGGAGGCTATGGACTTGTTCCAATTGCCAAAAACTTTAGGTGAATTTGAGGGAGAAAGCATAGAAGTTAACAACGGACGTTTTGGACCCTATGTGAAATTTGGAAAATCTTTCGTATCCTTGCCGAAAGGAATGGATCCCTTGAGTGTGGAATTTGATGATGCGGTTGAGCTAATAAAGGAAAAGCAAAAGGCAGACGCTCCTATATATATGTATCAAGATTTACCGGTACAAAAAGGTAAGGGGAGATTTGGACCATATATTAAATGGAACAATATGTTTATCAATGTTAATAAAAAGTATGACTGGGATAACCTTTCAGATACTGACATTGTTGAACTAATTGAAGATAAAATTCAAAAGGAAAAAGATAAGCTTATCCACGATTGGAAAGAGGAAGGCATTAGAGTAGAGAAGGCACGATGGGGTAGGCATAATGTTATTAAGGGGAAGGTAAAGGTAGAATTGCCTAAAACCGTGGATGTTTCAAAAATGACTTTGGAAGAAGCCCAAGGCATTATAGAAAAGAATACGCCAAAGAAAAAAACTACTAGAAAAAAAACAGTAACCAAAAAGAAGTAATAGGAGTACCATAAATGAACTTTGATTTTCTAACCCCAATATCCGATGCTGTGCTAGCCCATGGCGAATTATTATCACAACAAGCACTAGGAAGAAAATTAAGGGTTCACTCCAAACAGAATGGCTTTCCAGATTTGGAAGGCGTAAAAATTGCCATTATTGGTGTTTTGGAAAACAGAAATGATGTCAATTTTATGGGGGAGATTGTTTCTTTTGATGCTGTTAGAACTTCGTTGTATAGTCTGTTTCCTGGAAATTGGTACACTACTATGGCCGATTTAGGAGATATTCTTCCTGGGGAAAAGGTTGAGGATACCTATTTTGCTTTACGAACCACCGTAGGTATGTTGTTAGAAAAGCAAATCATACCTATTATATTGGGAGGTAGTCAGGATTTAACCTATGCCAACTATAGGGCCTATGATAATTATGCGCCTATGGTCAATATTGTAAATGTGGATAGCAATTTTGATTTGGGAGATGCCTCGCTTCCTATTAAGAACAACAGCTTTTTGGGTAAGATAATATTGGAAGAACCTTTTAATTTGTTCAATTATTCTGCTGTAGGTTATCAAACCTATTTTAATTCGCAGGAGGAAATTGATCTTATGGAGAAGCTTTATTTTGAAGCCTATCGTTTGGGGGAGATTTCCAATAATATAAGTTTGGTAGAACCGGTGATGCGAGATGCTAATATCGTTAGTGTCGATTTAAAATCGGTGAAAGCCTCAGAACTTGGTTCAAATCAACGGTATTCTCCAAACGGATTGGATGGAAAGGAAATTTGCGCAGTTTCCCGATATGCAGGTATCAGTAACAAGGTGACCTCGTTTGGAATATATGAGTATAGACCGTCTAGTGACGATAGCGTGACGGCTATGTTAATGGCGCAAATGATATGGTATTTCGTCGAAGGTGTTAACTGTAGGGTGAAGGATGATGATTTTAAGAGTGATGTTAATTATCAGAAATTCAATGTGTTGGTAGAAGATGATGAGCTTATTTTCTTTAAAAGCATCAAAACTGGACGTTGGTGGATAGAAATACCTTTTTTACCAAATGTTAATAATAAATTGAAAAAGCATACGTTATTACCTTGCATGTACGAAGATTATATTGAAGCTACTCAGGGCAAAATACCGGAAAGATGGTATAAAGCCTATAAAAAGAATAGTTTTTAGTATATTTACTTTTTGATTTTTTTAACACTTTATCATCGATGAAATGCAAAGTTTATAGGATGAAATGCAAAAAAAATCAAAAAAAAATTGGTTTTTTGAAAATATATAGATATGTTTACAGCCTTTAAAAAAATACGCTCAGTGTTTTTTTGAAAAAAAATATAATTACAACTAAATAATTTAACCTCGAGTTTCTATGAATATGAAGAAGTTTGCTTTATTAACCGCTGTATTGGCTCTATTACACAGTTGTAGCTCTGGTGACAGAGGAGAACTGGTAGGAGTTAAAGGAAAGAAATGGCATCCTGAAAAACCTTATGGTATGACCCTTGTTCCGGGAGGAGCATTCATCATGGGTAAATCGGATGATGATCTGGCGGGTGTACAAGATGCACCAACCAAAACGGTGACCGTAAGGGCCTTTTATATGGACGAAACTGAAATCACTAACAGTGAGTATCGTCAGTTTGTGAATTGGGTACGTGACTCAATCGTAAGAACCAAGTTGGCGATCCTAGCCGATGAAATTGGTAAAACACCAGATGATGGTGGTATTGGAGAGTTTGCATTTAAAGATGCAGATACTGCCGATATGAGTGTGTACGAAAAGTACATGTTGGATAACTATAGTGGTTTAGGTCCAACAGGATATGAAGGTAGAAAACTTAATAAGGATGTAGACCTTATTTTGGATACTAACGACTATCCTGATGAATACTACGCCGAGGTAATGGATACCATGTATCTACCTATCGAGGAATCCTATAATGGACAACGTACTTGGGACGTAACCAAGTTCAAGTTCCAATATACTTATATGGATATCGAAAAGGCTGCAAAAAACAGAAACCTTAGAAGAAGTGATGTACTTATTACTGATGAGGTTGCTGTATATCCGGATACTACCGCTTGGATTCGTGATTTTGCCTATTCATATAATGAGCCAATGCACAATGACTATTTCTGGCATGATGCTTATGGAGCGTATCCAGTAGTTGGAGTGTCTTGGAAACAAGCAAATGCATTCTGTCAATGGCGTACTATTTATAAGAATGGTTACCAAAAATCTAGAGGTAAAGCTCAGGTAAATAAATTCAGATTGCCATCTGAAGCAGAGTGGGAATACGCCGCTAGAGGTGGTCTTCAAGGAGCAACTTTCCCTTGGGGTGGACCTTACACCAAAAATGATAGAGGATGCTTTATGGCAAACTTTAAACCATTACGTGGAGACTATGCAGCAGATCAAGCTTTGTATACTGTTGAAGCGGATGCTTACGAGCCAAACGATTACAACCTATATAACATGGCAGGTAATGTGTCAGAATGGGTGCAAGGATCTTATGACCCAGCTTCATACGAGCATTTCTCAACCATCAACCCTAATGTAAATGATGCTGCTAACGAACGTAAAGTAGTACGTGGGGGGTCTTGGAAAGATGTTGCATACTTCTTACAGGTGAGCTCAAGAGATTATGAGTACGCAGATTCAGCAAGAAGTTATATCGGATTTAGAACCGTACAGGATTATATGGGAACTGAAGTAACCAATAATTCACACTAATCAAAACAATAAAATTTAATCTATTATTTAACCTACTTAAGTAATAATACATATTAACTTAAACTAAAAACAAAAATTATGGCACAGTCAAAAGCAGGTAAGCGTTTTATGAACATGGCTTACGGATTAGGAGCATCAATCGTAATCATTGGAGCACTTTTTAAGATTACTCACTTCGAATTAGGACCACTTACTGGTAACGTAATGTTAACTATCGGTCTTGTATCAGAAGCAATTATTTTCGCGATTTCAGCATTCGAACCAGTAGATGACGATTTAGATTGGTCTTTGGTTTACCCAGAATTGGCAGGTGGTAAGTCTTCACCAAAAGCTAAGAAAGAAGAAGCTAAAGATGCTGAAGGTCTTTTATCTAAGAAATTAGACAACTTATTGAAAGAAGCTAAAATTGATGGTGAACTTATGGCAAGTTTAGGAAACAGCATCAAAAACTTCGAAGGAGCTGCTAAAGGAATCAGCCCAACAGTAGATTCTATCGCTGCAACTAAAAAGTATGGTGAAGAGTTGTCTCTTGCTGCATCTCAAATGGAGTCTTTGAACAGCCTTTACAAAGTACAATTAGAGAGCGTTAACCGTCAAGCGACAATTAACGAAGAAGCAGTAGAAAACGCAGCTAAACTTAAAGAACAAATGCAATCTTTGGCTTCTAACTTGTCTTCACTTAACGGTGTTTACGGTGGTATGCTATCTGCTATGAACAAAAACTAATTAGTTTTTTAGTCTAGAATTTTAAACAATTAACAACACAAAAAACTAATTAGAAATGGCAGGAGGAAAATTATCTGCAAGGCAGAAAATGATTAACTTGATGTATTTGATCTTCATTGCGATGTTAGCATTGAATATGTCAAAAGAAGTACTTTCGGCTTTCGGTTTGATGAATGAAAAGTTGACCGAATCCAACGAGGCTTCTACTGAGAGAAATACACAGTTCATGAATGGTTTGGCGGCTAAGGTTGACGAACAACCAGCAAAGTATAAGCCTTTAAAAGCTGCTGCTGATCAAATTGATCAATTAGCAACTGGTTTGGATGCTTACATAACCAATCTTAAAACTGAAATGACCGCTAAGTTGGACGATCCTACTGAGTATGAGTCAATGGATAAAGGAGACTTCTTGGATAACCTTTGGTTTAAAGGTGATAAATTGAAACCAGAAGGAGAAGAATTCAAAGCTAAAATTGCTGAATTTAGAGATGGTGTGGTAGCTGTTTTGGAAGCAAACCCTATGACGGCTTCTATGGCGCCATCTGTTAAAGAGAAATTTGCTACTGAAGATGTAAAAAGAGGTGCTGGAACTGTAGAATGGTTAAGCCACAACTATAAAGGTTTCCCATTGGTAGCGTCTTTAACTAAATTGACTCAGATGCAAGCTGACGTTAAAACTACTGAAACTGAAGTATTACAGTCTATGTTAGGTGAGCAGCTTAAAGTGGAAGCTTCTTTAACAAACTTTGACGCTATTGTTGTACCGGACAAAACTGCTTTCTTCTCAGGAGAAGAGTTTACAGGTAGAATCATCTTGGGTAAAAATGACAAAACGTTAAGAGCTGATAAAGTAATCATCAACGGTAAAGAATTACCTGCTGAAGCTATGCAAGCTGGACAAACTATGTTGAAGTTTGCTGCTGGTAATGTAGGTGAGCAAACAATTGAAGGTGAGTTCCAATTTAAAGAAGGAGATTCTATTATCTCTATTCCAGTAAAGAGTACTTACGCAGTTGTACCTAAACCAAACTCAGCAACAATTTCTGCTGACAAGATGAATGTTGTATACCGTGGTGTTGTAAACCCAATGACAATTTCTTTCGCTGGCGTGCCAGATAACAAAGTAACAGCGTCTGCTACAGGTTTATCTAAGGGATCTGGTGTTGGTAAATACAACATGAAGCCAGGTTCTGGTAGAGAAGTTACTATCAACGTTTCTGGAACTTTACCTGATGGTACTAAAGTTAGTGATAAGGCTACTTTCCGTATTAAGGATATCCCTGCACCTACTGGTACTATTCGTGGAGAAGATGGAGTTGTTCCAATGCAACGTAACGGTTTAGAAATTTCTTCTGTTGGTGCTAAGTTGGATGATTTCGATTTCGATTTACCATTAAGTGTTTCTGGATTCAAGTTCAAAGTACCAGGGCAACCAACAATTACTGTTAACGGTAACAAATTAAATGATAGAGCTAAATCTGCGTTGCGTAAAGCTAAGCGTGGAGATGCTGTTCAAATATTTGATATCAATGCTAAGATTACCAACAACTCATCATACAAGTTGAAAAAGGTATCTCCAGTAATTATCGAATTAACAAACTAAGATATTTTAGTTAGACAACAAACGTTTTATACGTAGAGACTCAGAAGTCCCAAACATTAAATGATTTAAGATGAAGATTAAGAATATTTTATTAACCGTTTTAGGAGTTGTTGCAACAACTGGGGCATTTGCTCAGGCAAATATCCTTAACGCTAAAACACCAGACCAAATAGGAGTTAAAACAGAAGCTCAACTGGCATTGGATCATGACAGACCTTTAGAGTATGGTTATGTAGATGACAGAGATATTTTGTTTTCAAAAATGACCTGGGAAAGAATCGTTTTAGATGAGCGTGCCAACTTCCCGCTTTACTACCCTGTAGATACTAACAACATTGGTAGTAACAGACGTTCTTTGTTTGATGTAATCATGAAGAATGTAGCAAATGGTAATATTGAAAATGTTTATGCTGACTCTTATTTCACTGAAAAGCGTACGTTGAAAGATTTGGAAGGAGCCTTGAAATTGGTAGATACTACAGATCTAGGTTTTGAGCAATACAATGCAGAAGGTATCGTAGATCCTCAATACATTAGAAAAAGAGAAATCTCTTCTTATGATATCAAGGAATACCGTATCAAAGGATTGTGGTATTTTGACAAAAGACAAGGTGAATTGCGTTACAGACTTTTAGGTATCGCTCCGGTTTGTCCAGATGTTAACTTTATTGACGCAGAAATTCCTGATTTAGTTGAATTGTTTTGGGTATTCTTCCCAGAAGCTAGAACTGTTTTGCACGAAGCAAAATCGTTTAACAACAAAAACAGTGCTGTGCCAATCTCTTTCGATCACTTGTTGAATTCTAGACGTTTCAATGGCTTTATGTATAAAGAAGAGAACGTTTATGGAGACAGAGAGGTGAAGGAGTATATTGCTGACAACGCATTAATGCAACTTTTGGAGTCTGACCGAATCAAAGAGAAGATTCGTAATTTCGAACAAGATATGTGGTCTTACTAAGGTAAATCACGATCAAATAAAAGAAAAAGCCCACTTTTGAAGTGGGCTTTTTCTTTTTTATAGTTTGTAATTATTTTCAGGATATTAATTTTGTAGTTATGAATGTAGATTATTTTGTAGTAGGTTGTGGATTGGCGGGTATTGCATTTTGCGAACAATTGCGTCAACATAATAAAACCTTTTTGGTGTTCAACAATGAGTCGCAACAGTCATCAAAAGTAGCGGCAGGGGTCTATAATCCTGTTATTTTAAAGCGGTTTTCCGAAGTTTGGATGGCTAGGGAGCAATTGGATTTGGCATTACCTAAATATAAGGACTTGGAAGGACTCTTGGGCACGCAAATAGATTTTTCAATTCCAATTCACAGGCGGTTTTCTTCAATTGAAGAACAAAACCTTTGGTTTTCTGCTTCAGATAAACCTGCATTGGAGGCTTTTTTATCGACTACTTTGGTTAAAAATCATAATGACGAAATCAAAGCGCCTTTTGGTTTTGGTAAGGTATTGCATACAGGACGAGTTGATACCAACAAGCTCATTGATGGCTATATAGCGTATTTGTTGACGATGAACCAACTTATTTCCGAAGCTTTTAATTATGGCACCTTGGAAATCAACTCAAATTCGTTTCAATATCATGAGCATACAGCTAAAAACATTGTATTCTGTGAAGGCTTTGGTATAAAGTCCAATCCTTATTTCAACTATTTACCATTAAATGGCACTAAAGGGGAGACCATAACCATTAAGGCGCCCAATCTTAACTTGGATGTTATTTTGAAGGGATCTGTGTTTTTATTGCCAGAAGGAAATGATGTTTATACGGTTGGAGCAACTTACGATTGGAAGGATAAAACCAATCAACCCAGTCAAGCGGGACGAGAGGAATTGGTAGCGAAAGTAAAGGAATTAATTAATTGCGAATTCACAGTAATAGATCAAGAAGCAGGAATACGGCCAACGGTAAAGGATAGACGTCCTTTGGTTGGTGCACATCCAGAACACTCAAACATGTATGTTTTAAATGGTTTGGGGACGCGCGGCGTTATGATTGCACCTTATGTAGCTGAGCAGCTCTATGGATCCATTGAAAACAACAAAGCTCTAAATCCAGAGATAGACATTAAGCGGTTTTCTTCTTAGCCCATTCTTTATCGTAATGCATAAAAATATTGATCCAAATATTTCTGGACAAGCGCATGATAATGGGATAAAAGGCTATCATCGTCCCTACAATCGCGATAAAGGCGGTTTTTAAGGTCGTTCCAAGAATGAGATAGCTTATCACAAAGGCGGCCACGGCAAAGGCTATACCTACGGCATAGCTCACATACATGGATCCATAAAAAAATGAAGGCTCCAATCTGTATTTTGTACCGCAGTGTGAACACTTATCATGTATTTTTAGGGTATCGGTGATGATGTACGGATTTTTGTTGACGTACATGGATTCTTCTTGACACTTTGGACAAGATCCCGTAAATATGCTATACAGCTTAGTCCCTTTTTTTATCATGGATTTATAGTGTATTTTTGCGTTTTCTATCGAATTGTAAAGTTACGTTTTATAGAATGATTAATTGTAACAAAAGTCACTAAATGCTCAATATCCATAACCTCTCTATTTCGTTTCAGGGCGAATATTTATTTGAAGAAATCACCTTTAAACTCAATCCTGGGGATAGGGTTGGTTTGATTGGTAAAAACGGGGCTGGTAAATCTACCATGCTCAAGATTTTGTCTGGGGATATGGAGCCTGATTTGGGGCAAATAGCTTCCGATAAAAATTTAAGCATTGGATTTTTAAGACAGGACATAGATTTCATCCAAGGAAGGACAGTTTTGGAAGAAGCCTATGAAGCGTTTCGGGAGATTAAGGCCTTGGAACGGAAATTAGAGAAGATCAACCTAGAAATGGCAGAGCGTACCGATTATGAAAGTGAAAGCTATCACCAATTGATGGTCGATCTAAATGAAATTCAGCATCAATATGAAATCTTGGGAGGTTACAATTATCAAGGTGAAACCGAAAAAATTCTTCAAGGTTTAGGTTTTAAAAGGGAGGACTTTAATAAACTTACGGATACCTTTTCCGGAGGATGGCGTATGCGTATTGAATTGGCCAAGTTGTTACTTCAAAACAATGATATTTTACTTCTGGATGAGCCTACCAACCACTTGGATATTGAATCCATTATTTGGTTGGAAGGATTTTTAAAGGGCTATTCCGGTGCCGTAGTGATTGTATCCCACGACAAAATGTTCTTGGATAATGTAACCAATCGTACTATTGAAATCTCCTTGGGACGAATCTACGATTACAATAAGCCTTATTCAAAGTTTTTAGTGCTTAGAAAGGAAATCAAGGAACAGCAGTTAGCCTCACAAAAAAATCAGGAGAAACAGATTCAGCAAACCGAAAAACTGATTGAAAAATTTAGGGCCAAGGCTTCCAAAGCTTCCATGGCACAGTCTCTGATCAAGAAATTGGACCGAATGGAGCGAATAGAGGTAGATGAAGATGACAATAGCGTGATGACCTTAAATTTTCCGGTGTCCATTACCCCAGGTAAAGTGGTAGTTGAAGCTGAAAATATATCCAAGAATTATGGTGACTTACAGGTTTTAAATGGCATCGACTTAAGTATTGAAAGAGATTCCAAAACGGCTTTTGTTGGGCAGAATGGTCAGGGTAAATCTACCTTGGCTAAAATTATTGTTGGGGAAATAAAGCACGAAGGGCATTTAAAGTTGGGGCATAACGTGCAAATAGGGTATTTTGCTCAGAACCAAGCAGAATATCTGGACGGCAACAAAACAGTTTTGGATACCATGATTGATGCTGCTAATGAGTCCAATAGAAGTAAGGTAAGAGACATTTTGGGATCGTTCTTGTTCCGTGGTGAGGAGGTTGATAAATATGTGAGAGTGCTTTCCGGAGGGGAACGAAACCGTTTGGCGCTGGCAAAATTGTTACTGCAACCCTTGAATGTGTTGGTTATGGATGAGCCCACTAACCATTTGGACATTAAATCCAAAAATGTTTTAAAAGAAGCATTAAAGAAGTTTGAGGGAACTTTGATTTTAGTGTCTCACGACCGTGATTTTCTTCAAGGGCTTACAAATAAGGTGTACGAATTCAAAGATCAAAGAATCAAGGAGTATCTGGGAGATATCGATTTCTATTTAGAGCAACGCAACGTGGAGAACCTTAGGGAAGTTGAAAAACGCGATGTTATCAAAGAGCAACCAAAGGAAACCAATAAGCAATCATACCAAGACCAAAAGAAGATGAAAGCTTTGGCCAACAAGTTGAGCAATACCGAAGCTAAAATTAGTCAACTGGAAAAGGAAATCAAGGCTATTGATGCCGAACTTGCTATAAATTATGATGCCTTAGTGGCAGACCCTAGTTTCTTTGAGAATTATCAAGCCAAAAAGGACAAATTGGATACTCTCATGTTGGATTGGGAAACAATCCACGAGGAGTTGGATAGTTTTAACTAAAAGACATTCACTTAAAATTTAGTTGTTTAAAATCGTTTCTAAATCTGTAACTTACAGAATGGAAACATACTTCTTTCAATGTCCATATTGTTGGCAGCAAATATCTGTTGTAGTGGACAAGTCTATTCACAATCAAAATTATATTGAAGATTGCGAAGTCTGTTGTAATCCCATGTTGTTGGAAATCAAGATTCAAAATTTTGACATATTTTACTTTCAAGTAAGTGAGCTTTAATAAGTAAGAGTTTATAAAATATGTTGATTTTCAATGTCTTTATCAGTATTTCTTTTTAGTTGACTATGTATTTCGTCGAAAAAAATTTGCATTTCAACGAATTAAGATTATATTCGTTAATGTAACTTTTTTCTTGCTTCAAACTTATCATTATGAAAACGCTCAAACTATCATTTCTGTTCTGTTTAATTAGTGTATTGTCATTTGGCGCAATTTCGGCCAAAGAAAAAGCAGCTCTTGTGGCATTAAATGCTTCCACCCAAGGAGAGCATTGGTTTAAAAAATGGAATCTCAATGCACCAGTATATACTTGGTGTGGTGTGATCATTGAGGACGATAAGGTGGTTGAGTTAAATTTAGATTCCAATAACCTTTCGGGGACACTTCCAGAGATGTTTGGAGACTTGATTCACTTAAGAAAAATTAGTTTTTTTAGAAACGCTATCACCGGAAAGATTCCTTCATCCATAGGGAACCTAACGGAACTAAAAGTAATGAACATAGCTTTTAATCAATTGAACGGAACACTGCCAAGTTCCATTGTAAATTTAAAATCCTTGGTGTCGTTGCAGTTGTTTATGAATAGAATTGAAGGTGAGATCCCTCGTCAGATAGGAAACTTGGCCAATTTAGAATATTTGGAATTATATAATAACCACATAGAAGGAACGATTCCAAAATCCATAGGTAAACTTACCAAACTAAAAGAGCTTTTAATTAGCAGTAATAAAATTACCGGAAACCTTCCGAAGGAAATTTCAGGGATGGCATCACTAAGAGTATTGAGTGTCTTTGATAATCAAATGTTAGGGATTGTCCCAAAGTCAATTGGTAAGTTAACAGGTTTGGAAGAATTGGTATTGGCCAATAATGCTTTTTATGGTGATTTGCCAAATGAACTTGCTAGCTTGGTAAACCTGAAAGTTTTGCTCTTAGGAAACAACGCTTTCAAGGGAGATTTGGCGGCTTTGGAAAAAAACTTTCCAAAAATGAAAAATTTTGATGTGCACAATACTGAGGGTAGAGGAGTGATAGTAACCTTGGACCCAGAAGATTAAAATAAGCCCATAATAATTGTGTAGCTCCCGGCAAGAAATTGTTGGGAGTTATTTTTAAAATATGCTTTGTATTCTCAAAAAACGTCTTATATTTGCAGCACGATATCGCGGGATAGAGCAGTAGGTAGCTCGTCGGGCTCATAACCCGAAGGTCACTGGTTCGAGTCCAGTTCCCGCTACAAAGCTTAAAGCTGTTAAACTGAACGGATTGTGTATTCACAATCCGTTTTTTTTATGCAGTCAGCTATGCGGTTTTTGTTTGAAGTACACGATGCAGTACACGATTTTAGTATGAAATTGAACTACAATGAACCCAAAATCTTCACAGGAGGCGTCAAGGTTTCCGAATGGAGTAAACTATCCAAAAAAGAGCAGAAAGATGCTCTTAAAAAGGACTGGTACGTCTATTATTCTTACCGAGATCCCGAGACGGGAAAGTTGACCCGACAAACAAATTTGAAAGGAGATGCAAATTTTCAGAAGACAAAAAGGAATAGGTTAAAAATCCTAACACAAATAAAAGCGACTTTGGAGAAGGTTCTGGAGGCAGGATATAATCCCTATGCAGAGGACAATTCCAAGGTAAAGGACAGGCTTCTTAGCAAAGAACCGAAAGTCGTTGAGATGGCACGAGTAGAGGCTAAAACTGATAGTCGCAATAATGACCATAAGATTGCTCCAGAGATTTCCAATAAAGTTACCGAGGTAGCTGCTAGTAAAGCCAATCATAAAGTTGAAGGTATACAGGAGGAGGCAGAAAATGTGATGACGCTAGGGGAGGCCTTCAAGCTTGGTTTGGAAACTAAGCAAAAGGTTCTCAACGCAACTTCCTACCCTAAGTTCAAGAGTCGTATCAACAGGTTAAAGAGCTGGTTACAGGAAAATGGGATCACAGAAGAGTCTTCCATTAACCTAGTGACTAAAAAGATCGTAATAAATTACCTTAATGATGTCCTTCAACGTACAAGTCCAAGGAACAGAAATAATGCCCGTGTTGATCTAAGCTCTTTGTTTCAGGTTCTAGAGGACAATGAAGTAATAGCTGGCAATTTTGTTAAGAAGATCAATGTCCTTAGCGCTAAGCCTATCCGAAATAAGACCTATAAGCCACAAGAGAACAAAGAGATTTATGCCTACCTTGAAAAGGAGGATCCTATTCTATCCTTGTTCATTAAGTTTGTTTCCTATAACTTCCTTCGTCCCATAGAAGTTTGTAGGTTGAAAGTAAAGGATCTGGACGTGGAGGACAAAAAGTTGTATGTAAAGGCGAAGAATAAGCCTGTTAAGACAAAAATTATCCCAGCCAAACTTCTGAAAGACCTTCCCGACCTAACGAAGATGGATAGAAATTCCTTCCTATTTACTCCTGACAGAATTGGAGGGGAATGGGACACTACGGAAGTCAATAAGCGAGATTATTTTACAAAAAGATTTAAAAAGGTCAAGGATCATTTTGGCTTAGATGGGAACTATGGACTTTATAGTTTTAGGCATACTTTTATTACTATGCTTTACAGGGAACTTAAAAAGAACTTTAGTACTTATGAGACCAAATCCCAATTAATGCTTATTACAGGCCATTCAACTATGGAAGCACTAGAGAAGTATTTAAGGGATATCGACGCAGAACTACCAAAGGACTACTCTAACCTAATTAAGGTATAATTTAATCCTTACTAATTATGTGTCTCTTTTTTTGACCTGAAAGGATTTAGGGGTAATGTGAATAAACAATAGTTGTTTTAGGTGGGTTAGAAGTGGATAAATTATAATTTCGCCCGACCTAAATCAATATTGTATGGCATATTTTAATAACATCAACCTAAAGGATGAATCTGGTAGTAAAAAGGCATTAGAGTTAATTGAGGAGCTCGAAGATTTTGATGAGCTTTTAGTTGGGGAGGGATACTTTCAATGGGAAAACTCGGCAAGGATAGTAGTATCTGATGAAATTTTTCAAAATCAAGTTGTCCCCTTAAAGCGCCAGCTAACACCCGTAAAAGAATTGCGGGATGAGTTCTATGAGTTTATTGTAACAAGATGGAAGATTTTTATTTCAGAGGACTATAATGATTTTTTACGTGAATGGGACAAAGCCGTGTTTGGAAAAGATGCACTAGAGCTCAGGAAATATGCAAGTGGACTATTTCTTGATATTATGTCTGTATTAAAACCAGAAGGGTTTGATAAGGTCGTCCAGACGGTGAATAGTGAGGGGGATGTTGTGTCGTATACACAAGCCAAGTTTGAGTACCTTTATTATCACAGAAATGCCTTAAAGAGGGCGTTGGCGACTAAAGATATGGTTGTCCCATTTCTATGTGGTGATCTAGAGTATTTCACAGAGGAGTTAATTCTTCAAAATTTAAATATTCGAACTGTAGTCAACTTCGAGACACATTTAAAAATATTACTTAATCTTAATAGGCAGTTCAAATTCGAAGAAGATAATTACTTTTCCAAGGCAGCGGAATTAAAGCGGAAATATGAAGAAGGCTATATGGATCTGTTTAATGACTTTGAGTTTTTCCGTTTTGTCTACAATAAGATAACTTCATTTAGGGAGTATCCAGAGATGTACATTCAGGCCTTTTTTCTTGCTATGGCAGGAAAAGGATATCTCGAAGAGAGTAAGCCAAAGAGCTACCTTAATTTCGTTAAAAAGGAGTTTGGAGTGGAGCTTATTCGGGTTCTAAAACCTAAGGAACATTTGAACAGAAAATATTATGAAAGGGTTCAACTTTTAACCACCGAAATCGAGAAATACGAAGCCTCAATGGAGGGTAAATCGGCTTTTTGATATAGAAATGCCCTTTTTTGATATAACTTTTCTGTTTTTTGATATAGAATGTAATACAGTTTTTTAGCCCTCTTCTGGGGATGCTCATAATTTGCAAGTGTTAACCAATACCTGTAAATTATGAACAGTATTACTATTAAAAGGAAAGCAGATCGAGTAAGGAGGCTTTCGGTGCTCAGCACCTTTATCCTTACAAAAGAAATTCAAGTGAAGCAAAGTAGCGGTAAAGCAGCCCTACTTTTCTTTAGACTACAAATTTATATATGCCGCCTATGGATCCGTATGGTCTATAGGCGGCATTCTTATTTATTAACCCAAATTAAACTTTAATCAACTATGAAAAAATTTATGATTAATGTGCGAGTAACTAGCACACAAATGGACGGTATAGAACAAATGAGGCATGCCAAAAAACAAACTGTTTCTGAATACATCAGAGGCTTGATCGATCAAAATATGCTTAATCCTAAAAAACTTAAGAATTATGAAAGATCCTAATGTTACATTGGATAAGCATTTTGATCTTTTGCATGAGATCGAAAGGGAAGAGAAAGCCCTAAGGGATAAATCATCGCAACATGGTTGTTTTATCGTAAAGTCGGGAAATGAATGGATAGAGGACGCTAAACAGCGTCCCATTCCAAACATGCTGTTTAGTGAATTTTGGTATGAAAGGGAAGTCAGCGTTTTGTTTGCCGACACCAATGTTGGTAAATCTATATTGGGAATGCAAATTGCTGACAGTATAAGTAGGGGCATTGCCATAGATGGGTTTCAAATAGAGACTTCCACTAAAAAAGTAGCCTATTTTGATTTCGAGCTTTCCGATAAACAGTTTGAAAAGCGTTACTCTAAAGACTATACCGATCATTATAAGTTTCACGACAATTTTCTTCGAGCCGAGATAAACCCAGAAACAGAGATCCCTAAGGAATTTGTAACCTTTGAAGATTACTTGTGCCATTCGTTCGAAACCATGATCCAAAACCACGGAGCAGAAGTTCTCATCATAGATAACATCACTTATCTAAAGAGTGACAATGAGAGAGCTAAGGATGCTTTGGCCTTGATGAAGCATTTAAAAGCTTTAAATAGGAAGTATGGGGCGTCAATTTTGGTATTGGCGCATACTCCCAAACGAACCGGGTTCAACCCTATCACCAAGAATGATCTTGCAGGAAGTAAAATGCTTATGAACTTTTGTGATAGTGCCTTCGCCCTTGGAGAAAGTACCATGCTCCCATCTTATAGGTATATCAAACAAATAAAGCAGCGGAATACAGAACAGATCTATCATGGAGAAAACGTTGCCGTGTGTGAGATCGTTAACCCGCATAACTTTTTGAAGCTCGAACTAAGGGAATTTGGATCTGAAACAGACCATTTGAAGCAGTTAAGCGCAAGTGATATGTCTGAGAGGGATGAAGTTATAAAAAAGCTTAAAAGCGAAGGACTTGCGAACACCAAAATTGCGGAACAGCTGGGTGTGAGTGAAGGAACAATTAGAAATACAAACAAAAGATTAGGCCTATAAAACTTTGGCAAACGCATCCACTGTATATGAAATAAGTCAATTGCTCCCTAAAGAGGAGCGAATGCGGCTATTCAATATGCTCAAGGATGAGTTGCGGCCAGAAGAAGTGTCTCCTAAGATAAAGAAGATGAAAAAGCGAAAAACAATCGACTATACCGAGGAGGATGCTTTGGCCTACCTATTTAATGCACTTAAAATTTAATGAGAAAAAAAATCGTAACGTTCGTAACATTCGTAACCCTTACGAATATTACGAACGTTACGAGCATTACGATTAAACCAGTTTAGAATTATGAACTATAGATATTATTTAGACCGATCAAGTAAAAAGTTTCCATGTCCCAACTGTCAGAAAAAGACCTTTGTAAGGTATATGGACGCTATTGAAAACAATTATTTAGAAGCCAATTTTGGACGTTGTGACAGAGAAAGTAAATGTGGATACCATAACAAGCCAGATGGGAACCAGCGAATTATTTCGCCTCATGCTGGCACTTTTATTCGGCCAGAGGCTTCTTTCCATAATGAAGATAGTTTACATATAGGCGGTAACGACTTTAATGGGAACCACTTCATAAGGTACTTACAAAAGTTCTATGATAGGGAAACTATCATAGCCGCTATTGAAAAATTTCGCATAGGGAACTCCAACCATTGGGCAGGAGCTACGGTATTCTGGCAAATAAATGAAAAGTTGCAAATATGTGCAGGGAAGGTAATGCTTTACGATCCTATAACGGGTAAGCGTGTAAAAGATCCTTACCCTCATATTAACTGGATGCACAAGGTTTTGAAATTAGATAGGTTTGTGCTCCAGCAATGCTTGTTTGGGATCCATAATTTAGGTTTACATCCAGAAGGAAGTACCGTCTGTATTGTAGAGTCTGAAAAGACCGCAATCATAATGAGTATAAGGTATCCTCAATTCTTATGGTTGGCAACTGGATCTAAGTCCAATTTTAAGCATGAGTTATTAAAGCCTTTGAAAGGGTACCATGTCATTGCCTTTCCAGATAAGACAGAGTTCGAAAACTGGAGTAAAAAGGTAGAGGTAATGACGAAACGAGGCCTGTCAATCAGGGTGAATCCTTTTTTGGAGCATAGAGGTTTGGAAGAGGGAGCAGATTTGGTGGATTTTTTTGCACAAAAGGAAGCGGCATAAAGTTTTGTTGTGTTTTTAGATGTTGGGTTCTTTTTCTTGTGTTTTTGGGTACAAATGTAACCACTGCAACGGTTCAGCAACGGTTCAGCAACGGTTCAGCAACGGTTCGGCAACGGTTCGGCAACGATCGTTGCAACGGTTGGGAAGTGGTTTGCAACGGTTATTTTTAGTAAATTTAGTCCATGTGTTTTCATACAAGTACTTGGCATGAGCCAGAATATTTGGAAAAGGATTTTAAGGTGAAACTGGCCGACGAAAACATTCGTCCATATTTTAAGCAACCTCATTATCACCACAACGGCTTTTCCCATCCCAACATGTTGGTCATCCCACAAGAAAACTCGGCCGTCTTGGCTCCTGGGGTTTGGGGGATCGTTCCAAGTGATAGAACTGTAGAAGAAATCAAACCCTATTACAAAGAGTCTGTGAAGTATGGATCGGGGTTAAATGCTCGTAGCGAAAAAGTTTTCCAACACTTTTTGTATAGGGAGTCCATTATGGATAAAAGGTGCATCATACCAGTGTCTGGCTTTTTTGAACCACACGACCATAAAGGTAAAAAATACCCATTTCATTTTAAAGATAAAGAAAGTAAGCCTTTGGCCTTGGCAGGTCTGTATACTCTTATTGGTACTTATATCACCTTTACAATCCTTACTAGGGAAGCCTCCCCTTTATTTGCAAAGATACATAACAAGAAAAAGCGGCAGCCTTTGATACTCGATGCCGACTATGCTCATAACTGGCTGTCCATGGATCTTACTCAGTCAGACATAAAGGAGATCATCAACTATACCTTCCCAGAGGAGCTTCTTTACGCCTATTCGGTAAGTAAAGACCTGTTTAGTCCCAAAGTGGATAGTAATACCCCATCTATACTTGAAAAGGTTGAATATGACGGGATATTATAATGTTAAAGTACTATTGTTTCCAAATTGGAGTGGAAGCTCTTTTCAATTAAAGGAGCGAGGATTGCAATGTGCTTGAACTTAGCGTTGGCATTATTCAAACACATCAATCTACGTTTTTAAATATTTCAGTTAAGTACTCCTTGTTCTTTTCAATAAAAAGCACCTTGTTCTCAGCAAATAGATCTTTAGTAACATTACCATCGCTCCATACCTTTTGGACTTTTTCAAACGGTGTTACTGATAGAATGAATGCTGAAATGTGAACTTCAACGTCCTTTTTGTCATTTTTTAAGTCTGCTTGAATTTTAGCTTCCAAAGTGGATGCATCCTTATTGCACCATATTACTTTGGGATTATTGAAGTGTGTTTCTCCTAGTAATATTCCCTTCGGATCAAGGAAGTAGATGTGTTGCTTTTTGCCATCAACTACCCAAAGGATAAAGTCAGGGTAAAATGAAGAGCTATCCATGAAGAAACCAATTCCTTTAACCGATAGGTTACGAAGTACAAATAGCTGCTTATCCTTAAATTTATCTGATTCCTTAGCGAACTGGCGCAAATGGTCTATAAAGTCTCTTTCACCATCATTTAACCGTACAGGAACAGTTTTAATCTCTTTGAACTTCTTACCATCGGCAATTGATGCAATGGGGGAATAAAGGTGCTTATCGAAGTGAATAGATGGAAGCGTTGTATCATCCTTCTCATACATCACGTTGATTTTTTCTTCTAATTCCTTGATGAATGTATCGTGTTTCTTGGGCACCTTCACAATCATAGTATGCGAAGCTGGGAACATTGCTTCATGTTCTTTGTGTGAGAGCATATCATAGGTAAGGTGTTCGGAAAGGAATGCCTTTTCTTTATCAGCATAGAACTTATTGATGTAATCCTTTACTAAGCTCACAGCTACTCCTTGTATTTTGCCTGAAATTGCTTCCATGATACTAAATTGGCCTTTATGGCTTAGTAGATTGAAGCCGCCACTTTCAATTAGCTGGGATAGTACAGGTTGGTTTACAATTAAGTTGCGATACCCTTTTAGTAGCTTGTATCTGTTTGCTTCCAATGAAAGTGAGTTGTAGTCGATGAAGTCTCGAAACTCTTTGATGAAATTTTCTTGATAATCTACTACATCTTCTGCCACCTGGCTATTGAAACCACCTGCTGCAATGCTGATTTTATTACGCATGTCAATAGTGACCCTTTTTGCCACATCTGGGCTATATTTCAATTCAATCAATTCATCCTTAAAGGATTTCCCTTCTTGTTTTTTGAAGGTCATTATTTGCCCATCCCACAGCTCTTTATGATTGAGTTTGATTTCTATTGGGATATTGGTGTAATCAGGTACTTCTTTTTCTATTTCCGTTAAGAAACGATTCATGTAAGATGCGTTCAAGCCCATTATGGAAAGGGTTTGTAATGCTCGTATATGGTAAGGCGAATCGGATTCTTCTCTTTTCAAGGAAAGGTTCTTGCCTTTAAGACGAACGCCACGACCAAAGAGCTGAATAATTTGAGCACCTTCACTTTTGCCCATGTTCATCAGCCCCATACTTGAAACTCTCCATGAGTTCCAACCTTCTATGAACTTCTTGGAACCAATTAGGATATTTATAGTAGAATTGGTCTCTGAAATGGCTTGAAATAATGAGTTGGAAAAATTGTCATCTTGAATGGTCAGTTCTCCTTCCGTATCTGCTTCTAGCGTTTTGGCATACTTAGGGACATCACCAATATTGATTACTGCAAAGTATTGATCACTGGTTTTTGTCTTTAACGCAATTTCACCTTCAGCCTGTTTTACCTGGAAGGCTTCAATGTTGCCAATGCCATTGAAAACCTTACTCAGAATGGTCTCTGCAATTGGTTTGGATGTTCTAAGATGCTCGAAATGACCTTTAAAAATATCATCCCCATCTGCATCTCTTAGCCCTGTGCTGTCATTGAGTATTTTGTCAATATCTACTTGTAAAGAAGCAGGTGATGAAAGTGCATACTTAAAGAACTTTATAATCCTAGAAACATCAGAAACACTTTCCTTATCTCCTTTGGTTAAGCTACTTGAATTTGAGCTAATTACTCGGCTTCCAACAAATACCCAAAGGGGCTTCTCGATGTTGTATTGGCGCAGTTCTTTTTTGTATTTCTCAAATAGTTCAAGCTGCTCATAATAACCCAATAAGCTTGCGGTAAGAAGTAGCTTATTTTGTTCTATGCTGTATTCGTTTTTGGTGTCAAGATTGAATACACTAAAGTCTTTCCCATAACCATCTGTATAAAAATGACGATAGGAGTAGTCAAAAATGATGGACTTTCCGTATTCCTGTAATAAGTCTTTTGTGCTATTTGTGATGATCTGACCAAAGGTTGCTGAATACTCGAAGGTGAATGACCCTTCGCCACGAGTCAAATGCTCTCTTAGATTCTTCCATGCTCTTTCTTCTGACTTTTGTCCTTTGTGTCCTTCATCAATGAATACTAAGTTTTTTGACTCTGAGAAGTAATCGACATCAACACTTACACCTTCCCCTTCCTTATCTTTAACCAATTTGGTAATCTCCAAAATGAGTATTTCTCCTTCTTTGGTTTTTAGGCTTTCTTCACTTCCAGAGTAAAGTTTTGCATCAATGCCACTTTCAACACAACTTTCATAATGTTGCCTGCTTAAACCTTCATTTGGGGTTATGAGAATGATGTTTTCCCATTCTTTGAAGTACTTTGTGATTTGCCAATAGTTGCAATGCATCAAGAGGGTTTTGCCACTACCAGTTGCCATCCAATAAGCAAGTTTCTTCAAGTCTTTTTCTGTATAGGCTTCTATTTGCTTAAAGTCTTTACTTCCTTTAGCATAGTCATTCAGCTTGGCAATAAGTTGATTTGCATTGTTGCTGTATTGGTCAAAAAAGTATTCGGTAAATAGTAAGGCAAACCATTGATAGTATTTGAATGTGAGAAATGGTTCAGCTCGGTTTTCACGGAGTTTTTTCTCATAACTCTGTATGGCTTCATCGTATTGATGTATAGCTCGATCTTCAATCAGTTTGTCTGAGTTAGACATTAAAGCACTGGCAAAATAGGTGTAACCCGTTGAGCTGGTGCCTGACTCTTTGTTGTTAAACTCATCTCGCAAGTCTTCAAAGGCTTCATAACCCAACTGATGCAAGATGTACCTGAAAAGGACAAGTTGTTTTTCTAGTTGCATGGTTATGAGAGCATTTTGTTTTTGAATACTTCTTCAATGGGTTGATAGCCTTCCATATGTGCCTGGTCATTGATATAGAGTAGGTCATATTCAAAGGTTTTGAGTTCTGTCTGTAATGTGACTGCATCTTCTTTGAAATCTTCTAAGCTCCAACCTTTCACTGAGCGCCATACTATTAAGATGTTTTTGTTGGCATTGTTATGACCGTAAATGAACTGGTATTTCTTACCATTGAGTTCTTTGGTGATGCATTTCTGCATGTGTAGCCCTATTAGGTAGTTAAAGGTTTCTACCAAATCAACGGCTTGCTCTGTATCATAAGTAAAGCCATCCCATACCTTGAGTTTGTAATCCCAAGGGTTTTGCATGGCGGCAGTATTCACTAAGGATTGGCTGCCTTTGGTTTCAAACTCCAAAAAGTATTTAGGGATGTACTTGTCGAATTCAAATGCCTTTTGCACGGCATCTTCTGAAGCATTAAAGGCAATGTTTTCTAAGGCTTCTTCATACTGTTCTAGGCGTTGGTACTTGAAGAATACCCCAAGTCCATTCATGCTGCCTTCTTTTGGTTTCCCAACCTTCCAATCGAAGGTGTAGGCTACTTTCTTAATACGGGGTATTAAAATGGTATGGAAGTATTGTCCTTGTTCAATCAATATGCACTTTCTTTCACCTTCATCATCTTTATTCAAAAGTTGAACAGCATGAAATGTAGTACCCGAACCAGGGAAGTAATCTAGATTTATTGAATTACGCTCATTCCCCATTATGTACAAACAATCCTTCACAGCCCAAATTGATTTTGGATATGAAAATTTAGCTTGATTAAACAAGGATTTTAATGTTTTTGTACCGTGCTCAGTAGCAGAGTATTTCGCATCTTGCCAAAATGTCAATGGTGTTATTCCATCTGTGTTAGGCCTGAATTTGTAGTACACTTGAGGAATATCTTTCTTATTTCTTTTTGTATGAAACTGAGAGTAGTCTTTTCGAACATTCTCTTCACTCCATCTCCAATTTTTTTCAACACCGTCATCAGTAATTGGCCAAATCTCAGTTTCTGATTTTGTCGGTTTCTCTTTAATCGACCACAATTCTGTTTCATCAGACCACTCCATCTTAGGCACTCGAATTGTCCCTTCCGCTAAATCTGCATACACTGGGTACCATTGTCGCTTTCCATCTGCTCTATCAGAGTTTGAGCCTTCCCTTCTAAAATTTCTCCATTCAAAAATGCTCGTATCATCTTTTTCTTTGTATCGCTCTAACTGCGCATCAGTTCTTGGGAGCTTCTTTATTTTTGAATCGGAGCTTGATTTAGCGAAAATTGCATATTCATGGGCAATTGCTAATCCAGCTTCATTAGGCCTTCCAGAAGGATTAGCGCGAATAGCTATAACACCTGCAATATTCTTTGGCCCATGTACCTTCGACATTATCATCGAAAGTGCAGGCATTTCTACATCATCGATTGTTACGCATAAATTTCCATTAACATGGAGAAGTGGTTTTCCAACTTCAATTCTGTTCTCAATTAATGAAGACCAAGAAGAGTGCTTGAAACTATTTTTATAAATTATCTCAGAAGCACTCGTGTTATATGGAGGGTCTATGTAAACATTGTTAATCTTACCGGTGTACGCATCTTTCAATAAGTTAAGGCCATGATAATTATCCGAACTGTAAACCTGTCCGTCTAATGAATCTGATAAGTTTATTGTCTCTGAAAGAAAATTTACCAGATCAATTTTAAATCCATTTGGGAAGTTTGCAGTATCAATAGGCAGCTTTCTCCAAGTATGCAAGTCTGTTTTAAGTTCTTCAATCTCTTTAGGAGCTTTCTTATCTCCAAACAGGTCTTTCCACTCAGCTATCTGCTTTTCATTTTTAATCACTTGTTCCAAAATGGGTTTGGCTGCTTCTTCGCCTACATACTTCACCAAGCGGTCAATGGTAATCACCCATTCAGTACTCAGCACAAACTTCTTTTTCTCCCAGAGCTTTTTTTGGAAGTCTTCTATCTGGCTAACAAATTCAATGATGGTATCAGCAATAGATTTGAATACCTTAATGGTTTTCAAATTATGCTTTAGTCGGTCAAAATGTGAATCTGTGTCGGTTACATAAAGGTCGTCTACATTCACCAATTCACTCTTGATGTAATAATCCAATTCACGCTCTAAGAAACCTTTCAGGTTTTTATGAATAAAGAAATCGTGCTTGTTCTTTCGTGTGTAGTGCTGGAGCTTCTTTAAGAGTAGGGGCTTACCTTCTTGTTTTTGCCATAGGTTGGCAAATATTGGATTGGTGCCAAATTCTTTTTTCAAGAAATCAAATGCAATTTCATCTAAAGTGTCTTGCTTGCTATTGCCTTTTACTTTCTTCTTTTCATCATCACCTAATGGCCTGTACTCAAAATAGATGGTTATTTCTTTCTCATTGACATCAGGCTGCTTGTTGGCTAACACAAATTGCAAGTCGCTGTCATCTTTTTCTTTGATTTCAGGTGACTTATCAGAAAGCATAAAGAAGTTGGTTTCTTCAGCTTTTACATTTCCTTGTTCAAGTTGTGCATTGTGCAATTTGAAGTTTACTACAAGGTTGCTATCTGCAGTCTGCACCTTAAAGGCATAGTGGTTGAAGGTCTCGGATGATTTGATGTAGTATTGATCCTGATTAGCCCAATGAAAATGTGTTTCTTCACCATTGTACGGCACAACATACTTTTCATTCTTACCAAACCTTCGCTTGCTGATAAAGTCTCCTTTATCGTAGTAGCGAGAGAAAAACAAGGTCAGGTGGTTGTAAATCTGATTCTCAGTTTCAACCGAAACGGAGGATTCAGTGGCTTTTGATTTTAGCTCTTTGTATTGGGTTATTTCATCCTTGTAATCTTCTTCATAAATGGCTAACCTGGTTTCATCTTTCTTCTCAACAGCTTCTAACCATTTTTTGAGTGAAGTAGATTTCTCCATCTCAGTAATTTGGTCTTGAACCTGTATTGTTTCATCGGCTGATAAAGTCTGCAATTCTGCCTTTACTTTGTCTACCAATAGTTGGTCAATGAAGGTGGCAATCTCTTTCTTTTTGTAATAGAGAATTTTATAAACACCAAAATCCAAGTCCTGAGAATCAAACTGAAATAGTTGATTGAGGAAGAATTTTAGTTGTTCTAGCGATGTATTGTCTTTAGCCATTCTGCTCGTCTTTCTTAATTTCTATTAGTAAATCTTTGACTTCAACGTCAAGAATTCTTGCAATCTCATATAGCACTTCAAGTCTAGGTTGTTGTCGGTTTTGAACATATCCGTTCACCATGTTGTAACTCTTCCCGAGTTGTTCGGCTAACCATTTTTGCTTAATTCCCTTTTCTTCAAGTACTTCCTTTATTCGGTTCATGTCCGTATAAATTTATGTTAGCCAAAATAGTTATTTAATTTCTACTATCTCGTTTTTCAATATAAAAAGTGTTTGTGTAATTATAAGTTAGTGGGAGTAAAGGGTAAGCTATTTTTGGAATGAGTAAAGCAGGTGCAAAATGTGCTTGGCTTTTTATTTCAATGGGGGCAACGGTTTGATTATGGGCAGAAGGGTTTTAGAAGTAATTTCCTGTCAGCTTGTGCTAAGTAGGTTAAGTTTTATTGTTTCGATTTATTGCTCTGCGGAGCTTGCTTCTCAATAGGTTTTGTGGGGCACAGGAGTTTTAGTTTTTCTAACTCACTAGTCGTTTTTATCAACTTTTCATTTAATTGTTCAAATTGTATAGCCTTAAGAGAGTCTTGAATTATTATTAATCGGATGTTCTTCTTAAGGAGGTTGATACTGTTTTCCTGGCTGTCAATTTGCATTTTTAAGTCTACCGTTTTCTCTTGTCCATTAAACACGCTTATTGAAAACAAAATTATACCAAGTAAGGCTGTTTTCGCTTGCCAATCAAATAATTTTTTGGTGTCAGCAATTGTCCAGGAACCTATAAATCCTTTTTCTCTTGCCTTGTCAATTCCTTTTCCACCGAGAATGATGCTTATTACGAAAGACAAAAAGGCTCCACCAGTAAGGAGGTAATATACTATTCCTATTTCCCTCTTATCTATAGCGAAAGTAGCAAAGGCTCCAACAACCGCAATCATTGTTAATGAAGCGGCAATGATTTGAGTGCTTAGTGTAACTCCAATATTTACTGCGTCCTTCTGGTCACTCATCCCCAAATTTCGAGTCTAGTTGTTCTTAGTTCCCTCCAAAGGTTGTCAATAGTCTTCATAATTTGATGACCACTTACGTCCTCCTTATTGTCCTTTATACTTTCTGAAATGATTGTTCCGATGTCGGTTTGGATACTGTATTCTAAGTCTAGGAATTCTTTATGGTTTGGAAAATATATCTCTAGTCGGCTTTCCATTAACGGTCGTACTATTAAGTGATGGAAGTTGACCATTAAAAAGTACTTTGCGTCTGGACGAAGATTATTTTCTGTGTCCGCCCGATCGATTGATCTCCTTATGGTTTTTATAAAGTCATAGTCTGTGTAAAAAGAAACTCTTCTCTGCCTGTCCCAATCGTATAGGTAGTCTGCATAAAGATTCTCGTAAATTTTATAATAATTACTGTCCATATTATCCTTTTTTTTGCCCTACAAAGGACTAAAAAACACATAGTGTTTATATTTTCCTCCACTGTAAAGGTATTGTTCTTTATTTAGTCAAAGTTAACTGTTTTTGCATACCTATTGTGAGAAAAAAACTGTGCTTTACGTTGCGTAGTACATTGTTGGTTGGGTTGGAACAGCTAAAATATAAAATATAAGTTGGTTTTGTAAGTATTATCATAATTATTTCCTCTTCGGTTATTTGGCGTGGTATTGATTTATTTTACGGGAGTATATATGTGTATATACAAACAGTTAGTTGTTGTGAACGATTTTTTTTGAATTTTTATCTGTATATTTGAATAAGAAAAGATATAAACCAGAGTACACGATTGCGTACACGGTTTAGCAAAAAATAGCATCAATAGCGTTAAAATTCGGGGCAATTTTCAAACTCATAACCCGAAGGTCACTGGTTCGAGTCCAGTTCCCGCTACTAATTGGAAATCATCCAGATAAGCAGTTTAGTTCACTCTAAACTGCTTTTTTTATGTCAAATTTGAATGAATTGGTTACATTTGAACACGAAAATGAACACGTTTTAGAACACGATTTGCCTACCAAAAAATTATTTTCCACCCCAAAAATCCACACCGCCAAGGGCGACCTATCGAAAAGATGGTATGTCTATTTTTCCTATCGCAATCCAGAAACGGGAAAGCTTGAGCGTTACAAAAAGAACATTTACGGAGTCGCCAACAGCTACAAGACAAAAGAGGAACGCATGACGGTACTCAGTGTCTATAGACAACGTTTGTTAAAACTTCTCAAAGAGGGCTACAGTCCGTATGAGAACAATCTCGACAGATATAATGGTACAGAACAGGGAGAAGTAAAAGAGAAAGCAGAGCATGAAGTTGTGGCAAAAGAAAAGCCCATTGAACATACCGAGGTTGTCCCCGAAGAAAAAGAAGTAGAAATAGAGGAAGACTCCAAGGAAAAGGGCATGGGCTTTAAGGAAGCCCTCGACTTTGACTTTTCACTGAAATCGGCACAGCTCAGGGAAAGCAGCCTCAGGTCATACAAGAGCCATATCAAGGTATTCTATGAATGGTTCCAAAAAGAGCATCCAGAAGTGGAATTCATCGAACAGGTGGACAGGAAACTGGTGCTAACGTTTCTGACGAGCCTTTTGGAGACTTCTACGCCAAGAAACAGGAACAACTACAGGGCAAGCCTGAGCAGCCTGTTCCAGACCTTGGAGGACAACGATATTGTCCCCTCTAACTTTGTGGGCAAGATCAAGGTTCTCAAATCCACACCAAAGCGCAACAAGTCGTATTCCAAGGGACAACAGGAGGAAATCTTCGAATTCTTGGAAAAGGAAGACCCAACACTGCTCTTGTTCATCAAGTTCATATCCTACAATTTCCTGAGACCATTGGAAGTGTGCAGGCTAAAGGTTGGGGATATCGACCTAAAGCACAGGACCCTTAGTTTTGAGGCAAAGAACAGCCCTATGAAGACCAAGATCATTCCCGACCTTTTGCTACGTGACCTTCCCGACCTATCGAATAAAGATAAAGGTCATTACCTGTTCACTCCAGAGGGAATAGGAGGCGAATGGGAGACGAGCCTGGAGAACAAGCGCAACTACTTTACCAAGCGCTTCAAGAAAGTGGTCAAGGAATCCTTTGGACTGGGAGAGGACCATGGCCTCTATAGCTTCAGGCATACCTTCATTACCAAGCTTTACAGGGCCTTGGTGGCAGATTCCTCACCGCATGCAGCCAAGAGCAAGCTGATGCAGATAACAGGCCACAGTTCCATGACAGCTTTGGAGAAATACCTTAGGGATATCGATGCGGAGCTTCCAGAGGACTATTCGGCAATGCTATAAAGAAATAAGGAAAGCGATATGACATCCATTGAAGAGATCAACTATGAACTTGGAATAAACATCATGAAGGCCTCGGTAGTGTTCATTCCAAGTATCATGATAGAAGAGGCTAAAAAGAAAAACGATACCATCGATTTTGACCAATATGGGGGGAAGGTTCTCCTTATCGAGGGCAACGGCAAGAACTATTTTTTGGAGGATAACAGTCCATCCCTTTACCATGTGCTTCAGAAAAGCGTGCTTCTTGATGGGAACATCCTGAAACTTTTACAGTGGAAGGAGAAATTCGATACAGCCACGTTTGAATTCATTCTTGAAAAGTATCGGGAGCAGCTAAAGGGATATACCTTTGCCGCCGAATGGCTCCAGGCCAATGTAAAGAGCGTGGTTGCCAATGTTTCTGAGGAGGTTCTCGGTTCATTCGGGATGCAATATGACCAGTTGGAAAAACACCGTTTGGATGTTGACAGGCGATTTGGACTTCGGGCCCTTGAACAGCAAAACCCATCCAGTGCCCCTGTGGCAAACGAAAAAATGGAGCTACCCGCGATTATGGAACTGATGGGCATGGAGAACCTGAACAAAGGGATGGCCACGATGCAGGAGACCGTTGTCCCCAAGCAGGACAGAAGTGAACGGATAAAGGTGCTAAAGGCAAAGATAGAGGCGGAGGCGGACGACTATCTTTTGGATTATATCTTTGGAGTCCCGACAGGAAAAGCAACACTAGAGCAGTAATAAAATAAACAACAATAAAATTATCAGTGATATGGCGAAATCCGATACAGACGATCAATCCGTAACCTTTAGGATACCCAGAGTTCTTAAAAATGAAATCAATCAACGTGCAGAAATGAAGGGGGTCAGACTGTCCGAATATCTGAGGGATTTATTGACTTCAGTTGTGGAGGATAGGGTGTGCCAAGCAGAAAGGGAAAGGATTAAGGAACTGGAGAACCAGAAGTTTTTAAGGTCCAAGGAATTTATGCAGTTGGTAATATGGATGTACAGTAAGCGTGTAGCACAGAAATACAATAAGGAAACGGATTACCTTGATGACCATATAAAGACCTTAAAACAGGTTGGGGACCATGTGCCAATGGCCCTTTCGAAAGAATTTGACAAGGTATTGAAGAGTCTTCTGTCCATTGATAGGGATAGTATTTTTTCTGTGTCCTATGATTTTATAAAAGGCTCTGGAAATAAGCAAAAATTCGATTTCGAAAAGCTTGAAAAATTTCTGTTATCAAAGCCTGTAAAAGTTCCAAATTTTACACCTTTTCCATTGAAAAAGTAACAATGAATTTTGTAATACAATTTGTAAGACAATTGTCTTACAATTGTCTTACAAATTTTTTTTTGTTTTTTGAACAGTTGATTTGACCACATTTGTGGTCGAAAAAAGCCTGTTTTAAGGGGTTTTTGTGTGTCTGTAGTTCCAATAACGGTTATTGAAGTTATTGTTGGAGTATTGTTGGTTGTAAGACAATTTTTGTGTTTTTATAGAAATCTGTAGACTTTATTGGAGAAAACCATAAGCAATGAATTATACACGGTGTTGGCAGTTGTATTTTTATCTAATACATGAAGTAATAAAAAATAATTAAACATAAAATGATAGGTGAAATCGTCCACAAAATTTTAGTCTTAAGTTTTTTATTTGTTTTCCAAATTATAAACACACCAATAGAATGAATTAAAAGTGGAAATCCATAAAAATAAATTGTTATTGGCGAAAATGTAACTAGTAATACGCTAATAATTATTAAAATTTGTGGAGATATATAGAATTTACTTTCACTATATTTTCTATTTATCATATTGATTTAATATTCTGAGTAAAGTCAAATATTTAATTTGAAACACCTGCTAATAAATTAGTGCTGACTCTGGTAAACAATATAGTTCCCATTATAATGGTAAATTACTGCCAACGGTTTGTGTATAGTTTCGTTGCGTGAAAATCCGCAGGATTTTCAGGTTTAAGAAACTAAGATAGCAAAGTTGCGAGGATTTTCCGAGAGGAAAATCGGAAGCAATGAATTATACACGGTGTTAGCAAACGTTTTTTATTATTTTTTCAATTCTCAGAATATCATTTAAATTCACAAGCCTTGTAGTCTTTATGAATAAATTTTCATCATCAATTTCTATTTCTAATTCTTTTTCGTTTTCGAAATTCTTGAGTATATTTTTCAATAGGATGATGTTGTTACTTTTTTTTAAAGTAAAGCATTCATAATCTGCAATTTTTAATTCATCGTCGTTCCTTAAGAGGTCAAGAATCTTTTCAGATGAGGATTTTTCCCTAAAAAAGTAATGACCGTTAATATTGTCAATTTTTATCCAAAACATTACATGTGATTCACAATAGTCATCTTGATAGTAGGTCATTCCGTGTAATTCGGGTGCTGGTAAAAATACAATTCCATTTTCGAATTCAAATGGGTGTGAGTAGTGCCAATCGTCATAACTGTTTAAGGTTTTAGATTTTTCAAAAACTTTAATCTGTTTGTCTGTAAGTGTAGTTTTTCTATATTCTTTGCTTACTCTCAAATAGTTTATAGCTTTTTGAACCATTTTTTCGTCTTCGGTCGGAAGATTATCAAGTTCGAATTCTGGGATTGCACGAAATTCATTGTCATGCGAAATCCAATGCCCTGATTCAGCTTGTTCTAAAGTAAGTTTGACACCAGTTTCTGGGTCAATAATGTATTCGTCAGCTAAACTTTTTTCGAGCCTTTTTTCATACTCTTTTTCGCTTTTGGTTTTAAATGTAAAAGCTAAATAGAATGCTAATATTAATGCTGCGAAAATCAGGATTACAATAAGTACGTCAATAATGTTTTCCATATGTTTGCTAACGGTTTGTGTATAGTTTCGTTGCGTGAAAATCCGCTAGGATTTTCGGGTTAAGAAACTAAGATAGCAAAGTTGCGAGGATTTTCCGAGAGGAAAATCGGAAGCAATGAATTATACACGGTGTTGTGCATAGTGTTTTACTTTTTTGTTAGTTTTATAATCAAATACGGCATTAATATTCCTATTCCAATTAATATGGTCGAATATAAATCAAAAGGTTCTGCCTTTAAATAATCGGGAATCAAAGGATTTGAATGTCTTGCTGAAAAGACCATTATAAAAAGTCCAATTCCAAAAACTATTATCACGAAAAAGAGAACAGTGAATATATCCGTAATTAATTCTTTTACTTTAAATTTATTTCTAGTCGAATTGTAAATCATCCCAAAAAAAGGAATAGTAGCAAAAATTAAGTAGTCGAGAGTATTCGTTGGGATTCCGAAAAAGTAATCGGTCAATTTTTGTAGGTTTTCAGTCAGTCCAATCTGAAGTTTTGCTCCAAGTCCAAAATTCAACACAATGAAAATCAGTCCGCAAAGTCCGTAAATCAGATATTTTATTTTGCTAGGTATTTTATTCAATTCAATTTGCGTTTTGATTTGGATACATTATGCACAACGGTTTGTGTATAGTTTCGTTGCGTGAAAATCCGCAGGATTTTCGAGTTAAGAAACTAAGGTAGCAAAATTGCGAGGATTTTCCGCGAGGAAAATCGGAAGCAATGAATTATACACGGTGTTGT
>NZ_LBIO01000038.1 GCF_001280505.1 Mangrovimonas sp. TPBH4
GCCGACCAGCGCCTAGTGCTAACGGTGACACCGGAGCCAGCGCCTGTAGTAACGGAGGTGAACATCTGTTCCGATGAGGAATATTTGTGGTCCGTCAACGGGGAGACCTATACGACCGCCCAGGACATCACGATAGAGGGCGAGGACTGTGCGGCCGACCAGCGCCTGGTACTAACGGTGACACCGGAGCCAGCGCCTGTAGTAACGGAGGTGAACATCTGTTCCGATGAGGAGTATTTGTGGTCCGTTAATGGGGAGACCTATACAACCGCCCAGGACATCACGATAGAGGGCGAGGACCGTGCTGCCGACCAGCGCCTGGTGCTAACGGTGACACCGGAGCCAGCGCCTGTAGTAACGGAGGTGAACATCTGTTCCGATGAGGAATATTTGTGGTCTGTCAACGGAGAGACCTATACGACCGCCCAGGACATCACGATAGAGGGCGAGGACTGTGCGGCCGACCAGCGCCTGGTACTAACGGTGACACCGGAGCCAGCGCCTGTAGTAACGGAGGTGAACATCTGTTCCGATGAGGAGTATTTGTGGTCCGTTAATGGGGAGTCCTATACAACGGCCCAGGACATCACGATAGAGGGCGAGGACTGTGCTGCCGACCAGCGCCTGGTGCTAACGGTGACACTGGAGCCAGCGCCTGTAGTAACGGAGGTGAACATCTGTTCGGACGAGGAATATTTGTGGTCTGTCAACGGAGAGACCTATACGACCGCCCAGGACATCACGATAGAGGGAGAGGACTGTGCGGCCGACCAGCGCCTGGTACTAACGGTGACATCGGAGCCAGCGCCTGTAGTAACGGAGGTGAACATCTGTTCGGACGAGGAATATTTGTGGTCCGTCAATGGGGAGACCTATACAACGGCCCAGGACATCACGATAGAGGGCGAGGACTGTGCAGCCGACCAGCGCCTGGTGCTAACGGTGACACCGGAGCCAGTGCCTGTAGTGACGGAGGTCAACATCTGTTCGGACGAGGAATATTTGTGGTCTGTCAACGGGGAGACCTATACAACGGCCCAAGACATCACGATAGAGGGCGAGGACTGTGCGGCCGACCAGCGCCTGGTACTAACGGTGACACCGGAGCCAGCGCCTGTAGTAACGGAGGTGAACATCTGTTCGGACGAGGAATATTTGTGGTCCGTCAATGGGGAGACCTATACAACGGCCCAGGACATCACGATAGAGGGCGAGGACTGTGCGGCCGACCAGCGCCT
>NZ_LBIO01000039.1 GCF_001280505.1 Mangrovimonas sp. TPBH4
CAAGAAGAACATTATAGTCAATTATTTAAATAGCTCCCAGGACATTTACATCAAAACTCCGGAATCCAATATTATTAAACAAGTTTATCTAATCAATATGGTTGGCCAGACAGTAAAATCATGGAATGCCACTAATAATCTCATATCTAGTGAATTTAAAATTCCAGTTAAAAGAATTTCAGATGGCAATTACATCATAAAAGTTGTTACGGATCGAGGTACATATAATAAAAAAGTGGTTATTAAATTAGATTAAAAAGCCCTTATCTCTCAAAAAGCAGTCTTTTGAAAAGACTGCTTTTTTATAATGTTAAAAAATACTCATGCATTATATTCCATGATGCAATTCTTGCATATTTTCCTTATCAAACTACATAATTTTACAAAAAGCACTTACATTTAGGATAAAAGCCTATCATTTCATCGAATATTTTATATATTTGGTCTACCAAAAAGCATTTTGAGTCGTAAACCACCTATGAAAGATAATATAGGAATCCGCTCTAATTATCTCCTCTCTTTCAAGAGAATACTTTGCTATCCCCTAATTTCAAACAAATTATTTATATGATAAAAAACTACCTCTGCCTTGTTCAGTTGGTCCTTTTTACATTAACTACCAACCTTTTAGCAGCCAAAACTAATCAACTTTTCAATTACATCAGCTTAGACAATGTTTCTATCGTTTTTGAAGAAGCAAATGCAAACAGCGATGTGTTCACTGATAATTATTCTATCAACTTATTAGCAGATCCTCCTGAATTGATCTGTATTGGGGACGGTGATAGCTCTACTATTGAATACACAATTTATCTTGATGAAAATGGTCTAGCCTCCATAATGGTTGAGACTATTGACGACGGGAGTATTTACGATGCATCTCTTTACTCATTATCTCTAAATGAAGATTCTTTTACTTGTAGCAATATAGGAATAAACGACATTTCATTGCAACTTGTACATACTGAAACCGGTCTTGTTCTAGAAACGTGCGAGGTTCAAATACAAGTTATTGATAACATTGCCCCCGTATTGGACTGTTCTTCCTTGGGAGGAAATTTCGACACAGATCCAGGGTTATGTACAGCTTCGGTAAGTTTCGAGGCAGATGTTGAAGACAACTGCCCTCCTATCATCACTTATACTCTTGCCGGCCCTGGTGACACCATTACCTCTCCCTATAATTTCCCCGTAGGGACCACTACTGTAAAAGTTAAAGCAAATGGCAATGGTTCGATAGATCTTTGTGAATTTGATGTTATTGTTACGGACAATCAAGCACCTAGTTTCACTGGGATTGAAGACATCACTTGGGGATGCGGGTATTCAGTTTCTACTCCAACTGGAACAGATAATTGTGGAGGTACAATAAATGGAACAACTTCAGATCCAATTTCCTTTGATTCAAACGGAACTTATACCATTAATTGGAATTTTGATTTTGGCAATGGTAATGTTTACAATATTCCCCAAAACGTTACAATCCAAGAAATAAATTGTAACATCACTGTTGGGCAACACGTGAGTTGCTTCGGAGGTAATGATGGTATAGCCAATTTGAATATCTCAGGAGGAATAGCCCCCATAACTGTAAATTGGAACGGAGAAGATCCTAATGCCCTTTCTGCAGGCACCTATACCGTTAATGTTATAGACGCTAATGGTTGTTCAAGTTCATGTTCTGTAACTATCGAAGAGCCTGAAGTACTTTCAGCTACAGCAACACAAATTTCTCAAGTAAGCTGTAATGGGCAATCAAATGGTGAGGCCACTGTCAATGTATCTGGGGGCAATAGCCCATACTTTTATACTTGGGATAACGGAGAAAATGGTGCAACAGCTAATAATTTGGATGCAGGAATTCATTCCGTTACTATTACAGATTCAAAAGGTTGCAATATCTCTACTTCAATAGAAATTATGCAACCAGAAACTCTATCTATTGATATTGAAGAGAAAAACGATGTATCTTGTACTTGGGGCTCAGATGGCACCCTCGATATTACACCTATTGGAGGAACTCCCCCCTATAATTACCAGTGGTCTGGTCCTGCAGGTTATTCAAGTACCAATCAAGATATTGAAAATTTATCCAATGGTAACTATACCATAATAGTAACAGATAACAATGGGTGCCAAATTGTTCAATCTATAACTATTACTCAACCCAGCAATATCTCCCTTTTACTATCAAGAACAAATATATCCTGTAATGGATTATCAGATGGCACCTTGACTGCAAATGTTGCAGGAGGAGTAGGCCCGTATACTTATTCATGGAATACTTCCCCTATTCAAACCACCCCTACCGCTACAAACTTAGCAAATGCATATTATACTTGTATAGTAACTGATGCTAATGGTTGTTCAAAAACAAAAGGCATGTGGATTAACGAACCAACAGCCTTAATTGCTTCCGCATCATCCACTGACCCCTCCTGCTTTAATGGAACCGATGGTACAGCAAATGCATCGGCTTCGGGAGGAACTCCTCCATACACTTACCAATGGAGTATTTCAGCCGGCTCTGCCACAACCAGTTCAGTTTCTAATATTTCGGCGGGATACCATACCGTAACAATTACGGATAATAATGGTTGTCAGGAATTAGTTGAAATTAATGTTACTGAACCTGACCCCATAACAGTAAATGTTTCTGGAACTGAAGGGTGTCTAATAAATGGTTCAAGTACAGGAGGAAGCGCTACGGCAACACCTTTAGGAGGGACTGCTCCATATTCTTATTTATGGAACACAGGAGCAACTACACAGACTATTTCTGGTTTAGCTCCTGGAACTTATACTGTAACAGTTACAGATAGTAATGGATGTTCTTCTTCTTCATCTAGTGTCACAAATGTAGCTCCTACAGAACTTACTATGTCAGCTACTTGGACGAACACGACAGGAGCTGGAGCTTCAAACGGTACAGCTTCAGCAACACCTTCTGGAGGTGATGCCCCTTATACTTATTTATGGAGTAATGGTGAAACTACCTCATCTATTTCGGGGTTATCCTCGGGAACTTATACAGTAACCATTACTGATGAAAGCGGCTGTACTTCTTCAGCAACGGTATATATTGGAGACCCTTTAAGTGCTTCTATGACTACCTCTTCTGAATGTGTGGATATCGATGATTTAGAAACCTTAACAATTATTCCGAATATTTCAGGAGGTATTGCCCCATTTACCCTTTCATGGGATTTTGGGTTAGATTCCCAAACCTCTCCAGGCATTTATAGTGGCACGCAAGAAGTGGAGTATGCCACTGCAGGGGACAAAGTAATAACCCTTACTGTAACAGATGCCTCCGGACAAAGTACAACCATTAGCCAAACTCATCAATTGGCAATTTGTTATACCTACAATGTCGATTGTAGCAAATGTAACGCTAATGATTTTGAAATTGGAGACTTTTATATAGGGGACGAAGATGGTAACCCAATAGAAGAATGTACTGGCGGCACCCCGCTCTCTGTCTATATTTGGTTCACTACCCCTAGTACAGCACAACCAAAATATAACCTTTATGTAATCGTTGGATATGAAGTAACCGATGCTCTTACTGGGATTACCACTTCCCAATATATTGAAGAATGTCTTTATGAAGGGGAAGCTATACCTGTGAGTAGCCAAGGTCAGCTTTTACTGGATGATGATTATATCTGCGGAAACCAAATTACATTAACTGGATTACTCTATTCTTGGAAACAACACCAAAATTCGGATTGTTTGCCGTCAAAACCTAAATGTAATTGTGCAAGTGATGCCATCACTGTAATTGCACCTTTGGCTGCCGTGGCTCAAACCACCCCTGTTGATTGTAATGGCAATTCAACAGGTGCCGGTACCGTGAATGCAACAGGGGGTGAAGCTCCTTACTCCTATTTATGGTCAAATGGAGAAACTAGTGATACTATTTCAGATGTTCCGGCAGGAACCTATTCCGTAACGGTAACGGATGCTGCAGGTACTATTACAACTGCCAATTCAATAATTACTGAACCTGTGCAATTAACCGCCACAGCAGATGTAACTAGCAATTACAATGGAGAGGACATATCATGTACAAATGGTAATAATGGAACGGCCACAGTAACCCCATCCGGAGGAACCGCTCCTTACTTCTATGTATGGTCCAATGGTCAGACAACCGCTACTGCAACCAACTTATCCGAAGGAACTTATACAGTAAACATTACAGATAGCAATGGATGTACATTTGAAACAAATGTTACCTTAGAAGCCCCAGAAGAAATTCTAACGAATATTACCTCTACAAATCCAACTTGTTTTGGATCCGCAAATGGAACTGCAACCGTTTCAGTGACCAGCGGAGGTATAAGTCCTTTCACCTATCAATGGTCTAACGGACAAACATCACAAACTGCCAATGGATTAGCTGCCAATACAAATTACTCAGTAATTGTTACAGATGCAAATGGGTGTTCAGTTTCAAATTCAGTGACTCTATCGCAACCAAACGCATTGCAGGTCAATATCACTAAAACACCTGCTCTTTGCTTTGGAAGTAACGGAGGTACTGCAACGGCAACGCCGTCAGGAGGAACTGCTCCTTATTCCTATGTATGGTCCAATAGCCAAACAACCCAAACTGCAACAAACTTAAGTGCAGGATCTTATACCGTAACGGTTACAGATAATAACGGTTGTCAAGAAATTAAATCGGTTACCATTACACAACCATCCCAATTAACGGCTACAGCAGAAGCTTTTGATGCATCCTGTTACAATGCCTCCAATGGCTATGTTACGGTAACGGTGGAAAATGGAACCCCAGGATACACCTATTCTTGGAATACTTCTCCTGTTCAAACAACAGCTACAGCATCTGGACTTTCAGCAGGAACTTATTCAGTAACGATTACGGATGCCAATGGTTGTACAACCACTGCTTCTGCTACCGTAAATGAACCAACCGAATTAGTAGCTGACATAAGCGGAACTAATGTTTCTTGCTATGGGTTTAATGATGGAACGGCATCTGTATCAGTATCAGGAGGTACTGCTCCTTATGAATATACATGGAACACGTCCCCTATTCAAACAACTTCTACAGCCAATAACTTAACAGCTGGAAACTATCAAGTCATTGTTGAAGATGCCTTAGGATGTCAAATTACCAAAACAATTACTATCACACAACCTCAAAACTTGACCAATGCCAATGCTGGAACTGATCAAACGTTGAATTGTGGTTTGGATACAACCATATTAAACGCTAATACTCCAACAGTAGGTACAGGTTCTTGGTCCTTGATTTCGGCACCTGCCGGAGCATCAACAAGCTTTACCGATGTCAATCAGCCAAACACTTCCTTTTCAGGTGATATGGTAGGGACTTACGTCTTAAGATGGACTATAAGTAGTGGAAGTTGTCCTACTAAAACGGATGATGTTCAAATTACACTATCTGAATGTAGTACCTTGGATTTTGATGGAGTAAATGACAACATCACTTTCAATAATCATTATGACCTAACTGGTCCATTCAGTTTAAGTGTTTGGGTAAAACCAGGAAGTGTTTCCAACAATACTCAAACAATTCTTTCAAAAAGAGATGCAGGCAATCTTACTACGGGTTACGACCTTAGATTGGTTAACAACACTATATCATTTAGATGGAATGGAAACAACTTAGTTTCCCCTTATCAAGTAAGTACACAACGTTGGTATCACATTGCCGTAACCTTTAGCGGCTCAACTTACATACTATATATTGATGGTATTGAAGTTGGAAGTACCAATGGTGTAGCTCCTACATCCAATTCAAGAGAATTTATTGTTGGAGCTATGGATCAAACCACCACTCCACCATTTAAACCTATTAATTATTTTAAAGGTTGGATGGATGAATTGCGTATTTGGAATTTGGCCCTTACTCAAGATCAGCTTAAATTAATGATGAATCAAGAAATTACCAATAATGGAGGTGCCGTTAAAGGCCTAATTGTACCTCAAGATATTCCTGGTTTATCTTGGAGCAATCTAACTGCTTATTATCATATGGACCAAGCGACAGATGTCAATAATGGGTTCTTAACCGGAAACACCTCCACATCTTTCAATGGAAAATTAAGAAACATTACAACCTGGCAGGAAGAGTCAGCACCAATTCCTTATAAATCGAAGTCAGATGGAATGTGGACAGATACATCCAGCACCACACCATGGTTATATGGAGACAGTGTTTGGGATTACCCTAATGGAACTGGTGTAAATGGTTCTTCTATTGATTGGAACATTGTAGTAACCGACCACAATATTTCTTCAGGAAATAAAGACATCACACTTTTAGGATTACTTAATAATAATGGTGAACTTACCATAGCAGACACCAGCACTCCTCAAGATGAAACCAATCACGGCCAAGGCTTAAGGATTACCCATTATTTAAAATTAGACGGTAGCATCGACCTTGTGGGTGAATCACAATTAATACAAGATGAAGGGAGTATTTTGGAAGAAGCCAGTTCTGGTTATATTGAACGTGATCAACAAGGCACAAGTAATCTTTATAACTATAATTATTGGTGTAGCCCAGTAAGCCCTCAAAATTCAACAGCTAATAATACAACCTATACCGTTGCAAATGTTTTAATGGACGGCACGAACACCGACATCCCTCAATCCATAAGTTGGATAGAAGGACATAATGCCAACCCTGGACCACCACTATCAATCACCAATCGATGGATTTACACCTATAATGCTGTTTCAAATACATATTTACAGTGGAATCATGTGGGCAGCTATGGTAGTATACCATCGGCCAATGGGTATACTATGAAAGGAAGTGGAGCCAATGGTGATAATCAAAATTACATTTTCAAAGGAAAACCCAACAACGGTACAATACAAAACAGTTCAACTGCATTTAGCAATGGTGAGGAATTTTTAATTGGAAATCCATATCCAAGTGCACTTGATGCCGACGAATTTATTAAAGATAATATTCCAAACACAATTGCTAACGAGGTTTATAGCAGTGCTGCCAATCCGGGCACGACAAATGCCTTTGATGGTACACTATATTTTTGGGTACACTATGCATCAAACAACTCTCATACTCTGTCTGAATATGAAGGAGGCTTTGCTGTCTATAATCTAACAGGCGGAGAAATTCCAACAACGCCTCCAATTACTGAGGATGGATATCAAATCAGTGGATTAGGATCATCTACCTTGATGCCTGGACGATACATCCCGGTTGGACAAGGCTTTGTTGTTAACGCATTACAGCCAGGAACAGGAGGGCAAATTAAATTTGAAAACGACCAAAGAATATTTAAAAGAGAGACTGGTACTGGAACTTCTACATTCTTAAGAATGGCAAATACTAATGAAAATCAAGAAACTGAAGAGTCCCAAAATGAAATCAAGCGTATTAGGATAAGTGCTTCAACATCTGATAATCTGGAAAGACATTTATTACTTGGTTTTGTTAGTAACAATGAGGCCAATGATGAATTTAATTTTGGATATGATGCCAAAAACATGGATTCCTATAGTTCGGATGTTTCGTGGAATATTTCTGGTGAGAACTATGTCATTCAAGGAGTAGGGCCTTTTGATAACTCCAATCAATACCCTTTGAATGTCATAATGGGGCAAAATGGAAATTTAGAAATAATGCTACGAGAAATAGAAAATTTTGAAGAGGAAATAGAGGTCTTTGTATATGATTCCTTAACAGGAACCTATACTCAAATAAATCAAAATGCATTTGAAATACAATTGGATGCAGGCTATCATGAAAATAGATTCTACATTACTTTTGAAACAGACAACACTTTGGCTACAATAGACAGAGATTTTGAAAGCATTGTGGTAAACTATTTAAACCATAGCAAAGAAATCTATATTAGGACTCCTCAACATCTTAATGTAAAACAAGTATATCTTACCAATATTATTGGACAGACAGTGAAATCTTGGAATGCTACAAATACTCCAATTTCAAGTGAATTTAAAATTCCTGTAAAAAAGATTGCTGATGGCAACTACATTATCAAAGTGGTAACTGACAAAGGATCTTTCAACAAAAAGGTGGTTATCAAACTAGATTAAAACCTACAACCATTCATTATAAAAAAAGCGGCCTTAACGGCTGCTTTTTTATGTAAGATATAAATACCAAAAGGTTCCACTTTAGAATGGAACTTTAATATAGGGACCAATAACATTGTAAATAACACAAAAAAAACTTACTCATATAAAACAATGAAACGGGTAAATTACTTACTCTCAGTTTTCGAAAGAATTAAATGTAAAAGCATCCCAAGGAACTAATTTGAAAAATGTTTTCATCTACAATGTACTAGGGCAAAGAATCCTTGCCAAAACAAACCTAAACAATAATGAAGCAAATATTGTTCTTACAAGTGTTGAGAAACAATCCTACATTATCCTAGTAGAAAGTTCCAAGGGAGTATTTACTAAAAAGATAATGATTAATAGTCTGTAATCTAAATGACGTTATTCCTCATATAAACCAAAAAGAGCCGCTGTTAAGCGCCTCTTTCTTTTTTGTTATTTCAAAATAAAGTTAATCTTGATTGGATTCTGTGGAGTTCTCATCCAAATACAAAGGCACGCCATCTGCATTCAAATCGTTGGTTGGATCTCCATCGTTATCCAAATCTTCATGTTTTGTCAAGACATCATCCCCATCGTCATCTACATCTAAAAAGTTAGGTACTTCATCTTCATCGGTATCATCGTTGTATAGATCTTTATCACCATCCAAATCTTCCAAATAAGAAGGTACGCCATCACTATCGTGGTCATTCACCTCGGTTTGGTATAATTCAAACTTAAAAATCAAGTTGGAATAAGAAGGAATCCCGGTTTGTGCAGACGAAAAATATCCCAATCCGGAAGGCAAAAACATAGCACCAAAACCATAGCCTTCGTAAGTTACTGTTCCATCACCATTTTCAACAAAAGATGTTGCCGCATTAAATTGAGGTAACACTTCCCTCCATCCAGGAATAACACCTAGCAAATCAAAATCCACATCTGCATTTACAGTACTGTCAAACACATCCTCGTCCATAGTGTTCCCGGAATAGTTCACCAAAACGCTGTCAGAAAAATGCGGCATCTCCCCTCCTCCTTGATTCAATCTCAAAATATAATATTCATACTCCGTCTCTTCATAGGTTGTTGTATGGGTTTCAACGGCATCAATTAACAAAGTATTATTTTCAGGGTCCGGCAATTCCAAATAATTCCCATCCTCATCAGTTGGCAATTCAGATATCACTAAATCTGCTAAGGAATAGTTTCCTGGAGTTGTAAAAGTAGACGCATTATAGTAATGGGTTTCAAAATATCCCATTAAAGAATCCCTGTCAGTCTCCTGCTGCTCTACTCTGTCCCTTTCTGCAACCGTAGTACTTCCGTCATCATCCTTATTACAGGACACAAAGCCCAAAATCAATCCAAGTACTAATACATGGTAATTTTTTAATTTCATATACCTTATTTTTTAACTTTAAGTCGTCGCCACCTTTTAAGTTGGGTTTTGAATACCTATTGTGTAGTTAAGTTATTTTCTTTTTCTATGTGCATTCTGTAAGGCAGAACACAACAATATTGCGTAATTTTAAGTGCGCAAGATACAATATTATAATACTTTTGTACAAAAAGATTAACGTAGTTTTTATTATTTTAATATGCGAATTGACAAATATCTCTGGTGTGTGAGATACTATAAAACAAGAAGTATTGCAACCGATGCCTGTAAAAAAGGCCACGTAAAAATCAATGAGCAAGTGGCCAAACCCAGCAGGGAAGTTTTTATCTCGGACACTATAGAATTACGCAAAGATCAAATCAACTATAAAATTAGAGTGAATGATGTTCCACCAAATCGTGTTGGCGCAAAGCTCGTGGATATTTACAGAACCGATTTAACGCCAAAAGAAGAGTTTGAAGCCAAGGAACTTTTGAAGTATTCTCAGGATTATTACAGAAAAAAAGGCACTGGGAGACCTACCAAAAAAGACCGTCGCGACTTGGAGGACTATTACGATGAAAATGACGATTGAATATCCCATTATTGAATTTTCTCCTTTATCTTTGACAAAATAACAGAAACCATGACAGCCACAAAAAACACGATACTGAGCCATCAGGAAATCCAGCATAAAATCCGTCGTATTGCTTACCAAATTTATGAAAGTAATGTTTCGGAAAAAGAAGTGATTCTCGCCGGAATTGATAGTAATGGATACCTCTTGGCACAAAAACTTAAAGCTTCCTTGGATAACATTTCAGATATTTCGACGGTATTGTGTAAAGTGATTGTTGACAAAAGACACCCTTTGGAAGCAGTTAAAACCTCTTTAAAAGAAGAAGACTACACCAACAAATCTATTGTTTTGGTTGATGATGTCCTAAACTCCGGAAGTACGCTTATTTATGGTGTGAAACATTTTTTAAATGTACCATTGAAACAGTTCAAAACCGCAGTATTGGTAAACCGAAACCATAAAAAATATCCCGTTAAAGCCGATTTCAAGGGTATTTCCCTTTCTACGTCAATCAAAGAACATGTTGAAGTGATTCTTGATGGTGACACTTATGAAGCATTCTTGCAATAAACAAGAGGCCTCAATCTAATACCTTCAAAATTTCTTCAACAATCTCCTCTTTCGTCTTGCCATCGGTAGAGATGGTCACCTCGCTTTGACTGTAAAATGGTGAACGTTCAAAAAGGTGCTTCCCAATAAACTCCACCAAGAGCTCCTCAGTATCGAGATGTGCTATCAATGGACGGTTTTCACGTTCGTCAAACAAACGTTTGGTTAAAGTAGGTATAGAAGCCTTTAAGTACACACTTTTGGCATTGGGAGCCGTTAAAATTCTTTGCATATTATTTCCGTAGCAAGGTGTACCACCACCCAACGAAATAATCTTAGCCTCTTTTTGATCGATGATTTCCTGAAGATATGTTGTCTCTGCCCGTCTAAAATAAATTTCTCCTTTCAATTTGAATAGTTCCCTAACAGACATGGCCTCCTTTCCTTCAATAAATGCATCCAAATCCAAAAATTCACATTTTAAAATTTCAGCCAATTTCGATCCAACTGAGGATTTACCCGACCCCATGTATCCAATTAAAAATATTTTTTTTTCCATGTTATATATTGATAGCTAAAAGCATATGTATCTCTAAGGCAAAAAAACAAAAAATTATTTTGAAAATGGTTTGGAAAACAAATAAATCATCCTATCTTTGCACCCGCATTACAAAAAGACTCGGTAGCTCAGTTGGTAGAGCATAACACTTTTAATGTTAGGGTCCTGGGTTCGAGCCCCAGCCGGGTCACAAGTAAAAAGTTAAGCGAAATGGCTTAACTTTTTTTATTAAGTTGACCGAATGCGCACGTGGCGGAACCGGTAGACGCGCTAGCTTGAGGGGCTAGTATCCATTAGGATGTGGAAGTTCGAATCTTCTCGTGCGCACAGAATGCAACGCCTCTATGAAGAGACGTTTAAACCTCAAAAATATTATGACTCGGTAGCTCAGTTGGTAGAGCATAACACTTTTAATGTTAGGGTCCTGGGTTCGAGCCCCAGCCGGGTCACAAAGAAAAAAGTTAAGCAACAATGCTTAACTTTTTTTGTTTATAAAAGACTGATCACTCTCCATTCAGTAGGTTTTCTATTTGTTGTATTACACGAGCACCATCCCAATTGGCTACTCCAGATTTATCGATTGCTATCTCCCCCTCTCGTCCAATAAAAAAAGTCCTTGGAATGGTTTCATGTTCCAATTCCACTGGATACGAATTCATGGGCCTATACACAGGAAAACTAAAATCATGCTTTTCCTTAAACGATTTTACTGCTTCCTTCTTATCTGAAGTCACAAACAAAAAGACGACCTCCTTATTGTTTTTGAACTGTTGATATAAATTTTCAAAATCGGGCATTTCTGCAATACAGGGAGGACACCAAGTAGCCCAAAAATTAATAATAACAACCTTTCCTTTCAATGTATCAAAGTACATTACTTTATCATCCTCTCCCATAAGTTGCCAATCATAAGAGCTTAAAGTCAACCTTTCCTCCTTTTTAATTTCACTTGGAGAAAAAACGCCCAACATTTTGTGTATCCCTATTTGAATTGGCTTTCTTGTTTGCGGAATAATCAATAATACTATCATAAGTCCAAAAATGATATTCCCTAATTTATTTCTATTCATAATTATACAAAAAGCACATTCTCACATGTGAAAATATGCTTTTTCAATAAACAAACTTGAATATTTTGAAATTTATTTATTCCATAAAAACAACTGGACAATTCACCGTTGCCACACCTGTTGCCAAAATATTGGCCATCCCTGCACTAGACAAATCATTTACCAATTCAAAATCGGCATTGTCATAGACATTCACATTCCACAAAGGGGAATAATCCGAATCTTGCGGCAGTGTAGCTATGACATTGTGGGTTTGACTCGTCCCCATTTCTGTTACAAATCCGGACGCAGGACCACTATCTGAATTGTTAGGGTCAGGATTAACGTTAAAGCTTACGAAAATGGGAGATAAAGGCACCATATTGGACGTACCTCCATCCAAAATCTTTTCAAAGAATGAAAAGTAAAATACAACCTGGTCTTTGTACCAGCCCATATGCAATCCTGTATCTTCACTACCAACTCGCATACTTGCCGTAGACCCTTGCGGCACAACCGGACAATTTACAATTGTTGTTGTTTCTTCTATATCGAAACCGGACATTAATAAATCGTCTAAATTTGAAATCGTGTTTGCTACATAATCACTCGAAACGGTCACTCGGTTAACTTGCCAAAAATCATTGTACCCAACATCACCAGGGATCACATCAATGAGATTGATTTGATTTTCCACTGCATTACCTTGCTGGTCAAAAAACAAATAAATGGGAGCCGGTTCTGTAGGTTGTACATCAAAATTGTAATATCTCACTATCGAACCATCGGGAGCCAAGCCTTGAGTGATAAAGGGTTCACCCGAATCAAAATTAACTGGCTCATTGGCTTCAGGAAGTCCATTAGCTGAAGTTCTTACCATCAAAGTCCCTGCAGCGGTACTAAACCTATCTACACTTACTTTTGGTGCCGTAGCGGGGTCTAAAGGAGTTACTCCAATAGGGTCCATTGTGTTGTCATCATCATTGCTACATGCAAAAACGGACAAAACTAAAAGCGTTAAAAAAATCATCTTTCTGCTCATAACTATTTTTTTTTAGAATTATCCTTTAAAGTTATGTTATGAACGAGAAAAAAAATGTTAGCTACCTAACACTATCCCAATTTCTTCAATAGTTTAATCTCCTTTCTCCCGAAGTCAATAATGTGTTTTTCTTTCAAATCATTCATAAGAATGTTAAGCGTTGGTCTAGAAACCCCTATTAAAGTAGCAATATCCTTTTGGGTATACGGATGTTTTATTACTCGCAATTCGGTTTCTTGACAATCATAACCGTAGTCATCGCAAAGTTCTTCCAAAAATTCCAACAGCCTGGTTTTTGAATCCTTAAACATTAATAGCTGCAGTCTTCTCTCCAACTTCTTTAGGCGAAAACCAATTATTTTATACACTCTAAAACTAAAAGATCTATTATCCCTCATCAATCCATACATAGTATCCACCCCTACGGGGCAAATAGTTGTATCATTTTCAATGCACTGGGCAAATTCACTTCGTTTTTCTTCACCTAAAATGGCCTTTTCACCAAACAGTTCTCCTTTAAGCAAAATGGACTTGACAATCTCATCTCCGCTCTCTGTATAGTAGCCTATTTTGACCTTTCCCCTTTCAATCAAGAAAACTTTATTGGAACTGTCCTCTTCAAAATAGATGAAGTCCTTTTTATTATAGTGGTTTATTTGATGTGATTTTTTGAAGTTTTTATACTTGTGTGGACACAACAATTTGAAAAGATTAACATCTTCAAAAAACCAAATAGTATTCATGAGTCTTTTTGTTAGTTACGCTATTGATCGAATCTCCCAACAAACTACAAATAATGAAAACTCATGATTTTAATCAGGAGTTTTCATTATTATAAGAGCATATTAAGCAGCATTTTGCTTTTTGATAAGATTCAAGGCTGAACCTTCTTTATACCAAGCAATTTGCGCTTCGTTATAACTGTGATTAACAGTAATGACATCTTTAGAACCATCGGTGTGCACCAATTCTATAGTCAATGGTTTGTCTGGAGCAAATTCATTTAAATCCAAGAAATTGAAGGTGTCATCCTCTTGCACCAAATCATAATCATTTTCATTATCAAAGGTCAAGGCCAACATTCCCTGCTTTTTAAGGTTTGTTTCATGGATACGTGCAAATGACTTCACTAATACAGCTGCAACTCCTAAATGCCTAGGTTCCATGGCAGCGTGCTCACGAGAAGAGCCTTCTCCATAGTTATGGTCTCCGACAACTATTGTTTTGATTCCGGCGGCTTTATATTGGCGTTGCACATCTGGTACGCCTCCATATTCTCCTGTCAATTGATTTTTCACAAAGTTGGTTTGTTGATTATAAGCATTTACAGCACCAATCAAACAGTTGTTGGAAATATTGTCCAAATGCCCTCTAAAACGTAGCCAAGGCCCCGCCATAGAAATGTGATCTGTAGTGCATTTACCAAAGGCCTTGATCAACAATTTAGCCCCAGTAATGGTGTCTCCAATTGGCGTAAATGGCTCCAATAATTGTAAACGCTCTGAAGTTGGGCTTACCGTCACTTCTACGCCACTTCCGTTTGCTACCGGCTCAACATAGCCATTATCCTTAACTTCAAAGCCTCTTGGAGGTAATTCCCATCCTGTAGGCTCATCAAACATCACCTCTTCCCCATTTTCATTGATTAACTTATCCGTTATTGGATTGAAGTCCAAACGTCCGGCAATGGCAATTGCCGCTGTTAATTCCGGAGAGGCCACAAAGGCGTGCGTATTGGGGTTGCCATCAGCCCGCTTTGCAAAGTTTCTATTGAAGGAATGCACGATACTATTTTTAGGAGCGTTTTTCGGATCGCTATAACGCGCCCACTGCCCAATACAGGGGCCGCAGGCATTGGTGAATATTGTGGCGTCTAATTTTTCAAACACTTGAAGAATTCCATCACGCTCGGCCGTGTAACGCACTTGCTCAGAACCTGGATTAATCCCAAATTCCGCTTTCGTTTTTAAATTTTTATCCAAAGCCTGCTGTGCGATCGAAGATGCCCTTGACAGATCTTCATAAGAGGAATTGGTACACGACCCAATCAATCCCCATTCTACGGCTAGTGGCCAGTCGTTTGCTTTTGCCTTTTCAGTCATTTCCTTACCCGCAGTAGTAGACAAGTCCGGCGTAAACGGTCCATTTAAAAGTGGAGATAATTCTGAAAGATTAATTTCAATTACTTGATCGAAGTACTGTTCTGGGTTTGCATAAACTTCAGCATCAGCCGTCAAGTATTCTTTGATTTCATTGGCGGCATCGGCAACATCTGCTCTTTCCGTAGCTCGCAAATAACGCTCCATAGATTCATCATACCCAAATGTAGAAGTGGTTGCTCCAATCTCCGCTCCCATATTACAAATGGTACCTTTACCGGTACAGGACATAGCCGTTGCTCCAGGTCCAAAATATTCCACAATGGCACCGGTACCACCTTTTACGGTTAAGATTTCAGCTACTTTCAAAATCACATCCTTTGGCGCCGTCCAGCCCGATAATTTCCCCGTCAGCTTAACCCCTATCAATTTAGGAAATTTAAGCTCCCAGGCCATCCCTGCCATTACATCTACGGCGTCAGCTCCTCCTACTCCAATAGCCACCATGCCCAAGCCTCCCGCATTAACGGTATGCGAATCGGTACCTATCATCATTCCCCCAGGAAAGGCGTAGTTCTCTAAAACTACTTGGTGAATAATTCCTGCTCCAGGTTTCCAAAACCCAATGCCATATTTATTGGACACCGAAGCCAAAAAGTCGAACACTTCCTTGCTGGTTTCATTGGCTTGCTTTAAATCTTGCTTGGCTCCCTGCTTTGCCTGGATCAAGTGGTCGCAGTGTACGGTTGTAGGCACGGCAACTTTTGGTTTTCCTGCCTGCATAAACTGCAATAAGGCCATTTGAGCGGTTGCATCCTGACAGGCGATTCTATCTGGAGCAAAATCCACATAATCTTTCCCTCTTACAAAAGCCTTTTCAGGAGTTTCATCCCATAAATGGGAATATAAAATCTTTTCGGAAAGGGTCAATGGTTTACCCACAACGTTGCGTGCCTTATCAACGCGCTCCGCCATTTTTGCATAAACCTCCTTTATCATTTCTATATCAAATGCCATAAATTTTCTTATTGATTATTAATCATTTTTTTAGTGTCTACAATATACAAAATAAGTCCTCTATTGAAAAACCTAAATACCAGCGCTTTGCAAACTTAAACACTCAAAATGTTAGGCATAAAAAAAGTCCGAGTTTCAACTCGGACTTTTTGATCTATTTAAAAATCTGTGATGATTATAGTACCAATTGCTTTTGAGACGGTGCAAATCTAGTCAACACAATTCCTTCAACAGCTGCTTCGTACTCTTCCATAGTAGGAGTTCTACCCAAAATTGTAGACAATACTACTACTGGAGTAGAAGACAATAAAGATTCTCCTTTTTTCTCTCCAGAATCTTTTACAACTCTTCCTTGGAATAAACGTGTAGATGTTGCCATTACCGTATCACCTGGCTCCGCTTTTTCCTGGTTACCCATACACAGGTTACAACCTGGACGCTCCAAGTATAACATGTTTTCATACTTTGTACGTGCCAATCCTTTGGGTGCATTGTCATCAAACTCAAATCCTGAGTACTTTTGTAATACTTCCCAATCTCCTTCAGCTTTCAACTCGTCAACAATGTTGTAAGTAGGAGGCGCCACTACTAACGGAGCCTTAAACTCAACTTTTCCTTGTTGCGCTTCAATGTTCTTCAACATTTGAGCTAAAATTTTCATATCTCCTTTGTGAACCATACAAGATCCGACAAATCCTAAGTCAACTTTCTTAGTTCCTCCATAGAAAGACAATGGACGAATAGTATCGTGCGTATAACGCTTAGAAACATCTTCATTGTTTACATCTGGATCGGCAATCATTGGCTCTGCAATCTCATCCAAGTCAATCTCAACCTCTGCATAGTACTTAGCATTAGCATCTGGTCTAAGAGCTGGCTTAATTCCTGTTTTAACTTCAACAATTCTTGCATTGGCCTTGTCCACTAAACCTTGAAGTACCTGCGGCTCGTTATCCATACCTTTATCGATCATGATTTGGATACGGTCTCTAGCAATTTCTAAAGATTCGATCAAGGTTTCATCTTCTGAAATACAAATAGAAGCCTTAGCTTTCATCTCTGCAGTCCAATCGGTAAATGTAAAGGCTTGGTCAGAAGTCAATGTTCCAATGTGCACCTCGATTACACGTCCTTGGAATACGTTTTCACCACCAAACTGCTTCAACATTTGTTGTTGTGTAGCGTGTACCACATCACGGAAATCCATGAAGCTTCTCATGTTTCCTTTGAAGGTTACTTTTACAGATTGTGGAATTGGCATAGTCGCCTCACCTGTTGCCAAAGCCAATGCTACAGTCCCGGAATCGGCACCAAAAGCAACTCCTTTAGACATACGTGTGTGCGAATCTCCACCAATAATAATGTCCCAATCACTTACTGTGATATCGTTTAACACCTTGTGAATTACATCGGTCATTGCGTGGTATTCACCTTTAGGATCACGCCCTGTAATTAATCCGAAGTCATTCATGAACTTCATCAACTTAGGAATGTTGGCTTTAGACTTATCATCCCATACAGAAGCGGTGTGACATCCAGATTGGTAAGCTCCATCAACAATTGGAGAAATAGTGGTTGCCGCCATAGCTTCCAATTCCTGAGACGTCATTAATCCAGTAGTATCCTGAGATCCTACAATGTTTACTTCAACACGAACATCAGAACCAGCGTGCAATGTTTTGCCAGGTGTAGTTCCAACGGCATTTTTATTAAAGATTTTCTCAACTGCCGTTAATCCTTGTCCTTCAACAGAAATTTCTTTTGAAGTGGCATATACTTGAGGAATTTCAATTCCTAAAACTTTAGCCGCAAATGTTTGCAATTTTTTACCAAATACAACAGCATAAGATCCACCTGCTTTGATAAACTCCACTTTTTGCGGCGTTAGAGACGCAGAAATATCGATTAATTCCTGATCTCCATTGTATAATTTTTTCTCTTTGGTATTGATGGTAAGCACTGTTCCTGTTTCCACAGAATAGGCTTGCTCTAAAACTGGATCTCCGTTTGCGTCTACAACCGTATTTCCTTCAGCATCCTTTTGCTTTACCCAGTTTTTAAGATCAATACCAATACCACCTGTTACTCCAACAGTTGTTAAGAAAATTGGAGAAATTCCGTTGGTTCCTGCAATTACCGGTGCAATATTGATAAATGGTACATATGGGCTAGATTCGATACCGGTCCATAAGGCCACGTTATTAACACCTGACATTCTTGACGATCCAACTCCCATTGTTCCTTTTTCAGCAATCAACATGACGCGCTTATCTGGGTGCTGTGCTTTCAATTCAGTCAATGCTTTTTGCATTTCTTTGTTGTGCTCAAAGATAGACTGTCCATGCAACTCACGGTCTGAACGTGAATGTGCATCGGCACCAGGAGACAATAAATCTGTAGAAATATCTCCAACACCTGCAATAAAGGTTACTACTTTAATCTCTTCATCCACCTCAGGAAGTTGTGTAAAGAATTCAGCTTGAGCATAGCTTTCAATCAATTCCTTAGCTATGATGTTTCCTGCTTTAAAAGCTGCTTCCAAACGAGCTGTATCAGCATCGTATAAAAACACCTGTGTTTTCAACACTTTGGCAGCTTCTGCAGCAATCGCAGCATCTTCTCCTAAAGCCAAATCCAAAAGGACTTCAATGGAAGGGCCTCCTTTCATGTGAGACAATTGCTCAAACGCAAACGCTGGTGAAATTTCTTCAACAACAGACTCACCAAGAATAATTTCTTTTAAAAACTTAGCTTTTACTCCTGCAGCACTTGTAGTTCCCGGAAGCGTATTGTAAATAAAGAAATTCAGAGAATCTTCGCGATTTTCGTTATTCAAATCCTTAATTTGTTCAATTATCTCGCTTAACAAATCAGCTCCGTCAATAGGCTTTGGATGAAGCCCCTGAGCTTTTCGTTGTTCGATCTCCTTGATGTAATCGTTGTATAAATTCATATTATTAGTATTATGATTTAATTGGCTTTTATGCGATTAATATTTCATCTGAACAATACAGACTTTCTTGTTAAATCAAAGCCGTTTATAACATATTTTTTTCTTTAGCCTCGCAAAAGTAAAGAATTAATACAAAGTTTTAAAAATAAAATATTGAATACAATATCCAGCCATACGAAATCGATATAATACGATAATTAATTCGTATGAATTTTAGCCATAAAACATTCAAAAAACAGTAATTTTCCTAATTTGTTTATTTTACCAAAGCCTTCAGTTTTGGCCGATCTCTTAAATCCATCATTGGTTTTTCAAAATAGGTATACAATAAGTGGCTCAAATAAATGGACAGGCTCCAATACACTAATAACACCATAAATTTGAGTACCATAGAAGAATCACTCATATCTATAAAATGCTGGATAGTTAACAATACTATAGAATAATTGGTTAAATAGATGGCATATGACAATACGCTCAGTTTTGTAATCACTCTTTTTAGAGAGCCCTTACTTTTTATTTGTATGACAAATGGGAAACAGAGTAATAAAGCAATGGCCACGAAGGGCAAATAAAATACATTAAAAAACAGAGGTGCATTGTCCGGACTTAACGCTTCATAAAAAAAAATAGCATGCATTCCAAAAAACAAAAGCATTCCTACAACGAAACTATGAACTCTAAAATTCTGCCATATGTCTTTGAAGTATGTGGCTATATACACTGCCAAAAAACCATAATAAATAGCATCAATTCTATATACAACCACTTTTCGTAATGCCCTACTCCATTCCTGTCCTGAATCAAGAACATTATTCATATGAAAATAATACCTACAAATTGTGATTCCTATAATAATAAGTAACGTAATGACAAGATACAGCAAATGTTTAGAAACTCGTTTTACAAGGAGCAGACTAAGATACAGAAACAATGGACCTATTATATACGCGAATTCCTCTATTGACAAACTCCAGGCCTCTGTAAAAAAATCCTGTTGAGCAGAAGCAAAGTTTTGAAAGAACAAAAAATAGGCATCAACACCATTAATAATTTCACCGGAAAAAATATAGACCAAAAATATATTTAGCGTTAAAATGAAATAATAATTGGGCAACGTTCTAAACCAACGCCTCATCCAGAAATAAACAAAATCTTTAAACTTTACTTTATTGGAATTTATCTGTTTTAAAATAATACCGCCAATTAAAAAGCCGCTTAACACAAAAAATAAATCAACGCCTACGGTTCCAAAAAATCTAATGGCAGTAAGAAACGTGTTTTCTTGAACAGGATAAAGTAATAAAGTAGAATGTGAAACTAATACTAATAAAATAGCCAATGCCCGTATAGCATCTAAGCCAAAAACTCTATGCTTTTCAAGAACACTCACAAATTAGATATCACTTTTCGAATTTAAAACAAACTCTCTATAATTCGTTCGTCGGTGATGCCTTCAGCTTCTGCTTTGTAGTTTTTGATGATACGGTGTCTTAATATACCATTGGCAACCGCCTGAACATTTTCAATATCAGGAGAAAATTTTCCTTGGATAGCGGCATGTGTCTTGGCCGCTAAAATCAAGTTTTGTGAGGCTCTTGGCCCTGCTCCCCAATCCACAAACTCTTTGACCAAATCTGAGGCTGTTGATTCGTTTGGTCTGGTTTTCGCTACCATTCCTACGGCATATTCAATCACATTATCCGCTACAGGAATACGACGAATAACACTTTGGAATTTGATGATTTCCTCGGCTGTAAACAAGGCATTTACTTGAGGTTTGTTATCTGAAGTAGTTGCTTTTACAACCTCCACCTCTTCATTGAAAGAAGGATACTTTAAATTAATGGCAAACATAAAACGGTCCAATTGTGCCTCAGGTAACGGATAAGTTCCTTCCTGTTCAATTGGGTTTTGGGTAGCCAACACAAAATATGGTAAGCTCAATTTATAGTGATGCCCTGCAACCGTTACTGCGCGCTCTTGCATCGCTTCCAAAAGGGCTGCTTGGGTTTTTGGAGGTGTTCTGTTAATTTCGTCTGCCAAGATAATATTGGCAAAAATAGGCCCTTTGATAAACTTGAAATGGCGATTTTCATCCAAAATCTCACTTCCTAAAATATCACTAGGCATAAGGTCTGGAGTAAACTGTATACGTTTGAAATCTAAACCTAAAGCTTGTGCAATGGTATTTACCATCAAGGTTTTTGCCAATCCTGGCACCCCCACCAACAAGGAATGACCTCCAGAGAAAATGGAAATCAATATTTGATTTACCACTTCATCTTGACCAACAATTACTTTTGCAACTTCACTCTTTAAGGCTTTGTATTTTTTTACAAACTGTTCTACAGCTGCTACATCAGACATATTACTTTTCTTTTTTTAACCAATTACTGTTAAACTCGCAATCTCTGTATTCGCCATTAATTTTAATATAAGTTTCCTGGATTTTCTCTTCGGTCCACTTATCTATGGCTTCATATTGCTTTTCTTGTTCCGCTAGGTTTTTAATTTTCAAATAGTCTCTTGCAAAATCTGCTTCATGTTCATCTATTCTGTCTGTTACTGTCAAGATTTTAAATTTGATACGATTTACACGATCTTCATCCTGAAACACCAAACTCACTTCACCATCCTTTAAATTTTGAATTTGAGAATACAACTCTGGATCCATTTTAGTCAACTCAAAATTGTAATCTTGAGTCACCGGGTTAATCATTTGTCCTCCATCTTGTTTGGTTTCTTTCTGATCGCTAAACTCGCGGGCCGCTTCTCCAAAAGACACTTCACCATCTACAATTCGCTTTCTAATAAGTTCAATCTCATCCTTAGCTTCCCTAATTGCTTCTTGAGTAATCTCTGGACGCAGCAAAATATGTCTTACCTCATAAATCTGTCCTTTAATTTTTTCAAGATAAATAATATGGTACCCAAAATCTGTTTCAAAAGGCTCCGAAATTTCACCTTCCTGTAAAGAAAAGGCAACTTCCCTAAATTCCTTTACCATTTGTGGGTGTTTTTTGTTCAATTCATATTTTCCTCCATTCTTTCTAGAGGCAACATCATCTGAATAAAACACCGCTTTGGTTGTAAAACTTGCACCGTTTTCTATAACGTCCGCTTTAAATTCTTTAAGCCTGTTGATCACCTTTTGCTTTTCCTCTTCTGAAACTTCTGGGATAACCACAATTTCAGCTACTTTAAGCTCTGTTCCAAATCTTGGACGCTCATCCTTAGGAATACTATTGAAATACTCACGCACTTCCTCTGGTGTCACCTCAATGCCCTCAACAATTTTATTTTGCATTTCAAATGCCAACTTACCATTTTTGTTGATAATGAACATTTCCTCCCTAAGGCTCTCCTCACTATCTTTATTGTAGAACTTCAACAATTCATCCATAGAACCATTGGTCTGCTCCAAAAAGGTACTAATCTGTTGCTCGATATTGGATCGGATTTCCAATTCATTTACCGTAATACTATCTTGAATGGCATGATGCGTATACAATTTATCCTCCAATAGCTTACCAAACAATTGGCATCTTGAAATATCAGAAGTTGACACCCCTCTAGCTTGAAGTTGAATAAATTCCTTATCGATATCAGAATCTAAAACTACGAAATCTCCAACCACTGCAACCACACCATCCACTTTTTTACGAGCACTTGGATCGATGGTTTGCTCTTTCTTTTCTACTTCAGGCTCCTCTATAATTTCCTGTGCATTGCTCGCCCCGTATGACATAAGCGCCAAAGTGGCCAGCATAAATTTCATATTAATTGAAGATTTCAAATTCTTTGTTTTTAATAGCATCTTTGGTAATATCTTTTTCCAGCTGTTTAATGAGTTCCAATTTCCTTTTGTTCATTACAATTTGATTGATGGTTGGCTTTACGTATTCCAAAGGCGCATAATCATTTTGCAAAAGGACATCATTTATTTGCATCAAATATAGGTCTAATGAATCTTTGAGCTGTAAAAAATTAGATTTTTTTAACAGTTCTTTTTTATTCTCAGCAGATAACACCGGAACCTTGTCAATAACCTGAGAAACTTTTACCCAAACAGAATCATTCAAGGTGTAAGATTTAAACTGAATGGAAATAGAATCCAGATAGGTTTTGTCCTCATCGGTATAACGTTTAAAACGCTTCTCGATATCATCCTTATTGATAGCGTTTTGTGCAATTTTAATGTAGCGTAGCTTTAGCAACTCCTCATTTAGCTTAAAAGTTTCTTTGTTCAGCTCGTATACTTTTTGAGCTTCTTCCGCAGTTACGGTAGTATCGATATTTCTTTTTACCAAAGCATCCAAATAAGCCTTGGTAAACAGATCTTTTTTGTATTGAGAGACCAACTTATTGAAATCCTGCTGCATCTTCTCTGGCAAGTTGGTCTGTGCTCCATCCACCAACAATAATTGGGTTGCCCAACGGTTTATAAACCCATTTACCAACAACAAACTGTCCTCTTTTGGCGTTCCTTCAGCAACCAGGCCTTCAATATCCTCTTGATATAAATAAGACTCATTAACCCTTGCAATAGGAATCCTGTCGTCTGCTTTTTTAAACATATCACAAGAGAAGACCGCAAACAGCAACAGTAATATGATGACACTGTATTTATTCAATTAATTCAGGATTTGAGATTTCACTTTAGCTAACACTTCTTGATCTATTTCTACATTGTAACGCTCGTGCAAAGTGTTCAACCAGTTTTCTTCGATATAATTTTGGTAGTCACTCACCACACTTCCTCTTGCTTCCTCAAAAGTTTTCGGTCCTTTAGGAAAGACTTCCTCAACAATGGCTATATGATAGGAATCGTTAAACTTATAGATGGAAGACAGTCCTTTTTTGAACTCAAAATCCTCTGGAAGTGCTTGATGGGCTGTATCCATGATTCCTTTTGTAAAAATAACTTTTTGTTCGCTCTCAGTGTTCAATTTGGCACTGATTTCTTCAACCGATTTATTGGCTTCCAACAAATCCTCTATTTTGGAAATATCTCTCTTCTTGGCCGCAGAGGCTACAACAGCATCTGCCCTAACCAGCCAAACATAATCTGCCTTGTGAGATTCGTAAAAGCTTTTCAACCCAACGGTATCTTTAGAAGCTGTGTTCCAAACTTCCTTTTCCATAAGGTCAAACAACAGCAAACCATCTCTATATTCACCCAAAATAAACGCAAACTCTTCATCCTCAAACTCCAGATTACGTTCGCGGTAGTCAATAAGTTTGGCTTCCAAAAAGGCTTCATATTCAGCTGCAACAACTTCGGCATTGGTGAGTTGCTTTCCAAAGTATTTTCTTTGAGAAGATACTAAATAATCGCCGAATTCTCCATAAGTATAGTCTTGCTTGCCAATGGTGATGAAGGTGTTGTCCTTGGTGAAATCTGCAGGCAAGGCCCAACTATTTTTAAAATAATCTGCATTGATCAATCCTTCAAAATAGGTCAAGGCAACTTGGTTATCCTTGACGTTGTAACGTTCTTTTAAGTTTTTTGTTAGCGCAGAATTGATCAAAGCCGATCTAGAATCACGCTTCACACGTTGCTCCAATTCCAACCGAATAGTTTCAAACTCCGGATTTCCTTTTTTGTCAATCAATTTTACAATATGCCATCCAAATTCTGTTTTGAAAGGTTCTGAAATCTGCCCTTTTTCAGTCATGCTAAATGCTACTTCTTCAAATTCCGAAGAACTCAACTGTCCGCCTTTAAACGATGGCAACAAACCACCTTTTGCCGCCGAACTTTTATCATCCGAAAACTGTTTTGCCACAGCCTCAAACGATTCTCCTTGCATAATTTTCTTGTACAATTCATTGATACGCACTTCTGGATGTAATGAAGAATCCTTCTGAACTTTAGACACCATAATGTGTTCCACAGTCACCTCGCCACGCGAAGGACGCTTGTCCTCTACCATTACGATATGGTACCCAAATCGCGTTCTGAACGGCATAGAAATATCACCAACCTTGGTGTTGTATGCTACCGTTTCAAAATTGTAAACCATCTTGAAGGCCGAAAAATATCCCAATTCTTCAGCGTAGGTTTCATGTCCTTTATAATTGATTTCCCTTGAACCGGATGCTTTATATTTTGTATTCAATTCCTTGAAAACTGTTTCGAAGCCTTCTTTCAAAGCTCTTTCTCGAAGCGCCAACAAATCGTTGTAAACCTGTAAGGTATCGCGTTCGGCTTCTTCTATACGAAACAAAACATGAGAAGCCTTAATGTCATAAGACATCCGTTCGTAGGCTTCTTTCACCAAAGCATCGGTTACTTTGTTATCCGTCAAGAAATTTTTGGTAAGCTGTTTTTTGTAGTTGGCAAACTCGCGCTTATATTGGGCATTGTCATCAAGTCCCAAACGTTTTGCCTCTTTGATTTTTAATTGATAGTTCACAAAAAGTTTCAAATATTCATCCACATCTTTTTGCGATTCGTCCTTTACCAAATCTAGGTTTTTGTTGTATACCCTAATAAATTCCGAAGCCTTAACAGGATCTCCATCCACAGTAAACAACACATCATCTGTAGTGGTTTGTGCACTCACAAACCCTGAAACAAATAATGAAAGGACTAAAAACTTTAGTTTAAATTTCATATAAAAAAACAATTGGTCAATTGCAGCAAAAATAACATAATTACCATACTTTACAAGCTGCTTTTATGAAACGGCTCTATTATGCAATTCGTATAAAAAAGTTCCATCCCCACTTGTTAAAATTTTTCATTTTAACATGAAACCCTGAAAAACAAATCGAATTTCAAAATAACATAGTATATTTAATTCTCAAATAAGTTGCTAACAATGAAGTACTCCACAAAAATTACGGTGGCCTTACCTTTGGATGAATTTCTTCATAAATTCAACAACACCGAGAATATGAAGCATTGGCAAAAAGGCCTTATTGCGGCCGAACATATTTCGGGTACCCCAGGAGAACTTGGCTCTAAAATGAAGCTGACCTACAAATTGGGCAAGCGGGTCATGGAACTTATTGAAACCATAACCCATGTAAATTTGCCATACGAACTGCATGCCACCTACACCACACAAAGCATGCACAACATACAGGAAAACTACTTTAACCAAACAGAAGAAGGCCATACCATTTGGACCTCAGACAACGAATTTGTTCCTCTTGGGTTTACCATGAAATTAATGACCAAACTCATGCCCGGTGCTTTTAAGAAACAATCGTTGCAATACATGGAAGATTTTAAGAACTTTGCCGAAAAAGGAACTTCTGTTGCCAATGCGTAGATTAAAATTGATTTGGGATTTCCGAGGGCCTTCCGCCCTAAAGACCGCCCAACACCATGAAATCCATTTAAAAGAGTATATTCGCATGCAAAATCTGGATATCGAGATTACGGGTATTGAAACCTTATCCGATATGCATGCCATCGCCTTTTTGGTGGTGGACGAGTCCCAGATGAAACCTATTCGAGATGCACTTAAACCTCACCGTGGTCAAGTGTACCAAAATCTATAATTCCAAAACATGAAATATCCCAGTATTCTCCTATTTGCCATAGCTTTGTCATGCTTTAACTGTGCTAGTGAAAAAGAACATATTGAAACCAAAACTTTTGTTGAGGAACCACATTCCTTTGCAGTTCCCAACAAAGCATACATAAATCATCTAAATCTAGACATTGAAGTAGATTTCAATTCCCAAACTATAAAAGGATCGGCTACTTATGACATTACCAACAACAATGCGTCTGAAATTGTTTTGGACAGCAAGTTTTTGAATGTTAAAAGTGTTCTTGCAGATGGTGAGGAAACTACATTTCACCTTGGCGATTTCGATGAATTTTTAGGACAACCACTTCACATAGATATTAAGAGCGATACGAAAACCATCACCGTGTTCTATGAAACTACCGAACAGACCGAAGCCTTGCAATGGTTAGCACCACAGCAAACAGCAGACAAAACCCACCCGTTTCTGTTCACCCAAGGTCAGGCTATCTTGACCCGAACTTGGATACCTATTCAGGACAGTCCGCAAATTCGCATCACTTACAACGCTACCGTAAAAGTACCAACTGAGCTAATGGCGGTAATGAGTGCCGAAAACCCTCAAGAGAAAAATCCAGAGGGATTGTATCATTTTCAAATGAAGCAACCCATCTCTCCTTACTTGATAGCCCTTTCCGTTGGAAATTTGGAATACAGGGCCATTAGCAACCGTACTGGTGTTTACGCTGAAACTTCTATGATCGACAAGGTCCAAAACGAGTTTTCAGAAATGGACAACATGCTAAAAGCTGCCGAAGCTCTTTATGGTACCTATGCTTGGGAACAATTTGACGTTATTGTATTACCGCCTAGTTTCCCTTTTGGAGGTATGGAAAACCCACGCCTTACCTTTGCTACGCCTACCCTAATTGCGGGAGACAAAAGTTTAACTTCGGTGATTGCCCATGAATTGGCGCACTCATGGTCTGGGAATTTAGTAACCAACTCAACTTGGAATGATTTCTGGTTGAATGAAGGTTTTACGGTGTATTTTGAAATCAGGATTATGGAAGCCCTTTATGGCAAGGAACGTGCCAATATGTTGGCCTTGATTGGTCGTCAGGATTTAGAGGATGAAATGGAAGATTTGAAAGACACACCCGAAAGCACCCAATTAAAATTGGACTTAAAAAATGAAAATCCAGACGACGGTATGAACAGCATTGCCTACGATAAAGGCTACCGGTTTTTAAGAACTTTGGAAGAAACTGTTGGCAGAGATAAATTTGATGTATTCCTGAAGAGTTATTTTACTACCAATGCCTTTACAACCCTTACTACCGAAGATTTTGTAAACTATCTTAACACACAACTTCTGGAGCCTAACAACATCACCTTCAATACAGAAGAATGGATTTACAAACCGGGAATTCCTTCCAATGCAGCTGTGATTACTTCTGATAAATTTAATACTGCAGAACGTACCTTGGAACAGTATTTAAACAAGAATGAAGTAGACACTGCCTTGACCAACAATTGGACCACGCAGGAATGGGTACATTTTATTCGCAATTTTCCTAAAACCATCACCTCACAACAAATGGCACTTTTGGACAATGCCTTTGACTTTACCAATTCTGGCAACTCCCATATTGCTATGGTTTGGTTTGAGCAATCTATTCTTCACGATTACAGAGGTAACGATGTCGATAAAAATATTGCATCCTTTTTAAGCCACGTTGGACGTAGATGGTATGTAGAAACCTTGTTTAAAGCCTATAAAAAAGCTGATAAAGTGGAGGAAGCTTTGTCCATTTACAGGGAAACACGAGGCAATTACCACTCAGTTACGGCAGGCACGATAGATACGTTGCTAGAATATGAGCATGGAGAAACAGTATCTCAAATTGAATAATCAATTTGAGATACTGTTTCAACAAAAACTTTACATTCTCTTAACATTGAAATTGAGAGCTTCCTAGCTTTAAATAGTAAATTTACAGTTCGAGTTAACCAACATGAGGCTATTCACCATTATAGCAGCCAAATACCGATTAACGACAAACTATATGAAACTGCAGCATACCGAGGATTTCTTAAAGAAATTCGACTACGATTACCTACGACAGGATAATCAATTAATTGTGAAAATGGAACCTTCACAACAAGTTTCCATAGATTTTTCCAATCCAAAGAAAACAGTCATCACAAACGAACTTACACGATGGAATTTTTTGACCGGGATTTTCAATATGCAAATTAAAAATGCGGTTCTACTGAATTTAGCCTTGGGGTTAATTTTAAGTTTAGCCCTAGCCTTTCAAAATCTGGAAACAGGAATTTATGTATTCTTAATCTATGCCATTTGGATCTCGTTTTGGGCCGCTCACTACCTATCAAAATCCAAGACTTTAAAGGAAAATTTAAATCATTGGAATAATTAATTCCTTGATATGGTACACTCATAAATTTCGTTTTTTCGGACTATTGTAAGAATTGCATTTCGTCGATATTTTTAACACCCAACTTCAATTCTTCTGATTTTTAATCCCTTTCGTCAATTATAAATCTTAAAAAATTTATAAATCGATTCATTTGTTTATAAAATCCTAACAAACAATAGTGTTTGCTAGTAACTTAAACTAAATGAATCATGAAAAACATGCCCAAAATCAACAAGTTCTTAGGGTGCTGTCTGTTGATTTCTATCCTAATGTTCTCTTGTCAATCTGAAGAATTACAGGACAACCAAATCCCTAAAAACATACAATCATTAAGCTTAGAAAAGCTAAATTCTGTAGACAAGGCGACCATGGCTTCATCTGCCATGCGCGAAGCCTATGTAGACTGCGAAACTACCTGTATTGTTGCCGGAAGCGGCAATTATTTTGCAATGGTAGACTCAGCCTCTAAAACTTCCGGCCAAAACATAAGAACAGTTAGCTATGAAGCCTATAACACCGAAACACAGTTTATAGTAAACGTATTATATGAGACAACCGGACCTAATCAATCCAATAAATATATACACATAATTCCAGGTATTGAAGGAGAAGAGCCTGTTGAAGTTAATGGTGTATCCAATGGAGAAATGGTCACTTGGACTTATGCCTTGCCAATGGATTGGGAGGCCTGTGATCAAATTTCCTTTACAATTGAAGAAAATATCTTACCTGAAGGACAACAAACCATATTTGACAACGCAATAACTTATTCTTTAATAGGTATCTGCCCTTGTGAAGAAAGCTTTAGCTATGAGCATTTAGGAGACAACTCATATGTATTCACCTATTCCAACGTTGAAGCTATGGAAAATGCTGTTGTTCAATTTACTTGTCCTCACATTGTGGATTTTACACCATTAGATGGTAAAGAATATTCCGTTAATCCAGGCAATGGTCCTGGAGCGCCAACGGTTCTAACCTGGATTGGCGATTTGGAAGCTTGTTCAGAAACTACATTCGCTATTGTTTTTGATGCGGACTGTGATCAAAACAATGCGAATTTTGCCAATATTTTCACCGACTTTAAAGTGAATGGAGACTCTAAAAAAGGAGATGCTTCCAACATAAAATTTATTTGCCCTGAATAAATTCAGTACAAACTAAAATCTTCAAAGCCCTATCCTAATGTATAGGGCTTTTTTAATATCTAAAATTCATTTATACAATTTAATTCCGTAATTTTAAAAGACATAGATATTCACTCCCAAACCACAAAATTTATACTTCATGAATGATTTTGTTACCAATTGGACCAAAGACGAATTAAAGGCATACATCATGATTTTTTGTTCCCATGCCGATTTCAACGAATCTGAAGATGAGAAGGCATTTATTAAATCTAAAATCCAGGATTTGGACCTTGCAAGCATCCATCGCGAATTTGACAAGGATAACGACTATCAAAGCATTCAAAAAATTAGATCCTCCCTTTCTTCCCTTAATTACAACCCTGAAGAGTTGGAGACCTTAATCTCTGAAATCAAAGAACTTTTCATGGTCGATGGCCATATTGACACCTTGGAACACAATCTGCTATTAGGATTGAAACACATTCTAAAGGATCCATAAATCGCAACTTTTTCAGCAAAACAGCTTACTATACGCACCTTAAGCCATAAAATATTTGCATTTTGAAAAAAGAGCTTTTCAATGTTATTTTTATGTTATCAAATCTTCTGTAGTTTGGCCATAGCCAATATCTTTGTAAGTACATTCAGATTATCCATTACATCATGTCCAATAAAAAAACCGTCATCATTGTTGGAGGTGGCTTTGCTGGTTTAGAACTTATCAACCAACTTGGCAACTCCAACTATAATGTAATTTTGGTAGACACCAACAATTACAATTTCTTTCCACCTCTTCTCTATCAAGTCGCCGCTGGCTTTATGGAACCTTCAGCCATTAGTTACCCTTTTAGGAAAATATTGCGTTCAAAACCAAACGTTAAGTTTAGATTGGGTTCCTTAGAAAAAGTTGTTCCACAGGAGAACAAAATAATTGTTAGCAACGGTGAGCTTTACTACGATATTTTAGTGATGGCTACGGGAGCCGAAACCAATTTCTTTGGTAATAAAAACATTGAAGAATACAGTTTGCCAATGAAAACCATTAGCGATGCCTTAGCCTTGCGGAATGTGATCTTCACCCGATTGGAACGCGCCACACGCCTTGAAAAAAGAAAAGACCGTAAAAAACTGCTGTCCTTTGTCATTGCAGGTGCAGGTCCTACTGGAGTGGAACTTTCCGGAATTTTTGCTGAAATGCGCGCTCATATCCTAACTAAGGATTACCCCGAATTGAGTATGGACGACCTAGGTGAAATTTATCTAATTGACGGGCAAGATGCAGTATTGGCCGTGATGTCTGAAAAGACCCAAAAATACACCTATAAAAAACTGGAAGAACTTGGGGTTACCATCAAACTGAATACTTTAGTAAAGGACTTTAAGGATGATATTGTATCTTTATCAGACGGCACAGAAATACACAGCCGAAACTTAATTTGGGCTGCAGGAATTTCAGCCAAAACCTTTGACGGTTTTACACCTGAAAACTATGGTCCCGGAAGACGATTAAAGACCAATGCCTACAATTTGGTAGATGGCTATGACAATATCTATGCGATTGGAGATTCTGCCTTGGTTTCAGGAGATTCCAACTATCCAAAAGGACATCCGCAATTGGCGCAAACCGCTATTCAGCAGGCCAAGAACCTAGGGAAAAATTTATGTTCTACTAGCGAATGGAAACCTTTCATCTATAAAGATCTGGGCTCAATGGCCATTATTGGCCGCAACAAAGCCGTTACCGATGGTCCAGACCAAAAGTTCTTCTTTAAAGGATTTTTGGCTTGGTGTATTTGGATTTTCGTCCACATCATGTCTTTGGTGAACTTTAGAAACCGAATGCGCGCCCTTTACGATTGGATTGGATATTACATCAATAAAGACCAATCCTTCCGTATGATTATCAAACCAAAAAAATAGTTTAGTTCTTTTACCCACATAAACAGAAAAAGCGCGATGGATTCCATCGCGCTTTTTGTTTTATATAATTGCTCGTACTATCTAGAATAGTTAGGAGCTTCCTTTGTAATCGTTACATCGTGAGGGTGACTCTCGTTGATCCCTGAAGAGGTAATTTTCACAAACTGTCCTTTTTCTTTCAAGGTGTCAATATCCTTAGCACCACAGTATCCCATTCCGGCACGTAAGCCTCCAATAAATTGGTGGATACTCTCTACCAATTCTCCTTTGTAAGGCACACGTCCTACAATACCTTCTGGCACCAATTTTTTGATATCATCCTCCACATCTTGGAAATAACGATCTTTACTACCTTCTTTCATAGCTTCAACAGACCCCATCCCTCTGTAAGACTTGAACTTTCTTCCTTCATAAATTATAGTTTCTCCTGGAGATTCTTTAGTCCCTGCCAATAAAGACCCTAACATTACGCTATCTGCACCAGCAGCAATCGCCTTAGGAATATCTCCTGTATAACGAATACCTCCATCCGCAATTACAGGAACTCCTGAACCTTTAATGGCTGCAGCAACTTCCAACACCGCAGAGAACTGAGGGAAACCAACACCTGCAACCACACGCGTAGTACAAATGGAACCTGGTCCAATTCCTACCTTAACAGCATCAGCACCTGCTTCTACCAAATATTTGGCAGCTTCTCCAGTAGCAATGTTTCCTACTACCACTTCCAACTGAGGGAACTTTTTCTTTACTTCTTTCAATACAGCAACCACACCTTTGGTATGACCATGGGCTGTATCGATAATTACCGCATCTACACCTGCACTTACCAAAGCTTCTGCTCTTTCAACAGCATCGCCAGTTACTCCAATAGCAGCCGCCACACGCAAACGACCGTATTCGTCTTTGTTGGCATTTGGTTTTTGGGTTAGCTTGGTGATATCTCTAAAGGTAATCAAGCCAGCCAATTTATAATTGTCATCTACAATAAGTAGCTTTTCAATTTTATGTTCTTGTAAAATGATTTCAGCATCTTTCAAAGAGGTTCCCACTCCAGCAGTCACCAAGTTTTCACTGGTCATTACTTCAGAAATAGGACGACTATTTTTGTGCTCAAAACGCAAATCTCTATTGGTCACGATCCCTTTTAAGGTACCGCTATCATCCACGATTGGAATTCCTCCAATGCTGTGTTCCTTCATATATTGCTTTGCATCTGCAACTTTAGCTGTCAACGGAAGCGTCACAGGATCGATAATCATCCCATTTTCTGCACGCTTAACACGTTTTACTTTAGCAGCTTGTTGCTCGATAGTCATGTTTTTGTGCAAAACACCAATTCCCCCTTCACGCGCCATGGCAATTGCCATTTTACTTTCGGTTACCGTATCCATAGCAGCAGATACAATAGGTACATTAAGGGTAATGTTTTTTGTAAACTTTGTTTGAATACTAACTTCTCTTGGTAAGATTTCTGAGAAGGCTGGCACTAGAAGGACGTCGTCGTAAGTTAATCCTTCTCCTAGAATTTTATTTTGATGTGCTATCATGATGCAATTACGGTTATAATTGCGTGCAAATATACGACTTTTAATGACATTAAACTTTTAAATGAAGTTAAATTATCGATAATGCTCTTGGCAATATTGTCTTAGGATTTGAAGGGCATAATTGTAGCGATTTTCTTCTAACGAAATGTCCCCTTCAAACCGGATTTCCTTTGGCACAATCACTCCATAAAACCCTTTTCCTTTGGCCATACGCTCAATGGTTTTTAAGGTAGAAGGATCGACTTCATCATAAATCTCACTTAGCCATACATGCTGTTCTTGATACAGAATTTGTTCATCCCAAAGGAGAGCATCATTTCCTTTTAGTATCTCATTCGAGAAGTATAGAGTTCCCAAGGTTTCAAATGCACCGGCAAAAGCAGTTTGGCTACCTAGATAAGCGTATTTTTTGATATTCTTTTTCATGAATAGCCTATAAGGAAATGCCTTGATCAGCCGCAACCTGTTGGAAATAAAATGTGCCATTTTGGGCCAAACTACCTCATGTCCCTTGGCCTCTAAAGCCTCATATAACCATTTATAAAAGTCTGTCCGCTCCCGAATGGATTCATACTCCTTTGGCAAGTTATGTTTCAAGTTGAATGCATTGGCTCGTTGCCAAGTTAGGGTATTGTACCTTCTGTCAGCTGTCAACCAATCCGAAGGAGCTAATGACTCTTTTCCTGTTTCCTTTTGAAAATCTTTAAGACATTTCCATTCCTTGGCCAGAACAGTATTTCCGAATACCAAAAACAGGATAATAAGGCTATAATTAAAAGTCTTTTGTAGTATCAATCTGAGCTTTGATAAAACCTAAAGATACTTAAATTCAAAAAACTTTTAATCCCCTAGTGATATACACTAAAAATCTTCGTAGCCTCGTTATGGGCACTTTCAAAACTCATGGCATTGAGGTTGGATTGCTTTTTAGCCGTAAAATAAGACAGTAATTTTTCTGTAGGCATATTTCCTGTAAGCTCGTCTTTTGCCATTGGACAACCACCAAAACCTTGAATGGCCCCATCAAAACGTCTGCACCCCGATTTAAAAGCTGCATCAACTTTTTCGAACCAAGTGGTAGGCGTGGTATGTAAATGGGCACCAAATTCTATGTTGGGATATTGTGGAATTAAATGGGAAAACAAATACTCAATACTTTCTGGATTGGAGCTTCCAACAGTATCGCTCAACGATAAAATATTCACTCCCATTTTTGATAAAGCTTCCGTCCATTCGCCTACAATATCCACATTCCAAGGATCTCCGTAAGGATTTCCAAAGCCCATACTAATATAAACCACAACCTCCTTGCCTGCGTTATTAGCAATATCAAGGATCTCCTGTAAGGTCACTACGGACTCCGCAATGGTTTTATGTGTATTACGCATTTGGAAATTTTCTGAAATGGAAAACGGATAGCCCAAATATTGGATTTCCGGATGTTGGCAAGCATCAATTGCACCGCGGGTATTGGCGATAATAGCCAATAGTTTACTGTTGGTATTGCTTAAATCTAAACGCGATAACACTTCGGCGGTGTCTGCCATTTGCGGAATGGCTTTGGGAGAGACAAAACTTCCAAAATCGATGGTATCAAATCCTACCCTAAGCAACGACTGGATATATTGAACTTTCTTTTCGGTTGGAATAAAATCCTTAATGCCCTGCATGGCATCTCTAGGGCATTCTATAATTTTAACGTAGTCGCTCATAAAAGTCAAAGATAGTAAAGTTCATGGTCTACTAAAACGTTTTCTTGTAAACTAGATTAAAATGAATATGGCGATTCCAACAAAGACAATAATCTGCAGCCATTTCAACACCAAGCCTGTATTTTTATGATGAATAAGATAATTTGAAATAGCCCCTGAAAGAATGGCTATGCTAGCAAAAATCACCAAGGAAACGCCCATAAAAATAAATCCCAACACATAAAATTGCCAAACGGTTGACAGACGATCACTAAACAAAAAACCAGGAAAAAGTGCTAAAAAGAATAGGGATACTTTGGGGTTAAGAACATTCATAATAACCCCTTGTTTGTACAATTGAGACACACTCTTTTTAGGAATGCCACGGGAGTTCAATTCCAATGCCGAACTACTTTTATACACCTTATAGGCCAAATACAATAAATATCCCGCTCCAAACAGTTTGATGGCTAAATACACATAATCATTTTCCTTAATCAAGGTAGACACTCCAAAAGCCACCAAGGTTGTATGCACGATGCAGCCCGATATTAACCCGGCAACAGTAGCCAAACCATATTTTTTGCCATGGGCTATGCTTTGCAGCAGCACATAAATATTATCCGGTCCTGGCGAAATTGCCAAGGCCGAGGTTGCCACTACAAACGATATCAGAATATCAACATTCATTAAGCGCGATTTAAAATCGCCTTGTTGATTTTGGAAATCAGTTTTGGACCTTCATAAATGAAGCCTGTATACAACTGTACCAAACTAGCACCTGCATCCAGTTTTTCAAGAGCATCTTCTGCAGAATGAATCCCTCCAACACCAATGATCGGGAATGCCTTATTGCTTTTTTCAGAAAGAAAACGAATCACTTCTGTAGATCTTTGTGTTAAAGGTTTTCCACTTAAGCCTCCAGTTTCATCTTTGCTTTCAGATTTCAACCCTTCTCTTGAAATGGTCGTATTTGTGGCAATTACACCTTCAATTTTGGTATCCTTCACAATATCGATAATGTCCATTAATTGCTCATCGGTTAAATCTGGAGCAATTTTAAGTAGAATTGGTTTTGGACTCGACTTTTCAGCATTGAGGTCTTTCAAGGTTTTTAAAAGATGCGTCAAAGGCCCCTTATCTTGTAACGCTCTTAAGTTTGGTGTGTTTGGAGAACTTACATTTACCACAAAGTAATCCACATAATCAAACAGCGCATTGAAACAGATTTTATAATCCTCCACCGCAGTTTCATTAGGCGTCACTTTATTCTTTCCAATGTTCCCTCCTATCAGCACGCCTTTATTCTTTTTCAAACGCTCTACAGCTTCCTCAACACCTCCATTGTTAAATCCCATTCTATTGATAATGGCCGAATCTGCTTTCAAACGGAATAGACGCTTCTTAGGATTTCCAGATTGTGCTTTTGGCGTTAAGGTGCCTATTTCAATAAATCCAAATCCAAGGTCTCCCAACTCCTTGTATAATTTGGCATCCTTGTCAAAACCGGCCGCCAAACCAACGGGATTCTTAAATTTCAAACCAAAGAGTTCGCGTTCCAATCGTTTATCTTCAACAAGGTACAAGCCTCGAAATATGCTTGGTACCAAAGGTATTTTATGAAGTATACGAATTAAGGAAAATGTGAAGTGGTGAATTTTTTCCGGGTCAAAAAGAAAAAATAACGGTCTAACGATAAGTTTATACATAATTACAAGCTTGGACTGCAAAAATACTACGCAAATGACAAATAACCTTACTATTCATTTTAGAAATTAGTAGTATTTTTGAAGACTTTATTAACATTGATTTTTATTAAAATACCCTCTCATGATAAACAAACAACACCTTATAGACAGATTTATAAGTTATGTAACGGTTGACACAGAATCGGATCCTGCATCTGAAACGACTCCAAGTACCGAAAAACAATGGGATTTGGCCAATGCCCTAGCCCAAGAACTTAAGGATATTGGGATGACCGATGTGACTATTGATGAGAACGCATACATTATGGCAACCTTGCCTAGTAACGTAGACCATGAAGTGCCTACCATTGGATTTGTATCGCATTTTGATACGTCTCCTGACTTTACTGGTGCCAATGTAAAACCACAGATTATAGAAAACTACGATGGTAAGGACATTGTTTTAAATGCTGAAAAGGACATTATCCTGTCTCCTTCCTATTTTGAAGACTTATTGCAATACAAAGGTCAAACCTTGATTACCACCGACGGAAACACCCTTTTGGGAGCCGATGACAAGGCCGGTATTACCGAAATTGTTTCAGCTATGGAATACCTTATCCAACACCCTGAAATAAAGCACGGTCCAATCCGTGTGGGCTTTACGCCTGATGAAGAAATTGGTAGAGGAGCCCATAAATTTGACGTTGAAAAATTTGGAGCTGAATGGGCTTATACCATGGACGGGAGCCAAATTGGTGAGTTGGAATACGAAAACTTCAACGCGGCAGGAGCCACTGTTAAGGTAAAAGGAAAGATTGTGCACCCAGGTTACGCCAAAGGAAAATTGGTAAACTCCATGTACATCGCTACTGATTTCATCAATTCCTTACCAAGACTTGAAACTCCAGAGCACACCGAAGGTTACCAAGGATTTTTCCACTTGCATGGCATGGAGGGGAAAGTTGAGGAAACCGTTTTGAAATACATCATTCGTGACCACGACAAAGGGCATTTTGAGGCCCGTAAAGAAGTGATGCAGAAATTGGCCAACGAAATCAATTCTGAATACGGAAGAGAAGTGATTGAAATTGAAATCAAAGACCAATACTTCAACATGAAGGAAAAAGTAGAGCCTGTAATGCACATTGTAGACATAGCAGAGGAAGCAATGAAACAATTGAACATTAAACCTCTTATCAAGCCTATCCGAGGTGGTACAGACGGGTCGCAATTAAGTTATAAGGGCTTACCTTGTCCAAACATCTTTGCTGGTGGACATAACTTCCATGGATGTTACGAATATGTCCCAGTGGAAAGCATGATCAAGGCCACAGAAGTAATCTGTAAAATTGCAGAGCTTACTGCATTGAAAAAATAAGATTGAATAAAATTGTCTAATTTAGTAAACGGGAACCCAAAAAGTTCCCGTTTTTATTTTCTCAATTCTTATGTATTATGGCAAAAGCTACTTCTGTTGAAGCTTATATTGAAAACTCCAATTTTCCCGAAGCTTTGAATCTCCTAAGGGAGATTATCACTTCCACGGAAGTTGAAGAATCCCTAAAATGGAATGCTCCTGTGTATGCCATCGGTGGTAAAAATGTTATTGGATTGGGGGCTTTTAAAAACCATTTCGGCATCTGGTTTTTCAACGGAGTCTTTTTAAAAGATGAGAAACAATTGTTGGTAAATGCCCAAGAAACAACAAAGGCCCTAAGACAAATGCGATTTGAAAGCATTGAGGACATCGATAAAAATGCAGTGCTTTCCTATGTAAAAGAAGCTATAGAAAACCAAAAATTAGGAAAAGAGCTCAAACCTGAAAGAAAAGGGAAAACTGTTGAAGTTCCTGAAGAACTTCAAAATGCCTTTGATAACAATTCAGACTTAAAAGAACACTTTGAAGCTTTAACCCCTGGCAAACAACGGGAATATTGTGAGCACATTGCCTCTGCCAAAAGAGACACAACAAAACTAAGCCGATTGGAAAAAATTACTCCAATGATTATGAAAGGCATTGGCCTAAACGACAAGTACAAAAATTGTTGATCATAGGTATAGAAATATAAAAAAAGCCACTTCATTTGAAGTGGCTTTTTCTATGCTTTAAAGACCGTTTATCTAGTTGCTACTTTGTCTTGAATCTTTTTGCTCATTTCCATTGAAATGGCAGAACGTTCAAATTTTATCTTACCCGCAAGGGTTTCGATTACACAACTATTGTCTTTATCGTTTAGTTCGACAATCTTACCATGCAAACCGCTTTTGGTAATTACCTTGTCTCCCTTTTTTAGCTCGTTAGCAAACTTTTTTTCCTGTTTAGCTCTCTTCATTTGCGGTGCAATCATAAAGAAATACACCACCGCAAACATGGCTATAAAAGGTAAAAAATCAGTTAAGTTTCCCATATTTTAGTGTGCTGCTGCTGGCTTAGCTGCAGCGTCTGCAGGGTCAGCTTCAATAAATGCTTTGATTTTTACCATTTCTTTACCTTTCTCTGTGTTGGTAGTCAAGGTAATTGTTTTAGAGATTTGGTTTTTCCCTTTACCGTTGAACTTCACAGTGAACTCAGCAGATTCTCCTGGTGCCAAAGGCTCCTTGCTCCAATCTTGAGGTACTGTACATCCGCAAGTACTCTTGATGTTGCTTACTACCAATGGAGCTTTACCAGTATTTGTATATACGAATTTAGTTTCTACAGGAGTTCCATTTTTAATGGTACCAAAATCGTGCTCTGTTTCCTCGAAAGAAATTACAGGTAGGTCTCCAGCAACGGCATCTCTTTCTGCAGCAACTGCTACATTTTCACTTTTTACTTTACTTGCTGCATCTTCTTTACATGAAGTAAAAGCTACTAAACAAAGAGCGCTTAAACTTAATATCACTTTTTTCATTGGGATAAAATTTAATTATTAATATTTAATTGTTCCTTTTTCGAGGCGTAAATGTAGTAATTATTTCTAACTACATCAATCCGCGCCCAATTTTATTTAATTTGTCCTCAGCTGTGTACTCCTTGACAATCTTGTCTAAAATACCATTAATAAATATGCTGCTCTTAGGAGTTGAATACTCCTTGGCGATTTCCAAATATTCATTAATGGTTACTTTTACAGGTATGGAAGGGAACTTTTGGAACTCGCAAATGGCCATTTGCAACAACACGGCATCCAAACTAGCAATACGTTCGGTGTCCCAGTTCTTGGTCTTTTTGGCAATATCTGCATTGTATTTGGATACATTCAAAAGGGTCTTTTCCAAAAGGTCTACCGCAAAATCCCTGTCATCTAGATCCTTGTACAAATCTGGGGTAAAATAACTCTCCGGGCTATCCTTCTTCACTTTCTTCAACAGTTTAAGAATACTTGTGTTCACTATCGGTAAATCGTCAACCCAAGTAATCTTTTTGTCTTCAAAATAGTCGTATAACTTTTCGTTAGGAGCTATAATTTCTGAAAAGATATCAACTACCAACTCCTTGTCTTCCTTGAAACTTGAGGTGGTAGAAGCCATATATTCCTTATATAGGTCGCTGTCTACAATAGCCTTGAAAATAATCTCCACATATTCAAAATCGAGGTACCAACAATTCAATTTTCTGGATTCAATTTCCTCCAAAAGTTCTTGATTGTTTCTCAATGACTGCAGGACAGCATTGTTCACAAATTTGGCGTTGGGGTTCTTTTCTTCTTGGGTAGCCAAGAATTTTTTCTGACTTTTATTTAAGTGATCTTCGGCTCTTTTATGAGTTTCTATCAACAATGCTAGGATGACCAAGTACAAATCGTACATACTATCCAAGCTTTGCAGCAAAAATCTTTCATCCTTCTTTATGTCATCACTTTCGGTACCATTAAAAGCATAAATGGTTTGCATCACCTTGATACGGATATGTCTTCTATTAAGCATATGTAAGAACCTTTTTATAAAAAATTAGAGAGGCGAAAGTGTTGTTTCTTTCGCCTCGCAAAAATACTATTATTTATTCATTGCTGAAACTAAAAAAAGGAATTGGCGCGCAATTATTTTGCGTTTTCCTTTTTACGTGTTTCAATGCGTTCTTGAGCAATTTCCAGGGCTGCCTCATGGGTTGTAATTTGGGTAGCCTGTGCTTTTTCAAGAATTTCCAATGTTGTATTGTAGATATTTTCTGTTTTACGGATGATTTCCGGTCTGCCGTAGTTTTCCAATTCTGCATAAACGTTGATGATTCCGCCTGCATTGATCAAGAAATCCGGAGCATATACAATACCTCGTTCCTGTAACAACTTACCGTGAACCTGTTCTTCCGCCAATTGGTTGTTGGCTGCACCAGCAACAATTTTTGCCTTAATACGGTTTATCGTGTCATCGTTAATGGTTGCTCCCAAGGCACAAGGTGCATAAATATCCATTTCTTCGCTGTAGATATCTTTTCCGGTGTAAATAGTGGCTCCATATTTAGAACTTACCATTTCCAAACGCTCAGGACTGATGTCTGTAATGGTAACTTTAGCACCTTCATTCACCAAATGTTCCACCAAAGCTTCTCCTACATTTCCAATACCCTGTACAAACACGGATTTGTCTTCCAACACATCCGATCCAAATTTAAACTTGGCCGCAGCCTTCATCCCCATAAACACTCCGTAAGCCGTAATTGGAGAAGGGTTCCCTGCTCCTCCTTTGTCTTCTGAAATACCAGTGACATAAGGCGTTACCTCTCTTACAAGATCCATGTCTGACGTGGCCATACCAACATCCTCTGCAGTAATGTACTTACCGCTTAAGGAATGTACAAACTCCCCGAACTTTTTCATAAGCTCTGGAGTTTTTTGGGTCTTGGCATCCCCAATGATTACTGCTTTCCCACCACCAAGGTTCAACCCAGTGATTGCAGATTTATAGGTCATCCCTCTAGACAAACGCAATACGTCGTTTAAGGCTTCCCATTCGTTGCTGTAATTCCACATTCTTGTGCCTCCCAAAGCAGGTCCTAAAACTGTGTTGTGAATACCAATTATTGCTTTTAAACCAGTATCTTTGTCGTTGCAAAATACCACTTGCTCATGGTTGTCAAAAGATAATTGACCAAAAACCGGATCGACTTTCGAAAGTTCCGAAGAACTTATAACGTCTGAAATCATGTAATTTGAATTAATTAAAATACGTTCTTAGCACCTCTAAAAACGCGTGCAAAATTAATCCATTATTGAAATATTAGCAAAAAATAATCATAAAATAAAAGTATCTTAAAAAAAGCTTAACAGTTCCTTTTTTTCAATGAAAGAATTACAACATCTCAACAAATATTTTTACAAGTATCGCTATAAACTCCTCGCAGGTATTGTCATCACTATAATAGCCCGTATATTTTTACTCTTCACCCCAGAATTGGTAGGCTCTTCAGTAGATATTATCGATGACTACAGAAAGGGAATTGTTACAGACATTGCCTTGGTAAAAAAGGAACTTATCCTTAACATTCTATACATTGTTGGAGCCGCCATTATAGGTGGGGTCTTTACATTTTTAATGAGACAGACCATTATTAATGTATCTAGGTACATAGAGTACGATTTAAAAAACGAAGTATACGGGCAGTACCAACGCCTCTCCTTGGATTTTTACAAATCCAACCGCACAGGAGATTTAATGAACCGTATAAGTGAAGATGTTGGAAAGGCCCGTGAATATGCCGGCCCTGCCATTATGTACAGTATCAATACCATTACACTGTTTATCATTGCCTTGTTTTTAATGTTTAAGTCGGCACCTATGTTGACTTTGTATACCATTATTCCACTTCCGGTACTTTCATATTTCATCTATATTCTAAGCAAAGCCATTCATAAACGGAGTACAATTGTACAAGTTTGGTTATCCAAGCTCAACACCTTTGCCCAAGAGTCCTTTAGTGGGGTTGGTGTCATAAAATCATACGGCATCGAACAGCAGGTATATGAGGATTTTGATAAACTCTCTGCAGAAAACCGGCAAAAAAATATTGATCTCACTAAGGTTCAAGCCTTGTTTTTTCCATTAATGATCTTACTAATTGGACTAAGTAATATTATCGTAATTTATATAGGCGGAAAGCAATACATCAACGGGGAAATTGAAAGTTTGGGTGTTATTGCCAAATTTATCATCTATGTCAATCTACTTACTTGGCCCGTAGCCACAGTTGGTTGGGTGACATCTGTAGTACAAAGAGCCGAAGCGTCTCAAAAACGCATCAATGAGTTTTTGAAATTGGAGCCTACCATAAAAAACAATACGCAGCACCACACCAATATCCAGGGAAATATCGAATTTCAGCATGTATCCTTTACTTACCCAGACACCAATATTCAAGCATTAAAGGATATTAGCTTTACCTTAAAGCAAGGAGAATCCCTGGCCATTCTTGGAAAGACTGGATCTGGAAAATCAACTATATTGGATCTCATTGGAAGACTTTATGATATTGATACAGGAACTATACTTATTGATGAAACCCCTATTGAACTGTTAAACCTTACAGATTTAAGGGACAGTATTGGCTATGTTCCACAGGATGCCTTTTTATTTTCGGACACTATTAAAAACAACATCAAGTTTGGAAAAGAAGATGCTACCGATGAGGAGGTGATTAATGCTGCCAAAAACTCTGATGTACATAAAAACATTATAGGCTTCTCAAAAGGCTATGATACCATATTAGGTGAACGAGGTATTACTTTATCCGGAGGGCAAAAACAACGTATTTCCATTGCTAGGGCCATTATAAAATCGCCAGAAATTTTGTTGTTTGACGACTGTCTCTCAGCCGTTGACACCGAAACAGAAGAGAAAATCCTAAAGAACCTTAATCGCGTTTCAAAAGGCAAAACTACTATAATTGTGAGCCATAGAATCTCCTCTGCAAAGAACGCCGACCACATTCTTGTCTTGGATGAAGGCGAGATCATTCAAAGAGGAAATCACGAAACTCTCTTAAATTCAGAAGGTTATTACAAAGACCTTTATTTAAAACAGCTCAGCGAAAAAGAAATATAACAAATTGTTGGTTTCTTAGCATTTTTTTTAGATTTTTGAGTCATTAATAGGAACTAATTTTTTAATATTAAAATCTTATGAGTGACCAAGGAATGATGGAAAAAGAGGAAATTTTTTCTAAAGTATTAAGAGCAGGAAGACGAACATATTTTTTTGACGTAAGAGCAACCAAAGCTGGAGATTACTACCTAACTATTACAGAAAGTAAAAAATTCACCAATGAGGATGGGTCTTTTCACTACAAAAAGCATAAAATTTATTTATACAAGGAAGATTTTGCTGAATTCAACGAAATCTTGAATGAAATGACAGATTATATTATTGATGAAAAAGGAGATGAAGTCATCAGCGAACGTCATCAAAAAAACTTCAAAAAAGACGATTACTATTCTAACGATGATATTGAAGAAGGAGGAACAAGCTATGAGACTTCTGCTTCAACGGGAAGCTTTACCGATGTCAACTTTGAAGATATTTAATCATTCGATTTTATCAAACATAACACTTAAAAGCCGCTACCGAAACGTAGCGGTTTTTTTATGGGCAATCCAATAAATTTACCTAGTAAAAACCTATAATTTAACCGCCAAAAGGGCTATAATAAAAATGATTGCCACATAGAGTCCCGCGATTGGCATTCCGAATATCCCTCCTATTATCAACGCAGACAATATCAAATAAAAAGGAACCAATGTCACAGCTACCGCAAAGCGAAACGTAGATATAAATTCCCGTTCCTTAATTTTAGGAAGCAAAGCATGTTTCCAAACCAAATACGGCGGAAATAGCACACATTTTAAAAGAACTCCAAAAAAACGCTTTACCAATCCATCATGCTTTCCCGTTTCCAAATTTGCTGAATCAAAATTACTGGACATATATTGGTTAGCGGCACTTGGGTTCAAAAAGTCAACCTTATCCCCTTCCAATTTCTGCAATGTATTTCCGTAGGATTCTGAGTCAATATGAGTAGTCAATTCACACAAGTCTTCATGTACCCTAGCTTTAAGCTGTTGTGCCATATTGGGGCCTTTCATGGTGTCTTTGGAAGTAACCTCGATAGTTTTCCCAAAATTTAAAAAGACACCATTGGCATAGCCTTCTGCATTTTCGTAATTGATGCCAACCGGAACCAATGATAATTTTGTATCTGGATAGCGCTCTAAAGTTTCAAAAACAATTCGGGTAAATCCTTTGCTCAATGGACGAACCATTCGCTTTAAATTATGGTTCCCTTCTGGAAAAATGGTCACCGCATGGTTAGTGTGCAGCAATTGAGAACAGGTTTTGAATATTTCATCATTTTTAGAAATAGTATTCCACCCATCTCGAACCCTATAAACTGGCAACATCCAAAGGCTTTTTAAAATTTTTGCCACCAAGGGATTATTGAACACACTGGCCCGGGTTAAAAAATAAGCAAACCTTCCATTTTTGGTTGCAATAATCAACGCATCCATTAAGGCGTTTTGATGATTACCCAAAAAGATGACAGCTTCATCCTTAGGAATGCTTTCCTGCATTACAACCGAAACCTTTCTATAATAAAAAAAGAGTCCCAGTTTAATGTAACTTCTTACTAAAAACAGCCAAACCTTGTTCAAACCACGCTAATTTTAGAAGAAACTTTAGACCAGTACAGCGCCAATGCCAAGCCAGAAATGATATGCCAAATACCCCAAAATGCCGCCATGATAGCCATACCGCCTAGCCCATGAAAGAAGGTAAATATCAACAGTAACCCTAATCCAGAATTTTGGATACCGGTTTCAATTGCTATGGTTTTTTGGTCCTTTGTAGACAGTCCAAAGAATTTGGCAATAACAAATCCCGTAAAGATTGCCAGCAAATTATGCCCGGAACCAATATAAACCACATGCGAGATGTAATTGTTGAACACATCCAAATTATTTGAAAACGCAATGATTACAATTGCTATAAACACAATTATTGAAAGGGGCTTCAGAAATTTTGAAAGTTTCTCAGCCAACCTCACATTTTTATAGCGTAAGGTCATACCCAAGATCAACGGGATTCCCAGGAGTAATACCACCAATTTCAACAACTCAAAAGGAGCCACTTCAACCGTCTTTAAAATCTCGGCTGTGGGCGGATATAGGTTTCCATAGAGCTGGAAATTCAAAGGTGTCATGACAATGGCCATTAAGGTCCCTAAAGCGGTTAAACTCACTGATAGCGCAGAGTTTCCATTGGCTAAATGGGTCATAAAATTTGATATATTCCCACCCGGACAAGCTGCTACCATCATCATTCCTAAGGCTATACTTGGTTGTGGATTAATAACCAGAATTACCAAAAAAGTTAATAGTGGTAGAATGATAAACTGTGAAAACAGCCCTACAAAAATCAATTTCGGCTGCTTGATAATATTTTTAAAGTCTTCTACGGAAATACCCAAAGCCACTCCAAACATGACTATGGCCAAAGCGATATTGAGCACCCATAGGTCATCATTGTTAAACTGGATTTGGACAGTATCTAATTCTTGCATATGCTTAAGCTACAGCGGAACCATTTATCACACGGTCTTCGGGATTCAACAATACTACATCCTTTCCGTTTACCGCTCCCAACAATAAACATTCGCTCATAAAATTGGCTATTTGTTTTTTTGGGAAATTCACAACGGCAACAATCTGCCTGTTCAACAATGCTGTTTTTGTGTATAAGGAAGTGATTTGAGCCGAAGACTTCTTAATTCCCAAGGCTCCAAAATCTATAGTAAGTTGATATGCCGGACGATGTGCTTTTGGGAAATCATTCACTTCAATTATGGTCCCAACACGCAGGTCCACTCTCGCAAAATCCTCAAAAGTTATGGCTTTGTTCATCCGGCAAAAATACAAACATATTTTAAATATCCTGCCGTATTGTTTATGAACATGTTATACAAATGCAGGCCAGCGATCCTTTCAGTTTGGCTAATTTTTAAGTAATTTTGAGTTTAATTCAATTGTTATGGCCAGAACACCTTCAAACATGCTCCCTTTGGGAACCACAGCTCCTCAGTTTACACTTTATGATACCGTAAGTGACACCAATCTTTCTTTGGATGATATAAAAGGTGTCAAGGGTACCGTCATCATGTTTATCTGCAACCACTGCCCTTTTGTAAAACACGTCAATGCCGAATTGTCTAAAATTGCCAAGGACTTCACCCCAAAAGGGATTAATTGGGCGGCAATTTCTAGCAATGATGTTGACAATTATCCAGAGGATCACCCCGACTTAATGAAGGAAACAGCTATTAATGAAGGGTATATTTTTCCTTATCTATATGATCAAACACAAAAAGTAGCCAAGGATTATGATGCTGCCTGCACCCCAGACTTTTATTTGTTTGATGATAATTTAAAGCTTGTGTACCGAGGCCAATTGGACGATTCAAGACCTGAAAACGGTATTCCTGTAACAGGAAAAGACCTTAGGGAAGCCATAAATGCATTGTTGAGCAATTCTCCTATTTCAGACAAACAAAAACCAAGTATTGGCTGTAACATTAAATGGAAAAAAGCTTAATAAAATCACTTAACCTACATTCAATTAACCACAACCACCAGCCATTTTAGGCTTCATATCTTATGAAATACGCATATCTTATCCTACTCTGTGTGATTTGCTTTAACTGCCAAAACACATCCACTCCAACACAATACAGACATACATTAAACCTGGAAGGTTCATGGCAATTTGCCTTGGACACGGCCAATGTTGGTATTTCCGAAAAGTGGTTCTCAATAGATTTAAAAGACAAAATTACCTTACCAGGAACTACAGATTCCAATAAAAAAGGCTTTATTAAGACAGATACCACCACCATGCACCTCAACCGTCCTTATACTTATGAAGGTGCTGCTTGGTATAGAAAAAAGGTAATCATTCCTGAAAATTTCAAGGATCAACATATAACGTTGTTTTTGGAACGCACAAAGCCTTCAAATGTTTGGATTGACAGCACACTTGTTGGGTCTTCTCAATTATTGCAAGCCCCTCAACAATTTGATGTGTCTTCCTATTTAAGTCCCGGGGAGCATTATATCACGCTTCAAATCAATAATGATTTAAAATTAACACCTTACGGCAACGTTCATATCTATACCGATGATACCCAAACCAACTGGAATGGAGTGATCGGAAAAATGTACTTGGAAGCCTCTGCCCAAACCTACATTTCCAACTTACAGGTATTTCCAAATATTGAAAAGAAAACTCTTGATGTAGAAATTGAAATAGAAAATGGCTCAGATCAAGTTTCCCTAGAACTTTTGGTGGAGAGTAGCATCAATGGCGCAACTACACAATTGAAGCCTCAGCAATTCATACTTACCAACAAGTCCAAAAATACGGTGAGCTATGCCTTTGAAAACGACATTGCTTTATGGGATGAATATGAGCAACCACTTTACAAGTTAACGGCCATTATTTCCAACGAAAACACCAAAGATGCGCAATCTGTAACTTTTGGAATGCGCGATTTTAAAGTTGACGGAAGACATTTTTCCATCAATGGACGCCAAACATTTTTAAGAGGAAAGCACGATGCAGCCGTATTTCCAATTACAGGACACACGCCTATGGATGTGGAGTCTTGGCGAAAAATCTATAAGATTGCTAAATCTTACGGCATCAACCATTACCGTTTCCACACCTACTGCCCTCCAGAAGCAGCCTTTACTGCAGCAGACCTAGAAGGTGTGTATCTTCAGGCAGAACTTCCATTTTGGGGAGGTTTGGAATCTGATACTATTGCTGCGCAATTGAAAGCCGAAGGAGAAGCCATGTTGAAAGCCTATGCCAATCACCCATCCTTCGTCATGTTTTCCCCTGGAAATGAAATTTGGAGCGGGCATGACAATGTTGAAAAACTAATGCTGTCTTTAAAAGATTACGACGGTCGCCCACTTTACACCATGGGATCTAACAATAATATTGGTTACGTCCCCCCTCGTGACTATGCCGAGTTTTTTGTAGGGGCCAGAACTCCTTTTGATGGCGATGCCAACAAAGCTCACACAAGATTAACACACGCCTTTGCCGATGCTAAGGATGGCGGAATTTTGAACACCCAAACACCTTCTACAAATTTCAATTTTGATTATTCGGTATCTCGTTTGGAGCTTCCAATTATAAGTCATGAAATTGGACAATACCAAATCTATCCTGATTACAAAGAAATTGAAAAATACACGGGTGTTTTAAAGGCTTGGAACCTTATCGAGTTTAAAAACAGACTTGAAAAAGTTGGTATGCTAGATTTGGATAGTGACTTCCAAAAGGCTTCAGGTGCTTGGTCGGCTATTTGCTATAAGGCAGAAATGGAAGCGGCACTTCGCACAAAGGACATGGCAGGTTTCCAACTTTTAGACCTTCAGGATTTCCCTGGTCAAGGAACAGCTTTGGTTGGTATTTTGGATGCTTTTATGGACAGTAAAGATGTGGTGACTCCTAAAACGTGGAAACAGTCCTGCAACGATGTGGTTCTGCTACTTGAATTCCCTAAATACATATGGACCAACAGTGAACATTTCACGGCTCAGTTAGATGTTGTTAACTATTCCAACAAGGCGATCACTGAAGGCATGCAATGGAAAGTTGAAAAAGAAAATGGCTTTGTTATGAACCAAGGCAATGTTAGCGCAACATCCATTTCCAATGACGGGTTATCGAATTTAGGAAAATTAAGTGTTGACTTGTCAAACATTGAAAAACCTGAAAGATTAAACGTTTTGGTGTTCATTCCAAATACGGAATACAGCAACTCCTATCCTATTTGGGTGTATCCTTCCAAAGAGAATATTGGAGTACCCGCTTCTATTTCCATTGTTGAAGACTTGAATACATCTGCTTTGAACAACCTAAAAAACGGCGGTACGGTTTTGTATTTCCCAAAAACATCATCTGTTGAAAAGAACAGTTTTCTAGGACACTTCCCTCCCGAATTTTGGAACTACGGCATGTTCAAGAGCATTAGCGAATCCAATAATAAACCCGTTTCGCCAGGAACACTTGGGTTACTTATGGATCCAAAACATCCAATATTTAATGCTTTCCCTACCGATTTTCATACCAATTGGCAATGGTTTTCAATGATCAAAAACAGTAATTCTCTGATATTAGATAATACAACCAATGATTATCGTCCTATTGTTCAAGTAGTTGACAATTTGGAACGCAACCACAAATTAGGCCTCATTTTCGAATTTAAGGTTGGTTCAGGAAAGTTATTGGTTTGTATGGCCCAATTGAACAAAATTGCAGACAAACCAGAAGCACGTCAATTATACCAATCCATTCTCAACTATATGGAATCTGAAGATTTTAATCCATCTAATGAAATATCTGCAGAAGAATTGACTTCTATATTTTATTAGAAAATTAGTAAAGGTTACCTTCAATTTTGTATTTTTAAATGTCCTGTTTCTTTTCGAATTGGACTTAAAAACCCTGATGGTAACCTTTACTTTTATGGAACGCTCAAAACAAATTGCCAATCGGTTTAGGGAGGTGATCCTATCTGGCGATTGGATTGCGAACACCAATTTAAAATCACTGCTCTCCGATGTCAATTGGCAAATGGCCATCACACCTGCTGGGCAACTCAACACCATAGGTGCTCTTACCCAACACATCCACTACTACATTGCTGGCACTCTAAATGTTTTACAAGGAGGAGACCTTTTAATAAAGGACAAATTCAGTTTTCATTTCCCTCCTATAACTTCTCAAAAAGATTGGGAGCAACGACTGAAAATAATCTTTGAAGATGCAGAAACCTTTGCCCTCGAAGTTGAAAAAATTTCCTCTAAGGATCTAGACAAAGTATTTGTAAAAGAGGCCTACGGAACCTACGAACGCAACATTGAAGCCATCATAGAACACAGCTATTATCATCTTGGGCAAATTTCATTATTAAAGAAATTAGTTTTATCGTCAAGGTAGAATTAGTTTCAATTATAAATGATTTTATAAAATTTAACAACCTTAACCTATTTCCTATTGAAATAAAATTTGGAAATTTCTTACATTAAAACTACTTTTCTCCTCGATATCAACCATAACTGTACTCTCATGCAAAAAAATCTACTTTATTTAATTTTCTTTTTATCCACTTTTGCAAATGCTTCTGTAATTACAGGAAGCGTTTTACTCGATGACAGCTCCGATCATAGTGGTATTACCATTAAATTTGTCCCTATTTCGCCTAGTGCTGTTTATGGTGAAACAACATCAAACTCAGATGGTACATTCAATGCAACCATTGAGAATGGAATTTATGATGTCACCTTTGAAAAAGAGGGCTATCAAACATACACCTTGAGCGACCAGTTCATCGCCGAAAACACAACACTTCCAAGCGTTGTTCTAAACTCCAATTCCGTAGTCAATGTGGGGATCCCAAGTCTAGTCCCTTCAAATGTCTCTGGAGTATGGACAAGTAACAACACCTATATTGTTAACGGAAATATTAAAGTACCCTCTGGAGCAACTCTTACCATTGAACCTGGAACCCTAATTAAATTCAGTGGTTACTATTCAGTTTTGGTTAACGGCACCTTAAATGCCATTGGAACTGAGGAAAATTACATTAGGTTTACTTCTCAAAATTCCAATCCTACAAATACTGACTGGAATAGCATAAACATTAATTCGAGTTCAAACTCAACTATTTTGAAATATTGTATCATTGAATATGGAAAAGAAGAGAATTCCGAGAATAAAGGAATAGTAAATATAGAAGCTGAAGCCACTATAGAAAACTGCATTATAAGACATAGTGATGAAAAAGGAATAAGTATTGGCAATGATGCAACAAATGTGAACATTTTAAACAATGAAATATCGGATTGTGATAGAGGTGTGTATTTCAATGATTCAACTAACCCCATTGCAATTATTGATGGTAACCGTATCTATGACAATGCCATTGGGATTTATACAGGTTGGGCAAATTACCAAACTGTAGTTCGTAACAATATCATTTCAGATTGTATAAATGGTATATCAACTTATACAAGCATTACTATCCACAACAATATTATTTTCGATTCAACTCAAGGGATTTCTGTTAATGGTAACCAACCTACCATAAGAAACAACACTATTTTTTCAAATTTAAAAGGAGTAAGTATTTATCATTCAGATGCATGGAACCCAAACCCTATAATAAACTCCAATATAATTATAAACAACAGTGTAAGCGGAATCATTTCAGAAGGAACTCCTGTTCCGAACTCTGTAACCTACAACCTTTTGTACAACAATGGAAATGATGTGAGCAATCTACCTATAGGAATCGGGACCATTGTAACCACCAATGACAATGGAACCCCATCAGACACTTATTACAATATCTTCTCTTCAGCTGATTTGATTTCTATGGATCCTCTAAACCCTGATTTTTGTAAATTAAATAATTCCTCTAGCGCCATTAATGCGGGCGATCCCGACATAGAGAACATTTATAATTCTACAATAATTGACATAGGTGCTAAGGAGAGTTCTGAAACTCTCTCTATAAACGATTTATTGGAAAATAATGTTTCCATTTTCCCTAATCCCATTTCAGACCATCTCAATATAAAAGCGCCAAAGAACCAGCAGTTCAATAAAATAATACTTTACAGCATGAATGGAAAAATGATAAATGAGTTCACCCTAGAGAATTTGACCAGTGAATACACAATAGAAAATTTAGAAAACTTAAATTCTGGAATTTATTTTTTAGGTCTTTTCAATAACAATTTTGAGCTCAATACAATTAAACTCTTGAAAAAATAAACTCCTTTGTTTAAATCAAAAAAATACTGCTACTTATATCTTCTTATAAACGGCAGTATTTTTTTTGCAAATTATTCGTCTCAGAACTCATTTCCTCAGCTTTATTCAATTTTGATTAAATTAGTTTCTAATGTCTATCATTTCATTAACCAACTATGCTGAAATTCTTTAAAAACATCAGAAGAACACTTCTGGATAAAAATAAATTGGGACAGTATTTAAAATATGCCTTGGGAGAAATTCTTCTTGTCGTTTTAGGGATTCTTATTGCGCTCCAAGTAAACAACTGGAATCAAGACCGAATTGAAAAACAACATACCTTGGATTACCTAAACGACTTGACAGTTGACATTGCATTGGATTTGGAAAACCTAGAGGACCACATTCAATTTCTGGATGATATGAGCAATAGAAAAAGAACACTTTTAAAGCAGATTTCGCATGAACATCTAGAAATGGATACCATTATCAAATTAGTCATGCCCATTTACCTCACCAAACCTATTATAGACAGAACCTACCAAAAATACAACTCCACAAACATTTCCAAACTTATTGACAATAAAGAGCTTTACAACAATATCAACACCTATTATACCACTGTTAAGAACAGATATCTTACCCATGTTATTTGGGATGAAAAATATACTTTGGAAGAGGCCGAATTTTGGTATTACAATGATGAATTTGAAAGCCGATACCTTGATGAAGACTTGCCATTTCTTCATAATGATTCTATCCAAAAATCCGTTTTGGAAGCACAGCTAAAATCTGTAAAAGGACGAAATTTGCTACGCACTAGTCTTTTCAGAAAAAAGCGCATCAAAACCTATGTGGTGGAAGTGCAAAATCGGGCATTGGAACTATCCAACGATATCAAGGATTACCTAGAAGCATCCGGCTATTACAATTAGACCTTATCTCAAAAGGCTAAAATGCCCTCTTAAGGTTCTAGTTTGCCCATTTAAACGTATCAATTGGGCTTCAAACCAATAATCGGTAGCAGGTAAAGGCACTCCATTAAAGGTACCGTCCCATCCTGAACCTGAAGGTTTGATTACGGCCATGAGCTTTCCGTAGCGGTCAAAAATATTAACGGTAGATTTTTCGGAAAAGGACTCATTAAATCCTTTAATATTCCAAACGTCGTTATAAGTATCTCCATTCGGACTGAAAAACTTCGCATAACCTACTACAAAAATCTCCAATTGGGCGATGCCACAACCATTCTTATCACGAACATACAAGATATGTTCTCCTGCAGCAACCTCATCAAAATAAGGGTCGTTCTGGAAACTTGAAAACTCATCATCCAAGGCGTATTCATAATCTCCTATACCCAAACCGTTGGGGTTAATAGAAACGGTATTATTATTTGAAAAATCCTGAATCGTTATATCTTCCTCATCCAATTCTGCAACCGAAGATTCTATGACTGTTACCACACTAGGTTCTGATTGACAACCATATTCCGAAGTCGCAACTACCGAGTACATTCCTCCCGAAGCAACAGTAACCGAAGGTGCATTAGAAATAACAGTACCACTGCTATCGGTCCACTCATAGGTGTAACTACCGTTAGGGTTTGTCACCATCAAAGTAACAGGATCTCCTTCCAAACAATAAATGACTTCATCGTCGGTATCAAATTGAGGCAAAGTATAGACTTCCAACATCAAGTGAGGTCCAACCCCAAAACAGTCACCATTGTCATCGCTTTCAACCCTAACATACAATAATTGCGCATCAGGAGTTTCATTGGTATAAGGTTCGGAGGCATCGATTTCATTTTGCTCGAGTTGGGCATCTGCTAGATTTTGATAGTAATGAACACTTAAATTTTGCCCTGTTGGAAATTGGTCCAAAAACACCTGTGACATCTGGCTTAAATCGAATTCATAAAAACCATCACCATCGTCATCACAATACTCTAAAGTTTCCATATAACCGTCCTGAAACGAAGTTGTGGACACCTCTAATGTAATGGCTGAAACCCGAAAACACCCATTTGCGGAAACAACCCTTGCAAACACTTCTTCCGAAACAGCATTGTTAAAGGGCACGGGATCAACTGCCGCAATGCCTACATTGGCATCGCTCAAATTCAGGTGATAGGAAATTTCAAATGCTTCTGAACTTTCGCCAACCAAAACTTCATTAATTTCATTCAGATTGAAATTGGTATAGCCATCTGAAAGTCCATCTTCATCGCAATTTTTGAAGACCAAACTTGAAACAACTTCTGGTAAAGCATTTACTTGAATGCCAAAACTCCCTTCCGAATAACACCCATCCTCCTGCAAATTGGTAACTCGAACATAAATAGTTTGAGTATTTGCAACTGTATTTTCAAAATTATCAGGAGCAGTGATTTCCTGTGAAAATGCCGCATCCAAAAAATATGAGAAACTATAATCCGAGGCGGGAGCCCCATTCAAAATCACAGATTCATTTTGGGTTAAATCGAAACTTGAAATACCATTAGTATCATCGCCATCTAAATTGGAATCACAAACTTCTAAAGCCGAAATATCATTTGGTACCTGAGGCGTTTCAAAAAGAACTACAGTCACCATGGTACGGATAGAACTTTCGCAACCATCAATAGTTTGGGAAGCATAATAGCTCATACCATTCTCTAAGTTTTGTGAAGCTGCTAAAGGCGTCCCTCCTATTTCAGTTGCATACCAAGTAACGGTAGTTCCTTCAACTTGCAAATCTGCAATAGTAGTATTCTCTAAAGTACAAAAAACCTGTTCCGCATCCGCAACTGGAGATGGCGTATCTTGAACCGTCAAGGTCACGGGAACTCTGTTTTCACTTATACAATCGTTATATTGAGCTTCGGCATAAAATGTTGTGGTCTCACTAAGTTCTGGTGTTGTAAAAGAATTTCCTGTCCCCACTACATTACCACCAACCATGGCATCATACCAAAAAACAGTTCCTTGGGAAGGGGTTGCGCTAAGTACGCCACTGCCCGATCCACCACAAATAATGGCTTCACTATAATCTGTTATGGTAGGAATTTCAACTACCGTGGCAACAACAGGCTCTTTAATTCCATTAGGACATCCGTTAATGGAAGCCAATACATAATAAGTGGTTGTTACTGAAATTTCTGGGGTTGTGAACATCAATCCTGAAGCTATAGAAGTTCCATTTGGATCATCAAACCACAATACTGTCCCTCCCGAAGAAACGGCTTCCAATTCCACGGAACCCGAACCACAAACCGTAGCACCAACAACATTCACAATTTCAGGAATGGTAATTTTGGTGCTCGCTGATATATCCACTTCCGGATCGCCCGGCATGCCTCCATATTCAATTATATAACCCTTTGGCTGATAATCTCCCGAAGTATCCCCTGCATTAGGCAAATCGTTCCAAGATCCTGGAACTCCAACTCCCGGAGCCGTGACATGGGCATAATCTTCATTGTTTAAATTATTGGGCTCTCCTGTGTTCCAAAAAGCATAGTTGGGTGTAGATCCGTTCACACCTCCATTCCAAAACACCATACCTTCTTCTGGTCCCGTCATCCATTTCCAAGTGCCTTCGGACTCTACATCACTACCACCTATCCATCCAGCTCCGGCAGCTTGCTCCCCTGATAATTGTGCTTCTTCGGCAGATGTGATGGTGGCCAAATACCCTTGAAGCCCGTAATATGTGCTACTTTCCGCAGCAGCTTTTGCCGCTGTCCACGTGATTCCTAAATTTGGAACATACTCATAATAATGTCCTGTAGAGGGTAAAAAGTTGGCATCACCTACGGTAAATGAGAAATACTTTTCCCCAGACACATTGGCCGTGTTACTTTGGTACATTACATCATTAACAGCCGTAATCAAATCTGCGTAAGTTGGTTCTGCCGTACCAACTCCTGTCAAAGTCAGCTTTCCTTGATTGGCATCCCAACTAGTAGAAATGTTAGGGTGGCTTCCTGTTAAGACCAAATTATCAATACCCTGCTGATAGCCCGTAGATATTTGAATGTAGAGTGCCTCTACACTAGTATCGTCGGGATCGACAATATCAAAACTGGTGACAATGTTAATTTGCGACAAGGGGCAGTAATCCTGATCGCCTTCGGCTTCAATGGTAGGAGGCACATTACCTTGGGCAGCACAAAAAATAGGTAAAAAAACTAGGAATAGGAATATATGTATTTTTGGGATCACAAACGCTTTGTAAAAATTTACTGTAAATTTACATTAAAAATTCAGCAATTATCCCCTCCCTAAAATAAGATTTAAGCAAAAACCATTAAAAAATATGGAAAAGTCTCAATGTTGTAAAAAATCTATGCATTTTTAGCCTCTATCCACTTGCTCATAAACTTCGTACTTTGCATACTGTGGTGCAACAACAAGGAGCCAATAAAGTTTTGTTGTCTGTGAAGAGGCAAAATTTTTAATAGTTCCTCTACCCGATTCATAAATGGCATCTCAAACTTGGATTTCATAAACCGTTTTTTCAAACATTCAAAACCTTGTTCTTGACTTTGCTCCCAGAACACCTTATCATTGTACAAACACACTGCTTGGTCTGCAAATTCTTGAGGTGTTGCTACAATAAAACCATTGGGAGGCAATTGGCCAAACATCCCCTCAGCAGCAATTGCACTCATCACGCAAGGCGTTCCGTTCAACATAGCATCTATTAATTTCCCCTTAAGTCCAGCCCCGAATTGCAGAGGAACCAAACACACTTTGGCACTTTGCATTACCTCATCAACTTCGGCGGCTACTCCCATAATTAAAAAGCCTTCTTTTTCATTTTGTAACTGAAACACTTTTTGGGAGGGATAGGCACCATATACATGTAATTCTGCTTTAGGCAATTGCTTTCTTATCAATGGCCAGATTGTAGTTTTTAAATACAACACCATATTGTAATTGGGCTCATGTAAAAAATTGCCAATAGTTACAAAATGTTGTCGTGCTTCAAACGAAGGTAAATCATGTAAAGATTTGCTAGGGATTTCATCGAGAAGAAACGGTAAATAATGTAATATTGAAGGTTCTATTTTGAATGTATTGGTAAGCAAGTCCATTTCTACTTCTGAAATGATCAAACTTAAGTCACAGCGATAAATACTGGCTATTTCCCTTTTGGCTGTATCATTGAACAGATAACTATTATCAAATTCCTTTCCTTCTTTTAAAGCTTGCTGTCTTCCGCGGCGCAGACAATGCAAATCTTCAGTATCTAAAATTCGTAAAGCGTTTGGGCATTGCTCTGCTACACGCCAACCGAATTGTTCCTCAGCCAAAAACCGATCGAACAACACAATATCGGGATGCAATTCCTTGACAAAAGTGTCAAAACTTGAGCTGTTCAGCTCTATAGCTTTTACTGTAACACCAATGCTTTCTAAATCAAAAGCATTATCGGTTTTGGCCGTTGCCGTTGCGAAGGTTATCTGGTAATTCTGTTGAAGAAAACTAAAAATTAATTGCATCATTCGGCTTCCCGCTGCCGAACTTTTGGGTTCGGGCCACACGAAGCCGATAATAAGCAGTTGTTTCATTAATCGTTGCTGGTAATTTGAGCTTGGTATTGGGTGCGCAATTGCTTGGCCCAAGTATTAAGAGCTATTATTTGGGCCTCGGTAAGGTTGGCTTCACCATGAGTCCATGTATATGATGGCAAAGGCATTTTGCCTTCTTCAACTTCTTCTATCAATTCATCCAATTTATGGTCCTTTTTCTTCACAGAATAGTCATTCCAAGCAGAGAAATTCAAATGTTTCTTACCATCTTCTACATGCTCTCCCATCCAAAAGTTCACTGGAGTAATATTGTTATACCAAGGATACCTAGTTACATCACTATGACAGTCATAACAACTTTCCTTTAAAATGACTTTTACATCTTCAGGAGGATTGGTTTCAGTTAAAAAAGGCTCCAAAGAAGCAAGGTCTCCCTCATTCTTTTCAGGACCAAAAAACTGAGCCACAACAACAAGGACTAAAAGTACCAATAAGATTTTCTTGAATATTTTCATTTTAGTTATTTTTAGGATTTAAAAATAACAATAAATAGTGACTTCAGCTCAACTCTACGACGAATTAAATTTTGTCAACCATTCCCGCGAAAAGCGCTTGTATTATGCCAATTTGGTGATCTCTACCCCTACACTTATTCCTAAATTATTGGATATTTTGTTTATGGTGGGTGACAAGGTTTCCTGTAGGGCCGCTTGGGTTTTGGAGTTTGTAGGTGGAGAAGATTTGGAGGCCTTGATTCCATTCCTAGATAGGTTTACGGAAGATATGGGTAAGGTGCATTTAGATTCGGCTGTAAGGCCTGTAGCCAAATTATGTGAATACCTGATTAAAGCCTATTACGACAAAACTCCAAACCGTATCCAAACCGAATTGTCCCCAACCCATAGGGAACGCATTATTGAAGTCTGTTTTGACTATATGATAAATGATCAAAAAATTGCACCAAAGGCCTATGCCATGCATACCCTTTTTCTGTTAGGCAAGGATTACGATTGGATCCATCCGGAACTTGCCATAATCTTGGAGCGTGATTTTCAGTCTCAAAGTGCTGGTTACAAAGCCCGAGCACGACATATTCTCAAAAAAATAAAATCTTAGATTTTGTAAAGAAAAGTCGCCCCAATTCTTCCAAAAACTTCATAATCTGCACTTCGGTCTTACACCTAAAAAGATTATCTTTGCAACTTCTAAAAAAACATACATCATGTCTTTATCACCATTAAATGCCATCTCTCCAATTGATGGGAGATACCGAAGTAAAGCAGAAGCGCTTGCTCCATATTTTTCTGAAGAAGCGTTAATTAAATATCGTGTTCAGGTAGAAATTGAATATTTTATCGCGCTTTGCGAAATTCCTCTACCCCAACTTGCCGATTTTGACGCCACGCTATTTGATAAGTTAAGAGCTATATACCTAAATTTCTCATCGGAAGATGCTCTTAAAATTAAAGACATTGAAAGCATTACCAATCACGACGTTAAGGCTGTTGAATATTTTATCAAAGAACAGTTTGATGCTCTTGACATTGCCAAATACAAGGAGTTTATCCACTTTGGACTAACGTCTCAAGATATCAACAACACGGCTATTCCTTTAAGCATCAAGGAAGCCATGAACGACGTTTACGTTCCTGAATATTTTAGTGTTGTAAACAAATTAAAAGAACTTGTAGAGGAATGGGCAGAAATCCCTATGTTGGCAAGAACTCACGGTCAGCCAGCGTCTCCTACGCGTTTAGGTAAGGAAATTAACGTATTTGTAGTACGGCTTGAAGAACAATTGGCCTTGTTGAACGATATCCCAAGTGCGGCTAAATTTGGTGGCGCTACAGGAAACTACAATGCCCACAAAGTAGCTTACCCAAATATTGACTGGAAAGAATTTGGAGGGCAGTTTGTACAGAAGAAATTAGGATTGTATCACTCCTTCCCAACGACTCAAATTGAGCATTACGATCACATGGCGGCTCTTTTTGACACTTTGAAAAGAATCAACAACATCTTGATTGATTTGGACAGAGATATATGGACTTATGTATCTATGGACTATTTCAAGCAAAAAATCAAAAAAGGAGAAGTTGGAAGTAGCGCAATGCCGCATAAAGTTAACCCAATTGATTTTGAAAACTCTGAAGGTAACCTAGGAATTGCCAATGCTATTTTTGAGCACTTGGCTGCTAAATTACCTATTTCTCGTCTACAAAGAGACTTGACCGACAGTACGGTTTTACGTAATGTTGGGGTTCCTTTTGGACATACCATTATTGGATTTAAGGCTACGCTGAAAGGATTGAACAAACTATTGTTGAACGATGCTAAGTTTGCTCAAGACCTAGAAAACAACTGGGCGGTAGTTGCCGAAGCTATTCAAACTATTTTGAGAAGAGAAGGCTATCCTAATCCTTACGAAGCGTTAAAGGGACTTACCAGAACCAATGAAAAGATTACTAAAACGTCTATTTCAAATTTTATTGATACCTTAGAGGTGTCTGAAGAAATCAAGGACGAATTAAAAGTAATCACGCCATCTAATTATACTGGTATTTAATTTGACTTAACAGATTATGAGCAGAAATGTCCTATCCGTAATTTTTACAGCTGTGATTGCTGCTGGATTTTTTATCTCGGGGCTTTTTGACATTTTGGACAATTTCATGATCAAACTATTATTGTTTATCAGTTTTGGAGCATTCATCGCCTATTTCTGTGTGATGATTCTTTCTGATAAACAATCAAAATAAAATAGTATTACATCTATAAACAAAAAATCACCTTGGAATCAAGGTGATTTTTTTTATGTGTTATTTTTTGTCCTTCTACTTGAACATTTCGGCAAACTTCCCGATTTCGGCATCTCCCAAATCTGCATTTTCCAACACCGATGACAATTTCATGATTTTGTTGATGTTCATATTATCTCCCAAAACCCTAATAATGGCAAATCCTTTGTCGTTGGAATCTCCAAACAGCACCAATTCATCTATATTGGTTTCCTCTCCAAGATACTTTACTACAAAATGTCCGTCTGTAGAATTTCCTCCTCTAATAAGCTCTTGGTATTTAGGATCCTTTAAAATGGTCTTTACTTTTGCAACCTCAGTTTCGTATTCCATTCTATTGGAATCCGATACTACAAAAGCCAACATATTCAATTTATCAACCGACTCATAGGCTTCTTTCTGCTCCTCTGTTAATGACGTTTCTTCTATATTCAAAAAACTAGTCGGAACATCTATAGAGGTAAATCCTGGTTTGAGTTCGTTGTCTACGTAATAGGTTTGCAACGTTGGTCCTTGGCTACAGCTTAATAAAGCTATAACCAAGGCTACCAACCAGATGCTATTTTTGATTGATGGTATCATAATCTTAATTTTTCTTACCTGCTTTTTCTAAATGCTCTCCGCCAGGGACGTTCATGCTATTGGTCATTTTCGAGATTTGACGCAAATCAATATCTCCCGTCAAAGACAACAACACTGTCTCCACCTCACGTTTCTCTCCATTTATAGTAATATCAGCATCTTTGGTGTATTCTGTAAGTCCGTTGATAAACATCAACAATTCCTTTACATGGTTTTCATCTTTACCTTCCTTCACATAGAACTTTACGGTTTGGTCCCCATCTTTAATTCTCATTAGTTCTTGCAAACTGGAACTTTTTAGATAACTGTTCACTGTAGCATTCATATCTTTGGAAACTTCCAAATTGTCTGTAGTAAATACTTTTAAACCTGTAATTCTTTTGGCCATATCCATGAATTGCTGGGCTTCTGGGTCCTCAAAATCGACATTGACAGTAGCCAACATGCTGAACATTTTTTGGTTGAGAATTATGGAAGTTACCCCATCTCTATCTTCAAATTTATCAAAAATACTTTGTCCAAATGACAACACTGGCAATAACACCAAAGCCACCATTATTACTAAACTCTTGCCCATAGTATGTGTTTGGTTTACGTATGTGCTAAAACTCGCTAATTTTTTCATAATCTTGTTTCTTTTTCTAATTACTTAGGTTAAAAATCTTGTTTGTTGTTTCAGAAAACTCTCCTACATAGTTGATGGATTCAATCCCTTTATCCAAGTTTTCAGAGACAAGGTTCAAAGCATTCAAACTGCTGGCCCCTTTGTTAAACTTTTCAGATATAAGGCTAAGAGCTTCCTTAGTTTGGTTGTAGGCCATTAGCTCATCATGGCTAAGACTGTCCAACCCTTGTTTTGTATCGGTAAGCAAATACACCGACACCATAAGAACTGCTACTGCCGCGACTGAAATCCATCTATACAATTGATATTTCTTAGGTTTTAATGGAACGTCCTTGGTAAACTGCTCTTGTTTTGTAGCGTCAAAATACTGGAACATTACCTTGTACGACTCTAAATGTGGTGGCACATCCTCTTGAGCAAAATAGGCCTTTAACTGCTCTTCTTCTCTCAAGCTGGTCTCACCATTATCGTACTTTTCCAGCAACCGCTCTATACTATTTAATACCATAACTGTGCGTATGTGTTAATTTTTCTCTTATTGTTTTCCTTGCCCTAGACAATGCCACTCTAATGGCGGTTTCGTTCATGTCTACTACTTTGGCAATCTCACTAAATTCATACCCCTCAATATCTCTAAGCTGTATGATAATCTGTTGTTGTTCGGGCAATTCTTCCATGATTTTGGATACCCAACTCATGCTATCCCTTACCTCAACTTCCCTTTGCAACGCCACATTGTGGTCTTGGTAATTGCTATGTACAATCTTTAGGTTTTGTGCCTGTTTGGACTTTAAGCGATCCAAGCAAAAGTTTTTGGTCATAGTCATAGAAAATGCTTCAATATTTTTATACTCCGTCATTTTCTGTTTGTTGTTCCACAGCTTGACAAAAATCTCTTGAGTGGCATCTTCGGCTTCTTCCCGAGATACCAACAAGCGCTTTGCCAGTCTAAAAACCTTATCCTTTAAAGGCATCACAATATGTACAAAATCACTCTGTGTCATTGTTTGGTTTGGTCAGTCGAAAACGTTCTATTATCGCTTTCTATCCTTACGACGATATACCTTATTTTTTGTTACAGCGTAAAAACATATTTTTTATTGAATACTGTAATCTCCTGTGTTTATTGACATTCAGAAAACAAAACACGCTATAAATTATTTTTTTAATTCACCATAATGTAAGTAAATTTAGAGCTTATTAACCTACTTTGAAGCTTATTTGATAAGCGACATCAAAAAAATAACCTATGAAGTTTTTAAAATTGAGCCTTTTGGCATTGGTCCTTTTTGCAGCCACAAGCTGTTTTGACGATATGGATGACACTATTAGTTCTTCTACAACTAATGTCAAAGATTTCGTTTGGAAAGGCATGAACTTTTGGTATCTCTATAAAAGTGAAATCCCTGATCTTGCAGACAACCGCTTTTCTTCCAATGAAGAATACAGTAATTATCTCAACAGTTTTTTGACTCCCGAAGAACTGTTTGAAAGTCTAATCTACCAGCGTGAGACAGTAGACCGCTTTAGTGCCATTGTAGACGATTATATTGCTTTGGAACAAAGTTTTGATGGCACTTCCTATAGCAACGGGCTTAAGTATACGCTTTATGAATTCCCAGAAAATTCTTCAAATGTCATTGGAATCATTAAAATGGTTTTGAATGACAGTGAAGCTTCAGCTGCGGGTGTACAGAGAGGGCAAATCTTTAATTCGGTTGACGGTACGGTTTTGAATATAGATAATTACGGTCAACTTTTAAACCAACAAAGTTACACTTTGGGCTTTGTAGACTATAATGATAATGGCACTCCAGAAAATGAGGATGACTTTGTAGAATCTAATGGCCAGACCACAAGCTTAACCAAAGTGGTCTATAATGAAAACCCTGTTTATATTTCCAGTATTTTGGAAGTGAATGGAGAAAATGTGGGCTACTTAATGTACAATCGATTTAATAATAATTACGATAGCCACCTGAACAATGCTTTTGCCGAATTTCAAGCCAGCAATGTGCAACACGTAATTATGGATTTCCGTTACAACCCAGGTGGTTCTGTAAATACAGCTTCGCTTTTGGGAAGTATGGTGACAGGGCAGTTTACAGGCGAAAACTTCTCCAAACTTATTTACAACAGCGACCTTCAATCTCAAAATTCTACTTACGAATTTAAAGATAGCTTTAATGGTATTGGCATTAACCATCTTAACTTGAGCAAAGTATACATAATCACTTCTGCTCGTACAGCTTCGGCAAGTGAGTTGGTCATTAATAGTTTAAACCCTTATATAGATGTTGTTGTGGTGGGAGATGAAACTGTTGGAAAAAGTCAAGCCTCTATTACAGTGTACGATTCACCAAACTTTACAGCTCAAAATAGAAACCCTACACATACTTATGCTTTACAGCCTTTGGTAGCGCAATCTATCAATTCACTCGATGAAGCAGTGCCTTCCAGCGGATTGGTTCCTGAAATTGAAGTTATTGAAAGTGCTCTAAACTTGGGGGTTTTAGGAGACGTAAACGAACCGCTTTTGGCGGCTGCTTTGGCGGACATTCAAGGGAGCTCAGGAAGATTTGCACCTTCGATTGAAAAGCCTTTCTTAAAACCAATCGATTCTGACTTAGACAAGAATCCTTTTGAAGACTTTATGTATTTGGATGACGATCACTCTCCTTTTAAATAAAAAAATGGCCGCTAAATAGCGGCCATTTTTTATACAATATTATCTTTTTAGTTGAAGTAAACCTTAGAAGCCGCAAGACCAACTTCGATGGTATTGGTTAAGTTCCCTGTGGCCAGGTCATAAATTAACAAATCACTCAAAGAAGCATAGTCTTTAGCATCCGTTATATAGGCCATTCCGTCTTTCACATTAAATCCGTAGGGTGACATTGCGGTTATATCTACAATTGCGGTTGTAGGTAACGCAGTATCATTTTCCGACATTTCAAAAATTTGTCCTCCCATTTGGAAGTAAATAGTTCCATTGGCATAGCTCATCAAGTTTGGACTGCTACCTTCTTCAAAAGGAATCTCAGAAACTACTGAATTATCCGAAGGGTTAATTCTAGTGATAGCGCCTTGAGTATACCCTACTACCGCCCAGTTCTCATCATAAATTGTAGCACCTTCAGATAGCACAATTAAATCTCCTGAATCACTCATCAAGATTTCATCTGGGGTATCATAAACTTCAATAGTTTCCACCGAATTATCAGCAGTATCTATTACAGACACCATATTATTTATGGAATATCCACCCTTATGAGTCACAAACAATTTATCTCCAACAGCAATGATTTGTTCAGGACCTTCCCCAACAGGAATTGTTGTTTCCACGGCATTGGTAGCTAAATCAATAACCGCCACAAAATCGTCATCACTACTAAATCCGTCTCCCCAATTGGTCACATATGCTTTGCCACTGGAAAAAGCAACAAAACGAGGTAATACCAACCCAGAAGTGATGGTCACTTCTTTTTCAAAAGTATACCTATCCACCACATTAATTGTATTGTTGTCTGTTACAATATACCCTTTACCGTCGTGGAAACCCATTGATTGTACATAAATGCCTAATTCTTCCGAATTGACACCATAAAAAATGCTGTTTTCTGAATAACTGTAATCGTTGGCCACAAAGGAAACCGATCCAGAAAGACTTCCTCCTTCGGCCAATACCAAGATCCCATTTTCATATTGTCCTTCTTCAATAGGAAGTGTAACGGAGTCATCATTATCACTGCTACATGAGGTTAAAAATAGCCCTACAGATAAAGAAAGAGCTAAAAACTGAAATATATTTTTCATGTTTTAAAAATTAAAGTTTATGTAAAAGTTATAGTTGATACCAGGCATGTAGCGATTGGCCACACTTTGGTAATTTTTGTTCATTATGTTTTTAACTTGTATTCCAACAACCCAGGATTGGGAGTTTCCAAATCCGTATTCCACCCCTGCATTATGTAACCAATAACTATCCACAACATACCTAGGATTGTTGTCAGAAAGTATAAACACCTCACCCGTAAATACAGATTGCCAGTAAGCACTTAGTGCTTTATATTGATAGCCTACACCTCCAAATGCTTTATGGTATGGCACATAAGTCAACTGTTTTTTGGTTTCCTGATCTTCAGATTTTGTATAGGAATAATTAGCATTGAATGAAAATTCATGATCCCTAATAACCCTTTGGTATTCCAATCTAGTCTCCAATCCATAAGCCTCTACATGGTCTGTATTGATAGGTTTCCAATTGGAACCATTAGGTAACCATCTGATCATATCGGTTATGTCATTATAAAATCCAATGACTGAAAACGAACCATTTTTAAAGGAGATATTGTTCCCTATTTCGAATTGATAAGAGGTTTCAGGATCCAAATTAGGGTTGGCACTTCCTGCCCAATACAAATCGTTATAAGTAGGGATTCTATAATTTTTGGAAGCGTTCATATTAACTGTGTATACTTTGTTGAATTCGTATTGAAGTCCTAGGCTGAATAACAAAGGACTGTCGTAATTTTGAGTGATTTCCTTCCTTAAAGTAGCTTCATAAAAGAACCTTTTAATGGCCTGCTTCCACAATAAACTTCCGCCTGTAATGGTGCGCTCATTTTCGTGAATGCTGGAACCTTCTCCATTGGTTTGAGTAACGTCCAACACTCCTTGGAGATACGTTTCCTTGGCAATTTTATATCCCAACTGGTACTTCCCGATAAGGGATTTTGCTTCACCAAAAGTATAAGCATCCGAAGCTATATTACCAAAGTACTTAAACCGTTCTGTGATATAGGCCAACTTGACATTAGACCTAAAACCTCCAAAGAACACATCCCATTCCAACATATTTCGAGTATTGAAATCTTTATATTTCGTTGGGGTTTCTGTGGGACTCTGCAAAGAAAAATGTCTATCTCCATCAAACACATAACTATAAAACTTCAAAAAGCTTTTGTAACTCAATTTATAGCCTATGGTTGCAGAAAAACTGGTGTTGTAAAACTCTCCATTCAAGTTAGACTTTTCACTATCCACAAAGTCATAATCATTTTCAGAACTTGTTCTACTCAATGAGGCATTTACACTCATTCGGTCGTTGGAATACCCTGATTGATAAGCCCAATCCAAGGTTTCAAAGCTTCCATAACGAGCAAACAATCTATTGCTAAATCCTTCATTGAAATGCAGCACGTTGTTCAAGTGAATAGAACCTCCTATGGCACCACTCCCGTAAAGCACACTTCCTCCCCCACTTCGCACATCAATCTCATCAAAATTTCTAATATTGATGGTATTAAAATCCGTCTGCCCGTTAAACTGCGAATTGATATTGATGCCATTCCAAACTACTGCCGTTTGCTGCGCCGTAGTTCCCCTAAATGCCGCCGAAGACACCATTCCCAGCCCATTTTCCTTGAAGTAAATGGAACTATTGAAATTTAAAACATCGGTTAAAGACGAAGCGCTTCGCACCAAAACACTGTCCTTAAGAGTAGACACCGATTGTGTATTGGAAAATGTTTTCAAATACGTATCGGTCTTTACAACTATTTCATCCAATTGTTGCAAAGAGTCCAATGACGTTTGTGTTTGGCCCGTGTAAACTGCCAGGAGAACCGCGATGTATGTAAAAACCTGTTTCATAGTGTTAAAACTTTTTTTCCCGAAAAGTTTTATATCTAGTTATGAAATTGGCAGGTCTCCTGACTCGCATTTTACTGTTTTACCTTCCCAGTTTTCACCAGTGGTTATGAAGTGAACAGTAACTCTTTTTCAAAAGAGATGCCCAATAAAAGTTGGACACTATGCTTACAGTTGCGGGAACAGCTCTGGACTTACACCAGATTCCCTTTTAATCCGTACAATTAAGTTTAAACGGAACCAAAATTCTCTGCAAAAGTAAACAATTCCCCGAATGTTTTACTATAAAGCACAAATAATCCTATTTTTGACATGTGAAAAAATTGAAGCTTGTGAGACCTCTGTTTCTGTTACTATTTTGTTTGGGCCTGTTTGGCTGTAAACAAGACAAACAAACCATTCCCAAACAAAAAATGGATGGAAGCCGCTCGCAATTCAAATATGCCAAAGGGTTTTCAATTGTTCACAACGAAAACTTCAAGGTACTCACTATTACAGATCCCTGGCCTAATGCCAGCAAGCAATACAGATATGCCTTAGTGCATAGAAACCTATTGCCTAGTATCACCTTTGATGCTAATTTGTTCGATGCCATTATCCCGATTCCTATAGAACGTATGGTAGTGACTTCTACGACTCATATTCCTGCTTTGGAATTATTGGAAGAGGAAACTTCTCTTATTGGGTTTCCAGGTACGGAATATATTTCTTCCCCTAAAACTCGAAAACTTATTGATGAAGGCAACATTAGGGAACTTGGAAAAAACGAAAACTTGAACACCGAAATTTTATTGGAACTACAGCCAGATGTGGTAATTGGTTTTGGCATTGATGGAAACAACAAAACCTTTGAAACCATTAAAAAAGCGGGTATTCCTGTTATTTACAATGGCGATTGGGTTGAAAGTTCTCCTTTGGCCAAAGCCGAATGGATCAAGTTTTTTGGAGTGCTCTACAATAAAACAAAAGCAGCCGACTCTATCTTCAATCAAATAGAATCAGACTACTTGAAGGCGAAAGAACTTGCTGCCAACGTTAAGGAACAACCTAGCGTTTTAAGCGGTGCCATGTATAAGGATGTTTGGTATTTACCCAGCGGAACGAGTCCAGAAGCCCAATTGCTGAATGATGCCAATGTTAATTACTTATGGAAGGACACTCAAACAAGTGGTAGCCTAGCCCTAAGTTTTGAATCGGTATTTTCAAAAGGAAAATCAGCCGATATTTGGTTGAGCCCTTCCTATTACAACTCCATGGAAGCTTTGCGGGAAGCAAATCCGCACTACACCGAATTTGATGCGTATATCAACAAAAAAGTATACTCCTTTGTCAACACGATGGGACCAACTGGAGGTGTTACCTACTATGAATTAGGCACGGCAAGACCCGACCTTGTTTTAAAAGATCTTGTAAAAATTTGCCACCCAGAGTTGCTAGAAGACTATCAACCTCATTTTTTTAAACCTCTTGAATAGCACTTCTAGTTCATATAAACTTCCGTTTACAATTTTGGTTCTGTTATTAGCCATATGTTTTGTAGTAAACATTACTTTGGGATCGGTTTCAATTCCGTTAAAGGAGATTTTCAACAGTCTTTTTGGAAACATCGATAACCAATCTTGGCAATACATTATCCTCAATTTTAGATTACCCAAAGCCATCACAGCTATTTTAGTAGGATCTGGTTTGGGTATCTCAGGCTTGTTGATGCAAACCCTGTTTAGAAACCCTTTGGCAGGTCCATTCGTACTGGGAATTAGTTCTGGAGCAAGCTTGGGAGTTGCCCTTGTTATATTGGGAGCTGGGACTTTCGGAGGCTTTCTCTCTGCGTTTTTAATTTCTAAATGGAGTATTGTTATTGCTGCAAGTTTAGGAAGTTTATTGGTGCTTCTAGCGGTATTGGCCATGTCCGTAAAAGTACGGGATACCATGGCTATTTTAATTATAGGGTTGATGTTTGGGAGCATTACCGCTGCAGTTGTAAGCGTGCTTTCCTATTTTAGCTCTGCAGAAAAATTACAACAGTATATCTTTTGGGGATTCGGTAGTTTAGGAAATCTTTCATGGAACGAATTATTCGTGTTTTTCAGTATTTATGCTTTGGGGCTACTATTAAGTGTTACCTCTATAAAAGCTTTAAACACGCTGTTATTGGGTGAAAACTATGCCAAAAGCTTAGGACTAAACATCAAACAAAGTAGATTGGTCATTATTTTTGCCACAAGTCTTTTAGCGGGGACCATCACCGCTTTTGCGGGTCCTATCGCTTTTATAGGACTGGCAATTCCACATATGGTACGTCAAGTTTTCAATACTTCAAACCATAAAATATTATTGCCTGCTGTATTTTTGCTGGGAGCTATCATCATGCTTATCTGCGATAGTATTGCACAATTGCCGCATAGTGATTTTACCCTTCCAATTAATGCCATCACTTCTTTAATTGGGGCGCCTGTGGTAATTTGGCTCTTGGTGAGAAAACGAAAAATGATGTTCTAATTTAATACAATAAGTGGCCTTAGATACGCAACATACTATTCTTTCTACAGACAACCTCTCCATCGGATATAGTTCCAAAAAGTCCCAGCATGTTGTAAGGTCTGGAATCAATTTGGAATTGCAACAGGGCCAACTTATTGGCCTGGTGGGCGCCAATGGAATTGGAAAATCCACTTTATTAAGAACCCTCACCAAGGTTCAGAAACCCTTATCTGGGCAAATTCTGCTTAATGGAAGAAATCTGTCTCATTATACGCCTGTAGATTTGGCCAAAACCTTAAGTTTGGTGCTCACCGAGAAGATTGCTTCCAAGAACCTTTCGGTTTTTGAATTGGTAGCATTGGGACGACACCCTTATACCGATTGGATTGGGAACTTGAATGAAACTGATATTGCCATAGTCAACAAAAGTCTCTCTCAGATTAATATAGCAGACCTTAAAGACAAAAAGTGTTTTGAGCTTAGTGATGGACAATTTCAGAAAGCTATGATTGCCAGAGCCCTTTCTCAAGACACCGATTTAATCATTCTGGATGAGCCCACTACCCATTTGGACATGTACCATAAAGCTTATATCCTGAAATTATTACAAAGATTGGTAAAAGAAACCCAAAAGACCATTCTGTTTTCTTCTCATGAAATAGACCTTGCCATTCAACTGTGTGACTCCATGATTGTCATGACCAATTCTGAGGTTACTTTGGACGCTCCAAAAAACTTAATTTCGAAAGGCATCTTTAACGAACTTTTCCCAAAAGATTTAATCACCTTCGATCTAGAAAGTGGCAGTTTTAAGGTGAAGAAATAAAAGTCTTTCATTATTCTTATAATTTCATTACATTTAGAAAACTATAAACCAACGTTTTAAATCTACTTTCTGAATTTCCATCTACTTGTTTGGGTAAATACTTTGCATCTAATTTTTATCCTCAATAGTCATGAAAACTAAATTAAGCTTGTTGGTGTTTTCTTCTCTGGCCCTCATTATTGTTACTTTTTTCTATTTCAACAACACCGAAGAGGCATACAATTACCCTGACCAAGTTGGCCTCAATGCTATAAGCTGTACTCCGGCCAATTTTATGCTAGAAGATGTAGACTTCAGTAAACCTATTTCTCCGCTTTTTGAAAACTTAGGAAATCATACCTATTTGGTAAGCACCAAAAATGAACAAGCCCAACAATTTTTCAATCAAGGGCTGCGCCTCACTTATGGGTTCAATCATGCTGAAGCACATCGATCGTTCATGGAAGCCTCCCGTCTGGATCCCAATTTAGCCATGGCCTATTGGGGACAAGCTTACGTTTTAGGGCCTAACATCAATGACCCTGCTCCTGACGACGAGAGAAAAACCAAAGCCAATGAGGCCATAGCTAAAGCCGTTGCGCTATCCTCTAATTGCTCACAAAAAGAGCAAGATTTGATTCAGGCATTAAACCAACGCTATGCGACCAATCTTTCCACAAAGACTGAAGATTTAAACCTAGCCTATATGCATGCCATGCAGAAAGTGGCTGACGCCTACCCTAACGATTCCGATATACAAACCTTATATGCAGCTTCGGTAATGAATACGGTTCCCTGGAATTATTGGGATAAAACTGGGAAGCCTTCAGCCAATATTCCAGAAGCCAAGGCAGCCCTTGAAAAAGCCATTGAGTTAAGCCCTGATAATCCGGGCGCACATCACTACTATATACATGTGGTCGAATTGCCAAATCCCGATTTGGCGGTTCCCAGTGCCGAGAAATTAGGCGCTCTTATGCCTTCTGCTGGACACATAGTACACATGCCCTCCCATATCTATATTCGGGTTGGTCGCTATAAAGATGCCGTAACCGCAAACCAAAAAGCAATTTTAGCAGATGAAGACTATATTTCCCAATGCTATGCACAAGGCATGTATCCTTTAGGCTATTACCCACACAACATCCACTTTTTATGGTCGGCTTCAAGTTTATTGGGGGCAAGTGAAATTGCCATTGATGCCGCAAAAAAAACTGCAGAAAAAGTTCCTGTTGGCGAAATGGAAGAGCTTCATTTTCTTCAAAATTTTGCTGCTACACCATTACTTGCATACACCAGATTTGGAAAATGGAATGATATTTTAACCACTCCCAAACCAAATTCAGATATTAAACACTTATCACTTATTTGGCATTATACTAGAGGGATTGCCTTTATAAGAAAGCAAAATATCCCCGAAGCTGAAGAAGAATTGGAAGCTATCTCCCTACTAATTAAAGATCCTGATATGGAAACCAATTTGGCCACAGGGTTTGATTCTGGCACTACCATAGCCAGACTGGCCTATGAGGTTGTAGCAGGTGAATTGGAAGCCGAAAAAGGCAACTTGGAAGAAGCCATTAGTCATTTGGAAAAAGCTGTGGAAATGGAAGATAATTTGGTCTATAACGAACCCTCCGAATGGCACATTCCTCCACGTCAAAACCTTGGAGCCGTTTTAATGAAAGCTAAAAAATATGAGGAAGCCGAAAAAGTCTACAAAAAAGACCTAGAAAATTTGCGTCAAAACGGCTGGTCCTTAATGGGACTTCACAAAAGCCTTTTAGCTCAAGATAAAATAGAGGAAGCCCAAACCATTTTAAACGAATTTAACCAAGCTTGGAGTGAAGCAGATATAAGAATCACAAGCTCCGTACTCTAGGCCAACTATTCAGATTTCTTCCATATGGAGATATATTCTTCCAAGTAATCATTTATCTTTGGACAAACTTCAATTTTAATGAGCGATAACCTAATTCTCATTCTGGCCATGACCGGATCGGCTGGAGCTGGCACTTATATTGGCATGACCTTCACCAAACTGAAAAGTAAAGGTGAGAAAAGTACTCTGGAAGAGCGCAATGCCAACCTAGCACAACAATTACTGGATTTCAAACTATTATCGGAAACCGAGCTTCAAAAGCAATCGGAGCAATTTGGAATTCAACTTAACGATCTGAAAAGTACGCTTTCAAAAATAGAAGCGGAACGTGAGGACATTCGTCGTGAAAAGGAGTTTCTAAATACGGAATTAGCTCGAAGAAACTCGGAATACGAAAACCTGCAACAGCTTAACCAAAAACGTGAGGAAGAAATTGAAGAACGCCAACAACAACTCCGAAAGGATTTTGAGTTATTGGCTACCAAAATACTCGATGAAAAATCGGAAAAGTTTACCATCCAAAATAAAGAGAACATCAAGAACATTCTAAATCCTCTTCAGGAAAAAATTCAGGTGTTCGAGAAAAAGGTTGAGGATACGCAAAAGGAAAGTATCAGCATGCATTCTGCCCTAAAAGAGCAGTTGTTAGGCTTAAAGGACCTTAACCAACAAATGACCAAAGAGGCCACCAACCTTACCAAAGCTTTGAAAGGTGACAGTAAAATGCAAGGAAACTGGGGAGAATTGGTTCTGGAACGTGTCCTTGAAAAATCAGGTTTGGAAAAGGATCGAGAGTATTTTGTTCAACAAAATTTCACAAGAGAAGATGGCACCAGAGTGCTTCCTGATGTGGTATTGCATTTACCGGACAACAAACGCATGATTATAGACAGTAAGGTATCTTTAACCGATTATGAGCGCTTTGTAAATGCAGATGAAGAACATCGCCCTCAGTTTTTAAAGGCGCACGTAAATTCCATCCGACGCCATGTGGATCAGCTTTCAGAGAAGAACTACCACGATTTATACGATATGGAATCTCCAGACTTTGTGCTTTTGTTTATTCCAATTGAACCAGCTTTTGCTGTAGCCATTAATGATGACAATTCACTTTACAATAAAGCCTTTGAAAAGAACATTGTAATTGTAACACCATCTACACTGCTAGCGACTTTACGCACCATTGATACCATGTGGAACAATGAAAAGCAACAGCAAAACGCCATTGAAATTGCAAGACAGGCTGGCGCACTTTATGATAAATTTGAGGGCTTAGTAAAAGACCTTACCGGAGTTGGCAAAAAATTGGACGACGCCAAGAAAGATTACTCCGCCGCCATGAACAAATTGGTTGATGGACGCGGTAATTTGATTACCAGTGTTGAAAAACTGAAAAAATTGGGCGCCAAAGCCAAAAAAGCACTTCCTGAAGCTATCATTAAACGAGCCGATTCTGAAAATGAATAAAACGTCACACTCCTTTGGATTCATATAAGAAACAAAAAAAGCCACCTTTACAGGTGGCTTTTTTTATGGACTGATGTTGTAGTTTATTGTTTTACAAACCGTCTGGTTTGTTTGAAATTGTCTGTTGAAACCTTTACAAGGTATACACCACTATTCCATTTTGACACATCTATTGAAGCGGTTAAGGAATTCAATTCTTGACTGTAAACCTTTTTTCCCAACACATCAAAAATACTCACTTGGGCATTTTGCAAGCCCTTTGGCAAGCGAATATTCAATTTTGTAGATGCAGGATTTGGGGAAATTGTAAACTCCAAATTGTCATCCTGAAGCGCATTTAAAACTAACATGCTTTCAGATGTAAACTCATCTGACAAAGCTACTTTAAAATTGCTTCCGTTATGTGCTTCAACACAATAAACAGTTAGTAGTGTGAGACATAATATTTTAAAACCTAGTAATTTTATTCTCATAATCTCATCCTATAGTATCACTAAATTACTAATTTTTTAAATACAGTCACTTACCATTCATCGAAAAAATGATGAATTATTTGCTCAGGTACATCTTTCTTCTTGAATATAGATTGTAGAATTCATCATCCTTCAAACTGTCTATAAACAAGATGCTTTCTCCCGTACTCTTCATTTCTGGCCCCAATTTTTTATTCACCTTAGGGAACTTGTTGAAAGAGAATACTGGCTGCTTGATTGCATATCCTTCCAATTGTGGATTGAAGTCAAAATCAGTTACCTTTTTCTCACCCAACATTACCTTTGTTGCAAAGTTTACATAAGGTTCTCCATAAGCCTTGGCAATAAATGGTACAGTACGTGATGCTCTTGGATTCGCCTCTATAATGTATACCGTATCATCCTTGATGGCAAACTGAATGTTGATCAAGCCAACCGTGTTCAAGGCCAATGCAATCTTTTTGGTGTGATCCTTGATTTGCTGCATTACAAATTCTCCAAGATTGAACGGAGGCAAGGTAGCATTACTATCACCAGAGTGAATTCCACAAGGCTCAATATGCTCCATGATTCCAATGATGTAAACATTCTCTCCATCACAAATGGCATCTGCTTCCGCTTCGATTGCTCCATCTAGATAGTGGTCCAACAACAACTTGTTGTCTGGCATGGTGCGTAATAAATCCACTACGTGCTCTTCCAACTCATTTCTGTTGATTACGATCTTCATTCCTTGTCCACCAAGTACATAAGATGGTCTTACCAAGATTGGGAAATCCAATACTTCTGAAATAGCTAAGGCCTCATCGGCAGTGGTTGCCACATCAAACTGTGGATAAGGAATATTATTTTCTTTCAACAAGGTTGAGAAACTTCCTCTATCTTCAGCTAAATCTAAGGACTGGAAGCTTGTTCCTATAATTTTGATACCGTAGCGGTCTAATTTCTCTGCCAATTTTAAGGCCGTTTGACCACCTAGCTGAACAATTACACCTTCCGGTTTTTCATGCTTAATGATATCGTAAATATGTTCCCAGAATACTGGTTCAAAATACAGTTTATCTGCAATATCGAAATCTGTTGAAACCGTTTCAGGGTTACAATTGATCATGATAGTTTCGTATCCGCACTCGGCACTTGCCAAAACACCATGCACACAACAGTAATCAAACTCAATTCCTTGTCCAATTCTGTTTGGTCCAGATCCCAATACAATGATCTTCTTCTTATCTGAAACTACACTTTCATTTTCAGAATATACGTTTCCATCTGAAGTTTCTACACTATTCTCGAAAGTTGAGTAATAGTATGGTGTTTGCGCCTTAAACTCTGCAGCACAAGTATCAACTAGCTTATAAACACGCTTTATGTTAAGCTCTTCTCTACGACTATGAACTTCACTCTCCAAACAGTTCAACATGTGGGCTATTTGACGGTCCCCATATCCTTTTTGTTTGGCCTCTAAAAGTAATTCTCTATCAATTGTATCGATAGTGTAATTAGAGATTTCCTTTTCTAGGTGATAAAGCTCTTCATACTGCTTCAAGAACCACATATCAATCTTTGTAATCTCGTGGATTCTACTCAATGGAATTCCCAATTGAATAGCGTCGTAAATTACAAATACTCGATCCCAACTAGCATGTGTAAGCTTGTCGATGATTTGGTCGTAGTTTTTATAGCCTTTTCCATCAGCTCCCAATCCATTTCTCTTGATTTCCAATGACTGGGTGGCTTTATGAAGTGCTTCTTGGAATGAACGTCCAATGGCCATTACCTCTCCTACAGCTTTCATCTGCAATCCTAAGGTACGGTCGCTTCCTTCAAATTTATCGAAGTTCCAACGAGGTATTTTTACAACCACATAATCCAATGTAGGCTCAAACAATGCCGATGTAGATTTTGTAATCTGGTTGCTTAATTCGTCTAATGTATAACCAATAGCCAATTTGGAAGCTACCTTAGCGATAGGATATCCCGTAGCCTTACTTGCCAAGGCAGAAGATCGAGATACACGTGGGTTAATTTCAATTGCGATAATATCCTCTTTATCATCTGGACTTACTGCAAACTGTACGTTACATCCCCCTGCAAAGTCTCCAATACTTCGCATCATGTGGATGGCCATATCCCTCATGCGCTGGAACGTTGTATCTGATAATGTCATGGCTGGCGCTACAGTAATGGAGTCTCCCGTATGGATTCCCATAGGGTCCATATTTTCAATCGTACAGATAATAACGACATTATCGTTTTTATCACGCAACAACTCCAACTCGTACTCTTTCCAACCCAATAAAGCTTTATCGATCATCACCTCATGGATAGGTGAAATTTCAAGTCCGCGACTTAACAACTCATCAAAATCTGCTTCATCATGGACAATAGCAGCTCCTGCTCCACCTAATGTAAACGACGAACGAATACATAATGGAAAACCAAACTCTTGCGCTATTTCCTTTCCTTTTAAAAATGAGGTTGCTGTAGCTTGGGGCGCCATTGGCACTCCAATTTTTGTCATTAAATCTCTAAACTGCTCTCTATCTTCAGTGATATTGATGGCATCGATATCTACACCAATCAGTTCAACGTTGTATTCTTCCCAAATTCCTTTTTCATCGGCCTCAATACATAAGTTCAATGCAGTTTGTCCTCCCATGGTTGGCAATACGGCATCAATTTGAGGGTGCTCCTCCAAAATCTTTCTGATTGATTTTGTAGTTAGCGGCAATAAGTACACATGATCCGCCATTGCAGGATCGGTCATAATAGTTGCCGGGTTCGAATTAATCAAAATCGTTTCTATTCCATCTTCCCTTAGGGATCTAAGCGCCTGCGACCCAGAGTAATCAAATTCACATGCTTGACCAATGATGATTGGTCCCGACCCAATGAGAAGTACAGAATTTATGTTTTTATTTTTTGGCATTTTTATGAGAGAATAAATTATTTACAAAAATAGTTATCAAAATGATATAAAAAAAGGCGTTACCTAAGCAACACCTTAATATATTAACAATTGTCAATCATTATTTCTTATGTCTTGGTTCAGACGATACAGACAATTTCTTTCTTCCTTTAGCTCTTCTACGAGCAAGTACCTTTCTGCCATTAGCAGAAGCCATTCTTTCTCTGAAACCGTGTTTGTTTCTTCTCTTTCTTTTTGACGGTTGAAACGTTCTTTTACTCATTGTCTTATATCTTTAAAATCTTCTTTGCTTATTACTGTAACTAAGTTTTATAGCCGTTCTAAAAACTGCGTGCAAATATACAAAGACTTTTTACTCTAGCAAATCAAAAGCAAAAAATATTTTCAATACTTTTTATTAACTTTGCAAACTTAAATTTAATTAGGTAATGTACAACAAAAATATCAAACTAGTCATCGCGGCTTTAATATTTGGTTATGCCATCTATCAATTTACTGAAAGTTATATAGGAAACGGCATTATGCTCATCCTACTTTCCCTTGTATTTGTATTCTTCTACTTTAAGAATGAGTTTATACTTTTGGCCTTTCTTAAATTGAGAAAACAAGATTTTGAGGGCGCAAAAAAATGGCTAGGTAAAATTAAAAACCCATCCAGTGCCTTGGTAAAAAAACAAGAGGGCTACTACAACTACCTTCATGGTATCATGGTTTCCCAGACCAACATGAACGAAGCCGAGAAATTTTTCAAAAAAGCGGTTGCTCTAGGATTGGCTATGGATCACGATATGGCCATGGCTAAATTGAATTTGGCGGGTATTGCCTTTAGTAAACGAAGACCCCAAGAAGCCAAAATTCTTTTAGGTGAAGCCCAAAAACTGGATAAGCGAGGGATGTTGACCGACCAAATAAAAATGATGAAAGACAGCATGAAGAAAGCACAAATGCCAAATCAGCACTACGGCTCCATGCGCCACGGAAGAAGACGCTAAGCGCTAAAGCCAAACCTTATAAATGTAAAAAAGCACTGTAAATACAGTGCTTTTTTTATTCTTAATATGTTATAAACAGTTAAATAACAATAAGTTTAAACGTATAACTTTTGGTTTTATTGTATGGTTTTGTACATTTAGGTAACAGCTCATAAACAAAATATTGTTACATATGCTTAGAATGTTTACAATATTACTGCTTGCCTCTACTTTTTTAACCTACTCCCAGGATAATAAAGTCTACTTCAACGACGCCATTTCCCAACATTTGAAACCCTATATAAAACAGAGCAATCTCGCCTTTGAGAACAAGGATTATGAATTGGCCGAAGTGCTTTTTGACTCCCTTTTTGAAAATCATCTTCTGAATACTTTTATCCCCAACCTTGAGCTACCAAAGCTTTCCGGAGGAGACTTGGAAACCGATGACTTTGAAAACCCCTTTTTATTGATTACCAAAACGACTTGGGATTTCCCCAATGAAAAAGAAATAGAAGCCATAAACACCATTGCGCAAGCCTATAGAAATCAAGTAGAAGTCATTGTACTGTATTGGGGACCAAAGAAAAAAGTAAAGCAGGTTACTGGAGGCTACAATAGATATGTCACTGTTACCTACATCGACGAAACTGAGAACCTTTCCAACAGCATAATCAAAACCTACAAGCATTCCTTTGGTGCCCCAGCCTGCTTTTTTGTATCGAGCACCAAACAATTAATGGCATTGGATAGAAAATTCTCCTTGTTTTCGTTTGACACTTCACAAACCAAAAAATCCTATGCAATGGCCGAAAACCACATTAAGGAACTTATTTTTCTGTTTGAAGAGTTCAAAAAAAGCTTACTCACCGATAGACAGTAGTACTTTCTACAATAATGGAGACCAAAGCCTACAATAAGACTCCTTTGCCCTTTGATGAAACGGTCTTGTTTTCCAACGTTCAAAATCCACCCTCTCAGCATCCTTCAAATCTTCCATAAATTGATTTTCCAGTTGCCTGCTCAACTCTTTATTATATACCAAAGCATTTATTTCAAAATTGATATTAAAGCTCCTATAATCCATATTAGAGGTACCTATGGAAGAAAACACACCGTCCACCGTTATGGTTTTGGCATGGATGATTCCTTTGGTATAGCGATATACTTTGACGTCGGCTTCCATTAGAGACTCCAAATAAGAATTGCTAGCATATTTGGCAGTCCAAGAATCTGATATTTTAGGAATTAATAACCGTACATCCACCCCACTTTTGGAAGCTACTTGTAAGGCCGTAATAATTTGTTCGTTGGGAATAAAATAAGGTGTGGTTATATACACATACTCGTCTGCCGTGTTAATTGCCGTAAAAATAGCCTCCATGATATTGGCCCAATCTGTATCTGGACCACTGGCTGCAATTTGTACAGCAACCTCCCCTGAAGTAGCACTTAAATCTGGAAAGAGGTTTTTGGACACTTTAAATCTTTGCCCAGAAACAAACTCCCAATTGGTCAAAAAATGAACTTGCAAAGGTTTGACCGCTTCCCCTACCAACTTAATGTGGGTATCCCTCCAAAAATGCTTGTTTTTCTTTCGATTGTTTAAATAATTATCAGCAACATTGATCCCTCCAAGATAGCCTATCTTCCCATCAATAATGGCTATTTTTCGGTGGTCGCGATAGTTCATTTTACTTGTAAACTTCTTGAACAGTACAGGCATAAAGGGGTAAAACTCTACTCCGCTTTTTCTTAGTTTGTTTCGTGTAGCTTTGGACAACTTGCTCCCAACCGAATCAAAACTAAACCTTACGGCAACTCCCTTTGTTGCTTTTTCGCATAAGATATTCAGAATTTCAGTACCTATGGAATCATCATTAAAAATATAGTATTCCAAATGAATATGATCTTCCGCAGCTTTTAAATCCTTCAACAAATAATCAAAAGTCACATCGCCATTAATAAGGAGTTCCACATCATTATGAAGGGTTAATGGCGAATTTTCACTTTTCTTGAGAAGGTTGACCAACTTTATCTTATCTCCCAAAAAATCATCCAATTTGGCCATTTGCCCAAGATCCAATTCAAAATCACTTTGAAGGGATCTGATGATATTCTGGTTAAGGATATGCTTTCTGTTGAAGATTTTATTCTTACGGTACTCTTGACCAAAAAAGTAATACACTATCAATCCTAAAAACGGAAAAAAAACCAAGGTCAAAATATATGAGATGGTTTTAGTTGGATTGATATTTTTGGACAAAATTGTGGCAGCTGCTGAAGCTGCCAAAAGATAGTTAAGAACTAAAACTACTGTCCAAAAATTGTGTTTTACAATTTCTATCATTAAGGTTTTGAGGTCTTGTAATAGCCATCCTTAGGGATTTCTATAAAGTATTCCTTTCTTGACTTGTTGTTTAAGAATCGCTCCCTAAGCCATGGGTTATGGATTTTCAAAATTTTATAATTAATACCAAAACCTTTCGCAAATTTTGAAAAATCGGTCACAGCGGTATCCACTTTTACCTTGTAGGTAGGAACTTGAGTATACAAATCGCTTTCCTTGAAATTGAAACCATACTTACCAGGGTGATTCAATATTTCCTTTAGCGCTACTATTCTAAACAAATAACGACCAGTTTCTTCTCCCAGCAACAAATCGTAATAATCATTTACACCTTGGTCTTCCAACCTATTGGCAACGCCATTAATGCCAGCATTGTAAGCGGCAGCGGCCAAAGTCCACGTGCCAAATTGTTCTTTAGCTTTCAAAAGATATTTACAAGCTACTTCTGTAGCCATTTCCAAATGATAGCGTTCGTCCACATTATCATTGACCTCCAAGCCATTTTCTCTTCCGGTGGCCTGCATAATCTGCCACACTCCCCTTGCTCCAGCTGGAGATACGGCATTGGTCAAACCACTTTCGATAACTGCCAAATATTTGAAATCATCCGGAACGCCATTTTTCTTTAAAATAGGTTCTATAATCGGAAAATATTTATGGGCACGCTTAAATAACAACAACCCATTAGATTGCCAATACGTGTTCACCAACAATTCCCTATCCATGCGCTCATAAATATCCGGGTTATCCAAAGGCACCAATTCTCCCGCAAAATTTAAATGCTCGGGCACACTCAATGCATACACATTATAATCGTTTGTATACCTTGTAGGTTCGGTTAAAAGTTTATCTGAAGTTGAAGTTTGTGTTGCGAAAATAAATAGCCCCGACACACAAATTAAACCAAAACCTGCTAAAATATTTTTCATAGTTTTCATAATCCTGTTTTTACATAAATTTAAAAAAAATCCCTCATTCTTTGTTAGTTAGCCCAAAATTAGTTTGGGCAAATGTTCATTAAACCATCGATATCTGTTTACAATCATTATATGTGTACCTCCCTTAACTACAATACAATTACCATTGCAGGAATGGGGAAATATGCCGTCTTTATCACCATGAATGTAAATGGCATTTGGATGTGCTTGTTTTTGATCCCATGAAATTACCTGCTTAATAGCCCAATCCAAATAGCGCTTATCCGTAACCGATAGGTATTTTTTATAAAGGTCAACACGTTTGGCCATGCTTTTGCCTACAGTATAGTTACTGAGCGCTTCGACATGTTTGACCAGATGGGTGGGCAACAGCTTATAAGCACTTGTAAACTTTGCCAGTTTCATGCGCTTGGGCAATTCATGTTTATTCTTAACGCTAGAAACCACAATTATTTTTCTAACGGAAATAAATTTACTCATTTCCTGAACCAAAATACCCCCGAAAGACACCCCTAGGAGCACCACATTACTATGTTTTATCTTGGTAGCCATTCGCTGAGCGTAATGCGACAAGGTTTCATGGGCCTCGGGCAACATCCATTCCAACCAATGGATCTCGAACTGGTCTTTTGGTAATTCAATATTTTCAAAAATTGCAGGGTTCGCCGCCATTCCCGGCATCATATATACGTGAATAATCTCCTCGCTCATTCTCTAAAATTCCTATCTCAAGAGTTTAACAATAAAACCTAGTTACAACCTAAAAAAGCCCATAAAAACCCTAAAGTTTTATCTCCTAAATACTTAACCTTAACAGGGCTTTAATATATGTAATAATTTTTGTAAATTTGCACTGCAAAACTACAGAAATGTTTTTTTGTTTCCCCTCCGACCCTTTAAAATAAATAATTAACTATGATTGATGCAGCTGAATTAATTGATAACGATTTTTTACGTCAATACGAACTAAAAATCGACAACGAACTCGCTAAAATTGAGTATTCGCTACAGGACCGTAAAATTTTCCTGACCAAACTTATCATACCTGAGACGCTAGAGTCTGATGAGTTTGCCGAAGACTTCCTAAAATTGGTTTTTGCGGATATTCAAGACCGAAACATTAGCGTAGTTCCAACTAGTCCAGAAATAGCAAGGTTCATAAGAAGACACAGACAATACAAAAAAATGTTACCGGTAGGTATCAGGATATAACTAAAAAACCGAAGTCTTAATATAAGACTTCGGTTTTTTGTTTGTGATTTCTTAATTTACTGTTTGGTATAAACTTTGGTTAAATCTTTTGTTGCCACCACTTCAGTTAATTCAGTATTGTATATTTCTATTGCATCCTCATAAACTATGGTCAACTCCCCTTCATCTATAGTGGCCGTAGTACTCTCACCAATCTGCACATTTTCATTTACATTATCATACAAATAATCTGTAGCGAATCCAATAATACCTTCAGCGCATTCTACATTTACAGAATATGCCGCAGCATTGTTAAATTCGGAAATGATCACATAAGGGTTAAATGTATTTTCAGAAGACACTATTCCATTGCTATCGAAACTTAAAATTTCATTGTTGGTACAAGCAGTTTCCCTCAAAAGATTAACGTTTTCAAGACCATCATTATTAAGGTCCATAGAGACGTCTGCGCTCCAATAGGTCAATTTCCATTCTCCAATAATAGCATTCTTAGAAGAGTTATCACCGGAGCACGCTATCAACAACAGGATGGCAACTACAATAGAAAATGCAGCAACTAATTGTTTCATCAAATTAAAAGCAGTTTTAAAAAAATACTAAATGTACCGCTGAAAAACATCCAAGATTAAAAAAATGGATAAAGTGTGAGAAAAACAGTTAAAATGAAGATTTGCTTAAACAACCAAGTCCTTAACAAATTCAAACCTTACAATACCATCCTCTCCAATCTCAGTTAAGTTTACTTTATGAAGCGTATTGACCAATTCCGGATTCCATGGTGCTTTAACCTTTACATAATTTTCAGTAAAGCCATGAATGTAACCTTCTTTATTTTCTCCTTCAAACAACACAGTCCTAAAGGTCCCAATTTGGCTTTCATAAAAGGCCCTGCGTTTTTTCACAGAGAGTCCCCTCAACATTTTGCTACGCTTTCCCCTAACGTTTTTAGGAACCACTCCATCCATCATGGCCGCTTCTGTATTGTCACGCTCAGAATAGGTAAAGACATGCAAATAGGAAATGTCTAATTCGTTTAAAAAATTATAGGTTTCCAAAAAATGTTCGTCAGTTTCACCTGGAAAACCAACAATAACATCCACACCAATACAAGCATGTGGCATCACTTCCTTTATCTTGTTAACTCTGTCCACGTACAACTCACGCATGTAACGGCGCTTCATCTTTTTAAGAATCTCGTTACTCCCACTTTGCAAAGGCACATGGAAATGAGGTACAAAAGCTCTTGATTTCGAAACCAGTTCAATAGTTTCATTTTTAAGAAGATTTGGCTCTATGGAAGAAATACGCAAACGCTCTATCCCTTCAACCTGATCCAATTGGGTAACCAAATCCAAAAATGTATGTTCGTGACGTTTGTTTCCAAACTCACCTTTACCATAATCGCCAATATTTACACCGGTCAAGACAATCTCCCTAATATTCTTTTCAGAAATTTCACGTGCATTTTTCAGAACATTTTCCATGGTGTCACTTCTGGAAATACCGCGAGCCAATGGAATCGTACAATAGGTACACTTGTAATCGCATCCATCTTGCACTTTCAAGAACGCTCTGGTCCGATCACCAATAGAATAACTCCCTACATAAAAATCGGCTTCTTCTATCTCACAGGAGTGAACTTCCCCAAAATCATTTTTGGTAAGGTCATTTAAGTAATCGGTAATTTTGAACTTTTCGGTGGCTCCCAAGACCAAGTCTACACCATCAAAATCGGCAAGTTCTTGAGGCTTTAATTGCGCATAGCAGCCTACAGCCGCCACAAAAGCTTCTGGATTGACTTTTTGCGCTTGTTTTACAATGCTTTTAAATCGCTTATCGGCATTTTCAGTGACCGAACAGGTATTGATTACGTAGATATCTGCTTTTTCAGAAAAATCCACACGATCAAAACCTTCATCAGAAAAACTTCTGGCAATGGTTGACGTTTCCGAAAAATTAAGCTTGCATCCTAATGTATAAAAAGCGACTTTTTTGCTCATCATCCTAAACTCTTGAAAAGGAGTGCAAAAATACAAAAAAAGAGCGCTTTATCTAATTAAGCACTCTCTTTTTTAATTCACTGAAAACAAAAGCTTTATTTGCAAAAAACCTATTAATTTTCAAAGCTAAAAGAAATTACCTTCACACCGTGAACTTTGCAAAATAGAAAGCAAAACTATAATTCCTTTATAACGCAAATTTTTATAAAAGTCTATGAAATGTGAGACCGAGTAAACCTTCAGAACCAGAAAGTCTTTGAAGTTTTTTTTCATACTTTTAAATTTTGAGATTTCACACAAAACCAAATAAGTTATATCATTCCTTACAAATGAACTTCCACTATATTTATTTTTCATTAATTCTTTCCTTACTCTTTGGATGCCAGACCTCAGACAAAAATAACCAAGCAGTTTTCCGCTATAACGAAAGCAATATTATCGGCTCCTTAGACCCTGCTTTTTCCCGCAATGTTGGCGAAACTTGGTTGGCCAATCAACTTTTTAATGGTCTTGTGCAAACAGACGACAGCTTGAACACCCTTCCTTGTATTGCCAAAAATTGGTCAATTTCGGAAGATGGTTTGACTTACACTTTCAACTTAAGAAACGACATCTACTTTCATAAAAGCCCTCTTTTTGGAAGCGATTCTACCAGAACCGTTACAGCAGAAGATTTTGTGTATAGTTTTAATAGGCTAAAAGATAAATCTATTGCTTCCCCTGGAAGCTGGGTTTTGAACAAAGTCAATGACTTCAAAGCTATAAATGATACCATTTTTGAAATCCAGCTCAACACAAGATTTCCTGCATTTTTAGGGTTGATGACCATGAAATATTGCTCAGTGGTGCCTCATGAAGTCGTAAATCATTACGGTAACGAGTTTAGGTCGCACCCCATTGGCACAGGTCCATTTTCTTTTAAACGATGGGAGGAAAATATCAAATTGGTTTTAAGGCGTAATAATTCGTATTTTGAATATGATCAAAGTGGTAAGCAATTGCCATATTTAGAAGCGGTTTCCATAACGTTTCTACCCGACAAACAAAGTGAGTTTTTACAATTTGCACAAGGCAAGCTCGATTTCTTGAATAGTCTTGACGCCTCATATAAAGACGAAATACTCACAACCAAAGGCGAATTGAGATCCACTTATGCTAAAAACGTCAACATGCTTCGAGGTCCGTATCTAAACACTGAATATTTAGGCTTTTATCTAGATGCAGATATTCCGGAAATACAATCGGAGGCATTGAGAAAAGCGGTCAATTATGGTTTCGACAGAACTAAAATGATGATCTACCTCCGAAATGGGGTTGGCGTGCCGGCCCACGGCGGCATGATTCCTAAAGGGCTACCTGGGTACAAAGGGGATATTGGCTTTTCCTACCAACCTGAAAAAGCCAAACAATTGGTGGAGCAGTTCAAAAAAGAGACCAACATCCAAACCCCAGAAATCACCATTTCCACAACCAGTAATTATTTAAACTTTTGCGAATACATTCAAAGGGAATTGGGCAAGATTGGCATTTTGGTCAATGTGGATGTATTACCTTCCGCCACTTTAAGAGATGCAAGAAACAATGGAAAATTAGGTTTATTTAGAGCTTCATGGGTCGCCGATTATCTAGACGCTGAAAACTACTTGGGTTTATTCTATAGTCAAACCTTATCTCCCAACGGCTCTAACTATACGCATTTTAAAAGCGCCGCTTTTGATAGCCTTTACAATGCTTCCTTTGCCATAAACGATATTGAAAAACGTAAGACACTTTACACCCAAATGGACAGTTTGGTGATGCAGCAAGCTCCCATTGTCCCTTTGTATTATGACGAAGTTATTAGGTTTACACAGAAAAATGTTTCAGGATTGGGCATCAATCCCGTAAACCAATTGGATCTAAGAAAAGTAAAAAAGAACTAAAACGATTTCCGGTACTTTTGGGTCATATCAAATATATGCTCTAGAATAGCGGCGTCTTGTTCTGTAAATTCAATATTACGTCTTGACATGACTACTTTGGCCACTTCAAATGCTTTTTTAGTTACAAAAGTGGTAGAACCTGAACTCCCTCCCCAAGCAAAACTAGGAATGAAATTTCTTGGGTATCCACTACCAAAAACATTGGCACTCACACCAACAACAGTTCCAGTGTTAAACATGGTATTGATACCCGACTTACTATGATCCCCCATCATCAACCCACAAAACTGTAAGCCTGTTCTAGCAAAACCTTCGGTTTCATAATTCCAAAGACGAACTTCGGCATAGTTGTTTTTTAAATTGGAATTATTGGTATCGGCGCCAAGATTACACCATTCTCCCAACACTGAATTCCCCAAAAAGCCATCATGCCCCTTATTGGAATAGGCAAAAAGAACCGAATTATTAATTTCGCCTCCAACCTTACAATAAGGCCCAACCGTGGTAGGCCCATAAATTTTAGCCCCCATTTTTACTGTCGCACCCTCGCATAGAGCAAATGGTCCTCGAATGATGGAACCCTCCATAATCTCGGCATCCTTACCAATATAGATAGGTCCGTTTGTAGCATTTAAGGTAACGAATTCCAATTTGGCACCTTCTTCAATAAAAATCTTATTGGCATGAATGGTATTGTTTGAAGACGGAATTGGCTGAGATTCCTTTCCTTTGGTCAACAGTTCAAAATCTTCGGAAATAGCTTCGCCGTTTTTGGCAAAAATATCCCAAGTATACTCTATTTTCAAGACGTCATCTTCAAACTCAATGGCTTCGTACGTTTCAAAATCCACTTCTTCCTGAGTATCTGTGGTAAAAAATGCCAACACATCTTCATCCTTAAAAATGGCCTGATTTTCTTTCAAGCTTTTCACCATTTCAACCAATTCCGCATTGGGAAGATAGGACGCATTGATCATGACGTTCTCCTCCATTTCCACCATTGGAAATTTATCCGAAAGATATTCTTCTGTCAAAGTTGTGGTAGTGTACCCCAAAAACGTTTCCCATTTTTCACGAATGGTTAAAATACCAACCCGAATATCGGCCACTGGTCGCGTATAGGTAAATGGCAGTAAGTTGTTACGAGAAGGGCCATCAAAAAGAATATAGTTCATTTGAAATAAGTTAAAGATTAATAAGGCGAAAACTCCTGAGATTTCCAACTAAACCTACCGTTAAGCCACCTCAAAAATACCATATTTAGTCAAAACAAAAAAGCCTTTGGGACGTTTCCCAAAGGCTTTAAATGTATATAAAGACGCTTTAAATTACTTTTTGAATTTTGCGTATTTGTTTTTGAATTTATCAATACGTCCAGCGGTATCAACCAATTTGGATTTACCGGTATAAAACGGGTGAGACGTTCTTGAAATCTCTAACTTAATCAATGGATACTCAACCCCATCCACTTCTAAAGTTTCGTTAGTAACTGCTGTTGACTTTGTTAAAAATACGTCCTCGTTAGACATATCTTTAAATGCTACAAGTCTATAATTTTCTGGATGTATACCTTTTTTCATCGCTAAAGCTATTTTATCGTTTCATTTTTTCGAGCTGCAAATTTAAGCATTTTTTACTTATGTACAATGTTTTTTTAATTTTTATTGCAGTAAATTTATGTAACGTTTTATTATATTTGATTACTAACCCTAGTGAAAACTAAAAAAATAATCATTACAATGGAAAAATCTATTAAGTCCTCTGCCCTAAATTACGGACTTTACCTTGGCGCTACGCTTGTATTGGTAACCGTTCTTTCTTATGCTATTAACCTTGAACTTTTGACTAAATGGTGGCTTGGAATCATTTTATTCTTAGTGATTCTTGTCTTCGGAATTGTATCTACCGCCAGGTCCAAGGGTTTGTTAAAAGGGTTTATCTCATTTAAGGAAGCGTTTTCCTCCTATTTCATCACGATAGCTGTTGGGTTCTTAATCAGTACTTTGGTAAGCGTTGTACTATTTAATGTTATTGATCCTGAAGCTTCAGAAATACTTAAGGAAAACGTCATGGAAAGTTCTCGTCAGATGATGGAAAATTTTGGAGCCCCGCAATCTGAAATTGATAAGGCCATGACACAAATGGAAAGTGAAAATCAATTTGCTATGGCAAATCAATTAAGGTCTGTTGCCTTTCAACTTGTATTCTTTGCCATCATTGGACTTATCGTTGCATTGGCCATGAAACGCAATGATCCTAACGCGGCTTAAATAATTTCTTTACTTTTGGACGTAGAATTTTGAATTACACTCCATGGATATATCAGTAGTTATACCGCTACTTAACGAACAAGAGTCTTTAACAGAACTACATGATTGGATTGCACGCGTTATGCAATCCAATCATTTTTCATATGAAATCCTTTTTATAGACGATGGTAGTACAGACCGGTCTTGGCAAACCATTGTTGAATTGTCTAAAAAAGATTCCAACGTAAAAGGAATTCGTTTTTTGAAGAATTTTGGGAAATCTCAGGCACTACATGCTGGTTTTTCTAAGGCTGAAGGAAACGTGATCATCACCATGGATGCCGACTTACAGGACAACCCTGAAGAAATCCCTGAACTCTACCAAATGATTGTTCAGGACGACTACGATATGGTATCTGGATGGAAAAAGAAACGCTACGATTCCGTCCTTACCAAAAACATGCCTTCCAAACTCTTTAACTGGGCGGCAAGAAAAACCTCGGGTGTCAGCTTAAATGATTTCAACTGTGGTTTGAAAGCCTACAACAAAAATGTGGTAAAAAACATAGATGTTAAAGGTGAAATGCACCGTTACATTCCTGTTTTGGCAAAAAATGCCGGCTTTTTGAAAATTGGCGAAAAGGTGGTGCAGCACCAAGCAAGAAAATACGGCACCACCAAATTTGGCATGGACCGTTTTATCCACGGCTTTTTAGACTTGATTACCATATGGTTCATTTCCAGATTTGCACGGCGCCCAATGCACCTTTTTGGTGCACTGGGAGTTATCATGGTTACTATTGGATTTATCTTTGCACTTTATTTGGGTATCGACAAGCTCTTTATCCACCCGCAAGGCAGATTGATTACGGAACGTCCTCAATTTTACATCTCACTGACCACCATGATTATGGGAGCTCAGTTTTTTGTGGCAGGATTTTTAGGCGAAACCATCCTACAAACCAAAGAAGACAAAAAGCGCTATTTAATTAAAAGCGAACTCAACTTTTAGAAAGAAAGCAATTTAACTTTCTTAAAACCATTTCATCAACTCAAAAGCATCTCATAAAATGTATGAAATGCTTATTTTTGTGATATAATATTAGCTTATGAACACTTTAGAACCTCAATTACAGGAACGCATCCAAACGTGGTTAACCGCAACCTTTGATGCCGATACCCAGCAACATATCAAATCTTTAATGGACAGCAATCCCAACGAACTGAAAGAATCCTTTTATAAGGATTTAGAATTCGGTACCGGGGGAATGCGTGGTATTATGGGCGTTGGCACCAACCGTATCAACAAGTATACGCTTGGAAAAAACACCCAAGGATTGAGCAACTACCTATATAAATGCTTCCCTAATCAGCCTATTAAAGTGGTTATTGCCTACGACTGTAGACATAATAGTAAAACTTTGGCAAAAGTGGTTGCAGATGTGTTCTCTGCCAATAATATTGAAGTATATCTGTTTGAGGATTTACGCCCTACGCCTGAACTTTCCTTTGCTGTGAAACACCTAGGATGCCAATGCGGAATTGTTTTAACAGCATCACACAACCCGCCCGAATATAACGGGTACAAAGTATATTGGAAAGATGGAGGTCAATTAGTTCCTCCTCAAGACCATGAAACTATCGAAGAAATAAATGCATTGGATTATTCGGAGGTTAAATTCAATGTCAATGAAGACTTGATTCATTTTATAGGAAAAGAAATTGACGATACCTTTGTAGATGCCGCTGTTGCCAATGCTAGTTTTACTAGTCAGGAAGCGAAAGACAATTTAAACATTGTGTTCACGCCATTGCATGGAACATCCATCACCACGATTCCGGAAACCTTAAAACGTGCAGGCTTTAAAAATGTTCATATTGTTGACGCCCAAAGTGAACCAAACGGAGACTTCCCTACGGTGGCTTCCCCTAACCCGGAAGAACCTGAAGCTTTAAAAATGGCCTTGGAATTGGCTGAAGAAGTAAATGCAGATATCGTAATAGGAACCGATCCCGATAGTGACCGTTTAGGAGTCGCTGTAAGAGATTTGGAAGGCAACATGGTATTATTGAATGGAAACCAGACCATGATCATGATGACAGAGTTTCTATTGAAACAATGGCATGATAAAGATTTAATCAAAGGAAAAGAGTTTATTGGCTCCACTATTGTATCTACTCCAATGATGCAAAACCTAGCCGATGCTTTTGGAGTATCCTATAAAGTCGGGCTTACCGGTTTTAAATGGATCGCCAAAATGATTGTTGACTTCCCTGAATTGAAATTTATTGGTGGTGGTGAAGAAAGTTTCGGATTTATGGTTGGGGATTTTGTGCGCGATAAAGATGCCGTGACCTCTACCCTACTAGCTTGCGAAATTGCCGCGTATACAAAAGCGCAAGGTAGCTCATTCTATCAAGGTTTAATTGAAGCCTACGTGAAATATGGATTCTTTAAAGAACGCTTGATCTCTTTAACTAAAAAAGGAATTTCCGGTGCAGAAGAAATCAAACAAATGATGGTTGATGCACGCCAAAACCCATTGAAAGAAGTGAATGGTTCAAAAGTGGTGACCGTGGACGATTACCAATTATCCACTTCAAAAGATTTAATACAAGGCACTGAAAGTCCTATCGACATTCCAAAATCCAATGTGCTAATATATACAACCGAAGACGGTAGCAGAATTGCCCTGAGACCTAGTGGTACAGAACCAAAGATCAAGTTTTACATTAGCGTAAACACGACGTTGGACAATGTGTCAGAATTCAAAGCTGTGGAACAAAAATTGGAATCGAAAATCGATGCCATTTTAAAGGCCATGAAACTCAATTAATGGAATACCTAAAAAAACTGTCGCAATTCATACTTCCTTATAAAAAGTATGGGTATCTCAATATTTTCTTCAATGTGCTCTACGCACTGTTCAGTACACTGGGCATGGTAGCTTTAATGCCCATGATTAGTGTATTGTTTGGAGAAACAGAACAGCTTACGGTAAAACCTGTGTATAAAGGCATCACAGAGCTTAAGTCGTTTGGCCAGGATTACTTAAATTACTTTGTTACCACAACCAATACCAACGAGGGTCCAGAGCGCACCTTGTTATACATGATCATTTTGATCATTAGCTTGTTTTTGCTTAAAAATCTGTTCAATTATCTAGCATTGTATTCTATAACCTTTCTGAGGAATGGTGTTCTAAAGGATTTAAGAAATGCCATATACGACAAAGTAATTACCTTGCCCATTTCCTATTATTCCGAGAAGAAAAAAGGTGATATCATTGCACGTATTTCTGGTGATGTCAATGAAGTTAAGAACTCATTATTGGCTGTTTTAGAGCTTATTGTTAAAGAACCTTTAACCATTGCTTTTGCCATCGTCATGATGTTTGCCATCTCCACTAAACTCACCATTTTTGTGTTTTTGTTTATTCCGGTAGCAGGGTTGATTATTTCTAGAATTGGTAAAAGTTTGAAGCGTAAATCCAATAAAGTACAAACAGAACAAGGGATTTTTCTTTCAACGCTTGAAGAAACTTTAAGCGGACTTAAAGTCATTAAAGGGTTTAATGCCGAAAAACGATTCAATGATAAATTCCAGGATTCCACAAACCGTTTTTATCATTTTTCAAACACCTTACTAAACAGGCAAAACCTAGCATCTCCTACCAGTGAGTTTTTAGGAATCGTTACCATTGCCGCCCTGTTGTGGTATGGAGGAAGCATGGTTCTTATTGAAAACAGCCTCTCAGGAGGTGCGTTTATCTCCTATATGGCTTTATCCTATCAAATATTAACGCCTGCAAAGGCAATTAGTAAAGCGAGTTATAAAGTAAAGGCTGGAAATGCAGCAGCCGATCGCGTCTTGGAAATATTGAATACAGAATCTCCTTTACAGGATAAACCGAATGCAAAAGTTAAAAATAACTTTACCACGGCTATCGATGTTAACAATATTTCCTTTAAATATGAAGACGAATGGGTGCTCAAAGATTTCTCTATTAGGGTTCCAAAAGGAAAAACTGTGGCTCTGGTAGGGCAATCTGGAAGTGGAAAAAGTACCATTGCCAATTTGGTGACCCGATTTTATGATGTCAACAAAGGTAGCATAACCATAGATGGTGATGATATTCGTGATCTTACGAAGCATTCCCTAAGAGCTCTAATTGGCTTAGTGACACAAGACTCCATTCTATTTAACGATTCCATAAAAAACAATATGCTGATCGGTAAAGAAGACGCCACTGATGAAGAAATTATCGAGGCCTTAAAAATTGCCAACGCTTGGGAATTTGTAAGCACACTTCCAAACGGTATAGAAACCAATATTGGTGACTCCGGAAACAAACTTTCTGGAGGCCAAAAGCAACGTCTAAGTATTGCCAGAGCGGTTTTAAAGAATCCTCCTATTATGATTTTGGACGAAGCCACTTCAGCATTGGATACCGAAAGTGAGCGATTGGTACAGGATGCTCTCGAAAAAATGATGCTGCACCGTACCTCTATTGTCATAGCCCATAGGTTATCTACCATTCAAAATGCAGATGAAATTATTGTCATGCAAAAAGGACAAATTGTAGAACAAGGTTCCCACGACGAACTTCTTGCCAAAAACGGAGCTTACAAAAAGCTTGTGGAAATGCAAAGTTTCGACTAACAAAACAGGTCCTCTTATAAAGCCAGAAAAGGATGTGACAGTTGTCGCATCCTTTTCTTTTTATATTACCAGATTTGGGGACACTGGTAACAGGTTAGTAGGTTAGGCTGATGTAAACTTAGAACATTTTTTCATACAAACCAAGGAAAAAATGCATTTTATCGTGTTTTATTGCACTTAATCGATGGTAAGCATCGTTAAACATCTCATTTACAACGCATTAACTTAATTTCCGTTTTTATGAAATTTCCATTAAACTTTTCCTAATTTACAGGGTCTAAGCAATAAATAACAGGTGATAAGCGAACAAGACCTCATAGTTCAACTAAAAACAGAACGCACCAAGGAACAGGCATTTAAAGAATTACTGTCCCTATACAAGGAGCGTTTGTACTGGCACATCAGGAAAATTGTAATTTCCCACGATGACGCCGATGATGTCTTGCAAAATACATTTATAAAAGTTTACAAAAACATCCATAATTTTAAAGGAGAAAGTCAATTGTTTTCATGGATGTACCGGATTGCAACCAATGAATCCATCACCTTTCTCAACCGAAAAGCGAAGTTTTTAAAAGTTTCAAGTGAAGAAATTCAGCAACAGGCCATAAACAATCTAAAAGCCGATGTGTATTTTGAAGGTGAGGAAATTCAATTGAAATTACAAAAAGCCATCGCCCTACTGCCACAAAAGCAACAACTAATTTTTAATATGAAATATTTTGATGATATTACATATCGGGAAATGGCTGATATTTTAGAAACTAGTGAAGGCGCCCTAAAAGCATCCTATCATATAGCCGTTAAGAAAATAGAAAAATACTTAAGTTCGCATTAAACCTTTTGGGGCTATTTCAGTCAAATAAACAATGAAACACAACAAATTACATCTTAGCAAAAGTACAGGACATCAAGTTCCTGAGGGCTATTTTGATAAGGTCGAGGAGGCGCTTTGGGACCAAGCCAAATTGTCAAGCCAAATTGATAGTCATGGATTTGATGTGCCAGATAATTACTTTGATACTTTTGAGACCAAGGTTTTAAGAAAACTTAAAAACAAAACCTCTGCCACTAAAATCCTTCCGTTATGGACATGGAAAACCTCACTTTATGCAAGTGGCATTGCAGCTAGCATTCTTTTAATATTGGGTATATTTCTTAATTCCAATAGCGACATAGATTTTAATGACCTAGAAACAGTTTCCATTGAAAGCTATTTATCCGAAGAAGAATTTACAGATCAAGACCTAGCAGCTTTGACCGCTGAGGACTATATGCTTTTTGATGGGTTTAACGAAACCAACATCCCAGATGTAACCATAGAAAATTATCTTATAGAACATTCGTCACTGGACGATTTGGAATACATATCAGAACCATGAGACAATTCACTTTAACATTACTATTCTTCTGTATCGGTCTGGGCATACAAGCTCAAGAACCAGATAGAGAGAAAATCAAGACCTTGAAAATTGCCTTCCTAACAGAACGATTGAACCTCACCAAAAAAGAGGCTCAAGAATTTTGGCCAGTTTACAATTCCTTCGAAGAAACCAATAACAAGCTTAGACATGAAGCCTTCACTAAACGAAGAAACACTAATTTGGATAATTTAACCGAGGCCGAAGCACAAAGTCTTCTAAATGAAATTGCAGCTATTGAAGACCAACGCCAGGAGTTAAAGGCGAAATTTATCAAGGACCTTCAGGGTATTTTATCTGCAAAAAAAATACTGCTTCTAAAAAAGTCTGAAGATGACTTTAAACATCAAATGTTTGAGGAATTCAAAAAACGTCGTCGCGAACAACATGGGAAACCATAATAAAAAGGAAGTCAAAATGGCTTCTTTTTTTATTTAAAACATGACTTTTTGATAGGATTATGTTTTACTTAAAATTCTTATGACAATTCGTAGCTTTTAAACTACCTTTGCATGTTTTTATTTTTTAAATCCGGCCACTGTTAATCTATTGCGTTAAAACCAATTAGCCAACAGGACCTTGAACATTACAATATGCGCTTACACAGAAACCTATGTTTTGCAACCGTAGATGGTTTATTACAGATATTCAATGAGGGACTTTATGCCGATAAAGTAATCCAACAGCTTTTAAAACGCGACAAGCGTTGGGGAAGCCGTGACCGTGCCTTTGTGGCCGAAACCACTTACGATATTGTACGTTGGAAGCGCCTGTATGCCGAAATCGCCAACGTAAAAGAACCGTTTGATAGAGATGATATTTGGCGTCTGTTTGCTGTTTGGGCTACCCTAAAAGGTATTAGATTGCCAGATTGGAAATATTTTGAAAACACCCCACAACGAAAAATCAAAGGACGTTTTGATGAACTTTCCAAAGTTAGAAAGTTCCGCGACTCTATTCCAGATTGGATGGATGAGCTTGGGGTTCAGGAGTTGGGCGAAGCGGTTTGGACCAAAGAAATTTCAAAACAAAACGAACAGGCCGATGTAATTTTAAGGGTGAACACTTTAAAAACTAACAAGAAAGACCTTCAACTTCGCCTTCAGTCTGAAAATATAGAAACTGAGTTTTTATCAAACTACCCTTCTGCCTTAAGGCTTAAGGAACGTGCCAATGTTTTTAAAACTGAAGCTTTTAAAGAAGGATGGTTCGAGGTTCAGGATGCTTCTTCTCAATTGGTTGCGCCATATCTAGATGTTGCCCCTGGCATGAAAGTTGTTGATACCTGTGCGGGAGCTGGTGGAAAAACATTGCACATTGCTTCCCTTATGGAAAACAAAGGCCAAATAGTTGCCATGGACATTTACGAAAGTAAATTGAAAAAGCTCAAGGTTAGAGCAAAACGCAACGGTGTGCACAACCTGGATTTAAAAGTTTTGGATTCTACCAAGCCTATCAAGAAGCTTTACGGAAAAGCTGATAGAGTTTTAATTGATGCGCCGTGTTCTGGTTTGGGGGTAATGAGAAGAAACCCAGATTCCAAGTGGAAACTGGAACCTGAATTCATTGAAAATATCAAAGTGACCCAACAGGAAGTATTGCAACAATATTCCAAAATGGTAAAACCGGGAGGAAAATTGGTTTACGCTACCTGTTCTGTATTACCATCGGAAAACCAAAACCAAGTGGCTGCTTTTTTGAAGTCGGAAAACGGTAAAGATTTCAAATTAGTAAAAGACAAAAAGATTTTGGCCTACGAATCTGGATTTGATGGTTTTTATATGGCTCAATTGGAGAAAAACAAATAATAACAGAAACGTGCGTTTATGAAACATAACTACCTACTGCTTTTATTTTTCATGAATTTCCGTTTGTTTGCTCAGATCCCTGAAGGGTATTATGATGCAGCCGAAGGGCTCGAGGGGTATACTCTAAAAACAGCGCTTAAAACCATTATTGATGATATTGACGATAGTAACGGCCAAGCCTTTCACGACACTTCCGTAACTTATAGTCAACTTTGGACTTTGTACCAAACCTCAGATGTGAGAACAGACGGCAAGGTTTGGGATATTTATAGCTATTGTGATTTTGAATTTGGCACCGACCAAGACAATGGTACAGGTGGTACAGTAGAATGTGATAAATACAACCGTGAACATACCTTTCCTCGCAGCTGGTTTGGCAATAACCAAAACCACCCCATATTTGCCGATGCGTTCCATATTCTACCAACTGATAAAAAAGTTAATGCCGAACGCGGCAATTTGGCTTTTGGTGAAGTTTCTTCGGCAAGCTACACGTCTCTAAACGGTAGTCAAAGAGGCAGCACTGACCTTTCGGGACCTGTAGGAGAAGTTTTTGAACCTGTAGACGATTATAAAGGAGATATAGCCCGTGGTCTTTTTTATATCGCGGTTCGCTACCAAGAAGATGTGGCTTCCTGGGAAACCAACGACACCAACGGCAACAGCATGTTGGATGGCACTAGCGATAAAGTATTTGAGCAATGGGCTTTAGACCTGCTTTACAGTTGGCATATCAATGACCCTGTAAGCACCAAGGAAATAGATAGAAACAATGCCATTTTTGAACATCAGGACAATAGAAACCCATTTATTGACCACCCAGAATATGTAAGTGCTATTTGGCAGGAAGAATTATCAGTTAGCGAATACCAAACTAACTTGGAACCTAACTTCTACCCCAACCCAGTAAATGGCAATACACTTCATATAGATACTTCTTTTGATTTGGAAGTTCAAATCTATAGTGTTTTAGGTAAATTGACTCTTGAAAAACAGGTTTCCAACACTGAAAATAAGTTGGACATTTCCAAGCTAAACAGTGGTATCTATCTGGTTAAATTACAGTATAAAAATCAGACAGTCACCAAAAAGCTTATCAAACAATAACTTCATAAGAATTTGTAATTTTAAGGTCATCTATCAACAGATGACCTTTTTTATTGCATGGAAACCAATATCATCACCTACCTATCAGACCAATTAAATGAATCCATTTTGGACTTTCAATCCATTTCAGGAGGTGATATTTCACAGGCTTATAAGTTAAATACCAAGCATAATTCCTATTTTCTTAAGACCAATAAGAGTCCCAAAGCTCTCGATATGTTTCAAAAGGAAGCCTTAGGACTAAAGCTTATTGCAGAAACCAACACCATTTCCACTCCAAACGTATTACATTGTTCTCAACTTGAAGACATTTCTCTTCTACTCATGGAATACATACCCGCAAAAACTCCTTCTTCCAAAGATTTTAAAACGCTTGGGGAAGAATTAGGAAACTTACACAAGGTATCCAATAACTCTTTTGGATTTGATAGCGACAATTATATAGGAAGTTTGCATCAAAGTAACAAACCAACTGACACTTGGATCGAATTCTACGTAAACGAACGACTATTTCCACAATTACAACTCGCTATTCAAAACCAATTACTTTTAGATTCTGAATGTCCTTCAAAAGAACAAATGATAGAAAAACTTGCTCCCTTCTTCCAAAATGTAGTTCCCTCACTTTTACATGGCGATTTATGGAGCGGCAATTACCTAATTTCTCAAGATGGCACACCTTATCTTATAGACCCTGCGCCTTACTATGGACACCACGAAGTAGACATTGCCATGACCAAATTATTTGGTGGTTTTGCTCCAGAATTCTATATGGCTTATTACAAAAAACATCCCGAAAGCTCCTATACCGAAGACAGAATTTCTATTTACCAACTCTATTACTTATTGGTACATCTTAATTTGTTCGGAAAGAGCTACTATAGCTCTGTTAGTCATCTCTTGGAAAAGCACTTTTAAGTACTGCTAATTCACCCTTTGAAAATAGAAATAAGCTTTCCTGAAAAATGCCACTTAAATGACTAAAAAAGTGTATTTTTGCATTTTCAAATTACAACCTAATACATCAACAATGATTCATTTCTTTGGAAACGTAAACAGTAAGGTTTTTGCTGTTCAAACAACAAAAGAATTATCAACAGAAACCATTTCTAAATTAACATGGTTATTTGGCAACCAGCCTAAAATAGAGCAAGCATCATTGGATGCTTTTTTTGTTGGGCCAAGAGCAGCTATGATTACGCCTTGGAGTACCAATGCGGTGGAAATCACTCAAAACATGGGGATTTCAGACATCATTCGAATTGAAGAATTCGAAGCTGTTTCTGAAGATTTCAAAGGGTATGATCCTATGATTTCTGAAAAATTCAATGGATTACACCAAGAATCATTCACAATAAACATCAAACCAGAACCTATTCTGGATATTGAAGATATTGCGGCTTACAACATTCAGGAAGGCCTTTCTTTAAGCGACGAAGAAGTCGCTTACTTAGAAGGTGTTTCTGAAAAAATTGGTCGCCCATTAACCGATTCTGAAGTATTCGGTTTCTCACAAGTAAACAGTGAGCACTGTCGTCACAAAATTTTCAACGGAACATTTGTGATTGATGGTGAAGAAAAACCGACTTCATTATTTAAAATGATTCGTAAAACCTCTGAAACCAATCCAAACGATATCGTTTCAGCATATAAAGACAATGTTGCTTTTGTAAAGGGCCCTGTTGTTGAGCAATTCGCTCCTAAAACTGCTGATAAACCAGATTTTTACGAAACTAAAGATTTCGAATCTGTCATTTCCTTAAAAGCGGAAACGCATAACTTCCCAACGACAGTAGAACCTTTTAACGGTGCTGCAACCGGTTCAGGAGGTGAAATTCGTGACCGTTTAGCGGGTGGAAAAGGATCCTTACCGCTAGCCGGTACTGCGGTTTATATGACATCTTATTCTCGTTTAGAGGAAAACCGCCCTTGGGAACAAGCTATGGACGAGCGTAAGTGGTTATACCAAACACCAATGGATATCTTAATTAAAGCCTCTAACGGAGCTTCAGATTTTGGTAACAAGTTCGGACAACCATTAATCTGTGGGTCGGTATTAACTTTTGAACACGAAGAAGATGCCAGAAAATTAGGTTTCGATAAAGTAATTATGCAAGCCGGTGGTATCGGGTATGGTAAATCTGACCAAGCTTTAAAAGACACCCCCAAAACTGGAGATAAAGTAGTTATCCTTGGTGGTGAAAACTACCGTATTGGTATGGGTGGTGCTGCGGTATCAAGTGCTGATACAGGAGAATTCGAGTCAGGTATCGAATTAAACGCCGTACAACGTTCGAATCCTGAAATGCAAAAACGTGCTGCCAACGCGGTTCGTGGTATGGTTGAAAGCGATGAAAATTACATTGTTTCTATCCACGATCATGGAGCTGGTGGACACCTAAACTGTTTATCGGAATTAGTTGAAGAAACTGGTGGACACATTGATTTAGATAAATTACCTGTAGGAGACCCTACACTATCTGACAAGGAAATTATTGGTAACGAATCTCAGGAACGTATGGGATTAGTAATCGCCGAAAAACATATTGAAACATTACAAAAAATTGCCGATCGTGAGCGCTCACCAATGTACACCGTTGGAGACGTAACCGGTAATCACCGTTTCACTTTTGAGTCTAAAACCAACGGTCACAAACCAATGGATTTAGCTATGGATGATATGTTTGGTAGTTCTCCAAAAACATTCATGTACGATAAAAAAGTAGCTCGCAATTACGCCGATGTTGCTTATAACAAAGAAAACTTCTACGATTATTTAGACCAGCTATTACAACTAGAGGCTGTTGCTTCTAAAGACTGGTTAACTAATAAAGTAGACCGTTGTGTTGGTGGAAAAGTAGCAAAACAACAATGTGTTGGACCATTACAAATTCCATTAAACAACGTTGGTGTGATGGCCTTAGATTATAAAGGTAAAGAAGGTATCGCAACCTCTATCGGGCACTCCCCTGTTTCAGGATTAATCAACCCGGTGGCAGGAAGTAGAAACTCGATTACTGAAGCTTTAACCAATATTATCTGGGCACCATTAAAAGACGGATTACAAAATGTGTCTTTATCGGCAAACTGGATGTGGCCTTGTAAAAATGAAGGTGAAGATGCGCGTTTATACGAAGCTGTTGAAGCGGTTTCAGAATTCGCCATCGATTTAGGCATCAACGTGCCAACCGGAAAAGATTCCTTATCTATGAAGCAAAAATACCCTAACGAAGAGGTTATTGCTCCAGGTACGGTGATTATTTCAGCGGCTGCAAACTGTACAGATATTAATAAGGTTGTTGAGCCTGTATTCCAAAAAGGAGCTGGAGATGTGTATTACATCAACCTGTCTCAGGACAACTTTAAATTAGGAGGAAGTTCTTTTGCTCAGGTGGTTAACAAAATTGGTAACAACACACCAAATGTTCAATCTGCCGCTTACGTTAAAACGGTATTTAACACGATTCAACAACTCATTCTTGATGGACAGATTGTTGCTGGACACGATGTGGCTTCAGGTGGTTTAATCACAACCTTATTAGAATTATGTTTTGCTGATAACAATTTAGGAGCAGAGTTAGACATTACGGCTTTAGCTGAAAACGATTCATTTAAAGTATTATTTGCTGAAAATGCAGGACTTGTGATTCAATCTGCTGATGCTTCAATAGAATCTGTATTATCTGAAGCTAACATTGAGTTCTTCAACATTGGTAAAGTAACAGAATCTGATACGCTAAGCATTATCAACGGAACGGATGCGTTCACTATGACTGTTTCAGAATTAAGAGATACCTGGTACAAGACATCGTTCTTATTAGATCAAAAACAAACGGCTAATGGTTTAGCTCAAGACCGTTACGACAACTATAAAAATCAACCATTACAGTATACGTTCCCGAGTCACTTTACAGGGAAACTTCCGGTAATCGATGCAAGTAAGCCTAGACCAAAAGCAGCGATTTTACGTGAAAAAGGAAGTAACTCAGAGCGTGAAATGGCAAACGCGATGTACTTAGCCGGGTTTGATGTAAAAGACGTGCACATGACCGATTTAATTTCTGGTCGTGAAACGTTAGAAGACATTCAGTTCTTAGGTGCTGTTGGTGGATTCTCTAACTCTGACGTTTTAGGTTCTGCTAAAGGATGGGCCGGAGCTATCAAATACAACGAAAAAGCGAATGAAGTGATTAAAAACTTCTTCAAACGTGAAGATACGCTTTCAGTTGGTATTTGTAACGGTTGTCAGTTATGGATGGAATTAGAATTGATTAACCCTGAGCATGATGTTCATGGTAAAATGGTTCATAACGATTCTCACAAACACGAAAGTTCATTTACTTCAGTGAAAATTCAGGAAAATAACTCAGTAATGCTTTCTAGCTTAGCAGGAAGTACTTTAGGGGTTTGGATTTCTCATGGTGAAGGTAAATTTAACTTACCAAAATCTGAAGATCAGTACAATATTGTTGGTAAATACGGGTATGCGGAATACCCTCACAATCCAAACGGATCGGATTACAACACTGCAATGATGTGTGATGCAACAGGTCGTCACTTAGTTACGATGCCACACATTGAGCGTTCTACATTCCAATGGAACTGGGCACACTACCCAAGCAACAGACAAGACGAAGTTTCGCCTTGGGTTGAAGCTTTTGTTAACGCCAGAGAATGGGTTGAAAAACATCAATAAGAATATTACAGTTTTTCATAAAAAAAGCGGCCAAGAAACTCTCTTGGCCGCTTTTCTTTTTAAAACAATGGACATCATTTTCTAATTCTAGTGAAAGAGGAATCTCATTCCCTTTCCGTATATACTTTAAGGCATTACACTCCTTCTATATAAGCAAGTGCAATTGGAGTAAACGAATATTAGACATCCTCAAAACCAATTCAAAATATCTCATAAAAAAAAGCGGTCAAGAATACATCCTTGACCGCTTTTCATTTAATTAAAACCAATATAAATGAAGTAAACAATTTACTTAAACATTTCTTGATGATTTAATAGCAGCTTGGGCCGCAACCAATCTTGCAATCGGCACTCTAAACGGAGAACAACTCACGTAGTTCATTCCAGTATTATAGCAGAACTCTACAGAACTTGGTTCTCCACCGTGCTCACCACAGATACCTACTTTTAATTGTGATTTTACACTACGTCCTCTTTCGGTTCCCATTTGTACTAGCTGTCCTACCCCTTCTTGATCCAAGACTTCAAAAGGATCTACTTTCAAAATTCCTTTTTCAATGTAAATTGGTAAGAACTTACCAGCATCGTCACGAGAATATCCAAAGGTCATCTGGGTCAGGTCATTTGTTCCAAAGGAGAAGAAATCGGCATGCTCGGCAATTTTATCGGCCATCAAGGCTGCTCTAGGCACTTCTATCATGGTACCAATTAAATAGTCTACCTTATCATTGCGTTCTTCAAAAATTGTATCAGCCGTATTTCTGATGATGTTTTCCTGAGCAACAAACTCCTCAACGGTTCCAATTAAAGGCACCATAATTTCAGGTTGACAAGTAATGCCACGTTCCTTCAAGTTCAATGCCGCTTCAATGATGGCACGGGTTTGCATTTCGGTGATTTCTGGATAGGTATTTCCTAATCTGCAACCTCTATGTCCAAGCATTGGGTTGAACTCTTCCAATTCAGATACTTTGTTTTTAACCGCGGTTAGAGAAATGTGCATTTCTTCAGCCAATTCTTTTTGCGTCGCCAATTGGTGAGGCACGAACTCGTGTAATGGTGGATCCAATAAACGAATGGTTACAGGAAGGCCTTCCATGGCTTCAAAAATTCCCTCAAAGTCCTCTCGTTGCATCGGTAACAGTTCTTGCAATGCTTGTTTTCTACCTTTTACGGTATCCGCCAAGATCATTTCACGCATGGCCTTGATTCTGTCTACTTCAAAGAACATATGCTCTGTTCTGGTAAGTCCGATACCTTCTGCCCCAAAACCTCTCGCTATTTTAGCATCTTTTGGCGTATCGGCATTGGTACGCACTTTCATTTTGGCATACTTATCGGTAAGGCTCATCAATTCTGCAAATTCCCCGCTTAATTCTGGTTCTACAGTTTCTACTTTACCTTCTATAATATTTCCTGTTGAACCGTTTAGAGAGATCCAATCCCCTTCATGGTATTCATGTCCATCAACAGTTAAGGTTCTTGTTTTGTAATTGATTTTTAAAGCGCCTGCTCCAGAGATACAACATTTACCCATCCCACGGGCCACAACCGCTGCGTGTGAAGTCATCCCGCCGCGAGCCGTTAAAATACCTTTGGCAATGTGCATTCCTTCCAAATCTTCTGGAGAGGTTTCAATACGCACCAAAATACTGTTTTTGAACTTGGCAGCTTCATCAGCAAAGAATACTATTTTACCTGTAGCCGCTCCAGGAGACGCTGGCAAGCCTTGTGCAATCACATGGGCACTTTTTAAAGCTTTAGGATCGAATACCGGGTGAAGCAATTCGTCTAACTTGTTAGGCTCAATATAAAGTAAAGCTTCTTTTTCATCGATTAGGCCTTCTTTAAGTAAATCCATGGCAATTTTCACCATTCCGGCCCCAGTACGTTTACCGTTTCTGGTCTGCAAAATCCATAGTTTTCCTTCCTGAATGGTAAATTCCATATCCTGCATGTCTCTGTAATGCTTCTCAAGAGTTTCCTGATACCCATCGAGTTCTGCAAAAATACTAGGCATTACTTCTTCTAAAGAAGGATAATTTTCTTTTCTTTCCTCTTCCGAAATCTGTGCTAATTCTGCCCAACGTTGAGAGCCCAATAACGTAATTTGCTGTGGTGTTCTAACACCTGCCACTACATCTTCTCCTTGCGCATTTATAAGATATTCTCCATTAAACACATTTTCACCAGTACCAGCATCACGTGTAAAACATACCCCTGTGGCAGAGTCGTTACCCATATTTCCATATACCATGGCTTGTACATTCACCGCAGTTCCCCAATCGGCTGGATATCCGTGCATATTTCTATAGTAAACGGCTCTATCTCCATTCCAACTGTTGAACACCGCTATAATGGCGCCCCAAAGCTGTTCCCATGGATTGGTTGGGAAACTGTGCCCAGTTTGCTTTCTTACGGCATCTTTAAAGTCGTAAACCAAATCCTTCAGGTCTTGAACGGTAAACTCAGTATCTAGTTCAATACCACGTTTTTCCTTAAGGTTTTCCATGATTTCCTCAAACGGATCGATATCTTCTTTAGATACCGGTTTCATGCCTAGAACCACTCCTCCATACATTTGTATAAAACGACGGTAGGAATCCCATGCAAACTGTTCGTTATTAGTCTTTTTAGCTAAGCCTAATACAACTTCGTCATTCAACCCAAGGTTTAATACCGTATCCATCATCCCTGGCATAGACACTCTAGCACCAGAACGCACAGACACCAACAAAGGGTTTTCCTTGTCACCGAAGCCACTTCCCATTAAAGATTCAATATTAGCAATAGAAGCTTCTACCTCCTCCTTAATCATATCAACAACAGTATCCTTACCCAGTAAATTATACTCCGTACAAACTTCTGTGGTGATTGTAAAGCCTGGTGGCACCGGAATACCAATAGCGCTCATCTCGGCTAAATTGGCACCTTTACCTCCCAGAAGGTTTCTCATTGTACTATTGCCATCTGCCGATTTATTTCCGAACCGGTAGACTCTAGTTTTTGTTGCTTCCATTATTTCCATAATATTAATCTTTAAGAAAATTTAACACTTCTTTGTGAGTATAAAAGTACTCATTACCAGCAGCTCAATAAATGATTTATATCATACAATTGGAGATATTTATTACTTATATATAGCTAAAACCAAGATAAAAGAACCTGAAAACCAATAAGAAGAAACGCCCATAGGCTAAAATCAATTTGTTGTTTTTTTCTTATTCTGCCCTTACAAAACCTCAAACTTTGTATTTCTGCTTTTCTTGACTTAATTTAATAGTGTAAAATCTCGCTAGCTCCTGAGACATCTTTTAGGGTATGGAACCTTTAGAAAACATCAAACATTGGATTTCGGAACATCCTAGCTTATCTAGTTTTCTGAAATTTTTCCTTTGGATCACGATTATCTTCCTGCTTATCAATTGGGCACGCCGCTTTCTGAAGAAGAACCTTCCTGATAATTCCGTAAAGTACAAATCGCAAAAAGGAATTGAGATTATAGGCTATCTCCTTATAGGCATTATCACGATTTCCTATTTTACCGGCAGCATCAAAGACTTTGGCCTGGCTATTGGACTCCTTACGGCAGGAATTACCATCACCCTTCAAGAGCTTATCTTAAGTATTGCCGGCTCTTTCTACATTTTTTTTGTGCGCGTTTACAAACCGGGAGACCGTATTGAAATAAACGACATCAAGGGAGATGTAATCGACATAGACAGTATTTACACCACTATGATGGAAATTGGCGAATGGGTCTCCAGCGATAACTATAGCGGACGGATTGTTAAATTGAGTAATGCCTTTGTTTTTAAAGGCCCCGTGTACAACTATTCTAGAGATTTCCCTTTTGTGTGGGATGAATTCAACCTGCCAATCAAATATGGATCCGATATAGATTTGGCCAAACAATTAGTCATTGCCGTGGCACAAGACCTACTCTCGGAATATGTCTCAGCCTCCAAATCCAATTGGAAGCAGGTGGTTGACAAATATTATATTGAGGATGCCCAGGTGGATCCCACCTTAGCCATTACCTTAACCGACAATTGGGTTCAGTTTAACCTACGATATATTGTGGACTACAAAAAGAGACGTTCCACAAAACATATTCTTAATAATGAAATCAACAAGCGAATACAAGAAACACAAGGCAAAGTCCTTTTGGCATCCACCACCCTTGAAATTGTAAACATTCCAACGGTGAATATTTCTGACACATCCAATAAACAATAGCTAATTTCCTTTAGCAGAAAAGGAATAGACCACTACTAAATGTATACACTTTCCTAACCCAAAATTTCTTAACTTTATAACTCATTGTAAAACAAGAGATCTTCTCTTGTATTTGGACTCCTTTTGATTAACCATCATAAAAACGGATCACACATATGGATACCGAAATACTCGCTAGAATCCAATTTGCATTTACCATTGCGTTCCATTATATCTATCCTCCCCTCAGTATTGGTTTAGGCTTGTTACTAGTAATTTTTGAAAGTCTTTATGTGAAGACCAAACGTCCAGAATACCATATTTTGGCAAAGTTTTGGACCAAGATTTTTGCCCTTACCTTTGGAATTGGGGTGGTTACTGGCATTGTAATGGAATTTGAATTTGGCACCAATTGGGCCGTCTATTCCAGATATGTTGGAGATGTGTTTGGTAGCGCTTTGGCTGCCGAAGGGATTTTCGCCTTTGCCTTGGAAAGTGGTTTTTTGGGAGTCCTCCTATTTGGCTGGAACCGCGTAAAGCCTTGGGTGCATTTGGTTGCTACCATCGGCGTATTTTTTGGTTCCATGTTTTCGGCCGTTTGGATTGTTGTGGCCAATAGTTGGCAACAAACGCCCGCAGGATATCACATTGTTGGAGAAGGTTTGCAGGCCCGCGCCGAAATCACCGATTTCTGGGCCATGGTATTCAACCCCTCTAGTGTGGATCGCTTAACCCACGTATGGTTGGGTGCCTTTTTGGCTGGTGCCTTTTTGGTACTAAGTGTACATGCCTATTACTTAATAAGAAGGCGTTATGTAGACATTTCCCGAAAAGCCTTTAGAATTGCCTTAGTGGTTGCCACTGTATTTTCATTGGGACAATTGTTTACAGGGCATAATTCGGCGGAAGGGGTTGCACACAACCAACCTGCAAAATTGGCCGCTTTGGAAGGACATTTTGAAGCCTCGGCCCCTGCCGATATGTACATATTTGGATGGGTAGACAAAGAAGCTCAAAAAGTAAGCGGTCTAAAAGTTCCCGGTGGTCTTTCTTTTTTATTGGATTACGATTTTAATACCCCCGTAAAGGGATTGAATGCCTTTCCTGAAGATGAGCGTCCCTCCCAAGTGAATGCCGTATTTCAGTTTTATCATATTATGGTAGCCATTGGTATGACGCTTATTGCCTTGACGCTTTATGCCTGTTTTTTATGGTGGAAAGGCAAATTGTTTAGACGACGCTGGTTGCTTTGGGTATTTGTGTTTGCAGTATTTCTGCCGCAAATAGCCAATCAAGTAGGGTGGTTTGCTGCCGAAATGGGGAGGCAACCTTGGGTAGTTTATGGATTGCTCCGCACTTCCGATGCCTTCTCCCAATCGGTTACGGATAATCAAATTCTCTTTTCCTTGATTCTATTTTTATTGGTATACACCCTCTTGTTTATCCTGTTCCTTTACCTACTGAACAAAAAGATCAAACATGGTCCATATGACGAATCGGAAACCGATGACCGTCCGCTGACCAAAGAAATTTCACAAGCAATAACCGGTTAAATCACTAATGATATGGACACATTTTTAGGCATAGATTATCCCACTTGGTGGTTTTTGGTTGTAGGAGGCTTGTTTTCTGGGTATGCTATTTTGGACGGTTTCGATTTTGGTGCGGGGGCTTGGCATCTCTTCTTCAAAAAAGAATTGGACCGAAGGGTGGCCCTTAACGCTGTTGGCCCTGTTTGGGATGGCAACGAGGTTTGGTTGGTCATTGGCGGTGGTGCCCTTTTTGCTGGCTTCCCTTTAATGTACGCCACCTTTTTCTCATCACTTTACATTCCATTTATGCTCTTTTTGGTGTTCATCATTTTTAGGGCTATTGCCATTGAATTTAGAGGAAAAGAACATATGAAATGGTGGAAAACCCTTTGGGATACCTGTTATAGTATTTCCAGTATTATGCTGGCCTTTTTATTGGGAGTGGTTTTGGGCAATGTTCTTCAAGGCATTCAAATAGGAGAAGATTATCTTTATCAAGGAGATGGCCTTTTGGAATTTCTGAATCCCTATGCCATCATGACCGGACTTACAACCTTGTCATTGTTTATGGCACATGGAGCCATTTATCTATTATTAAAAACGGAAGGCAAGATGTTTGAGCAGCTCACAAAACTCCTCAAAAAAGGGATGATATTTTTTATGGTCTGTTTTGGCATTACCACTTTATACACCCTAATTTACATACCTCATCTTTCTGATGATTTTAAAAGTAATCCCAGTTTGTTCGTGGTACCTTTAATGGTATTTTTAAGCATTGCCAATCTACCTAGGTTAGCCTCAAAAAAGCGATATAAACTAGCCTTCTTTTTTTCGTCGTTGACCATTGCACTGTCTTTGGTTTTGGTGGCCATTGAATTATATCCTAATTTGTTGATGTCCTCCATAGACGACAAATACCATATCGATATTTACAATGCGGCATCCTCTACCAAATCCATGCAAATTATGCTCACCATTGTAGCCATTGGAACTCCTTTGGTGTTGGGATATACCTTATTTGTCTATAGAACATTTAGAGGGAAAGTGACCTTGGATGAGACCAGTTATTAATTAATTCCCAGTCCTTAAGATGCCTGTTTTATAGCTTTAATGCGTTTATATGATAAATGCACAACTGTTAAATTATTCAGAAAATGAAGAATGATTGGTACCATGATGTTTTCGGTAACCAAAAGTGCTTTACCAAATACCAATCCCAAAACTAAAGTTCCCAATACCCCCTTCCATCCTTGATACCAATGTCCTATTGAAAATAAAATAGCTGTAACGATAACCAATAAATCTCCTCCCAAACCTAAGGTTTTATTGATTGCAAAAAATAAAAATTGTCTACAAATCAGTTCTTCAAATACAACTCCAACAACAATAAAACCAAAGAACAACCATAATTCCTTAATGCTCGAGGGCAACTTTTCAATTGGAGCTCCCATTAGCTCCTTAACATTTACCATATCTTTTGGAACCGAATTATTCCATGGGAGAAAAGAAATTATAAATGGCACAGTAAATACAGAAATCATACTTATAAATATAGATTTATCAATCAATATTCCTTTGCCTATAGCTTCAAAATCCAAATTTTGTAATAGAAGAGGCTGTAGTAGCAGTAACATAAGAACAAAGCAAATTTGCCCAATGCTCTCCCTTGTATAATACCAAGACATATTATCTGGGGTTTTCCTTGCAGTTTTAACTCCCCTAAAAGCAGCCCTTATAGGTAAACCAACCAAAAGTAATAATAGCAACCAATTCAAAAACATTTCCACAATGCCTAATCTATTTCTCAAAATCGTTTATACTTCCGAAATATAGAAACCTTCCTTAAGTTTTAACAACAAAATGGTAGCTCCCCATAAAAAAATGATATAACGTGTAACTCCGTTAACAAAAACATTGCCTTCCTCGTCACTCCTGAACTTAGGCTTGCTCATTATTTCTACTAAACAATTCTTAAGGAATCAGCCAAGATGTTGAGATTTTTATTAAGTTTGAAAATAAATAGCTTAATTATTGTAAAATTCAAAAATAAAGCAGCGCCAAAGGTTCAATTTGAAAATCTGCATTTATTTTTTATTTTGCGACACTTCAATTTTCTTAAACATTAAATGACAGAAATAACACGACTTTTTGATTTTCCATATTACCAATTGGAACAATACAATCTCGAGGATGCCCTCATTACCAAATATGACGGTGCATGGGAGGCCACGTCTACTAAGGATTATTTAGATAAGGCAAATGCGATAAGTAGGGCACTACTTCGCTTGGGAGTGCAAAAAAATGACAAGATTGCGGTTATTTCCTCCAATAATAGAACCGAATGGAATATTATGGATATTGGAGTGCTCCAAGTGGGAGCGCAAAACATCCCCATATATCCTACCATTTCCCCTGAAGATTATGAATATGTATTGAACCATAGTGAAGCCATCTATTGCTTTGTATCGGATGAAGAGGTTTTGGACAAGGTCAATACTATAAAGCACAATACCAAGGTAAAAAAAGTCTACTCTTTCAACCGAATTAAGGGCTGTAAACACTATTCTGAGTTATTGAAATTAGGTGAGGACGATAGTAACCAAGCTGAAGTTGAGGAACGAAAAAAGGCGGTCCAACCTAATGACTTGGCAACCATAATCTATACTTCTGGAACTACAGGAAGACCTAAAGGCGTCATGCTTTCGCACCATAATATTGTGAGCAATGCACTGGACTCCATTCCTCGTTTGCCAATATCCGGTAAAGGGACCAGAGTGCTCAGCTTTTTACCTATTTGCCACATTTTTGAGCGTGTCTTGATATACATCTACCAATATATGGGAGCCAGCATCTATTATGCAGAAAGCATTGAAAAGATGAGCGACAATATGAAGGAAGTAAAACCTCATTTAATGAGTGTAGTGCCCAGACTTCTGGAAAAAGTGTATGATAAAATCTATGCCAAGGGGCAAGAATTGTCAGGTATCAAGCAAAAGCTCTTTTATTGGGCTATTGAACTGGGAGAAGAATGGGAGCCTTACGAAAAAAATGGTGCTTGGTACGAATTTAAGCTAGGCATTGCCCGGAAACTTATTTTCAGTAAATGGAAAGAAGCCTTGGGAGGTGAACTTGATACCATGGTATCCGGTAGTGCGCCTTTGCAACCAAGATTGGCACGTATATTTTGTGCAGCGGGCTTGCAGGTTATGGAAGGGTATGGTCTTACTGAAACTTCTCCTGTTATTGCCGTTGGAAAATACGAAGGCCATATGTTTAAAATTGGCACCGTAGGTAAACCAATTGAAAATGTAGAGGTAAAAATTGCTGAAGACGGAGAGATTCTTGTCAAAGGTCCCAATGTTATGATGGGTTACTATAAAGATCCCGAAAAAACGGCCTCTGTAATGACCGGTGACTATTTCCATACGGGAGATAAAGGTGAAATTGATGCAGAAGGCTTCCTAAAAATTACTGGACGTAAAAAAGAAATGTTCAAGACCTCAGGAGGAAAATATGTAATTCCAACCCTTTTAGAAAACGAATTGAAACAATCACGCTTCATAGAACAAGTAATGGTGGTTGGTGAAGGTGAAAAAATGCCAGCGGCTCTAATTCAGTTGAATTTTGATTTTGTGAAAGAATGGGCCAGACGCAAGCACAAATCCATAGGAACCACCAATGCCGAAATATGCAGCAACCAAGAGGTTATTGATCGCATTCAAAAAGTGGTTGACCAAAGCAACCAGCAATTTGGAAAATGGGAACAAATTAAACGTTTTGAACTCACTCCTGATGTTTGGTCCATTGGTGGTGGACAACTCACCCCTACCCTTAAAATGAAACGGGACGTTATCAAGGGCATTTACCAAGACTTATACGATAAAATTTATAATTAATTTCTTACAAAAAAAACACCTTACCACAAGGTGTTTTTTTTTGTTAATTTTTTCATTTATTATGCATGCATAATAAATAATTATTATATTTGAGAGAACGAAACACTATTCATGAAAGACAAAACCATAGACTATGTCCTGAGAACCACTTGGTTGGCAGTAAACAAAATGTATAATGATGAAGCTGCAAAATTTGAGACAACTATGGCCACAGGTTTTACCCTATTAAGTATAGACCCAGAAAAGGGAACACCATCTACCTCATTGGGCCCAAAAATGGGTATGGAGGCCACTAGTTTGTCACGCATTTTAAAAACCATGGAAACTCGTGGACTCATAGAACGAAAACCTAACCCCGACGATGGTCGTGGGGTATTGATTCACCTTACCCCCTTCGGGAAAGAAAAAAGAGAACTGTCCAAAGATCGTGTACTCACCTTCAATGAGGCGGTAAAAAAACATGTCTCTCCAGAAAAAATGGCCAATTTTTATGAAGTGGCCGAAACGATCAACGACTTAATTTCCAATAAAAAAATATTTAACCAAAACGAAAGATCATAATTTAAAATGAGCAAACGTATCATAAAAAAAGTGGCCGTTATCGGCTCTGGAATTATGGGAAGCGGCATTGCTTGCCACTTCGCCAATATTGGCGTTGAAGTCCTGCTTTTGGACATCGTGCCCAGAGAACTTAACGACACCGAAAAAGCCAAAGGTTTGACGCTAAACGATGCCATCGTGCGTAACCGTTTGGTAAACGATGCCTTAAAGGCTGCCCTTAAATCGAAGCCATCCCCTATATATCACCAAAGTTTTGCAAACCGCATCCAAACTGGAAATCTTGAGGATGACATTGCCAAAGTGGCCAATGTCGATTGGATTATTGAAGTGGTTGTGGAACGTTTGGACATTAAAAAATCGGTTTTTGAAAACCTTGAAAAGTACAGAACACCTGGAACTTTAATCACGTCCAATACCTCTGGGATTCCTATCCATTTTATGAGTGACGGCCGAAGTGAAGACTTCCAAAAACACTTTTGCGGAACGCACTTCTTCAATCCAGCGCGCTACCTAAAATTGTTCGAAATCATTCCTGGACCAAAAACTTCGCCTGAAGTCTTGGAATTCCTAAATGGTTATGGCGAACAATACCTAGGAAAAACTTCGGTGGTTGCTAAAGATACGCCGGCTTTTATAGGTAACCGAATCGGGATTTTTGGAATCATGAGTTTGTTCCACCAAGTTAAGGAACTTGGTTTAACGATTGAAGAAGTTGATAAACTTACCGGACCTGTTATTGGAAGACCTAAATCGGCCACCTTCCGTACGGTAGATGTGGTTGGCTTGGATACCTTAGTACATGTAGCCAATGGTCTTCACGAGAATTGCCCAAATGACGAAGCCCATGAGCTATTCAAACTTCCAGGCTTTATCAACACCATGATGGAAAACAAATGGTTGGGAAGCAAAACAGGCCAAGGGTTCTACAAAAAAGTAAAAGCCGATGATGGCTCAAGTGAAATCCTTTCCTTGGACTTGGATACCTTGGAATACCGTTCTAAAAAATCGGCAAAATTTGCCACTTTGGAACTTACCAAAACGATTGATAAAGTTATCGACCGCTTCCCTATTCTGGTATCTGGTAAAGATAAGGCTGGAGAATTCTACAGAAAGAACTTTGCGGCCATGTTTGCCTACGTATCCCATAGAATCCCCGAAATCACCAATGAACTCTATAAAATAGATGACGCCATGAAAGCCGGCTTTGGTTGGGAACATGGTCCGTTTCAAATTTGGGATGCCATAGGCCTTGCCAAGGGTATTGAATTGATGCAACAAGAAGGTTTGGAGCCTGCACCTTGGGTAAGCGACATGCTTTCCTCAGGAAGTACTTCTTTCTACACGGTGAAAGATGGCGCCACCTATTGTTACGATATCCCTTCCAAAACGCAACTTAAAGTTCCGGGACAGGATGCCTTTATCATTTTGGATAACATCCGAAAATCCAATGAAGTCTTTAAAAATTCAGGCGTGGTGATTGAAGATTTGGGTGACGGGATCTTGAACTGTGAATTCCAAAGTAAAATGAACACCATTGGTGGGGATGTTTTAGCAGGACTCAACAAAGCCATTGATCTAGCTGAAAAAGATTTTGATGGTTTGGTAATTGGTAACCAAGGAGCCAATTTCTCTGTAGGTGCCAACATCGGTATGATTTTTATGATGGCAGTAGAACAGGAATACGACGAATTAAACATGGCCATCAAGTATTTTCAGGATACCATGATGCGTATGCGCTATTCTTCCATTCCAACCATTTCATCCCCTCACGGTATGACTTTAGGTGGTGGTTGTGAGCTTTCACTTCATGCCGATAAAGTGGTAGCTGCTGCCGAGACGTATATGGGACTTGTAGAATTCGGTGTAGGTGTCATCCCTGGTGGTGGTGGTTCCAAGGAAATGACTTTAAGAGCTTCGGATACCTTCAGAAAAAATGATGTGGAATTGAATGTGCTACAAGAATATTTCATGGCTATTGGTATGGCCAAGGTGTCTACTTCTGCCTATGAAGCCTTTGATTTTGGCGTGCTACAAAAAGGTAAAGATGTGGTCGTGGTCAATAAAGACCGACAAATTGCCACCGCTAAAGCCTACGCCCGACTTATGGCAGATCAAGGTTATACGCAACCTATCAAACGCAATGATGTGAAGGTGCTAGGAAAACAAGCTTTGGGAATGTTCTTGGTAGGAATTGACTCTATGCAGGCGGGTCATTATATTTCGGAACACGACAAAAAGATTGCCACCAAACTAGCCTATGTGATGGCAGGAGGCGATTTATCAGAAGCGTCATTGGTTAGCGAACAATATTTATTGGATCTAGAACGTGAAGCCTTCCTAAGTCTTTGTACCGAACGTAAAACGTTAGAACGCATTCAACATATGCTAAAAACAGGAAAACCATTGCGCAATTAATTGCTCAGTATTGAGATATTAGAATTAAGTAGTTAGACATGCATAACATTCAAGAATTAAAAATTTGGCAGAAAGCAATGGAATTGTCCAAGGCCACTTACATGCTTTGCTTGGATATGCCAACTGACGAAAAATTTGGATTGACATCTCAAATAAAGCGAAGTGCAATTTCTATTCCTTCAAATATTGCTGAAGGTGCTGGAAGAAATTCCAACAATGAATTTAAACACTTCTTAAGTATTGCGAACGGTTCAGCATATGAATTGCAGACACAATTACTTTTAATATCAGAATTAAATTTACTCAACAAGAATAACGTACAACCCCTTATTGAGTTATGTATTGAAATTCAAAAAATGAATTATTCGTTTCAGCAAAAGCTCTGAATCTAAATACTAAAATCTCAATACTCAATACTAAAAATATGAAAACCGCATATATAGTAAAAGGATATAGAACCGCTGTAGGGAAAGCCCCTAAAGGAGTGTTCCGTTTTAAAAGGCCGGACGAATTGGCTGCGGAAACCATACAGTACATGATGGACCAACTCCCTGAATTTGACAAAACCCGTATTGACGATGTCATTGTTGGAAACGCCATGCCTGAGGCCGAGCAAGGTCTTAATATGGGCCGCTTGATTTCCCTCATGGGATTGAAAATTGAAGACGTACCGGGTGTTACCGTTAACCGCTATTGTGCCTCTGGTATAGAAACCATTGGTATTGCCACCGCTAAAATCCAGGCAGGTATGGCCGACTGTATTATAGCCGGTGGAGCCGAAAGTATGAGTTACATCCCTATGGGAGGTTACAAACCGGTGCCTGATTATGCTGCCGCCAAAGCTGGACATGAAGATTATTATTGGGGTATGGGATTAACTGCTGAAGCCGTTGCAAAGCAATTTAAAGTCTCCAGAACAGATCAGGACGAATTTGCTTTTAATTCCCACATGAAAGCCTTAAAAGCGCAGGCAGAAGACCGCTTTCAGGATCAAATTGTTCCCATTAATGTAGAACAGGTTTATATCGACGAAAATGGGAAAAAAGCCTCAAAAACCTATACTGTTACCAAAGATGAAGGACCAAGAAAAGATACCAATCTTGGTGCTTTATCTAGATTAAGACCTGTATTTGCTGCCGATGGTAGCGTAACAGCAGGGAACTCTTCACAAATGAGCGATGGTGCTGCTTTTGTAATGGTAATGAGTGAAGATTTGGTAAAGGAACTCAACTTGGAGCCTATTGCACGTTTGGTAAATTACGCCGCTGCCGGTGTTGAACCACGCATTATGGGAATTGGCCCCGTAAAAGCCATTCCAAAAGCATTGAAACAAGCTGGTCTGAAACAAGAAGACCTCAGCCTTATAGAGCTTAACGAAGCATTCGCATCCCAATCCATAGCCGTAATCCGCGAATTGGAATTGAACCCAAGCATCGTCAATGTCAATGGTGGAGCCATTGCACTAGGACACCCACTGGGATGCACAGGAGCCAAACTTTCGGTGCAATTGTTTGACGAAATGCGCAAACGTGATATGAAAGGCAAATATGGCGCTGTAACCATGTGTGTGGGAACAGGGCAAGGTGCCTGTGGAATTTTTGAATTTTTAAATTAGAATTGAGATATGAGATGTGAGTAGTGAGAAGCTTAGCCTCAATACTCAATACTAACTACTAAAATCTTTAAACATATGGAAACTACAGAAAAAGATATTTTAAGAGGCGGACAGTTTTTGGTTAAGGAAACCAACTGTGACGACGTGTTTACTCCTGAAGATTTTTCAGAGGAACAACTAATGATGAAGGAAGCGGTTATGGAATTCAACGACCGTGAAATCATCCCGAACAAACCTCGTTTTGAGGCCAAGGATTACGCCTTAACCGAAGAGGTAATGAAAAAAGCTGGAGAACTTGGCTTTTTAGGGGTGGCCGTTCCTGAGGAATATGGCGGACTTGGTATGGGCTTTGTCTCTACCATGCTAACCTGCGATTATATTTCCAGTGGAACCGGATCTTTCAGTACAGCATTTGGAGCTCATACTGGGATAGGTACCATGCCTATCACGCTTTATGGAACCGAAGAACAAAAACAAAAATATGTTCCTAGGTTGGCTACAGGGGAATGGTTTGGCGCCTATGCGCTTACAGAACCTGGGGCTGGTAGTGATGCTAATTCTGGAAAAACGACGGCCCAACTTTCAGAAGACGGGAAAAGCTATAAGATCAACGGACAAAAAATGTGGATCTCAAATGCCGGTTTCTGTAATATGTTCATTGTATTTGCACGTATAGAGGATGACAAATACATCACTGGATTTATTGTTGAAAACGACCCTAATAATGGAATCTCCCTTGGGGAAGAAGAGCACAAATTGGGCATCCACGCTTCTTCTACACGTCAAGTATTTTTTAGTGATACGGTAGTGCCTGTAGAAAATATGCTTGCTGGACGTGGGGAAGGTTTTAAAATCGCTATGAATGCCCTAAACATAGGTCGTATTAAATTGGCTGCCGCTTGTTTGGATTCACAGCGACGCATTACTACCACTGCAGTACAATATGCCACCGAGCGTAAGCAGTTCAAAACACCTATTGCTAATTTTGGCGCTATTAAATTGAAAATAGCAGAAATGGCCACCAATGCCTATGTAGGGGAATCGGCCTGTTACCGAGCTGCTAAAAATATTGAGGATCGTATAGCCTTAAGAATGGAAGCCGGGAATTCCCACCAAGAAGCCGAGCTTAAAGGTGTCGAGGAATATGCCATAGAATGTTCTATTTTGAAGGTTTCCGTATCGGAAGATGTACAAAATTGTGCCGATGAAGGAATCCAAATTTTTGGAGGTATGGGATTCTCTAAAGACACCCCAATGGAAGCTGCTTGGAGAGATGCCCGTATTGCCCGTATTTATGAAGGAACCAACGAAATCAACCGAATGCTATCGGTAGGTATGCTGATCAAAAAAGCCATGAAAGGCCACGTGGACTTATTAGGACCTGCCATGAAGGTTCAAGAGGAACTTATGGGTATTCCTTCGTTTGACACCCCAGATTATTCAAAATTGCTTTCAGAAGAAAAGGCTATGATTGCCAAACTGAAAAAGGTGTTCTTGATGGTTGCTGGAGCTGCGGTTCAAAAATTTGGGCCAGACTTGGAAGCCCATCAACAATTGCTGTTGGCGGCATCTGATATTTTAATTGAAATCTATATGGCGGAATCGGCTATTTTAAGAGCTGAGAAAAATGCCAAACGCTTTGGTGAAGAAGCCCAAGCTTCACAAATTGCCATGGCCAAACTGTATTTGTACCACGCCGTAACTACGATAGAGCAAAATGGACGTGAAGGCATTATCTCCTTTGCCCAAGGAGATGAGCAACGCATGATGTTAATGGGACTGAAACGTTTCACCAAATACACAAACTACCCAGACATTGTTGCCTTACGCAATAGTATTGCCGAAAAGGTAACTGCCGAAAATAAATACTGCTTCTAAATATGTTCTGACTAATTCAAAATTTTAAGTTTACAGAAGCAGAAAAGCCAATTCATTAATTTGAATTGGCTTTTTTAATTTACCTATCTTTAAAATTCCAATATCATAAACTATGAAACCATTTTTAATTGTATTTATAGCTTGTTTCAGTCTAAACATTATAGCCCAACCCAACACAGATGTATTTCTATTTGATCTTAACCATTCCTCGGGTAAATTGGAATTATCCAATATCCAAAATATTTCCAATAAAGAAGGTTATGACAACCAACCGTCATTTTTAGATAATAATATCCTTGTATTTTCTTCCACTAGAAATGGGCAGACCGATATAGCCCAATACAATTTGAAAACAGGTGAGACAACTTGGCTTTGTAACACCGAAGGCAGTGAATACTCCCCCATTAAAATCCCTGGTCAAAAGGCCTTTTCTGCAATAAATTTGGGATTGGATAACAGCCAAAAACTGTATAGTTACAATTTGAATGATGACTCCTCGGAAATTCTTATAGATAATTTACTGATTGGCTATCATGCATGGAAAGACAAAAACACCTTGTTTTTGGCCGTTTTGGAACCAGACATGCTTTCGTTGGTGGAATACAACCTAAAACATCACAAAGCAGATACCATCCAAAGGAATATTGGACGTTCCCTACTCAACATTCCCAACTCCAATTTAATAAGTTATGTTTCCAAAGAAAAGCCGCAATGGGAAATCCGTTCGTTTAATCCAAAAACAAACAAATCCTCTCTTATTGCCCAAACTCTTCCCAACAGTGAAGATCTTGTTTGGTTAGAAGATGGTAGTATCCTAATGGCCAAAAACGAGGACATCTATCATCTAAATCCTAAACAAGGAAAAGAATGGGTTCAAATTGCAAGTTTAAAAGAGTTAAACCTTCACAACATTACCAGAATGGCGGTTAGTCCAGACGGTACAAAACTAGCGCTTGTTGCAGAAAATGCAGCCTCACTTTTAGAACCCAAACTAGATAATATTGCGTGGATATCCGGTAATTGGAAAGGTGAAGCCTTTGGAGGACAAACGGAAGAAAACTGGAGCGAACCTTCGGGAGGCTCCATGATGGCCACTTTCAAGCTTATCAACGATGGTAAAGTCTCTTTTTATGAAATTGAAATCATCCGCGAAGTCAATAATACCCTGATTCTTCAACTAAAACATTTTAATAGTGATTTGACCGGCTGGGAAGACAAAGACGAAACAGTAGATTTTCCATTAAAAGAAATCACCCCTACAAAAGTTATTTTTGAAGGGATGACCTTTGAAAAAATTAGCGACACTGAAATGAATGTCTATGTTGATATCCACAACAAATCTGGTGAAGTGGAAATTGTGAAATTCTACTATAAAAAATCCAACTAAGGCTTAACGCATCTTATCCAATACGCGCTCATCATCGGTGACATTTGACAAGTTGATGGCGGTTTCTATCAAGGCCAAATGCGAATAGGCCTGAGGGAAATTACCCAACAAACGTTTGGTTTTAAAATCGATATCCTCACTAAACAAACCTAAGTGATTGCTATAGGAAAGTAATCTATCAAACCATTGCTTTGCCTTTTGAACCTCTCCTATTTTGTACAAACTGTTGATGAACCAAAAGGTACAAATGGTAAAGGATGACGACGGCAAACCAAAATCATCCCTGTTTTTATAGCGATACAACAGTCCGTCATTACTTAAATCGCGCTCTATAGCATTCACGGTACTGATGTATTTAGGATCTCGAGCATCAATAAAACCATAGGGCTCCATCAACAACACGGAAGCATCCAGATCGTAAGAACCATAAGATTGTGTAAAAGCCTTGGCTTCTTCACTCCAAGCCTTATCCATGATGTCCTGCTTGATCTCTGCCGCTATTTGTTTCCATTTGGTGACTTTCCCCTGCTTATTCAATATTTCGGCCACCTTGATGGCCTTGTCTACGGCCACCCAACACAGCACTTTGGAAAAGGTAAAATGCCTGTCCTCAGTTCTAAATTCCCAAATACCTTTATCGGCTTCTTTCCAGTGTTTATTAACCACCCAAACAATGCCTTTGGTAATGGTCCAAATCTCTTCGGTATGCTCGATATCCAAGGAAAAGTTAATAAACTGCTGATGAATCACATCCATCAAAATACCGTAAATGTCATTCTGCTTTTGCTTGTACGCAGCATTACCCACCCTTACAGGACTGGAATTTTGGTAACCACTCAAATGGTCCAAAGTGGTTTCGCTTAGGCGCTTTTCTTTATTGATCCCATACATAATCTGGAGTTTCTCATCCTTATCCGGAATCAAATCCATGATAAACTTAAGATAGCGTTTAGCAATGTTTTTATGTCCCAACTGAGAGACCACTTTAATCACCATGGAGGCATCCCTAATCCAACAAAAACGATAGTCCCAATTGCGCACCTCTCCAATCGTTTCTGGTAAGGAAGTAGTTGCCGCAGCCAATACCGCTCCTGTTTTGTCATAAGTAAGTAATTTTAAAGTCAAGGCACTTCTGGCAATCTGTTTTTGGTAGCGCTTATATTTTGGAGTACGGTCCATCCAGTTCAACCAATATACCTTGGTGCGTTGGTGTTCTAGATACACGCTCTCTACGGTAGTTTCAAAAACCTTTTCATTGTAGCCCACCAAAAAATAACCGTCTTTGGTCAACTCAATGGGATCTCCATTGACGATTTTTTCTTTGTCGAAATTGGAATATAAGAACAAAGTATCAAAGCTATCCCCATGGGTCAAGCTTACTATAAAATGTTCCTTTACGAATATTTCTGTAACTCCTTTGGCATATTCCAACTTTGGATTATAATGTACCCTAAAAGTTGGTTTCCCGGAAACATAATGAAAATAACGAATGAGTTCTGGGGGCGCTTGATAGCCACCATTAGCCTTGTAATAACGTGGCATAAAATCATGCACTTCAAATACATCTTTGCCCTTGCTAAACCGGGTCACCAAAATGGTGGTGTTCTCAATATATTCTTGTGTAATACTATAATCTTCATCCACCAAAATCTCAAAACTCCCCCCTATATTTTCGTCCAATAATTTTGCAAATACCGAAGAGGAATCAAATTCTGGAAGGCAACACCACTCTATAGCCCCTGTTTTTGAGATCAATGCAGCACTTCTGCAATTACCAATGATACCGTAGTCTAAATTATTCATTAATTCTTTTTTCTTTTTTGATATGGAAAACGTTCAATTTTTCATTAAATTAACAAAATTCACAGTATAAACAATTTTATAAAACAAATTTCATGAGTAAAACCATCATCGTATCCAATAGACTACCATTGCAGGTTAAAATAGAACAGAATTCCTTGAATATCGTCCCTAGCGTTGGGGGCCTTGCCACTGGAATGAAATCGGTTCACGCAGATGGCAACGGAATCTGGATAGGATGGTCTGGATTGACAGAAGAGGAGTTGGACGAAGACCTATCCAAAGAGGTGGACAGTGCCATCAAAAAGGAAAAGTGTGTGGCCGTTCCCCTGACCGAACAAGATGTGGAAAATTTCTATTATGGATTTAGCAACAAAACCCTTTGGCCCCTTTTTCACTACTTCATGGAATACACCGAATTTGAAAAAGACCAATGGGACTCTTACATAGAGGTGAACCAAAAATTTGCCGATGTCGTTGTGGAAAACCTTGAAGACGGCGATACAGTTTGGGTGCACGATTACCAACTACTACTGTTGCCAGAACTCATTAGGGATAAAAAGCCCAACACGACCATAGGGTTCTTTTTGCATATCCCCTATCCTTCATATGAAATATTCAGAACCTTTCCATGGCGTGAGGAACTTTTAACAGGTATGTTAGGTGCCGACCTTTTAGGTTTCCATACCTACGATTACGAACGCCATTTTTTAAGTTCGGTAAAACGCATATTACGTTTGGATGTTAAGTTTAATAAAATTACATATGGCGATCGCACTGTAAAAGTAGACTCCTTCCCTATGGGAATTGACTATGCCAAATTTCATGAGGCAGCCCTTAGGCACAACCAAATGGGGCCAAACGAAAAATCGGAATTGCAACGCCGCTTGGATGACCACATAGAATCTACCAGCAATGCAAAAATGATTCTTTCCATAGACCGTTTGGATTACACCAAGGGCATCCCAAATAGATTACGTGCTTTTGAATATTTTCTTAACAAATACCCTGAATTTAAAGAAAAAGTAAGATTGATCATGTTGGCGGTTCCATCCCGATCCAACGTCCCACAATACCAACGCCTAAAACGGGAAACCGATGAGCTAGTAGGCCGCATCAATGGTGAATTTTCTACTGTAAGCTGGACCCCAATTTGGTACTTTTACAGAGCTATGCCCTTTGAAAATTTAATTGATCTCTACACCTCCTCGGATGTAGCCATCATTACTCCATTAAGGGATGGTATGAATTTGGTCGCTAAGGAATATGTTGCTACTAGAGTCAATAATGATGGGGTATTAATTTTAAGCGAAATGGCAGGAGCTTCCAAAGAAATGAACGAAGCACTGCTCATCAATCCAAATAACTTCGAGGACATTGCCAACACCCTAAAACAGGCTTTGGAAATGCCTTTGGAAGAACAACAAAAACGCATTAAAATTCTTCAAAAACGATTGAAGCGTTACACCGTTGAAAAATGGGCTGATGAGTTTATGAAATCCCTTAACGCTACCAAAGAAACTGAGTCGGTGGCCGTGGCCAAACGTCTGGACGATGCCGTTCAAAAAGACATGTTTACGGAGTATAAAAAAGCTAAAAAGAAACTTTTGTTCTTGGATTATGATGGCACCCTGGTAGGTTTTAAAGACAACCCTAAAGATGCCAGTCCAGATGAAGAACTGTATACTCTTTTAGATAAACTTAGCACACAAGAAAATACCGATGTAGTCATCATAAGTGGTAGGGATCAGGATACTTTCAACGGATGGTTTGGCAGCAAAAATTACAACCTGATTACAGATCATGGGGTTTGGTTAAAACGCCCCGATAGGAATTGGGAAGCCTTAGAGCACCTCAAAAATGATTGGATGGAAAATGTAAGGCCTATTTTAGAAACCTTTGTAGACCGAACCCCTGGTACTTTTATAGAAACCAAACAATACTCCTTAGCTTGGCATTACCGAAAAGCCGATCCCGAATTGGCACAAATTAGAACCATTGAATTGAATACCGTGCTCACAGGATTGATCTCCAACGACAACCTTAGTGTGCTTTCAGGAAATAAAGTAATAGAAATAAAAAGCAGTAACGTGAATAAGGGACGTGCCTGCTTAAGACTTCTACCAGAGGATACCTATGATTTTATTTTCGCCATTGGTGATGATTGGACCGATGAATATATGTTTGAAGAACTACCAAAATCGGCTTATACCGTTAAAGTAGCGTCCAAAAACACCAAGGCCAAATACTATATCAAGGACACTTCAGAGGTTCGGCAATTGCTTGAAAACTTTGTCAATAGTTAAAGCCTTTAGGCATGTCCAACATACCGGAATTATATTTTAAGTCCCATATTGAATGGCGGGAATGGCTAATGACCAACCATAGTGAATACACGGGTGTTTACCTCATTTTTTATAAAGTTTCCCATGATAACGAAAGTATGCGTTGGGAAGAAGCCGTTAAAGTGGCACTTTGTTTTGGGTGGATTGATTCCACAGTAAAAAGTCTTGGAGATGGCAAGCGGCGGCAATATTTCACTCCTAGAAACCCCAAAAGTGTCTGGAGTGCTTTGAACAAACGCTATATTCAAGAACTTTTGGACGCCAACATGATGCATGATAGTGGCCTGAAAACCATAGAAATTGCCAAGGATAATGGCAGTTGGACTGCATTGGATGATGTGGAAAATGGCATCATTCCAGATGATCTGCAGCGAGCCTTCGACCAAAATCCCAAAGCTTTTGAAAATTACCAAAACTTTGCGCCTTCCTATAGAAAGAGTTATTTATATTGGCTAAATCAAGCCAAGCGGGAAGCTACCAGAACCAAACGCATTTTAGAAATTGTACAACTTTGTAATGACAATATCAAAAGTCGTGGAGGCTATTAAATGCTTCCAAAAAAACTGCCATAGGGATCCTTAAACTGTATACCCTCGGTAAAACGAAATTTGCTCAACTGTTTAAATTCCACCAAGGCCCATAACACAAATTCCTTTACAAAGTACTTTTCGGAGGGTTCCAAATCTGGGACATATTGATCCAATAGGCTTTCCAAAGGCCCTATACTATCCAACAGCTCCTTATAATCCCTATCTGGCACATCATCCAGTAATTCAAACCCTTCTTTTTGATTAAAAAACCAGGATACAATATCATCGTATGGGGTGACATCTGTTTCCTTTTTCAATTTTTCAATCTTTGGAAATATCTCAACAAACAAAGATTTCACGGCATCACCTATTAAATTGTAGGCCACTACCGAAGCTCCTTCCTGCTCCCCTTCATACACCAATTCCACCTTTCCCGTAATGGATGGAATTATCCCCATAAAATCTCCCATACGAACTGTTGTAGTTGCATCCTCACATTGCAGGGCACGACGCTCGGCAGTACTCAACAAGTTCTCATATGCCGTGATTCCTAACCTTGCGCTCACTCCACTTTTGGCATCTATCAGCTCACTTTCCCTAGCAGCAAAGGCCACTTGTTCCAACAGGTCCTTGGCCAATTCGGGGACTGAAATTTTTTCAGCTTGTCTTGCATCCAATTTGGCTTCCTGTTGGGTAATTAGTTTTGCCGTTTCCAAATCTTGGGGATAATGAGTCAAAATCTGAGAACCGATGCGGTCTTTTAGTGGGGTAACGATACTGCCCCTATTGGTATAATCTTCTGGGTTGGCCGTAAAGACAAATTGAATATCCAAAGGCAAGCGCAATTTAAACCCGCGTATTTGAATATCCCCTTCCTGTAGGATATTGAAGAGCGCCACCTGGATTCTCGCCTGAAGATCGGGCAACTCATTGATTACAAAAATACAGCGATTGGCCCTAGGAATCATGCCGTAATGAATCACACGATCATCAGCATAACTCAATTTAAGATTGGCCGCTTTTATGGGGTCTACATCACCAATAATATCGGCAACCGTAACATCGGGAGTGGCCAATTTTTCGGCAAAGCGCTCACTGCGATGCAACCAAACAATAGGTGTCTCATCACCTTTGTCGGCAATAAGTTCTGTGGCATATCTAGACAAAGGCCGTTGTGGATCGTCATTAATTTCGGAACCTTCAACCACTGGAATGTATTCATCCAATAAATTTACCATCAAGCGCGCCAGCCTAGTTTTAGCCTGTCCTCTCAAACCCAACAAATTAATGTTATGTCTTGATAAAATAGCCCGTTCCAACTCAGGGATTACGGTATGTTCATACCCATGAACTCCTTCAAAAGTGTCCTCCTCCCTTTTCAGCTTTTCAATTAAATTATTCCTTAGCTCCTCTTTAATGGATTGGTAGTTGTATCCTGCCTTTTTTAGAGCTCCCAACGTGGTAATGGTTGATATATCCATAGGTGTATTGTCTCGTTTTGTTTTATCAAAAAGGGCCTGCTACCCTCTAATGCGTTTTTTTCTATTGGTTTCGTAATCCTCAAAAATCATTTCTCCCAAACCTTTTAGTCCTGTGTAAAAAGCCTTTCCTTGGTTGGCATAGGTAAACTCCCGTACAAATTGCATTAAATAGTTATCCTGGGCAATCATAAATGTGGTGATGGGAATATGCAGCCTCCTAGCCTGCTGCGCCATGGCATAGCATTTGTTCACGATAACCTCATCCAAGCCGTAACTGTTTTTGTAATATTCGCCATTGGGCAATATCAAACAGCTAGGTTTGCCATCGGTGATCATAAAGATTTGCTTGTTGGTATTACGCTTTCTTCTGAGTAAATCCATGGCCAATTGCAAGCCTGCCACGGTATTGGTATGGTAGGGGCCAACTTGTAAATAAGGTAAATCCTTGATTTCAATTTGCCAAGCGTCATTGCCGAAGGCCAAAATATCCAAGGTGTCCTTAGGGTACCTAGTGGTAATTAATTCCGCCAAGGCCATGGCTACTTTTTTGGCGGGGGTAATTCGATCTTCTCCATATAAAATCATACTATGACTGATATCAATCATCAAAACCGTACTCATTTGCGATTTATGCAAAGTCTCCTCAACCACCAAATCGTCCTCAGACAAACTGAAATTACCAAGGCCATGATTGATTTGTGCATTTTTTAAACTTTCGGTCATGGATACACGGTCCAAAGCATCTCCAAACTGATACTCCCTATAATCACCCGTATGCTCATCGCCAATTCCCGGACTTTTACTTCTATGGTTGCCCTGCCCACTACGTTTGATCTTTCCAAAAATTTGATCCAAGGCCGCCTTCCTTATGGCGCGCTCTGTTTTGGAAGTAATGCCCATACCACCTTCGCCGTCGGGACGAATTTCTTCACGGATATAGCCTTTCTTTTTGAGGTCTTCAATAAAATCGTCTATGGTGTAATCTTCCGTTGTGAGATTGTATTCCTTATCCAACTGTTTCAACCAGTCAATGGCTTCATCAAAATCACCTGAGGTATGGGTAATCAATTCCATAAAGATCTCCAATAGCTTCTCAAAAATAGATTGCTCTTGCGCCTCATAACTTGTAAAAACAAATCCCTTAAAAATGTATCTGTTTGTTTTCATAGCCCTATAAAATTACAACTTTTTGGCATGCCATCCGAATGTTGACAGAGAGCTTCTTATACACTAATAAAAAAACCTCAAGCATAGCATTAACCGAAAAAACACACATGTAAAGAACTAACAAACAACACATTACAGACAAACCCAGCATTTCCCAATTCAAAGCTGATAATTATCATATTATATTTTTCCTTATCTTTTAACCTTTGTTTAACAGATTAAACAAAAATTCATGGAGGGCCTAACCTGCTATCATTGTGGCGATTATTGCAATTCCAACACGATTACTTTGGACGAAAAAGTATTCTGTTGCAATGGGTGTAAGACCGTTTATGAGATTTTCTCGGATAATGGCTTGACCTGTTACTACGATTTCCAATCGGCTCCAGGGGCTACTCCAAAAATCCAGCAACACAAATACGATTTCCTTACGGAAGCATCCATTATTGATGAGCTTACCGATTTTAACGATGGAGATGTTCAGATTACCACTTTATATATTCCGCATATTCACTGCAGTTCCTGTATTTGGATTTTGGAAAACCTCAACAAGCTGAACAGGAGCATAAACAGTTCGCAGGTTAATTTTGGTAAAAAGACCGTAACCGTTACCTATAATAGCGACTCCTGTTCGCTGAAGGAGCTCGTCTTGCTGTTAAGTAGTATTGGTTACGAACCTTATATAAGTCTTGACGATTTTAAAAACAATAAAAAGCAGACAGACCGTTCCTTGATCTATAAATTGGGAATTGCCGGTTTTGCCTTTGGAAATGTGATGTTTCTATCATTTCCTGAGTATTTTGAGGTTGGAGAATATTGGTTGGAACAGTACAAAGTAGTCTTTAGATGGTTGATGTTTGCCTTCTCCCTTCCGGTGGTGTTCTATGCGGCTCAGGACTATTTTATTTCGGCCTATAAAGGATTACGATCCAAACTATTGAATATCGATGTGCCCATTGCCTTGGGAATTGCAGTGCTTTTTTTAAGAAGTACCATTGAAATCATCTTTGATTTGGGAAGTGGCTTTTTCGACAGTTTAACCGGACTGGTGTTCTTTTTACTAGTCGGAAAGTTTTTTCAACAAAAAACTTACTCCTTCCTTTCTTTTGAACGCGACTACAAATCTTATTTCCCTATTGCGGTAACCAAATTGGAAAATGGAAAGGAAAGTAACATTCAGGTTTACGACATTAAAAAAGGAGACCGCCTACTCATAAGAAATGAGGAGTTAATTCCCGTAGATGGCATTTTATTGAAAGGAGCTGCCGCCATTGACTATAGTTTTGTAACGGGAGAATCCAAAAAAGTAAAAAAGGTTTCGGGTGACAAACTTTTTGCTGGAGGGAAGCAGACCTCCGGTATCATTGAAATGGAAGCCGTAAAGCCGGTGGAACAAAGTTACCTTACCCAATTATGGAGCAACGAGGTGTTCCAACAAGAAAAAGAGCACCGCTTTACCACATTAACCAATACTATAAGTAAACATTTTACCATTGCCGTATTAAGCATTGCCCTTATTGCTACCGTGATTTGGTTAGTCGTCAACCCTAGCAAAGCCATGAATGTTTTTACGGCAGTACTCATCATTGCCTGCCCTTGCGCCATTGCTTTGGCCGCCCCTTTTACCTTAGGCAATATTTTACGAATTTTTGGCAAACATAAATTCTATCTCAAAAATGCTTCAGTGATTGAGCAGTTGGCTGATATCAACCTGATTATTTTTGACAAAACAGGCACCATCACTTCCGGCAAGCACACCCAAGCTGTGTATGATGGGATGCCATTGACCAATCAAGAGGAAGACCTTTTAAAGAGTACGGTTCGTAACTCCAACCACCCTTTAAGCCGTAATCTGTATGACCTTTTAAAGGAACACAACATTCTTCCGTTAGGCCATTTTGAAGAACATCCAGGACAGGGCATTCAAGGAAGTTTTAAAAGCGACCTTATTAAAATAGGTTCCGCCAATTTTGTTGGAAAAACTGAAAGTTCTCCCGTTTTGGAAACTAGCGTACACATTAGTACCAACAATGTGTACAAGGGCAAATACACCTTTTACAATAATTATCGAAAAGGGCTTACTCAACTTTTTAACCTTTTAAAAAAGGACAACGATTTAGTTATACTTTCTGGCGATAACGATGGCGAAAGCGACAATCTCAAAAAACTATTGCCTGCTAAAACAAAATTGATCTTCAACCAAAAACCAGACGATAAACTGGAATATATCAAACACCATCAAAGCGAAGGTGCCAATGTATTGATGGTTGGAGATGGTTTGAATGATGCCGGAGCCTTGGCACAAAGCAATGTAGGGATTGCCATTTCAGAAAATGTAAATGTGTTCTCACCTGCCTGCGATGCCATTTTGGACGCCTCAAAGTTCACCTCTTTGTACCAGTACATTCAAACCTCTAAAAAAGCTATTCAAATCATCAAGTGGAGCTTTATGCTATCCTTGGTATACAATCTTATAGGACTCTTTTTTGCGGTGACCGGGCAACTATCGCCCGTTATTGCAGCTATCCTAATGCCCCTGAGTTCTATTAGCATTGTGGTATTCACCACTATTGCTACCAATTTGTTGGGCAAAAAACTAAATTAAAAATTACAGGATTATGAAATTAAACAAATTAAACCCTAAATTTAAGTATCAATTCAACACGCTATGAGTGTTTTATACCTATTATTAAGTATCAGCATAGTGGTTGCTGTTGTGTTTTTCTTCGCCTTTATCATGGCCGTAAGAAAAGGGCAATACGACGATAGCTATACACCCTCCATACGCATGCTCTTTGAAGACGAGCTTGTAAAAGATGTACAAAAACCTTCAGTTAAACAAAAAAAGACCAATTAAATTATGGAAGTAGAACAATTTTATTACGATAATAAAATCGTTAAAAAATTCCTCACAGCAACCATGCTTTGGGGTGTTGTTGGAATGCTCGTAGGACTCCTGCTGGCGTTCATGTTTATTTTCCCAAACCTAACCGATGGCATTTCATGGCTAAGTTTTGGACGTTTACGTCCGCTGCATACCAATGCCGTTATTTTCGCCTTTGTAGGAAACGCCATCTTTGCCGGGGTTTACTACTCCTCGCAACGACTCCTTAAGGCCAGAATGTTCAGTGATACCCTAAGTAACATCAACTTTTGGGGATGGCAGTTAATTATCGTTTCAGCCGCCGTTTCATTGCCTTTAGGGTTCACCACTTCCAAAGAATATGCTGAACTTGAATGGCCTATAGATATTGCCATTGCCGTAGTATGGGTGGTGTTTGGATGGAACCTTATCGGAACCATTTTAAAACGTAGACAGCGCCATATGTACGTAGCCATTTGGTTTTACTTAGCCACTTTTGTTACGGTTGCCGTACTGCATATCTTCAACAGTTTGGAATTACCAGTGAGCGGTCTAAAAAGTTACTCGGTATATGCCGGCGTACAAGATGCCTTGGTACAATGGTGGTACGGGCACAATGCGGTGGCCTTCTTTTTAACCACCCCGTTTTTGGGACTGATGTATTATTTCGTTCCAAAAGCTGCGGACAGACCAATTTACTCATACCGTTTATCTATCATCCACTTCTGGTCCTTAATTTTCATTTATATCTGGGCCGGACCTCACCACTTGCTATATACTGCCCTTCCTGAATGGGCACAAAACCTTGGGGTTGCCTTTTCAGTAATGCTAATCATGCCTTCTTGGGGAGGGATGATCAACGGACTTCTTACCTTAAGAGGTGCTTGGGATAAAGTGCGTATAGACCCCGTATTGAAATTTATGGTGGTAGCCATTACCGGTTATGGAATGGCAACCTTTGAAGGGCCAACCCTATCTTTAAAAAGTGTAAATGCTATTGCCCACTTTACCGATTGGATCATTGCTCACGTACACGTAGGAGCTTTGGCTTGGAATGGTTTTATGGCCTACGGAATGATTTACTGGCTGATTCCACGTTTGTATAAAACCAAATTATATTCTGTTGGTTTGGCCAATTTCCACTTCTGGATTGGAACCTTGGGAATCATCATCTATGCCCTTCCAATGTATGTGGCTGGATTTACCCAAGCAAGTATGTGGAAACAATTCAACCCAGATGGTACCTTAGTATATGGTAACTTCTTGGAAACCGTGACCGAAATTATGCCAATGTACTTAATGCGTGCCATTGGAGGAACCATGTATGTAATCGGCATCTTGATTTTGGTATACAACATCATTGCCACTATTAGAACATCCAATGCTTCTGTAACTGATGAGTTAGCCGAAGCGCCAGCACTTCAACCAGTCGCTAAGCACCGCGTAGCAGGCGAAGGTTACCACACTTGGTTGGAGCGTAAACCTGTTAAATTGACCATCTACGCTACTATTGCCATCCTTATCGGTGGAATTGTGCAGATTGTGCCTACCATTATGGTAAAATCCAATATCCCAACCATTAGTAGTATTCAACCTTACACACCTTTGGAATTGGAGGGTCGCGATATCTACATCCGTGAAGGCTGCGTGAGCTGTCACTCTCAAATGGTACGTCCGTTTAGAAGTGAGGTAGAACGCTATGGAGAATACTCTAAAGCTGGCGAATTTGTATACGATCATCCATTCTTATGGGGAAGTAAACGTACAGGGCCAGACTTACACCGCTTGGGTCAAAAATATTCCGACAACTGGCACTTAAACCATATGTACGACCCACAGAGCACCTCATCAGGATCCATCATGCCAAGATACCCTTGGTTGATTAGAGATGAATTGGACAAGTCGCAAACAGAAGCTAAAATGCGTACCATGGTGAAACTTGGCGTGCCTTATACCGATGAGGACATTGCCAATGCCCAACAGCACATGTTAGAGCAAGGAATCCAAATTGAAAAGAACCTATATTCCGATCCAGACTTTGCCGACAGCTATGAAGCCGATAAAAAATCTGGAGGCGCTGACTTTGTAGAAATGCGCAATCGTGAAATTGTGGCCCTTATAGCCTACCTACAACGTTTAGGTACAGATATTAAAGTAAAACAAGATGTGTCATCTAGTTCAAACTAAGGCCTTATGTTAAAATTTATAAAACACCACATGGACAGTATTGATGGGATTGAAGTCTATCCCATCATTTCACTACTGATATTTTTCATCTTTTTTGTACTCCTTTTTTGGTGGGTATTCACCGCCAAAAAAGAGTACATCTCAAGAATGAGCAACCTTCCATTTGACAACCAAAACATCGATTAATCATGAGAAAATTCACGCCCTCCTGGATACGAGTACCACTAATATTCTTTTTCATAGTAGGACTCATAGAATATAATATAGACTCCCATGGCAAACCTGCCATTTTGGAACAACCAGCATTATTGCTATTCGTCATTTTTGTACTGCTATTGCTAATTGGTATAGAAGGTATTGTTAGTTCTATGAACAACATCCTTTATCAAAGTTTGGACGAAGAAGGCAAAAAGCGTTATGATGCTGCCCAAGCCAAAGATTCAAAATTTGTGGTCTGGGTTAAACGTACTTACCTTAAACTTTTAGGTTCCAAACCTATAGAATTGGAACACGAAATTATCTTGGACCACAACTACGATGGCATTAAGGAGCTTGACAACGATTTACCGCCATGGTGGTTATATGGCTTCTATGCAACCATTATTTTTGCCTTTGTGTATTTGATAAAATATGAAGTGTTCAATGCCGATGGACAATACGACGAGCTTAAGACAGAATATGCCGAAGCTAAAGCAGCCATTGAAGAGTACAAGAAAACGGCTAAAGATTTGGTAGATGCCAATACGGTTGAAATTCTTACGGATGCCAAAGACCTTAGTGCCGGAAAGGTTATTTTTGACACCAATTGTGTGGCCTGTCACAAAGCCGATGGTGGCGGTGGTATTGGACCAAACTTAACCGATAATTATTGGATTTTGGGTGGTGGTATCAAAAATGTATTCCATACTATTTCTGAAGGAGGTCGTAACGGAAAAGGGATGATTGCCTGGAAACAAAGTTTAAAACCTTCCCAAATTGCACAGGTAGCCAGCTACGTACTGCAATTCCAAGGCACGACACCTGCAGAGCCTAAAGAAGCTCAGGGAGACTTATGGATGCCTGAAGGAGAAACAGCTCCAACCGAAACCCCTGAAGCACCAGCAACCCCAGACGAGACTGAAGTGGAAACAGTGGTAGACTCCACCACGACTGCCTCAGTGCAATAACCTAAACTATGGATACTCCGGAACAAGAAACATTTAGAGATTCTATTGGCACTGTAACCAAAGAAGGAAAACGCGCCTGGGTATACCCAAAAAAGCCTAGCGGCCCCTACTACGACAAACGAAAGTTGGTAAGCTATGGCTTGTTGGCCTTTTTAATCTTGGCGCCTTTCGTAAAAATAAATGGCAACCAGTTTTTACTGTTCAACGTAATTGAAAGGCGCTTCAATATTTTCGGGTTTCCATTTTGGCCACAGGATTTCTATTTGTTTGTGATTGCAATGGTGATTGGCATCTTGTTTATTACCTTGTTCACAGTAGGTTTCGGACGTATTTTTTGCGGGTGGATTTGTCCGCAGACCATTTTCATGGAAATGGTCTTCCGCCGCATTGAATACTGGATTGACGGCGATCGCGGTAAGCAAATACGCTTGGACAAACAAGCTTGGAATGCAGAAAAAATTAGAAAACGCACTTTAAAATGGAGCATCTTTTTATTAATTTCCTTTCTAATTGCCAATGTATTTTTAGCTTATCTTATTGGTGGTGACAAGCTCTTTTCTAATATTATGGATGGGCCTTTCGAGCATTTGGGCACCTTGTTCCCGCTGCTCATTTTTACGGGTGTGTTCTATTTTGTATTTGCTTGGTTTAGGGAGCAGGTATGTATCATCGCCTGTCCTTATGGTAGATTGCAAGGCGTACTTTTGGACACCAAATCTATTGTAGTAGCCTATGACCACAAACGTGGTGAAGGCGAAAATGGCCGTAAAAAATTCAGAAAAAATGAAGATCGCCAAGCATTGGGACACGGAGATTGCATCGATTGTTTTCAATGTGTAAATGTATGTCCTACGGGTATTGACATTAGAAATGGCACACAATTGGAATGCGTTAACTGCACCGCCTGTATTGACGAATGCGATCATATCATGGAAAGCATCAACCTTCCAAAAGGCTTGATTCGCTATGCAAGTGAGGATGAAATTGAGAAAAAACAAAAATTCAAACTCACCCTACGCATGAAAGGCTATATTGCCGTGCTCACCATATTGATAGGATTCTTGATAGGTCTTCTGGCATTGCGCAGTGATGTAGAAGCTACAATTTTGAGATTGCCTGGTCAACTTTACGAACATAAGGACAACAATATCATTAGTAATGTTTTCACCTATAAATTGGTAAACAAAACATCCAAGGATATTGACAATATTAGTTTTAAACTAAGAAATTACGAAGGCATCATTAATTTGGTGTCGGCAAACGATAAATTTGATGTTCCCGGACAAGGACTTTCTGAAGGGACATTGTTTATCGAAATCAAACAAGGAGATTTAAAAGGGGACAAAAATAAATTAACCATTGATGTGTATAGCAATGACGAATTGATTGAAACCACAACGGTTAATTTTTTAGGCCCTAGAAGTTATAAATAATTTAAAATTGATTGAGCTATGAAATTTAATTGGGGCACTGGAATTGTAGTTGCGTTTATCGCCTTTATAAGCTTTATACTCTATTTTGTGGTCATGATGAATAAGGATAGGAACGACCACCATTTGGTAACAGACGATTATTACCAACAGGAACTGCAGTTTCAAAATGACATTGATAAACTGAACAATGCCAAAAATCTGGAACAAAACTTGAGTTGGAAAAAAACAGATAGCGGGATGCTGATTAGTTTTCCTGAAAACTTGCAGACTCAAAAAATAGCAGGAAACATTGAACTGTATCGTCCATCCAATAAACATTTGGACTATAAAGCACCTATCAAGTTAACCGATCACAGTTTTTTAATTCCAAGCGATCGCCTTTTGGAAGGCCGTTGGAATATTAGAGTAGATTGGACATACGAAGACAATTCGTATTTATACAAACAGGATATCGTTTACTAGAAATGCTTTGGACAGCGTTTATATTAGGATTATTGGGAAGTTTGCATTGCGTGGGCATGTGCGGACCTATTGCCTTTATGTTACCTGTAGACCGTTCTAACAACACAAAGAAAATTGGGCAAATTGCCATCTACCACTTGGGGCGAATCTTTGCCTATAGCATAATGGGCTTTGTTTTTGGACTTATTGGCAAAAGTCTTTACCTATTTGGAATCCAGCAACAACTATCAATTGCCATTGGGATCCTTATGATTTTGGCCATCCTTCTTCCACAAGGGAAATACAATGCCTCACGCTTAACTGCCCCTATTTTTAAATTGATTTCAAAAATAAAACAGCGCCTGGGCAAAGCATTACAAAAAAGAACCCCCGATACCTTTTTAACCATTGGTTTTTTAAATGGGTTCCTTCCATGTGGTTTGGTCTATATGGCTGTATTTGGAGCTATAGCCAATCAAAACATGCTTGAAGGCAGTTTGTATATGGCCCTTTTTGGATTGGGGACGGTCCCTCTAATGACCTCAGCCATTTATTTAGGTAAGTTCCTTAGTTCGGCAGTAAAACAGCGCATTCAAAAAGCGATCCCAGTATTTGTAGTAATTATAGGCCTCTTGTTCATTGTTCGTGGCTTGGGCTTGGGCATCCCTTACCTTTCCCCTGCACCATCTACTCCAATGGCCAGTAGCCAAATAGAATGCCATTAAATTAAAAAAGGGTTGGAACGTTCCAACCCTTAATTTTTCTTATCACTTAAAATTTACATTTTAAAAGTCAACACTGGCAAAGAAGCATGGTTGGCGATATCTTCAGAAATACTTCCTTCAAAGAAATGCAAAAAGCCTGTTCTACCATGCGTGGCAACCGCAATTAAATCAGCATCGATTTTATTGGCGTAATTGAAAACTCCACCTTCCACTGTATAATCATTAACAACCGTAACGTTGTCCTTATTATCCAAATTGCCATCGGCTTTGGTCAAGAAAGTCGTGATCTTTTCATCAATTTCATCAGAGTTTCTAAAGTGATCTGAAGGCAAGTTCACATAAAGTACGTGAGGTGTTACATTCATGCTTTTAAAAAGCGTCATTGCTTTTTTATAAGCTTTCATAGATTTTCCTGAGAAATCATTGGCAAATACAACGTTGTTAAATTCTACGCTAGACAATTTTTCTTTCACCACCAATACAGGGACTTCAGAATGTCTTACTACCTTTTCAGTATTCGATCCTACAAAAATCTCAGAGAATCCACTAGCACCTTGAGACCCCATAACAATTAAATCCACGCTATGGTTGGCTGCTACCTCTGCCAATTCGCTAAACACTTTAAAATGCTTCACTACAGGGGTTACAGTCAAACCTTCCAAATAAGGCTTGTCTAAAAAGGTTTCAAATTTTTGCTCGGCAATCTTTAATAGGAATACAGCCTTCTCTCCCTGCTCTAGATCTCCCGTATTCAAAACGGCATCGGATATTTCAAGCATGTGCATTACCATTAATTCACTATCGTGCTCTTTGGCTATGGCTGCCGCTGCTTCCAAGGCATATTCTGAATATTCAGAGAAGTCAACGGGAACAATAATTTTTTTCATTGTAATAAGTAGTTTAGGTTATGTTTTTTCCAAGGATAAAATTACGATTTTTATTCAGCTTTTACGTACATTCATCATGAAATTAACATCTAAAATCTTATTTATTCTGAATCAAATTAATGCCTTTCAACCTTTAAAATAAATTTTAGTTTTCTTCATTTAATCCTTAACTTTCCGTGAATTTCAAACCAAATTAGCAATGAAAAAATCAATTTTAATAGTTCCATTATTGGCATTTGGCCTTTTTTTGGGATGTAAAAGCGACCATAAAAAACCTAGCGAAGGTTCCGAACCAGAAAGTACTGAAACCGTAGCAACGCCAGAGAAAAAAGAGATGGACAACAATCCCGTTGAAACCAAAAAAATAAAGGTTAGATTGGAGCCCAAAAGCAATAGCAACGTTTCTGGAAATGTCCTTTTTAAAGAAACCGATGGTATTGTGTCAATGGTAGCCGTATTTGATGGATTGAGTGAAGGCAGCCATGCTATCCACTTGCATGAAAAAGCAGATTGCTCGTCCGAGGATGGTAAATCTAGCGGAGGGCATTGGAACCCAACGGCACAACCTCATGGAAAATGGGGCAGCAACGACGGGTACCACAAAGGAGATATTGGCAATTTTACTGCGGACGCCAAAGGGCATGGCTCGATTACCTTTAATACCGATGAGTGGTGTATTGGCTGTGGAGACCCTTCTAAGGATATTTTGGGTAAAGCAGTTATTGTACATGAAGGAACCGATGATTTCACCTCACAACCATCGGGTGATGCCGGTACTCGCGTAAGCTGTGGAGGTATTATTGAATAAGATTAACATGCTAAAAAGAGAAGTAAGACCTCTCTTAAAACCTACAATAAAAAGATGCTCGTTTTCGGGCATCTTTTTTTATGCTTTCAACCCCATCTAAAACCTTCCGAAGCCCCCTATTTCACTAGCAAAATCAATTATCCATAAACTCTTTCACAATCGATTGCATTTTTCCTTAAAAATAGCCCATATTTTTTGTAGATTGCAAAAGAGATTATTTCTGCAAGCCGAAAATTGAAAAGGCAGAAACAGATGGATTCGCTGAGGTAATAATCCACAAAAACTAACTTCTAACCCATAATTAAACTACTTGTAGATGACTTCAGATTCACAACAACTCTCCGTAATGGAAAAGGTTGGCTACGCCTTGGGAGATTTGGCCGCCAATCTTGTATTTCAAACCCTAATTACTTACTTGGCTTTTTTCTATACCGACATTTATGGCTTGGACAACAACCATGCTTCGGTAATCATGCTCACCGTTGGCCTTGTGGCCGCTTTTGTCTTCAACCCTATTATTGGGGTGCTTGCCGATAGAACCCAATCCCGTTGGGGGAAATTTAGACCTTGGATCCTTTATACTGCCATCCCCTTGGGAGTGATAGCACTTTTGGCCTTTACAACACCTGACTTTTCATATAAAGGCAAAGTCATTTGGGCCGTAGTAACTTATACCCTACTCCTTTTATTATACGCCGCCAACAACCTGCCTTATTCTGCCTTGAGTGGCGTGATAACCGGCGATATGAAAGAGCGCAACAGTATGTCTGCATACCGTTTTGTTGCCGTAATGTTTGCCCAATTTTTCGTGCAAGTGTTGATGCTGCCAATTATAATGTATGCCGGAGATGGTGACAAGGCTGCCGGTATTGAAACCGTTATGACATGGTTAGCCATTATTGGAACGGTGATGTTGCTCATTACTTTTGCCTCTACCAAAGAACGCATTGTTCCTAAACCTGAACAGCAATCAAGCTTAAAGGAAGACTTATCCGATTTGTTTAAAAACAGACCTTGGGTGATCATGCTGTCCTTAACCATTTTGATTTTTATTACCCTTGCCATGAAAGGAGGCTCCTATGTCTACTATTTCAATAACTATGTAGACCAAGCAGCCTTGACCGAATATATCAGTCCTATTTTAGACAGCATGTCTAACATGGGGATTAACTTCTTTGGTTCAGACCCTGTGTCGGCTGGTTTTGGACTGTTTAATGCTGGCGGGATTATCTTCATGATTATAGGGATTACCATTTCCAAAAAATTGGCAGACAAGTATGGTAAACGTGATGTATTTGGCATTGCCCTATTCATCTCTACCCTATTTATCATTGCCTTTTACTTTTTTCAACCCAAAAGCGTTGGATTGATGTTTTGGTCACAAATCCTCCATGGCTTTTTCTACGGAGTCACCATCCCAATTCTTTGGGCTATGATTGCAGATGTAGCCGATTACTCGGAATGGCGTACCAATAGACGAGCCACTGCCATCATATTTTCCGCCATGATGGTAGGCCTTAAAGCAGGCTTAAGCATTGGAGGCGCTTTGGTAACTTGGATCTTGGGACGCTACGGCTACATTGCCAAGGATATGGTTTCCGAAGGTCAAGAAATCATTCAGCCCGAAAGTGTAGCTCAAGGAGCAAAAATGTTGGTAAGTATTTATCCTGCCATTCCATTTTTAATTGGTGCTAGTATCTTATTTTTCTATGTTATCAATAAGCAAATGGAAAATCAAATTGAAAACGACCTAAAAGCTCGACGCATGTAAATCTTGAAAATTCTTTGATATGAAACTAAAATATCTCATTTTTTCCTTTTTGATTGTGGCTTGTAAATCAAAAGAAGCACAGCCAAGCAAGGTGGAAAACAATCCAGAAATCACATCCCTAAAAGAAGCCTTTACAAATGATTTCTATATAGGAACGGCGCTTAACGTCAACCAAATTCATGGACGGGATGTATCTACGGATAGTGTGATCAAAACCCATTTCAATGCCATAGTTGCCGAAAATTGTATGAAATCAGGCTTGATTCACCCTGAAAAGGACACCTATTTTTGGGAGGATGCCGATGCCTTTGTCAACTTCGGAGTGAAGAACAACATGTTTATCACAGGGCATACCTTGGCCTGGCATTCGCAAACACCTCCATGGCTGTTTGTAGACGACCAAGGGAACGATGTCACTAGGGAAGAATTGATTGCCCGTATGACAGACCATATTACCACTGTCATGACCCGCTACAAAGGCAAAGTAAAAGGTTGGGACGTTGTTAACGAAGCCCTTAATGAAGATGGCACGATGCGAGAGAGCAAATTTTATACCATCATTGGTCCGGATTGGGTAGAGATTATGTTTGGTATTGCAGAAAAAATAGATCCAGAGGCCGAACTATATTACAACGACTACAATCTTTCCAGTCCTGAAAAACGCCAAGGCGCCATCAATTTGGTAAAATCCATTCAGGATAAAGGGATTAAAGTGACCGGCATAGGCATGCAAAGCCACGTTTCTATGGACAACCCCGATTTAAAGGTATACGAAGAAAGTATTGAAGCCTTTTCAAAATTGGGTACCGTAATGATTACCGAATTTGATCTTTCGGTGCTAAAATGGCCCAACAGACAAATGACTGCAGACATATCTGAACGTGCTGCCTATATGGAAAAAATGGACCCGTTTAAAGCTGGATTAACAGACTCCATGGCTATGGCCCAAAGACAACGATTCCAAAAAGTATTTGATATTTGGAAGAAACACAGCAATAGCATCACAAGGGTAACTACTTGGGGTGTCAACGACGGAAACTCTTGGAAAAATGACTTTCCGATTCCCGGTAGAACCGATTACCCTCTGTTATTCGACAGAAACAATAATGCAAAACCAATTGTAACCGACCTTATCGAACAGGCCAACACAACAAACACCGCGACTCATGAATAAAATAGCCAGACATCTCGTAAAACATATCTATACTGCCGATCCATCGGCCCATGTATTCAACAGTAAACTATACATCTATCCATCTCACGATATTGATGCCGGTGAAGCCTTTGACGATTTGGGGAGCCACTTCGATATGGAAGATTACCATGTATTTTCAATGGACACACCGGATAGTGAGGCTGTGGATCACGGAATTGCTTTACACGTGAACGATGTGCAATGGGCAGAAAAACAAATGTGGGCACCCGATGCAGCCGAAAAAGACGGGACCTATTACCTTTATTTCCCCGCAAAAGATCGTGAAGGAATTTTTAGGATTGGTGTAGCTGTGAGCGATTCTCCAACGGGACCTTTTACACCTCAACCTGAAGCTATAAAAGGTAGTTTTTCTATTGATCCTGCTGTGTTTAAAGATGTCGATGGTGAACACTACATGTATTTTGGAGGCCTTTGGGGCGGGCAATTGCAGCGTTGGAGAACCGAGCATTTTAATGCCGATGAACCGGAAAGCCCTTTTGCTCATATTCCGCAAGATCATGAACCGGCCCTCTGCCCAAAAGTTGCCAAACTAACCGATGACCTTTTGGAATTTGCCGAAATGCCTAAGGATTTACTCATCTTGGACAAATTTGGAGAGCCCATAAAAGCCGGCGACCATAACCGTAGATTTTTCGAAGCCGCTTGGATGCACTATCATGAAGGGAAATATTATTTCTCCTATTCCACAGGAGACACCCACATGTTGTGCTACGCCATTGGTGACAATCCTTACGGTCCTTTTACGTATGCCGGCGTCATTTTAACACCTGTGGTTGGTTGGACAACACATCATAGCATCTGTAAGTTTGAAAACAAATGGTATCTGTTCCATCATGACAGTAAATTATCGGATGGTGTTACCCACTTAAGGAGTATCAAAATGGTGGAATTGCAACACAGACCAGATGGCACTATAGAAACTCTTGATGGTATGATGGAATAATTCCTTTCATTTCAGAAAAGTAAGACAGCATAAGCTAATTTGGTTTTGAAGTAACTTAGGGTTTAAGATTAAAAAGTATCTTTACATCCTAATTTTTCAAAAAAGCCTATGAACCCGTCTGCCAATGGTTGGATCAAAAAATGTCTTAAGGAAGTTTCCAAAAATGAAACCTTTCTCCACCATGGCGACTATCAGTTTTATGAGTCTCTAAAACACTGCGGATTTATTTATGGTAGTAATGTAGAAGTAGTCCTCGATGGCGTTGCCAACAGAGATTTCTCCCACGAAGAACTTGGAAAAGTCAATCTGCTACTGGCCTTTTATTATGTGCACCACCTTCAAAAAGAGCCTCAAAACTTTTTGGACAGTGTGGTGGCGTTTTACAATACCATTGCAGCCTACAAAAGTTCCTTTTTTGAAGATTTATTGGGAGAAAAGACCGCTTCGGAACTTCTGGAGAGCATCATTGACAAGCGCGTGCATATCGATGACAATATCATCACCAAAAACTTCAATTATTTTATTACCAATGCCCTGCTGTTTGTGGATGTTTTGGCCTATCAAAAGTACCTAGGTACACACACCATCACAGAAGCTTATATCCAGCAAATGGAAGCTTGCATAGAAACCATTGTGGTGACTGTATTTGATTATAAAGCCGAAAAATCACAGTACGACAAAAGCTTGATAAAATTGCTCATGGCTTCCTTGAGATACCAAAACAAGGAATCTTTGAGTTACGAAGATGTCATCAACTGCATGGAAGCCCCGCTTGCCAAATTCTATATCACTGATGTAGTATGTATGGCCTTTTGGAGCGACAAAATTATTGATACCGAAGAACAAAAGTTTTTAAAACGTTTTGGAAAGGATCTACAACTACCGGATGAGGTCATCCAGCAATCCGTTATGGATATTGATTTGTTTTACAAAACCAACAAAGACAAAATAGCCCTATTGAATTCCAAAAACATGGTGCAGAGCTTTTACGACAATTCTAGCAGAATGGTAAGCAAGCTCATAAAACGTAACAGCAAACGCTTGTTAAAGGAATTGAAACAGAGCAAGGAATTGATGGTCCTACTTACAAAATCTACGACAAGGCCACTTACCGATGAGGAACAAAAAAAGGTAACCGATCAACTATTGGACATCATTAAAACCATCCCTAGTTTGGCCATCTTTTTGCTGCCCGGGGGCATGCTCCTCTTGCCCATTTTTATAAAATTCATCCCAAAAATGCTCCCTTCAGCTTTTGATGACAATAGACTGGAAGATGAATAAAGATTGGCTCTACTCCAACCATTCCTTAAAATCCCTAACCCGTTCACGTGCCACAATAACATCCTGTTCCTTAAAACTCCCAAGTTTGATCTGCAATCTGGAATTGGTATAACTAATCATGTCCTTTATGGCATTAATGTTTATAAAAAACTTTCGGTTGATCCTAAAAAAGAGGTCGGGATCAAGTTCCTGTTCCAGCTGCTCCAAAGTGGTATCCAACAAATAGTTCCTTCCGTCTACCGTATGGGCATAAGTCCCTTTGTTTTCACTGTAAAAACACTCAATACTTTCGGTTGTTATCAACTTTAAATGTTGCCCAACCTTTACCGAAAAACGTTTTTTATAATCACGCTCTATAGGGTTGACCAACAGTTTTTTTATGGCGTCAAAATCTAAACTTACCATGCCGTTTTGGGGTAAGCGCTGTTGGTATTTTTCTACAGCCTTGGTAAGCTCTGTGTCGTCAATAGGTTTTAAAAGATAATCTATACTGTTCAACTTAAAAGCTTGTAGGGCATACTCGTCATATGCTGTTGTAAAAATAATAGGTGACGAAATGGAAACAGCTTCAAAGATTTCGAATGACAATCCATCACTTAACTGAATATCTAAAAAAATCAAATCCGGGCTGGGATTGGATTGGAACCAAGCAATGCTCTCTTCCACTGAGTGCAACAAGGTATCGACCTTTACCCCCAATTTATCCAACATGCGCTGTAAACGTCTAGCCGAAGGCTTTTCATCCTCAATTATCAGTGCGTTCATTGCCATTTTTGTTGATCTTTATCCATAAACTCCTTTATTTTCCGTTCTTCCCAATGCTTTCCAAACAAGAGGTCTGGACCAAAGACGCCAAAGGCATGGAACCCGAGACCAACACCCCAAAAAATGGCCGTAGCAAAGGTGCCAAAATTCCAAATGTTCCCATGATTGGCAATGGCAATGGTGATGATGATAAATAAATTGACAATCACGTAAGAGGCCAAATGCCAATAAAACCCTACCAGTTTTTCAACTTTTTTCTTGGCTCTTATATAGGCTTCTTCCTTATAGATATAGGTATCCTCCAAACGTGTTGGGTACTTATCCTTATTTTGATACGTTTCCATAATCAGCTCCATTTTTGTTGATTTTCTTCTTCCTTCATAAACTCCTTAATTTTCCTGCTTTCCCAGTTTTGGCCTAAAATTCCATCGTTTACAAATACATGGTAGGCCTGAAAAATCAGTCCCATGCCCCATCCCAAAAGTGGGAACCAAAACCAATGGAAGCCCCAAAAGGTTTTGTAATTGATGAAGATTAAAAATGGAATTACAAGCACATAAGAGATCAAACTATAATAGAATCCCTTAAGGTTGTCTACGTGTTTTCTGGCTCGCAAATAACTATCGTCAAATTGCGAATTGGGTTGTATAGGTGTTCTCATAACTGACATTTTTTTGGACAGCATTGGGATGGCTACTGAAAACTTCCCTTGCTGTTGGTGAATATTAACGGTTTTGCTGGTAAGCAGATGGTAACGTTGTTTTATATTTTCAAGTCCCACGCCGCTACCTCGTTTAACAATTTGTTTGGGTTGCAGATTATTTTCTACAACGAGCGCTCCTTCACGCTCATAAATAGTAATATACAATGGCTTTGAACTGGTCACCATGTTGTGCTTTACGGCATTTTCCAACAGTAATTGCAAGGATAATGGAACCACCTTATAGTCTGGATTGGAAGCCTTTTCCGGAATATCAAACACAATACTGTCTTCAAAGCGCATCTTAAGCAGGGTCATATAGGTTCTGGCAAAATCCAATTCCTCATCAACGATTACCAGATCTTTATTTTTTTGTTCCAACACATAGCGGTACACTTTGGAAAGCGAGGTGGTAAACTGTTGGGCACTCTCGGGGTTTTCCTCAATTAAACTGGTGAGTACATTTAAACTGTTGAATAAAAAATGGGGATCCAATTGGTTTTTGAGCGCATCGAATTTGGCACTGGCCGTTCCGGCAATGACCTGCTGTTCCTTAATTTTATTCTTTTGGTACCGGTTGTAGAAAAAAATCACATGAAAAACAGCTATCACGGTTAGGGTAATCCAAAGCCCAAACTTATAGGCTTCAGCTGTTTCCTGTTCCCAAAAACTTCCAAAGGAATGCCCATTAAATACCATGGCCGTCAGGGCTCTCAGCACAAACAAACCAATTAGGGTAATGATGGTAGCCCCCAAAACACCTACCACAATACGCTTGAGGTAATGTTTCCATTGAAAGCGCTCCAAATACTGAAAATAGTACATATTGGAGTAACCGAGCACAAAGGCATACAATTGGTAAAACACAAAGTCAATGACATAATCGGTTACACTTTTGTTGGCAAACCCTCCGTAGAGCAAATTGCCAAACACAAAAACAGCACAGCCAATTCCAAAGGCGATAAATACAGATTTCATTGACTTGTTCATGACCTTTTTTTAGTGTTTTTCTTGACAGGATTCTGCCAATAGTTGTTCCAATCTTTGCTGTCCCCAATTTGGATGAAAGGGACTCTCAGGTTTAAAGGTAGCAAAAAGTTCCAAAGCATGGTTTAGGTCTTTGCAAAATGCCGAGGTATCCTGCCCAAAGTATTTGGCACTACCTATTTCCCACTCAGCCTTCCCGTACACCGCCCTAGGATTATTGGGGGCCAATTGCTTGGCTTTACTATACAACTCACTAATTTTTGCTGAGTATTTCATGCCATAAGTCATCCCGTCAAATACCACCCAATTGGTCAGCACATGGGCCTGAAGCACCAAGAGTTCTGGATTGTCTTTGCTAATGCTTTTTGCTGTATTCAAATGCTCTTGGGCCTTGTCCAACTGTGCTTTCAATACAACTGGATCCTTTTCTTCCCAACTTTTCAAGCTATTCATCTGGGCAATGTAGTAATGCGGTAACCATTGGTCTGGTTCGGCGGTGGCAATGCGTTCAAATAAATTTTCGGCCTCAGTCCATTGATTGGACTCCCAAAGGCTAAAGGCTTTTTGCATGCCCTTTTCAAAATTGGATTGTGCTTGGGTGATGCTTCCCAAAAGCAACAAAATGATGTAAATAAAATGTTTCATAACTTTAAGTTTTAATGTTGAAACAAAGATCCTGCGCTTTAGGAAGTTTTTAAAAATAAGTCTACCGAACTGTAACTTTTATAAGTTGAATTGTACTAATTCAATGTTTTTATGACTTAGCGAATAGGTTAAAAAACTTTGTTAGATTTGAAACACAATATTAATTCTTAACCCAAACACCATTATGAACCATATCAAAACAATGATTCTCCTCGCTACTTTTTGCCAACTTGTTAGCTGCAACCTTATGCCTTCCAGCAAAAAGCAACCAACACCTGATTTAAGTGAAGCACTTAAGTTGAATTCCAATAAAGATGTGATACAAAAACTAAAAGGTCAAGACAGCCTTGTGAACTTTAGTTACCAATCAAAATTTTCAAACAGTATCTTCGGGGGCTCTTCCAGCCAACATACCCTAATTGTTAAACTGTTTCCTTATTCAGATTCAAAAAATATATCCAATTCCTATTTGCAAACAAGAAGTTCCGAAATCAAAAACATTTTGGATAAGGAAATGACAACCTTACCTAATTTTGATGACATCGATTTTAAACTTATCTCCAACAAAAAAGAACCCCATCAATTAACATTAAAAATCTAAGCTTTAGACTACTAAAGATTATCCAATTGGTTGGATTTGCCATCATCACTAATGGTCCAGAAAAAACCAATAAAAAAGAACTGATCTGCCCCTGGCAGTAGAGCACGCCTATTGTAATGTCCATTCGCATCTGGCGTATTGGCATATTGGTAACCGTTTACATTTTTAATGCCCAGAACATTATTTACTGATAGATACAGGATTTTTTGCGGACTTATTAAATAGGCCCAATTCACACTTAAACTATTGTAACTTTTAGTTCGGGCTGCCATGAATTTGGTTTGATTTGGATTGTCATAAGGCCTTCCTGAAGCAAAGGTATAACTCAATCCCAACTGACTTTTCCAATCCTCAATCCAATATTTCCCTACTACAGAAAGGTTATGGGCATTGGCATAATTAGGTGTGGCTGCCTCTGGAAAATTCAAATATTTTCGCTTGGTATCCAAATAGGAATAGCTCAACCAATAATCCACATTTTTAAGGCTTTTGTTATCACGCCAAAATACATCCACGCCTTGGGCAAAGCCATCTCCATCGGTTCCAAAATCACTGTCAAAAGTGGGCTGTTGGCCATCATAGGTCAGTAAGTTGTTATAATCCTTTCTATAAGCTTCGGCTCTAAAAATCTTGCCATCCTTTACATACTGATAGTTTAAAATATAATGGGACGTATGTGCAGCCTCCAAGGTCTGATTAAACTTTAAATAATCGTTGGAAGGCGTTTGATAGAATTGCCCATAGGCTAGAGAAAGCTGGCCATTTTTTGAGGTTTTGAAAGCCAAGGACATTCTTGGAGCCACTTCCATACTTTGAAACAAATGATGGTAATCGGCCCTGACTCCAGCCTTTAAAGCCAATTGCTTACTGAAAATAATGTCTGCTTCAGTATAGGCTGCCGAAATGCTGTTACTAAATCCATAACTCACTGCCAGTGCATCTTCCTTAAAGTCTTCATCAAAATTCGTTACAAAAGTTTCACCTCCGAAACTTAACTTCAATCTATTGCTGAAATGCTTTTTCAGTTTCAACTTAAAATGTGCCGATTGCTCTCGATTGTCAATTTTGCTTTCCATAAGCTCAATCTCATTTTTACCCAAGGTATAGCTCACCCCCGAATGTACAGACCATCCGTTTCCCAAAGTTCCTTGATAAGACAGATTGGTATACCAATTTCTATTTTTTAAATGTACATACACCCCTTCCTCATAATTGATGTCCTCTTGGGTCAAGGCAAAACTCCCGGTATCAAAGGCGGTGTAAAATTTCAACAGACCACTATCAAACTGCTGTCTAAATACGGCTTCACCCTGCGCGCCTCTAAAAGGGGTGTCCCAATCGTTCCTATCAGGAAAAATTGCTGCATAGGGCGCTAGGTTGATATAACTGGCATTCACACTTAGGGATCGACGTTTCCATTTTTCGGTATGCCCCAAAGCACCTCCAACCGTCATCACACCAATATCTGTTTTCTCTTGGTCGGGTTCATCAATGGTATTCAGCAACAAAACACTAGACAAGGCTTGTCCATATTCTGCCGAATAGCCTCCTGTGGAAAAGGTAATCCCATCAAACAAAAATGGAGAATAACGCCCCCTGGATGGGGTATTGTTGGTACTGGGTGTATAAGGTGTAAATACCCTAATGCCATCAATAAAAATTTGGGTTTCATCGGCACTCCCGCCTCTTACAAACAAACGCCCATCTTCTGCCACCGTAGAAGTTCCCGGTAAGGTTTGCAACGCACCAACAAAATCACCCAAGGCACTTGCCGTAGTCACCACATCCAAGGGTTTTAAAACTGACACCTTGGAATTATCACCTGCCTCAAAAGTTCCCGCAGAAATCACCACCACATCCAAAGCATTCACCGCTTCCCGCAATACCACTTTCAGGTTTTGCAAGTCTGTGACGGCTTTAGTGACATCTTGGGTTTCGTAAGACACATAGGATACAATCAAATGCACCTGCCCAACTTCAAGCGTCTCAAATTCAAAATGCCCCTCTTCATTACTCGTGGCACCATCATAGGTGCCATCAATATAAATGTTGGCCCCTACAACGGGAAGTCCTTTGGAGTCCACAACTGTTCCCGAAATAAGGTGTTGTGAAAACAGATTACCTGCTACCAGCATTGCCAATAAATAGAGAAGTGATTTCATTATAGGTTCGTTTATTGGTACAAATATCATGAGTGGACAATCCCTTAAAAATTCAAACCCACTGAGTTGTTAGTTTTTAAGGATGAATTGTGCCTCCCCTTGTTATTTCCAAAAAGTGAGTATCTTTAATTTTCATATTTTTCAAATCTAAAATCTCAATTCATGCGAATCCTACTCTTCCTTTTATGTGCTGCTTTAATGTCTTGTGGACATACGTCCTCAGAAAAGAAAATTGACCAAACCTATAAAGAAGAGATTGCTGAATTTTGGACGTCAAAAAATAAGGTGAGAAAGGACAACTATCTACAGTTATCTGGCTTGTTGAAACTCACAGACAGTAGTACTGTTTTTGGTCTGAATGCCAGCAACAAACCTTCCACAACAAAAGAAGACCTACAAACCATTTTGGGAAATTATACCCAACAAGGTGATAGCCTTATATTCATTCCTGCTGAAAATAAAATTATTTTGGTAGAAGCTGATACCATATCAGCTAGACTCCCTATGGTTTTTGATAGCTACGGAAGCTCACAAATGCTACATCAAGAGCATATGAAATGGCAAATTATTACCAGAGGGGAAAACCGCTATATTAGGGTTTGGGATGCAAAAAATCCGGCCATAGATGCTTTTAAAGGCTTTGAAACATTTCCTTTGAACCCGGATTTTATCTTGGAAGGCCAATTCACCTATTACGACCAAACACAAACTAAAGACGTAGAATCCAAATTGGGCTATATGCATGCCACAGATTTTACAGGTTTTGTAAGTTTTGAGTTTGAAGGTAAAGCATACAAACTCGACACCGAAGCCGATGGTTTTATCATGCTTAGTGATGCTACCTCCGGAGGCACCACTTATGGTGGCGGACGCTACTTCGTCTTGAAAATACCAAATACCAACGGGCCGGTTACCATAGATTTCAATAGATTGTATAATCCGCCTTGTGCCTATTGTGCCTTTACAACCTGCTTGTTACCGCCAAGTCAAAACCAATTACCATTTGAAATTTTGGCAGGAGAAACCACTAAGAGATTATAAACATCATCCTATGAAAAAGACAATCTTCCTAATATGTACCGTAGTCTTTACCTTGATAAACTGCGGTTCAAAACCCAATAAAACGCCCCAAAACATGGAACCTTTTATAATTGCTGAAGGCAACCTTTACGGAAATGGAGACGAAGGCATTCCCAAACAACAGCTCATTATTGAAACCGAAGCAGAATGGCATGCTCTAAAAGAACAAATGGATCGTGTAAATCACGTATCGGAGCAATTCACGCTTAAGGATATTAATTTTAAGACCTATCAAGTCATTGCGGTGTTTGAAAATGTGAAAACTACAGGAGGGTACCATATCAACATCGATTTGGAAACTACAAAAACCCAACGCACCGTTACCGTAACCACTAAAGCTCCAGAAGGAATGGCTACAACGGTTATGACCCAACCCTTTAAAATCATGGCCATTCCAAGAATGGAAACACCCATAATATTTCAATAAAAAAAGCACCTCAATGAGGTGCTTCCTTTTAATATATAAAATTGGATGATTACTTTACATCCATCAATTCTACGTCGAATACCAAAGTAGCATCACCAGGAATCACACCTCCAGCACCACGACTCCCATACCCTAAATCACTAGGGATTACAAATCGTGCCTTGTCTCCTACTTGCAACAGACCGATACCTTCATCCCATCCAGCAATCACCTGACCAACACCTACGGTAAATTCCAATGGTTGGTTGCGCTTATAGGAAGAATCGAATACAGTCCCATCGGCCAATTGACCTTTGTAATGCACCGCTACGGTTTTTCCTTTTTCAGCTTTTGTACCGGCTCCTTTTTGAATGATTTGGTAACGCAAACCGCTAGCAGTTTCTTCAAACCCAGCAGCCAATTTATCCAACTCAGCTCTTTTGGCTTCACGCTCGGCAGCAATACGCTCTTCACGAGCACCTTCAAAAGTTCTAAAAGCTTCAATAGCATTAAAGTTTTCAGCAGCCTCACCTACACGGATAATTTCAACGGCATCCATAACATCACCTTGAGCAATAGCATATACCACATCCTGACCTTCAACCACTTTTCCAAATACGGTGTGCATATTGTCCAACCAAGGAGTCTCTACATGCGTGATAAAAAACTGGCTACCATTGGTTCCAGGACCGGCATTGGCCATAGACAATACACCAGGACCATCGTGCTTCAAGTCTGGGTGGAATTCATCGTCAAATTTATATCCTGGATTTCCAGTTCCAGTTCCTTGAGGACATCCTCCTTGAATCATAAAGTCTGGAATTACCCTGTGGAATTTTAGACCATTATAATAAGGATTCCCTTGTGGCTTTGCCGAATTTTCCAAATTTCCTTCTGCCAAGGCTACAAAGTTTCCTACCGTTCCCGGTACTTTTTCAAATTCTAAAGCAACCAATATGTCGCCTTTGCTTGTATTAAATTTTGCGTATAAACCGTCTTGCATTGTCTTTGTATTTTATTTCGATGCGCAAAGATACTAAACTATGGTTGAAGCAGAAAGCTTCCCTTAAGAAGATGCAATAACCAAAAGATAAAATCACTTAAGAAAAACAGTCATCATTTATCTCCAATACAGTTTGGATAGGCTTGACCTAAAACCTAGATTTGCACTTTCTCTAACAAACACTTATGAAATTTTCACTTACCAAACTAAAAGCGGCCTTTGGAGATCCCAGAGCCATGGAAAAATTACATGTAGACTCCTATACAGAAAGCATTATTAACGATATTAAGGATGAGCCTTTTGCAGTTGGCGCAGAGAATGTTTGCTACGCGGGTTTCAATGAATTGGGAGGCTACCATTTTTTACAGACCATTATCGTTGGTAGCTTTCATATCAAAACCATTAAAGGAGCTCGATTGACCATAAATGGCAAAGATTTCAAAATGGTGATGACTTCCGATATGGAAGAATTGGAATCTGAACATTCCAACGTTTCCAACCGAAGCATCACACGCATCGATTTTGCCATTGAAAAGGAAGACATGGCTAAATTTAAAAAATCCCGTATCCAAAGTTTGTTGTTGGAAGCCAAAAAACACCGCATTGCTTTTGATATCTATAAACCTTCAAAAGAAGCTTAATTATATGTTGGCATTGACTGCCTCGAATCTACGATTTCAAAAGGGGGTGAAACGAATGAAGGAACCGTTTCACCTGTAATAAGATTCCTCCTTTGTCGGAATGACAGAAGCCCAACAAAAAAGGGAGCCGTTGGCTCCCTTCACTATTTACTTTTTACTGTTTACTGTGAATAGGTAACACTAATTAATTCGCCACCTCACTGATAAACTTGATACGATACAGGCGCAATTCCTCATCATCATAATCTCCATCAAACTCTTCGATGGCATCAGAAATTTTATCGGTTTCAGAATCCATAAAGTACTCATGGATTTCTTCCTGTTGGTCTTCATCCAAGATTTCATCGATCCAATAATCGATATTCAATTTGGTTCCCGAGTACACAATGGCCTCCATCTCCTTAATAAACTCTTCCATACTCATTCCTTTGGAAGCAGCAATATCATCCAATGGTAACTTTCTGTCAACATTTTGAATGATAAAGAGTTTTAAGGCCGAATTGGTTCCAGTACTTTTCACCACCATATCGTCCGGACGAATGATATCGTTTTCCTCTACATATCGGGCTATTAAGTCTATAAAGTCCTTTCCATATTTTTTAGCCTTTCCTTCCCCAACACCATGCACATAACTCAATTCTTCAAGGGTCATTGGGTATTTAAGGGCCATATCTTCCAGAGAAGGATCCTGAAAAATCACAAAAGGCGGTACGCCTAACTTTTTGGCATTGCGCTTCCGTAAATCCTTAAGCATCCCCATCAATTTGGCATCTGCAACAGCCCCTCCCGTCTTGGCAGCCGTTACTATACTATCATCGGTGGTTTCATCAAACACATGGTCTTCGGTCATCATAAAGGAGATAGGGTCATTTAAATAATCCTTCCCTTCTTTTGACAATCGCATTACCCCATAAGTTTCGATGTCTTTCTTTAGATATCCCGCCACCAATAACTGACGGATCAAGGCCATCCAATAACGTTTATCATGATGGCTTCCAATTCCGAAGAAAGGCTGTTCATCAGTTTTATGGGAAGCAATCAAAGCGTTGGAACGACCTAACAATACTTGAACTAAATCCTTGGCCTTATATTTTTCATTGGTCTTTTTAACAGTATCCAAAATGGTGACCACATCCTCTTGGGCTTCGTGCTGCTTCTTAGGATGTCTTACATTATCATCCATGTCTCCACCTTCACCGGTGGCATTATCGAACTCTTCCCCAAAATAATGAAGAATGAATTTACGACGCGACACCGAACTTTCTGCAAAAGCTACGACCTCTTGCAAAAGGGCATGCCCTATTTCCTGTTCGGCTACCGGCTTCCCGGCCATAAACTTCTCTAACTTCTCAATATCCTTATAGGCATAAAACGCCAAACAATGACCTTCACCCCCATCACGTCCCGCTCTACCAGTTTCTTGATAGTAACTTTCAATACTTTTTGGCATGTCGTGGTGAATCACAAAACGCACATCAGGTTTGTCAATCCCCATTCCAAAAGCAATGGTGGCCACTACCACATCCACATCTTCCATCAAAAACATGTCCTGATGCTTAACCCTTGTTTTTGGATCCAGTCCGGCATGATAAGGCACGGCCTTAATACCATTCACCTGAAGCACTTGGGCCAATTCCTCCACACGTTTTCTACTCAAACAATATACAATCCCCGATTTCCCTTCATTCTGCTTGATAAATCGAATGATATCGGCATCTACCTGTTTGGTCTTAGGACGGACCTCATAGTATAAGTTAGGACGATTAAAGGAGGCCTTGAATAAATTGGCATCGGTGATGTCCAAACTCTTAAGAATGTCTTCCTGTACTTTTGGCGTGGCTGTAGCAGTCAAACCAATAATGGGAATATTTTCCCCAATACGTTTAATGATGTGTCGCAGATTGCGATACTCTGGTCTAAAATCATGTCCCCACTCACTAATACAGTGGGCCTCATCTACCGCCATAAAGGAAATTGGTACCGATCGTAAAAACTCTACGGTTTCTTCCTTGGTCAACGACTCAGGCGCTACATATAATAATTTGGTAATGCCGCTAGTGATATCCGATTTTACGCGGCGAACTTCTGTTTTGTTAAGTGATGAATTCAGTACATGAGCGATGCCTTCATTGTCCGAAATCCCCCTAATAGCGTCAACCTGGTTCTTCATTAACGCAATTAATGGAGATACGATAATGGCTGTTCCGTCCTTGATTAGGGCTGGAAGTTGATAGCATAACGACTTCCCGCCTCCGGTAGGCATGATCACAAACGTATTATGGCCATCAACAATACTTTGAATTACAGGCTCTTGCAATCCCTTGAATTTTGAAAACCCAAAGTACTGCTTAAGTGCTGAATGCAAGTCAATTTCTTTGATACTCATTAATCCCTATTAGTATTTTATATACATTTGCATTTGATTAAAGATATGAATTTCTTTAACCGCTTCAAACCATAAAATTAATAAATTTTGAACATAAAAAGCGACATCCTCAAAACTGCGAAAAGAACCATTGATTTAGAGCGGGATGCCATAGACAACCTAGGAAAATTGCTTAACGACGATTTTGCCGATGCCGTGTCTTTAATATACAATTCCAAAGGCCGTGTCATCATTACCGGTATAGGAAAAAGTGCCATTATTGCCAATAAAATTGTAGCCACCCTTAACTCCACAGGAACACCTGCCGTATTTATGCATGCGGCCGATGCCATTCACGGAGACTTGGGACTGATTTTGGAGGACGATGTTGTGATTTGTATTTCCAAAAGCGGGAATACCCCAGAAATCAAGGTATTGGTCCCACTTATTAAGAACGCCAAAAACAAAATGATTGCCATAACTGGCAACGAAAACTCCTTTTTGGGGCAACAGGCCGATTATATCTTGAATGCCTATGTGGAACATGAGGCTTGCCCAAACAATTTGGCGCCTACTACCAGTACCACAGCCCAGTTGGTTATCGGAGACGCTTTGGCCATTTGCCTGTTGGAACTAAGAGAGTTTACAAGCAGGGATTTTGCCAAATACCACCCAGGTGGAGCCTTAGGCAAACGCCTCTATTTAAGGGTCAACGACCTTTCCTCTTTAAACCAAAAACCTCAGGTAGCCCCAGATACTAACTTGAAAGAGGTCATCATTGAAATATCAGAAAAAATGTTGGGAGTTACCGCGGTTGTGGAAAACGATACTATTATAGGCATCATTACGGATGGTGACTTAAGACGTATGCTTACCAAAAACGATTCCTTTATGCATCTTACCGCAAAAGACATCATGAGCAGTAATCCAAAGCGCATAAATGCCGAAGCTATGGCTGTAGATGCTATGGAACTCATGGAAGCCAATGGCATCTCACAATTATTGGTGGAAGAAAAAGGAAAGTATGCCGGCGTAGTACATTTACATGATCTGATTAAAGAAGGAATTATCTAATGGCAAAAAAGAACGTAAACGAAATGTCCTTTTTGGATCACCTTGAAGATCTAAGATGGCATTTAATAAGAATTACCTTGGCCATTCTATTGGGTGGAGTTGTGGCCTTTTTAATGAGCGATTTCATTTTTGACACCATCATTTTTGGCCCCAAAAAAATGAGTTTCCCTACCTACAAGTACCTTTGCCAAATCTCTCAATTTATAGGAATAGATACCACCTTTTGCGCTGATGAATTGCCATTCAGGATACAAAACCGTACCATGGGTGGACAGTTTTCGGCCCACGTGTGGACCTCTATATATGCAGGTTTAATCATTGCATTTCCATATATAGTGTATCAATTATGGCACTTTATAAGCCCTGGCTTGCATCCCAACGAGCGCAAACATTCCCGTGGTTTTATTGTCATTACCTCATTACTATTCTTTTTAGGGGTGTTGTTTGGTTATTATGTGGTTACACCGCTATCCATTAATTTCTTGGGAACCTACAACGTAAGTGCCGAAATTTCCAATGAAATAGACGTCAGCTCCTACGTGGCTTTGGTTAGGTCCTCCTCCTTGGCCTCTGGTTTTGTATTTGAGCTGCCCATCATCATCTATTTTTTAACTAAAGTAGGTTTGGTAACCCCAAAATTCTTAAAAAAATACCGCAAGTTTGCCTTGGTGTTGGTATTGATTCTCTCTGCCATTATTACACCTCCAGACATTGCCAGTCAAGTTATTGTGGCCATCCCAATTTTGCTCCTGTACCAAGTGAGTATCTATATTTCGGCATTAGTTATTAAAAAACAAAAACGACAAACATCTCATGGCTGATTTAGTAAACGAGTTCAATGACTACCGCAGTAGAATGAACGATAAGATCTTGGCCGACAACAACAAGATCATCAAACGCATCTTTAACCTAGACACCAATGCCTTTACGGAAGGCGCATTGGACGTGAAAACTAAAGAATTGTTGGGTTTGGTCGCCTCTGCAGTACTGCGCTGCGACGACTGTATCAAATACCATTTGCAGACAGCCTATAACGAAGGCCTAACCAAAGAAGAAGTGAGCGAAGCTTTGGGCATTGCCACTCTGGTGGGCGGCACCATTGTCATTCCGCATTTGCGTCGTGCCTACGAATTTTGGGAAGCCTTGGAAAATCAGGAATAACTACTAGTCCCACCTTGTTTTCAAGCAAATGATTACTAATTTTCGGCCTATGTTTCCGTGCCAAATAATAAAATTAAAAATTGTAAGTTTGCCTTCATAGAAGGAATGAAGAAAAAATAAGCCTGTGAAATTAAGAGCCGAACATTTAATGAAGTCCTATAGTGGACGTAAGGTTGTAAAAGATGTTTCCTTGGAAGTCAACCAAGGAGAAATTGTTGGATTATTGGGACCTAACGGTGCTGGTAAAACGACTTCCTTCTACATGATTGTTGGGCTTATCAAACCCAATGGAGGTACTATTTACCTGGATAATACCGAAATTACCCATTATCCCATGTACAAAAGGGCCCAAAATGGGATTGGCTATTTGGCACAGGAAGCTTCTGTATTCCGTAAGCTGAGTATTGAAGACAACATTTTAAGTGTGCTGCAATTGACCAAAATGAGCAAAAAAGAGCAATTGCACAAAATGGAATCGCTTATTGATGAATTCAGTTTGGGGCATATCCGTAAAAACCGTGGTGACCTATTGTCTGGAGGAGAACGCCGTCGTACGGAAATTGCAAGGGCCTTGGCTACAAACCCTAATTTCATCTTATTGGATGAGCCTTTTGCAGGGGTGGATCCCGTAGCGGTAGAGGATATTCAGCGTATTGTGGCTCAATTGACCAAAAAGAACATCGGAATCCTCATTACAGACCATAACGTACAGGAAACCTTAGCCATTACAGACCGTACTTATTTAATGTTTGAAGGAAGTATCCTGAAAGCCGGAGAACCTGAAGAACTAGCCGCCGATGAAATGGTGCGCAAAGTTTACTTGGGGCAAAACTTCGAGCTCCGTAAAAAGAAATTGCACTTTTAAGGACTTACTATTTTGTCATTGACTGCGAGGAATCTTCGATTTCAGAATGAAGTGGAACCTTTTGAAGAATCTAAATGCTTCATTCATCCCAATGACCAAAAACCTATTAGGTTACTTTTTCTTAACCAACTTCTTAATTACCAACACCACTGCAAGGACAAGGGCACCAATCACTAGCCCCATGACAAACTCGCGTATCAAACTTGGCCACGATTCCAAAATGTGATGCTCATGGAACCAAGGTATATTATGGGCAAAAATCCCTCCCGATACCATTAGCAAAGCTAAGGTCCCAATGATAGAAAGGCCTTTAACAACAAAGGGTAAAGCTCTTACCAAACCACGTCCCAAATGATAAGTGACATTGGGCTCCCCCTCACTTAGGGAAATAAGTTTCAAGCCAAAATCGTCCATTCGTACAATCAGGGCTACAATTCCATACACCCCTACCGTAGCAATAATGGCTACTACCGATACTACCGCAATTTGCACCATCAATTCAGATTCCATCACATTCCCTAAGGCAATGATGACAATTTCAATGGAAAGTATAAAATCCGTTAGGATCGCGGATTTCACCTTTTTTTTCTCCTTGGCCAATATGTCTTTTGGAGATTTAGCTGTTTCAGAATCCCCCGCTTCCTCATGATGGGCATGTGGCACAAAAAATTCATAAACCTTCTCAGCGCCCTCATAGGCCAGATACAAACCTCCCAATATCAAAATAATTGTAATGGCCACTGGCACAAAAGCACTAAGTAAAAAGGCAATGGGTAAAATGATCAACTTGTTCAAAAATGAACCTTTCATAATAGCCCATAACACCGGAAGTTCTCTAGATGATACAAATCCAGACGCCTTTTCAGCATTCACCGCCAAATCATCGCCCAAAATACCGGCAGTCTTTTTGGTGGTTATTTTACTCATCACCACAACATCATCCATTAAGGCAGAAATATCATCCAATAAGGCGAAAAAACCTGAGGCCATACATGTAAATCTTTAAATAATTAAGCGTTTTTGGTAAATACCGATAGTATAATATATAAGGCAATTACAATTGGAATTGCCATAAACTGAAGTAACAATAACAACACTAGGCTAATCAGTAAAAAACTATAGCGCACCTTGTTGGCTTGAAAGCTCCAATCCTTAGCTTTCAAAGCGAACAATCTCACAGACGAATTGAGGATATAGCAGCTAAATACAGAAAACACCACCAAAAACCATGGATTGAGAATTAACTGTGTAAGCCACGCCGTACTTTGAAACTCCAAAATGAGGGGCAAGGATAAAACTAACAGCGCATTGGCTGGTGTTGGCAAGCCCTTAAAGGCGGTTTGCTGTTCCGTATCTATGTTGAATTTCGCCAAGCGGTAGGCAGACCCTAAAGTCACCAATAATCCAACCAAGGCCAATGGCTGAAAGGCAACACCATTAAAATCTATCAAGGTATTCCATTCAGTAGACTGCTCTGCATCCAATGACATGGTCAATAATTTAAACATTACCAAGCCTGGCACCAAACCACTGGTCACCATATCGGCCAAGGAATCCAACTGAAGCCCCAATTCACTGCTCACTTCTAATTTGCGGGCTATAAATCCATCGAAAAAATCGAAGAAAATTCCCAAAAACACACAGAAAGCGCCAGCCACAAAATTACCATATACCACAAAGAGCACACCAACGCAACCGCTAAACAAATTCATCAAAGTAAATAAATTGGGGATGTGCCGCTTCATACGTTTCATTAGTTTTGTGTAAAAATAGAAACTATTTTGGAATGTTTATAAGGAAAATCGCCACAGGCAACTTTTTTGCACTCCATATCACCTCCCTAACAACAGGGTTTAAAAACCCAAACACAAAAAGAAAGTTACTTCATACAATCAGTATACAATAAGTGAACATATTTGTTGTTTAATAGGTTAAAAATATTGTGCATCTTTGTAAAAATTTTTTGCTGTTGAAAAACTATATCGGGCTTCTTTTTATGTTGGTTTCCTTGGGAACCCTTGGGCAAACCGCTAGAAAATACTCCAACGAATTTATGAACATAGGGGTGGACGCCGCAGCTTTGGGAATGAGCAATACAGTGGTGTCCCTAACCGCCGATGTAAATTCCGGCTATTGGAACCCAGCAGGATTAACCGCTCTGGAAGACAACCAATTGGCCCTGATGCACTCCAGTTATTTTGCCAATATTGCCAATTACAATTATATGGCCTTTGCCATGCCACTCGACACCGAAAGTGCTGTTGGCATCTCTCTCATTCGCTTTGGGGTTGACGATATTTTGGATACAACCCAATTAATAGACGACCAAGGAAACATTAATTACGATCGTATCAAACGTTTTTCTACGGCGGATTATGGTTTGACTTTCTCCTATGCCCGTAATCTCAAACTTCAAGGCTTCAGTTATGGAATTAATGCCAAGGTCATCCGACGCATCATAGGTGATTTTGCCTCTTCCTGGGGGTTTGGACTTGATGCTGGGCTCCAGTTTCAAACAGACAAAGATTGGAAATTTGGAATCATGGCACGCGACATTACCACCACTTATAATGCTTGGGCTATTGACGAGGATAAGTTCAATGATATAAGCGATGCTGTGGAAGGGCAAAACCAAAGCCTTCCGGAAAAAACCGAAATCACAATCCCAAAACTTCAGTTGGGCCTTTCCAAAAAGTTCATTTTTCACTACGACTATTCATTGGTGACGGCTTTGGACCTTAATGTCCGTTTTGCGGAAAACAACGATATTATTTCTACCTCCTTTGCCAGCATCAACCCTGCTTTTGGATTTGAATTTGGCTATACCGATTTGGTGTTTCTAAGGGGAGGCCTCGGGAATTTTCAAAACGAAACCCAGTTTGACGATTCCCAAACTACGACATTTCAACCCAATTTTGGGGTAGGTTTCAAATACCGAGGCATACAAATAGATTATGCTTTTACCGATATTGGCGACCAAAGTGCTGCCCTATATTCCAATGTATTTTCCCTGAAACTCGATTTTAGTATCTTTAGATAGTGCAAAAACCAATTCTTGCCATAAGTTCCGGATTATTATTGGCCCTCTCATGGCCTACCTATGGCATGCCCCTTTTATTGTTTGTGGCCTTTGTACCTTTATTGGTATTGGAGCAGTCCCTAAGGAAATCTTCCACTAAGGCAAAACGCCTAAAATTGATGGGATACGCCTACCTAGCCTTTGTTATTTGGAATTTCATCACCACGAATTGGTTGCGTTTTGCGGATGTATTTGGGGCCAGTTTTGCCATTTTGGTCAATTCCCTATTAATGACCTTTGTCATCCTCCTCTACCATACCATCGCAAAACGCAGTTCCCAGAATAAAGCCCTTCTATTTTTGGTAACCTTATGGATCTGTTTTGAAAAATTACATTTAGGCTGGGAATTCTCTTGGCCTTGGCTAAATCTTGGTAACGCCTTTTCTGATCACCCTTCTTGGATCCAGTGGTACGAATATACAGGGACCTTTGGGGGCACCCTTTGGGTATGGCTGGGCAACCTCATTGCCTTTAAAGGCTATTTGGCCTATCAAGAAAAAGGTAGAAAACCCCTTAAAAAATCTGCAATAAGACTGGCTACACTCATCCTTTTACCAATTGGAATATCTCTCGTTCGCTACTTTATCTTTTCATATGAAGGAACTCCTGTTGAAGTAATGGCTCTCCAGCCCAACATCGACCCTTACAGTGAAAAATACCATACCGCCAACGACAGTATTGCTCAATTACTATTAAAATTGACCGATGAAAACATTACAGACAAGACGACTTTGATATTGGCTCCAGAAACCGTATTTGCTGACAATGTGCGTTTAAAGCAGTTTCCAAATGCTCGTTTTAAATCCTTCATGGATGGGTATATAAACCAGCATCCCAAGGTCAATTTTTTAACGGGTATTTCTTTTATTGATGTCTTCGGAAATCCTGCCAAAGTGCGCTCTGAAACCAACCAATTGAGGGACGATCTTTGGTATGACGACTATAACTCAGCCATCATGCTAAACGCGTCAGATAGCGTACAGTTTTATAATAAATCCAAACTGGTTGTTGGGATTGAAAACTTTCCCTACCAGGAAATCCTAAAACCCTTGATTGGGGATGTCATGATTGATTTGGGAGGAACCGTAGCCATGAAAACCACCCAAAAGGAACGCTCGGTATTCACTACCTCTGATGGTATAACCAAGGCTGCCCCTATCATTTGCTACGAATCGGTATATGGTGAATTTGTCACAGGCTACGTCCGTAACGGCGCCAACCTTTTGGCCATCATTACCAACGATGCTTGGTGGGGAGAAACCCAAGGTCACAAACAGCATTTAAGCTATGCCCGCCTTCGCGCCATCGAAACACGCCGCCCAATTGTACGTAGTGCCAATACAGGGATTTCGGCCATCATAAATGCCAAAGGAGATCTTGAGGCCACCTTGCCTTACAATACACAAGGTGCCCTAACAGGAACTATCCATACAAATAGCAAACAGACCTTTTACACCAAAGCAGGCGATTATATTGCCCGTATCAGTTTATTTGTGATGCTAGGACTTTTCCTCATTACTATGTTTAGAAGACCTAGATTATAGAAGGCTATCTAAAGGGTGGGTAAACTTAAATGTTAAGCAGTACAAGTTTTCAAACACTTCTACAAAACTACGGCATCCTGAGAAAGCCCATCCTGAATAAAGTATAAGGATAGAAGGACTCACTATGTCATGCTGAGCAAGCCTGTCCTGAGCATCGTCGAAGGGTCGAAGGGCACAACTCACTTAAGTCTTAACTCTTTTTCTTTGCTCTTTGTTCTCAAATTATGCATTCTCAATTCTTTATCCTCAATTCTTCATTCATTACTGCCCCCTATAATACACTATCGTACTCAAGGTTTTCAGGATAATATTTAAATCCAAGAAGAAACTGCGGTGTTTGATATAGTAAAGATCATACTGCAGCTTGGTCAAACTATCGTCAATAGTAGCCCCATAGCGATAATTAATTTGCGCCCATCCGGTCAGTCCCGGTCTAATCACATGACGCGTTTCATAAAAAGGAATTACTTGCGATAGTTCATTTACGAAATAAGGACGCTCCGGACGGGGACCAATAATACTCATATCGCCTTTCAGAACATTGTAGAACTGAGGAAACTCATCAATACGGGACCGCCTTAAAAATCGGCCAAACTTAGTAATACGGGAATCATTCTTGACTGCCCATTTGGCCCCACAATTGCGCTCGGCATCTACGACCATACTTCGTAATTTAACAATATGAAAGGGCACTCCATTCTTACCAACCCGTTCTTGTTTATAAAATAAGGGACCGCGATTCCCAAGAGCATTACCTAAAAGAACAAATGGCAAAAAACAGACCCCTATCAAAAGTCCCAAAGAGGCAAACACCATATCAAAACTGCGGTGAAAAAAGAGATAGAGAGCGTTTTGATTACTGCGGCTAAAGGGAAAATACTTATAAAAATCCTTACCTATAAATTGAATGGGCACCCTATGGGTCACCTCTTCATATACCTGGGTATATTCCCGTATGGTAAATCCACGTTCCAAAAGCATCATCAAATCATGATAAATCTCGGGCATAATGGTTTCCGCATTAAAGCTGGCCACCAAAACCTCCGATACCCGTTCCTCAATAATCACGGGAATCAACTCCTCCGAACGGTACTCTTTTAATCCCTTAAACTTAACCGGAGCCTCAGCTTCAGCCTCACAGTTGATAAACCCGATAATACGGTAGTTAGGATCAGAATCCTTCAGGGGGCGGACAATATTTTCCATATTGGAAATTTCCCCTACCAACAGCACCTTCTTATTAAATCTAGGAGAGGACACAAAAGTGGTATAGGCCACACGCCATAAAAAAATGCCCACAATCAAGGCAACATAAAAATAAACAATCTGAAGACGCTTTTCTGGAAGAAAAGGTGTAATGAAAGGCGTCAGCAAATAAAACAACACCACGGTGGAAGCAGTCAATACCACATTTCGGAAGGTCGTATCCAATTTACTCGATTTATGCAAATCATAAATCTCGAAAACCGTCCCAAACACCATAATGTAAAGGCCCAACACCACCAAAGGCACCGTATGCTCCTGATCTATGGTAAGATATCCAAATCCAAAGCCATATTCCAACACACAGAGTCCTAACAGAACCATACCCAAATCCATTAAACGCAGCAATACCTTACGTTCTGAAATCTCAAAATGTATATCCTTGGTTGGCCCTCCCATGTGTTAGTTGGAATTTTGCCGTAAATATATAAAGATATTTAACAGAAAGGCGCGTCTTAGGGATGTAATACGGCATTCCATCGTTGTTTGACCAGTTCCCAGTCAAATTCGGCTACGACAGTACGGGCATTATGGATCAAATGCTCCCGAAGTTCCACATCTCCATAGACCTTTTCTATAGCTTCCACCATAGTCTGTACATTATTTGGTGGCACTAACAGACCATTCTCTCCATCGGTAATCAAATAAGGCATGCCCCCTACATTGGTACTCACCACAGGTAAACCCAAGGCCATCGCTTCAATGACACTCACAGGGGTATTGTCAAAATTAGTCGTATTGATAAAAATATTATACTCCTTGGCCAATTGGGTCCATTCAGCCTTACTCAGCTTCCCCGTAAACCGCACCGAAACATTCAAATCCTCTGCCAAAGCCCGAACCTCTTCCAAACTCCCATCACTATCAGGTCCCACCATACAAAGCGAAGCATCATACCCCTTTTGTTGTAAAGCACATACTACCCTAACTGCCATTTGGGGATTGTAAATTTTTGAAAAAGATCGTACCCATAACAAACGGATACTTTCGTAAGGCCTCTTTACTAATGGATAATGGCGCAACTCAATACTGTTGGGAATATGCACTACATTGGCATAGCCATGCTTTGCAAAAGCATCCTTTAAATATTTGGAAGGAGACACATTATATTGGGCGTGTTTAAAAATTAGAGCGCACAATTTTGGATGACTGACCAAACGGGCAGGCAGATTCCCCCCGTTCAAACTAGTAATATAGGGCAACCTTAAAACCCGGCATAGCTGACTCACCAAAAAGGCGTAATAAAAATTGCTCGTACTATAGGTATCAATAAGCACTATATCAGTAGACTTGGAATAACGCATACAATGATAAAACATATCCAACAAACGCAGCAATTTGTTGTTATAGGACGAAGCATAACGCAATTCATAGCCTTCTGCTTCCAACAATGCCCCTAGCACCTGTATAGACGAAAGGTTACTGTATTTGTTGTTTAAGTTGTTTCCTATATACAGGACGTTTCTCATATCTCACATTTAAAAGGCTCAGGGCATAGATAAAGGATGGAGCAGCGATACGCATCCCTGAATGGTTGATGGTCGCAAACCAAAAGCATAAAAAGGCCCAAAAAAACAAGTTGTTTTGGTGTTTCCCCCGGTAGGCTATGGGGGTGAAGATTAAAATGATTAATACTAAAACCCCAAAAAAACCATGCTCGGCCAACAAACGTCCCACCTCATTATGGGAGGGCAAATGGTGACCGGTTTCTTCCACACGCTTATTTTTGGTCCTACTGGCACCAATCCCTAAAAACGGACTCTCCAAAAAGCCATCCACTTCCTCCCTAAACAAATCGACACGTCCCGTAGTAACATCTTCCTTTTCCCTTCCCTGGGCATCCTGATTGGCATAACGTTTATCGATGAGTCCCAACGTTTGGGTAGAACTAATCACCCAAGTTACGGATACACCCATCACCAAAAGTAAAAAAGAGCCTATGATTTGGTTTTTCTGCTTCAAATTAGACCTAAAAAATAAGGTCCATAAAAAGGCACCAACAACAATAATAGCAGCGAAAATCCCACCCCGGCTAAAGGTAACAATGGCCCGAAACCCCATCGCTCCCAACAAGCCTACATTCAATAATTTTAACAGAAGATTGGGCGATTGTAAAAATAAACGCACCACCATGATAAACATCCCCAATCCCAAAACTGTGGCCACCTGATTAGGACCAAACCCACCAGACGCAGCAGAATTGGAAGCAGTGCCCGAAAGGGCATCTTTAATACTTGGGTTATACAAAAACAAATAGGTCGTAGTCGCCACCAATGGCAATAGCATATAGAGCAACATATCTAAGATCTGTTTATGGGATACTTTCCGGTCATAACAAAAAAGGGAAGCAATACCCAAACAAGCGGGACCACTCAATACAAAGGCCACATTGGTTCGAAAATTGGCATCAAAAGTCAAAGTAATGGAAGCAACAATAATCGCAGGAACCAATAAAATCAAATACATAAAATAAGGGTAGCCCTTTCCTGAAACACCCTTATAAAACATCCCTATCAAGGCAAATAAAATTACCAAATACTTCGAAGCCTCATATGAAAGCCCTCCCTTGGTCATCCTAAAAAACACCTCGGCACCCACAAAATACGAACAGGCCAAAAAAACATGATACGAAGTATCCCTCCTTGGCCCCATAATGACCTGCCATAAAAAATAAACTAAAGCTCCAATAAAATATAACTTCGCAATTGGTTCATAAAGGAAGACCACGCCCCCCATAACAATATGGAGCAAAATTTGTGTGATATATTTAGAAGAGCTATTACTGCGCACGTACTTTGAATAAGGTCTAAAAATAGCTAAATTTTAAATCCTGCCGAAATATCTCGGACACGTTGGTTATAATGTGCATAGGTAAATGGTCCTGCCAATTTGTGGGCTTCTTCAATATAACCTTGATAAGTTGCTGCAGTCAATTCCATCACTTCTCCAATTGCCTTTTGGATATTGGAAATACTTACCGTATCCAACACCCACCCTTGGCGTTCATGCTGCACATACTGACTAATAGCCGAAACTTGCGACACCATGGGCAAACAGCCAAAGTTCATGGCTTCGGCAATGACCTTTGGAAAACCTTCCGAAGCCGTGGTGGGCATCAAAAACACATCACTTTGCTTATAAATATCAAATACCTGTTCTCTGGCCAAACTACCATGCCAAACGATAGGAACGTCAATGGTGTCACTCAAAACCCTATACTCTTCCAAGGCGGCACCTTCTCCAACCAAATGGACAGCGGTTATTTCCCTTTGCACATCTGCAGACAAACTTCCAAAAGCCTCAAGAATACGTCCCACACCTTTAGCAGACTCAATACGTCCCACATAGCAAAAGGTCCAACGCTCCGGCAATACCCGTTGTGCACACCTTAAACGGCCAGCTTCCACCTCTGTAAGTGTCAAACAAGGGTTTTCAAAACTCAAACAGTGTTTTGGTTGCTCTGGCCAATGGCCATTAATGGTGACGGTTCTGGATTGCTGTTGCAACAACCAACGCTGCCATCGGTAACCTAGAGGCGGTTGGGCCTGATTCCAATTGCCGGCATACTTAAACCAACCTGGCTTACGGCTATACCAACTTAAATACGGTACAACATAGCTCCCAATACCCGTTGGAGCACGAAACTGGAAACAATCCACTTCTTTTAGGATTCGTCGAATAACGTTTAAAGTTTTTGGAGCTTGCAATAAAATCACCAACTTTACAGAAAGCCCTAGACCTCCCACTGCTGGAATCGCAACAAAATGGATGTTTGGCGAATCATAGGGCAACGCACTTTTTGGAGCCTCCCCTTCATGCCACATCGCCACATGCCAAATCTCCTCAAATACTTCCAACAAATGATTGATCTCAGTCACAGTAGGCCCCCAACCAACAATATTGCCATTCTCTGCAGTATAATGCTCCGTATGTGAAATAATCGCTAATTTCAAAATCTTCTAAATAAATTCATTTTGACATAGTAAAACACCTCAGTACCTTCTTTACCTCCCTTCATTATTCATTATTAGTGCTTTCCCGCCCTCTTTACTCTATACTCTATACTCTATACTCTATACTCTTTACTCTTTAACCTCTATTCTCAACATTTCCTCTACTACTCACAACATGGTCACCCTGAGCAAGCATGTCCTGAGCATAGCCGAAGGGTCGAAGGGCTCACTACTAACTACTAACTTAGTCTCCCTGAGCTTGTCTAAGGGCTAACGCTTAAATCCTCAATCACCTCCACATACCGCTCCACAATCACTTCCCACTCATGCTCCAAAGCCCAAAGCTTTGCCGAATTAGAATACCGTGGATAGGCCTCCAAAATACATTCCAACGCTTCCAATAAAGTTTCAGCATCTCCCAAAGGCACCAATTCACCGGTCTGTCCTTGTACAATGGCATCACTAATCCCACACCCTTCACTCCCAATGGCAGGAATCCCTAGGATATTAGCTTCCAAAATCGCAATTCCAAACCCTTCCACATCACCGCTTTCCGTAATTCCACTTAACATCACAAAAACATCTGAGGCCTTCAAAAAGCTTTTCAAGGCCTTTTCAGAGAGCCTACCATGAAAACTAACATGTTCCCCTACACCCAAAGCCTCCGCCTCTCGCTGAAAGGAAGCTTGCTCCGTGGCCAGTCCCACACAATGATAATGCAATTCGGGATACCGTTTTAGCAAACGAGGTAAAGCTTTGATGACCTGAAGTTGTCCCTTCCGTTCAGATACATGCCCAACCGTAATAAGCTTAGGACTCCCCTTTAAAATTTCAGAATTCCCAAGTACATCGCCTCCCCAAGAGGCTTCAATACCATTGGGGACCACGCTCGTTCGTTGTTGTAAATACTCAGGAAGTAATCCCTTCGTAAAATTAGACACTGCAATAATATAAGCCATCTGATCCAATGACTTCTGGATAGAAGTTCTTAAAAATGAATTTCTAAAATTCACCTCTGTACCATGGACAACTGCCACTGCAGGGCACTTCACAAATTTGCTTCCTAAGGCCACACTCCAAAGCGAGAACTTCCCTGAGGCCAACACCACATCTGCCCAACTCATAGATTGTAATAACAATTGTAACCGTTGAACATACATGATGCCCCGTAGCTTTCGCAAGGGTACCCTAATGACTTCAAAGGCTAACTGAGCATCAAACTCCTGTTCCTCCATAACATGCCAACTTCTTTGATCGGCAATCACTCTTATGATATACCCCTTAAGGCTCAAATACTTGGATAACTGATAGGCATGCGTACCAATCCCTCCCGGTAAAGGGGGAAACTCTGAAGTAATGATAAGAATGTGTTTTGGTTTCAAGCGCCTTGCAATATGCAGTAAAATAAAGCTATAATCGTGCAGGGCGCAAGTTTTAAGGAGAATTTTTATTGCTTTAAACCTTTAGATTGGCCCCTCAAATGGCTAACATAACCACTTCTGCCCTCACCCTTGGATCTAATGGACAAATCAACTTGTTCTATTGGTTTTGTTTTGATTAATGAGACTTCCACCTTGCACTAATCACCCTCATTACAAACAAGAAAGCCCTTCCGAACACTAATCAACCTCTATAAAATGAATACCGGAAAGGCTTTTTTGAAGATACTGCTATTAACTGGTACTAAGGTAGCTATAAAAAAGTGTCACACAAGCTATCATACAATTAGTTATACACATGGTTTTCAACACCTTACACCCAAACTTATAAACACCTTATACACGCTCTTATCAACAAATCAGGATTTACCCTACAACAAATAGTTCATACAAAGTAAAATACCTACAACTTTCTCCATCCCCTTCTTTACTCTGCTCCTCCATGCTTCATTCCTCATTCTTAATTTTTCACTACTCACAACTCACTACTACATTTAGTCTTGGTTCTTGATTCTTTCCTCTTTGTTCCAAGATTATTCATTCTTAATTTTTCATTATTAACTCCTTTGTCACCCTGAGCTTGTCGAAGGGCTTATTACTCGGTCATCCTGAGCAAGCCTGCCCTGAGCCTGTCGAAGGGTCGAAGGATCAAAGTGAACCACCCACCAATTATTAAGTCTTGATTCTTTCCTCTTTGTTCTAAGATTATTCATTCTTAATTTTTCATTATTAACTCCTTTGTCACCCTGAGCTTGTCGAAGGGCAGAAGAGCTCACTACTCCATTTAGTCTTGTTTCTTGATTCTTTCCTCTTTGCTCTTTTTTCTAAATTCTTCATCCTAAATTCTCAATCATCGGCCCCTCCTCCAACTTTCTACTGGCCAAACGCCAAGATCGCCACACCTGTATTCCAACCAAAGGCAAAAGCAATACAGACAGAAAAGCTCCCAAAACCAACATGAATCGGTTTTGCTTAAAACGATAGGGCATAATAGACATTGGCACGGTGCGCAACAGAGCATATCTGGCGGCCCTACTCCCAAAATAACGCCTAAAAAAATACAGCACACTTGGGATGGGTCGTGGCGACAACAGCTTATTCGTTCGAAAAGCATCCCAACTGCCCATCTCCCGTAGTCCACCACTATCCACTTTCAAATGCAAACGCCCGGCATAGGGGTTGGACACATTCAAAAAGCCAGCCAAATAGGCACGAAGTCCAAACTCCCCATCCCCCATACGCTGCTTTTCAAACTGCCGATCGAACAAGCCTATGGCCTCAAACACTTCCCGTGCAATCAAAACGTTTCCGGTATCCAATTGATCGCTTACCCTAAAAAAGGAATAGTGCTCAGGCACCTTGGCCCCCACTTTCGAAAGGGATACTCCTGAAGATATATCGGCTTTAAAAAAATCCAAAGCCTTCATATGCGAAGAAATCCAATCGGGTGCCACACGACTATCATCATCAAATAACAAGAAATAGTCCCCCTGAGCTTCTTGTATCGCTCGGTTCCTTGCCAACCAAAGGGCTTGTTCCTCTTGGTAAAACACGTTTAAGTCCAACCCAAAGTCCTTATAAAACGTCTCCTGAAAAGGTTGGGACTGGTCCACCACTAACACCTCAAAATTAGGGTAGTCCTGCTGTACCAAGTCCTTCAGGACATCCTTTAGATAGGGATAACGGTTCAAAGTAGGAATGATGACAGATACTTTGGGAGTTTTGTTAAGTAAAGGACTTTCAAAACTGCCCCACCCTTCATGACTAAGTGGATGTTTTAAATACGTACTCCGTATGGCATGACGACTACGCCAAAAGGCTCTGACTTCCTTAATAGGATTACAAAAACTGCCCAAGCGCAATCCCAACACATACCATACCCAAGCCTTATTAAAGTACTTGCGAATAAATCGGTACTCGTCTGTTAAAGGTAAAGGTAAGGCTTCAGTTTCAGAATAGACCTCAGCATCCCCAACATACCCCTTCTGCAAAGCCTGCCAAGACAGGTCGTACTGTTGTGCCAACTCACTTTCAAAACGCGTATCCGCTTCCAACTGCGACTTAACCACTTCTGGTAAGACCTCTACCCTAGGGAATACTCCCGTCCCACCAGTCTTGTGTAAAGAAAAATAATGGGTGGGTTGGAGATAGTTCAGGAATTTAAAAAGCATCATTACCGTATATAAGGTTTTGCTGGAACACCTAAAAGGGTCACCTCTCCCTGCTCAAAAGACCTAACAACACAAGCCGATGCTCCTACAGCAGTATTCTTTCCTAAAATAATTGGCCCAATAATAACTGCGTTTGCACCCAAACTACAGTTATTATCTAATCTATACTCCTTGTTTTTTACAGCTTTTCCCACTCCTATAATATTTCCTCCCGTCAGAGTTAAATTTTCTCCAATATTACAATAACCAGAAATAACACAACCCATCGCAGGATGTAAAATCAATAGCCCCCCCTTTATATTAGCTTTATAGTGCAAATCTAAATTGGAATATGCCTGTACCAATAACAATAGAGGTAAAAAGAAAATCCTTATATATTTATAATAATCACCAAAAACCAAATACAAACACCGTTCAAATCTGTAAAAAAAAACACCAACAAAACTACGTGTTATCAAGATAATAAGCCACCTTAATTTATTTCTACCAATCATGCGCCTGACATCTTGCATCAAATACTTAAATTGTATCATATAATTATCTATAAAATATGCTAGTTCTGCATTAAGTTCAAAACCTTAAATCTTCTCCTTATTTACCTCTACGATTTTTCTTTAACTTTCTAATTAGTGACTAACAACTAATGTTTTAAAAGATATTCTAGGCAAATTGATTCTCTTGTTTTACCATATGAGTAAATATCAAGCTACAGCAACACATTTAACTCGAATTTATCCTAAAAACCAATAACTCACTGATAGAATTTATTAAATTCATCTTGCTGCTTGCTCAAATTAAACGTCTCTTTTAGCCTTCTAATAGCTTGGTATCTTACCTCTTGAGCTTCCGTTGTACTCAAAGCCTTAATGACCCCTTCAAGGGTTTCAAATAGTAATTTTGGTTGTCTCTTTGGAACGACCCAACCCGTTTCCTCATGTAAAATATTTTCAGGAAGCCCACCTCCATCAGATACAACACACAAACAGCCTGCAGCCTGAGCCTCTAATACAGCATTGCAAAATCCTTCACTAAGGCTGTATTGTATATAAATATCTGTATGTTGTAAAATTTCTAAAACCTTTGCATGAGGCAAAGCATCCATAAGCTCAACGCAATCTACTAAACCTAGTTGATGGATAGCATACAATAAAGATTCTTTAAGCTCGCCTTTACCTATAATTTTATATTCAAATTGATAACCTGCTTGTTTCAATAATGCTAAAGCAATCAAAATATCCTCCAACCCCTTGATCCAATGAAGCCTTGCCACCGTCAACAATTTCAATGTTTCTGATACTACTTTTTTAGACACGCCATTTTCCTTCAATTCTACTGCCGGGGTAATTATTTGAAAAGCTCTATCCTTAGCATAACCTAATGCTACCGCCTTTTGGTACATATAATCAGAAATGGGATGCAATTTATCCACCTGTTGCCATAACAAATCATAACACCCGTGGTGTTTCAAAGGATATACATCCATATCAAAGCCTCTACAGCTTACCGCCATTTGAGCACCAATAGCCTTGGCCACATATTCACTTTGCAGGGCCATCGTGGCAAATCCAAAATGCAGCCAATCCAAATCAGCCTTTAACAAATGGGCATTGGTATAAAGGTTTTTCAAGATCTGCCCCCATGATCTCCCAGTGGTTCGCTCCATTCCAATAAAGCTCAGAACCCGCTCTCTATAAGGCAGCAATCCAACAAATACCCTCAAAAAACCAACACTTCTTCGGAACATCCCTTTGGCTACAATAGGAGCCGTATATACTGGACATTGGGCATAGTCCTCTAGATTCTGCTGCACAAACAAACTCACTTCCAGACCAGAGCCTTGCAACCCCTTAATCTTACTATTGAAAAAGGTTTCCGAATAGGCCGGTGGTTGCGATAATACAATGCCTACTTTTATGGGTGTTCTAAGTTCTATAATAATGGTTTTATATAGTCAACTAAAAATTCCGTAAATCGTCGCCCAGACACAACATCCAAATGATGCCCATCCGTATACTGGTAACATGATCTTTGAGAACTACCATCAAAATATCTCACCTCAGCTTCCTCCGCCATCTTAAAAATCACCCCGTCAAATTCAGGAAAACAATCCTGCTCTAGGTCATACATCGTTTCGGCCACAGGCATACGTACCAACACCACTAAGCCATGTTTCTTCAAAAATTTGATGCTTTCCTTTAAGCAATCCAAACGCCTCTTCGAAATCCCTATACTCTCTTCACTTATGGCCTCATAACGCTTTAGAGTTATCTTATCTCTTTCTCCTCGTTTCTCATTACCTTTATTAAAGCGCACTTCACACCAACCATCAGAATGCACAAATATTTGAGGCGATTTCTCTCGCATCCATTTTTTACTAAGTAATTCTACATTCCGTTCTGGATAGCAAGATAGCAAATACGGAATGTTTGGGGTGACAGTGACATTGTGGACCTTTCCTAAAAAGGACTCTATCTCTTTAAAATAGTCGCCATCGCCCACCTCTTCTTTACTATCCGAAAGGGTCCATGGATTCACCTCTAAAATAAAAAGGCCATTACGGGTGTCTGTATCCAACTTATTTTTAATACTTTCCAAATAGGGAGCCCCATAAGGAGTATGCACTCTTGAAAAGGCGTAATTATAAAGTTTTAAGCGAGGCAATCGAGCATTGAACATATCGGGCTGTATCCCTTGGGCCGCCCTCGAAGAGCCAATAATCAAAGACTGTTGCCGAGGGCTGGTCAATTTAAGGTAGAAGGCATCCGCATGGCCATCAGCAAACAAAAACACCCCCATTCCACTTAAAAATAGTACCAGCAAAAAAACACAACACTTTATCAAAAATGCACGCATCCTAGAATTGAAAATATATAAACTCCTGTTCCTTTCCTCCGTATAAAAATATCACCATAGCAATCACATAATAAAGCCCCCATCTCAAGGCCTTGGGATACCTTAACCATAAATGCTCTATGGCATACCGCCCTTCCCGACCGCGCCATTCTACCAAAACAAATAGCCCCAACAACACCAACAAAAAACTCGGCCGTATCCCAGGAATCGAAAACAAAGAGGAACTAAAAACACCTTTAAGATAAGACAGCGCTTCCGTCACGCTAGCAGCCCTAAAAAATACCCAGGCCACAACTGTTAGTAAAAAGGTACTCCCCATTTGCCAACATTCCCTAAAATTGGGCAACAATTGTCCTTGGGCCACAACTTCGGTGTGCTTCCTGTGTTGTTTTAAGAGAATTAAAGGTAAAAAGTAGACGGCATTTAAGCCTCCCCATACCAAAAAAGTCCAATTGGCACCATGCCAAAACCCACTCACAAAAAAAATGACCAACACATTGCGCAACACCACTCCTTTAGAGCCTCTAGAGCCTCCCAAAGGAATATACACATAATCCCGGAACCAGGTGGATAAGGAGATATGCCAACGTCGCCAAAATTCAGCAATGTCCCTAGAAAAATAAGGGGTTGCAAAATTCTGCATCAAATCAAAGCCAAATAAACGGGCCGTCCCTATAGCGATATCCGAATAGCCCGAAAAATCACCATATATCTGAAAGGCAAAAAATACGGCTCCCAAAAACAAGGTACTTCCCGAATGCTCGGGATGATGTTCAAAAATCATGTTCACAAACTGGGCGCAATTATCAGCAATCACTATTTTCTTAAAAAGCCCCCAAAGAATTTGACGCAAGCCGTCTACCGATTTTTGATAGTTAAATTGACGCTGTATTTGAAACTGTGGCAACAAATGGGAAGCCCGCTCTATGGGGCCAGCCACCAATTGCGGAAAAAAACTGACGAAAGCAGCAAAAGCCACAAAGTCCTTGGTGGGCTCCAAACGCTGTCTGTACACATCTATGGTATAGCTCAAGGTTTGAAACGTATAAAAACTAATCCCTACAGGCAGGATAATATGAAGGGTATTGGGTTGGATCTCCATCCCAAAAAACGAAAAGGCCTCGGTAAAATTAGCTATGAAAAAATTATAGTACTTAAAAAATCCCAAAAGGCCCAGATTCACCACAATGCTGGTCCATAATAAATAGTTCCGTTCTTTAGGATTGGCCCTCTTCCCTAATTGTAAGCCAATAGTATAGTCCACAAGCGTACTAAAGGCAATCAAACTCAAAAAGCGCCAATCCCACCAGCCATAAAACACATAACTGGCAATGACTATCAAAACATTTTGCAGTTGCCGACGCTCACCTCCAAACGCCCAATACAAAGCAAATACTAAGGGTAAAAAAACGGCAAAATCTATCGAATTAAACAGCATAGGTTTTCAATATTTGTTGGTAACACTTTTGATGTTCTTGTATGCACTTGTCTAAGGAAAATTGATTTTGGGAGCGCTGCAACATATCGGTGGCCAAAGCATTTTTGGTCTTGACATCCAAGGTTAAAAATGTCTGAAGGCTATCCCTAAGGGTCTGTACATCCCCCGCCGGGAACAATAAGTCATCCCAACCTTCAAGTAAATCCCGAATTCCTGGAATATCGGAACCTATCACCACACGCCCCGAAGCCATGGCTTCCAAGGGAGCTAGTGGCAAACCTTCCTTACGTCCCTCATCCTTGGTAGGAATCACAAACAGATCGGCAACGGCCAAAAAGGGCCTCACATCCATTTGTTTCTCTATAAACATAATATGAGAAGATGTATAAGTACGCTTTAGTTCCTTACCATAGGTATTCTCATGGTCTCCCACAATCAGCACCTGTATTCTAGGATTGTTCAAGAGGTGCACAGCTTCCAATAACACTTCAATCCCTTTTACGGGAGCCAAATTAGCGACAGATACAATAACAAAATCGCTATCTTGAAAACTATGTCCTAAAGGAGTGGTCCTAGTTCGGTTCAAGGGACGAAACCGTTGAAGGTCTACCCCCAAGGGCATATAGCGTACCTTATCATTATAAGGGGCCAAGATCCCTGTTTCCATATCTTTATTAATGGCAATGATTTGGGCACTTAACTGACTGCGCCAATGCCAAGCCTTATTGCCCCAGCCCATAGCCTTTTTGGTATACACATAGGGGATACCCGCCCATTTGGCGGCCAAGGCCTCCGTAAAATCCGAACTCCAATGCCAGGAATGGATCAAATCAAATTGCTCCCGCTTAAAAAAACGGGCTATGGTTCGTATTCTAAACGCTAAGCTATAAAATGGACGGTAGGGTGCACAAAAATTGACGATATGAATGGGCACACCTAAGCCCTTCACGTCCTTAAAAAAAGCACCGCCATCATGATTACAGGCAATATGCGGTTCAAATAGCACCTTATCCAATCCCTTTACCAAATCATAAATCACCTTCCCGCTTCCTGCGGTATCAAAATTAGGGATGGTAAAGAGTATTTTTATACGTTTTGTCATACGCTTCTTGCTGCTCCTGATGCTCGGCTGGAGGCCTCTTGTTGGTTAAAAGCAGTCAATACCAATAACATGTTTATGGCATGGGCCGTTTGGGGGTTGGGCCGCTTGTAAAACTTACCAATCACCTCCTTAATAAAAGATTGTCGCAAACCCAATACCATCGGCGAAGTTAATAAATAAGCTTCCAAAGCCGACTGGTTCTCAGCTCCTAAAAACTGTAACTCCCAATTACGCTGAACATAAGGAGTCCCTAATCGCTGCTTTATAGCCCGTTGCGTTTTATTGATAAGGCGATAGGGCCAATTAAAAGGCGCTTTATTCCAATGATAATTAGTGAGGTGAAAAGGGCGCTGGTCCTGCCATTTCACCTTGGCCAAGTACGGTGCCCGTTCCCGTATATAGGCAATTTGTAGCTGCCGCCCTTTTAAAAAGGCTTCAGGAATGCTAGTAATCAATGCACACATGCGGTTGTCATAATAAGGAAGGGCAATAGGATGGACACTCTCAAACACCGACAAATTTACTGAAGTCCATCGAGGGGCCCAATACAGACTCTTAAAAGCCCTGATCTGGGCATTAGCACTTTCAGGAATGTCAATAGCCTTTAGCAAACAGCCAACCCGCTCCCTCAAATAAGTTTCAAAACTGCCTTTCAAGTCCCATACCTCCCATAATTGTTGAGCCAATTTCAAACCTCCAGGCTTTAAAAGCTTTTTTAGTAACACCTCTAACTGCGCCTCAAAAGGAAGGGAGTCCGGTACTTTCATATCATCAAACAGCACATCTCCCCAATGTCCCAAAAGAAAAAGGTCTCCCAAATCCTGTAAGTGTTCTGTAACGGCCATTTGTCTAGGACTACAAAAATCGGCATAACAGCCATTCAAATTGGCAAGATCTTCTAAACGTTCCCATAAATAACCTTTAGGAATTTGCAACGACTGAAAAGGCATGCCTGCACTTTTTGCAAGTTGCTTAGCAATAGCCGTTTCCGGATAGCCCCCAGCAAAATCATAACTATAGCTGGCTACAGAAGCACCTGTCTGCTGTAAAGCAACTGCCAAAGTCCGGCTGTCCAAACCGCCCGACAAAGGCAAAATGACCTCTTGTCCCGCTACCTGCCCTCCAACAATCTCCTCCAAAAGATCCCCATAACGCTCCAATGCTTGGGAAAAATTAAGGTCTTCCGGTCGGTACGCCCATTTAAAATAGGGCTTGGAACCTTGCAAATACCCCTCGGCATCCAATTCATGCACACTCCCAGGCCGCAATACCACCTGGTCCTTCCAATAGGTATCCATATCCAGAAAAAAACCAATGGCTGTAAACACACAAATAGCCTCCAAATGCAGTTCATGAGGGGCTTTTACCTTAGCAAAGGTCTGTTTACTCGGAATGATGGGTGTTTTGATGGTTTTCATTAGCTACTGCGCTAATATAGGAAATGGATTGGTATTTTTCTTCTTGATTGGACTTAATTAGGAGCAAACCTGTTTTGTAAAGGAAGTGAGGACTTCTTATGGTTACAACAAGCCCTCTAGATTGAAAGATTACTTCAGTCGTACCTCCTTCGTAATGACGGAAGGTGTCATTGCGAACGAAACGCAGTGGAGTGAAGCAATCTCTTTAAGGGTAGGCCTTTTCATTATACAGATTACTTCAATCGAACCTCCTTCGTAATGACCAAAGGCGTCATTGCGAACGGAACACAGTGGAGTGAAGCAATCTCTTTAAGGGAGGGCCTTCCATTGTAAGGATTACTTCAGTCGTGCCTCTCCCCTAATGACCAAAGGCGTCATTGCGAACGGAACGCAGTGGAGGGAAGCAATCTTTTTAAGGTATGGTCGATTCATTGTACAGATTACTTCAGTAGTACCTCCTTCGTAATGACACAAATTTTATAAATTTAAACTATGAAAAAAGCCTATATATACTTTATGACCAACAAAAACAATACGGTTATTTATATAGGCGTCACCAGCAATCTACTAAAAAGAGTCTATCAGCACAAAACAAAAGTTTATAAAGGTTTTACCTATAGATATAATTGTGACAAGTTGGTGTATTATGAAGAATTTGATGATATCACTCAGGCTATTTCCAGAGAGAAACAACTTAAGGCGGGCAACAGAAAGCGAAAAGAAGACTTGATCAAGCAAACCAATCCTGAATGGCAGGACCTGTCTGATGGTTGGTTGTTTTACTTTTCATAGGCTCAATTCAATGGGGTCCCTCTATTTTTAAGAAGCGTCATTGCGAACGGAACACAGTGGAGCGCGGCAATCTCCTTAAGGGAGGTCCTTCCATTTTAAGGATTACTTCAGTCGTGCCTCCTTCGTAATGACGGAAGACGTCATTGCGAATGGAACGCAGTGGAATGAAGCAATCTCTCTAGGGTTAGGCCTTTTCATTGTACAGATTACTTCAATCGTGCCTCCTTCGTAATGACAAGGGCGTCATAGCGAACGTAACGCAGTGGAATGAAGCGATCTCTTTAAGGGTAGACCTTTTCATTGTACGGATTACTTCAGTCGTGCCTCCTTCGCAATGACCAAAGGCGTCATTGCGAGCGTAACGCAGTGGAGTGAAGCAATCTCTTTAAGGGTAGGCCTTTTCATTATACGGATTACTTCAGTCGTGCCCCCTTCGTAATGACCAAAGGCGTCATTGCGAACGGAACGCAGTGGAGTGAAGCAATCTCTTTATGGTATGGCCTTTTCATTTTAAAGATTACTTCGCTCGTGTCTCGCTCGTAATGACACCTCCTAATACCTGGTCATAAAGTTCCAGAAACTGTTGGATAGAGCGCTCAGCACAAAACTCCGCCTTCACCAAATCATGGGCATTTTGGGCAATCCGCTGCAAGTCCTCCTCTGAGGTATGCATCACCTCCAACACCGCCTTCGCCATAGCCTCCGGATCCCGAACAGGCACCAACCAACCGGTCTCCCCCGGACGCACCACCTCAGCCATCCCCCCACAATCCGTCGAGATAACAGGCACCCCCAAGGCCATTGCCTCCAAGACCACATTGGCAATGCCCTCTTCTAGACTAGGTAAAAGCATAACATCATAAGCTTTCATTGTTTTAAATAAACTATCTTGAGTTACCCCTTTTTCTATATTCACGACGTCATCCAACCCCATATCATGAATCTGAAACAAAAGGTCCTCCGTTAACGCATTTGAAGATATAATAGTATAGGTACAATCGACTCCTCTCCTTTTTAGCTCGGCCACTGCCTTCAATCCAAAAGAATAACCTTTCTTCCAATGAAAACGACCTACGCTCAATATTTTTATGGAATTGGATGGACTAAATGCTAATACTTCAAATTGATTGAATAATGATGCCGGCAAAGGGGAACAAATTACTTTTATCCTTTCAGGAGTCGCCCCATACCCTTCCGCTTCATGACGTATAGCATTGGATACAGCATGAAACCCTTTGACTTTAGGAAATAGTTGTCGATAAAGCTCTCCAACTTTTGGTGTCACAATAGGAGTATAATTAATATGGGCTCCTCTTAAACTAACAACGATAGGTATTTCAAAACTATCCTGTAAAAACCAATAAAACTCCAAATCCCTAGCCCATTGCATATGAAGTACATCAGGCTTATATAGTATTATAGGCAAAAATTTACTAAACCAGATCCATTTATCATAACGTTTGTTAAACCGCTTTATTTCGCGCCCCAGCCTTTGAAGGTCTTTAGGACGCTTAACCCCTAGTAATACCCCCCTATACATTGTAAATAATAAGTTTAACCCATGCACTCTTGGCGTACTAATTATTTTGATGTGAGGATGGTTATAAGAGGTTTTGGTTTCTACTACCCCAAACAAATACACTTCATAAGTTTTAGCAACCCCTTCAATTAGATGTTCTATAAAGGTGGTACTTGGAATGGCTCCGGAAAATATAGCTATTTTTAATCTTTTCATAGCAACCCTTCTTTTTTTGCCCACTTCTGCCAAGCATAAACATGCCACACACCCCAATCAGAATCATGTTTCCCTGAATAATAATCCTCAACATACCCTCTTATTTCATCTGTATCCATAACCTCATGCCCAAAAATCTCATTATGAAGCACCATGGAGGTCACATCCCCTCTTAACTCCTCATTCAACCATTCCTTAATCGGCACTGTAAAACCTTTTTTCTCTTGATTTATAAAATCCTTGGGAAAATACGCTTCCATGACATGCTTTAACGTCTTTTTTAAATCTAAACTGGACTGATAATGTTTGGGGACCAACTTTAGAGCAGCTTCCATAACCTCCTTATCCAAAAAAGGAACCCTTACCTCCAAACTATTACCCATACTCATGCGGTCTACTTTAATCAAAACCCTTTGTAAATGTCCATAAAATTCATTCCATCGCATCCATAACAGCAAATTCTTCTTTGTTGGAGTTTTATCAAAATGATAAAGTTCCTGAAATTCTTTGGAATAGCTCACACCTTTAAACATTCTATCAACGTAGTCCCTACTAATTGATGAATGCTTTTCCCTAATGAACTCCCCAATATCCCTAAAGTTATAAGGAGCCCAGGTACTGATGATATCCAATTTATTCAACAATCTCACCAAAGGCTTTCTGATACCATAAGGCAACAAAAACCAATTTCTTTTTTTTATAACATCCAAAAATCTGGGATAACCAAAAAACAACTCATCCCCACCGTCTCCAGACAACATAACAGTGTGCTGTTCTTTGGCTAAACCAGTAATTAAATACGTAGGTATACTGGAATAATCACCAAATGGCTCGCTCATATACTTAAAATGCGCATCCACCACCCTTAAAACTTGTTCATTATCTATAGTTTTTATCTGGTGTTCAACCGGTAATTTACTTGCATATAATTTAGCACTTTCACTTTCATCTAGCTTTGTATCATGAACACTAATGGTAAAAGCTCCTATTCCGTTCTTATAACTACTAGCTACCGCCGTAATCAATGGGCTGTCAATCCCCCCACTTAAAAATGTCCCCAATGGAACATCACTAACCATTTGTCTTTTTACCGCGCGTTCTATGGCACCTTTAATATCATCTACAGCAACATCTGCACCGTGTATAGCAGCACCAAAATCAAAATGGTCTATTTGTAAAATCTTAATTGTACCTTCTTTATCACACGACAGCAATTCACCTGGCCTTAATTGCAGTATATTTTCAAATACTGAATTAGGTGCTTGCATATAGCCAAATGCAAAATACTCTTTAACTATTTCAGGCCTTAACTTAAGGCTTTCCGAGAACCAAGGATGCTTAAATAGTTGATTAAATTGAGACCCAGCGACAATTCCTGAAGCACTTACCCCATAAAACAGAGGCTTAATACCTGCAAAATCTCGAGATAAAAACAAATGCTCATTTACGCAATCAACAATTGCGATTGCAAACATTCCATTAAGAACTTTTAAGGTTTCTGTGACCCCTAAAATATCCAGCAATTGCGCGATAACTTCTGTATCTGATGAGGATCTTAAGTTTGTTAATTGATAAACAGCTATTAATTCCTTATAATTATATATTTCACCATTAAACACCAAATGATATTGCTTTGAAGGACTGTAAACAGGTTGATTTGCACTTGCAGAAACATCCAAAATGGCCAAACGATTAAAACCGAGGGTATAAAATTGTCCTTGATGTATCTCCGAGCTATCAGGCCCTCTATGTTGTGATATTTGTAATAAACTGCGAAACGATTCCTTTGAAGAAGGCTTATGATCGTATAAGTTAAATTCTGCTAAAAATCCGCACATATATTAATTTAATAATTTATGATACAGATTAACTAGTAATTTAACTTCATACTCAATAGAAAATTTGTTATTAACAAAATTAATTGCTGCCTCAGAGAATGCAGTGTATTTTTCACCATTATTATATAATTCTATTATTTTATCGGCAGCTACAGATGTCTCATAATAAGGCACAACATATCCTGTCCTATTTGGAATTATCATTTCAGGGAGTCCATCAGAATCTGACACAATACAAGGCACTCCTTTCGACTGCGCCTCAATTATGGTAGCACCAGCTGATTCCGAAATACTTAATTGTAAATAAAAATCGTAATCGGGTAAAATCTCTTTGAACGCAGCATTATCAATTTTTCCCTTATAAGTAACAGCATCCAGTAAGCCATATCGATTAATCAAATAAAATATCTGCCCAAGATCATGCCCATCGCCATAAATATCATACGTAACTTTATACCCCTGTTCTACTAAAGATTTAATCACCCTTAAATTTCCGTCTATATTCTTTTCCCAACACATTCTAAATGCCGAAATAATCCTTATCTCTTTTTGACTTGGATGTTTTACTTCAGCATTTGAGTGAGTACCGAATGAAATTGGAATGACATGAATTTTGTTTTCATTTATCCCCCAAAGCCTTAAATACTCCTTTTGGTGATTGCTTACGGTTACAAACGCATCAACCTGTGTCCCATATGTACAATAAAACCTTTTCCATTTATCTGAAATCCAAGGTTTTATATATGTATCAGCACCTCTTAAAGTGATAATTATTTTTGGTCGTTGTTCAAAAGGAAGTTCAACAATGTTTTTAATATGACCATTTAGAAAAGAATGTTGAAGATGTACAATATCTACCTTGTTTTTAATCCAAAAGATTTCTGGATAGCTTAATTTTTTTAATGATGGATTAACTATGCTATAAAAGATTTCATTTAGCCGCCTAAATCTATACGATGGCATGACAAAAATACCTTTGCTAAGTTTTTTTTGTTCTGAAGAAAAAAAAGTTAAGGTAATGTCCAGTTCTTCCAAGGTTTTAATCTTATCAACCAACAGTTTTAGATAAGGCTGATAGAATAAAGGATACTCTTGGAA
>NZ_LBIO01000004.1 GCF_001280505.1 Mangrovimonas sp. TPBH4
CCCAGGGCAACCCACTCGGCAAACGCCTGGTCTACGGAAGCCTGGTCAGAACATGCTGCCATTGTATAATCGTCTGGTGCATTGAAGGAAACCTCTGGTGCAGGCTCTACCGTAAAGGTCGAACTCAACAATAACGGTGCCCCACAGTCGCTGGTAGCTGTCCAGATAACTTCGGTTGAACCACCACAGGCATCAGGTGCCCCCGGATTGGTCACTTCAACCATCAGGTTACAGCCACCCGTGATGCTGCCCAGGGCAACCCACTCGGCAAACGCCTGGTCTACGGAAGCCTGGTCAGAACAG
>NZ_LBIO01000040.1 GCF_001280505.1 Mangrovimonas sp. TPBH4
GTATAAACCATAGGTATAGACTCCTAATTTACTAAACCACAAATTATCACCAATGTGAATGGAATTGTTTCCTAAAGTAAATAAAATAGTAATTGAAAATAGAAGAGCCAATATAGTTGGATATAAACCCTCAATATAAACTAAGCTTATATTTGGTATGACAAATACCATAGAAATAGTAAAAACTAAAAAACTGTACTTTAAATATTTTGGTATTTTCTCTACGAAACTTATGTAACTTTTTTTATGAATGAGTAAATATGCGGGCATTGCACCAAAAGCAAAATAATCTAAATGAGATAATACATCAATATGCCCTAATCCAAAATAAGTATAAATGAGTCGAGCAATATTTGCAATAACAATACTCAATATAATAAGAAGAGGAATACTTTTATTGGAGATATAGTAAAATAACACTCCCCAAAGGATATAAAAATGTTCTTCTATACAAAGTGACCACATAACTCTTAAAGGAGCCCCGTCAGGAAATGTATTGGTCATCATCATTTTATAATTTTCACCAAAGAATATTGATGTCAATAAATTTGGTTTGTAACCTTCATTTTCAAAAGGCAAGTTCAGGGCATTTAATATATATGGGGATACATAGGCAAATCCTATCATAAGATAGAATAGCGGCCAAATTCTCAAAATTCGCCTAGAGAAAAAATTCTTAAGAGAGATTCTCTTTGTATGTTCTTTTTCATAAAGCAAAATGTATGTAATTAGAAATCCACTTAACACAAAAAAGAATGTCACCCCAATTCCCCCACTTTTAAGAAAAAAATCAATATAAGTTATTCCCGTTTTAGGTACATGCAGAAAAAAAACCAAGAGAAAAGAAAAAAATCTTAGTGCATCAAATGTGTGAAAATGTCTTCTATTCATTATGTATGGGTACCCTTAAAATTTCCTTATTTCAGTGAAAATTAGTTAAACACCTGATTAAGCACTATCAAAGATTTCGGTTTTCTGAAATCCCCCAAATGCAACTCATAATATAACAACAACATATTAAGGAAGGATTGACGCTGTTTTGAATTCAGTTTTACATTGGAAAGGCCTTCAAAATTTGTATTCAATAACTGTTTTAAAATGCTCAAGTTTTCATCAGATATAGAATAAACACCATCATTGTGACTTTCAAACAAACCATTGCTCAAATTAAAATAAGGCTGAGAACTATTTGAAACATCCGGATAAAACCCTAAATGTCTCGTAAGCTGAAGCAAAAACAACAAATGGAAATTGGAAAATTGGGTTTCGTGATCCAACAGCAATAGGCAGTTTTTCAAATAGTCGTAGAGAGCCTCGTTGGGCTCCTCTTCTCTCAAGGCGGTAGACAAGACTTCTGCGAGAAACATTACTATAGAACCCTTCAACAAATTTGTATGCAAAGACTCATATGGATGCTCTACCTTAATATCTTTGATAGTTTGAAGCGAATGATTGGGCTTGTAGTCTTCATCGATTTGTAACTGTGACAACATTTGAAAATAGGCCACCTTAGAATTCCCCTTTTTACTTTTTAGAACGCCTCTCAAAATATAACTCACTGTCCCTCGATTGCGGGTATAACATTTTACAATTAAATCGTGGTCTCGATATTTTAGTTTGGACAGTACAATGACCTTATTTTTAGACAACATCAGCGAAAGACTTTATCTAACAATTAGCAACTTCAACACTTTAGTATCGAAAGAATCCAAATCGGAAATCATGATAAGATACACACCAGTAGCCACCACATTATTGGCAAGGTTTTTACCATTCCAAATCGCGGTTCCTCCATCAATGGCAAAATTGTAACCTGCTCTCGAGGTACGTTGGTTTACTCGCGATTGAGCTTCAGCCACCAAATTCCCCTCTATATCGGTAATTTTAATATTGACATTCTCGGTAAGCCCTTTTATTTTGACTCCTTTGGTAATATTATTCAGATCATCAAACCCTAAAAGATTATACTCGGGTCTTACCGGGTTAGGATACACAAAGGCATCATCCAACTCGTCCTCCGTCTTCGAACCACCTGCTAAAAAGGAAACTAACCCATTCTCAGTTGCAAAATAAACCCGCCCATTTTCACTATCAATGGAAATGTCATTAATTACATCCGATGGTAATGGAGAATTGCTTTTCGTAAAATGATAAATTGTTTCCTGTCCGTCTGGAGAAAAGTAAAACACGCCTGAAGTTAAGGTCCCAATCCATTTATTGTTGGAGCCATCAACTTTGATATCCGTAATAAACTGATCCGCCAAAAGTTCTTGGGCAATATCGTCTTCTAAAATGACTATTTCATTGACCGTTGGATTGGGATTCTCCAGAAAATTTGCCGTATTGTAAAGAACTCGCAATCCTTTTATGGTTCCAATCCACAATTGATTTCTATTATCCATTGCTAGGGCCCTTACAATGGAGGAAGGCATGTTCTGTTCAACACTATAAACTCTATTAATCGAATTTCCGTTCTCATTATATGCTAAAACTCCATTATGATAACCTCCTGTCCACTTAGTTCCATTATTATCGATTACTAAATCTGAATATCCCCACTCACCACTAAATCCATCTGGGATTATTTCATTAAAGCTGTACGAATTCCAATCACCCGTAGTGGGATTATAAGATTTTAATGGACTGTCAACCCTTCCTGTCATGGTCCATAACACACCGTTCCTATCAAATTGAGAAGCACTTTGCCTAATGCTAAAGTAATTTGGGTTTCCTGGAATCACCAAGGACTCCAATCCACTATTGGTATTATCCAGCAAGATAGTTGGAACTTCATTATCTATCTGCAATATCCCATTTTGGAAAGAACTGACAAAAACCTGGGACAACTTGAAAGGATTCACTGCTACATAGTTAAGGTTTCTAGCTCCAAAAACACTATCTTTAGAGGTATTGATCCATTGTTCCCCTTTCAAATGACTCACTCCAAACAATATTGATGGAGAAGGAGCATAATCAACGGTATACCCACCAAAAGTAACCCATAAATTATTATTGCCTGCCTGAATTTTAAAAGCGTCATTTCTTAGAGGCCCTCCAGGACGAATTTCAAAATAAGTAGAAGGGCTGTTGAGTTCTGTTTGGAGTAAGCCAACACTATCAGTTCCAATATAAATATGATTATTTGAAACTGTAGCAGCACTAAAATTAGTTGTATAAATTCCCGTAACCTGGGCATCACTAATTAAATTAAAATTGGCATCATAGATGAATACATCCTTTTTGGTCGTAACAATTAAAAAATCCCCCACAGATTTCATATCCAAAGGAATATCTGTATATGTATATAATTGGTCCAATAAAGTGTCTTCTAACTCATAAATTGATTTATTTGCCCTGATAGTATACAATCTTCCATTCACTCCTCTTATACCAATAAAATTACCGCCCACAACTCCTTGCCATTGCTGATAATCAATTAAATTTGGATTGCTCAGCTCAGCTCTTTTTATACCATTGTTATTTGAACAGGCTGCATAAATGTAACCATCGTGAACTGTGGTTTGGTTCACAGTAATTTGAGAACCCCCATTTCCGATAAAAAACGTATCTCCAAACTCCAAATACTCTAAATCATAAACCGAAATACCATAAACTGTTGAAATGTAAACCAAGCCCTCGTATTCATAGAAGTCATTGATTCGTTTTAAATTTGGAGAAATAGTTTCCTTTTCAAGAATATCAACTACCGTTAAAATCTCATGCTCACTGCCCTGAACCACTTCCATCAATCCATTTTCATAACCAATCAGTAGCAGGTCATAATTTTCACTATAAGCAATAGTAGAAATAACATCCCCTGACAGTCCTTCAACTGTAGTAACCGTTTCTATGTCCTGAGTATATTCATCATAAATAAAAATGGCATTTTCTGAAGCAGCATATATTTTATCATTTCCCTGTACCACATCTTTAATGTCGTAATAAGAGAAATGCCCCTCCCAAAGCACAGAATAATCCTGTGAAAAACAATTTATTGCAAATAAAAAAACTAGAAGTCGTATAGTTTTATAAACCATCTTAAAATATTAAGGTTCAAATATATTTATTACAAACGAGAATTTATATATAATCATATGCTTAAGGGCAATAAAAAAGCTCCCATTTTTCAATGGAAGCTTTTTAAAATTCATTATGATAGTTTGTGTTACACTACTCCTTGAGCCAACATGGCATCTGCTACCTTAACAAATCCGGCAATGTTTGCACCTTTTACATAATCTACATAGCCATCTTGATCTTTTCCATATTCAATACAAGCTTCATGAATATTAGCCATGATTTCTTTTAGCTTATTATCAACCTCATCTCTTGTCCAGTTATAACGTAAAGAGTTTTGCGTCATTTCCAAACCAGAAGTTGCTACACCACCAGCATTAGATGCTTTACCTGGTGCGAATAGGATTTTAGCCTTGTGGAATTCAGTAATGGCCTCTTTGGTCGAAGGCATATTGGCTCCTTCACTCACACAGATACAACCATTTTCCACTAGCATTTTAGCATCCTCTCCGTTAAGTTCGTTTTGAGTAGCACATGGCAAGGCAATATCACAAGTCACTTCCCAAGGTGTTTTACCTTCGAAGAATTTAGCATTTGGATATTCGTTTACGTACTCACTAATACGTCCTCTTTTTACATTTTTCAACTCCATTACATAGGCTAATTTACCAGCATCGATACCTTCTTCATCTATAATATATCCAGAAGAATCAGATAAAGTTACTACTTTACCACCTAGCTGAGTTGCTTTTTCAGCAGCATATTGCGCCACGTTTCCAGATCCAGAAACTACCACTGTTTTTCCTTCAAAGCTGTCTCCCTTTGTTTGCAACATACTTTGTGCAAAATATACGTTACCGTAACCTGTTGCCTCTGGACGGATCAAAGATCCTCCCCATGACAATCCCTTACCGGTCAACACTCCTGAAAACTCATTTCTTAGCTTTTTATACATTCCGAATAGGAACCCAATTTCTCTAGCTCCTACACCAATATCACCAGCAGGAATATCGGTTTGAGGACCAATATGACGGAACATTTCACTCATAAAGGCATGACAGAATCTCATGATTTCATTATCACTCTTCCCTTTAGGATCGAAGTCACTTCCTCCTTTTCCACCACCCATGGGCAATGTGGTCAAACTATTTTTAAACACCTGTTCAAATGCCAAGAACTTAAGGATACTCATATTTACCGAAGGGTGGAAACGCAAACCGCCTTTATATGGTCCGATTGCAGAATTCATTTGAACTCTATATCCTCTGTTCACCTGGATTTCGCCTTCATCGTCAACCCAACAAACTCTAAAAGTAATGACACGTTCTGGCTCAACCATTCTTAACAGGATGTTCTTCCCGTGATAAATATCTTGCTCTGCAATGTAAGGAATTACAGTCTCTGCAACTTCCTCAACCGCCTGTAAAAACTCAGGTTCTTGCCCATTTCTTTCTTTTACAAGGTCTAAAAAAGCATCTATTTTTTCTCTCATTATATTAAATATTAAAAATCAAAGGTTCTTTTCGAGGCGCAAAGATAGGGAATCTTTAAAAAATTAAACTTATTTTTTTGATATTCTCAAAATAAATTTAACTCAATGTTAATCTCATAATTAAACCTCAAAATTGTACTTAATTACTTGTTAAAATGCTTTTATTTGTTTGTTAATGCACTTTTTCTATATTTGTTAACATCATTTGCCCTAGGACAAACCAAACCATATGAAGCTTAATTTCAAACTATTATCCATTATATTTCTCTTTTCAACCACCTATAATGGATTTTCTCAATTGGGTTTTTCACACGAAATCGGGGCAATTGTTGGTCCAGTTCAATTTCGTTCAGATTTTGGAAGCCGTAACGACGAAGAAACCAACTACGGTAACTCCGGGATTGGAATAGGTATTATCCATTATATCAATTTTGCCTATCGGGCCGATTGTAACTGTTACTCTACAGATACTTATTTTAACGATCACTTTAAGCTAAGATCGGAAATTTCATGGAACAAAACCATTTTGGATCACCATGGGCAATGGGTAAGACCTAGTAAAACCAGTGAAAATGCACAGCGTTTGAGAGACCACCATGGGGTAGCAGAAAATTTTGATGTTGGAATGCAGTTGGAATATTTCCCAAGAAGTATCCGTTCATTTCAAGCTTTCAGTTACAGGTTTGCGCCTTTTGTAAGTTTGGGAGCGCACTATACCTCGGCGTCGCCACAAGCCAGCACTACACATGGCAATGGTCTAATTAATGACCCTAGTAATATTTATTCCTATTGGTACGAAAATCCTGTATACCTACCCCCATTACCTCCGGGAGCTTCTCCTTTGTCACGGGAATATCCAATTAACACAGACCATATCAACACATGGTCCGTTGTTACCAGTGTTGGGGTGCGATACAAACTCGGAATCCTTTCCGATTTAATGCTGGACCTACGTTGGCAATACTATTTTAGTGATTGGATTGATGGCTTTAACCATAAATTGAGCTACAACAAATATAACGACTGGTTGATTTGGTTGAATTTTGGATACATTTACTACCTAGATTAAATCAATACCATATAAAAAAAGCAGGCTAATTGGCCTGCTTTTTTAGTTTTATATCTCTATCTACCCAATCGCTTGTTCCAAGTCCGCAATCAAGTCCTCCATATCTTCAATTCCTACACTTAACCGAATCAAGGAATCTACAATTCCCGTTTGCTCCCTTTTTTCCTTCGGAATACTGGCATGGGTCATACTCGCTGGATGACCAGCCAAGGATTCCACGCCTCCCAAAGATTCTGCCAAGGTGAAGATCTTTAAATTTTCAACAATCTTAATGGCTTCTTTATAATTGTTGCCCTTTGTTGTAAATGATACCATCCCACCAAAATCCTTCATCTGTGTTTTTGCGATTTCATGGTTTGGGTGCGATTCAAAACCAGGCCAGCAAACATTTTCAATCTTTGGATGAGCTTTCAGGTACTCTGCCACGGCTCGTCCATTCTCGCAATGCCTTTGCATTCGTATATGCAACGTTTTAATTCCTCTTAACACCAAAAAGCTATCCTGAGGCCCGCACACAGCACCACTAGCATTCTGAACAAAATAAAGCCTATCTGCCAATTCTTTGTCCTTTACAATCAAAGTCCCCATGACAACATCGCTATGTCCTCCCAAATATTTCGTAGCAGAATGCATTACAATATCCGCTCCCAAATCTAATGGTTGCTGTAAATAAGGCGTAGCAAACGTATTGTCAACAGCTAACAATACATCGTATTTCTTGGCAATGCCGGCCACAGATTTAATATCGATAATATTCATCATTGGGTTGGTTGGTGTTTCCACCCAAATAAGCTTGGTATTGCTATTGACATAATTTTCAATTCTATTTGCATTTTCCATTCCCACGAAATGAAATACAATTCCAAAACGCTCAAAAATCTTTGTAAATAATCGGTAACTCCCTCCATACAAATCGTTGGTTGAAATCACTTCATCCCCCGGATTCAATAATTTGATTACGGCATCAATAGCTGCCAAACCAGAACCAAACGCCAATCCATAGTTCCCATTTTCAATACTTGCCAAAGCTTTTTCCAAGGCATGGCGTGTTGGGTTTTGGCTTCGCGAATATTCATAGCCTTTATGACCACCTGGAGTGGATTGCGCGTAAGTGGATGTTTGATAAATTGGGGGCATCACAGCTCCATAAGCCTTGTCGTGTTCCTGCCCACCATGTATGGTTTTGGTATTAAATTTCATATAAAATGGTTTTAAACAAATTTAGGCTTTAATTCGCTGTATTCAAATGGATGTTATACCTTTAACTTCCAAAATTGACCCTTCCTATGAAAAAATATCTGTCCCTGTTTGCCCTAAGTCTATTTCTTTTCAACTGTGCCGAAGATGCGTCTTTAAAATTTGAAGATTCATTTCTTTCACTTCCTTCCGGAGCAAAAATCGAGGTATTATACCCAAAGGCAACAGGGCCTTCCGAAGTAGCCAAAACAATCAACACTGCCATCGATTCATACATCGCCAATCAAATATCCTTCAATGACAGTATTCCTCCTGGCGATGTCAAAGATGCCATAGAAAAATTCAATTCGGAATATACTGGTTTTAAAGATGAATTTGAAGATAGCGAAGCCAGATGGGAAGCTTTGGTTGAAGGGGAAGTACAGTACCAATCTCCAGAAATTTTATGTATTTCCATAAACACCTATCTATATACAGGCGGTGCTCATGGCAATGACCGCATCGATTTCTTGAATTTCAACCCAAATACAGGGCAATTATATTCTACCCAAGATCTCATTACAGATATGGCAGGGTTTAGCAAACTTGTAGAAGCTAACCTAAAAAAAGAACAGGCCAAAAAAGCAAAGGACAAGGCCATGGAAGACCTTTTCTTCGGAAAGGATTTCCAACTACCGGAATCCATTGGCTTTAATGAAGATGGTGTTATTATCCTTTACAATACTTATGAAATAGCCTCCTATGCACAAGGCATTACCGAGTTTTTAATTCCTTATGATGAAGCAAATTCTTTTCTTAGCATCAACTGATTTTTTTGGTAAATCGTTTAATAACTGGCTCCACTGTTAAACCTTGACCAATGATAGAAAACACCACAATAATATAGGTAATTACCAAAAATAAATCACGGTGCATTTCTGGTTTTAAGCTTAGTGCCAAGGCAATGGAAATACCACCACGTAAACCACCCCAGGTCATGATTAGATTGGTAAAAGGGACAAAGCCCAACCTTTGCGCATAGACTTTTATGGGCACCCAAAGCGAGATATAACGGCATAATAAAATAATCGGCACTGCTATCAAGCCAGCCAAAACATAACTGGTTTCAAAACTCAAAACCAACATTTCCATCCCTATCATCACAAAGAGAATGGTATTCAATAAAACATCAATAAGTTCCCAAAACTTGTCTACGTAAAGTTCCACAACATCAGACATGGCTGAATTTCTCACGGTATCATTTCCAACAATCAAACCAGCCACTACAATAGCCAATGGTGCCGACACATGAAGTTTGTGTGACAATAAAGTCCCTCCCATCACGGCCGCAATCGTGATGATCACTTCAATTTCATAATTGTCTATGGATTTCATCAAACGATAAGTTACCCAGCCCAACAACAAGCCTAATGCGATGCCGCCCAGAACTTCCTGTCCAAACAGCTTCAAGATATCCGTTGCTACCAATTCCGAATTTGGAAAAGCGGCTACCGAAAAAATTGTCAAGAACACGACCACTCCAACACCATCATTAAACAAGGACTCTCCCACAATTTTTGTTTCCAATATTTTGGGAGCATTGGCCTTTTTCAAAATTCCTAAAACGGCAATTGGATCCGTCGGCGATATCAAGGCTCCAAACAACAAACAGTATATATAGGCCACGTCTAAACCAATTAACAACAGTAAATAGTACATTAAGGTTCCTACCAAAAAAGTAGACACCAAGACCCCTAAAGTTGCAAATAGTAAGACAGGTCCTCGTTGCACTTTCAATTGGGAAAAATTGGTATGCAAAGCCCCAGCGAACAACAGAAAACTCAACATTACATCCAACAGGACCGTTTTAAAATCAATTTGTGAAATGAATTCCTTTTCATGCGCCAACAGGGTATCGTCAAACCTTGACACCCCTAAAACAGCTAAGGTAAATACAATGGTAATCACCATTAAGCCAATGGTAATTGGCAATTTTAAAAATCTAACATTGATATAGCCAAAAATGGCCGCAAGCACTATTAAAATAGTGGCAATACCGTAGTAATCCATAAATTAAATTGATTTTTTAAGGGCCAAAATATAGCCTAAATGTATGCCTTCGTGAAAACAATTAAACCCAATGGCGTCTTCCACACAGGTCAAAGTACTATTTGTACTAGTAGTATATTCGTTATAAGAATTAAAAATCTGATTGGCGTAGTCGGTTTTTGTTTGCTCCAAAGTAGAGAACAACAATTCCTTAATGTTGTCTACTTCTTCTTGTGTCACATCCCGTTCAGGTTTTGTCCCCTTTTTAAACTGCTCTATAAAATCCTCCGAAACTAAAGTTGGCAAACCAGACAATTTGTATACTAAAATTTGTTGGGTAGCAATGGTATGGGCTATGTTCCAAATAACATTGTTCTTAAATCCTGAAGGAATGGTATTAAGTTCTTTCAAACTCAACTGTTCCAAGATTCCTTTTAATAACATTCTGTTTTTGTAAGTGACATCAAAAATCCAATCCATGTCTTAAATTTTCACTAAAAGTAAGTAAATTTCTTTTGAAATGATTTTACTTTGCACCTCAAAAGAAAAGATTCCTTTTCGGTTTTACAATTCTTGGCCATGAAAAAAATATACTACCTAAAAACCTGTAGCACCTGCGTTAGAATCATTAAAGAATTGGACCTTCCTTCCGATTTTATATTCCAGGACATCAAGACCGAACCTATCACGGTAGCGCAATTGGATGAAATGGGAGCTCTAGCAGGTAGTTTTGAGACTTTGTTTAGCAAACGTGCCAAGTTATACAAGGAAATGGGCCTCAAGGACCAAAATCTAACTGAAAAAGATTTCAAACACTACATTTTGGAGCATTACACTTTTTTGAGCCGTCCGGTAATTATTTACAACGACGCCATCTTTATCGGCAATAGCAAAAAAGTGGTGGAAGCTGCCAAAGAAGCTATCCACAGCAACTAAACTTTCTCAGCAATTTACATATGAACGGTAGGATATGGGCACTCCTCGCAGCCATCGTGGTACAGGTGCTTTATGGAGTAACTTTTACATTTGCCAATGATGTTATTGACGGCGGACATGTAGCTCCTTTTGGTTTTATTCTCCTGAGGGTTTTAGGGGCCACCACACTTTTTTGGATCATTAGCATTTTTGCTCCTAAGGAACGAATAGAACGCAAAGATTATAAAACGTTTCTATTGGCCTCCATTTTTGGAATTGGCCTGAATATGCTCACCTTTTTTAAAGGGCTACAGTATACAACACCCATACATGCCTCGGTAATCATGACCGTGGTTCCTATTGTGGTTTTGGTCTTTTCAGCCTTTTTACTGAAAGAAAAGATTACCAACCTAAAAATATTGGGGGTGCTTCTTGGTTTTACCGGAGCCATTGTGCTTTCGGTTTATGGCAAGTCCACACAAGTGGGCGACCATATTCTACTGGGGAATTTCTTGGTATTCATCAACGCCGTTTCCTATAGCTTCTACCTTATCATCATAAAAAAAGTAGTAGACAAATACCACCCCTTGACCTTTATAAAATGGTTGTTTACCTTCGGACTTATTTGGGTACTGCCTTTTGGATTCGGGGAATTAAAAAGTGTCAACCTTAGTACTTTTTCCACATACACCTACTTTGCTGTGGGCTTTGTGGTTATTGGCGCTACTTTCGGCACCTATTTGCTCAACTTGTTTGCCCTAACCAAATTAAGAGCCTCAACAGTAGGCACCTTCTTGTATATGCAGCCCGTAGTAGCCGGCATCTTTGCCGTGGTCATGGGCAGCGACACCTTAAATGTTATCAAACTAAGTGCCGCAGCCTTGATCATGACAGGTGTATTTTTGGTAACCAAAAAACCTAAGAACTAACTAAGGTTTTTTGGCATTTTCCCGTGTTTACGGGTATCTTCTTTGGTCAATATTTTAAAGTCCTCGGCTTTGGGAAGTGACATAATTTCCTCCAACAAGTTTTCTGGCAAGGCAGTAAGCTTTCTGGTTTTTAAGTTAATCCAAGCCCCCATCAATTCGCAATTGGCCAAGTGATTCCCTTTATGGTCGTAAAGGTCATGTTCAAATTTAAAGAACATTCCATCGGCACTAAACCCCTTTATTTCCAAAGACACCGTAATGGGTGTTCCCATAAAAGCCTCCTTAAAATAGTAGATATGCTCATAAAAAATGACCGGACTGATATCAAACTTGGCGAGATCGGCCAACGAAAAGTCATGGTCGTCAAAAAAAGACACGCGCGTATGGCTCATAAAATTCACATAGGCCGAATTGGCCAAATGCCTATTGGCGTCTACATCGCTCCATCTTATCTCAAATACTTTCTTGTACATAGCTGTTTTTTGTTTCAAACAAATTTATGCTTATTTTACTATGCAAGCATAACAAATACGCTTATTTTATAATATCCTTAACTTTAGCTTTTTGTTTACCTTTGCACAACTTTATAAACTAAGTTCATGATACAGTCAATGACAGGCTATGGAAAATCTGTACTACAGCTTCCTAGCAAAAAGATTTCCATTGAAATAAAATCTCTAAACAGTAAAAATTTAGATTTAAACACCCGCATGCCTTCCATGTACAGGGAAAAGGAGTTGAATATTAGGAAACTCATTGCCTCCCAATTGGAACGTGGTAAGATCGATTTTTCATTGTATATGGAAATCACTGGAGAGGAAACTTCATCGCAAATCAATAAAACTGTCGTTAAGGAATACATCAAACAGCTTAAGGATGTGGTTGATGGTGATGAGACCGAACTTTTGAAAATGGCCATACGCTTACCCGATTCCGTAACTACAGAACGGGACGAGATTGATGAAGATGAGTGGACCCAAATTGCCGCTGCCATTAACGAAAGCATTGAAAAAATCCAGAAGTACCGTAAGGATGAAGGAAAAGCTTTAGAGACAGAGTTTGAAGACCGCGTCCAAAATATCGGAAAACTTTTGGAGGCCGTAATTGAAATGGACCCAGAGCGTATTGAAGGCGTACGTGCCCGATTGGAAAAAGGTATTGCCGACATCAAAGAAAAAGTAGACGAAAACCGCTTTGAGCAGGAGTTGGTCTATTACATCGAAAAATTTGACATTACCGAAGAAAAAGTACGCTTGCAAAACCACTTGGACTACTTTTTGAAAGCCCTAAAGTCGGCGGATTCCAATGGTAAGAAACTTGGATTCATTGGTCAGGAAATGGGCCGTGAAATCAATACTATAGGTTCCAAATCCAACTATGCCCCAATGCAAAAACTGGTAGTTCAAATGAAGGATGAACTTGAAAAGATTAAAGAACAACTATTAAACGTATTATAATACCGTAATGAACAAAGGTAAATTAATTGTATTTTCTGCACCTTCGGGTTCAGGTAAAACCACCATTGTTAGACATTTATTAAAGCAAGAAGAATTAGGCCTCGAATTTTCCATTTCAGCCACTTCCCGCGCTCCTAGAGGTGAAGAAGTAGATGGCAAAGACTACTACTTTTTATCCTTTGAAGATTTCAAACAAAAAATTAAAAACGACGAATTCCTGGAATGGGAAGAAGTCTACAGAGATAATTTCTACGGCACTTTAAAGAGCGAAGTAGAGCGCATATGGGCCAAAGGCAAGCACGTGATCTTTGATATCGACGTGTCCGGAGGTTTGCGTATCAAACGGAAGTTTCCAGAACAGACCTTGGCCATTTTTGTAAAGCCACCAAGCATCGACGAGTTGAAAATTCGCCTTAAAAAACGCAAAACCGAAAGTGAAGACAAAATCAACATGCGCGTTTCCAAAGCCTCTGCCGAATTGGCCACCGCACCGCTTTTCGATAAAATTGTCGTGAACAAAGATCTTGACGTCGCTTTGGAAGAAGCCTATAATTTGGTATCCAATTTTATAAAGGAGTAAGCCATGAACATTGGACTCTATTTTGGAACCTTTAATCCTATCCATATAGGGCACCTCATTATTGCCAACCATCTTGCCGAAAACAGCAATTTGGACAAAATTTGGTTTGTGGTCACACCTCATAATCCATTCAAGAAGAAAAGTAGCCTGCTGGACAATCACCACCGATTGGAAATGGTATACCAAGCCACAGAGGAATACCAAAAACTGGAACCCAGCGATATTGAATTTGGACTGCCTCAGCCCAATTACACCATCAATACCCTAACCTATCTACAGGAAAAATATCCCAAGCACAACTTTTCCTTAATTATGGGAGAGGACAACCTAAAGAGCTTCCACAAATGGAAAAACTACGAGGCCATCTTGGAACAATACAACCTGTACGTGTACCCACGATTGTCTGAAGGGAAAATGCACACACAGTTTGATGGCCACCCAAAAATCCATCACGTAGAAGCCCCCATCATGGAACTGTCGTCCACCTTTATTAGGAATGCCATTAAAGAAGGTAAAAACATTAGGCCCATGCTTCCGGAACCTGTTTGGAAGTATGTTGACGAAATGAATTTCTATAAATAAAAAAAACCTGCGGATGCAGGTTTTTTAGTATTCGGATAATACCATTTCCTAGGTTGGTAATGGAGCCTCTTCTTCTCCATCATCCTCACCACCATCGGTAGGGTCTTCTGTAGCAGTATCTGGACAATCCAATAGAGAAGCCTCTACAAACATGGCCCAGCTATTGCCATCAAACTGGGCACCTTCGGCCCAAGCGGTTTCTCCTCCCGTAGGTCCTTCAACCTCGGCATGCGCCGCAAAACAATAATTGTCACCTAAATCTTCCAAGCTAATGGCATACACCACTTCATACTCGGTAGCGGAAATAGGTTCGGTAAATGGAAACTGCCCTATTTGCGGATTTCCGGCACCGTTTAATGGCACCCAATCATCCTCGCAATTTCCTAAGCTCAAATGTGTGGTTCCAAGCGCCCACTCACCATTAGAGCTGAAAATAACAATTAAATGCTCCCCGTCATTGTAAACCGAAACGTCTCCGGCAACATGATGCTGTCCTGCAATCAAATTAACACTTACGCAAGGACTATCGGTATCTAAATCACCTAAGGAAACCGCTTCGGGGTCTACAACCGCTTCAGGCGTTTCTACCTGTGGCGCCTTTTTACTTGTGCTCGCGGTTTCAAAATCATCAGCATTAACACTTTCTACCTGACAACTACTACTTAGCAGCAATAATAGTCCAGAAAGCGTGAACATAACTTTTTTCATTATTAAAATAGATTTGGGGTTAAATCATGATGAAATTACATAATGAAAGGTCAAAATCACAATTTAATCGATGTACGACATAAATTAGCCAAATTAAAAAGAATTTTTCCTACAAGTTTCGATGAACGACCTTTCTAGAAATAATAAAAGGCATCTTCCAAATGTTCAATGGAAAAGTCAGTACCATTTTTAACAATCGCCACAATATCAAAACGGACTTCAACGTCCAATGCATTTTCAGTGACATAGGCGTCTACAGCCTTTACCAAGCGTTGAATCTGCTTTGGTTTTACAAACTCTTCAGGGTTTCCAAAATCGGCAGTGGAGCGTGTTTTCACTTCAACAATGGCCAAAAAAGAGCCCTTTCGGGCAATAATGTCCACTTCAGCCTTGTCGAACCTATAATTGCGATCCAAAATGGCATAGCCCTTGTTCAGCAGAAAATCCACTGCCATTTGCTCTCCTTTTTCACCTAATGTATTGTGCTGTGCCATAGCAAGAATTCCATTCTTATGGAAATTTAACATTTCCTGTTCAAAAAAGTGGGGATACTTTATAAAAACTTTAATACCGTAACCGTGAAGTAATTGATATATTTGGCGCTGTTTAAAAATTAACTACATGAAGAAATTAATCTTAATCTTAAGTTTAGTGATTACTGCCAACACCATCCAAGCTCAACAAGTGATGGATCCTGAAATGTTGTGGACTGTAAAGCGCATTAGCGTTTTAGGATTATCTAATGATAATTCCCACATTATCTACAGTGTAAAAACCCCAAATATTGCCGAGAATGGCTTTGACACCGCTTACTTTCAAATCCCTGTGGAAGGAGGCGCTGCAATAGCCATTGAAAAGGAAGCCATTACCGTAGCCGATAAAAACATTGCCCCAAACGGAGCTTATAAAGTATTCCACAAAGCGGTGCACATTGAAGCTATCAAAGCTACCGACATTTATAAAAACTTGGACAAGGCAGATGCCTATGTGTTTACCGATTTGGACAACCGCCATTGGGACACTTGGCAAGATGGAAGTTTCAATCATGTATTCTATAAAGCTATCAATGCCGAAGATGATGCAGCCATAGACATCATGCCAAACGAGCCTTACTACGCTCCACAAATGCCATTTGGTGGCGACGAGGATTATGTTTGGTCCCCAGACAGCAAGAGCATTTACTACGTAAGCAAGAAGCTGAAAGGTAAAGCCTATGCTACCAGTACCAACACCGATATTTACAAATACGACCTAGATACTAAAACCACTACCAACATCACCGAAGGAAACATGGGGTACGATACCAACCCTACCTTTAGCCCAAAAGGTGCTTTGTCTTGGTTGCAAATGAAAACCGACGGTTACGAAAGTGATAAAAACGACATTATTGTTCTTGAAAACGGTGTAAAACAAAACCTAACCCAACAGTGGGACGGTACCGTAAAAAGCTTTAAATGGAGCAACGAAGGTAAAAAAGTATTCTTTACAGCGCCTGTAGATGGTACCATTCAATTGTTTGAGGTAAACTATCCTGGCAAGAAAAGAATTGCGCCTGTGGTAACCCAAATTTCCGAAGGGCAGTTTGACGTTAGAGGTATTGTTGCTCAATTGGACAATACCCTTATCGTTACCCGTGGCGACATGAACCACGCTACCGAAGTGTTTGCCTACAACCTAAAAAAGCAAACCTTCAAACAACTTACCAATGTAAACGACGAGCTTTACAGCAGCATCGATTTGCCAAAAGTTGAAAAGCGCTATGTAACCACTACAGACAACAAACAAATGTTGGTATGGGTAATTTTGCCTCCAAATTTCGATGCCTCTAAAAAATACCCTACCCTATTATATGCACAAGGTGGCCCACAATCGCCATTATCGCAGTTTTATTCTTACCGTTGGAATTTCCAATTAATGGCCTCTCAAGGCTATATTGTGGTAGCGCCTAACAGAAGAGGAATGCCAGGTCACGGTGTAGCATGGAACGAAGCCATCAGCAAGGATTGGGGAGGACAGGTAATGAAAGATTACCTATCGGCCATCGACGCCATTGCCGAAGAGCCTTATGTAGACAAGAACCGTTTGGGGGCTATTGGCGCTAGCTACGGTGGGTATTCTGTGTTCTACTTGGCAGGAATCCACAACAACCGTTTTAAAACCTTTATTGCCCACGATGGTGTATTCGACACTAGAACCATGTTTGGTACTACCGAAGAGCTGTTTTTTGTAAACCACGACTTTGGTGGCAACTACTGGGACTTGGACAATAAAGTGGCCCAAAAAGCCTATAACGAATTCAACCCTATCAACCATGTATCCAAATGGAATGCGCCTATTTTTATCATTCAAGGAGGAAAAGATTACCGTGTGCCAATGGAGCAAGGTTTAAGCGCTTTCCAAGCTGCTAAAATGTTAGGTCTAAAGAGTAAACTATTATACTTGCCAGAAGAAAACCACTGGGTGTTGAACCCACAAAACGCCTTGGTTTGGCAACATGAGTTCTTTAAATGGTTAGATGACACCTTAATGAACGAATCCTCTGAAACCATTTCAGAATAAGAAAAGCCCCAATATCTATATTCCGAAACATCCCAAAGGCAGCACTAGCTTTTGGGATGTTTTTTTTGGATTGAAATGAAATACGATTACAGCACAAGGTTGTTCTCGATACAAAATGCTTTACAAGCATTCCACTCGAACCGACCTCAGGGTTATATTTCACACAAAGCCCCAACAAGAACACCATCGTCACTTCGATCCTGCCAGCCGCAGGCAGGTGGTTATTTGAAATGCTAATGAAAAATAACAGTATCGAGAAGCGAGTGACCTCTTATGACACATCCTTAACTGTTTTGACCCGTCAAGACACTTCGTGACCCCTTATGACACATCAACCCTATTTTTAAGGGGTTTTGTTCGAGGATTGTTCGGGGTTTGCTCGTGTGAGGCTTTGGGGTGTTTGGACGGATACCCCTTTGCACGAACAAAGGCTAAGGCAAGCCCTAGTTATGGTAATTGGTGGGGGATGGTACCATGATAAAAAAGTGATGTTTTTGCATTGTAATTGTACATCCCCCTAACCCCCTTCAAAGGGGGAATTTACTAGTTCCTTGGAAAGGGATATGGAGTTGTAAGGATGTCAACAACTGTTCTATAAGTCTTCACCAAAAGCATGAATCCAACCTTAACTTGTAAGATTAATCTATTATATTTACAGATAACCAACTGATGCTTGTATGCATCTTGAACCTTTTTTTGGGGTTACATGTATGTTATAAGCATTACTAAAACTAACCTATGAAAACAATATTAATTGTACTTGGAATTATTGGACTACCAATTGTACTATTTGTGATTTACAAATACTTTAAATTCCAAAAACAAAGTTCCCTAGCACTAAAATTAAGATTTGAACGCATCCAACCTCTTTATGAGAAATTAGAAAATGGCATTGCAATAAATGAAGAAGATGTAAGGGAATATGCGAAAGACAATAAAACGAGAGAAATGACCCATCAACTTCTTTTGGAGTATAAAAAAACTGAATTGTTTCCAGAAGAATATTTAACAATAGAAAGTGGTGCAGAAAGTCAGTTGGTGAACTGGCTTGAATTTCCAACAGAATTGGACAAAGCACCTGACGAGATAGAACACCTTAAAAAAGTTACCATTCAATTTGATGGAAACAATATGTTTTATCACGTCTTTAAATATATGACCAATGCTCCTCATTGGGCTGCAGAAAATGGTTGGATGTTAGGAGTTGTAGGCCCTTATTTCGAGGATAGCAAACCTTATGATTTTGCAGGAGCCACATTTAGCAGATGCAACAGTCTCCTTGGAGAAATTGAACCAGAAGATGAAGCTAAATGGGTTCATGAAAATATTGCTTTAAAAAGATGAAAACACCCATTATTGGAAGACACCATAATATCTAACTATAATGAAATGTGGCATAAATAGCTTTCCAAATAATATCCATTAATGAAAACTAACATTACCAACCATATAATGACATTAGGGCTTTTGGCCATTGTTTCATCAGTATATTTTTTCAATAAAGAATCTGTTGGAGGGCTTATCTTTTTAATTTGTGGAGTTAGCTTCCTATATGCAGGTCTCCGAAGTCGTAATACCAACAAAAACATACAAACCAATGGCACCAAAACAAAGGCAAAAATTATAGATTTTGAAGAGGAACTCGCAGAAGACAACGAGGGATTTTCAAGAGTCCATCATTTTCCAATTGTAAGGTTTATGGATAGAAACGGCATTGAAACGACGCAAAAATTAAACTCCAGTGAAAATCCAAAACGACTAAATGAACTGATTGACATTATTTATGTAAAGAAAGACAACAAATACCAAATAATGATAGACAGTGACTACTGGATGACATTTTTCCCAATGACACTTATAGTTGGTGGAATTCTATTTTCCGCAATTGGGGTTATTTGGATAATTAGCAAAATTCAAATATCCTAAAAGGAATTGACGTATTAGCTATCCATTAATAATACAAAAATGACAAAAAAAGCATTCACACCCTTCCCAGTACTTACTACCAAAAGGTTGACCCTTCGGCAAGTGTTGATAAGCGATGTGAATGCCGTATTTGCTTTGCGTTCGGATAATGAGATCAATAAGTATTTGGACAGGCAACCCGCCAAAAACCTTGAAGACGCCAAACACTTTATTGCCAACATTACCGAAAACATCCAAAAAGGGGAAGCCCTCTATTGGGGCATTACCTTAACCGAAAGCGGCATATTTGTGGGCAGCATTTGTCTTTTTGAGTTTTCAGACCAACATAACACCTGCGAGATAGGCTATGAACTTTTAAAAAACCACCAAGGAAAAGGGATTATGACAGAAGCTGCAAATGCCGTGATTGCCTATGCCTTCCAAACATTGTCCGTTCAAACCATTGAGGCCAGCACCCATAAAAGCAATCAAGCTTCTATCAAACTCTTGGACAAACTCCACTTCAAAAAAGCAACAACACAAGACCCAAAAGATCCTGATTTTCTTTTGTATGTTCTTTATAAATGGGAGTAGAGATTATGAAAGCTGTTTATATAAATACTTAATATGAGACAACTTAAAACACTAGTTAGAATAATTTGTTTTATGATACCAGTAGTAAGTATATCCCAGGAAGAGGAATATATCGTAACAAAATATGATGACACTATTTACGGAAAAGTTATAAGAGGCACCAATTACCTTGACACTTCTGAAGTAGTTTTCAAATTTAAAAACAAAGCAGGCGATAAAATACGAATCGATGCAAGCGAAATAAAAACAATTAGATCCATCAAAGGTGTTGATGGCGACTGCTACATTACAACAATTTATGATGCGCTCTTTATAAAAAAGATTATCGATGGTAGAATAAAAGTGTATCAATTAGTTGATGGAGCCATATTTTATGCTTCCAAAGACGATTCTGAAATTACATCTACCGATATTGGTGAGTTCTTTTCAAGGAAAAAAGCGCATTCCCAAGTAAGACCTATGATACAAGACAATGTTGAGCTGCTGAAGGAATTTGATACGCTTCCAGGAAATCAAAAAAACATCTTTTACATCATAAACAAATACAACAGCTCTGTGTATTGAGCTATTCCCTTATCTCATAATACCCATTCCTTAAAAAACAAAGAAATTTTTCCTTGATAGTATTTAAAATAGAACGGTCAGCACTCAACTTACTGCCTAAACACCACCGTAGTTCCCTCTTTGGTGACAGTCATCTCAATAGTTCTACCAAATATCATTGCACGGTTGTCCTTTTCATGGCCGGCAGGCATATGAAAGGCAATTGGAAAATCATAGTCGGATAGGGCATCCAAAATCAACTGTTCAATGGAAGTGCCCCAAAGCGTGGTGTTCTTTCTAAGCTTGCTCATATCACCCACCAACACACCTTTACAGTTTTCAAAATAGCCGGCACGCTTTAAACTTTGTAGCATCCGGTCGATATGGTATTTATACTCTCCAATTTCCTCAATAAAGAGGATGTCGCCCGAGACATCGATACTTGTCTCTGAACCCAACATGGTATGCAATAAGGTGAGGTTGCCTCCTACCAAAGGGCCAACAGCTTTACCAGTCCTATTGTATGAAGAACCTTTTAACGTATAGGACAGAGGCTCCCCAAATATCGCCTTTTTGAAACTTGCAATGGTTTCCTGAATCTCGCTTACATCCTTTTTCAAACTGATACACATCATAGCATGAATGGACTCATATCCCAGATTATGGAATTGGTTATGCAAACCTGTGATATCACTATAGCCAATCAACCATTTGGGGTGCTGCTTAAATTTTGTATAATCCAATTTATCCACGATACGCACACTCCCATACCCTCCTTGGGCACACCAAATAGCACTAATGGTAGGATCGTCTAGAGCCTTTTGGAAATCGGCAGCCCGTTGGGCATCGGTTCCCGCAAAATGATTATCTTGACTGAACACATGATCACCTACTTTGGCATGTAGTCCCCAGCTTTCCAACAAGGTAACAGCATCCTGCACCTCCTCTTCCCTATTTTTCAATATTCCCGAAGGCGCCACTATGGCCACGGTATCCCCTGCTTTTAAGTACTCTGGCTGTATCAATTTGTTTGGAATTTGTGAATTGGATTGCTGTGCATTACCAGTGGCCATTGCAAAGAACCACAGAGCACAACACAGATAAACTAATTGAATCTTTTTCGACATAGGGTAAATGTACAGTTTTCATTCCAATATCATAAATCACTTTAGAGAATAAAAAAAGAGGCTTATAAGCCTCTTTTTAAATATCTATTCAAAAATTATTTCCTTCTAGAAAATCCTTTGGTTTTGGTTACTCCTGACGGTCTTCCTTCATTTTGCCAAAAAGTGAGATCTTCAAAATACATTAACTCTCCCTCATAACTTCCAGAAAACGCAGCCCCATCCTCGGTAGTACCCTCAAATTCTAATTTAAAGGCAGTTCCGTTCTCTAAAACTGTAAAAGTACCAGAAGTCATTTCATAATAAGCCTCTTCTTCATCAGTTTCATAATTGTAATTTAAAAGAACATCCCCTACAAAAGTATTAGCAACTCCATAAGTTGGATCAAAAGCATAAGTACCTGGCTCTAAACCTGCTTCACTTTCTGTAAACAGTTCAAAATAAATTTCAGAATACACGTTATTTACAGCCTCAGGATAACCATCTACAATTGATATTTCAGAATCTATTAAACTCACATCAAAATTATAGACCCCACTATCAAAATATTCTCCATAGTTTAATAATGAAGCTCCTTGAATTTGGTGCTCTTCACCATTATAAACAAGTGCATTTGTAGGATTGTTGTTATTGTTGTTGTCATTATTGTCACTGTCATCATTACCACAGTTGAACATACTTAAGCCTAAAGCCATTGCTAGTGTAAGCGAAAAAAAATTCTTCATAGTTGATTTTATTTAAAAGTTTAACATAAGTCAGCGAATATATATTTTTTCATCAATTCCTACAATTAGCTTTTTTTACTTACAAATTAGCTCTTGTAGAATTTGTTAATCTTAAAATAAAAAAGAGGCCAAAAACCTCCTTTTTAAATCTATAAGTAACTGTTATTTTCTTTTTACAAATCCTTTTGTTTTGGTTACTCCTGTTGCCATTCTTCCAAACTCATCAGAATACTCAAACTCCTCCAACTCTCCTTCATAATTCCCTGAAAACTCAAGACCTTCATCAGTGGTTCCTTCAAACTCCAATTTATAGGCAGTTCCATTCTCCAAAATAGTGAAAGACCCAGAAGTAATTTCTAGAATATAATCCTCATCAAGAAAGTCTTCAGCCATTGCATAATTAAGATTAATTACCATGTCCCCATAGTCAAACGTATTTGGCACAGATTCAATACTCGTGTAATAATAGGTTCCTGGTTCAAGTCCCGCAGGATTCTCGGTAAACAGCTCAAAACTTAAACCGGAAAAAACATTGTTCTCTGGAAAAAGTTCCTCTCCAATCATCTCATAATTAGTATCCAATAAATAAATATTAAAAGTGTAGACACCTTCTACATCCATTTCTCCATAATTATAAATAAAACCGCTTTTCAATTGGTATTCTTCTCCATCATATACCAATACATTTGTCGCAGTTTCAGGTTCATTATTGTTATCATTGTCATCGCTATTGGATCCACAATTGAATACAGAAAGTCCTAGCGCCATGGCTAGCAAAAAAGATACACGTGTTTTCATAGGTTGATTTTTTAAAAGTTTTACATTTTGTAGCTAAACATATACAAAAAATAAAAACCAGCATAAATTTTTAACCTTTATTTAGGAAGTTTCCTACCTTATATTTTTTTCCTAAACCTCATTAAAATCCGTATTTTTGCCACCTATTTGAAACACTAAAACATTAGAGCCTTGTTGCCCTTGCAGCAAGTATTAAACATACAAATCCATGACAGATCCTAAACGCTATACCATTACCGCAGCATTACCTTACACCAACGGCCCTATCCATATTGGCCACTTGGCTGGTGTATACGTACCTGCTGATATTTACGCTAGATTTTTAAGACTTAACGGCAAGGATGTTGCCTTTGTATGCGGAAGTGACGAACATGGGGTACCTATCACCATCAAGGCAAAAAAAGAAGGGGTGACACCTCAGGACGTAGTGGATAAATACCATGCCATTATCAAACAATCGTTTGAGGACTTTGGTATTTCGTTTGATAACTACAGCCGTACCTCGGCGCAAGTACATCATGAAACGGCTTCGGAATTCTTTAAAGAGTTATACAACAAAGGAGAATTTATTGAAGAAGTAACGGAGCAGTTATATGACGAGCAGGCCAATCAGTTTTTAGCAGACCGTTTTGTAACGGGAACTTGTCCAAAATGTGGTAATGAAGAAGCTTATGGCGATCAATGTGAAAAGTGTGGCTCCAGTTTAAATGCCACGGATCTTATCAATCCTAAATCGGCCATTACTGGAAATGTGCCAACCTTGAAGCAAACCAAGCACTGGTTTTTACCATTGGACAAGCATGAAGACTTCCTTAAGGAATGGATTTTGGAAGGTCACAAAAAAGACTGGAAACCTAATGTTTACGGACAAGTAAAATCATGGATTGACGATGGATTACGTCCTCGTGCGGTAACGAGAGATTTGGATTGGGGAATCCCAGTACCACTACCAGATGCTGAAGGAAAGGTGTTATATGTTTGGTTTGATGCACCTATTGGGTATATCTCCGCTACCAAGGAATGGGCAGAGCGAGAAGGCAAGGATTGGGAACCGTATTGGAAAGACCAAGACACCAAGTTGGTACACTTTATTGGAAAGGACAATATTGTATTCCACTGTATCATTTTCCCAGCTATGTTAAAGGCTGAAGGCAGCTATATCCTGCCAGACAATGTACCTGCCAATGAGTTCTTGAATTTGGAAGGCAACAAATTGTCCACCTCCAAAAACTGGGCGGTTTGGCTTCCTGAATACTTACAGGATTTCCCAGAAAAGCAGGACGTATTGCGCTACGCATTGACTGCCAATGCCCCTGAAACCAAGGACAACGATTTTACCTGGAAAGACTTTCAGGCGAGAAACAATAACGAATTGGTAGCCATTTTCGGAAACTTTATCAACCGCGTTGTGGTCTTAACCAACAAATATTATAATGGCATTGTGCCAACACCTTCAGAGTTGACTGAGATTGATGAAGAAACCTTGGCAGCCGTAAAAGCGTACCCTTCTGTAATTGCAAGTTCTATTGAACGCTACCGTTTCCGTGAGGGAAGTCAGGAGTTGATGAACTTGGCCCGTTTAGGAAATAAATATTTGGCTGATGAGGAGCCTTGGAAAGTGATCAAGGAAGATGAGGCCCGCACACAAACCATCATGTACGTAGCGCTTCAAATAGCTTCGGCTTTGGCAACTTTAAGTGAGCCGTTCTTGCCATTTACGTCAGAAAAATTGAAGAACATCCTTAATCTAGCCTCCGCAGCAGAAAGCATTTCTTGGAATGACATCATTTCCAAAGAGGTCTTGCTTACTGCTGGACAACAAATTGGCAAGGCTGAATTGTTGTTCTCAAAAATAGAAGATCAAGACATCCAAGCCCAATTGGACAAATTGGAAGCAAGTAAAAAGGCCAATGAAGCAGCCAATAAAACAGTAGAGCCTCAAAAGGATATTATCACTTTTGATGACTTCACCAAATTGGACCTTCGTGTAGGAACCATTTTAGAAGCCGAAAAAATGCCAAAGGCCAAAAAATTATTGGTACTAAAAGTGGATACTGGTATAGATGTAAGAACCATTGTGTCTGGTATTGCTGAAAGTTTTACACCAGAAGAAATCATAGGCAAACGTGTGACCGTATTGGTAAACTTAGCACCAAGAGCCTTGCGTGGCGTAGAAAGTGAAGGGATGATTTTAATGACCGAAACAGCCGATGGCAAATTGGTATTCGTCAACCCAGACGAAGGGCAAAACGTTACAAATGGATTGCAAATAAGTTAAATCTACCCTTACATGAATCACCTCAAATCTCATTGGGACACTGTTTATGATACCAAAGCAGACCCTGAATTAGGATGGTATGAACCCCATCCAGAAACCACATTGCAGCTCATTGACAAATGCAATCTACAACCTCACGCTTCTATTTTAGCGGTTGGTGCTGGCACTAGCAATCTGATAGACGAGTTAGTCTCAAATGGGTACCACAATATCATCGCTAACGATTTAAGCGACGTAGCCTTAAACAAATTAAAAGCACGTATCAAGGAAGCATACAATCACGACTTAAATTGTATTGCAGATGACTTGACGCAACCTAAAGCACTTTTGGAACACGACCAAATAGATCTTTGGATAGACCGCGCGGTGTTGCATTTCTTTTTGACGGAAGAGGAGCAGCACTCCTACTTTGAGCTGATCAAAAAAGTAGTTGCCAAAGGTGGCTATGTATTGATTGCCGTATTTGCTTTGGACGGGGCAGAAAAATGTTGCGGCTTACCCTTGCAACGATACAACACGGATATGCTACAGGACAAACTGGGAGCCGAATTTCAACTTTTAGAAAGTATAGACTTTACGTTCATCAATCCTTTTGGTGGTGAGCGCCCATACGTGTACACGCTTTTTAAGAGACTATAAATACACTTTTTAAAAAGGATTTATCTGAAAACATGCCATTGATTTTGGTATGGTAATTGGTTAAATTAGAGGAGCAACTTTTCCAAAAGAAAGTTGCTCCTCTAAAACCATTAATTATGAGAACAAAAGCACTTTTCTTATTTACATGCATCCTAATGCTAACCGCTTGCAAAAGCTCAAAACAAACCACTAGTTCCAACAATAATACAACTCCCATTTCCTTAACCGACACCCCTTGGAGATTGGTGGAATTACAGGGACAAAAAATCACCGACATGACCCCACAACCCTATCTATACTTGGATTCCAAAACCAATCGTGCTGGAGGGAATTCAGGATGTAATGGCTTTGGCGGCAGCTATACGCTTGAAAATGATTACAAAATCAAATTGTCTGGACTCATTTCAACAATGAAAGCCTGCCCAGACATGAGCACTGAAAAAGCCTTTTTGAAAGTTTTGGAATCTGTAGACAACTACACCATCGTCAACGGAGTTTTAAGTCTCAATAAGGCCAAAATGGCCACCATGGCAAAGTTTGAAGTCGACCAATCGGTGATGGATTAAACCACTCACCGATTAACCTATCTTAAAACAGCTAGGTATAATTACACTATATTTTGAAAAATTTCTGGTTCCTTTTAATTTGGCTTCCCTCTTTCTTTTGTGCGCAAAATTACGTTGATGTGCTTCAAGTTAGGTATGCCTACACCCCTCATTCTAATTTTGAAAACACCCCTAATCATACAGATGTCAACTCCTTTGAAACGGTCGCCACGGTTCCATTTCCAATCAATGAGTCTACAGCCATCATTGCCGGAGCCAACTTTACCTACAACAACCTAAAGTTATTTCCAAACGACAGTTATTACCACCTTTACAATACCACACTAAGGTTAGGAATCAACACCAAACTTTCCGAAACATGGCAGGGTACTTTTATTGCCCTCCCCAAAATTGCTTCGGATTACCAAAACATTTCCTCAGACGATTTTTATTTAGGGGGCCTAGCCATATTCAAAAACCAACGTAAGAGCAATCTGTTTTTTAGATACGGTCTTTACCTCTCGCAAGAGGCGTTCGGAGTTACGACGACCCCAATTTTGGGACTTTACTACCTCAGCAACAACAAGCTTTTTGAAGTTGACCTGGCTATTCCGCTTTCTGCCAATATCAATTATGCCCTACCGCATTTTAAACTAGGGGTAGATTATTTAGGAATCGAACGCAGCTACCACTTACACAGTCCAGAACAAATAAGCCGATATGTTGAACAAAACCGATTGGAGTTTGCCGGGTATATAGAGTTCAACACTTTTAACAAACAAGTTCTTTTACGAAGCAAATTGGGTTACGCCACTAACAGACATGCGGTTTTTGACGATGACGACACCATTGGCTTAAAGGTGATTGACTTCAGAATTGATGACAAACGCACCCAATTAAATCCAAAGCTAAAAGGAAGTTTGTTCTTCAAAATTGAGGCTATTTACCGTTTTCATTTAAATTCGCAACAAAACTAAATATCATGTCCCAAAGCATCATTTCCTATATCATTTCATACACCAATTTACCAGAGTCTGGAGTTAAAAACACGCTTCAACTTTTGGAAGAAGACTGCACCGTACCCTTTATTTCCCGATACCGAAAAGAGCGTACTGGAAACTTGGATGAAGTGCAAATTGGGGATATTGTGAAATACAAGGAACAATTTGAGGCTTTGGAAAAACGCAAGGCGACCATTTTAAAAGCCTTAGAGGAACAGGATGTTTTAACTCCAGAATTGCAAAACAGCATTGAAAAAGCAGCAGATCTAACCACCTTGGAAGATTTGTATCTGCCCTATAAGAAAAAACGCAAAACCAAAGCCGAAGCAGCTCGAAAAGCAGGCTTGGAACCTTTGGCCAAAATCATTATGAGCCAAAATGCCTCTGATTTGGATTCTATCGCTTTTAAATATGCCAAGGGAGACATTAACTCTGCCGAAGACGCTTTGGAAGGGGCACGCCATATCATTGCCGAATGGATCAATGAACGCTGCGACATCAGAAACCAAATTCGCCACCAATTGGAACGCTTTGCTCTCATTTCCTCTAAGGTGGTAAAGGCAAAGGCCGAAGAAGACGACGCCCAGAAATTCAGGGATTATTTTGAATGGGAAGAATCGCTGAGCCGAATCCCTTCCCACAGACTTCTGGCCATTTTACGTGCAGAACATGAAGGTTTTATTCGCCTTAAAATTGATATTGATGAAGAGCGCTCACTTTCTAAAATTGAAAGTCGCATCATTCGCTCCAACAATGCTTGCGCTGCACAGATTGAATTGGCTATCAAAGATGCTTATAAACGTTTGTTACTGCCCTCGCTTTCCAACGAAGCCCTTCAAAATGCCAAGGAAAAAGCCGACGCATCGGCCATTTCGGTATTTGCGAAGAACCTTAAACAATTGCTTCTTGGATCACCTTTAGGAGAAAAAAGAATCTTGGCCATTGACCCAGGGTTTAGAACCGGCTGTAAAGTGGTTTGCTTGGATGCGCAAGGAACTCTAAAGCACAACGAAACCATTTACCCGCATGCCCCTAAAAATGATACTACGGGAGCCATAAAAAAAATTAGTTCTTTGGCAGAGGCGTATCAGATAGAGGCCATCGCCATTGGAAACGGAACTGCTTCCAGAGAAACCGAAGCCCTTATCAGACGCATTCATTTTAAAAATGACATTCATGTATTTGTAGTGAATGAAGCTGGCGCCAGTATTTATTCAGCATCCAAAATTGCCCGAGAGGAATTCCCAAATTACGATGTGACCGTGAGAGGTTCTGTTTCAATTGGGAGACGATTGCAGGATCCCTTGGCAGAATTGGTAAAGATTGATCCAAAATCTATTGGGGTTGGGCAATACCAACATGATGTAGACCAAACCAAGTTGAAAAACGAATTGGACACGGTTGTGGAAAGTTGTGTAAATGCTGTTGGCGTGAACATCAACACCGCCAGTAAATCCCTGTTGAGTTATGTGTCTGGAATTGGTCCAAAATTAGCAGAAAACATTGTGGCTTATAGAGAGGAAAACGGAAAATTCTTAGCTAGAACCGACATTAAAAAAGTGCCAAGATTGGGAGACAAAGCCTTTGAACAAGGTGCTGCCTTTTTACGAATTAAAGGCGCTAAAAATCCTATGGATGATTCGGCGGTGCACCCAGAAAGTTACAGCATTGTTAAACAAATTGCCAAAGACGAAGGCAAAACAGTTGCCGAATTGATAGGCAATTCCGAGCTTCTTAGAAAGATTGACCTCAACAAATATTGCACAGATACCGTAGGGCTTCCTACTCTAAAAGATATTGTCAAGGAATTGGAAAAACCAGGGTTGGACATTAGGGAACAGGCCAAGGTATTTACCTTTAACCAAAACATCAAAACCATTAACGATTTACAGGAAGGCCAATTGCTACCGGGAATTGTCAATAACGTGACCAATTTTGGCGCCTTTGTGGATATAGGGATTAAGGAAAGTGGCTTGATTCATATTTCCAATCTATCCGATGGTTTTGTAAGCGATGTCAACGAACACATCAGCCTGCACCAACAAGTAATCGTTAAGGTTTTGGAAGTGGATATTAAGCGTAAACGGATTCAACTTAAATTGCACAAATAAGCCCTTTTTATTTAAAACCATTCTAATACTAAATGCTTAGTAATTTTTATAACTTTACGTAAAAAGAATATATCATGTTATCAAAATCTATAGAAAAGGCCCTCAACAACCAGATACGCATTGAAGCCGAATCCTCGCAAATTTATTTGGCCATGGCCTGTTGGGCAGAGGTAAAAGGCCTGGAAGGAGTGGCCAATTTTATGTACGACCAATCGGATGAGGAGCGTATGCACATGTTGAAATTGGTGCGATTTGTAAATGAACGTGGAGGCCATGCTCAGGTATCTGCCCTAAAGGCTCCCAACGTTACATTCAATTCATTTAAGGAAATGTTCGAAAAATTGTTTGATCACGAAGTATTTGTATCTGAGAGCATCAATGAATTGGTTCATATCACGCTTCAGGAAAAAGACTATGCGACACATAATTTCCTACAATGGTATGTTTCCGAACAGATAGAAGAAGAAGCCATGGCCCGTACTATTTTGGACAAAATAAATATGATTGGGAATGACAAAGGAGGCTTGTATTTATTTGATCGCGATATCCAACAATTAAGTGTAAGTACTGCTGCTGCCGAATCGCCCGAATAATTTTAACATTAAATCTTATTTAGATTTATTTAAAATAACTATTTTCGCCCTCGTTTTGAAATAGTTATTATTTGTTTTGGGCAAGAAAAAAGACAAAAAGAAAAAAAAGAAAGAGGCAATAAAGCAACTGCACGCATCAGGCATCATCAATGCCGATAAGGTTAAAAGCAGCTGTTGCAAAAAATATAAAAAGGGAGAAAACAAGCGCTGTAAAAAATGTCCTTGTTTTGATTTACTTAAAAAAGTGGCTTAGTTCCACGGCATATCCTCCAATAATACAAAAGAGATTAGTTAGCGCTAATCTCTTTTTTTTGTGCTCCACTATTTATAAAATTAATAACTTGGAGAATTCATCACACCTAATATTGCATGCCTAACAACCAACAAATAAAAACTAAAACAACCTACAAAACCTATCATATTTGGCTTCTATGCCTGCTAGCCTTCGCTTCATCATTTTCTCAGGAGTCATTCACCATAAACCAAATTGCGGAGTCATTTACGGCCTATACCAAATTACCAAGGGAGGTTGCCTATGGTCATCTTAATAAATCCACTTTTATTAAAGGGGAAACTCTGGCCTTTACGGTATATGTATTTGATAAAAACAGTAAACAACTTTCCACAGGAACCTCCAATGTATATTGCGCCATCGTTGATACTCATGGTAAGATTGTAAAGCATAAAATGTTATTGGCACAAAACGGGGTCTGCTATGGAAGCTTTTTTGTGGATGAACAATTTGCATCTGGCAATTACAATTTTCAGGCCTATACCAATTGGATGAAAAATTTTGACGAGCAGAATTTTTATGTTCAGGCTATCTCCATCATCGATCCAGTCGAAGCTACAACACCTCCAATTGTGTCATCAAAACTCGACATTCAATTATTGCCAGAAGGAGGTCATTTGGTAGCCAATACTCAAAACACTGTAGGCATCGTTGTAAAAGACACTTTAGGACTTGGCGTTCCCAATACCACTTTTGAAGTTTTGGATTCCGACAATCAAAGTATGGGGAGCATGACGACCAACCAATTTGGAATTGGAAAATTTGCACTCAGGCCAAACAAAGCAGCAACCTATAAGGTAAAAGTGCAAACCCAGGAGATTACCCAAATCCAGCCGCTTCCTATTGCAGAAGCCTATGGCATTGCAATGACGTTAAACAAACTAAACGATAAAATAATTCTAAGGTTTCACACCAATACAGATACCTTCAAGCCCATTCAAAATAAGCCCTACACCCTTGTGGTCCACAATGGCCATGATCTTAAAACCATTAGCATTCAATTTACAGATGCGGCAGAAATCCTAACCTTGATTCCCCATCAAGACCTCTTTAAAGGCATGAATATTCTAACCTTGTTTGATGAGAAAGGGAATCCTATTTTGGAGCGGCTCTATTTTAAGCATGAGGGCATTCAGTTGGTAAAATCTGAAGAAGTGAATTTCGAACAAGGCGAAGATTCAACGCTGATAAAAATCCCTATGAAAGCTGCCAACCCTAAGGTCTTTAATAATTTCAGCTTGTCCGTTTTACCTGCTAAAACAAAATCCTACCAACACAATCAAAACATTATTTCAGCGCTGTATTTACAACCTTATGTAAAAGGATTCATTGAAAATGCGCAATATTATTTTACGGACATTGACAGACAAAAGGAGTTTGAATTGGACCTTCTTTTGTTGACACAAGGGTGGAGCAGTTATAATTGGGAAAACATCTTCAATCACCCACCTACTATAAAGTTTCCTTTTGAACAGGGTATTACTATAAAAGCACACATCAACCAATCCAAGTCCAATACTTTTGCCATGTTCCCCATCACCTACAATGATTTTGAAACCTTCGAACTCAAGGGCAGCAATGCATCTTTCGAAAAACAAGGCCTATATCCACTGGACAAAGAACAATTGCGCTTTGTGGAACTCAACCGAAAAAATTCAGGAGTCAAACCCCATTTATTTTTAGAATTTACACCTTCCAAAATCCCCAATTTGGAAAAGCATCTGAAAATTGAGCCTATAAAACAACCCATTATTTTTAACTCCAATAACTCTCAAGCTTTTTTGATCAATTCTTGGAGTGGTTTGGAACAATTGGATGAAATTGTCCTATCGGTAAGAAAAAAAGAGAGTCGTAAAGAACAATTAAGCCAACAACAATCTGGCAAAATTGACGTGTTTGATGACAACCTACGGAAATCTTATATGGACTTTGCCTCCTATATACGTACCAAAGGTTTTATGGTCTACCAGAATAATGGGCAGCTGAACATCATTAATCCATCAGCGGCTTCCGCAACCAACAATAGCCCTATGGTATATCTTGACGATATGAGACTGTTTGATTTGAACACCTTATATCAATACCGTTTGGACATTGTGGATTACATCCTTGTTGACAAATCAGGATTTGGTCAAGGTGCTAACGGAACTGCTGGAGTCATCAAGATTTACACCGACCCCAAAATTTCATTTACCTTTAATGAGAGCAGTCCATTCCAAACCTTTAACATCCCGCTTACATTTAGTTCGCCTACAAAATTTTACACTCCCAAATATGCCTTTTACCAAACACAATTCTATAAAGAATATGGTGTTGTGAACTGGCTTCCCAATTGCAAAGTGGATGCTCAAGACAACATTACCTTTAAAATTGACAATATCCAAACAGGCGATCTCAAGATTTTTATAGAAGGCACTTGCAATGATGGCATCCTGATTTCGGAAGTAAAACGGTTGCAGATTAATTAAAAAAAAGGCTCCAAATGGAGCCCTTTTCATTAGCTTACTTCCCCAACATCAATAATTCACTGCAGAGGATTTCAGTGGCATAATGCCGTTTGCCGTCCTTATCCTCCCAACTGCGGTTGGTTAATTTTCCTTCCACGGCAATTTCCTGCCCTTTTGTAATATAGTTTTCCACCACCTTTACAAGGCCTCCCCTTACAATAACATTGTGCCAATAGGTGCGCTCTATCTTTTGGCCTTTTTTGTCCTTATAGCTATCATCTGTAGCCAAGGAGAATTTGGCCATTTTATTGCCATCTTCAAAATTCACAATTTCAGGATCTTGTCCCAATCTTCCAATCAACTGTACTTTGTTTCTAAGTGCATTCATAATTTTAAATTTTAAGGTTAAACAGTTAATACCATTGAATTTCGTTAGTTCAATTCAACAGGACAAAGATTGCAAACCACTTTAAAATTAGTCGGTAGTTACGCATTTATAGTCGTTTGTAAACGTTTGTAGTCGTTTGTACACGGATAATTATTTGCCGCAACCTCCTATATTTGCAGCTTTTTTCTTCCATATGAAACGTCTTTTAAGCTATCTCTATCCAATACGAAAAAAGGTCCCTTCCCAATACAATGGCAAGTTGGAGGTGACTTGGTACGACGGTAAAAAATACCTCAACACCAAAAACGCCAACTATTCATACGGCTCCCTTCAGGAAATTTTAAAGTTCGGTTTAGAACAAATTAATTTGAATCCAATCTCCAACTGTTTGTTATTGGGTCTTGGTGGCGGTAGTGTGATTGACACGCTACGCAGCGACTTTAATTTTCAGCAACACATCACGGCAGTGGATATAGACCCTGTGGTAATCGCCATTGCCCAAAAAGAATTTCAGCATTATAACTCGCCTGCTCTAAATATGGTCTGTGCCGATGCCAAAGCGTTTATCCATGAAACTACAACAAGGTTCGACCTCATTATTGTAGATCTTTACATTGACGCCTACATGCCTTCACAGTTTACGGAACTCTCATTTTGGAAAGCTATTCTAAAATCGCACTCCAAGCAAGGGGCCATTATTTTTAATGCGGCATTACACACTTCCAACTCCAAAGTCCTGCAGCCCATTATCTCACTTTTGAAAGCCAATGGCTTTACTGTTAACATCCATCAAAAAGTAAATGGCACCAACACCCTGCTAGTGGCCCAAACACCGTAATCTATTATAAATGAATATTTCCTATATTGTATACGCAACCAACCCATTGAATTATGCAAAAAGCGTGTCCAGAATGTGGAGAAACCATTCGCGGAAGAGTGGATAAAAAGTTTTGTAGCGATGCCTGCCGAAACAGTTATAACAACAAGGTCAACAAGGACGTTAGGAACATTATTAGGAACACCAACAACAAGCTGCGCAAAAATTATAGGGTTTTAGAAGAACTCAATCCCGAGCAAAAATCTACCGCATCCAAAGGACGTTTGGTTGAAAAAGGCTTCGACTTCAATTACATTACCAGCATTTACACCACCAAAACCGGCAATATCTATTATTTTGTATACGACCAAGGTTACCTCCCTCTTGAAGGCGACTTTTATGCCCTGGTGAAACGCCAACAATAACTGTAACATTTTAAGCCGTTTTCCTACTTATTATTTATAGTTATTTTTTTATGATAGCATTAGTCACATCATTTGTCCCTGCCATTATAGCCCTTGTAATCATTGCTGGCATTGGTTTGGGCTCCTACTATTTTAGTTCAAAAAAGGTCATCCTTCGGGCCCTTGCCAAAATACCTCACAAAACCTTGGGGAGTATCAGAACCAATGACCTAGTGAAGATCTCGGGAAAGGCCCTACATGCCAAAGAACCACTAAAAGCCCCCTTAAGCAAGCGCGACTGTGTGTTTTACAGCATTACCATAGAACAGAAGAAAAACAGTGGCAAACATTCGCATTGGAAAACCTTGGTTAAGGATGAACAATTTCACGATTTTTTTGTAGACCATCGAGGTGAAATGGTCATGATCAAACCTTCCCATTCCCCTAAAAACTATATCACCTATTTGGTGTCCGACAAGAACACCTCGTCTGGAACCTTTAACGATCCAAGCCTAGAATTTGAAGCCTTGCTAAGGCGTTACAATATTGAAAGCACCAACTTTTTTGGTTTCAACAAGCAATTGCGCTATAGCGAAGGGATTATAGAAGTAGGCGAACACATTACCGTATCGGGGATTGCCAAATGGAAAAGTTTTAATGAACCCATTGAAGGTTTCCCATATTCCAAAATATTGTCGCTTGAAAGCGAGGGCAAACAAAAACTGATCATCACCGATTTGCCTGAAGCCATGGAAATCCAGTCTTAATTTATAGGAATAATCTATTATATTTACAACAACCAACATGCCAATTGTATCGTAAACCACTTGAAGAGCTTATGTTCACCTTGGCAACCAAAAACAAGCAGAAATGAAACCAGAACCAACAAAACAAACAAATTACAAACTATGGGCTTTTAGAGTATTTCTTTATGTGGTTGTAATAAACCTAGTAATCGCTTATGGGGTAATGACTTTTGCCGTTGGGTTTCACGATATGGAAAAATTCCAACGTAATATTGGTATTGCCTCTGTATTTGGTAATTTACTTCTTATAACTGGCATAATCCTAACTATTCTCAGTATTAAAAATAACGAGAAAAAAAATTATCAATTTTACATTTCGATAATTGGATATCCATTCTTCTTAATCCTAACATTTATGTCTTTTGTGTTCTAAAATAGAAACCAAAAATTTATACTGGATTGAAAAGGGCTACTTGGATTAACTCCCAACACCCCACAAAAAATACAGCGACACTATAATAAGTATCGCTGCATCCTATTTAACAAACCCAACTGAAGCGTGATTGTATCACGTTCAAATAATCCTTCTTATTTCCAATTATGCCCTTTCAACTGAAGGGCTGCTTTTAAAATATCTTTTTGACTAATCTGCCCAACCAATTTACCATCCTTTACAATGGGAAACCGTCTAATTTTTGAGTCCAAGAACTTCTTGGCAGCGTCAAATACATTCATATTGCCATCTATGGTCTCTACATCTTTTATCATGCGTTTTTCCACACTGTCCTGCTCCATTGGCATATTGTAATATCTACTATCACTAATCTGCTTTAAACAGTCTCCTTCAGAAATGATTCCAACCAATTCATAATTGTCATTTACCACAGGACCACCAGAAATGCGATTGGCAATTAACGACTTGATCACCTCCTCTACAGACTGCTCTGGCTTAAATGTAATTAATGTAGTACTCATATAATCTCTAACCCTAAATGGGGTCTCCTCTACCGTATTGCTTTGCTGCTTTCTCGACCCCTGAAAACTTTTAATGCCCATAACCTAAAATTTTAATTCCTTCTAAATTTACTGAATTTAAGTCATTTAACCTAAAGCGAATTTTAGCAAAATATTCAGTACTTTTAAGATGAACTAACTAACATTTCTTCCCATGCTAAAAAAAGTTATCGCCTTAGCACTGATTCTTGTGGCCATTTATTGGAGTTTTCTCGCCCTAAAACCCACTTCAATTTCTGGTCTGGAAACTACCGATACTGAATTTTCCACAGATAGGGCTTTGGGACACCTTAAGGAAATTTCAAAACAACCGCATTATGTTGGTATTCCAGAACATCAAAAAGTAAGAAACTACATTGTAAATGTTCTGGAGACCTTAGGATTGGAAACCCAAATTCAGGAAGGCTACAGTCACAATGAAAAATGGGGAAGCATAACCAAGGCCAAGAACATTTTGGCCCGAATAAAAGGAACGGACAGCACCAAGGCACTATTGCTCTTGTCCCATTATGATAGCAACCCGCATTCCTCCTTGGGTGCCAGTGATGCTGGCTCTGGGGTGGTGACTATTTTGCAAGGCCTTCGTGCCTTTCTGCACGAAGGGAAACAACCCAAAAACGACATTATCGTAATGCTTTCCGATGCCGAGGAATTGGGACTCAATGGCGCCGAACTTTTTGTAAACGAACACCCTTGGGCAAAGGATGTAGGTCTGGTTTTAAATTTTGAATCCCGCGGAAGTGGCGGCCCCAGTTTTATGCTGGTGGAGACCAATGGGGGCAACCATAAATTGCTGCAAGGCTTTATAAGTGCCCATCCACAATATCCCGTAGCAAATTCCTTGGCCTATAGTGTCTATAAAAAGCTACCCAATGATACAGACCTTACCAGTTTTAGGGAAGATGGCGATATTGATGGATTCAACTTCGCTTTTGTAGATGACCATTTCGATTACCATACCGCCTTGGATACCTTTGAACGATTGGATCGATCTTCCTTGGAGCACCAAGGCAGCTACCTTATGCCCCTGCTCCATTATTTTGCCAATGCAGATCTAACAGATTTAAAAAGCGATGAGGACGATGTGTATTTCAACATTCCGCTATTTAAAACCATAAGTTATCCCTTTGCTTGGATTGTCCCAATGCTTATTGTTGCTATCGTTTTGTTTTTAGGTCTGGTGTTTTACGGATTAAAAAAACGCATGCTTAATTCCAAACACATGGCCATTGGCTTTATACCGGGAATTGCGGCCATATTATTGAATGGTCTCATAGGTGTTGGAGGCTGGAGAGTACTAACGGTATTTTACCCTCAATATAATGAAGTCCTTCAAGGATTCACCTATAACGGACACACCTATATCTTGGCATTTTCCATATTGTCAACCGCCATTTGCATGTGGCTCTACAACAAAGTCTACAAACCCGAAAATACAGCCAGCTTGGTGGTGCCTCCATTATTTTTATGGTTGATCATCTGTACACTTATGGCCATCTACCTTAAAGGCGCCAGCTTTTTTATCATACCGGTCTATTTTGGTTTAATCAGTCTGTGGGTGCTGGTTCGTCAAAAACGTCCCAACATTCTATTAATGGCCCTACTGCTCTTTCCAACCTTATGGATTTTGGTACCCTTTGTACAAATGTTCCCCGTTGGACTCGGCTTAAAACTTTTGGTAGCCACCACCGTTTTGGTCTCTCTGATCTTTTCATTATGCATCTCTGTATTTGGCTTTTCCAGATATAAAAACCGCTGGGCCTATTTCCTATTTATTGTAGCCATAGGCTGCTTTATTTCGGCACATATAAATTCCGACTTTAATGAGGAACGCCCTAAACCCAACAGTTTGATCTATTTCTTGGATGCCGACACCAACAAAGCGCTTTGGGCCACGTACGACCAACTATTGGACCCTTGGACCAAAGCTTTCCTATCTGAAACCCCAACCGCCAATGACACCTTGTCCAAATACAATAGTTCCAGTAAATATGGTACCAAAATAAGCTACACCCACCAAGCCAATGTAAAAGTATTACCGCGTCCTCAAATAGACATTCAAAAGGATACTGTAATTGGTAGTGAACGGCATGTCAAACTGCTGGTCTCACCTCAACGTAAAGTACATAAACTAGTATTGTTTGCCGATTCAACTCAACATTTTACCAATTTTAAAATGAATGGCTACAATTTTAGAAGCACACCAGAGTCCAAATATGTATTGGAACACCGTAAAGGCGAGCAATTGTTTGCCTACTCGGTGGTAGATGACAGCTTTATGGAAATTGAACTTTCTATTCCAAAGGAAAATCCTTTGCTTTTGGAATACGTAGAAATCTCGTTTGACCTGCCCAGCAACCCCATGTTTGAGGTTCACAAAAGACCGGCTAGCATGATCCCAAAGCCTTTTGTTAACAATGATGCGGTCATGATCAAAAAGTCCATTGATTTAAATTGAGTGTTTTCATTCTTATGCAAATAATCCTACACGATATTTTAAATAACTCTACATAAAAATCATTAAAATCGTCATTTTTGTAAGAATACACTATGTTAATAGAACGTTAACACGAAATAATTTCGAAGCCTGTTTTTCTTTGTTAACATAATTTTAAGACCATGAAACTGGTTGACAAGACAAAACTTCTCATTATCGGATCCATTTGTACCCTTTTGGCCCTCACCGCCATTCAGGTGTACTTGATCCGTAACACCTACCAGTTGAAAAGAGCTACGGCCCAATATGAAAGCCAGAGCCTTTTCACCAAAATCTACAATTCTGAGCCTGTTGAATATTTACTTTGGGAATTGCGAAATGACGCCATAAAACAAGCCCAGGCCTATAAAAACAAACAAATTTCCAAAGAAGAGGTTATCACCAACATCCAACAAAAGGCTGCCACTTTAAACCCTTATTTTCTAGAAGAAGTTGATAAAGGTTTTTCTGAATATACCATACCTGTAGATATTTCGGTTCAAAAAACATTAATAGCCGTGGTGCTACATGATACCTTGGGCAATGCCGAAACGATTTATAAAGAAAAAGACAGTACCCTGCTGCTGTTAGGAACTCCTTATAAGGCTACAGAAAACAGCCAACAAAAATTGATTAATAACGCAACCTTTACCAAAGGCCTTGTGGCAGATATCAATGGGAAATCTTATACCTACATGCTTGAACTCAAAACCAAAGTGTTCATGTCTGAATCAACAGGTTGGAGCGGTTATTTAATAAAGCAAATGTCTGGCGTATTATTGTTAGCCTGTCTGTTGTTTTTATTTGTTACCGGTATCTTATTTTATTCCATCCAAAGTCTGTTGAAACAAAAAAAGTTGGCCGACATCAAAACCGATTTTATCAACAATATTACACACGAGCTAAAAACGCCATTGTCTACCTTGGCCATTGCCATCAAAAACCTTAATAATGAAGCATCCAAATACAAAGGGCTTTTCAATTCTGGTGTTCTTGAGGTCATTAATCGTCAAAATTTAAGGTTACAAAAATTGATTGACCAAGTTCTCAATACCAGTTTGGGGTATGAGGAAATTGAACTCAACCAAGAAATTTTCAACATGCCACAGTTTCTAAGGGAAACTGTAGACGACTTTAAACTTAGCCTAAAGGAAGATATTGACATCAGTACGAACATACGTAAGGACGCTATCCTTATTTCTGCCGATAAATTTTACATCAGCACGGCTATTAACAATCTTTTGAGCAATGCCGTTAAATATGGCAGCACTTCAGTAAGCCTGGACTATGATTATATACCTAAGGAACGTACCCATTTCATTACAATTAAAGACAATGGTATAGGCATCCCTAAAAAACACCAACGATTCATCTTTGACAAGTTTTACCGTGTTAGTGAACAGGACACCCACAATTATAAAGGATTGGGATTGGGATTATTTTACACCCACCAGATCATCGAGGCCCACTCTGGAAAAATCACGGTAAGCAGCAATAAAGGAAACGGAACTGAATTCACCATAATACTTTTTAACCAATGAAAAACATACTACTAGCAGAAGACGACCACGATTTTGGAGGTATGTTAACACAGTATCTTCAAAGTAACAAATTCAATGTAGAATGGGCCAAAAATGGAGAGGAAGCCCTGGAATTGTTCAACAACAACACCTTTCATATTTGTGTTTTGGACGTGATGATGCCCAAAATGGACGGCTTTACCCTGGCAAAAAAGATTACACAGGTAGATCCAGAAATGCCCTTTTTGTATTTAACGGCACGCAAAACCAAGGAAGACAAAATAAAAGGGCTTAAATTGGGGGCCGACGATTACATTGTAAAACCGTTCGACCCGGAAGAGTTTATACTACGTCTTAAAAACATTATCAAACGTACCGAACAACAGCAGTTTGTAATGCGTGAATATGGCGACAGGGACATTATCTCTATTGGCAGCTATCGTTTTGATTATAAAAACTCTTTGTTAAAAAGCAATACCACTACCCATTCCCTTACCAAAAAGGAGGCCCAACTCATCTACTTCCTTTACAATAACAAAAACAAATTGGTACGCAGGGAGGACATCCTTACCAAAATTTGGAACACCAACGATTTTTTCTCAGGAAGGAGCATGGATGTGTACATAAGCAAGGTGCGCAAATACTTTAATGAAGATGAAGACATCAACATAAAAAGCATCCGCGGGTTGGGACTGGAATTCCAGCTACCATCATAGGCTTAGAACACAAACCAACACTGAGAAATATTATAGCCTAAAGTAAGGTAACAAGCTTAATATAGAAAAGCCAAAAATAGCGAAGAGGGTCTAGAACCATTCAACCCAAACGCCATAGCCCTCTGTGTATTGCATGTGATTATGCCCATAACGAACGCGTTTATCATAGTCCAAAAAATAACACAGAAAGACCCCAAAATGCTTTTGCTGAACTTAATGAGTCACAAAATCAAAGAAGACAGAATTAAAGATTCAATGTTAGGCTGCTACATTGCAAAACCATTTGACCTCTAAGAATTTGTACTGCTCCTTAAAACCATCCCAACCGTACCTAACAACAACTATTTGTGCAGCATTGCATGTTAACCAAAACATCACCTTATTTAGCAGCTACATTTTGATTACAGAAATGCCCTTTTAAGGAGCCATCCTACCGACCCTTCGTTTACTAATAGAAAAACTCAACTCATTTACTTTCTTTAAAAGACCAATTGGTAGGCAGGGAAGACATCCTTTCTAAAAATATGAAATGGCAACAATTTTTTCTTAGAAAGAAGCATGGACGTTTATATAACCAAGGTTGGTAAATATTTTAACGAAAATGAAGATTTCACAATTAAACGCATTCGCGACTTTGGGCTGGAATTCTAACTACCAACACCAGCTTAAATCACAACACAAATCCGCGTATTCATTAATCTTACATACGTATAATTATCCTTACAAAAAATACTTCTAAGTTAAATTAAGGTTAATAGGTTAATTATTTAATTAATCTCACAAAGTATCTCATATTTTTAAGAATACTTTATCATATAACCGAAAACACAGCTAATGCTATTGATTTTTCCTACATCTCAAATTTTAGGTCCGGCTAACTACCAAATGTTTTTAGGCCTAAAACCCAGCAAACAGCTGAGAGCACAAGCTATTCTCGTTAAAAATAACAGGATAAAATGCGATCAAGAATGACGCAATGGAAGAAGCAATCCATACTGTTTCTGTAACCAAAAACAACAAGATCACAACCTTTAGAAACCAATTACACAATTATAGTTTATTAACCTTTAACTTTTAAACACATGAAAAAAGTTACCCTTTTATTTATGCTACTCTGTAGCTTTATGATTCAGTCACAGATTCTTGTGACCCAAGATTTTGAAACAACTTCAAACAATCAGGTACCAACCGATTGGACGGGCACTGGCGAATGGGCAGCAATAGGTGCTTCATTTTGGACAAATGGGATGCATTGCGGCTCGAAATTCCTTGGTGCCTTTGGTGCGGCAGGAGCCACAAAAACCTTTACAACAGCCAATCTATCTCAAGCATCCAATGGTACAGACATAGTAATTAACTTTGATTACAATATTTTTGACAGGGCAGAAATTCAATTTGCATCAAGTGCTGCTCCAGCTGCAAATTGGGGATCTTTGGAATTTGAATACACCACTAACGGCACCGACTGGGTTAGTTTTGCAACTATTGATGATAGTAATTTCACGTATAGCACAACATGTCAATCAGCCTCTTATACTATTGCTGGCACTGATGTACCCGCTGATAGTGACTTCCAAGTGAGAGGTACTTTAAATGTGGTTACTGCCACTACAAACACCTGGGCAGTAATTGACAACCTTTCTTTTGCTCAAAGTGCAACAGAAGTACCAAACTGCGACGTGACTTTCACCTCTGAAACTACCGATGTTTTTGTAGACACCACCATTACTTGGAGTGAAGCTTCAGGTTTGCCAACAGGTTACTTTGTAAGTGTAGGTTCAGAATCTGGTGTATATGACGTCGTTGACAATGCTGATGCATTAACTGCAACATCATATGAATTAACCGATTTAGAATATAATACAACCTATTACGTATTAATTTCCCCTTATAATGCCATAGGTACGGCATCTTGTACAGAATTCACATTTACAACCGTAGATGCTGTGGCACCTAACTGTGATGCAGCAATGACATCTGCGACCACAGAAGTACCAATCAACACTACAATTACTTGGAGTGCTGCCACCGGATACCCTACAGGCTACAATATTGCTATGGGGGTAACTGAGGGAGATTATACCGTAGTAGCCAGCACCGATGCCGGCGACACCACTTCTTTCCCTGTACCAGTTACATTGGCATATTCTACCACCTACTATGTATTAATCACGCCTTACAACGAGTTTGGCAACGCAACAGACTGTACTGTTTATAGCTTTGTAACAAGAGATGCCCCTATTCAAGGAGCCATTTGTGAAGACCCTATTGTTATTGATATTGACGCTGGCGATTATTCTGCTACAGCGGTAAGCTTAGATGCCTATGAAGACAACTACAATGATGCTCCATGTAACGCCGGTACCGGTTCAACGATGGCTGGAAACGAAATAGTATATGCTATCACCCCTTTCTCGGATGTTTCCGTTGATATTGCCGTCTCTAACATTGTCAACCAAAGAGCTAATATATATCTTTTGGATAGCTGCGTAGATGTGGCAGAAGGCTGTATAGCTTCCGCCGCCACAGGATATGGAACCCCTTACATTGACCTTCTATTAGAAGAACAAGTATTGCTTGCCGATAATATTTACTATATCGTAATTTCAACCTCTAGTAATGCCACAGAAAACAACACCCAGTTTGATCTTAACATAACTGCTAACGATTGCATCATTCCATCAGCTACTCTTACGGCTGTTCCAGACTGTGACAATGAGCAATACTCTGTAGAGGTAGAGGTCACTTACTTTGGAGATGCTTCAACTTTAATTATTAGCGATGGTGTAAACGACGACCAAGAACTTGACGGAATCGGATCAGTTACTTTTGGACCCTACACTAACGGCTCCACCCAATCGTATACAATCACTTCAGATTTAGGTTGTAACATTATGGAAACTATAACCTATTACTGTACTCCAACCAATGACGCTTGTACTGGTGCCATTGACTTGACCCTTTCTACTGATGAAACCTGCGATAATAGCGTGGCAGGCTACACCTACGCTGCTACCCTTTCTTCTGAGGATGTTTGCAACACTTCTTATCAAGACGTATGGTACACCTTTACACCAACTGAGGATGGCTACTACAACTTTAACCTTGATACAGAGTATAGTTCTCCTAAAATTTCCGTATTAAGCGGAAGTTGCGAAACGGAATTTACAGCAGTAGGGATCTGTTCTGCCGGGGATTCTATTATCCGTTTTTTAACCGCAGGAACTCAATACTATATTCCTGTATATGTCCTTGTACAACCAGGTGTTCTTGGATACGATTTTAACATCTGTGTTTATAAAATGCCAGATGCCGTTGCAAATGATGAGTGCAGCGACGCCCAAGTAATAACTGAATCTGATGAAAATGGCAGCAACACCATAACAGGCACGCATGAAAATGCATATTTCTCAACTGAAATGGAAAATTGTGGTAGCGGCTTATCATCTTTCTATGAAGATGTATGGTATAGCTTTACCCCTCAATACACAGGAACCTACCATATCGATATTGATATCCTTACAGGAAGCAACGTTTTCTATAGCATGTTCAGCACTTCAGATTGTGCTGCAATATCTACAGAAAACAGAGTGACCGCAAGCTGTAGCGTAAGTGGAAATTCAAGTGTAGACCTTGTTGCAGGAACAACCTATTTATTGGATATTCATTCAAACAGTAACAGCGAAATAGCTACCTTCTCATTCTTCATCTACCCAGACGCATCCTTAAGTACTGAAGATGTAAACTTTGAAGGGTTTAGATACTATCCAAACCCAGTTAAAAACACCTTGACGTTTGAGTCTCCAAACATGATTTCGTCTGTAGACATCTACAATGTAGTAGGTCAAAAAGTGATGGCTACTGGCGGTAACAACACCATGTCTACAGTAAACATGGGCGCTTTACCAAACGGTATCTACTTTGCCAAAGTGAACATTGACGGAGCAGAGAAAACAATCAAGATTATTAAGGAGTAGTTAGTCTATGGGAAAACATATCTATAAATACAGGTTACAGCTATTTTTAATTGTATTATATCTAGCCTTAAGCCTTTCCATATTTTTATGGTATATAGAATAGGTCCCACATATCTCTTTAAAAAAGGGCAGCCAATTGGCTGCCCTTTTTTATTTAACAAAATATACCAGAGGTTAATTTAAGGTTAAACGGCTTCATAAAATTACGCCCAAAACAAGTGTGCTATATATTTAACGCGTAGTACTTATACCACAAACAGCAAAACTACAACCGTTAAGAAACCAATTACACAACAATAAATTATTATTAACCTTTAACTTTTAAACACATGAAAAAAGTTACCTTATTGTTTATGCTACTCTGTAGTATAATTACTTACTCACAAATTAGTATTGTTCAAAACTTTGACTCAGGTACAGGTGGATGGACATCTGACTGGTATCAGTTCAGCATTGCCGACGGCTTTAATGCTGCATGTAGCAACGCAGCCCTACAAGCACTTGGATCGGCTGGGGGATCTACCACAGCAACTTCACCTGCTTCCACTTCTAATGGTACCGATGTTACTGTAAGTTTTGATTATAAAATTTCAAACTTTGGACCTCCTTATGCTCCTGTTGCGAACTGGGGATCATTCGTGTTTGAATACACAACCGATGGTACAACTTGGACAACCCTAACAACTATCAATGACTCCAACTACACCTATTCTGAAACATGTGCCAATTACAGCACAACTATCGCTGGAGCAGAGGTACCTGACGGAAGTAGCTTTCAATTTAGAGCTACTTTAAACACTGTAACCACATCTGGCACAGGACCTTCAGTATATTTACTTGGAGGTATTGATAATGTTTCCATTACTCAAGCAGCTACAACGGTACCAAACTGTGACGCTGTTTTAACATCTCCAACAACCGATGTTTCTGTAATGTCTCCAACAATTACATGGAGTAATGCAACTGGAATCCCATCAGGTTATAAACTTGCGGTTGGTTTAATAGAAGGCGACTATACCGTTGTGGCTTCTACTAATGTTGGCAACGTTACTTCATACCAATTGCCAAACCTTCAGTTTGAAACCACGTATTATGTGCTAATTACACCTTATAACGAGTTTGGAGATGCTACTGGTTGTACGGTAGCTAGCTTTACAACAGAAGAAGAGCCGCTATTAGGAGATGTTTGCTCTAACCCAATTTTAATTGATATCGATTCTGGCGACTTTTCCGCTACAGCTGTTAGCATAGCAGGTTTTTCCGACGACTACAGCTCTTCCCCTTGTACAAGCAACTATAATACAGGAGGAAAGGATATGGTTTACGCTATTGCTTCATTTGAAACTACTTCAATCAGCATCGATTTAACAAATATCGCCAATAAAAGAACAACAGTTCATGTCTTGGATGCTTGTGTAGATGTTGCCGATTATTGTATAGCATCAGCAACTTCCGAGGATTCTGAAACTTCTGGGGTGTATCCAGATTTAAATTTAACAGATATCGTATTATACCCAGACACTATTTACTATATCGTAATTTCTAGCGAGAGTACCAGCGATACAAACAGTGTCTTTGATTTAGATATCACTACTAACGATTGTATTGTTCCGGCAGCAACATTGACAGCCGTACCAGATTGTGATAACTATGAATTTTCGGTTGAGGTAAATGTAACACACATTGGAAATGCCAACACCGTTACCATAAGCGATGGTATCAATGCAGACCAAACACTTGACGCCCCTGGAATAGTAACTTTTGATTCCTACGAATCTGGCTTTGTACCAACCTTTACAATATCTAACGATTTGGGTTGTGACATCACTAGATCTACAACGTACTATTGTACCCCTTTGAATGATGAATGCTCTGGTGCATTACCATTAACACTTTCTGAAGATGATACTTGTACCAATGTTACTGCTGGTTATACCCATTCCGCAACATTATCTACTGACAACAATTGTGCCTCAAATACCATAGATGTTTGGTATAGTTATACACCAACTGAAACTGGATATTACAATTTTGCAGTACAAAATACTTCTGGATCAGTTAATATTTCATTATATAGTGGCTCTTGCGGCGCAATGGCTTTAGAATCCGATTGTGATCATACAGCAGAATTGACAGAACTTCTTACAGCTGATACAACCTATTATATCATGATCCGTTCTTACCAAACAACGGGGCAAACCTTTGAAATTTGTACCACTATGGCTGCAGACGGTGCAGTTAATGCAGAATGTAGCGATGCCATTGTTGTTGAAGAGTCCGATGCAAATGGTAGCAACACCATTAGCGGCATTTTAACTAATGCGTATTACTCTGCAGAATTGGAATGTGGCACCTCGTCTACTATAGATGTTTGGTATAGCTTTACTCCAGAAACAACTGGTACTTATTACGTTAATTTTTCGCAGTTAAACATTACTTTCCCAAATTTTGCCATGTATGATACAGACGATTGTAGCAACACAGCAACCGCCGGACTTGTAGAGGGGCTAACCACATGTAACAGCAAAGGATTAAAAGCAGTAGAATTGGTAGCTGGCAATACCTACTTAATGGATGCGCATCATAATGATGCAAATGGAGAATACGAATTCTTCATCTATCCTGATGAATCAGAATGTAGTGACGCTACAGTTGTAGAAGAGTCTGACATGAGTGGTAGTAACACCATTACTGGATCTTTAGCAAATGCCAAAAACTCTCCTGAATTAGAATGTGGCACCACATCATCAATTGATGTTTGGTATAGCTTCACCGCTCAAAGCACCGGTACTTATAATATTAACTTTACGCAGTCATCAGGGACTCCAAGCTATAAAATGTACAACACTGCCAACTGTGCTGACACAGCAACAGCAGGTATTGTAACTGGTCTTTCTGAAGTTTGTGACAACACTGGCGCAAACGCTGTTGAATTAGTTGCTGGATCTACATATTTAATGAACGTACATGGTACTGAAACTACAGATACATACTCATTCTACATCTACCCAGATGCGTCCTTGAGCAATGCAGATGTAAACTTTGAAGGCTTTAGATACTATCCAAACCCGGTTAAAAATACTTTGACGTTTGAGTCTCCAAACATGATTTCCTCTGTAGCTATCTACAATGTTGTAGGTCAAAAAGTATTGGCTACTGCTGGTAACAACACCATGTCTACCGTAAACATGGGTGCCTTACCAAACGGTATCTACTTTGCCAAAGTGAACATTGACGGAGCAGAGAAAACTATCAAGATTATTAAAGAGTAGTTAGTCTATGGGCAAAAACATCTATAAATACAGGTTACAGCTATTTCTAATTGTATTATATCTAGCCCTAAGCCTTTCCATATTTTTATGGTATGTAGAATAAGTCCCGCATAACTCTTTTAAAAAAGGCAGCCCAATGGGCTGCTTTTTTATTGGTCCGTATTAAGACTATGTTCTTGGCAATAGTTCTCGATACAACCTGCTTTGCAAGCAGGCCACTCGAACTGACGTTTCTTCCTTGAGCGAGAGTTAAGGAGGGTGTTTTCAATCTAAATATTTTCAAGCTTATTAAAAACCAGAGATTTGAAAAAGGTTTTTATAATTAAAGCCATACCGAAATCACGCTAATTACATTTTCCACCTTGCAATTGCATAAACAAACACCGTGTTAATTATAGGTTAACCCACTTATCAAAACTCGTATCCCAAAAATCATCCTATAATTTTGAGGGTAAATTTTTCTTCAATTAAAGACTTAAACAAACACAACAATAACACAAAGCACTAACTACACATTTTTACATTTTTTAACCTTTAACAAGTAACACCAATGAAAAAAGTTACCCTTTTCTTCATGCTACTCTGTAGCTTTTTTACCTACTCCCAAGTTTTTTTAAACGAAGATTTTAATGGCTCTAAACCTTCTTGGGCGTCCGGTTGGGAATATAATGGCGGTATGTTTCCTTTTACTACCTGTGAAACTCAGTCCTTATCTAGCCTAGCCACAAAAACCTTAACAACCCCAGCGCAAACTTCCATAGGTACAGATATCACTATCAGTTTTGACCATAAAATTGTGGATACAGCAAACTTTGAACCAATAGCTCCTCTTGCCAATTGGGGAACTGTGGTATACTCTTACACTAGCAATGGAACCGATTGGACAATTTTGGAAACCATAGATGACTCCAACTATACCTACGATGGCACGTGCCAAGCCATGTCTTTTACCATCGATGGCTCAGAGGTGCCTAGCGGCAATAATTTTCAATTTAAAGTCCAATTCACACAAGTCACTGCTAACTTTCTCCTTTTTTATATCATTGACAATCTCAACATTACTCAGGCATCCAACACAGTCCCAAACTGTGATGCTAGCTTAACTTCTGATTCCAGCAATGTATCTATTGATATGCCTACCCTTACTTGGAACAATGCAACAGGAAGCCCTACTGGCTATACTATAGCGGTTGGTCTATCAGCTGAGGATGACTCTGTAGTGGCAACCACCGATGTGGGCAGTGCCACCTCCTTTACCTTCTCCAATACTTTGGAATATGCTACTACCTACTATGTAACCATCACCCCATATAACAATGCTGGAAACGCTACCGACTGTAGTGTTCAAACCTTCACAACAGAAGAAGCTCCGCTTTTGGGAGATGTTTGTAGCCACCCTATTGAAATTGACCTAGGTACTGGAAATTTCAACCAGACGGCTGTAAGTTTAAATCCTTTTTCAGATGATTACGAAAGTGTTCCTTGCTACGAAGCAGGTTACAGTATTGCTGGCACCGATATGGTGTATGCGCTTACTACAACAGAAGACACTTCCCTTGACATTGCTATCACCAATGTGGAAAACCAAAAACTTACGCTTCTTGTTTTGGATGCTTGTATTGGCGTAGCAGATACCTGCATTGCATCTGGCACTACTGGTTCTGAAAATACGGATGGCACATTTAATGATATCAACCTAAATAATGTGGTATTACAAGGAGGTAACACCTATTATTTCGTTTTTGGGTCTTTTGGTACTTCTTCAACTGCCAATAGCCAATTTAATCTTAACATTACCACTAATGATTGTATTACACCTGCTGCTTCCTTAAGCACTGTAGCAGATTGCGACAACCAAGAGTTTTCGGTAACTGTAGATGTGACTTCCATAGGTAACGCCACTACTTTAACTTTAAGTGATGGGGGAACCTACCAAGATGAAGAACTTAGCGCTTTAGGTCAAGTAACTTTTGGTCCTTATGCTTCAGGAACCGCTGTAACTATTGAAATTACAAGTGACCTAGGATGTTCTATTGCACCGTCTACCATCTATTACTGTGCACCGGTTAACGACGAATGTGACTCGGCGCTTCCATTAACCCTTTCCACATACAATACCTGTGACAATGCTATATCTGGAGCTACCTACGGCGCAACGCACTCAGCAAACAATGCATGTAATACCGATTATAAAGATGTTTGGTACAGCTTTACGCCCACTACCTCAGGATACCATAACATCTCCCTTACCAATACCAATGAGGACATAAACCAAAGAATTAATATTTACGGTGGTACCTGTGGTGAACTTACAGACCTTACAGACGAGTGTGACTTTAATTCTAACTTCTCTATCTATTTAACCGAGGGGAACACCTATTACATTCCGGTACAATCCGAAGGTGAGGACAACGACATAACCCTTGGAAAAACCTTTGAGCTTTGCGCTTACAAACTTCCTGAAGCGATTGCCAATGACGAATGTAGCAACGCGATTGCCATTCAAGCTTCAGATGCTTCCGGAAGCTATAATGTGGTTTCTGCAACTACTGCAAATGCTTACCACTCTGCAGAATTAACCTGTGCAGCTAGCTATTATGAAGATGTATGGTATTCATTCACTGCGGAAAACAGCGGAACCTACTACTTTAACTTTGACATTCTAGTAGGCAACAACACGTTCTACACCATCTATAACACTGGTGATTGTACTTCTGTAGATACGAACTATGTATCAGGTCTTACCAATTGCAATAATGGAACGGGTGAAAAAGCAATACAGCTTGTGGCAGGGTCTACTTATTTAATAAATGTGCATTCCCAACAAACAGCCACCTATGCCTTCTATATCTATCCAGATGCTACCTTAAGCAATGTAGACGTAAACTTTGAAGGCTTTAGATATTATCCAAACCCAGTTAAAAACTCTTTGACGTTTGAATCTCCAAACATGATTTCATCTGTTGCTATCTACAATGTTGTAGGTCAAAAAGTATTGGCCATTGCTGGTAACAACACCATGTCTACCGTAAACATGGGAGCCTTACCTAACGGCATTTACTTTGCCAAAGTGAACATTGACGGAGCAGAGAAAACCATCAAAATCATTAAAGAGTAATCCTTCTATGGGAAAATATATCTATAAATACAGGTTACAGCTATTTTTAATCATGTTATATCTAGTCTTAAGCCTTTCCATATTTTTATGGTTCATAGATTAACTCCTACAAAACTCTTCAAAAAAGGGCAGTCCATTGGCTGCCCCTTTTTAGTTCTCAGAATTCAGCAGTTAATTGGAATAGGTTCTTGCCAATAGTTCTCGATACAAAATTCTTTTCAAGAATTTCACTCGAACTGACGTTTATCCCACTCATTTAAAACCGCACTGAAATACCTTCCATCACCTCGAGTGATTGGTCGGCATGATAATGCGGAACAATTGTATCGACCTGTTCGTCACCTCGAGTGATTGGTTTGCATGATAATGCAGAACAATTGTATCGAGAGGAATTGTACCACCCACCATGGTTCTCGATACACCCTGCTTTTCAAGCAGGCTACTCGAACTGACGTAGAGCTAACTCAAGAAAATTTCATATTTTTAAATATGAAGCTCTCCTATGTCTACATCCTAAAATGTTCCGACAATAGTTATTACACTGGCGTCACATCAAATTTAAACAAAAGGCTCTTTGAACATCGAACTGGAATCCATCCAGAAAGCTATACGTTTACACGTCGCCCCGTCCATTTAGTGTTTTATGCCGAATTCACTAATATCAATCTTGCCATTGCCTCTGAGAAACAAATAAAAAAATGGTCTAGAGCTAAAAAGGAAGCCTTGATCTCGAATAAGTTTGATGCACTCCCCAACTTGGCTAAAAAGAAATTTAAATAATTATGAAAAGTAACAACTTTTTTGGCCGATAAGTTCTCGATACACCCTGCTTTGCAAGCAGGCCACTCGAACTGACGTTTCTTACAATCATTTAAAATCACACACGAATAGCATACCGTCGCTTCGAGCCTGCCAGCCGCAGGTTGGTGATTGGTCGGCATGATAATGCTGAACAATTGTATCGAGAAGCCTTTTAAACTCACATACTATCCTCATACAAATCTTAAATTATTAGCATCTCTTTAAGAGAATATCATTTGAATTTTTATAGATTTAGAACCTAAACTTTGAAACTATGAAAAAACGATTTTTTATGGTCTTGGCATTGGCGAGTTTTGGCCTAAATGCCCAAACCAACTCCGAACTTACCAAACACTTCGAAGCCTATTATAAACAAATGAAAGAACATGGGGATGTGCAAGGTGTGATTAACGCGCTAACACATTTGGACGTGCTGAAGCCTACCCAATCACGAAAAGACACCCTAGCTTACATTTACGTATCGGAAGGACGCTATATGGAAGCCTTAAATACTATTGGAATTGATAAAAACCAAAACGACTCCAACCTCAACACCGAAGTAAAGGCCATTGCCCTTAAAGCCATCAACCAACCACAGCGAGCTTTGGAACATTACGAAGTCTTGTTCGCTAAAGAGCCTAATCCATATTTGGCTTATGAAATTGCCGACCTTAAAATGCAGGTTCAGGATCTTGCGGGCGCCAAAACCAGTGTAGAATACGGATTGGCTAATGCCACAGATGATATGAAACGCACCTATTACGAATCTCAGCCACCTTACCAAGCTTCTTTAAAAGCAGGGTTTTTATACCTAAAAGGCATTTTGGTATTCAATGAAAACAAGGACGAGAATGTTGAAAGCGCTTTGGCTTTATTGAACCATGCTTTAGCGGTAGACCCTAGTTTTAAACTGGCCCAATTGGCTAAAGACGCCCTGTTGTCCAGACCCTCTAAATCATAAGTGGTGATAAGTGAAAAGTGAGAAACTCACTTTGTCATTGACTGATTTCAAAATGAAGTGGAACAAAATGGAGGATCTATTTGATAGCACTTGATTCCTCCCCCAAAAAGAAGTGCAACAAAGGTTCTCGATACACCCTGCTTTGCAAGCAGGCCACGCGAACTGACGTTTCTCCCAATCATTTAAACCCACACAGGAATGGCCAATCGTCACTTCGAGCCTGCCAGCGGCAGGCAGGTGATTGGTCCGCATATACATGCAGAACAATCGTATCGAGAAGCAAACGCAAAAACTCATAACTAGTTCTCGATACAAAATCCTTTGCAAGAATTTCACTCGAACTGACGTGTTCGATATTTACAATAAATCGTATTAAAACAAAAAAGGCGATGGAATGTTCCAACGCCTTTTTGTTATAAAATTTTGTTTGACTTTCGTCTTACCAAATTCTTACACGATCTTCTGGTGCCACGTACATTGGGTCACCTTCTTTGATATCGAAAGCTTCGTAAAACGCATCGATGTTTTTCAATGGCTGTGTAGCTCTTACTTGACCAGGAGAATGCGTATCGGTTTTGATACGGGTTCTCAAAGCATCTTCTCTCATTAAAGTTCTCCAAACTGTAGCCCAAGACATGAAGAAACGTTGCTCTGGAGTAAATCCGTCAATGTTCTCTGGTCTGCCATTCTTTTCGAAATCCAATTGAAGGGCATCATAAGCTCCCAATACACCACCTAAATCTCCAATGTTTTCACCAAGAGTAAAAGCACCGTTAATGTACACGCTGTCCAATACTTCAATAGCACTGTATTGCTCAGCCAATTGGTTACCACGCTTGGTAAACTCTTCTAAGTCTTGCTCTGTCCACCAGTTTTTAAGGTTTCCGTCACCGTCGAAACGTGATCCAGAATCATCAAAAGAGTGTGAAATTTCATGACCAATTACAGCTCCAATACCTCCGTAGTTTACAGCATCATCAGCATCGAAGTTATAGAAAGGTGGTTGTAAGATTGCCGCCGGAAACACAATTTCGTTGTTCATTGGGTTGAAGTATGCATTCACAGTTTGCGGAGACATTCCCCATTCTTTCTTATCTACAGGCTCTCCAATTTCAGAAAGATTCTTTTGGTTAGACCACTCAGAGACAGCCATCATGTTTTGGAAATAACCATTACCTTCTTTAACAGCCATTTTTGAATAGTCTTCCCACTCATCTGGATAAGCAATTTTAATGGTCATTTTACCCAATTTTTCAACCGCCTTTTCCTTAGTTTCAGCAGACATCCAATCTAAAGCTGTAATTCTGTTTTGGAAGGCAGTAATTACGTTACGGATCATATCTTCAGCTTTCGCCTTAGCTTCTGGTGGGAACTTGGCATCCACATACAATTTTCCTACCGCTTCCCCTGCAGCACGATCTACAGTACCCAAAGCACGCTCGTCTGCTGGTTGCATTTGTTTAGCTCCATTCAATGTTTTTTGGTAAAACTCCCAGTTAGCTCTTTCAATTCCGGTAGTTAAATACCCAGCCAAACCATCTAAAGTTTCCCAAGTCATTAGGGTTTTGATATCCTCGATGGAAGTAGTTGCCAAAAAGTTTTGAACAGCGGCCATATACTTAGGCTGCATTACATTTACAGTATCAAGAGACTTTTCAATTCCCATATCTTTGACAAACTTTGCCCAATCGATAGCAGGAGTCATTGCTTGCAAATCAGCAAAAGCTGTTGGGTTATTAAAGTTTCTTGCATCACGTCTTGCTACTTTATCCAATCTAGGCTCTGCCAATTGGGTTTCCATAGCCAAAATCTTGTCGGCAGCTGCTTTAGCTGAAACCTCATCATAATTGATGAACTGCAACATTCTAGCAATGTGCGCTACATATTTTTGACGGATTTCTTGAGACTTCGCATCTTGATCCAAATAGTAATCACGTTGCAAACCTAAACCACCTGGTACTACCCAAGCAATGTTCATTGAACTGTTGTTCAAATCGGCAGAAGCACCAATGCCTACAAAAGGAGCAGCAACACCTGTAGTTTTAGCATACACGGTTTGCATATCTTCCAAGGATTGAATGCCGTTGATAGCCTCCAATAATGGTTGAATTGGAGCAATGCCTGCAGCATTACGCGCTACGGTATCCAATTCGGTTTCATAAATTAAAAGGGCTTTCTTTTGGTCGGTTCCTTCAGCATAAGCTCCCAACTCTTTGGAAGTATTTACGATCTCAAGAACATCCTGTCTTGTATCTTTTCTCAATTGGGTAAAACCTCCCCAACGGGTTTCATCATCTGGTATCTGGGTATTTTTCATCCAGTTACCATTTACGTAATTGTAAAAGTCATTCTTAGGGCTAACGGAAGGGTCCATATTCTCAAGAATAATTCCCGGCACCTTCTCTTCTGCCATTGCAGTTTCCCCAACTTTGGCCTCTTCCTTACAAGAAGTAAAAGCTGCCAAACTTAGTACAGACACTGCCAATACATGTTTGATATTGGTATTCATAAATAAATAGTTATATATAATAGAGTTAAAATTAGTTACATTAGAAGTTTAATTGTTGCATTTGTTACAAATTAACAGAACTTTATATGTTAAAATTGAAGCATCAACATAATTTACTCCGGCCTACCAACGTTATTGGCGTCCTTTTCGAATTTCTTGTTGATTTGAAGATTAAGATTGGCCAAGGCTTCCAAAAATTCCTTGATATCCTGAAGCAACACTTCCTTAGCAATGTTATCCAAATCGGTATCGGCATTCAACTTTAACAATTTGGTCTCCAAAGCTGTAACCCTTGCCTTGATGACATTGGTCTTTACAGTGGCAGGAATTTCAGCCTTAAACTCCCCAACAAACACTTTTACAATGGAATCTGACCCCGCGAAAAAAGACAAATCTCCCTTTCTTAAAAACTCGGCCTGTGTATTAAGTTCGTGTAGTTTTTCCCAATCGGCTATTTTGGATTGCGAGCTGGAATTTAGTAGATAATCGGTAAAATCAAGTGCCTCAATATCCTTGGAAGTAATTTGATTGGGGTCCTCCCTTGTTTCATTTACAATAACGGTTTGGGTTTGGGAATCCCCTCCGCAGGAAACCACCAACAGGGCACTGCAGCACAGCAAGGCTGTTTTAAAAATATGCATATTTCGTTGCTATTAACGTAATTAAAATCAGGACACAAATATAGCGAATCTTATCTTCAGACTTCTTATGTTAAACCATACATATATTTCATTAATCTGTTTTTCGGACACCATATTCTTATTACTTTTGCAAAAAAATCAAATATCATCAGTTTATGTCATCAAAAATATTAATTATTGGCGCTTGTGGGCAAATAGGATCTGAATTAACCGCGAGACTTCGCAGCATTTATGGAAACGACAATGTGATTGCCAGCGACATCAATTACAACAACCTTGATGTGGTAAACTCTGGGATATTTGAAATAGTAGATGCTCAAGACTACGCTTCCATAAAAGTATGTGTTGAAAAATATCAAATTGATACCATTTACTTAATGGCGGCCATGTTGAGTGCCACAGGTGAAAAATACCCAATAAAAGCCTGGGATCTAAATATGGACTCCTTATTCCATGTGTTGAATTTGGCCAAAGACGGTTTTATCAAGCATGTATTTTGGCCTTCCAGTATTGCCGTTTTTGGGCCTACAACTCCAAAAGTAAACACCCCTCAACATACGGTTATGGAACCAACCACCGTTTATGGAATCACCAAACAGGTTGGAGAACGTTGGTGTGAATACTACCATAACAAATATGGTGTGGATGTACGAAGCATCCGTTACCCTGGCATCATCAGTTGGAAAACCCTTCCTGGTGGAGGGACCACAGATTACGCCGTGGAAATCTACCATAAAGCTTTGGCTGACGGCACTTATGAATGTTTCCTTTCTGAAGCAACTGAATTGCCAATGATGTTTATGGACGATGCCATTAATGCTACGGTAGACCTTATGCAAGCCGATGCCGATAGCCTTAGCATCCGTTCTTCCTACAATGTAGCAGCAATTAGTTTTACGCCAGCGCAATTGGCTGAGGAAATTAAAAAGCACATTCCTGAATTCAGCATTTCTTATAAGCCAGACTTCAGACAGGATATTGCAGATAGTTGGCCAAAAAGCATTGACGATTCTATTGCTAGAAACGACTGGAATTGGTCACACTCTTTCGACATGTCGAAAATGACCGAGGAAATGTTGACGAATTTGGCTAAAATCCAAAGCGAAAAAGAGGCTAACTAAATAGCTCTAATTTCCATAATTTTTTCATCGAAGTCCTCTTTATAATTGGATCGCGCCTTGATGCGCGCCTTGTAAGTATAAATTGTTGAAACCGTGAGTTCTAAAAATTGGGCAATTTGACTACTGTCTTGTATTCCCAAACGGTAAAGGGCAAAAATACGCAGTTCAGTATTTAACAAATCGCCACGCTTTACAGCTGTGACCTGATCTTCAGGGAAGAGCTTATTAAAGTCATCAATAAACGTTGGAAAGAGTTTTAGAAAGATTTCATCAAATTGATGGAACAACTGTTCGCGTTCTTCCTTGACATTATACCGCTTTAAATTTGGGATGACCTCATTATGCTTTTTGGCAATCATCTTTTGAATGGTACTCTTTTGAATATGGTCTATTTTATTGATGAAATCTGAAGTGGCATTGATAAAATACTTAATATATTCCTGCTTAATCGCATCAGACTCACTCAAACTTTTATTCATTTCCTGCAACTTGGCATAAGAATTGGCCATTGCCTTTCTAGACTTATTTCGAACCTGAAGCTGTTTGAAAATAATCACCAAAAACACGATAATAATTACCGAAAGAACTGTCAATAAAATAACTATGCCTGCTAGTTTATTATTTTGGCTTTCTACCTTGTTCAACTGAGCTTTTTCAATAATTGGCAGAATTTTAGATATCTCAATTTTTCGGTGTCGCGCATTGTAAAAAGTTGCATCTTCCATAGCCAATCCAATATAGCGGTTGGCCTTCTCCAAATCGCCCATTTTAAAAAGCTCATTGGCCAAGTTTCTGAGCGCTACCGTTTCTTTGGTAGCATGCTTCACATCGGCAATTGCTGCCAAAGCCAAATATTCAATTGCCTTTTGAGGATAACCTTCTTCCGAGTAAATATATCCCAAACTAGAGGTGGCAATCCCATAATACTCTGATGGCAACTGGAAATTGTTAATCCAATATTTAAAGGCGAATTCGGCCCCTTCCCAGTCTTGCTGTTTCATGCGCTTCAAACTCTCGGTAGCCCAATATTCGTTAGTATTGGGTTCCGCTAACTCTAAGGCCCTTTCCAAAAATTGAGTCCCTTGCTGTATGTAATGGATGCTAAAGCGTTCGTCTTTATTGTAATCAGCTAAATCGTAATAAGACCTTGCCTTAACTGCATAATATTGAAATTGACTGTTGCTATCCAACCGAGTCACGTCAATACTGTGAAGGGTATCCAAGGCCTCCTTAAACAAACCGGAAGACATCAATACAAACCCTTCCTTAATCTTGGCCTTGTCCAATAATTGTGAATCCTGCAATACCAAGGCCCTTGCTTTGGCTTTGTCCAAAAAATAATACGCCGAATCGTACTTAAACGATCGGTATTCATTGAACAACTTTAAATAGGTATCGTAAAGGCGGTGATTATCTTGGCTGAGGGTATATTTATGCACCTCATCCTTGAGCGCATCAATAGTGGTATACTTGTTTCGAATATAAAGCTCTTTCTTTCCCAGCACATCGTCTAACTGCTGTAAAACAGTTAGCTTTTGATTAGTAAAAGACACTAAACCTAAACTTAAAAAAAGTAAGACAATAATTCTGTGGGCCATGCAAGCAAATTAAATTTCCTATAGGTTCTTTAAGGAAAGCTTCAAAAGTTTGGCCTAAAATAAACAATTTTTAATGATAGATTATAAAATTTGACGGATTCACAATATTGCATTGCCATTCCATTTCAAAAGAAAACCGCATGGCATGCGGCTTTCAAAATTAATATGTATACAACTGCGGATAAATGATAACTACCGCCCTTCCTTTATGTAACTCCATCCCTGTTGCTGCTTTTCTACAATTTCCAAAATCCCATCGGGAACACTCCTTACGCCCGGGATCAAATCGGAGTCTTTGGCTTTATAGCGCTTCATGGTCCCTTGGCAAATCACAAAATCCACATTGTCCTTTTTGACCAGAGCTCCCAAGTCCTCTGCTACCACAGATTTGTCCTTGAGCACCATTTCAATGGCTCCACTGTACATCACTACTTCAAACTGAGAATTTGGGTAGGCCTGCGACATCGCTTTTACATGTCGTACTGTGGATTGATGCACCTTGGTATCGGAACTGGTAACGTCAAATACAATTTTCACAGGAACTTGCTGCGCCATCATAAACATATTTGATAACATGAAGACGCAGACTACTTTTATAATTGTTTTCATAATTCTACTATTTTATTCTCCAGCGAAAATATAGCCACAGCCTTGCTCCTGCGCACGTCCTAAAGCCCAAACGCCAGAAGGCACCAATTGAATACCCGGAAGTACTGCATTGACCCAATCTTGGTAAGCCTCCTTAGGATCTATGCCCATTTTTAAAGCAGCTCCTCCACTATACACTTGAATCGCTAGATCACATACACAAAATAAGGCCCCGCGCTCCTGCATGCGCTTGATTCCTTCAATTTGCGCCATTGGAAAATCCCCTTCTTTCGGTTCATAATAAGGATTACGGGTATAGGCCTTACCGTCACTCATATTCACTTTAAACATTTCTCCCAATGGATACTTCTGCCATAACGAGTCTTTCATAGCAAGAGGTATGGCATCATGACGCAGCACTGTTACCGCCGTCATTTCTTTATCCAACACCCCCATACTATTGTTGCTCAGGTAATATGCCCAATTCCAAATAATTGGGAAGCCATGGTGTGGTTTCGACCCATCATACACTATACGATGAGTTCCCTTAATGTTTTTGAGCCATGCCTCTGCCTCTGAAAGTTTCTTGCTATCATCCATAGGAATATTGGCATAGATTGGATTGGTTAGTACCGATAAGGTACTAGCTGTGGCACCTAGGGCTAAGGCCCCTAGAAATTGCCGTCTTGAATTACTTTTGGTTGTTTTCATAATTATTTGTTTTTGGTTATGTTATACGTGGTTTTATAAAATTCCATAATGGGCTGAAAAGGGCCCATTTGGTGCTGTTCCAAAGGAAAATCATCGGCATAAGGAGGGTAAGGAGTAGAAACGGGTTTTTTAAGAAGATCGGGGAAATCCTTTTCGGGATGCGCCTTCTGAGGCCGCAACTGTTGGTTGATATAGCCAGCTACGTCATAGGCTTCGTCATCTGTCAATTCAGGGGCATCATAGGTGGTGCCAAAAGGCATATTAGCCTTAATAAATTGGGCCGCCGTAATCACCCGTGCCATTCCAGCCCCGTGATTAAAGGAATCCTCTCCCCACAAAGGCGGATATAAATAGGTATAGCCATTGGCATCCATCACACCCTTTCCAGTTGGTGTATGGCAAACCGCACAATTCTTTGAAAATACTTGTTTGCCGTTCTCCAAATTGACCGCGCGGTTGGGGATAAAGATTTTCATAAAGCCCTGCCCTTTGATTTTACCGTCCTCGGGAGCAAATCTGCTGAGCCATTCCAGGTACTTTACCAAAGCAACCATTTCCTTACTTTCTTCAGGAAGCATTTTCCCATTCATACTGCGTTCAAAACAGCCATTAATCCGCTCCTGAATAGTCCCCATTTTATTTTCACGACCCCGGAATTGTGGAAACCGCTGAATGATTCCTATCAATGGGGCCGAATATGCTTTGGTCCCAGCATTGAGATGGCAATTTTTACATGCCAATCGGTTGCCTTGAAAAACCATCTCCTGGTCGCCATTATCAGGACCAATATACCTTGGGGTTTGACTGAACAATTGGAAACCGTATTTTATAATGGCATCTTCTTCGGAATCACCCAAGGTAGCAGGATCATAGTTTTGGGCGTATACATCGAGATTGGTTTCATTGGGAGAGACCAAAGGCTCTGTATCATGTTGTTCACAGCCCTTTAAAAACAAAAACGTAATAGCACTTGTCAAGACGATAACAAGCCCACAATACAATAGACTTTTGTTCCTTGACCTACCAAGTTTATGTTCTGAGGGCCTGCCCATGAATCCTTTCAAATAATGCAAAAGGTTAAATTGGCGGTATCACTGAGGCGTTTAAGCGGGAAAGTATAGTGTAGTTGGGACGGCTATTTGTTGGTCATTTTCAAATACGAATGTCTGAAAGAAGGAATTAGCCTTCTTCTAATTTACAAAAAAAGCGCTTTGCTTTACAAATTCTCTTACTTTTTTAATCAAGATTTAATCGTAATGTAACGGGCAGATTCCTTGGGTAAAAACATTGTTTATCATCACAGGCTTGATACCACAAGCTTCCCTTCCAAAGCATAGAAGGCTCAGTAATTCTAGAAATGCTAAATTCAACCTTCACCAAAAGTCTGTTTGAAAAGACTTTTAATGGATCTTCAATACCTTCAAGAAAAATTTCATGAGATTCTGGAAAACACACGGTAACATCAGTCAATGCATCTATGGTTTCCATGTTCAATACGGAAGGAGACACCCAGTCCAAAACATTTGTATTTGCTTGAATATGGTAACCCTCCGAAATGAAAAACTCAAGTTCAACAGTATTTTTACCCTTTTGCACCTGGTATATTGTATCCTGAATTTGCACCCATTGCGTTTGGGCATTTATTAGGTTGGCAATCCCTAGAGCACCTATGAAGAATAACTTACTGTTTAGAAAGCAGTTCATCAAGCCTGGACTTAAGAGCCAACAATTTGGCATCAAAATTTTTGGAATCCAAAAGGGACAAAAACTGAATTTTGCCTAGTGGATCTATCAACAAATTTGAAGCCAACATCACCTCATCACGAGCCAAATCCGGCAAAACACCTTCAGGAGCAAAACTTGCGGCAACCGCACCATCCTCATCCAACAACACTGGAAAAGGAAAGGCAAACCGATCCTGTAACTTCTCCTGAACTAAGGTCTGTGGTTCCTTCACATCAATTATCAAAACCTTCACATTCTTGCCATCATACTCATTGGCCAATTCCACCAAATAGGGTGCTTCAGCATTACAAAACGGACACCAAGTTGTGGCAATATGGATTACCAAATAACTCCCCCGATAGGATTCGGATGTAACAATATTGCCATTTAAATCCTTAAGACTGAAATCTGGGGCCATCGTCCCCACAAAAGCCACTTCCTTATCTTGGGCTTGGAGAGATAGCAAACTGATGAAAAACACCCCTAAAAAAATCACTAACTGCTTCATAACTCCTTGATTTTAAGAAAAACACAAAGATAAAGAAATTACACAATCTTTTAAAAATCAACAAGTTGAAACAATACATAATTAAGAACACTCTATTTTGAGCAAGCCATTAATGCTTTTCCCCCTTACCTTTTGATTTCTTTTTAGAAGCCCCCTTTCCCTTTTTGGACTTTGCGCTATTTTTAAGCTGATGGAATTCTGCCGAGCCTGGCTTGATCCCCATCTGTTTGGCAATATAGCCCCAGCCTTTGCTTTTGTTTGACTGATAGCAGACTAGCACATCTTTTAAAGGTTTACGGGTGATTTTGGCAATTTCCAAGGCCAGATACACTTCTCCAAAAGCCATGTGCAAATTACCCGTCATATAGTCAATGCTCTTTTCAGACACATTGTAAGATAGTTGCATGTCTGTTTTAAAAGCTCCAAAATCTGCGCTGGCACGCGCATTGATCGTATTTAAATCGGAGTCTAACTGGATGTTACCAGTATTGAAAGAAATTTGTGCCGAGGCTGTAAACACAGTGAATGCCAGCATCCACATACATAACTGTTTCATAAGTAGGTTTTATAAGTTCATTATTAAATACGCCCATGAGCTGTTGGGGCAGCTTAAAGACGAAGACAATATAACCCAAATTTCTTACAAATGAACCAACAATCAGCTACTGAGACTTAATCCCATCACAATTCCTATCAAATTATGGCCTTAAACCTATTGAAACACTTGCTTTAACTCCGCAAACAACTTCTGCTCATTCTCACTAAATTGTTCACCTCCGAAACCTAAAAAGCCACCTTCCTTAGCAGTATTGGCTACCGTTTCAGCAATGTTGAGCACCCAGGCTTTATAATCTTCCACAACAGTCTCGGGTTCCTTTTCCTTTACAATGGACAGGGCTTTTCGACAGTCCTCCAACACTAATTTAGTCAGCCCTTCCTTTGAATTTATCTGGGCCTCCTTGACTCTGTTTACAAACTGCTTGCGCTGTACACTGGCATCAGACATCGCTTCTTTAGCCGCTTCTGGATCTGGAATAATAGCTGTAATTAACGGGTTGTTGGCATAGGTTTCCTTGGCTCCCATCATACTACGAACAGTAGCAAACAACTCCTTACCGGAGCCTACAATTCCACTAAAACCAGCACTGGCCATTGTAGCACCGACCAACTGCGGAACGGAGGCTACTACATGCCATTCCTCTTCTGAATAGTTATCTAATTTCCCCATGAATATTGACTTTAAAAATTAACCCTCTAAAGGTAAAACAATTACATAACAAACTGATTAACTGGTAGTTAAATATCAATTCTGAACTATAATTTTAAACCATTCTGCATTATAACAGCTGGAAGCTACAAAAAGGATCGTTTTTCGAGGAGATATATTAATAATCGGTTACCGAGCCCCAATTCTCACCATTTTTGATTCGGTATAACTGCATTTCGGAAATCCCAAACTGCTTGGCAATCATTTTTAAACGGGTCCTACGGTTTGGATCATGGATTTTACGTTTTAGAAGCTTCACTTTGGCCTCGCTTAATTTTGAATACGTTCGTTTGCGTGGCCCTTGATAGATAGGGTTTTTGAACTGGTGCTGCTCCTTTTCCTTTTTGGTGGCCCATTTCAAATTCAAGACCCTATTATCGGTTTTATCATAATTAAGGTGAATGACATAAATACCGTCCTTTTGTTCAAGGAAGTGCTGAGCTACCAATTTGTGCACATAACGGCTGGTAGATTTTCCGTTCCTTTTTTGTTTAACCGGTAAATTTTGATAGCCATTGATATAGGTTTTATTAACCAACACTTCTATATCTCCCTTACAGTTTATAACACGTCCGTAATTGGAGATTTTAAACTTTTCGGTATCGGCTATCTTATCATCAAATACAATGGTTTTCCATTCTTCTTTCCAAAAGTCACTTATCATATGTTTAGAATCTTAGCATGTAGAACGCTAAATATAAACATTTTACGCAACCTAACACAAAAGATTTCAGCCACTTAACAAAATTGCTTCATATTCCAAGCGCCTTCTTTTCAGAAATAGGCATTATTTTACATACCTATAATGACCAATGATTGTAAAATCAAACAAGCAATCTTCCATTACCTGCCCACTACCAATATTATGGACAATCAAATATCGTTCACCATCGCCAGACTTCTTATTAACTACAATACCTATATGGGTGATGGCTCCTCCTAAATTCCAACAGACAATATCTCCAGGCAGGTAGTCTTTGGCCTTTTGGGTAACAGGTATTGCAGCTCCCTTTCTATTAAAAAATGTCATTAAATTGGGTACCCGTCTATGATCAATATTCCGGTCGGTAGTATGCAAACCCCAAATATTAGGGTAACGACCAAAGTTAGCTTTCATATCCTCATGCACTTCTTTTTGAAGATCCACCCCAATTTTTCTATAAGCTCTGATGACGACATCGGTGCACACCCCCTTATCGGCAGGGACATCTCCATTAGGGTAGGCTATTGAAAAATAACTAGGATCGTAGGTCACCTTTTGCTGGGTCAGCTCCAATGCGCAATCAGCCAATGTTGGAGTAGAAAACGAGGCTTGCGAAACGCACACGGTCACCGTTAATAAAAAGAGAAGTGTTAACACTTTTTTCATGGGCAAAATATTTTTTGAGCATTCTAAAGATAAGCAATATCCAATGTTTTAGAAACGGACCATAAAAAAGCACCAGCAATTGCATGGTGCTCCAGTTGATTGTCATTTTCGAGCTCACAGCTCAAAAAAAATATTCTTATCTAATCCCTTTCAATTCTAATACTGGAAGTACGGTCGTTCATATCGTCATGGGTTAGGCAGCTTACATCGTCATAGTAGGTTTTGCTGCGTCCACCATAACCCTCATTTTGATAAATGGTAATTCTATAGCCCCGAGGCACTTCAATTGATGACAAATTATCATTACCGATCCCCAATTCATCATGGTCATAACGTCCAACCCCCAAAGTCACGTTGCCGCCTTTAAAGCCACAATCTTTGTAAAGGGTCACTCCCCTGCCATATTCTCGACTATTATGACTGGAATGATGGCTGCTAGAACTGCTGCCTCCAGAGCATAAAGACGAATTCACTTTTGTTACAGAAGACACATCGTCATCCTTTACCAGCATCAACAAACATTTATCGCTCCTATTATGCTGCCAGTACATTGAAATGACATTTGAGCCATAACTTTTCACCACCTTATACCCATGATCCTGCAATCTGGTAGAAGCTCTTGATTCCGACATTCCTCTAAGATCATACAAATTGATGTCGTCATCTCTATAGGAAGAGTGATTGGAGCTGCCCCCATCCTTGTTGCAATCAAAATCTGGGGATTTTACCACGGAGCGCACCCTGCCATCCACAAGGCGTACCGTCACACATTGACGCCGTCTGCTGTTCCACCAATTTTGGTAGATTCCGTTGGAGGATTTATCCACATTTTCCAGATGGTAGCCTCTATCTTTAAGAACTTCTTCCGAAGAGGAGCCTCGCATATCTACGATGTCTCTTAATTCATAAGCGGTGTCCTGACCAAATACCAAGGTTTGCAGTAACAAGACTGCCACGATTAAAATCTGTTGCTTTGTTTTCATAAGGTTGTGTATTAAAAGTTGCATAAAACGTTACGTAGGAAACTAAAATTCAAGGCAAATGCTATTAATACAAACCGCACAGAACTGCAAAAACTAAGGAAACATAAAGAAGTTGGGGCTGTTCAGCTTAAGAAATACCAACACTATACAGCCCTTTAAAATTAGTGAATTTCAAATTAAAAAAGAAACTTTTTTCTTACCAATAAAAAGATAACGAACTAATAATGTGAAACATAAACTCACAAACAACACTCAAACAACCAACAAACATCATCATTGTGTAATGAGCACTTTAGGCAAAAGGTTAGCCTTCCTATACAACTAAGCATTTTCATGCAATTAATCCAATTGCAGCTTTCGCTTTTTGCCAATAAACAGAAATAAAAGTGCCCCTACCACTTGAAGACATACAACTACACTAAGCCAAACAAGTTTATCATTTTTTGCAAAAGAACCTCTTAAAACATCTACAAAGGCATAAAGCCATAGTGCAACGGCAAGATGTATATTTCCTGTTTTAATAATTGCTTCTCACTTTAAAATCTGAAACCAACTCCAAACTTTAGTTGATTATAATTAATCCCAAAAGCTTTATTATCAATCTCACCTTTACTATAAACCCTTACATAATGAAAATATGTTTGAACAAAGAAACTATTTGTAACATCATACTGCACGCCCAACTTTAAATTAAACCCATAAGCACTCTTTTTTCTTACTCTAGTTTCTAGAAGTAAATCGTAACCATAAAGATACTCATAATCATAATTTAAATAAGTAAAGCCTACAGCTGCATAAGGATGCAGCCTTTCAACCGATGGTATTGTCATTTCCGCAAAGGCATTGGCATGACCAAAATAGTAGTTCCTTTTTAAATCTTCGTTACTAAAACGATGACTACCCTGTATATAATCAAATGTTAAAGAAGCTCCGTAAACAAACAATTCCGCTTCCGAAAAGCGATATTTATAACCAACATCTATTATCCCTTTAAATTCACGATACCCCTCATCAAAAGCTAATGGATAATTAATTTCTAAACTGGATTTCCTTTCTTGAGAAAAAATGTGTAATGACACAAATAAAAAGAACAAAAATACATAGTTGGTTTTCATTTAGTAGTTTATTTAATTTAGGGTTAATGTTTGTTTAATAAGTGGAAACTACAAAAATCGCTTTACGCAAACGCCTATAGTTTCGACCCTAAATATATAAGAATTTTTATACAAAACATACTGTACTGTAATTCATCTAAAGACACCTTAACTCATATTAACAATATCTATTAATTTTCAGTTCTTGTTGTTTCATAACCAACCTAAAGCAACTCCCTCAATTCGGTTCTCAGACGATTTTTAAGTGCTTCCCTATTTTTTTCCTCTGCTTCGGGATCTTTTGGAATGCCCCCAATAACCTCCGTGACACTACCATCTTTGTCCAAAATCAAGGTCTTGGGCCAAGTAAAAAACCCAAAGGTCTTAATATAATCCCTTGCACCTACCACATGGGTAAAGTTAAATGCTGTACGCTTTAAAAAGGCCTCCACCCCCTCTTGATCATGAAAGGTAATGGCAATAAAATTAACGGCATCACCAAATTCAGATGTTATCTCATTCAGCAGTGGTATTTCCTCCACACAGGGCATACAATCTTTAAACCAGAAATTAATTAGGGTTGGCTTGCCCTTTAATGAGGTGGAATGCAAGGTATCTCCAGTAAGCAATGGCAAGGCAAACTCAGGCAATACTTTGCCTTTAAACTTATAAATGTCCTGCTGAAATTGGTTATTGGCCTTCATGCGTTCTAACATGGCCTGCCTTAAAGAGTCTTGGTTTTGACCAAAGCTCAAACAAGAGCTTAAGCCAATGCATAACATCAATACTAATTGTAAGTGTTTCATATTTAAAATTGGTTTACGATACTATTGAAAAATTTATTGAATACTCCTAAGGAATCAAGAATACCTTATTGCCTTATCTTCTCGTCTTTCAACTTTTGTTTTCTTCCAATGGCAACATAAAGGATGGCTCCCACAACATTTAAAAACAAGAGCACCAACACCCACACCAACTTATCGTTGCCATTAAATTTACTCTTTAACACATCAATTAATGCTACCACGGTAATAACAAAGGTCAATAAGGTGGCTACCAATAATACGGTTACCAAAAAAGGATTCATTACAGTCATCGTTTATCTTAATTTAATTCAGTCATCTTTGCAGTCCTAAACAGATGCTCACACACCTAGCAAAGCCATTCCACACAAACAGCCTTTATTTCACTTCCTCTATAAAGTCAATGATAATTTCATTTACCTCACCTTTTTCTAAGGTCATTTCCTTAACATTAGGCCAATTCAATCTAGGGTACTTCTCTTTAAATGCTTCAAGATCTCTTTTCCACTGATTGCTTATAACCAATGTATTTCCTTTGTCATTAAAAAAGGGGTAGAACGTTAAATCTCCAATATATTGCACAGCACCTTCCTCTACTGTAAACGGAATGGAAAACTCCTCCTTTAAATCATAACTTACGTAACCATAAGAAAAATCAAAGTTGAAAAATTCATAATTCCCTGCCTGGAGTTCTTTTATAAAAAGGTACACCCTTTTATCTGCCATTTTGTAGTGCCTAGAACTTCTACGTATTGATATACCATTGCGTCTTCCTAATACTCCCTTTTGTCTTTCTTCACTTTTAATACTTAGCCAAAAGCTTTCAAATCTAGGTTTAGCACTAGCAATGGTTAAAGTTCCAATAATGTAACCATTACCTTTTGCAGCCTCCCTTACCATTATCTTTTCCCCTGCACAGTTAAACAGGAATGCAAAACACAATAACCAAATAATATGTTTCATGCTTTCAGTAGGTTTAAATAATTGCTCTCAAACTAAGCCAAACAAAGTGAGCAACATACAATCTAAGATTAAATACCTTGTCGGCTCTTAATAATACGTAATAGAATACGGCAAACTGTCTTCCAAATCACCCTCATTTACTTGTATAGGATATCCCGAAGCATCATACGTATAGGTGCGGGTTTCCGTGTTGCCCCCTACTTGGGTAACAGAAGTAATATTGTTTTGCAGAAACGGAAAGTTATAACCTCCAAAGCCACTTATAAAAATCCCCTCAAACTCCCAGAAGAATTCAATAAAACGCTCCAGATAAATAGATTCCAATTGCCCGTAAAACGGATTGATTTTATCGTCATACCCAATAGTAAACTCCATTACAGGGTTGTTGGAAGTATCGAATGACTGTGCCGAAACCAAATTCCCATTGGCATCATAGCTAAAGTTGGTGTACTGGTAGCTTTCGGTTAGCGTCACCACACGCCCATTGCTGTCCAATTCCAATACAAGCAGTGCATTGGCATCGCCTTCTATGGTCCCCTCCATGGTTACGGTAGTCCCTTCATAGCTTAAGGTAACATCTTCGTTGTTGGAAACATAACCTACCAATTGGCCATTGGCATTATAGGTAAAGTTTGCGGTATCACTATAAGAAGAAGCTCCTGTTTCTTGATGACTCCATTGTGTAAGTCTATCTGCTGTATCATAGGTTAAGCCCTGAGAATAGCCATAACTGTTATAAATACCCGTAATGCCTGCAAGGAGGCCATCATCTTGATAGAGATAGTCTATTTTTTTGGTTTCCGAAATTTCTTCAGTTTTCACCAATTTAACCGTTGATGGATTAGGGTCTAGAGTGTTTGTACTATCCTCTGTTGTACAGGAAAAAAGGCCTAGGTTAAGCAAAATTAGGGCAAGAATACTTTTTGTTTGTTTCATAAAAGGTTGGTTTAATTTTATTATTGTCTTATGTATTGGTTAGTGTATTTTTTATGTTGTTAGTTACTGTCATTTCCAAAATAGGGCAATTGTTATTGAACGGTTTCAATCGACATATTTCTTTTCTAAAACATATTTCCGAAGCCCTTCAACCACCATACCAACTATATACCCAACCATTAAAAGTGGTATTATCATAACACTCCCAAAAATCGCTTTCAAAGGCCATCCAATTCCCATAATTCTAGTTTGAATGGTTTTCACCTTTTCTAAATTCTCAGGCTTAACATTTTCATACATCCCAACACTTCCCATAGCATCATCATTATAACCATAATGTTTTAACAATATCAAATCCGCTTTATCCACCCACCAAGCAAATGTCCAAATTAAAATTAACAGGAGACATATTCCAACTACCGAGTATATTAGCAAATGAAATGTTATGTTTAACTTTTTTAGAATATAATATAAGGCAAAAGGTGCTGTAACTATTAGCGCCAACATCAAAATATGAGATATGTCAAGTAGTATTTCGATTGTTATTAATATTAATTGAAATTATTAAACTAGCCACAACCTGCTCTATAACAATGTTTAAAATCAATTAATAGCATCCGCCAATTATTGGTTAGCGTATATAGCCTAAATTCTACTTATTCACATCTTTAAGGAATTTAGGACCTACCAAATCCAGAAACATCCCCGAGGTAACCCGTCCATACAAAAGCTCACTAGTTTCTGCATCAATAAGCAGGTAAAAATACAACGTCCTCAACCTAATCATTTTACCATAAACAACATTGGCCTCTTGGTTAAAAACAGCAGCATCTATCTCCTCTTCACTCTTTAATTCAAATGGATAACTATAAAGCTTTTTAATTTTTTCAGCCGAATCAACTTTAGATTTTAGGGCTTCGTCATTCAAATACCACGTTTTCTCTTTAACAATAGCTTTCTTTTTATCGTTCACCACTTCCAAGAAATCTTTAAAATTTAAATTCTTACTCGAATTCATTTCAAAGACAAAGTCAATTTGGTTATTCAACATTCGGATGGCATAACGCAACTCTGCAGGTGTTATTTCCCACTTTTCATTAGGCTCTACATACTTTAATTCTACGGTACCCAACACATCTCTAGGATACCTTTTCTTACCCTTCTTTTTGGCCTCCGTCAACTCCCTAAACATTGTTAGTTGTAATAGGGTATACTCCTGAGCCATGGTACTAGATCTATTCTCATAATGATGTTCTAAGAAATTCACAAAATAAGCATGCTCCCCTACCGTGGCATCCAATTCAGAAGCATCGATTATTTTATAAGGATTAACTGTCCAATAATCTGCCAAAAACTCATTCATGTAAGCATTTAGTGATTCGTCGTCGCTTTTCACAAAATAGGAAGTACCTTCTTTAAAAGTTTTGTAGTTATCAATATCGGTATTGACAATCTGGCCAAAACATGTTAAGGAAACCGTTAATAAGGCAACAAAAAGCATTTTTTTTAAAATCATAGTATGGTTGGTTTTAAGTTAGTATTTCAATTTTATGCTATACAATCCGATACGCCTTGTTGACTTAGCCTACTCCACTCGTCAGTTACCTCTGAGTTATACACTTATTATTGTGAGATCCACCTATCAAATATAGCAGATTTACCCTACAAAATAATAAAAACACAGGCTTTTCGTTAAAATCTTAAAAGATAGGCAGTGAAGGAGATAAAGAGAGGTATTCTCACAGCAAGTAAAACTAACTTTCCTCGATCATTACCCAATTCCCAAAAAAACAAACCCGCTCCAACATACTTTGGAACGGGCAATAACACTTAACATCTTATTTGTTTTATATGCCGAATTAAATAGGATTAATTCATGGTTGAGCGCTCATAGCTGAAGCCTCCGCCTTGGCCACCTCCTGTCCAAGACGTAAATTTAATATCAATATAAATGTCATCTGTAATTAAATGCAGCACCATGTCTTGGTCAACTGTACTTGGAGGATTACTAGCGTTGGTGTCTTCCCATGTATCAAAAGTCAAAGACCCTAATTCTTCGGTCGTACCGAAAGCCCATTCTGTATCTTCAGGGCTTTCAAAATCTGTATAATCTCCCTCAACGGCTATATTAAAAATACCTTTAGTATCTGCTCTTGTAATCCATACATTATCGGTAATTCTGTCCTGGTTAGATTCCATAGTCCAATCTGCATTGTTCTCTTTAATAAATGTCATGGTTTCCCCCTGCCAAATATTAACTATATTTAGAGTTGCATCTGTATCATCAATGTCATCTGCGTTGTCAACATAATTTTCGGGTTGGCTACATGAAGACTGAGTTTCCAACGCATTTCCATATCCATCACCGTCCAAATCTTGATACCAAACAGATTCATTACAGGAATCATCATCATCGCTACAGGAATTAAAGGTAAAAATTGATGATACTAAAATTGCGGTTGTAATAAATTTAATTCTATTCATTTTTAAAAATTTATGGTTGTTTATAATTTCCTATTATTCCTTTCCGTTCCTATCAATCGTCTTTTATCCAACAATACTATTTACTTAAATAGCCAATAACATATTAGGTGTAAAACACTTACAAATATTAGACATAGTAAACAGTAAAATTAAGTTGCCAAAAATACTTTTTAAATCCAAAAAGCCTAAGAAATTATAATCTTTTTCGTTAAAATCAAATATATACTATCAAGAATTCACAAATTCAACATATTATTCCCTCCCACAGTAAATCTATATTTATCCAACCTTTATTCGTTCCAAGGTAACTTCCACCCAAATAGCACTGAACTATAATCGAACAGTATATTTAAGTGCGACTTCATGTGAAGACATCAAAACAAAAACACAACAAAAAGAGAGGAAAGTACCTATCGAAATAATGAACACCCCAAACATTGTTCTCATGCAAACATGCCAAGACCAGCAGCACAAAATTACTTGAGTTTTTGGCTGCTGGCTTAGGCTTTCATCACTATATCTCAGGGAAAAGATAAATCTAAGTGTGCTAGGCCTGGGCCCCCTTTATAAAAGTCGACCTACTATTTTGCTTAGTATTTTTAGGCTAGCTTACATACCTCAAGATATTCATTTTCAATACACAACCATAAACAACTCCCATTTATTATCAACAAATAATTGTTTATAAATGGGTTATAAAATTCAAGTTAAAGGAAGTTTAGAATCTATCGCAAAGAAGTGGTATGCAATACAAATGTATGGCAGCAATTTCACTACACATCTTTTGTCATTCCGAAGTTAAGGAAAACATAACAAGGCCTATTGCTCTTTATTAGCATGGAGATAGGATCCTCCGGCACTTATTATAATGAGCACCCAAATAAGTACTTGCATATAATCATCTCTGTTTTGGCTCCATGATAAATTGGAATAATCCAAAGCCAAAGCATTAATTACAATCATAAGGACACCCACTATTAACAAAAAAATTCTAATACGTTGCATGATATAATAGGATTTTGTTGGTTACTATAAATTACAGAATTACAATATAACATATAACAAACACACAACAATAGCAAGGGCATCAACTTTTGCTAGCAAGAGCTTATCTTGACAATCTCCTGAGGTAGGACTAAAAAAAACCCTAAATATTTGCCTACTTAGTACTCAATCCGATGCTACGCAGTAGTTTTTACATACAAAAGGCGCATGAGTTGACGGTACATTGTAAGGGTACCTATAGCAGTAAAAACAAGGGTTAATACATTGAGAAATAAGGAGGATGGCATAACCTCGGCAACATTGGTTCTAATCTGTAAGCTTAAGCCAAGCCCCAACACAAAGGATACAAGGCCTAAGGCTACTTTTAAATTTTTGGTATGCATATAGTTCTAGTTAATGGATTACTAACTTTAGTTATTGTTTAATTAATGTGGGTTTATAATTTCGGATGGCGGGATAGCTCATCCAACAAACAAGATACTTGGTCAGGACATTGTTTGTAATTATGTTGACACAATAGGGATTTAGACCTTTGTGTCTGATAGCGTGACCAATATAATAAAACAAGTTGAATATGCAGTATAAAAATTTCCTATAATTTCCACATAATGTACTGGAACGCAATTTTTTAACACTTCATCGAAACAATCGATTACAAATTGACAGTGACTACTTAAAATATATAAATAAAAGACTACAACTTACAGGCCGCTAAAAATTCAAGGTTTAGACAAATTCCTCTACCTCCCAAAAAGACAATCAGTTAGTATTAAAAAGAAAATATGAAGAGTCGCTATGCGCGATACCTTAGGAAGTTTTGGACGATGCTTTACAAACCATGCGCTTTAAATAATGGTAAACAACTAACATCCCTACCAACTGAAATGCTCCAACAGCACTATACTTTATCATATCTGTCGTGAACATTTCAGTCATATAGTTCATCCAAAGTAAAGTGATGCCTCCACTAATCAGTAAAGCTATTAAGCCTAAGAGAATTTTTAAAAACAGTTGCTTCATGGTTGGTAGATGTTAAGATAAGGATAAAATTACGAAAGTATCCTATATAATGCTAGTATCAACTATAGATAATAAGGTATAAAAAGGAAAGGTTTCAAAAACACAGGAACTATTAAAAGAAAAAAGCACTCGTTTAAGGCGAGTGCTTTAGATATTATGAAGTTGGAATTAGTTTACCTGATAGTCTATCAACTCCAGACCAAACCATCCCATGCCATCTTCTTTAATATTTCCAAAATCCTCATTCCAACAAATATATGTTTCATTAATTGCAGAAGTAGTAGTGTGTTTAAAAACATTACAAGAAAAAGTACCTGCAGGCACAGTAATTAAAGAATCTACAGCCACCACTTCATGAGTAACCGTATGGCCATCACCTCTAGTATAGGTCCAAACATCTCCTACACTCACATTTTTCTTATAGATTTGAGCTACGGTACCAGTACCATTGTCCACCTCGTTTATCAAATAGTCTCCATCTTGCATCCATAAATCCGTACCAGTTTCCAATTGCCCTGTTGAAAGATTCGGGACCACACGCTCTACCTCATAACCCGATCCATTGCATTGACCTACAGTCATACTTGCCTCTCCATTATCAAAACCAAAAACGGTCATCTGATAGGTCCAGCTATTCCCCTCTTGCAAAAAAGGGATATCTGTATCACAATTAGAACTTGGAGAAGAATCACTGTCATCTGAAGAACAGTTAAACAATAGAGAAATCGCTAATAATAGTACAAATTTTGTTTTCATAAATGTTGGTTTAATGTTAAAAAAAGTGCTAAATATAAGAGAATATTCTTACTTCAACATATCATTTTATACGTCACAACTCCTTATCCATGACAACCAACTCCTTACCACTACAATTTAAATTTGATATAATTAATAGACTCTTGCCAAATACAAACCCATTCCATTCTCCAACTACCCAAAACCAAATACGAACCACGACACGTCTCAATTAGGTATAAAAAACAAGTACTTATTGTCAAATTGACAATAAATGATTAGCGGCATTATTTTTAAACGAATTAAAAGAGCTTTATTTGCGAATTAGCAAAAAACATGCCTTTTATATTATGAAATCCACATTATTTTCAGCAAAAAACACTTTGATTTTTCTTAATATCATCTTGATTTTTTCCATTTACCAATTTCAATAAACCCATATACTACAACGTTTTAGGAGAATTTTCCGTCTTGAAACACTTTGATTTTAACTCAATCTTTTTTTTAAGGATTTCTTAACAGATAATTTAGACCATCGCTTTTTAGGAGTGGTACAAGTCTAACAATCACCAATTACTTTTTTTATGAAATACACTAACATTCGGTTTCTAATGATCATTGGTTTCTTGGCATTTTTTGGATGCAACAAATCCGATGATGGGAGTTATGTAGCCCCCATTACCGTGTACGAAAAAATCGCGGGCCAATGGAACTTGATGAACCTAAAAATGGTGGACGAGGTGGCCAAGGCCAGCAACATCTCCCCCAACGAACAAAACTTGAGCACTTGGTTCAATTATGACACCTTCCAAATTACCTTTAATGTAGATGGCGACAACAAGCCTACCACCTATGAGGTAATGGGCAATGTGCCGCCTTTGTTTGCTGCCAGTGGGTACTATGAGTTGAGCACGCCTTTTCAGCCTACCACGGCCAATCCTATCCTGATCCATCTGTATAGCGATGCGGCCCACACCAACCTTACCGATGTACTACAGCTTACAGCGGTACCTGGCACCAACGCACAGATGCAAATTACTTTGGTGCGCACTTCGGGCGGAACTCCATTTGTATCCTATGTATTCAACTTAATGGCTAACAACTAATCTAACACTAATGAAGAAACTATTATATACCTTATTAATGGCACTGTACCTCATCCCCAACCTGACACAGGCTCAGGAGTTGGTAGGGTCGGTTGGTTCTATGTGGTCCTACCCGGTAGTGTACCAATACAGCGAGGAGGTCACTTGGTACTTTGACCTTTCGGGTACCACCCTTGCCGAAAACGAAGACGTATACATCTGGATCTGGTCACCAAGCGAACCCGATGCAGGCAACTGGGAAAACTCCTCAGAGTTCGCGCACCTTAGTTATGAAGGCAATTTTATTTGGAGCTTTACCTTAACCCCTACTGAGTACTTTTCTATGAGTGCAGAGGACATTGCCGCTAGTGCAGGCTTTTGGTTCCGTTTAAAAGACCTTACAGGAAGCAAACAAACCGAAGTGGCCAACATGCCCTACACGCCAATAGACTCCTTCTTTACAGCAGATGAAATGATGCGTTCCTATCCAACCGAAGCCACCTTGGATGGAGGTTTGAGCATCCTGTTCAACTCCAATTTGGTAGATGGTTTTGCAGACGCTACTAGCGTACACATGCATTCCGGAATGAACACTTGGGCCATTTTACAAGAATACCAATCGTGGCTCCCAGAGATTGTGGAAAAGACCAAGTTGAAAGACATGGGGGACGGCTTTTACAAAATGGACTTGATTCCTTCAGAGTACTATAATGATATTCCAGAAGGCTTTATCATGGAGAATATTACCTTTTTGTTTGTAAAGGACGACTGGGCAGGCACTTCACCTGAACTGGTAATCTATGCCGCTGAATATATTCCGCCACCACCACCAGAGTTTAGATTCTTTCCGTTGCAGATCAGTCAAAAGGACTTTCTACAAATTTCCCGTATCAATAACGAAACAGGCATCAATACCTTGATCTATACGATTACAGCGGGCAGTACGGAAATCAATGGTGAATTCTCGGGCAATATGGACGAGATCAAAGGGTTTATCGATTTGCCTACCCTGTTAGAGGGCATTCCTAACCTTACCGAAATTCAGGTATTGGTAGTAGACAACCAGGGCAATACCATAATTGACACTACTCTTCCATTGAAAACTCTAGACTAACTAATACTATCACTTTAAAACATCGATTAGAATGACACTTAAAAACATACACAAAAGTCCAAATCCATTCAGGACTTTTAAGGCGTTGTTTGCTCTATTGCTCCTGTGTTGCCTGTCTGTGACAGCCTATGCCCAAGAAAAGCTTTTGGTAACAGGAACCGTATTTGACAACAACGGATTAGAATTGGCCGGTGCCACGATCTTGGAGGTAGGTACCTCCAATGGAACCACAGCAGACTTTGATGGAAAGTTCAGCTTACAAGTGACCACCGGCAATGACATTCAAATTTCCTATTTAGGATATGCCACACAAACCATTAACATTACCGCCAATACGGCTTTGCCTTTGCAAGTGACCCTTCAGGAAGATGCCTATGCCTTGGACGCTGTAGAACTGGTAGCCGTTGGTTATGGTACTATGAGAAAATCGGACCTTACCGGAGCTATTTCTACCGTATCGGCAGACGAGCTTGAAAAAGGGGTGATTTCTTCTACAGAGCAGGTACTACAAGGGAAGGTAGCAGGTTTAACCGTAATACAAGGTACAGGAGATCCAAGTAGTGGTGCGTCCTTACGCCTTAGAGGAGGCACCTCCTTAACGGCCAGCAACAATCCGTTGGTGGTAGTAGACGGGATTCCGGGGGTAGACATCAACACTGTTCAACCAAACGACATTAAAACCATAGACGTTCTTAAGGATGCTTCGGCTACCGCCATTTACGGATCTAGAGGAGCCAATGGGGTCATTATCATTACCACAAAGAGCCAAAAATCTGGTTTCAACGTGACTTATAACGGGTATACCGGGATTAGTTATGCCAGCAACAACCTAGACATGCTTTCGGCCAACCAATGGCGTCAATATGTACGTGACAATAATGTTACGGGTGCTATCGACTACGGTGGCAACACCGATTGGCAGGAAGAATTGCAGACAACCTCAGCAACCATGTCGCATACCGTAAGCTTAGCTTCTGGAGCAGAGTATAATGGTTTAAGAGCATCGGTGTCTTATTTGGACAATAAAGGGATCATCAAAACTACAGGATTGGAGCGTTTGAGTGGAAACTTGAGCATTTACCAATATGCCATGGACAAGAAGTTAAAGTTTGATGCAGGAATGTTTGCTACCGTTGACAAATGGAATCCGTTGGATTACCGCATCTTTGAGCGTGCCTTCAACTTAAATCCAACCATCCCAGTATATGATGAAAACGGGAATTTCACTTCCGTAGATGGAACCTTATACGAAAACCCTGTGGAAATCTTGACCAACCGTACCGCAGACAGCAAGCGCAACCGCCTGTTGGGATACTTTAAAACAGAGGCCGATCTTTGTACAGACCTTAAGGCCGTATTGAACCTTTCCTACGAGCATAATGCAAGCACAGGAAATACATACAAGCCTTCTTATGCTATTTTGGAAGGGATTACCGAAAACGGTTATGCCCAAAAAACCTATGGGGAATATACCAACATGCAGTTGGAGACCTATTTAAACTACACCAAGGAATTTGGAAAGAATAACCTGAACTTAATGGGTGGATATTCCTTCCTTGAAAATGTATACGAAGGTTTTGGAGCCCAACGTAGTGGATTTGTGACCAATGCTTTTGGTTACAACAACCTTGGAGCGGGTACCAACTACCGTATTGGTGATGTGTACTCCTATAAAGGGAAATCGCGTTTGGTGTCTTTCTTTGCAAGAGCCAACTATAGCTTCGACAGCCGCTTTATGCTTACCGCAACTATTAGAGAGGATGGATCAAGTCGCTTTGGTAAAAACAACAAATGGGGAACCTTCCCTTCGGCCTCGGTAGCTTGGAGAATTTCCAATGAAGCATTTTTGGAAGACTCCAGTTGGTTGAACAACCTAAAACTTCGTGCTGGATATGGGGTAACCGGTAACCAAGATGGAATTGGCGAGTACAAGTCTCTATCAATCCTTGGAGTAGGAAACGATTCTTACTACGACCCTGCAACCGGCGATTGGAGTTTAGCCTATTCACCAACACAAAACCCAAATCCAGACTTGAAGTGGGAAACTACTGAGCAGTTCAACATTGGTTTGGACTTTAGTTTGTTCAACTTCTTGAATGGTACTATTGAGTGGTACAACAAATACACTAAAGACCTCTTGTACACTTACGAAGTACCTCAGCCGCCTTATTTGGTGGGAACCATGTTAGCTAACGTGGGGGAACTTTCCAACAAGGGGATTGAGTTGAGCTTAAACGCAAACATCATCAACACCGATAAGTTTACTTGGGATGCCAACCTTACCATGGCACATAACAAACAAAAGATAGAAAAGCTATCCAACCAAACTTATGAAACCGATGTGATCTACAGTGGATCGCTTCATGGCTTGTCAGGATTGTCCAACCAATTCTCTCAAATCATTGCCGAGGGTTACCCTGTTGGAACCTTTTGGGGATACGAAAGTTCTGGTTTGGATGAAAATGGAAACTTCATCCTGAGCGAAGAAAAAACAGACATAGGAAACATTCAACCGGACCTATCTATGGGATTGGCCATGAACTTCACCTACTCCAATTTCGACTTTGCCATTACAGGTTACGGAATGTTCGGGCAAGAAGTATTGAACGCTACCAACATGGTATTGTACAATCCAAATCGTTTGCCTGCCTATAATGTTCCAGATGATTATCTAGGTAGCGGTATTAATGAACCTTCTCCTACCTACTCTAGCTACTGGATTGAGGATGCTTCTTTCTTCAGATTACAGTCTATGAGCTTGGGTTACACCATTCCGTTTGAGAAATCCAACTCTAAATTGCGTGTATACCTATTGGGAGAAAACTTAGCTGTATTTACAGGCTACGATGGTGTAGATCCTGAAATTGACATGAGCGGATTGGCAAATCCTGGAATTGACAGATTTAATAATTACCCAAGACCAACCACCATTTCTTTGGGTCTTAACTTAACACTAGGTAATTAATAGAGCGATAGTAATTAGAAAATATGAAGACAATGAAATTTAAAATATTTGCAGTACTACTAAGCAGTTTGTTTGTGACGGTATCCTGTACCGATTTGGACGAGGATCTGTACGACCGCGTAGAAGACAACAACTTTGGGACCACCCCAGATGAAATAGATGCCCTTGTTGGGGGTGCCTATTCGTCCCTAAGAGGCTTTAGCGACGAAATCTCCAATGCCTTCCCTGGCAGCGAGTTTGTATTCTTTCTTAACGAAGTAGTGTCAGACGAGGCTACCATCCCAACCCGAGGCACCAACTGGTACGACGGCGGGGTATACCAACGCGCCCAAAACCACACATGGTTGGCAGAGGACGGCATCATCCTTTCGGCATGGCGCTATTGCTATGCAGGAATTGCTAAGGTGAATTCCATCATCTATCAAGTGGACCAATCTGGTTTAACCGAAGCTGAAAAGACCCCTATCTATGCCGAATTGCGATCGGTGAGAGCCTATTACTACTACATGTTGTTGGACATGTTTGGAAATGTGCCAATTGTAACCGACTTTGAAGATACGGGCTTACCTTCCAATTCATCACGTCAGGAAGTGTACAACTTTGTAGAGGCCGAATTGTTAGAATCCTTACCGTATCTGAAATCGGAAATTGTGTATTCTAAATTCACTAAAAATGTAGCTTATGCCCTATTGGCAAGGTTGTATTTAAACTCCGAAGCGTTTGTTGGAACACCAAGATGGCAGGATTGCATCAACATGTGCCAAAACATCTCTGGATACACGTTGGAACCTGATTATTTTGCCAATTTCTTGACAGAAAATGAAAACTCCAGTGAAACCATTTTCGCCATTCCTTATGACAACGATGCAGGAACTATCGGCAACTATATGAACTCCATGTCCCTACACTATTTGCACCGTTTAACGGTTTCGGCTTCAGGAAATGATTTCCCTTGGTCTGCCAACGGAATGTCGGCCCAACCAGGTGTATATTCTTCCTTTGCTGAAATTGATATGCGAAGAGAGGCCATCCTTATTGGGGATCAAATCAACGTAGCAACCAACTCAGTAATTATGATGGACAACGGATCGCCATTAACCTATACAGAAGAGATCAGCAGTCTTACAGATGCACAGGAAAATGAAGGAGGCCGCCTGTTTAAATACGAAACCAAAGTCGGGGAGCAGTGGGAGCGCGACCATGATTTGGTAATCATTCGCTATGCCGAAATCTTGATAATGCAAGCCGAATGTTATGTACGTTTAGGGAATCCAGATGGTGCCATTCCGTTCTTGACCCAAATTACCGAAAGAGCAGGTACAGACATGCCAGACATGATCGACCTACAGTTCATCAACCAAGAGAGTTTAAGAGAATTTATATTTGAAGGAAAACGACGTACAGATACCATCCGTTTTGGAACGTTCTTTGAGCCTTGGTGGGAAAAAGGATCCACCGAGCCTTATAGAGCCATTTTCCCAATACCTGCAACGGTACTCAGTACCAATACTAATCTAACTCAAAACCCAGGGTATTAAGTTGTTTTCATGTTGGCCTTCTAAGATATTTGAATTAGTTCTTAGGAGGTCAACTCTTTATCGATTAATTTTATAACAATGATAACTTCCAAAAGTTTAAAAACAGTTTGTGCAATGCTATTGGTGTCCATGTTAAGCTGTGGTTCCGACGATGGCGGCAGCGATAATCCTGATCCTACCCCAGAAGTAGAAGTACTGGATCCCGTGGCCGTTAGCAAAACCAATAGCACCAAAGTGTACATGCATTATATGCCTTGGTTTGAGACCAACGAGAGCAGCGGCAACAACCAATGGGGCTACCATTGGACCATGGCCAACAAAAACCCCAACACTGTGGATGGAACAGGAAAACGGGAAATTGCCTCGCATTTCTATCCGTTGATTGGTCCTTACCACTCAGGTGATAAAGATGTCATAGAATACCATTTGTTATTGATGAAGTATGCCGGTATTGATGGCGTTTTAATAGATTGGTATGGTCGATATGATGTAAATGACTACAGGATGATTCGCGACAACACCGAAGCCCTAATAGATCTTTTGGATGAAGTAGGCATTAGCTACGCCATAGTGTATGAAGACCGCTTTTTACAGGCTATTGTAGACCAAGGAATGGCACCAACTATAGAGAGCGCTGCCAAGTCGGATATGAGTTATATGCAAAGTAACTACTTTAACGACGATGCCTACATTCAAATAAATAGCAAACCATTGTTGCTCAATTTTGGCCCCATTACTTTAACTACTCCAGAACAATGGACAGAAACCTTTAGTGTTTTGAACCCTAAACCTAGCTTTTTGACGCTGTGGTACGAATCGGCAGAGGCTGGCAATAATGCCCAAGGCGAGTTTTCTTGGGTTTATGAAAACAATACCCATCTCACCAATTTTTACAACAACCAATATCCTAATCTAGATTTAGCTTTCGGAAGTGCCTACCCGGGCTTTGACGATTTTTACGAAGAAGGCAGCGCCGAGGCAGGTATCGGTTGGAGCATAGACCATAATAGTGGAGCAACCTTAACTGAAACCTTATCTTTAGCTACTAGCTCTAATGCTGAATATTTGCAGTTAATAACTTGGAACGATTTTGGAGAAGGCACCATGCTGGAACCCACTCAGGAATTTGGATACAGTTCTTTGGAAAGCATAAAATCCTTTGCAGAGGTTCAAAACCTTCCTAATGTATTCAGCAGCATATATCAGCTGTATACCCATAGAAAGGCACATGCCAACAATACCAACATACAAAAACAATTGGATCAAGTATTCTATTATTTCGTGGCTTTGCAGGTAGATGATGCCCTTGCACTGCTACAAGCAATTGAAGACTAAATAACCACTCAATATATCACCATGAAAAAATACCTCTATACATTTGGCCTCACCCTCTGCAGCTGCGCGCTCATTGTATCCTGCGCCAAAGAGCAACCAACCTACAAGCTTAGCTCTCCAGACCAAGCAACCACATTAGAGTTTAGCCTCACCGAATCAGGAGCGCCACAATACAAGGTATCTCATAACGGAGCCTCGGTTTTGGAACCTTCCTTATTGGGATTTGAATTTGAAGACCTGAAAAGCATGACCGATGGTTTTGAAATTATTAGCAGTGAAGAGCATAACACCGACACCTCTTGGGAGCAACCTTGGGGTGAATTTAAAACCATAAGGAATCATCACAACGAATTGGTGGTACACCTTAAAGAAACCGAAGGTGAACAACGTTTGATGGACTTAAAATTCCGTTTGTTCGATGATGGGCTTGGGTTTAGATATGTCTTTCCAAAGCAAAAACATTTGGACAGTGTAAAAATCTCAAATGAACTGACCCAATTTACGTTTCCTAAAAACCATGATGTATGGTGGATTCCTGTTCATGCTGAAAACAGCTACTACGAAAGTCTGTACAAAAAAAGCCCGATGAACACCACTGATACTATCAACACCCCTGCAACATTCGAAACCAAGGACGGACTGTATTTGGCACTTCACGAAGCTAACTTAACAGACTTTGCTTCGATGACCCTATTGAAATCCAAAGACAATCAATATGAAAGTGATTTGGTGCCTTGGGCCAATGGTGTAAAAGTCTACGCCCAAACACCTTTTGAAACGCCATGGAGAACCTTAATTATTGGTGAGCAACCTGGCGATTTGGTGACTTCAACCTTAATGCTCAACTTGAACGAACCGTCTAAAATTGAGGATTTGTCTTGGATCAAACCTTCCAAATACATCGGCATTTGGTGGGGAATGCATTTGGATAAATATTCTTGGGGACAAGGAGATAAGCATGGTGCCACCACTGAAAACACTAAAAAATACATCGACTTTGCTGCGAAGCATAGTTTGGATGGCGTTTTAGTGGAAGGTTGGAATGTAGGCTGGGATGGCGACTGGACTGCCGATGGAAGAGCATTCAGCTTTACACAGCCTTACCCCGACTTTGATATTGAAGCCATAGGTGAATATGCAGCCATGAACAATGTGCGTTTGATTGGTCACCATGAAACCGCAGGAGCTGCCAAACATTATGAAGACCAATTGGAAGACGCCTTTAAACTTTACAACAGGATTGGAGTGAATGCCGTAAAAACTGGCTATGTCAACAAATATTTAGACAAGAAGGAATGGCACGATGGCCAATATGGAGTACGTCATTACAGAAAAGTAATTGAAACCGCTGCCAAATACCATATCATGATCGACAACCATGAACCTGTAAAAGGCACGGGGTTACAACGCACCTACCCTAACTTGATGACCCAAGAAGGCGGAAGAGGCCAAGAGTACAACGCTTGGTCGGCCGATGGTGGCAACCCTCCGGAACACACTACGATTTTACCATTTACAAGAATGTTATCTGGCCCTATGGACTTTACCCCTGGAAATTTCGACTTTAGTTATGAAACTCCTAACAAAGCCATGGTACCAACTACCCTTGCAAAACAATTGGCTTTGTACGTTACTATGTTCAGCCCGTTGCAAATGGCATCAGACTTACCAGAAAATTACGAAGGCCAACCAGCGTTTCAATTTATAAAGGACGTCCCTGAAATTTGGTCAGAAACTGTGGTGCCAAATGCCGAAATTGGCAAGTACGTCACTATGGCTCGCAAGGATTGGAATAGCCCAGATTGGTATCTAGGAGCCATTACCAATGCGGACGCCCGCCAACTACAGGTTCCCTTAACCTTTTTAGACGAAAACACTTCTTATACAGCTCAAATTTATGAGGACGGCGAAGGCGCCAATTACAAAAGCAATCCCTACCCAATTAACATAACTACTAAAACAGTGGACCGAAACACCACTTTAAAATTGAACTTGGCTGCTGGTGGAGGAACCGCCATTAGGTTCACCCCAGTAACCGAGTAGTTCATTTGTTTAAATGTTAATTTGAAAGCCATATCACTATCAAAAGTATATGGCTTTTTTTATGGATTCCTTAAAAATCGACATTATTTAATTTGTATTATTGTATATTAACATCAAGGAATTGCCAATTGTGAAATTATATCTCATCCCTCTTTTTGCACTCTGTTGTATATTGAATTTGGCAAGCCAAGAGCTGCCTCCCATTGAAATTTATACTCCCACACAATACGGTGCAGAAAACCAAAACTGGGGCATTTCACAAACTTCCAATAAAACCATTTATGTAGCCAATAATAAAGGCCTTTTGGAATTTGATGGTGCCAAATGGCGGTTATACGCCTCTCCAAACGAAACAGTGATTCGCTCAGTCAAAGTCATTAACGATGTAATTTACACAGGCTGTTATATGGAGTTTGGATACTGGAAAAAAAATTCATTGGGAGCTTTGGAGTACACTTCACTTTCTAAAAACCTTTCCACTCCTTTAATTGAGGACGAACAGTTTTGGAAAATTCTAGCGATAGACAACTGGATTCTCTTTCAATCCCTTAACAGGATTTATGTTTACGACACGACAACTTCTGAATTCAATGTGATTGAATCTAAGGTGGCTGTTACCAAAATGTACAAAGTAGACAATAGCATTTATTACCAAGACATTGGCTTGGGAATTTGCAAGATTGAAAATGGTCAATCAAAAATAGTGTCTGGCGACCCTGTAATGACCCAGAGTATTGTCGTTAATGTTTATTTGCATAACAATATGCTTTTAGCGGAAACCCAAGACAATGGTTTTTATGTCATAGAAAATGGAACAGCCAAACAATGGGATATCCCCGCCAAAGATCTGCTCTCCAAAGTAAGTGTCTATAGCAGCATCCAATTACAGGATGGAAGTTTTGCCCTTGGAACCATTTCCAAAGGAATTATTCATTTAACCAAAGATGGAGAAGCCAATTACATTATAAATCAGCAAAATGGCTTAAGTAACAACACCGTGCTTTCCATGTTTGAGGATATGGAACAGAATATCTGGCTAGGATTGGACAATGGTATCAATTGCGTAAATATTACCTCTCCATTTCGTATTTACAAAGACGAAAATGGCACCTTAGGAACGGTATATGCTTCGGCCATTTTTAAGGATCTATTATATCTTGGCACCAACCAAGGACTATTTGCAAAGCCTTTAAATTCTTCAGAGGAATTCACTTTTGTTGAAGGCACCAAAGGTCAGGTTTGGTGTTTGGTTACCCATGACAACTCACTCTTTTGCGGACATAACATTGGCACCTTCATAGTTGAAGGCTACAAAGCCTCCTTAAAAATTCCTATTGATGGTACTTGGGATCTTAAACCTGTCCCAAATCATAACAACTTATTATTTCAAGGAAATTATAACGGCATCAACGTACTCGAAAAAACAAATGGCGAATGGACCTTTAGAAATAAAATTGAAGGTTTCAACAATTCCACTAAGTTCTTTGAAGTTTTGGGCACCAATGAGTTTTTTGTGGATCACGAGTACAAAGGGGTTTATAAAATTACCACAGACAAAGATTACACAAAAGTTCTTAACCTAGAAAAGGTTCCAATTGAACAGGGCATCAATTCCAGTCTCGTTAAATACAACGACCAAATTCTATATGCTTATAAAAAGGGGATTTTTGCTTATGATACCGAAAGTAAAACCTTTGAAAGAGACACTACTTTAAGCCAAATATTTGATGAAGCATCCTACACTTCAGGGAAACTAATCTCCGAGAAACTCACCAATACCCTTTGGGGATTTTCAAAAGCAGACATTAGTTTCCTTTCTGAAAGGAATTTCAGTGGCCATCCCAAACTTACCAAAATTGCCTTTCCAAACACCTTGAGAAAAGGGATGACCGGCTATGAAAACATAAGTTATATCAACCAAAACAACTATTTGTTTGGATCTTCAACAGGCTATACCATTTTGGATCTTGACAAAATTCCAAAAAAACAATATGAAATTTCTTTGAATACGGTAAGTAACCAATCCTTAGACTCAGATAACTTTTTTGTTGACAAAACTCAAACAGGAGATTTTAAAAACAAACAGAACAATCTTGAATTCACCTTTAGCATCCCTGAATTTGACAAATACCTAAAGCCAGAATACCAATATCAGTTAGAAGGGTTCTATGATCAGTGGAGTCCTTGGTCTGAATCTTCCACTGAATTATTCAAAAACCTACCATACGGCTCATATACTTTTAAAGTGAGAGGCAAGGTAGGAGAATCCATAACAGACAACATAGCCAGCTACCAATTTACCATTGGAAGGCCTTGGTATTTATCAAATTTGGCTTGGGGCATCTATACGTTGTGCCTAATACTGCTCTCTTTACTACTTCATAATGTTTACAAAAACTACTACAAAAAGCAACAACGTAAACTCCTAAAAGAAGCGGAACATGAACTTGAATTAAAAGAGCTTGAAAATGAACAGCAGCTCATGCAGTTTCAAAATGAAAAGCTACAGCAAGATATAGAAAATAAGAATCGGGAATTGGCCATTTCAACCATGAGTCTCATCAAGAAAAACGAATTCCTGAATGGCATTAAAAACGAACTCAAAAATTCAAAAGAAGGCAAGAGCATTAAATCGGTAATTCGTATTATTGACAAAAACCTCAACAATAAGGAGGATTGGAAGTTCTTTGAGGAAGCCTTTAACAATGCGGACAAGGACTTCTTAAATAAGATCAAAGACAAACACCCCACCCTTACTCCTAACGATTTAAAACTTTGCGCCTATTTAAGGCTTAATCTTTCTTCAAAGGAAATTGCACCATTATTAAATATTTCTGCAAAAAGCGTGGAAGTAAAACGCTACAGACTTCGAAAAAAAATGGATTTACCACACGAAGCGAGCTTAACAAATTACATTTTGGAAATCTAGAGCCTATACAAAGCTTAAAATTACCTATACATTACCACTACATTACCTGATTTTCAGCCTTCAGAAAACGTTTTCGTTAGTAGTCCCTCTCTACTCAAAAGCCTTAACCTACATGGACTTCTTTAGCATATTCTTAAAAAAACATCGGTAATTTTATATTGTATGTTTTTTGTTGTGGTAAATTTTAAGGATTTCACACTGCTTTATAATAAGTTTATCATACTAAAAGCTAATTCTATGATTTCAAAACTTATTTCAACGACACTCTTCCTTTTAGTGTCGACATTGGCATTCTCCCAGAATGTCAATGTTACTGGAACGGTATCTGACACAGACGCCCTACCGTTACCAGGTGTTAATATCATTATTAAGAATACCACTAAAGGAGTAACCACCGATTTTGACGGTAATTTCCTTTTGGAAAATGTCCCTATCAATTCCATTTTGGTGTTCTCCTATGTAGGTTACCAAACTCAGGAAATTGTCATTACAGAAAGTACCAATTTGAACGTCATACTTCAAGTAGATACCGAAACTCTAGATGAGGTGGTAGTGGTAGGTTACGGAACCCAAAAACTGAGCAAGGTATCTGGTTCTGTAGCTACAGTAAAAGAGGAAGCGGTAGAACAACTCAAACCAGTTCGAGTTGAAGAAGCCCTTCAATCTAATGCTGCTGGTGTTAACATTATTTCCAGTGGTTCTCCTGGAGCGGGTCCTGCAATAGCCATTAGAGGAGTTGTTTCCAACAGCGGAAGCAGTCCTTTGGTAGTTATCGATGGTATCCAGCAAACTTTGGCCGATTTAAACTCCCTTAACCCTTCCGATGTCGCTTCCATAAGCGTCCTTAAAGATGCTGCCTTGGCTGCCATCTACGGAGTAAAAGGAGGAAATGGGGTTATTGTAGTAACCACAAAATCTGGATCCAAATATGGTAAAACCACCTTTAACTTCGATTCGTATTATGGAGTTCAAGAAGTTACCAAAACCATTGACGTCCTTAATGCCAGTGAATATGCGGCAATTCTAAACGAAGCGAGTGCAAATGCAGGAGAAGGCATTATATTCCCCAATATTTCTCAATTTGGGGTAGGTACCAATTGGCAGGATGAAGTGCTTCGTACGGCTCCAATTGAAACCTATAACATTTCAGCCTCTGGAGGTGGAGAAAAAGTAGATTACTATGCTTCTGCAGGATATTTAAGTCAAGAAGGTGTTGTAGGCGGTGGTGACAAATCGTTTTTTGACAGATTGACCTTGGCAAACAGATTGAATGCCGACCTTTCGGACAAATTCAAACTTCTTCTAAACACCAATTACACTAATATAAAAGGGAAGGGGCTAGCGGAAAACAGTGTGAATAGTGTTCTTGCCAATGCTTTGAACTTTGACCCCACTGTTCCTGTGTACAATGAAAATGGCGGCTACAGCATCAGTAATACCATTACCCAGGAAATTGTAAACCCTCTGGCCCAAATTGCAAATACCTTTAATGAAAGCAATACCAACAAACTTTTTGGTAAAATTGAATTGCAATATGACCTCCTAGACAACTTAAAGGTAACCTCTCGATTTGGGTATACCTATGTAGATATCTACAACAAAAACTTCTCTCCCTTTGTATTCTACGGGGTTGGACATAACGCTACAAATGCAAATCCTGATTTATCTCCAATTGTAACAGTAGATGAAGAAACAGGAGAAGAAACCAGAACACACAACAGAGTGAGTGAGTCCAAGACCAATTACTTCAATTATACGTACGAACTGTTTGCGAACTACAATTTCATAATCAATGAAAACCACAATTTTGAAACGGTTCTAGGAATGTCACTTCAACGTGATAAAGGCGAAAACATCACCGCCAATGCGCAGGACATTCCATTCAATTCTTGGACCTATGCCGATGTTAGTTCAGCTACGGGCGATGCCGAGTCTCAAACCTCCAGTTCTTGGCAATATGTAAAACGTAACCTATCCTACTTTGGACGTGTCAATTATGATTACAAAGGAAAATACCTCTTATCCTTCACAGGCCGTGTGGATGGTTCCACCGTATTTGGAAATAATAACAAGTTCGGATTTTTCCCTTCAGGGTCTCTTGGTTGGGTTATTTCAAACGAAGACTTCTACAGTTCCAATACTTTCGACTACCTAAAAATTAGAGGAAGTTATGGTACCGTAGGAAATGACAATATCCCGAACCAATTCTCAAGAATCTCTACATTCCCAAAATACGTGTTTGATGGTAATATCATTAGTGGCGCCACTTTGGGAACTATTCCTAACGAAGATGTTTCCTGGGAAAAACAAATACAGATCAATGCCGGTTTTGATTTAAGAGTGTTCAACAACTCACTCTCCCTAACCGCGGATTACTATCAAAAAACTACAGATGATTTACTTTTTGACCCCACGCCTTCCCTATATCTGGGTTCAATCACGGCTCCACCTGCAAATATTGGAAAGTCCAAAACCAATGGGGTTGATGTTTCCTTGGGCTACAACAATAGTTTTTCAGAAAACTTCTCCTTTAGTACCAGTGTAAATTTCACAACAGTAAGTACCAATGTAGAAGAAGTTAGCAATGACAGTAAATTTATATGGGGTTCTGGTTACGGGATTCCTTACACAAACATCACGCGCTTTGAAGAAGGCTTTACCCCGTGGTATTTCTTTGGCTACCAAACGGACGGAATTTTTCAAAACCAATCAGAAATTAATGCACACGCAACTCAAGATGGTGCACAACCTGGAGACATCCGATATAAAGATGTTAATGGAGATGGCATCATCAACGATAACGACCGTACCAAAATTGGCGATCCTTTCCCTGATTTTACCATTGGTTGGAACCTGTCCTTCAACTTTAAAAACATAGACTTTAACGTGTCCACGTTTGCTTCCGTAGGCAACGATATTTACCGTGCCTATGAAAGAAACCTGAACTACACCAACAGATTTGCTGGCACATTAGATAGATGGACAGGAGAAGGCACTAGCAATAGCGAGCCAAGAGTAACTTTTGTAGACACCAATAACAACCGCAGGGCTTCCGATAGATATATTGAAGATGGAAGTTATTTCAGAGTGAAAAACATCCAATTGGGATACACGCTTCCTCAATCTGTATATGACCAAACTGGTCTAAGCAGTGTGCGCCTGTATGCACAAGTTAAAAATGCCTTGACGTTTACTGACTATTCAGGTTATGACCCAGAAATATCTGCTGGTTCTTTTTCTGATACAGGAATTGACAGAGGAACCTATCCAATCCCTCGAATTTGGGCCATGGGTGTAAATGTTAAATTTTAAAAAATGAATACTATGAAATATCTAAATAAAATTTTCGTGATAGGTACCGCACTTTTAACAGTTAATGCCTGCACAAATTATGTCGATTTTGAACCCTCCGAAACACATGAAATTGTCGCCGGGGTTTACTTTCAGTCCAAAGGCGATTACGAAGCCATTCTTACAGGCTGTTACGACCCACTGCAGTGGCTCTACCTCAACACTTTGATTGGCGATATTGCTACAGGAAACTCCCTTTGCGGTGGCGAAAGTGCCACAGACGTTATAGGATTACAGCAAATCGATGATTATACACACAACCCAAACAATGATAACCTAACCTCTATTTGGCAATGGTGTTACGAAGGTGTGAACCGCGTGAATTATTTGGAAGAAAATAAAGCCAAACTGTACTTTGAAGGTAAAGACGCTATTTATGGTCAAGCCTATTTTTTAAGAGCATACTATTATTTTGAATTGGTCAAGTTTTTTGGAGACGTTCCTTTATTTACGGAGCGTAGACTCGATGGTACAGATTCAGGAACGCTTCAAAGAACTCCTAAAGATGAAGTATATGCCCAAATAGAAAATGATTTATTGGAAGCCATTAACAGTATTCCAACCACTCAAAATCAAGATGGGCGCATCACCAAATATGCAGCACAGGCCTTACTAGGAAAAGTATACCTGTTCCAGGATAAGTTCCAGGAAGCGGCCTCAATGCTTCAAAATGTGATTGGTGTTTATAGTTTGGTTCCAGATTATGAAAGTCAGTTTTTAAGATCGGGAGAAAATGGCCCTGAATCTGTATTTGAAATTCAATATTCCAATGAATCAGAATGGTACGATTGGGGATGCCCAACCTGTGGGGAAGGAAACTTCGGCATCATCCACAACGGACCGAGAGCCTACTCTGGGCCACAATTTGCATCGGGATGGAGCTTTAATGTGCCTACTGCAGCGCTTTACAATTCTTTTGATAACGGAGATACCCGTCGTGATGCTTCCATCCTAAATATTGTAGCGTTTTCTGAAGAAACCGGTGCTTCCTACGCTGAAGGTTATGAACATACAGGATACTTCAATAGAAAGTACATTCCTAGAGCAGGTGAAAGTGGCGCACAAACAGAATTGAACTACCTCACCAACTATAGAGCGATCCGTTACGCCGACGTGTTGTTAATGGCCGCCGAAGCGAATGCCAGAGGTAATATCAATGAGGATTTGGCCAGACAATACTTAAATCAAGTACGAGAACGTGCCTTTGGAAATTCAGACCATAATATTTCAAGTTCAGGAACTGCTTTGGTACAAGCTATTTGGGCAGAGCGCAATTTGGAACTCTCCATGGAAGGCCATCACTTTTTTGATTTGGTAAGAACGGGGCAGGCAGCTACCGAAATAGAAGGCTTTGTTTCTGGGAAACATGATGTATTCCCTGTGCCGCAACGCGAAATTGATATTTCAGGATTAACCCAAAACCCACAATACTAAAATTGAATCATATGAAAAATATTAAATACATAGCTTCCATTTGTCTGATAGCATTGTTGGTGTTTGCCTGTAGCAATGATGATGACAACGCAGATTTTGTCAACTCTGCCGTAGCACCTTCCAATGTCTCGGCGGCTTTTAATGTTACTCAAGACAATACTGGCTTGGTAACAATTACGCCAACCGGGCAAGGCGCCGTAGCTTTTGATGTGCATTTTGGAGATACTACCGAAGAACCTACCACCCTCACAGCAGGAGAGAACGTAGAACACATTTATGAAGAAGGTACCTATAATGTACAATTAGTCGCCTATGGCATTACAGGTTTGGAAACAGAAGTATCCCAAAGTTTGGTAGTTTCCTTTAATCCTCCTGAGAATTTAATGGTAACCATTGAAAATGATTTGGCGGTTTCAAAACAAGTCAACGTCACAGCAACGGCCGATTTTGGAATCACCTACGATGTATATTTTGGAGAACCTGGAGTTACAGATCCTGTAAGTGGTAACATGGGTGAAACAGTCTCTTATGTTTACCAAGAAGCCGGCATCTATACCATTACAGTGGTAGCCATGAGTGCAGCCATTGAAACAACCACCTATACAGAAGAATTTACGGTAACCGAAATTCTACAACCTATCAACTCGGCACCTGCGCAACCATCCAGATATGAATCGGATTATATTTCAATTTTTGCAGGAGCCTACACCAATGTAGCTGGAACCGATTACAATCCGGATTGGGGTCAATCTGGTCAAGGTAGTAGTTATGCCATGTTCAACTTAAATGGCGACGAAATGTTGCAGTACATCAATCTTAGCTATCAAGGTATTCAGTTTGGAGAAACGGTAGACGCTTCACAAATGGAATATTTGCATATTGATGTTTGGACCGCCGATGTAGACCAAATACAAATATTCCCAATTAGTTTGGCTACGGGAGAGCAACAGGTTACCCAAGATTTAACTCCAGACCAATGGAACAGTTTCGATATTCCGCTTTCGGCATTTACCGATCAAGGATTATCCATGGCAGACTTACACCAGTTTAAATTTGTAGGAGAACCTTGGGCCGCTGGCAGTGTCTTTATTGACAATCTTTATTTCTGGAAAGTACCAGCAGCAGCTTCTGGTATTGAAGGTATTTGGCAATTGGCACCAGAAGCAGGAGCCTTGATGGTTGGGCCTAGCCCTGGTAATGGAGATTGGTGGTCTAATGATGCCCAAGTAGTAGCGGATCGCGCCTGTTTCTTCGACGATAAATACGTATTCTCATTAGGCGGCAATTTCAATAATGTATTGGACGGAGAAACTTGGCTTGAACCTTGGCAAGGAATGGACCCTGAAGCCTGTGGCACCCCAGTAGCACCTCACGATGGTTCTAATCCTGCTACCTTTACATACAATGAAGGAGATGGCACTTTAACCTTGAATGGTCAAGGCGCTTATCTCGGCCTTCCTAAGGCCAATAACGATGGTGAACTTCCCAATGTAGCCGTGCCGAGTTCCATCACTTACGACATTACACTTTTAGACAACAACAATACCATGATTGTGAGTATTGAAGCTGGTTCAGGAGTTTTCTGGACCTACAAATTGGTGCGTTACATTTCACCAATCGTTGGGTCTTGGCAAATGGCTCCTGAAGCAGGATCCCTTATGGTTGGGCCCACTGCTGGAAGTGGAGATTGGTGGTCAATTGATGCGCAGGCAGTATCAGACAGAGCCTGTTACTATGACGACGTGTACCAATTTACTTCAGACGGCACATTTAGCAATATCCTTGGAGATGAAACTTGGGTAGAAGCATGGCAAGGCACCGATCCTGAAGGCTGTGCTGCGCCTGTAGCACCTCATGATGGCTCAAACAGTGCTTCCTTTGATTATGATGAGGCTGCGGGAACATTAACACTGAATGGTTCTGGAGCATATTTAGGACTTCCAAAAGCAAATAACGATGGAGAGCTTCCTAATGTGGCCGTTCCAAGCTCCATTACATACAATGTTACCCTTACGGATAATGACATGACCATGACCGTCAGCATTGAAGCGGGAGCAGGCGTATTCTGGACCTATAAATTGATTAAGCAATAAAAATAAACAAGATGAAACATTTAAAATATATCATTAGATTATTACTTGTTGGTTTCTTTACCTTCTTTAGTTGTGAGGAAGAAGACTACGAATTTGGAGATATCATAGCTCCTTCCAATCTGCAGATTACAGCCAATATTGTTGGACAGGATGCCGAGAACCCTTATGGTGATGGAAGCGGAAATGTCAATTTTTCTGCAAATGCAGACAACGCCATTACGTATCAATACATCTACAACGGTTCAGAATCGCTGGCTCCTAGCGGAGAAAAGACCTATAGTTTTGGCAACACAGGAGTACATACCTACACCGTAACTGTTTTGGCTTTTGGAACTGGAGGCGCCACCACCAGTGCTACCGTAGAAGTGGAAGTGTTAGCCCTTTATGCACCTCCAGCTGATTTACTGACCATGTTGACCAATGACAGTTCTAGAACTTGGCGATTGAAAGCTGAAGCAGCAGGGCACTTTGGTGTAGGGCCAGCCGATGGAACCAGTCCAGTTTGGTGGGCAGCCGCTCCTTATGACAAGGAAGGATTGGGAGCCTACGACGATCGCTTTATTTTTAATATCGATGGTACATTCACCCACATCACCAATGGTACCGGATACGGAAAAGCAACACCTCTTGACCAAGATTTTGGAGTTGCAGGACAAACGCCTAATGCCGATGACGAATACGTTAACTACCCTCTAGATGATTATTCCGAGTCATGGGCACTGAGTGCTCCTGGAGGACAGGAAACCTTGACTTTCTCAAATGTAGGATACCATGGATTTTACGTTGGTGGCGATCATAGTTATGCCATTCTGGAGCGTTCAGCCAATGAAATGATGATTAAAACGGTAGGATCTGATGGCAACGGTTGGTTTGCCATTTTGATAGCCGAAGACTAGACACAACAAATTGATTTATAATGAAACATACCATGTTAAATATATGTCTTAGTTTGCTTTGTGCTCTTTCCATATCATGCTCTAGTGGTGGTGATGATTCACAATCCACTGGAGATGATGACGGGGGCATTGTGCCAATTATTCCTTCGGCTTTGGTATTAAATATTACCAAAGTTGGAGCTAGCGAACAATTTCCCAACGGAGATGGTTCCGGCACCATTCAATGTACAGCCTCGGCAATAGATGCCGTGAGTTACGGCTTCCGTTTTGGAAATGGAGAGGAAATACCAAGTACAGATGGTACTATGGAATTCACCTATACCAATCCCGGCACCAACAATTACACCATCTATGTGTATGCTTATTCAGGTACAGACCATAACATTAGCACTTCAGAAACCATTTCACTTTATGTAGACGATTCCGTGCAATTGGTTTGGTCTGATGAATTTGATGTCAGCGGTGCTCCAGACACCTCCAAATGGGGCTACAATATTGGAACAGGACAAAGTGGTTGGGGAAACAATGAGTCGCAATATTATACCGATAGAGCGGACAATGTTATTGTAGAAGATGGGGTGTTAAAAATCATCGCCAAACGTGAAAACTTCCAAGGATCGGAGTTCACCTCAGCACGATTGTTGACCAAGGATAAATTTGAATTCACCCATGGTAAAGTTGAAATTCGCGCCAAACTTCCAGAAGGAGGAGGTACTTGGCCTGCACTATGGCTATTGGGTGCCAATATAGATGCGGTGGGATGGCCAGCCTGTGGCGAAACCGACATTATGGAACATGTTGGCAACAACCAAGGCTATATACAAAGCGCCATGCACACCCCTTCCAGTTTTGGAAACACCTCTAATTTGGGTGGACAGCAAGTCGCTAATGTTTCTAGTGAATTTCATACCTACGAGCTGGAATGGACTTCTGAGAAAATGGTGTTTTCGGTGGACGGCAATGTGCATTACACCTATCAACCAAGTAATAAAAATGACCAAACCTGGCCATTTGATTTAGATCAATTTATCATTATGAATGTTGCCATGGGAGGAAATCTAGGCGGTACTATAGACCCCAATTTTATGGAATCCACCATGGAAGTAGACTATGTAAGGGTATACCAATAATAAGCACATGAAAACACGGTTAAATTATGTTTGGGGCTATGCCCTAGCGGTACTTTTTTGTGCCTGCGGAAATACAAACGACACTGGAAAATCAGCTGATACCAATGTAGCATCTCAACAAGGACTCAATCCTGATATTGAAAGAAAAGTAGACTCTCTACTCTCACTTATGACCCTTGAAGAAAAAATTGGTCAGATGAATCAATACACAGGTTTTTGGGAAGTTACAGGTCCCACCCCTAGCGAAGGGAATCAAGCCTTAAAATACGAACACCTAAAAAAAGGATGGGTAGGCTCCATGTTGAATGTTACCGGAGCCAAAGAGGTGACGGCCCTGCAAAAAATTGCGGTTGAAGAAACCCGATTGGGAATCCCCTTAATTATTGGTTTTGATGTGGTACACGGCTATAAAACGGTTAGTCCTATCCCATTAGGGGAAGCTGCAAGCTGGGATTTGGAAGCCATCCAACGTTCAGCCGAAGTAGCCGCCAAAGAAGCAGCTGCCTCAGGAATAAACTGGACCTTTGCCCCAATGGTAGACATTTCTAGAGATGCCAGATGGGGACGTGTAATGGAAGGCGCCGGGGAAGACCCCTTTCTTGGCAGTAAAATTGCAACTGCTAGAGTACAAGGCTTTCAAGGAAACGACCTTTCTTCTAATAGTACCATTGCCGCTTGTGCCAAGCATTTTGCAGCCTATGGATTTCCCGAATCGGGAAAAGATTACAATACTGCAGACTTAGGGACATCAACTTTATACAACGTTGTACTCCCACCTTTCAAAGCAGCCAATGATGCAGGCGCAAGAACGTTTATGAATTCCTTTAATGAACTAAACGGTATTCCTGCCACTGGAGATAGCTTTTTACAACGTCAAATTTTAAAAGGCGACTGGAACTTTAATGGCTTTGTAGTGTCTGATTGGGGCTCCATTGGTGAAATGATTGCCCATGGTTATGCTAAAGACGGAAAAGTAGCCGCCAAAATTGCGGCCAATGCAGGCTCTGACATGGATATGGAATCCCATTTATATGTAGAGCACCTTTCACAATTGGTAAAAGATGGTGCAGTGAAAGAAGCTTATATTGATGATGCTACCAGACGTATTTTAAGAGTAAAATATGAATTGGGATTATTTGAAGATCCTTACAAATATTCCAACGAAACCAATGAAGCTAATGTAGTAGGCAGTACCGAAATACAGGAAGCTGTTTTGGATATGGCAAAAAAATCTATCGTCCTTCTTAAAAACGAAAAACAATTACTCCCCCTCCAAAAAGAAGGTCTTAATATTGCTGTCATTGGAGCCCTTGCCAACGATAAAACTAGTCCTTTGGGAAATTGGCGATTGGGAGCAAAAAACGGAACGGCCGTATCGCTTTTGGAGGGCCTTCAAGCTTATGAAGGAAATACCATTACTTATGTACAAGGTCCCAATTTTGTTGAAAACGACATTGCTTTTTCTCGTCAGTTAGAATTTAACACTTCCAAAAAAGGCCTAGAGGAAGCCGTATCGGCTGCAAAAAATGCCGATGTGGTATTAATGGCTTTAGGGGAACATGCCATGCAAACAGGTGAAGGACGAAGTCAAGCCAATATTGAAATGGATCCATTACAACAAGAATTACTGGAGGCTGTTTACAATGCAAACTCCAATGTTGTTTTGGTATTAAGCAACGGACGCCCCTTAGCCATTAATTGGGCCAATGAGAATATCCCAGCAATTTTGGAAACTTGGCATTTGGGCACTCAAAGCGGAAATGCCATCGCCCAAGTGCTTTATGGTGATTACAACCCTAGTGGAAAATTGCCAATGACCTTTCCCAGAAGTGTGGGACAAGTACCCATTTACTACAACCATAAAAGCTCAGGAAGACCTAACGAACCTTCACCAGGAGAAGTATTTTGGTCTCACTATACAGATGAAAGCAATACACCTTTATACCCATTTGGATATGGCCTAAGCTATACTTCCTTTGAGTATAACAACCTACAAGTATCCAATATTGGAAAAAATAGGGCTACTATTTCTGTTACTGTAACCAATACTGGAGCTTATTCCGGCAAGGAAGTAGTTCAATTATATATCCAAGATATATTTGCTAGCGTTACTCGTCCTGTAAAGGAATTGAAAGGCTTTGAGATGGTTCCTCTAGAATCTGGAGCATCCAAAACAGTCACCTTCAGTTTAACTGAAAAAGAATTAGGCTTCTATGACAACCAAGGAAAGTACATTGTAGAACCTGGAGGTTTTAAAGTGTTTGTTGGTGGAAGCTCTACAACTGATTTGGAATCAAAATTCACAATAAATTAATCCAATCTAATAACTAACTAAATAGAGATGCTAGGGGATACTGTGATGGGATTCCCTAGTTTTTATAAAATACCCCACCCTTCAACCATGCATCCTTTAAAGCCTTTTTGGATTCATCGGTAAACTTATAACCTTCACCCTGGGAATAATTAAGTACTACATTTCCCTTGAGCTCCATGATTTCTCCTTGACGTTCTATCTTAATGGTCACGGGCGCTCCTTCTTGAAGACCATAGCCCATCATTAAGGTTTTTTGAAGATTGTCGCCGTCGAAGGCAGTTCCATCCATTTCCAACAAGACGTCTCCATGTTTTATACCCATAGCATTGAAAAAGGCATTCTGATCATCTGGTACCACGGCAACGAACTTTCCTGAAAGTTGGTCCAAACCAATATAAGGTTGAAAATCTTTTATAAATACTACAGAATCTGCAACCGGCATGATAACTTTACTGATTCCCATTTTAGCTAAGTAAGCATCATAATCAATCGGTACACCTTTTACAATATGTGTATTGATGAAATCTCCAACTTCAGGATAGGTAAGCTTTACAAAAACCGGGATTAGCTCTTCATCTTCAAAAGCTTTTCCAGGTCCATACATTTTGGCCAATTCTCTCATTACATCCATGAGGCTTCGCTCTCCATTGGACTGCTCCCGAATAATAATATCCAAACACATACCAATTAAAGCGCCCTTTTGATACACATTTGCGTACTGCAATTGCATCTTACTGTCCAACACATTTTTGCTCATTTCTGTAAAAGACAAATGGTCTTTGTAATGATGTGATATTTTTATCTTTTTCATCATGGCGGCCAAAAATGTAGGTTCATCAATTAAACCTTCATACACCTGAAAATGTTGGGCAAAATATTCGGTAACGCCTTCATACATCCATAAATGCTCAGACATTTGGGGTTCGTTAAAATCGAAATATTGAATTTCCTTGGAATGGATATGCAGGGGTGTTAGGGTATGAAAAAACTCATGGGAAATAATATCTATCAAATCGTGGCTTTTCATGGTTTCTAAAAACACTCCCAAGGTGGAATAATTGTGTTCCAAAGCACCAATACCCTTGGCATCCCCCTTTTGAAAAGAGGTTACATAGGTTAAGACCGCATACTTTTTGGTATTATTGGCATCTCCCATATAGTTTTTCTGGGCGATGATAATCTTTTTTAAATCCGGCAAAAATACCTGGGAAGTGATGTTGGTGTTTTCTGGGGAATACACAGATAATAGCACCTCCATATCGTTATACTCAAACGTCGAGACATCGGGTGCCCCATACATGATTGGAGAATCTACCAATTCGGCAAATCTCGAGGTATAGAAGCTATCCTCATCATTCCTTTCGTTTATATCAACCAGAGCAGAGCTTCCTACCAAAGTTTCAGGGTGGGTGATGCTAATTTGATAAGGATACTCCAACATTTCGGAAAAATACCCCACGAAACCACTCATATTGAGCACAAAGTTTTTATTGGCCAATATATTGGTTCCGGCAGGAGAAAAAATGGTTTTGGAGTTTTCCGTAGTAAAATGGGAAGCGCCTTCAGAGTCAAAGGTATCATCCACGAGGTAACTGATATGATGAAGTTTTTTAGCCTCTTCAATTTCCCAAGAATTATCATCCTTTTGGGCTACAGCCAATAAATTTCCTTTGGAATCGAAGGCCTTTACATCTGAAATGTAGCGTCCATAATCCGCTATGGCGTAAGTGCCAGGAATAATTTTTGCCATGCGATATATTACCGTTTCAGCATCTATCTTAGGTGGTGTTACCACAACCTTTACCTGATCATTGGTCACATTCACTAAATCCATGGTCACTTTTACCGCCTTTGTCTCCTTAACCGTTTCTTTTGTACTTCCACAAGAGAACAAAAGGGCTGTCAAGCCCATAACATACCACAACCTTACTTTCATAGGGAAATATTTATGTTTACATTGAAAGATACCTATTAATTTCCAATTACATATTCCTACAAACGAAAAAACCCTTTCCGTTTCCAGAAAGGGTTCATCGAATTAAAACAACTGCTGATTAATCAGCTAACATAAGTGTACCAAGTTCATGATAGAAAAAATCCTGTTCATCGTTCATTGATACAAATAAGCCTTTTGGATATTTTGGCCCCAATGCCACTGTAGTAACATCGCAACCATCGGTTTCCATAGTTCCCAAATTAAGCGTCTTCACATAGGTGTTATCCGCACGTTTGAAAATATTGAAGCTATGGTCCTGTTGATTGGACACAATCAAAAACCCTTCGCCGTTGTCATAAGCTGCAATAGCAATACCTTCTATATCTTCCTTAAAATATTCTCCTCCAAAAATCGCTATCTCCTCATCTCCTTTTAATGGATTGGCGTGGTATTTTCTAATCCCCACACCTTCATCAGAGTAATACACATAGCCTAGGGCATCGTCCACGGCAATAGCCTCGATTTCCTTTTGGCCACTAAACGTCCCGAACTTTCTCATTAATGTAGCCGATACACCCAAAGAATCCGATCTTAAAGCATATTGATGCAAATACCCTTGCTTAGGTCCATTTTTACGGCTTACGATAAATGATACCTCAGCGGTTTCAGGATTCTTGTAAATGGACACTCCCATCGGGCGCTTCATTTCAACATCGGTTTCATCTTCAAACACCTTAAAACCTCCATTGTCCAACTCGGTCATATCCGGCACAGAAAACACACGTACTTGGTGCTTTTCTCTCTCCGAGAACACAATAATATCGGTAGTTGTGGAATCATTCAACTTAAAGCCATATTCCACATCCACATTGTTAGGATAACTGATACCAACAATGCTTTTTTCTGGAATGATTTTTCCGTCCAAATCAAAGGCATACACCCCGCCATTGGTTTCATCTTTGTCGGTCCCAAATACGATGCTCTTTGCAGGATCGTTTGGGTTGATCCATATTGCTGGATCATCACTATCATGAGGTGTTTTTTCCGTTACCAAGGTTGGAGCAATCACGGGTAGAGACTCCTTACATCCCATCAAGGCTAGGACACAAACTAAACTTAATATATTCTTCATTCTTTATTTCTTAAACAAATCGTATTTCAATCCAAAAGTTAAACGCTTTTCATAGTATTCCATCTGCATGGTTCTTCCTTTTGAACCTTGGAAGTAACGCAACGGCTGGTTGGTGATGTTATTCAAATCAACATACAGGCTCAAATTTTTGGTAATAGAGGCCGTTGCATTGAAATCTACAAACAACTGTTCGTCATAGTAACGGTCTTCGAAAGCACGTCCTCCAATTTCGTCGATATAGGAATCTGAATAGTTAGCAGATAGACGTACACTGAAATACTTTCCGTTATATCCTAAAGATCCGTTGAACATGTTAGGAGCGGTGTTAGGCAAATCCAAATCCGTACGCTCTTCACCATCTTCGTTGAAGATACCATCAGCATCCGACTTTAAATAAGTGTAGTTTAAATAGATGTTGAAGTTTTTAGCAAATCCTGGCAAGAAATCCAAACGACGTTGTAAGGACACCTCAGCACCGAATACACTTGCGCCATCTCCATTTAAAGGTTGGTAAATTTCATATCCATTGTCATCCTCAGTTTGTCTTGTATACACAAATTTATCGATGTCTTTATAGAATACACCTCCAGAGATGATTCCCACGGATTTAAAGTAATGTTCTGCCATAACATCGAAGTTCATAGAGGTTGTTGGATCCAATTCTGAATTCCCTAAGAAGATTTCTTCATCTTCGTTGTTTATTTCCATGTAAGGTACTAGATCTACATAGTTTGGACGTGCCAAAGTGTTGGTCCAAGCAGCTCTTAACACAGTATTTTCTCCCAATCCATATTTTACATGTACGCTTGGCAAAATATTGGTATAGCTGTTTTCATCCATTAGAACATTGGTTCCAGCAAAATCACCTTCTTCATCAAACACAATTTCGTTTCCTTGACTTTCAATAGAAGTATGCTCAATTCTAGCTCCAAACAACACACTGAACTTGCTCGAGAAGTTCTGGCTCATCATGGCATAACCCGCATACACATTTTCATTGACGTCGAAGTTGGCAGTCAAGTATTCCTCTGGCAAATCTTCCCCTTCAAAAAGGTTGCTATCGTATAAGTCCAAACCTCCCAAAAAGCTTGGATCTGCAAAAGATCCCACTTGGTATTGGCTACCTGCCAAGAAATCAGAATCTGAATAGTTTCTAGTTGGAATATCTCCTAAGAAATCGTAGTCACTTCCTTCTGGGCTGAATTCTGTAAAACCATTCTCTCTATTTTTATTCTTTAACCTAGTTTTTCCACCAAATTTCAAGAACCCTTCCTCTCCTTCGATAAAGCTTAACGGGGCTTGCGCATTTACGAAAAAGTTAACATCCTTTTCTTCAGTATATTGGTTCTCTTCTGTCAACTCTCCAAATTCGAAAAGGGCAAAATCAGCATCTGCCGCATCTAATGGAGAAAATAAAGGCTTGTCTTCATTTCCATTGAATGTCACGGCATACTCGCTTTCGTATTCCATATAACGCTCATTCAAACGTTCTTCTGAAGCTTTAGAATACGATGCCAACCAGTCAATTTTCCAGTTGTTAAGCAAATGATCTCCACTAAGGCTATAGTTTTGCATACGTTGGTCTTCCAAGCGTGCATTTTGGTTACGTCCACCAGAAATACCTCCTTTAGTTTGACGTTTTGCCTCAACAGGGAAACTTGTTAAGTTTCCGTTGCTATCTACGCTGAAATCTCCAAATTCAATATCCTCTCCATCCAAAATTTCATTTTCCAAACGTAATCTGTTTTCACGGTCATCTCTCCAGTTGTAGATGGACTTGAAATAAAGGGTATTGTTTTGATCTAACTTATAATCGAAATTCGCAGAGAAACTTCTACGCACACGTTGTACCAAATACTCTCTTATTTCAAATACACTTGCGTAAGGATTTACATCAACTTCTTCCAAGTTATCCTCATCACCATTGTTGAATTCAAATTCATCTTCCCATTCTGCTTCTACGTTATCACTTCCAAAATCATTGTCGTTGATAGAAGCTGCTACCATCCAACCAAATTTGTCATTTTTAGAACGATCTCCTACCAAAAAAGATCCGTTAAGAATTCTTTTATCAGTAATGAAGTTGATACCAGACCCAGCAGTAGCGGACAACCTGAACCCTTGTGGCGATGATCTAGTGATCAAGTTCACCGATCCACCCAAAGCATCCCCATCCATATCAGGAGTAACGGCTTTGTTTACTTCAATAGTTTGGATCATGTCTGAAGGAATCAAGTCCATTTGTACATTTCTGTTGTCACCCTCTGCAGAAGGAATTCTACTGCCGTTTAAGGTTACAGAGTTTAATTGTGGCGACAAACCTCTTACAATAATATTACGTGCCTCCCCTTGGTCTACCTGCATTGTGATACCAGGAATACGCTTTACAGCATCCCCAATGTTGGCATCCGGGAATTTCCCAATCTGATCGGTAGATACAATATTGGTAATGTTGGTTTTGTTCTTTTGGGTATTCAAGGCTCTTGCCTGACCGCTTAAACCGTAACCAGTAACCAATACCTCATCCAATTCGGTATTTTCGGAGGTTAAAGTGAAGTCAAGAACCACAGTTCCACCAGGAACCACAGTGGCCTCTTTGCTGATATCGGAATATCCCAAATATTTCACCGTTACAGTATGGGTTCCCTCCGGAACTTCCAAAAGGGTATACGCTCCGTCAAAATCGGAAACAGCTCCCTTTTTTAAACTGTCAATTGCCACGGTGGCCCCTGGGACGCTCAATCCATTGTCATCTGTAATGACCCCGCGGATAATTCCATTTTGTGCCAATAACGCATTCGAACCAAATGCTAAAAGGCACCAAATAAATAAACTTTTGAGTAGTTGCATTTTCATTTGTTATATAGATTAGTTGACAGCAAAACTAAATTGACCACTTCGAAACTGGCTAAACTTAGCGTTAACAAAACGTAACAACCCATTGATTTTAGGCTATATAACAAGGCAACATTAACATTAAGGTAACATACGGGTAAGACTGAGGAAAACTTGTTAAAGTTTTAATAAGAACGCCTGCAGATCCTCTTTGGAATCCAGGGGCAATTTTTTTCGCATCCTGTATCTTGCTATCCTCACACTATCAGGAGTAATCCGTAAAATGGAGGCAATTTCCTTTGAGGACAAATTAAGTCGCAACAACATGGCAAGACGTAATTCTGCAGGTGAAAGCGCTTCATCAGCAGCAGCATTCAAATTCTGAAAAAATTGGGGATGGATCTGTTCAAAATACCCTGTAAATTCTGTCCATTCATTATCCTTGGACAGATCAAAATTAATTTCCTTTACCAGTGTCTCCAATTTGGAGGAAACCAAGTTTTGATTTCGACCCTTTAAATTGGTAAGGGTTCTGGAAATATTCTCCAACATTTTGTTTTTATTGGACAAGTGTAAACTGTAATTGGTCAAGGCGGAAAGTTTGAATTCTATTTCACGTTGCAAGGATGCTTCCTCTGCCGTTTTCCGATCCAAATCGGCTTGTAAAATTTGCTGCTTAAAAGCACTTATTTTAACTTCCTGCTGTTTCTTCTTTTTGAAATACATAAACCAACCCAACAAAAGCAACAAAACAAAAGCACTGGAAAGGCTTATTATTTTTTGCTGTATACTTTGGATCTCGTTTTGTTGATTTAGCAAAGTTACTTTCGCCTCCTTTTCCTTCACGTCGTACAATACTTGTAAGGTCCCAACCTGCTCGGCATTTTTGCGCTCTATTTCCTGTTCGTTCAAATCGGCATGTTCCTCCATAAACTGATAGGCCAATTCATAGTCTCCCAAAGCCGAATGCACTTTGGCCATATCCTTTAAGGCACTTTCATGTTGATGTGTATTACCAGTGCTTTTGGCCATCTCCAAAGCCAGTTGGGTATAGGCCAAACCTTTTTCAAACTCCTCATTCTTACGCTTGACATCCCCCAAATTATTGATGATATTCAACCGTACACTCGAAGGACTATTAACGGAATACTCTTTGGCTTTTGTAAAATATTCATAGGCCTTGCCATAATCTTCCAAATCCTCGTAGATACTGCCCATGTTTTCATAAGTAACTGCCAGGCCAGTACTATCATTTAAACTTTCAAATAAACTCAGACTGCTTTTCTGATATTCCAATGCCATTTGGTAATTGGACTGCTTCTCTGCCACGCTTCCTATTAGTGCCAGGGCTCTTGCTTTTCCCCTATCGAACTTTAAAGCTTCAGAGAGTTTTAAACTTTCATCCAAATAGGTCTTGGCAGGCCCGTACTTTTTTAATGACAAATGAAGTTCGGCAATTTTATTTTTTATATAGACGGTTGAAGTATCTTGTTCCTCTTGAAAATCCAAGGCCTCATGATAATGCTTCAATGCCTCATTGGCAATACCAAGCCCTCCATAAAAATCGGCCATCTTTATATGCGCACTCACAATACCATGCTCATCCTGAAGACTTGTTGCTTTGAGCAATTCTGATTTAAAATTCCTGAAGACAGAGTCTACATTGTGATTTTGAAGGATGGTTTCTTGGGCAAAACTCCTTATAGAGGAAAGACAAAAAAGAAGGATGGCAATTGAGGTTAGGACTTTGGAAAATTTCATTGGTATTAACATATAAAACCTTCAAAGAAACAGTTTGCACATTACCCAATGTTGACCCTAATGTTAAATTACCGCAAACAAAAACCCCCGCCTAATTTAGGCAGGGGTTTTTATATCATGTTCGAGACTGTTTCTTAAGCTTCGAAAGGCTCAATAGAAACAAAAGATTTTCCACCTTTTTTCTTCTCAAATTTTACGATACCATCTACTTTAGCATGTAAAGTGTGGTCTTTTCCAGCATACACATTCTCACCTGGATTATGTGCAGTACCTCTTTGTCTAACGATAATGTTACCAGCAATAGCTGCTTGACCACCAAAAATCTTAACACCTAAGCGTTTCGATTCTGATTCTCTACCGTTTTTCGAACTTCCGACTCCTTTTTTATGTGCCATTTTATTTCGATTTTATTTTGTTATTAACTTAAAGCAGCGATTAATTCAGCTTTCTTCATTGTAGAATATCCTGAAATATCTTTTGCTTTCGCCATTTCTCTTAATTCAGCAACAGTTAAAGCGCTTAAATCCTCTGAAGCTTCAGCTTTTGGAGCTGCGGCCTTTTTCTCTGCTTTAGCAGCTGGCTTAGCACCTGTAGCAACGATGTTTTCAATAACAATCTCAGTAAGAGCTTGTCTGTGACCGTTTTTCACACGGTAACCTTTTCTACGTTTTTTCTTAAAAACGATTACTTTATCACCTTTAAGGTGCTTTAAAACTTTTGCTCCTACTTGAGCTCCGGCTATAGCTGGGGCGCCAACAGTAATGTTCTTTCCGTCACCAATAAGAAGTACATTATCAAAAGATACTGCTTTTCCTTCTTCAGTAGCTAAACGGTGAACAAACACTTTTTGGTCTTTTTCAACTTTAAATTGTTGCCCTGCTATCTCTACAATTGCGTACATAGCGTTACGTTTAATTAAAATTTGTTTATTAAAAAATGAGTGCAAATATAACGCTAAAATATTAATCTACAAACGTTTTATACGTTTTGAGGCGTATTATAGCTTTTTTTGAAGATTTGCATGAACGATAAGGTAAGTACAATGGTTGATGTCAGGCCTTCTATCAGGATGATAAACACCAGTATTCCAGGCCCAGCCCCATAGTTTCCAAACCACTCTCCCAACAACAATTCTGTAAAGGCGGGATCCAGATGGAACATGTAAACTGCCATAAAACCTGTAAAAATCAAGGTGCCTATAAAGCCAGACACCAAACCTGTTTTAAAACCATCTATATAGGTAAAGGCAGAACCAGTTCCGCTTTTGTAATTTTTTATAGCATAATAAATCCCTGCAGCCATGATTACACCATTAAAAAGCCTCAACCAAGGATTTTGATGGAGGCCAATAAGTCTCACCAATAAAAAATAGGCCGTTAGGGCCACAGCAATGATGACCCCAAATTTTACAGAAACTGAAAAAGGTGTTTTCATAATCTAAGTTATTAAAAATCAACTTCCTTTAAATTTCGTGAAAATTTATGTATTAATATAATTTTTATAATAGTTTTTACATAATTGTTATACAAAGCCAACTTTGATTTTTATTTTTGCAAGGAGTGTAACAATTTCAACCTGTGTTAGACTTACATTGAAACTTATAATTTTAAAACTAAAAAACGCACAATGAAAAAAGGCTTATTTTCTTTAGCTTCTTTGTTGCTAATTGGTAACTTGACCATGGCGCAAAAAGTTGAATTTGAAGAGTATGACTTGGATAATGGGATGCACGTTATCCTACATCAAGATAATTCTGCTCCAGTAGTAACCACCTCTGTTATGTACCATGTTGGAGCTAAAGACGAAAACCCAGACCGTACCGGTTTTGCCCATTTCTTTGAACATTTATTGTTTGAAGGCACCGAAAACATCGAAAGAGGAGAGTTTTTCAAACTTGTTTCTTCTAACGGAGGTAAAAACAACGCCAATACTACAGATGACCGTACGTATTATTATGAAGTATTCCCTTCTAACCAAGTAGAGTTAGGTTTGTGGCTGGAATCTGAGCGTTTAATGCACCCAGTGATCAACCAAATCGGGGTAGACACACAAAACGAAGTTGTTAAGGAAGAAAAGCGAATGCGTGTAGATAATAGTCCTTACGGTAAGTTTTTGGAAAATGTTAAGGTGAACCTATTCAAAAAGCACCCATACCGCTGGACTACCATTGGAGAAATGGAGCACTTGGATGCTGCTACCCTAGAGGAATTCCAAGCATTCAACGCTAAATTCTACGTACCAAACAATGCTGTTTTGGTAGTGGCTGGAGATTTCAACAAAGCAGACGTTAAAAAAATGATCCAAGACTATTTTGGACCAATTCCTCGTGGTAATGATATCGTTAGAAACTTCCCTAAAGAAGATCCAATTACCGAAACAATTCGCGCCAAAGCTTACGATCCAAACATCCAAATCCCAGCAATTATAGCTGCCTACAGAACACCTTCGTTCAAGGATAGAGATGCTTATATTTTGGATATGATTTCTACCTATTTAAGCGGTGGAAAATCCTCTAAATTGTACAAAAAGATAGTGGACGAGAAAAAAATGGCTTTACAAGTTGGTGCTATGAACTTCTCTCAAGAGGATTACGGTTCTTACATCCTATTTGGTCTGCCTATGGGAGAAGTAACGCTTGATGCTATTGTAAAGGAAATCGACGAGGAAATTGTAGATCTACAGACCAATTTGATTTCTGAGCGTGACCACCAAAAGCTGTTGAACCAATTTGAAAACCAGTTTGTAAATTCTAACTCAAGTGTTGAAGGCATTGCCAACTCTTTAGCAAGATACTATATGCTTTATGGAGACACCAACCTTATCAACAACGAGATCGACATCTACAGATCTATCACTAGAGAAGAAATTCAAGCCGTTGCTAAAAAGTACCTAAACCCTAACCAACGTTTGTTATTAGAGTACTTACCAGAAGAAAAAAGCAACAACTAAAACATAAATGTCACAGATGAAAGCAAAAATATCAACTTTATTAGTCTTGTTTTTAATGTCATTGGGTGCCACGGCGCAAATTGACAGATCAAAACAACCAGAAGCGGGACCAGCTCCCAAAATCACTCTTGAAAAACCAAATGAATTTGAACTAAAGAACGGCATCAAGGTACTTGTGGTAGAAAACCACAAATTGCCAAGAGTATCCTATTCTCTTCAAATTGACAACAAGCCAATTATTGAAGGCGACAAAGCTGGTGTATCCAGTCTATTGGGTGCCATGTTAGGAAACGGAACAACGTCTATCTCCAAGGATGCTTTTAACGAAGAGATCGACTTCTTGGGAGCTCGATTAGGCTTTGGTTCTCAAAGTGCCTACGGAAGTTCTTTATCTCAATATTCCGAAAGAATTTTGGAATTGATGGCAGATGCAGCCATTAATCCATTATTGACTCAAGAAGAGTTCGAAAAGGAGAAAACAAAAGCTTTGGAAGGCTTAAAATCCAATGAAAAAAGTGTTGATGCTATCGCTGGTCGTGTTGGAGGCGCATTATCATATGGTCTTGATAACGCCTATGGAGAATTTACTACCGAAGAGACCTTAAACAATGTAACTCTTGAGGACGTTAAAGCTTTCTACAACAAATATTTTACGCCTAACAACGCCTACATCGTAGTAGTTGGAGATGTAAAGTATAAAGATGTTAAGAAGCAAATCAAGAAGTATTTTGGAAAATGGGAAAAAGGAGAAGAAATCACAACTGCTGTACCTGCTCCTAAAGCCAATGTAGCCACTACAGAAATTGACTTTATCGACATGCCAAATGCGGTACAATCCAACATTTCTGTAACCAACAATGTGGATTTGAAAATGAAGGATGCCGATTATTTAGCTACTAAACTGGCCAACTACATCCTTGGTGGTGGAGGTGAAGGTTATTTGTTCATGAACCTACGCGAAGCTCATGGATATACTTATGGCGCTTACTCTAGCATTTCACCTAGCAGATATAAAACATCTCGCTTTAATGCCTCTGCGAAGGTTAGAAATACAGTAACTGACAGCTCTATCGTAGAAGCTTTAAAAGAAATCAACCGTATCAAAACAGAACCTGTAGATGCAGAAGCACTTAAAAATGCAAAAGCTAAATACATCGGTTCATTTGTAATGAACTTGGAAGATCCTTCTACAGTTGCTGAATATGCCCTTAACATCAAGTTGAACAATTTACCTGAGGATTACTACGAAACTTACTTGGAACGCGTAAACAATGTAACGGTTCAGGACATCACCAACGCCGCTAACAAACACTTTGCAACAGAAAATGCTCGTGTAATTGTAGTTGGAAAAGGAAGTGAAGTTTTGGATAACCTTGAAAAGGTAGGACTTCCTATTAAATATTACGACACCTACGCCAAGCCAACCGAGAAACCGGTTTATGAGATTGCAATGCCTGCAGACATGAATGTAAACAAGGTATTGAACGCTTATATCGATGCTATTGGCGGTAGAGCTAAATTGGACGAAGTAAATTCTGTTTACATGTCTGCTGAAGCTGAATTACAACCAGGTATGATGATGAATCTTGAAATGAAAAAAACGGTGAAAAACCAATTCCTTCAAGAAATCACGATGATGGGGCAAACTCAAAAGCAAGTTTTGGATGGTGATTCTGGTTATGCATTTGCTCAAGGTCAAAAAATTGACATGAACGAAGAGCAAGTTAAAGCTGTACAAGTAGAGTCCTCTCCATTCCCTGAAGTAAACTACCTAAATGGTGGTGTTTCTTTAGAAAAAATTGAAATGGTTGAAGGTGAAAAAGCTTATAAAATCAAAGTTGATGAAGAAACTGCTATCTTCTACAGCGTTGAAACTGGTTTGAAGATTAAAGAAGAAAAAACAAGCCCAATGGGTGTGCAATCTACTTTCTATACAAACTACCAAGAAGTAGCTGGAGTAAAATTCCCATTCACTATTGGTCAAACGTTTGGACCACGTCGTTTTGATTTCACAGTAAAAGAAATCAAAGTAAACGAAGGTGTAAGTGATGCCGATTTCAAATAAGAAAAAGGATTAACATGAATACAAAAGGGCAAAACGATATGTTTTGCCCTTTTCTTTTATCAACGATTCCTTCTATGCGACAGATAGACTCCCAATAACACAATGGCCGTGGCAAGGCCCTGTAACACACTATAGGATTCTCCATCCAAAACACCCCACATTAAGGCTACAACAGGCATTAAATACGTTACCGAAGATGCAAATACCGGTGTTGAAATCTGTACCAAAGTTGTATACAGCACCTTTGCCAATGCGGTCCCAAAAAAGGACAAAATCGTCACATACACCAATGACATTTTAAAATCTGGATTTGTAAAAGTAGTTTCAGTAAAAAATCCAGACCAAACCAACACCAATATGGCAGGCACAATAATGGCTACATAATTCCCCGTGGCAATGGCCAAGGGTTTCACATCCTGCAAATATCTTTTAATAATATTTACATTACTTGCATACATTACCGTTGCCAACAATACAAATCCTGCGTACAAATAGTTCTGTTCTGGATTCAGTTCAGCTCCTTTTAAAATAAGCAGACAAGTCCCAATAAAACCAATGATTACCCCTAACAATTGTCGTTTGGTAGAAGCTATTTTAAATACGGCCATTCCCATCAACAATGTATTCAATGGCACCAAAGAATTCAGCACAGACGTTACGGCACTATCAATTTCGGTTTCGGCTATGGCAAACAAAAAAGCCGGGAAGAATGAGCCCAAAAATCCCGAAATAGAAATCCATAACCATTGCCTAGCCTTGACGTCCTTCAAATGTTTCAATCCCACACTGAAAAGGAACAATCCGGTAATTATTGTTCTCAAAGAACCCAATTGCCAAGGCGTCAAACCTAATAACGATTTCTTGATAAGTATAAAAGAACTCCCCCAAATCAATGATAGAAGTATGAGGTAAATCCATTTAATGTTAATTCTCTCCATGCAAACTATTTCAAAATCACAAAATTCGTTAATTATTCTGCAGGAAACATCAATAATTATTAGATTTGTCTTACATTAACATACAGTCCCTCCCTAGGGACACAAACGAAAAACTATGAAATCTATCTTTACTATTTTGGCTGTTGGCGCTTTAACATTGAGCAATGTTTCATGCAAGGACAATTCAGCTCCTGAGGTTAAGACCGTTGCGATTGAAACTGGTGCAGAAGAAGCAAAGCAATTAGACCCGAATGCAACTTACGCCAAAGCCGAATTCAGCATTGAAGGAATGACCTGTGCCATTGGCTGTGCCAAAACCATTGAAAAGAACATTTCTAAAATGGATGGAGTAAAATCTGCCACAGTTGATTTTGACAAGAAATTGGCCATGGTTGAATATGACGAAGCAAAAGTAACGCCATCATCATTGGAAGAAACAGTAACAACTACTGGAACCACGTACAAAGTGAGTGATATGAAAACCGTAGAAACTTTCTCTGAAACTTCTACCTCCAGCGCTCACTAATTTTAAATTGAACACATAAAAAAGCCGCTTGATATAAGCGGCTTTTTTATTATCTCAGTTGAAATCCTTTGGCGGCCCACCACGGATGAATTTCAATCTCTAATCGGCCTGCTTTCACCGAAGGATCGGCATTTGCCAAACTATCCGCCATTTGCAAGGTAGGCACATTGTAAATCGTGATTCCCCTAATATTTCCATCATCACCAAATGGTCCAGAAATATCAGCATACCCCAATTCGTACATTTTCCCTAAGTGCTTTAAATGTTCATCTTGAAGCCTTGCCGCTTCTTCCTCATTTTGATTTCTAACAGGCCCTTTCTTTAAAAATGCAATAAAATACTGTTGCATCAACACCGTATCTTTGGTCTTGGCGTCCACATATTCAAAGGTTTGAAAGCCCTTTGAAGTCAATGAATCCTTGAGAGCCCTAACCGATATATTTTTCTCGACAGGATTCTCTTCTTGAACCACAATGGAATCCATGACTGCTTCTACCGTCGCTTCATCATTGGATTCTTCCATTGCTTTGGAATTGTCCTTACATGCAACCAACATTCCAAAAACCATTGCCATTACTACTATTTTTCTCATTATTTATGATTTTAGGTCATCCTACTTCCAAGTTTTATAGGGTGATTTACTTAAAAAGGAATTGTAATATTCCACTTTACCTGTCACCTCTTCTCCCAACCATTCAGGTTTCAAAAAGTCTTCATCTGCAGCATTCAACTCCACTTCGGCAACAACCAAACCTTCGTTATCATCATGAAATTCATCCACTTCAAACAAATGGTTTCCCATTGGTATTTCATACCGTGTTTTATTGATGACACCGGGCTCACAAATCTGCAACAATGCTTCAGCTTCTGCCTTATCTAAAGTGGTTTCCCATTCAAATCTGCTCAATCCATCTTCAGTGCTCTTCCCTTTTACCGTCAGGATACCTTTATCACCTGAAATCCTCACTCTAACTGTACGTTCTTTATCCGTATTCAAAAACCCCTGAACAATCTGCTTGCTACTGGTTGCTTCAGTTTTAAACGCTTCCGACGACACTAAAAATTTGCGTTCTATTTCTACCATAAACCTTTCTTACTCCTTTTAAAAACCAATCATTAAAAGGCATTTAATGCCTAAATTTACGGCATGCAAAGTGATTTACCAATAAGAAAGATTATACATGTAGACATGGATGCCTTTTATGCCTCTGTGGAACAAATGGATAATCCTGAACTGAAGGGTAAAGCCATTGCGGTTGGTGGCAGCAGTAAACGTGGCGTAGTAAGTGCCGCCAGTTATGAAGCCCGAAAGTTTGGTGTGAAAAGTGCCATGAGTGGTATTCAGGCCAAACGCCTATGCCCGGAACTAATTTTTGTCCGCCCTAATTTTGAACGCTACACAGAAATCTCCAAAAGAATCAGGAAAATCTTTTACGATTACACCGATTTGGTAGAACCTCTATCCCTTGACGAAGCCTATTTAGATGTTACCACCAACAAAAAGGGACTTTACAGTGCTTCCATGATTGCCAAGGAAATCAGACAGCGCATTTTTGATGAGATAGGCTTAACAGCTTCCGCAGGGATTTCCATCAATAAATTTATTGCCAAAGTTGCCAGTGATTACAACAAGCCGAATGGACAAAAAACGGTTGGTCCAGAAGAGGTTTTGGATTTTATTGAAGACTTGGATATTCGGAAATTTTACGGTGTTGGTAAAGTAACGGCAGAGAAGATGTACCAATTGGGAATTTTCACCGGAAAGGACTTAAAATTCAAATCTATGGAATATTTGGACGAACACTTCGGAAAATCAGGGAGTTATTATTATAATGTGGTTAGGGGCATCCATACAAGTGAAGTCAAGCCCAATCGCGTTAGAAAATCCTTGGCTGCAGAACGTACATTCAGTGAAAATCTATCTTCTGAAATCTTCATGCTTGAAAAACTTGAGGATATAGCCGAGGAAGTTTCCAAACGATTGACAAAAAGCAAAGTAGCAGGAAAAACAGTGACCTTAAAGATAAAATATAGCGATTTCACCCTGCAAACACGAAGCAAAACGCTACCCTATTTCATCAGTGATAAAAGCATCATTCTTGAAACCTCAAAGGATTTATTATATCAAGAGAAACTAAACAATTCCGTTAGGCTTTTGGGAATTTCCATTTCCAATTTAAACACTGAGAAACCCAACAAAAAAGACAAAACCAAGAACGAAGAAAGCACTGTAAGTGTGCAATTGAAATTTGATTTTTAAGAGAATTTATCGTTCAAGGTATCTACAATAGTCTCTATTTTTTTGTTTTTATAGGCCTCTTCCAAAGCTAAGGAAGGTACCTGTCTCACCTTACAGTCTGTGATAGCGCAGCGTTCACAGGTAACGCCCACCTCTTGGGTTTTAATCCTTTTATCTTTTAAAAAGTGTAGCTTCCGCTCCAACTGCTTATTGATGAGCAAACCTATGGTAATACTTCTGTATTGATTGTCTCGAAATGGATCCCGCGTAGCAGACGACAGCACTAAATACTTCATGTCATCACTAACATAATTAGAAATTTGAATATCAAATTCATGGTCCATATGGCTCTTGCCGATATCTTCCAAAACTTTGAGGGCCACCCAACGCCTACAATAATGCTCGTTAGTTTCATTGGCCCTAGGGGAATGTTGATGCGCTAAATGAAGCTCCTTTTTCAAGTAAAATTTGTCACTATTAGCCTTATGCGTAAACCTTAAAAAAAACAGGTCTTGTATATTGAATGTTTTGGGCAAAATATTTGTCAACCGCTGATAAAAGGACTCTGGCGAGGCATTAAAACTTTCCATTGTTTTCAAAAACAAACTGGTATCAAAAGTGTCTTGTTCAAAGAGTGCTTCTAATTTCGTAGAAAGTTGGGCTTTTGGAAGAATCAAAGCACCAGCAAAATAGGACGCATAAAAGTTATTAAGTACCTGATCAAAACTTTTAAATTTTATCCAAGGAAAAGTGTACAACCTATCGTTAATTTCCAAATAATTATAGGCAATCTCTTTAGCAAAAATAAAGGTGCGTTGTGGCTCATCAATACCATTTGCCAAGAGCAATGTTTTACTTTTGGGTACAAAAACAGACCTTAAATTACCTAAGGCTTCATGTTTGCCCAATTCATTTTCATTAATGCTATATCCATATTCTTCAACTAAAATTTCCTCTAACTCTTTGGACGAAATTGGCATTGTTAAATCCACTTGATAAGATTTTGCAAACCTTAAAACGCCTTGTTCCAAATCCTCAAAATAGTTGTTATTGGCCTCCTGAAAAGAGCGTACTGAAGCCAGAAAAAAACTCTCCCTACTAAAATTGTAATGTTTTGCAATCTCAATAATAGTGCTCACAAATGCATTCACTTTTGCCGGCGCATTTGCCACAATATCAATTAGGTTACTCTCCTTTATTCCAAAAAGATCCAAGGGAATTTCCTTTAAAATTTTTGACTGCAGCAACTCTCCAATGGGCGCCAAATTTTTGTCAAGCTTTAAGGAAACCATTTGGTCATACGGGACATCCAATTTTTCAGATAATACAGCAATTTTGTCTGGTTTTGGGTATTTTTTCCCCTTTTCTATTTCATTTAAATAGGATTTTGACAGCCCCGTAAGCTTGGACAATCCAAATAAGGATAAATTCTTATCGGTTCTAATTTGCTTCAGCTTAAGCCCAAATATGAGTTTTATATAATCTTGTTCCATACTAGATTAACAAAAATAACAAAATTTGCGAATCAAACTAAAAAAGCGAAAATACATTTTTAGCGAACGTTCGCTTGTTTTTTAAAAATCTTTATTCTAATATTGTATTGTAAAATTCTGAAAACATGGAAAATACAATTTTAAAAACGTCAAAAATCAAATTGGAGAGTAGCGTTCAAAACTATTACCCTGAAATTTTAACCAAGGAAGCCTTAAAGTTTATTGCCCTGCTTCATGATCAATTTAACTCTAAGCGACTGGAGTTACTTAACGACCGGAAAATACAACAACAGCTATTTGACAAAGGAGAGCTTCCAAAGTTTCCTGAGGAAACCAAAACCATTAGAGAAAGCCAATGGACCGCTGGAGAAATCCCAATGGACCTTCAAGATAGACGTGTTGAAATTACAGGACCTGTGGACAGAAAAATGATTATTAACGCCTTAAACTCCGGAGCCAAAACCTTTATGGCCGATTTTGAGGACAGTAATGCCCCAACTTGGCAAAACTGCATGCAAGGCCAACAAAACTTAATTGACGCCAATAAAAGAACCATTAGCCTAATAGACCATGCCAAAGGTAAAACCTATTCACTAAACGACAATCCTGCTGTCCTATTGGTGAGGCCTCGTGGTCTTCATTTAAATGAACGACACTTATTATTAAACAATGTTGAAGTCTCCGCAAGTTTAGTGGATTTTGGTCTGTACGTTTTTCATAACGCGAAAACACTTCAAAAAAACAACACTGCCCCCTACTTCTATTTACCAAAATTAGAGCATTACCTTGAGGCGCGTTGGTGGAACGAGATATTTATGTTTGCACAAGAGTACCTTAACATTCCCAACGGTACATTTAAAGCCACCGTTTTAATTGAAACAATCACAGCTAGTTTCCAATTGGATGAAATTATATACGAACTAAAAGACCATATTGTAGGCCTCAATTGTGGTCGTTGGGATTACATATTTTCATATATCAAAAAATTCAGAAATCATACTGAATTCAATGTCCCAAATAGAGATCAAGTCACCATGACCACCCCATTTATGGAGGCCTATTCTAAATTGGTGATTCAGCGTTGCCACAAACGCGGCATTCATGCCATTGGTGGAATGGCTGCTCAAATCCCCATTAAAAACAACCCAACTGCCAACAATTTAGCTTTGGAAAAAGTGCGAAAGGATAAGGAGCGTGAAGCCAAAAACGGGCATGATGGCACTTGGGTTGCACACCCTGATTTGGTAAGCGTTGCTATGGACGAATTCAACAAATATATGCCTACACCTAACCAAATACACGTAAAGAGAGACGATGTTAAAATCACAGAAATGGATTTAGTTGCACAGCCTCAAGGTACCGTTACAGAGGCTGGGATACGAAAAAACATTAATGTTGGCATACTCTATTTAGAAGCATGGTTACGAGGTTACGGAGCTGTTGCCCTCTACAATCTAATGGAAGATGCGGCCACTGCAGAAATATCGAGAACCCAGGTTTGGCAATGGCTTAAAAACAAAGTAATCCTTGAAGACGGAAGAGCCTTTTCTAAAAACCTTTATTCAGAAATATTTGATGATGAAGTAGAAAAAATCATCACAGAACTAAGCGGGAGTAATATTAAAGATTCGAAGCTTAAACAAGCCATTAGCCTATTTAACGGCTTGGTACTTTCTGAAGAATTTGAAGAATTTTTAACGATCCCTGCATACAAGTACCTATAAAAAACAATCCTGCGATTGCGGCAACAATCAACAGGATCTAATTATTAATAAAAATAACGTATCACAAAATTATGAAAAATCTACAACAAAGCAATTACTGCTCGGCCTTACACACTGTACAAAATCTGAAAGAAAAATACGGTGAATCCTGGAAATCCATCAGCGCAGAAAATGCAGCTAGAATGATTGCGCAAAATCCTTTTAAAACAGGTTTGGACATAGCCAAATACACGGCTAGCATCATGAGAAAGGACATGGCAGAATACGACGCCAATTCTTCAAATTACACCCAGTCTCTTGGCTGTTGGCACGGTTTTGTCGCCCAGCAAAAAATGATCGCCATCAAGAAACACCATAATACCACCAACAAAAAATACCTTTATCTATCGGGCTGGATGGTAGCCGCTTTACGCTCAGAGTTTGGACCATTACCAGACCAATCCATGCATGAAAAAACAGCTGTACCAAAATTGATTCAGGAAATCTACCAGTTTTTGCGTCAAGCGGATGCCATTGAACTTAATGATTTGTTTAGAAGATTGGAAAACGGTGAAGATGTCCAAGAACAAATTGATAATTTTGAAACACACATCGTCCCTATCATTGCCGATATTGATGCTGGGTTTGGAAATGAAGAAGCCACTTACCTTTTGGCCAAACAAATGATCCAAGCTGGTGCTTGCGCTATTCAAATTGAAAACCAAGTATCCGACGCCAAACAATGCGGCCACCAAGATGGCAAAGTTACCGTTCCTCATGAGGATTTTATAGCCAAACTAAATGCCGTGAGATATGCGTTCCTTGAATTAGGTGTTGAAAATGGCATTATCGTGGCCAGAACAGATTCAGAAGGTGCAGGTTTAACACAAAAATTACCGGTTAGCAAAGAGCCCGGTGATTTAGCTTCGCAATATCTAGCCTTTATTGAAGCTGAGGAAACAAGTATTATTAATGCCAAAGAAGATGATGTGCTCTTTAAACGCGACGGTAAACTAGTAAAACCTGTTAGGCTTCCAAATGGGCTTTATAAATTCAGAGAACATTCAAATATTGACAGGGTAGTTTTAGATTGTATAACAAGCCTTCAAAATGGAGCGGATTTACTTTGGATTGAAACCCCAACACCAAACCTAAAACAAATTGCGCACATGGTTAACCGAGTAAAAGCTGTTGTTCCTAATGCCAAATTGGTTTATAACAATTCTCCTTCCTTTAACTGGACCTTGAATTTTAGAAAACAGGCGTATGAAGAAATGCTTTCATCTGGAAAAGATATGTCCTTTTATGACAAGGATAATTTAATGGATATAAAATATGATAACTCAGAATTATCTAATATAGCAGATGATAAAATAAAATCGTTTCAAAAAGATGCGTCAAATGAGGCAGGGGTTTTTCACCATTTAATTACCCTTCCAACTTACCACACCACAGCCCTCCAAATGAATGATTTGTCCGAAAACTATTTCGGAGAAGATGGCATGTTGGCTTATGTTAAAAAGGTGCAGCGTCAAGAAATTCGAAAAGGTGTTTCCTGTGTAAAACACCAAAGAATGGCAGGTTCAGACCTTGGCGATGACCACAAGACTTTCTTTTCGGGAGAACAAGCCTTAAAAGCGGGAGGCAAAAAAAACACCTCTAACCAATTTGAAAACAATTCACATAAAAATAACGCTAGCGAAAAGCTTTCCATGATTGCTTAGCTTTTGAGCTAATCATAAATTGCACTTAAAACTAAAAGGCGATTCGGTAATTACCGAATCGCCTTTCATCTATTTTTAAATAATATTTTATTTAATATTACAACTGGTAATTTCTGAAACCCTTAACGTGTTTACCATTCCCTTTTCCTGGATAGGCATAGCCGCTAGACTAATCAACATATCACCTTCAGTCAAATATCCTTTATCACAGGCAATCGCGTTAACATCCTCAATAGTTTCATCCGTGCTTACAAACTTATCATAGTAGAAAGCGTTCACACCCCATAGCAAACTAAGTTGGGTAAGAATGCGTTTGTTGGAGGTAAATACGAGGATGTGTGATTTTGGTCTCCAAGCCGAAATCTGGAATGCCGTATACCCACTATTGGTCAATGTAGAAATAGCCTTGGCATTGATTTCGTTGGCCATATTAGCCGCATGGTAACAAATAGATTTTGTAATGTATCGTTTTGTGCGGATGTGCGGTGGTGATTGTGGCACTTGGATTAAGTGAGAATCTTCCACACTACGAATGATGTTAGACATCGTTTTAATTACCTGAACAGGATACGACCCTACCGATGTTTCTCCTGAAAGCATCACCGCATCCGCACCGTCCATTACGGAGTTGGCAACGTCGTTTACCTCGGCACGTGTTGGTGTTAAACTGGAAATCATCGTTTCCATCATTTGGGTAGCGATAATTACTGGAATTCTAGCTTTTTTGGCACGTAATACCAATTGTTTTTGGATAAGCGGTACTTCCTGAGCAGGAACTTCTACACCCAAATCTCCACGGGCCACCATCAAACCATCACAGTAAGCTACAATCTTGTCGATATTTTCTACGGCTTCAGGTTTTTCAATTTTGGCCACGATTGGGATCTTTTCATCGCTATGCTCTTTGATCAATTCCTGAAGTTGCATTAAATCCTCTGCATGACGCACGAAAGACAAGGCAATCCAATCCACCTGTTGACCAATGGCAAAAATGGCATCTTCTATATCCTTTTCAGTAAGGGCAGGTTGAGATATGTTTGTATTAGGAAGGTTTACCCCTTTTTTGGATTTTAAAGGTCCTCCTTGGATGACCCTGGCCTTTACCTCTGATTTATTATCTGTAGATACAACTTCAAAAATTAATTTTCCGTCATCCAACAGAATACGTTCTCCTGGCTTGGCATCCTGTGGGAACCTTTCATAAGTCATATAAACTCGTTCTTTGGTTCCTTCAAATCGTTTTCCAGTGGCAAAAATAATTTCATCTCCTTCATTCACTACCACTTCTCCTTTCATAACCCCAACACGCAGTTTTGGTCCTTGAAGATCCGCCAATATGGCCGTGTTAAATCCAAACTCTTCGTTAAGCTCACGGATCATGTTGATTCGTTCTTCAACATCCTTGTAATCTGCGTGAGAGAAGTTAATTCGGAATACATTAACACCTTCCTCCATCATGCCTTTCAACACTTCCTTATTACTGGTTGCAGGGCCTAAAGTGGCAACTATTTTAGTTTTCTTTCTTTGTTGCATTAATTAAAAAATTAAATAATCCTTAGATTTCAATTGTTCAGTATCTACACTGTAGGCCGTTATAACCTGTGGTATAGATTGTATTTTATCGAGAACATGTTTTTCGTTAAACTGTTCGTTCTCGTCTGTGATCTTTATCAAATAATCAACATTTTTCAGCTCGGGTATCAAATTATAGGTTTTCAACACCTTTTGCTGAAGGTCAAAAAGTGACCCGGAGCTTTGCAAACTGTCTTCTTCTTTTTTACACACATTGGAAATCATGTTCCAAGTCATGTATTTCTTCTCATTTTCCCACTCAAATATGGCGTAAGTAGCCGCAAAATATTTATAATCCAAATCTTGGGGTTTACGCTTCAATTTAAGATCTAAGTAGGAATTTAGCAGGTAAGCCAATCTGTAATCTTCCAACCTACAATGAATGGCTAAAAGTGAAAAAGAGGCATCATAAAAATCGTCAACAAGTAATTTATGCAAAGCCATGCTCCCATCAAAATAATGATGGTGTAAATATACTATATTCTAATTATTAAAAAATGAAGTTTTCGTTAATCTTCTTCCGAAACCCAACGAAAACGTTATAGTTACTTTTAAATTATTGCAAATAAATAGCTATTCATTAAAAAACTTTGTGATTTTATTTTGAAAGGCAAAGAAGGCTCTTTTCGAGGCCTTTTCCTCTGCTTTTTTCTTGGAGGTGGCCCTTGCTTTGGCCACAACTTTGTTGTCTATCGATAATTTAACGGAGAAGTGTTTTAAATTATCGTTACCTGTATCTTCGTAAACATTATAATCGAAGGTCTTCTTTTCCTTCTGGCACCATTCAATAAGCAAACTTTTATAACTGATCACCTTTCCTTCCAAGGTCTCAATATCCACATGAGGATTGATGACACGATCAAAAATAAAACGTTCGCAATATTTATAGCCACGGTCTAAAAAGATCGCTCCTACCAATGCCTCAAAAAGGTTGCCATGAATGTTGTTACCAAAGTTGGATTTTGCAATTTTACTCTTTACCAAATCTATCAGTTTGAGTTCCTTGCCAAGTTCATTGAGGTGCTCCCGGCTAACCACCTTAGAGCGCATTTTGGTAAGGTAGCCCTCATCTCCATGAGGCACTTCGCTGAACAGATACGAAGCCACAACAGCACTTAACATTGCATCCCCTACAAACTCTAAACGCTCGTAGTTGATAGGGTTCCCCTTTTTATCCTTCAAATTCATGGAGCGGTGGGTAAACGCCTTGATGTACAGACTCTCTTTTTTAGGTTTGAACCCTAGAATACTTTTGAGTTGTAAAAAAAAATTCCCGTCATTTTTAGAACGGGAATTTAATATGTTACGAATGTAATTCATTCGGGAATTAATCTAATTTTTTGAATAAGACACATGCATTGTGTCCCCCAAAGCCAAAGGTATTACTCATAGCAACTTTTATGTCTCGCTTTTGAGCTGTATTTAATGTTAAATTTAATGCTGGATCAATTTTATCATCTACCACCTCATGATTGATCGTTGGAGGAACCACACCGTGCTCCATTGCCAAAATAGAGGCAATAGCTTCAATAGCACCGGCAGCACCCAACAAGTGACCTGTCATAGATTTGGTAGAGTTAATATTGATATTTTTGGCATGGTCACCAAAAACTTCAGAAATTGCCTTAAGCTCAGCAACATCTCCCAAAGGAGTAGATGTTCCGTGAGTGTTGATATGATCAACTTCTTCTGGAGCAATTCCCGCGTTCTCCAAACAATTTTTCATTACCGCAATTACCCCAATACCGTCTGGATGTGGCGCTGTCATGTGATAGGCATCTGATGACAAACCACCTCCTAATACTTCGGCATATATTTTGGCGCCTCTTGCTTTGGCATGCTCATATTCTTCAAGGATAATAGCACCTGCTCCTTCTCCTAAAACAAAACCATCTCTGGTGGCATCAAAAGGCCTAGAGGCTGTTTCCGGACTCTCGTTCCTTGTGGACAAGGCATGCATGGCATTAAATCCTCCCATACCTGCTATAGTTACTGCTGCTTCACTTCCTCCTGTAACCACTACATCACAATGCCCCAATCTAATATAGTTTAAAGCATCAATCATAGCGTTAGCCGAAGAAGCACAGGCAGAAACCGTTGTATAGTTTGGTCCCATAAATCCATTTTTAATGGAAATGTTACCAGGTGCAATATCTGCAATCATTTTAGGAATAAAGAACGGATTAAATCTTGGTGTACCGTCTCCAGAAGCAAAGTTCAACACTTCATCCTGAAAGGTCTCCAAACCTCCAATTCCTGCTCCCCAAATAACCCCAACTCGCAATTTGTTAATGGCGTCCAGATCCAATTTGGCATCGGCAATCGCCTCGTCTGAAGCTACCATGGCATATTGGGTAAAACGGTCCATTTTACGAGCCTCTTTTCTATCAAGAAAATCGGTTGGGTTAAAGTTTTTTAACTCGCAAGCAAATTTGGTTTTGAATTTTTCAGCATCAAAATATGTTATAGGAGCCGCACCGCTTTTACCACTCATAAGGCCTTCCCAATATTCATCCTTGGTATTCCCTATAGGTGTTAAAGCGCCCAGACCTGTAACTACTACTCGCCTTAATTCCATAAATTGTTTTTAATTATTTTGCTTCCTCTATGTACGAAATAGCTTGACCAACTGTTGCAATGTTCTCAGCTTGATCGTCTGGAATTTGAATATCGAATTCTTTTTCGAACTCCATAATTAATTCTACAGTGTCCAATGAATCTGCGCCTAAATCGTTAGTGAAGCTTGCTTCAGCTACCACTTCGTTTTCATCAACACCTAATTTGTCTACGATAATCGCTTTTACTCTTGATGCAATGTCTGACATAATCTTTTAATTTTAAGTTTTAATTAGTTGGCAAAAATAAAAAACTTTATTCTTAAAACACACGTTTACTTTAAAAATGTGTTTCTAATTTACTAAATTCTACTCTAAGTATTTTCATTTTACCTTTCTTATTGTAAAATATTATTCTTTTTTTTGTTTAGGTTTTTAGGGATACTATAACGGCTTCAAAAAGGAACAATACCTTGGCTGATATAGAGTGCTTTATTCAACTGCTAGTATCAACAATTATCCTAAATTGAACACTGAAACATGAAACGTATTGTCATTTTTGCATCGGGCAGCGGCAGCAATGCCGAAAATTTAATCAAGTATTTTTCCAAATCAAAAACAGCTTCGGTGGTACAAGTGCTTACCAACAATCCACAAGCGACCGTTTTGGAGCGATGCAAAAAACTAGAAGTAAGTGCACTTTCATTTAATAGGGTGGCTTTTTATAAAACAGATGATGTCTTGAACATTCTAAAGGCCTCCCAGCCGGACCTGATCATTCTTGCCGGCTTTCTGTGGAAGTTCCCTGGCCACATTTTAAAGGAATACCATAATAAGGTCATCAACATCCATCCTGCGCTGTTGCCCAAATATGGGGGAAAAGGCATGTATGGCATGAACGTACACGAAGCCGTAATAGCCAACAAGGAACTTAAAACGGGCATTACCATTCATTATGTAAATGAGAATTATGATGAAGGCACCATCATTTTTCAGGACAGTTGCTTTGTAGACACTTTAGACAACGCTAATGATGTTGCTAGAAAAGTTCATGACCTAGAAATGAAACATTTCCCTGTTGTAGTTGAGAAATTGTTAACCGAAGCGCACTAAACTCTTGGACTGGTTTCGTTAAAAGCTAACAATTACTAATCCTAAATAAGCCCTGTAATATATTAAGTTATAGATGGCCAAAAAGAAACAAAAATATTATACGGTTTGGAAGGGCCATAAAACAGGTGTTTTTGACAATTGGAACGATTGCAAGGCACAAATCAAGGATTACCCCGGAGCTCTCTATAAATCCTTCCCAACCTTTGACGCTGCAAAAGCGGCATTTAAAGGCAACTACAAGGATTTTATTGGTCAGCCAAAAACCTTTAAAAGTGAACTGTCTCCAGCCGAACTGCAAAAGATAGGACAGCCCAACTACAATTCCATTTCGGTAGATGCTGCCTCTAGTGGCAACCCAGGCATTATGGAATACCGCGGAGTGGACACCAAAACCAAAAAGCAACTATTTATTCAGGGCCCTTTCCCTGAAGGCACCAATAATATTGGGGAATTCCTAGCTATTGTACATGGCTTGGCAATGCTAAAAAAAAATAATAGCAACCGTATTATCTACACCGATTCCAAAATTGCCATGAGCTGGGTGAAGAAAAAAACCTGCAATACCAAGCTTCCCCGTAATGAGAAAAACAAGGCATTGTTTGAGCTAGTGGACCGCGCTGTAAGTTGGCTTAAAAATAACGACTATACCACTACCATTGTAAAATGGGAAACCAAAGCTTGGGGTGAAATTCCTGCCGATTTTGGAAGAAAATAATATTCGTAATTTAGAGCGTAAAACACTATATTTGCACAAAATTTTGAAACCTCTTTATGAGCAAGTTAGTTATTGTTGGAACAGTAGCATTTGATGCTATTGAAACCCCTTTCGGAAAAACCGATAAAATACTTGGAGGTGCCGCGACCTTTATAGGCTTGGCAGCTTCAGAATTCAATGTAGACGCCTCAATTGTATCTGTGGTTGGAGGCGATTTTCCACAAGACTACTTGAACCTTTTATCCAACAGACGCTTGGATATTTCGGGTATTGAAATTGTAGAGCACGGCAAAACCTTTTTCTGGAGCGGCCGTTACCACAACAATATGAATTCCCGTGACACTTTGATAACTGAGCTTAACGTTTTGGCCGATTTCAACCCTGTGGTACCTCACAATTACAGAGATTCTGAAATTGTAATGTTAGGAAATTTACACCCTATCGTACAATCCAGCGTTTTGGACCAAATGGTAAACACACCTAAACTGGCCATTTTGGACACCATGAATTTTTGGATGGACAATGCATTGGAGGATCTTTTAAATGTGATTAAGCGCATTGATGTGATTACTATCAACGACGACGAGGCCAAGCAACTAACAGGAGAGCACTCCTTGTTAACTGCTGCGAAGAGAATTCATGAAATGGGACCAAAATATGTAGTGATCAAAAAAGGTGAACATGGAGCATTGTTGTTCCATGAAGAGCACATGTTTGCAGCTCCGGCCTTACCATTGGAACAAGTTTTCGATCCAACAGGAGCAGGCGACACCTTTGCCGGTGGCTTTGCTGGGTATTTGGCAAAATCCAAAGACCTCTCTTTTGAGAACATGAAAAATGCGGTTATCTATGGTTCAGCCATGGCATCTTTCAGCGTAGAACGATTTGGAACCGAGCGAATGCAGGATTTATCATCCAACGAAATCCATAAGCGCATACAGCAATTTGAAAATTTAACGCAGTTTAAAATTAACTAGCATAATCTAACGCGCTCCTATACGAGTGCGTTTTTAATTAAATAAATTATCCTGCTACGGCAGAAACCTTGACAACAGACATTATGAGTGATGCTTTAAAACATGAATGCGGAATCGCACTTATTAGACTTTTAAAACCATTGGAATTCTATAAAGAAAAGTATGGAAGTGCTTTTTATGGCGTTAACAAAATGTATTTGATGATGGAAAAACAGCACAACCGTGGTCAGGATGGTGCCGGTTTTGCCAGCATTAAATTAGACACTGAGCCAGGAGAGCGCTATATAAGTCGCGTGCGGTCTATTGCGCAACAGCCAATACAGGATATTTTTGCTCAAATCAATTCTAGAATCAACAAGGAATTGAGTGAGAACCCAGAATATGCAGACGATGTAGAACTTCAAAAACGTCACATTCCTTATGTAGGCGAATTACTTTTAGGTCACGTTCGTTATGGGACATTTGGAAAGAACAGTGTAGAAAGTGTTCACCCATTTTTAAGACAAAACAACTGGATGCACAGAAACCTTATTGTTGCAGGTAACTTCAACATGACCAATGTAAATCAATTATTTGATGGTTTGGTGCGCTTGGGTCAGCATCCAAAGGAAAAGGCAGACACCATTACCATCATGGAAAAAATTGGTCACTTCTTGGATGACGCCGTTTCTAAAAAATATAAACAACTTAAAGCAGAAGGTTACAGCAAAAGAGAATGTTCTCCAATTATCGCAGAACGTTTGAATGTAGCCAAAATATTAAAAAGAGCCGCCAAGAATTGGGATGGTGGTTATGCCATGGCTGGTTTGTTAGGTCATGGAGACTCCTTCGTTTTACGTGACCCAGCCGGTATTAGACCAGCCTACTACTATAAAGATGATGAAGTTGTAGTGGTGGCTTCTGAGCGCCCTGTAATTCAAACTGTGTTTAACGTAGATTTCGACAAAGTAGTTGAATTGGATCCCGGCCACGCCATTATTACTAAGAAATCTGGTGAAGTATCTATCAAGAAGATTCTAGAACCGTTAGAGCGTAAGGCGTGTTCATTTGAGCGCATCTACTTTTCAAGAGGAAGTGATGCCGAAATCTACCAAGAACGTAAGAACCTTGGAAAACTTTTGATGCCAAAGGTACTTGAGGCTATTGATAATGACACAAAAAATTCGGTGTTCTCTTATATTCCAAACACAGCAGAGACCTCATTCTTTGGAATGATCGATTCTATCGAAAAGCACCTTAACGAAAAGAAAACAAAAGCGATTCTTGACGGCGGAGGCAAACTTTCGGCAGAACGTGTTACCGAAATTCTATCGGAGCGACCAAGAATTGAAAAAATTGCAATAAAAGATGTTAAGCTTAGAACGTTTATTACTGAAGACAGCAGTAGAGACGATTTGGTAGCTCACGTTTATGATGCCACCTACGGTGTGATCAAGCCACAGGACAACCTCGTAATCATAGACGACAGTATTGTACGTGGGACGACTCTTAAAAAGAGCATCATTAAAATGATGGACCGTTTGCACCCTAAGAAGATTGTAGTTGTGTCCTCTGCGCCACAGATTAGATACCCAGACTGTTACGGTATTGACATGGCAAGACTTGAGGATCTCATTGCCTTTAGAGCCATGTTGGACTTACTTAAGGAAAATGACAAATACCAAATGGTAGAAGAGGTTTACCACAAATGTAAAGAACAAGTAGATCTTGAAGACAAGGATGTACAAAACTTTGTAAAGGAACTCTACGATCAATTTACAGACGAAGAAATTTCTGCCAAAATTTCTGAATTGATTTGCGATGACAGTATCAATGCCGAAGTAGAAGCCATCTTCCAAACGGTAGACAACTTGCATTCTGCTTGTCCAAATAATTTAGGAGATTGGTACTTTACAGGTGATTACCCAACACCTGGAGGTAACAGAGTGGTTAACAAAGCATTCATCAATTTCTTCGAAGGAAATAAAGAAAGAGCTTATTAACAAGATTGATATTTTAGAGCACTTTATCCGATAAAAATACTTTTTGTCTAATAAAAATGCATTTCATCTAATATTTATCAACAGTTAAGCAAATTACGCATACTTTAGCATCACCATAACATAAGTAGGTTAAGTTCATGGTAGATTTGGGGCAAAAAAAGGTGAACAACAGTTCACCTTTTTTTATTTCCAGTCATTTCACAACTTAACTAACTCATTCACAAACAATTTACTCCACCTACTATTCTATTTTTTTTGAAGCCAATTCAAAACTATGAGCTTTTGTCCTTTAAACCGATTTATGAGCCATTAGTCTAAAAAATTAAAATGTTAAAATTAAGACCTTATATATTTGCTAATACCATAACATAAGTAGGTTAAGTTTATGGTAGATTTGGGGCAAAAAAGGTGGACGTTAGTTCACCTTTTTTATTTTGTATCGGTTTGACTTACAATTTTTTAGGATACATTTTTAATCACTTCTCAAAAACTAGACTCAATATCAATGTAAATATTTAAAAATCAGACACTTTTTTTATTAAAAGTGCTATTCAGCTAATTTAAATGTTGTTCATCTAAAATTTTAAAATAAATTAAAAAGTGCTTCTATATTCGTTATCACCATAACATAAGTAGGTTAAGTTTATGGTAGATTTGGGGCAAAAAAGGTGAACATTAGTTCACCTTTTTTATTTTTACATTATCGCTTCAACAGAAAACAAAAAAGCAAGCCATATGGCTTGCCTTTAAATATTTGAACAAATAATTTTCAAGAATTATTTTGCTTCTGCATATCTACGCTCTACTTCATTCCAGTTGATTACGTTGAAAAACGCATTGATATAATCTGGTCTTCTGTTTTGGTAATTTAGGTAATACGCATGCTCCCAAACATCCAAACCTAAAATAGGTGTCCCTTCACAACCAACACCAGGCATTAATGGATTATCTTGGTTTGGCGTAGAGCAAACTTCAACTTTCCCTCCTTTATGAACGCACAACCAAGCCCATCCTGAACCAAATTGTGTTGCAGCAGCCTTACTGAAAGCTTCTTTAAATGCTTCTTCTGATCCAAATGCAGCTTCGATGGCATCTTTCAATTCTCCAGACAAAACCCCTTTTCCTTCCGGGTTCATAACTTCCCAAAACAAACTGTGGTTATAAAATCCACCTCCATTGTTTCTTACTGCCTTGTTGTCCATATCCAAATTGGCAAGAATGTTTTCTATTGACTTTCCTTCCAAGTCGGTTCCTGCAATTGCATTATTAAGGTTATTAGTATAGCCGTTATGGTGTTTTGAATGATGTATTTCCATTGTACGTGCATCGATATGTGGTTCTAAAGCATCGTATGCATATTTTAATTTCGGTAATTCGAAAGCCATAATATTTGATTTATGTGATTAATATTAAATTCATCCAAATTTACACATAATACAGCGCAATTAAAAATATTAAATAGCTATGAAATGATTGATAGTTTCTATCTTGTCAAAAAATCATTGTATGCAAAGTCGAAGTCCTTTTTCAATCTATAATGCCTCTGCTGGAAGTGGAAAAACCTATACATTGGTAAAAGACTATCTGAAAATTTTAGTGAGCTCTTCGCACCCTAAACAGTTTAAACATATCCTGGCGATTACGTTTACCAATAAAGCTGTTGGTGAAATGAAAGAACGTATCATCACTACCTTACAAGAATTCGCTAAACCCGAAATTTTGGAGCAGGACAACAGTATGTTTAAGGAGCTTTGCAGGGAGACAGAACTTACAGGCAAAGACCTTCACAATAAAGCAAAACGTATTTTAAACGCTATTGTACATAACTATGCGAGCTTTGATATTTCTACCATCGACGGTTTTACACATAAACTGATAAGGACCTTTGCACATGACCTAAAACTTCCCTTAAATTTTGAAGTTGAACTAGATCAAAACACCCTGTTAAATGAGGCTGTAGACAGTTTAATTTCAAAAGCGGGCACCAACAAAGAACTCACAAAAGTTTTGGTTGATTTTGCAATTGAAAAGGCTGACGATGACAAAAGCTGGGATATAGCCTTCGATTTTAATAAAATAGCCAAACTGCTTATCAACGAAAACGAACTACCTTATGTAAAAACGTTCAACGACAAATCGCTTGAAGATTTCAACATTCTAAAAAAGGCCTTAACCAAACAAGCAAAGGACCTTGATAAGGCATTAAAAAGAGAAGCACAAACGGCCTTGGAATTAATATCAGAAAGCGGTCTGGAACATGGTGATTTCACCAGAAAAAGTGTTCCTAACTTTTTTGTTAAAGCCACAAACAAAAATTTTAAGCATGACTTTGGCGGAACACAATGGGAAAAGGGCCTTATTGATGGAGAGCGCTTGTATCCTAAAAAAGTTACCGAAAATGTAGCCTCTACAATAGATGCCATCCAACCGCAACTTACGGAGCATTACAACACCATAAAAAATGCGTTTTACCAATCTAGATTTGTAAAGGCTATTTACAAAAACAGTACGCCACTTTCGGTGCTAAACGCCATACAGCACGAACTCAACACCATTCAAAAGGAACAGAACAAATTGTTGATTTCAGAATTCAACAATATCATCCACAACGAAATCAAGGGCTTGCCCTCCCCTTTTATTTACGAGCGGCTTGGAGAAAAATTTCGCCATTATTTTATAGATGAATTTCAGGACACCTCGGCATTACAGTGGCAAAACTTGATTCCATTGCTCAACAACACTTTAGCTTCCGATAGCGGAACAGCTATGTTGGTAGGCGATGCAAAACAGGCCATCTACCGTTGGCGTGGTGGTGAAGCTGAGCAATTCATCGATTTATTTACAGATACCAACCCCTTTCAGGTAGACAAAAAAGTAGCCAACTTACCTACCAATTACCGCAGTTACAAAACCGTTGTGGAATTCAACAACAGTCTGTTTGAATTTATCGCTCAAAACACTTTTAGTCACACAACCTATCAATCGCTTTACCAAACAGCTTCCCAAGAATCCTTTTCCAAAGACGAAGGTTATGTAAATCTATCGTTTCTAGAATTTTCAAAAGACGATGACAGAAATGAAATTTATTGTGAAGCCACCTACGAAACCATTCTTAACTGTTTGGCCAATGGCTTTGAACCTAAAGACATTTGTGTTTTGGTAAGAAAAGGAAAAGAAGGTGTAGCCATTGCGGATTTTCTAAACGAAAAAAATATTAGCATTGTTTCTTCCGAAACCCTTCTCATTAAAAACGCTCCAGAGGTAGCCTTTACCAATGCATTTTTAAAACTATTAATTCAACCCAAAAACAACGAATTAAAAGTAGAAGTTCTCAACATGCTTGCGGAAAGGCTGAAAGTAGCAGACAAGCATTCCTTTTTTAAAAAACATATCCCTTTAGAGCTAGATGAATTCCTGAGTAGTTTCTCAGAATATGGAATCTATTTAGAAAGCAATACTATTTTACTTCTCCCCTTATATGATTTGGTTGAGACCGTAATTAGAAGCTTTCAACTTACCGACACGTCCAATGCATACATTCAATTCTATTTGGATTTGGTACTGGAATACTCCCAAAAGCATACCTATGACCTCGCTGGCTTTATTTCCTTCTTCGAAAATAAACAGGACCAATTGAGTATTGTGTCTCCAGAAGGACAAAATGCTGTGAGGATCATGACCATCCATAAGTCCAAAGGACTGGAATTTCCAGTGATCATTTTCCCATATGCCGACATGGATATATACAAACAGGTAGACCCTAAAATATGGTTTCCATTAACTTCAGAAGAGTTTAATGGCTTTAACTATGCTCTTTTAAATTACGGCAAGGACATTGAGCACTTTGGAGACATTGGCAAAATGCTCTATGAACTTCAGCAATCGCAATTGGAACTCGACAATATCAACCTGCTGTATGTAGCCTGTACAAGGCCTATTGAACAACTGCACATTATTTCCAAAAAAGATGTGGACTCCAAAGGCAATTTCAACAATAAGACCTATGCTGGAATCTTGATGCAACACCTGAACGAGCAACAACTTTGGCAGGATTCCAAATTGGAATATTCTTTTGGGACCCCACAAAGGCAATCAAAAAAACCGCCTCTGGAGGAACAAAACAACACTCAAGAAGAATTCATCTCAACACCAAGAGAAGATCACAGCCTAAAAATTCTTACCAAGGCCGGACTCCTTTGGGAAACGGAGCAAGAGCGCGCCATTGAAAAGGGAAATTTGGTACATGATATTATGGCCATGGTGAACACTTTAGATGATGTGGATTTTGCCTTGGGGCAATTCCTGGATACCGGAAAATTAAATCCAAAACAACACAAAGAGTTGAAGCCTATAATTCTCAACATCATAAATCACCAATCCCTAAAGCCATATTTTGCTCCAGATTTAGAGGTTTACAATGAGCGGGACATCATTACGAAACAAGGAGACATTGTAAGACCAGATCGAGTGACAATCAATTCACAAAACCAAGCAACAATCATCGATTACAAAACTGGAACCGAAACATCATCCCACCGTCAACAATTGGTGGGCTACCAAAAAGTATTGGAAGAAATGGGGTTTCAAGTTATCCACAAAATTCTTGTTTATATCAATGATGATATTCATATAAAAGAATTTTAACTTTGCATTAAATTGAAATTATCATGTACGGAAAAATTAAGGAGCACTTACAGCAAGAAATACAAGACATAAAAGATGCTGGATTATTCAAGGAAGAACGCATCATTACTTCACCTCAAAATGCAGAAATCACTTTAAACACGGGACAGACCGTTTTAAATTTTTGTGCCAATAACTACCTTGGCCTGTCGGACCACCCAGAAGTTATCCAAGCGGCAAAAGATGCTATGGACACACATGGTTTTGGAATGTCGTCCGTGAGGTTTATTTGCGGTACGCAGGACATACACAAAACGCTAGAAGCTAAAATTGCTGAATTCTACGGTACGGAAGACACAATTTTATACGCCGCCGCCTTCGACGCCAATGGAGGGGTTTTTGAACCTTTATTAAGCGCTGAAGACGCCATTATATCAGATTCTTTGAATCACGCTTCCATTATTGATGGGGTACGTTTGTGTAAAGCTGCCCGATACCGTTATCAAAATAACGATATGGCCGATTTGGAAAAACAACTTATAGCTGCCAACGAAAATGGTGCCCGTTTTAAAATTATTGTAACAGACGGAGTATTCTCGATGGATGGATTAGTGGCACCATTAGATCAAATTTGTGATTTGGCAGATAAATACGATGCCTTAGTAATGATTGACGAATGTCACGCTGCTGGCTTTATAGGAGAAACCGGAAGAGGAACCTTGGAAGAAAAAGGTGTTATGGGACGTATTGACATTATAACCGGAACCCTTGGAAAAGCCTTAGGAGGCGCTATGGGTGGTTATACAACTGCCAAAAAAGAGGTTATCGAAATGTTACGTCAACGCTCTAGACCTTATTTATTTTCCAACTCATTGGCACCGGCCATCGTGGGCGCTTCCATAAAGGTATTCGAGATGCTTTCCACCGACACTTCACTAAGGGATAAATTGGATTGGAACACCAAATATTTCAAAAAAGGCATGAAATCTGCCGGCTTTGATATCATAGATGGAGACTCGGCAATTGTGCCCGTAATGCTGTATGATGCTAAGCTATCCCAGACCATGGCGAAGATGCTTTTGGAGGAAGGAATTTACGTTATTGGCTTCTTTTATCCAGTGGTTCCAAAGGATAAAGCACGTATCAGAGTGCAACTATCAGCAGCTCATAATCAAGAACATTTGGACAAAGCAATCGCCGCATTTACAAAGGTTGGAAAGGCTTTGGAGATTATTTAAAATTAGTCCAAACACTTATACTTTGAAGCAAATAAGCAATATTTTTATATATTTGTCTTTGTTAATAAATTTTAACAACTTACATTTGTTTACAATTAACACTTAAAATTAAATTATTCGAATATGAAAAATCTTAGCAGATTATTATTGGCTACGTTGCTTTTATTAGGCTTCAATGCTAATGCTCAAGATGAAGACAATCCTTGGGCAGTAGGTATCGGCGTAAACATGGTTGATTTTTATCCAACTGGGGAAGATGCGCCTCTTGGTGGTTACTTTGATGAGTACTTCAATGTTGGAGATCACTACAACATTCTTCCATCATTATCAAGCCTTAGCGTTTCCAGATACATCAGTAGCGGATTTATATTTTCTGCTACAGGATCTATCAACCAAATAGAACACTTCGGTGACCGTTCAGTAGATGATTTATCATACTACGGTCTTGATGGTACTATCTCTTACAGCTTTATGAGACACTCTACTTTCAACCCATTCATTGGTGTTGGTGGTGGTTACACTTGGGTTGACGAAATTGGAGCTGGTACTTTAAACGGAACTTTAGGATTTAATGTATGGTTTACTGAAAACATCGGTTTAACTGTACAGTCTGCTTACAAACACGCGTTTGAAGATTACTTAGACACACACTTCCAACACACTGTAGGTATCGCTATCAAATTTGGTGGTAAAGATACTGATGGTGACGGAATCTACGACAAAGATGATGCTTGTCCAGAAGTTCCTGGATTGGAAGCATTCAACGGATGTCCTGATACTGACGGTGACGGAATCCAAGATAGCGAGGACGATTGTCCAAACGAAGCTGGTTTAGCTGAATTCAACGGATGTCCTGATTCTGACGGTGACGGTGTGCCAGACAAAAACGACGACTGTCCAACAGTTCCTGGATTGAAAGAATTAAACGGATGTCCAGATGCTGACGGCGACGGTGTTGCTGATAAAGATGATAACTGTCCTAACGAAGTTGGTCCAGCTGCTAACAACGGTTGTCCTTGGCCAGACAGAGATGGTGACGGTGTTGCTGACAAAGATGATAAGTGTCCAGACTTAGCTGGTCCTGCATCTAACGATGGTTGTCCAGTAGTAACTGAAGAAGTTCAAAAAACTTTGAACGCTTACGCTAAAACAATCTTGTTTGACACTGGTAAGTCTACTATCAAAGCTGAGTCTGAAAAAGTACTTAACGATATCATCGCGATCTTGAAAGAGTACCCTCACGCTAAATTTACTGTAGAAGGACATACTGATAGTGTAGGTCGTGAAGATTCAAACATGAAGTTATCTGAAGCTAGAGCACTATCTGTTAAAGATTACTTAGTTGACAATGGTATTGACGAGTTCAGATTATCTTCTAGAGGATATGGAGAGTCTAACCCAATCGACACTAATGATACTAAAGCTGGTAGAGCTAACAACAGACGTGTTGAAATTAACTTAGTAAAATAAGAGGTTCTAAACCTTAAAAATAATAAGTGTAAAAACGCTCCGATATTCGGGGCGTTTTTTATTTTTATGCTATGACAAGTTTTATTGAAGACGTTATAGCGGACCTTAGCCAAAAAGGCCTTAACATACCCCAACTTACTTTTGTGTTACCCAGTAGAAGAGCAGGTATATTTTTAAAGCACCAGCTTTCAAAACATAGTACACATACATTCTTTGCCCCTGAAATTGTTTCTATAGAAGAATTTGTAGAAACTCTTTCAGACCTTCAATACATCACCAATACCGAACTTATTTTTGAGTTCTACGAGGTGTATTTACAACTTACAGAGAAAGAGAATCAGGAATCTTTCGACGAAGTTTCCAAATGGGCACAGATGCTCATTCAAGATTTCAATGAAATAGATCGGTATCTTATTCCCCCAGCTAAGATTTTTGATTATTTATCGGCCATAAAAGAAATAGAACACCACCATTGGTCATTGGATGAAGACCCTTCAACTTTTGTCAAAAACTACCTGCTGTTTTGGAATCAACTAAATCATTACTATAATAAACTCCAAACGCAACTTCTTGATCAAAATAAGGGCTACCAAGGTTTGGTATACAGAAAAGCGGTAGACAACCTAGAGCAGTTTATTTCTGCCAATCCTAACAAAACCTATGTGTTTATGGGCTTTAATGCCCTCAATAAGGCTGAAGAAACGATCATCCAAGAATTGCTACAACAAGACATCGCCCACATATATTGGGACATTGACGAAACCTTCCTTAAAAATCCAGAGCATGACGCCGGACTATTTATAAGACAACATAAAACTAATTGGCCCTACCTAAAACAGCACCAATTCCATTGGCAGCACCAACATTATACAACACCAAAAAACATAAAGGTTACCGGTATTCCTAAAAATATTAGTCAAATAAAATACATAGGAGAGCTTCTTTCGAAACTAAATAACTCTAACTTAAAAAATACGGCCATTGTTTTGGGCAATGAAGACCTCCTTCTTCCCTTGCTCAATTCAATCCCTAAAAATATTGGAGCGGTAAATATCACCATGGGATTACCCTTGAAAAACGTGCCTATGGTTGCCCTATTCGACCAACTTTTAAAACTTCATACAAAAGCAGGTGAAACATTTTACTACAAGGATGTATTAGCAGTTCTCTCCAATCAATTTATAAGGCCATTGTTAAGCAATCAACACATCAAGGTAGTGGATGTGATTTCAAAAATTGAAGAGAACAATATTATCTTTATCACACTTGATAAGCTTTTAACGCTCTTTGAAAACCAATATAAAACCATCCTTTCCATTTTATTTGGCCCTTGGAAAGACAGCCCCAATGAGGCTCTAGAAAATTGTTTTAAGCTTATTTCTTTGTTGAAAGCCAATCTAGATCAGGATAAGGACTCCAACATGTTGGCTTTGGAATATCTGTACCGTTTCAATGCATTATTTAACGAGTTAAATCTCTTAAATGTGCAACACAAACACATCAAAACCATTGCCACACTTTACAGCTTTTATAAAGAGCTGTTAAGTACAGAAACATTGGATTTTCAAGGAGAACCTTTGGAGGGTCTTCAAATTATGGGAATGTTGGAAACCCGAGCCTTAGATTTTGAATCCTTAATTATTGCTTCGGTCAACGAAGGAATTCTACCAGCAGGTAAAAGCCATAACTCCTTTATCCCTTATGATGTAAAGTTAGAGAATAAATTGCCCACCTATAAGGAAAAAGACGCCGTATACACCTATCACTTTTATCGTTTATTACAGCGTAGCTCAAATGTCCATATTTTGTACAATACCGAAACTGATGCCCTGAACACAGGTGAAAAAAGCAGGTTTATCACCCAATTGGAAATAGAAGCCATACACGATATAGACCATAGGGTGGTAACACCAAAAGTTCCTAAAATCACCAAAAACTTACGGACCATTAAGAAAACTGATGCGGTTCTGGATCAAATCAAACGACTTTCAAAGGCTGGGTTTTCCCCATCATCCCTGACCAATTACATCAGAAACCCAATAGACTTTTACACTCAAAAGATTTTGGGCGTAAAAACCTTTGAAGATGTAGAAGAATCCATCGCAGCCAACACCTTGGGAACAGTGATCCATAATTCTTTGGAAGATTTATACACTCCATATAAAAACAACATCCTACAGGAGGCTGATTTGGAAGCCATGAAAGCACAAATCGATCCAATGGTTAAAAAGCACTTCAAGGAGACCTACAAAGAAGGTGACATTTCCACCGGAAAAAACCTAATCATCTATGAAGTTGCTAAACGTTATGTTTGGAATACGATAAATCAGGAAATAGCTGAAATCAAACAAGGCAACGAAATTAAAATTATAGGTCTAGAAGAAGAATTTAAAACCTTGCTTAATATCCCAGAACTTGATTTCCCAGTATATATTACTGGTAAGGTAGACCGTATTGATGAATACAATGGCATTACAAGGATCATCGACTACAAAAGTGGTAAGGTAGACCAAAGTAAAGTAGAAGTGGTGGAATGGGAAGATTTAACTTCAGATTATGACAAATACAGTAAGAGCTTTCAAGTGCTCACTTACGCTCTCATGATGGACAGTGTCCCCGAAATGAAAACCGAAAACCTAGAAGCAGGTATCATTTCCTTTAAAAACTTAAACGCAGGCTTTTTAAAGTTCGCCAAAAAGGACAAACTAGGTGCTTATGCAAAGAAGGACCAATTAATTACTTCAGAAACATTGGGAAATTTTTCAGAAGTCCTAAAAAACTTGATTTTAGAAATCTGTAACCCGTCTATAGATTTTGTAGAAAAAGAGGTTTAAAAACAAAAAACGCAATCAATTAAAACTTAAAAGATTGCGTTTTCGTAAAGTGGAGCATATCGGAGTCGAACCGATGACCTCTACGCTGCCAGCGTAGCGCTCTAGCCAGCTGAGCTAATGCCCCTCAACTGTCAAATTTCAAAACAACTCAAAACCCAATTGTCTTGAGACTGCAAAAAAACGAAATATTATTTAATTTCAAAGCCAAAAATTTAAATTTATACTTAAAAAATACACCTTGGTTAGAAAGGCTACCATACAAGATTTAAACATTGTCGTTTCCCTTACCAAAGCCTGTGCAGAGCATATGTGTGCAAATGGTATTTATCAATGGAATGATAGCTACCCGAATAATTCCACTTTTGAAAATGATATCCAACGTCAAGAGCTCTTGGTATTTGACAAACAAAATAACATCCTAGGATGTGTAGTACATAGTACTCATAAAGACGACGTTTATAACAAGGTCACTTGGCTTACCAAAGATGACAGGAATCTATACATCCACAGGTTGGCAGTACATCCAAATTTTCAAGGACAAGGCATTGCCCAACAACTTATGGATTATGTTGAACAGTTTGCCAGAAACAATTCCTTCAAATCCATTCGCCTGGACACTTTCTCAAAAAACAAAAGAAACCAAAAATTTTACGAACTTCGCGGCTACAAACAATTGGAAAAAATATACTTTCCTAACCAAAGTGAGCATCCTTTTTACTGCTACGAACTAGTATTGTGAGCACAAACATTAACCTAAAAAATATCAACAAATTAGCCATACCAGCACTTATTGCTGGTATTTCTGAACCCATCCTATCTCTAACCGATACGGCCATAGTGGGTAATGTTCAGCATAACCCAACAGAGTCTTTAGCAGCCGTAGGTATTGTAACGACGTTTTTATCCATGCTTATTTGGGTATTTGGACAAACCCGCAGCGCCATTTCGTCCATTATTTCCCAATATTTGGGAGCAGGAAAATTAAATGAAGTAAAATCATTGCCTGCTCAAGCTATTCTAATCATTACCTCAATCAGCCTATTTATAATTGCAATCACATACCCCTTTGCAAATAGCATTTTCAAATTGTACAATGCGAGTGAATTGATTTTAAATTACTGCGTGGACTACTATAAAATTCGCATTTTTGGATTTCCCTTTACCTTGTTCACCATTGCTGTTTTTGGAGCCTTTAGAGGACTTCAGAACACCTTTTATCCAATGATTATTGCCATCGTGGGAGCGGTTTCCAATATAGTTTTGGATATCGCTTTTGTATACGGCGTAGAAGGTTTTATTCCCGCCATGCATATTAAAGGAGCGGCCTACGCCAGTGTATTGGCGCAATTGCTCATGGCTATTATTTCAGGCATATATCTTCACAAAAAGACCGTCATTCCTTTACGAGCAAGGCTGCCTTTCAATAAAGAAATCAAAACGTTTATGGTAATGGTCATCAACTTATTTGTAAGAACCATTGCCTTAAATGTCACCTTATATTTTGCTAGTTCCTTTGCCACAAGTTATGGCGCCAACTACATTGCAGCCTACACCATTGCCATTAACCTTTGGTTTTTAGGCGCCTTCTTAATTGATGGCTATGCTAGTGCAGGCAATATTCTATCGGGGAAACTTTTGGGAGGCAAACAGTATAAACAGCTCATACAGCTTAGCAACAGACTCATTGTTTATGGCATAATTGTCGGTATCTTCATGGCGAGTATTGGTGCACTTCTTTACCATCCTATCGGAAGGATTTTTACTCAAGATGAATTGGTACTGACTGAATTCTACAAAATATTTTGGATGGTCTTAGCCATGCAACCCATTTGTGCCTTGGCCTTTATTTTTGACGGGATGTTCAAAGGTTTGGGTGAAATGGCCTATTTAAGAAACCTTTTGCTATTTGCAACATTTCTAGTGTTTGTACCTATCCTTTTCACACTTGATCATTTCCACTATCAACTCTACGGTATCTTTATAGCATTGACCCTTTGGATCATTGCCAGAGGCATTCCATTAATCATAAAATTTAGAAAAATGTTTATGCCTCTTTCCAAAAACAGTTAACTTTGGCCGTTAAGCAAATTTGAGCCATGTTATTGACCATTCTACAAGTAGATATAGAAGAAAAAATCAAAAATGCGCCCGATTCAGGTTATGAAATAGGAGTGTTTATTGGTTCCTTGTTACCGTTTGTAATTTTGGTAGCCATTGCTTATCTCATTTTTAGATACAACAAAAACAAACAAAACTAAACAGTACCATGAATTTCCTAAACTTTTTAAGCGGTAACGGCTTGTTTTTAATCCTAGCCATTGTATTGATTGTGATTTACATCTACAACCGCAACAAAAGACGCTAAGATTAACGCGTCTTCAACCAACCTGTAATACTCAATCTTTGGGTATCCACAGGTTTTACCTCATGTTCTATCACCTGACTTTCAAAAATCACCACTCGCCCAGGAAATGGGTAGATGACTTTTTCGTGCTCCACACCATTCTCATCGAGATATAATACCAATTCACCGCCATTTTCTGGCTGCCAATCTTCCTCATTCAAATAGCAAACAAAAGACAGTTTACGACGATCGTCATTTTGAAAGGTATCCAAATGACGCTTGTAAAAAGTCCCTTTGGGGTATAAAGCATAGTGGAATTCCTTTTGTAGAATCCCCATAAAGCAGGTCTTGTTTAGATAGCCAACCAAATGGTTGATCTTATCAAAAAACAGTTGCTCCGTTGCGTTGGCATTCATCTCGTCCATCCATAAAATAACATCGCCTCGAATGGATTTTTCTATGGTTTCATTCACACGGTTGCCAATGGCAGCCTTTTTAAAAGCATCCAATTGGTGCTTTTCATTTAAAGAACCCCGCAAAACTGCGACTTCTTCTGCAGTAAAGAATTGTTCTACAATACTGCACTTCTGCGTTAAAATATCTGCTATCACTTTCTCGTACAGCGGATTCTCAACAAACTCCAATTGCTCAAAGAGCTCGTTCATAGTTTCATAGATCTAAAAAAAGTGCGCAAATGTAATCTAAAAACCATTTGCTTTTACAAATTCAATACCTTTGCAATGAAATATTTTGGTTATGAGCAACATTCGAATTACGAAACAATTTTCTTTCGAGACAGGGCATGCACTTTACGGCTATGATGGCAAGTGTAAAAATGTACATGGGCACAGTTACAAACTCTCTGTAACAGTTATAGGACAGCCCATTGCAGACACTTCCAATGTAAAGTTTGGGATGGTCATTGATTTTGGAGACCTTAAAAAAATTGTCAAAGAAGAAATTGTAGATGTATTTGACCACGCTACGGTATTCAACAAAAACACCCCACACATAGAATTGGCCAAAGAGCTTGAAGATCGTGGGCACAATGTGCTTTTGGTAGAGTACCAACCTACCAGTGAAATGATGGTAATTGACTTTGCCAAAAAGATACAAATCAGACTGCCCCAAAACATACAACTTCATTCATTGAAATTACAGGAAACCGATTCGTCCTATGCCGAATGGTTTGCAAGTGACAACAAGCAATAACACAAACTTTATCCTATAACAATAAGGCACATGGAGGACTTCTTTAAAGACATTTTTGAGTACCATCACCATATGAACCAAACGCTTATAGATGTATTCTTAAAACACCACCAACAGGTTTCAGAACGTACCCCTGCCATGTTTTCGCACTGTTTAAATGCGCACCAAATATGGAATTCCCGAATCCTGGAAACCACTCCTTTTGAGGTACATCAACTTCATCCTTTGGAAAACTTTAAAATCATAGATACCATTAACTACAGGACCACCCTTAAGATAATTGATACCTATGAGTTTGGAGAACCCATCGTATACCTCAACTCCAAAGGAGAGCCTTATGAGAATTCGGTACAGGACATTTTATTCCATATTGCCAACCACCACACCCACCACAAGGGACAATTGATTTCCGATTTAAGGAAATACGGAATCAAGCCTCCTGTAACCGACTATATTTTTTACAAACGATGAACATCCCCCAAGGAAAGAACATATACTTTGCTTCCGATAACCATCTGGGAGCCCCTACACAAGAAGCCTCACGCCCAAGAGAACAAAAATTTGTCGCCTGGTTAGACGAGATTAAAAAGGATGCTGCCGCCATCTTTTTAATTGGCGATCTTTTTGACTTTTGGTTTGAATATAAAACCGTGGTACCAAAAGGCTTCACTAGAACTTTGGGCAAATTGGCAGAAATCAGCGATTCAGGTATTCCTATTTACTTTTTTGTTGGCAACCACGACCTTTGGATGAATGGCTATTTTGAAGAAGAGCTCAACATACCTGTATACCACGAACCCCAAGAATTCACCTTCAACGATACGACGTTTTTTATAGGTCATGGAGACGGTTTAGGTCCAGGGGACAAGGGTTACAAGCGCATGAAAAAAGTGTTCACCAATCCTTTCAGCAAGTGGCTATTCCGTTGGTTGCACCCAGATTTGGGCGTAAAACTGGCACAATACCTTTCTGTGAAGAACAAACTCATCTCAGGGGATGAGGATGCCGCCTTTTTAGGAGAAGATAAGGAGTGGCTCGTACAATATTCCAAACGTAAACTAGAAGACAAACACAGGGACTATTTCGTGTTTGGACACCGCCATTTGCCTATGGAAATAGACTTAGGTAATAACGCTAAATACGTCAACCTAGGCGATTGGATCAACTACTATACCTACGGGGTGTTTGACGGCAAAAAGATGCACTTAAAAACCTATTAAGCCTCTTCCCTTTCATGGTCTTCATAATCCTTGGTTAGATCCAAGGTGCGTATCACTGGGTTTTTAATACCAATACCCACAACGGTTATCAAGGTCATCACACCCCCAAAAACAACGGCGGTGGCTGGCCCCATTAACTTAGCGGTTAAACCACTTTCAAAAGCTCCCAACTCGTTGGAAGAGCCCACAAACATAGAGTTTACAGACGACACGCGCCCACGCATGTTATCAGGTGTTTTCAATTGAAGAATGGTTTGCCTAATTACCATGGAAATACCATCGGCCGCGCCACTTAAAAACAGCGCCACTACAGACACCCAAAATATAGAAGACATTCCAAAGGCTATAATACAAAGTCCAAATACAAACACCGATACCAGCAATTTGATACCGGCGTTCCTGGATATAGGTATATAAGTCGTTAAAAACATGCTCACAATACTTCCCAATGAAATGGACGCATTCAAGATACCAAATCCCTTAGATCCCACATGCAGTATGTCTTGAGCAAACACAGACAAGAGTGCCACGGCCCCACCAAACAAAACCGCAATCATATCCAGAGTAAGCGCTCCTAAAATGGCCTTGTTGGAAAACACAAACTTTACTCCCACCTTTAAACTTTCCTTTACGGACTCTCCTATTTTTGGATTCAGAATTGGTTTGGGTTTTATTTTAAAGGTGAGCAACAAAGAGATTACTACTAAGATAAATATGATGCATAAGGTTTTGTCCACTCCAATCCAATGGATAAAAAACCCGCCAAAAAGAGCTCCCAAAACGCCAGCTGCTTTCCAAGTACTTGTACTCCAAGTAGCAGCATTGGGATATACTTTCTTGGGGACAATCAAGGCGATTAATGAGAATATGGTTGGTCCAAAAAAGGAGCGCAAAAAGCCTCCAAAAAATACTAGAGCATAAATACCATATAAAATGGCATTGGTAGACCAATTGGAAACAACCCTATCCCAAGTCAATAGAAAAAGCCCTAAACTTATTAAGGAAAACGCCGCAATACACTTGGCCAATAGGTTGCGTTTTTCATTCTGGTCCACAATATGCCCAGCAAACAGGGCCATGGTAAATGCAGGAATAATTTCCATAAGACCTATAATCCCTAAGGCCAGAGGATCTTTTGTTAGACTGTACACTTCCCATTCTATAACGATAAACTGCATAGACCATCCAAAAACCAAGGCAAAGCGTACCAATAAAAATATATTGAACTCTTTATATCTCAAGGCCGCATAAGGGTCGTTTTTTGCCATAAACTAATTTTTAATACCGTAGCACTACACTACTTTAAAGAACTACCATTTGTACTAACTCTTTTCAAAAGTCGTCAATTCATGTGACATTATGCAAAAATTCTGTTCTATGAATACGACCTCCAAAATGTCTCGAGACTTCAGTGCACTTCATCCCAATGCCATTTCTAAAAAAATACAATTTGAAGGATATACTTTCCAAAAACCTAGATACTTATTTAATATCCCGTAACTTCATTTGTAAGGACACCGTACCATTCCAATGGTTTTCGTCTATGGAATACACGGCCTTAAAAGCTTGCTTATCCTGAATTAAAGGGAGCTTTTCACCCAAACCAAAACCAATGCCAACAATTGTATTTCCATTTGATTGCGGATTGAAAGGTTGACCAACGGTTATACGTAAATGCTTATCATCTTCGCCCACACATTTTCCATAGCCCGTATCTACTAGGTCTTCGGTCATGAAAATGGGAGACATATTGCCCGGTCCAAAAGGTCCGAACTGCTTCATGATACGCCATAGTTTGGCATTCACCTCATGCAATCCAATCTTCGTATCAATTTTTATCTCGGGCGTTAACAGGGTCTTGTCTATGGTTTGCGACACCACATCTTCAAAAGCCTGTTTAAAGGCCTCATAATTTTCTTCCTTCAAAGTCAATCCTGCAGCATATTTATGCCCCCCAAACTGTTCTATATGCTCGCTACAGGCCTCTAAGGCATTGTATACATCAAAACCACTTACAGAGCGTGCCGAAGCTGCCAACTTATCCCCGCTTTTGGTAAATACCAGCGTAGGGCGGTAATAGGTTTCAATCAATCGGGAAGCCACAATGCCTATCACGCCTTTGTGCCAATGCTCTTGGTATACTACCGAAGTATAGCGTTCCTGCTCCTGTAACTGTGCAATTTGCTCCAAGGCTTCCACCGTAATTTGTTGGTCGGCTTCACGCCGATCGCTGTTGAAGGTTTCAATCTCGCTGGCATATTGTTCGGCAAGGGAAGGATCTTCTTCGGTAAGGAGGGTCACCGCATGGTTGCCGTGCTTCATACGTCCTGCCGCATTGATACGGGGCGCAATAATAAACACCACATCGGTAATGCTCAGGTTGGTTTTCTTTACTTGGTTGATGATGGCTTGAAAGCCCCCTCTTGGTTGCGCATTAATGACCTGCATCCCAAAATAGGCCAGCACTCTGTTTTCACCAGTAATGGGAACAATATCCGCCCCAATGGCCGTTGCCACTAAGTCCAAATATTCCGTAAGGTCTTCTATGGTTTTGCCTTCATTGGCCGACAAGGCCTGAATCAACTTAAAGCCTACCCCACAACCGCACAATTCCTTATAAGGATACTGGCAGTCTTCCTGCTTGGGGTCCAACACAGCCACTGCTTGGGGCACGTCACTCCCCGGTCTGTGGTGGTCGCAGATGACAAAATCAATCCCTTTTTCCTTGGCATAGGCTACCTTGTCAATGGCCTTGATACCACAGTCCAATGCCACAATAAGAGAGAAATCATTATCATCGGCAAAGTCGATGCCCTTATAGGATATTCCATACCCTTCGTCATAGCGATCCGGAATATAGGTAGCCACCCTATCTGTTCTGGTTTTTAGGTAGGACGACATCAGGGCCACAGAGGTAGTCCCGTCCACGTCATAATCGCCATATACCAAAATATTTTCACCCTGTGAAAGTGCCAGCTCAATCCTAGCGACTGCCCTGTCCATATCCTTCATCAGGTAGGGATCGTGCAGATGTTCTAAAGAAGGCCTAAAAAAATCCTTGGCGGCTTCAAAGCTTTCAATATTACGTTGCAACAACAAGGTTGCCACAATATCATCTACCTGAAGGGCCTCTTTCAGGGCCGCAATCTGTTCCTTTGGTGGTTTGGGCTTAAGCGTCCAACGCATGCTATTTGTTGTGATAATGAATAGAAGTATTTACAGTTGCAAATTTCCTGAACATTTCCATAACGCCACAATATTTTTCGACAGATAAATCTACCGCCTTTTTTATTTTGTCTTCATTAAGGTTTTCGCCGTAAAAGTGGTATTCCACATTAACGGTATGATAGATTTTTGGGTGCTCCTCGGTAAGCTCACCAAAGGTATCTATTCTGAAATCGGATACCTGCACCTTCATTTTGTCCAAAATGGATACCACATCCAAACCGGAACATCCTGCCAAAGACGACAACATCATGGCCTTAGGTCTTAGTCCCGAATTGTGCCCCCCGTGTTCCTCTGAAGTGTCCATAAACAGGGTCTTTCCGCTTGGGTTATCAGATTCAAATTGAGAGTTCCCTTTCCAGTGCGTTACAACTTTATGTGTCATCGTTTGTGATTTTTTCGTTACTTGTTAGTTCAAAAATACTACTTAAAACCCTAAAACGGAATAATTATGCCACTTGTCACACCATTATCGCCAGATTATGACCAGGAAACCAAAGAACTAGCCGAATTCTTTAACGAAACCTTGGGATTTTGTCCCAACTCGGTACTCACCATGCAGCGGCGTCCAGCCATTTCCAAGGCCTTTATCAACCTCAACAAAGCGGTGATGGCCAACGAAGGGCGAGTGACATCTGCCCTCAAGCGGATGATTGCCTGGGTAAGCAGCAATGCCACGGGCTGTAGGTACTGCCAGGCTCACGCGATTAGGGCGGCCGAACGCTATGGGGCCCACCAAGAGCAATTGGACCATATTTGGGACTACCGTACCCACCCTGCCTTCAATGAGGCCGAACGTGCCGCACTGGACTTTAGCCTTGCCGCCAGCCAAGTACCCAACGCAGTGGATGCTTCCATCGAAAAGCGCCTACGCGAACATTGGGACGAAGGCGAAATTGTAGAAATGCTAGGCGTGATTTCCCTGTTTGGTTACCTGAACCGTTGGAATGACAGCATGGGCACGTCTATTGAGGAAGGTGCTGTTGAAAGTGGCACTCAGTATTTGGGGAAACATGGATGGAATAAGGGAAAACATATATAACCAACATGATAAAACAATTTAAACCACTACTTGCCTTATTACTTATTGGCACACTAAACAATTGTAAACAAAAGGAACCGACTGATGCGTTTACCTTTATTGACAGAAATGACTATGTCATTGATTCCTATAATGGTCTGTTTGTCTACAAACTTTCCAAAAGCAAGCAACTAATGGACGGCTATTATGTAGTTGGCAATAAAGTCCAAAAATGGGAAGAATTCAATGTTAAAGAAGGCCTTTTAAATGGCGACTACTTGATTTTTCATAATAACGGTGAAATCTTTTCGCATTCAAAATATTCTAACGGTAAGAAACACGGTATCGAAAAAACCTACTACCCTTCCGGTGCCCTCAAAAAAGAAACTCCATATAGCAACGACCTTCAGTATGGTACCATAAAAACCTATTATGAAAGTGGACAGCTGGAAACCGAAGCGACTAAAGAGAAAGGAGAGATAATAGAATCAGTTACCTATGATATTATTGGCAACATCACGCGGCAACTCTTCATTAGAGATGGCCGCACCATAACCCAAGACATTAGGAACGGTAAAGTATTTTTTGAATCAATCTCGTCCAATTACGACAATTTTGAAGCTGTAAAGCTTTATAATGACGATGGCAGCTTGAAGGTATTTCTGCGTATGTTGGATGAAGGCGACGAGCATTACCTTATTGAACTTGACGAAAAGGGCAACGAAGTAAAACGAATAGACCTAAAAGAAAATCCTCAAGAAATTTTAAAATATCAAGAATATTTTGTGAATGGATAAGTGGTTTTAACCGGTGAATTACTATTCATTCTGTAAAGTCTAGAAATAGCTATTGAAAACCAAATCTTTTATATAAAAAGGAGTTTATGCCAACTTTTGAGCATAAACTCCAAAACAATTGTTCCAAACTACTACAATGAACATGAAAAATGTAGTATTCGTTATTGGGTGCTCAATTTTATTGACGTTTTCCTGTAATTCAAAACTTGAAAAAGGAAATGCAACATCTCAATTCTTCACAGATTCCATTTACAGCAAAAACCTTTCTGAATATAGAAAACACAGTGTGTATTTGCCCAAGGAATTCAACCCAAGCAAGCAATACCCCATTATGTATGCTAATGATGGCAATAGCAACTTAACCCAAAAGAAACACTTATTAGATTCGTTAATTGCCAACCAGATTATAAAACCCTTAATTTTTGTCGCTAGCTTTTCTAACAGTAAAATTGCAGACAGCACAAGCACAACCACTGGCGATGGCAAAAAGGTATACCTCACCTACCGAAATTTTGAATACATAGACAGGCAACCTTTCAGAGAAGAAGATTCTTTATTGATCCACAGATTTAAAAACCATAAAGCCTATTTTATTGAAGAATTCATTCCGGAAATAGAAAGCAAATACCGCCAAAAACCAGAAAAAGATAATCGGTACTTCTACGGCGTGTCCAATGGGGCCGGATTTGGGATGAGTCTCTTGAACTCGCATCCAAACATCATTGGAACCTATCTATGTTTTTCAACTTTTGGCGGCGACATCCAAAGCTATACTTGGCACAGCAACATACAATACCCAAATTTATATTTACGATACGGAAGCGAGGAACCCTTTTTCCTTAAAGAGGATGCCGAATTTATTATGGCAAAATATACCGCACTAAAGGCATTTGCCGAAATACAAGAATTTGAGGGCGGGCATGATAACAGCTTGTGGAACGAGACGTTTATTGATGTAGCTCGTAGGTTGTTTGCTTTGGAGTAAAAGAAAGATTCATTAGTAATAGTTTTGACTCTATTTCATATAAATGTGGTCTCTATGTTCATTTTATTCATTCACTCTATTTTAAGTATTCATGAATGTTACGCATTTGCCTTGATGCAAAAGAGCATTTCAAACAACCACCATTCTCTCCACACAAAAACCTCTAGAAGACACTAAATGGGATGGTTTAAGGATGGGAAATGTGATAAGATTAACATGTAAGAATAATGGTTATATTAGTGCCTAAACCAAATCAACCAAATGTATCCGTTAGAAGATATTCAAGAAAACTATAGAACTTTCGATGACAATAAAATCATCAAAATTGCCCTAAACGAGTCCAAAGGACTTAGAAAGGAGGTCTTACCCATCCTAAAAAAAGAAATCGAACGCCGAAATTTAAATTTGAACCTCATTACATGGGTGGATTGTGAAAACAACTCATTTTCAGAAAAGGAAACCAATAAACTTATCAATGACATTTCAAACTTAACTTGTTGGAAATGCAAAGCAAGATCCAATAGCGTACAGGCTTTTGAAATCAACACCGTGATTTCACTTCTTATTCTCTGCAATGACTCCACCAAAACATGGATTCTTTGCTCTAGCTGTGGACAATCTAAAAAATGGACCTCTTTATTAACCACTCTTTTTTTGGGATGGTGGTCCAAAAAAGGAATATTCCTTACGCCCTATACTTTGATAAAGGACATAACCAATCTCTTTTTTCAAAATAAAAAGAGTGATAAAATGCTTCGTGAACTTATTAAAGCCAACACAGGTACCCTTCGTTCAGGAAGCTTGGACGATACTTCTTTAGAAAAATTTGTTGCCACTATTAATGAAGCTTCGGAATAATGCTTTGGTTACTGAATTACAACACCATCTAAATCAAAAATGACGTGAACATATACATCATATGCAATTTTAATTAACGCATGATGATATAATTATGCGGAAGCATAAGGTGATTCTTGAAAGATAAACATCCCTATAGCACTCACAGGAAGTCAATATCTAAACTCAAACCCATTCCCTCTTTGAAGGGGGACTAAGGGAGATGTTAATACGAAGTTTGAAAAGCAAAACTTCATACTCCAAATTACTCAACGCATTAATTATGCTACAACTTCTATTTAAAATTATATTTCCAAGAAATATCTTACAATATTTTGTATATTCAACGCGTTAACCTAAACCCCAAACTAACCATTTATGACATTTAAACACATTCCTTTAGCTCAAAAAACAAGCAAATCAATCGTACAAATAATTCTTGGTACAATAATATTCCTTAATTATTCCTGTAAAGAAACCCCTAAAAAAGAATTCTCACTACAGGGCACAACCAACGGTATAGAAAATGGTACAACCATATACCTGGAAAATAAAGAGTTTAAAGATTCAACAATCGTTAACAACAACACTTTTAATTTTAAAACCAAGTTACCCTATACTCCTATTGAGGCCCTTTTAAGAACAAAAGACTATTCAACCTATAGGTTTCTTTGGCTAGAGGATGCTGCCATGACATATGATGCCAGTAATGCTGATTTAAAAAGGGCAACCGTAACAGGCTCAGAATCTGAGAATTTAAAACAAAGCCTATACAGCGCTGCTGACTCCTTGCCTAATGCAGGACCCTGGGAAAGAGAGATGCACTTTATCAAAAGCAATCCCAACAGTATTGTGAGCGCAAGCATGCTTGCCCAATATATTACCATTTTTGGAAAAGAAAGAACAAGGGAACTTTTTGATCCATTTTCCGAACAAAACAAAGCTTCTAGGTTTGGCCAAAAAATTGCCCGCTACATAGCACTGAATAAAAATCCTAAAATAGGAGAGCAATTTGCAGATTTTGAAATGGCCAACCAATACGGCGAGCCATTAAAACTATCCAACACCAATGGAAAATTGATTTTTTTGGAGTTTTGGGCCTCATGGTGTGGGCCTTGCCGAGAAGAAAACCCCAATCTTGTAAAAACCTATAAAGAGTTCAACCCAAAAGGCTTTGAAGTATTTGCTGTATCCTTAGACGAGGATAAAGAAAAATGGGTCAAGGCTATAGAAAAAGACAGCTTAAACTGGCTACATGTAAGTGATTTAAAAGGATTTGGCAATGAAGCGTCTTTGATATATGGTATCAATGCCATCCCCGACAACTTTTTAATTGCTGAAAATGGTGAAATCATTGCTCGGGATTTATATGGGAAGGAACTAACGCAAAAATTGGAAGAACTACTTAATTAATTCCTGCAACCTCAAAAATGCCATAGTTCGGTGTTCTTATTAATAAATAAACAAGGTCGAAGGACAGGTGAACATATTCAATCCAACGCTCCTGCTCGACTGCATTAAATAGCACTCAAACACAAAGCACTCCATCAATACATGATGAGGTGCTTTAGTTTTATCTAACATACGTAAAGCCCCCGGTTTTTCGAAATGGTAATGAGAAAAACTGTATCGACACCTAACGACCTTTCAAAACCCTATTTCTCGATACAGCATTTCTACGAAATGCTACTCGAAATGACGGGTTTTGACACTCTCTTCAAGAGTTTAGTGGTAAAGCCAACAATCCGCTACTTGGCTACAACTATTTTTCCTGCAATGGTGAACCTTCGAAGCTAAGACCTTCAAAGCCTGTAGCTATAAAGTTTCTAATGTTTTGGTGTCCTGTTCCGTTTGGGTCGTTCAATACTTCATCAAAATAAAACTTCCCGAAGCAGGCCAAAGTGTCTTCTTGGCTAAAACCTTGCAATTGGGCAAAGGCCAACAATTTGCAAGAGCCAGAGTTTTCTCCCGCCTTGTTATGAAGGTTACCATTGGTAAAGGCGGTTGGCGTAAAGGTATAGTTGGCTTCTACCACTTCCATGGTTTCTGCAAACTCTATCTGTGTTGGTGTACTTTGTAATTTTTGTTTGAATGCGTCAATCGTCATGTGTCTCTATGTTTATTTTATGTTGTTTTAGTGCCTATTTCTTTCCGCCTACTATAATCACAATTTCCCCTTTGGGTGGCTTCTGGGTATAGTGGTCCAAAACCTCTTGAGCAGTTCCCCTCACGGTTTCTTCGTACAGCTTGGTAAGCTCTCTGGATACGGACACGGGACGGTCGGTACCAAAGTATTCGCAGAAATTGGTCAAAGTCTTCAATAGCTTATGCGGACTCTCGTAAAAAATCATGGTTCGGGATTCTTCGGCCAAGAGAGTGAGTCTTGTTTGACGTCCCTTTTTCACTGGCAAGAAACCTTCAAACACAAACTTGTCGTTAGGCAAACCTGAATTCACTAAAGCAGGCACAAAGGCCGTTGCTCCCGGTAGGCATTCTACATCTATACCGTTTTCAATACAAGCCCTAGTCAATAAAAACCCAGGATCTGAAATGGCCGGTGTCCCAGCATCGCTAATCAAGGCAATGGTCATACCTCCTTTTAACCTTTGAACCAAGCCTTCTACCGTTTTATGCTCGTTGTGCATATGGTGCGATTGCGAGGGTGTAGCAATCTCGAAATGCTTCAGCAACTTCCCTGAAGTACGAGTGTCTTCGGCTAGGATTAAGTCGACCTCCTTTAAAACCTCAATAGCCCTAAACGTCATGTCCTTAAGATTACCAATAGGCGTGGGAACAATGTAAAGCTTACTCATTTTAGGCGGATTAGGGTTCAAAAGTACAATCTTTTAATTATATTGAGGCAACCAACTGAGGTATTTGACATCTAATTTGTAAAACCAACCCAACCAATCTATGAGCTTGAAAAAAGTTAGTCTCGTTCTTTCCTTTTGCTTTGCCTTTTTAAACATCCATTCCCAAACCACCGATCTAGCTATTGTTGTGGAAGCCCAAAACCTCAGCGGCACAGATATTTCCCAAGTAGAAATTTATGAACAGTTTCAGTATTTGGTAACCATTATCAACTCTGGAAACGCGGTGAACAATGCCACTTTTTCCGTCGATATGGACGATGAAGTTACCGTAGTTTCCTATGAATCGCAAAACAATCTTGGAGGTGCTTCGGAGGCTTCCAGTTTTAGTTTAAGCTCTGAGAATGTGCTTACAGGGACGGTTGCCAGTTTACCCAATAATGCCAGTGTTGAAATAAAAATTTTAGCCCATGCCCCAATAGTTTTGGGTGGTATTGCCGTGAACGTAGCAGTAAGTCCGCCAGACACAACTACAGATACTAACCCCAACAATAACACATCTATTATTTCTATGGGAGTTATTGACCTCCCTATAGACTTTACGGTAACGTATGCGCAAATCAACCCTGCCGCAGGAACAGGCATTTCGGCTTGGAATGACACTGTTACCTATGAATTTACCATTACCAACAACAGTAGCATTGATTTTCCTTTGAATAGTTTTTCAGGTAAAATGTCATTAAATACTCCCTTAGCTGCTGGATCTCCTGTAGTTCAATTAGAATCCATAAGCTGTATGGGAGCCACTAATGGTACAGACTGTCCAGATGTTTCGACTGTATCTGCCAGCACTGTTGTTGTAAGCTCAGTTAGTACAATTTTCTCCTTTAACACCTCCCATGTGTATACAGCTGGTGGTTCCGTAACCTTTCAAGTGACCTATAAATACTTGAACGCTAGCTGCACCGCAGTACCGCAACCAATTTCCATAGACAGTTATGTGCAAATTAATCTAGACCATGACAACGAATCCTCCAATCTTTCCAATGAGGTAACAACCCTCTTGTTGGATGCAGAACTCTGTGACCAAACGGATATTTGCATTGATACTGTGCAAATATCTCCAGATCCGTTGCAAATGGTCAACTGGGGAGAAGTAGTGACTTTTGAAACGACGGTTTGTAACAATGGCCCTATGGAAGCGCCAATATTGTTTTTCCTCCAAAATTTGTCCCCTACTTTACAGTGGGACATCCTTTCAGCAGAATGTACAAATATTACAGGAGCGATTTCCTGCGATGATTTTACAATAAGTATCCAGCCACTCTTATGGTCTAGCAGCGAATTTGTAATGCCTGTTGGAGCAACCATAACCATCACCACAACAGTAGTCTTTTTAGAACCCGAATGTTCTACAGGAGTACAAACCAACCAAGCACATATCAAGAGTGGTACCAACATCATGCAAGCACAATTGTTTGATACGAATACCTCCAACAACAACCAAAACGACTATGTAGTACTCCCTCAAACAGATCCTTGCCCTCCATCAGAAATACCATCATCTGATATTATGGTGACCAAAACCCAGATAGACCCTGCGCCTCCTGAGGGCACTAGTGCATTGAACACGACCGATTGGGGCCCAATCACCTATGAAATCACCGTAAGCAACCCTGATGAAACAGATACGTTCATTGTACTTTCCGATTATATGACTTTGGGAGACCAAACAGATGTTTATGGCACGTTAATCTCAATTGAATGTAGTGACACCACAGGGACAGCACAGTGTTTCCCTATTGCCCATGCCTATCTGGACACCCCTCTAGACGGGGTTCCCGAGGATGGAGAATACGACATATTTTGGGAAATATTGCCTGAAGACAATTGGGAACTTCCCGGGCAAAGCTCGGTAAGCTTTCAAGTTACGGTTTACTGGGAGACGGAATGTAGTGAGATTGGGGTTCCCGTTGTTAACAATGTTAGTATCGACCATGCTACAAATACAGTGGTAAATGATAACACCAGTAACAATACCGATTATACAATCTCCTACTTAGCTCCTTGCATTGATTTAATTGTACAGACCTTTCCTGAATTTACACCAGTGCCCATCAACCAAGATTTTGATTGGATTGTTGATATTAGCAATAGTGTGACAAGCTCCAATGCCACAGACATTATGTTTGAAAATGTATTAGGCAATGAGTTCAGCATTAACGGAACACCTACCTGTGAGATTATTACAGGAACAGCCACTTGCATAAATACTTTTACCATTACCGGGAATACCGTAACTGGCACAATTCCAAACATGGAAGCAGGGGCTATTATTAGAATTACCATTCCTGTAACCGCGCCAAATTACGGTGGCGCATTCAACAATACAGCTCAGGCCATACCAAACGGCACTACCAATCATGAGCTGACCCCAGAAACCAATATTTCCATTAGTAATGTTCAGGTGATTGCGCCTTCTTTGGTAAAAGCTTTCACCCCTGATACCATTATGGAAAATCAGGAAAGTGTTCTGGAATTTACTATCTATAACATCAATTCCAACCCAGCACAAAGTGACATTGTCTTTACAGATAACCTCCCCAATGGCGTGGTGCTTTCAGGAACACCATATTGGGTTGAAGACAATGGCTGTACAGCCACCTTTACCGGAAATCTTGGGGATACGGCCCTAAGTGTTACCAACCTTAGCTTCCCCGACGGCGTAAGCAGTTGTAGTTTTGCGGTACTGGTCACCAGTAATACCATTGGCACCTACACCAATGATAGCAACAATTTTACGGATTTAAGTAATATAGACGCATCACAGACCTTTGCACAACTGACTGTTATTGAAGACACCAGCGATGTAGATATTGAAGTCTTGAAATCGGTCACACCAGAAGAAGTTTCTGTAGGTGACGAAGTAACCTTTATGGTGACGGCAACTAATTTGGGCACTACCATTGCCAACAATATTGTGATTGTGGACAATCTGCCCCTTGGTTATGAATACCTATCGGCAACGGTGTCTTTAGGAAGCTTTGACATGGCAACCTTTATTTGGAATATTCCCATTTTGCAACCCGGTCAATCTGAAACGCTCACCATGACAGCTCGCGTTCGTTCTTCCGAAGACCTTTTGAATGTGGCCTTCCTTAAAGATGTAAATGAATTGGATAGAAATCCTTTAAACAATGAAGCGAGTGCTTTTGTTTCTGTAGACAATTGCTTGGAAATCCCTGAAGGCATGTCGCCTAATGCCGATGGCTACAACGACGTTTTAATCATTCCATGTATTGAAGATTACAATGGTAATACCCTAAAAATATACAACAGGCTTGGCATCCAGATTTATGAAAGCCGCAATTACCAAAATAATTGGGACGGAAAACCCAATATGGGCTTTCCGAAAACTTCCAAAGTATTGCCTGTGGGCACCTATTATTATATTCTTGAATTACCGGACAACCAAAAGCCGGTTATTGGATGGATTTATTTGAACTACTAACCAAACTTACTCTCTATGATTTCCATAAAGCGTTCTTCGTAGGCTTCTTTGCCTTGCCATTGGTTGTAATCGGGTTTTACGATGTTTTGGATGAGATTACTGGCTTCCTCAAAGGATTCGGAAGTATTGATTTGTGACAGAACGCGATCGTAATCCTCATTTCTGCCATCAAATAGATGTTTGATAAAGGCAATTTTATCATTCAATCCTATGGTAATACCGCCACGCTTCAGTTTATCGTTAAGCGATTTTTTGGCTTCAAAGCGCGCGTTGGCTTCTGTTACGGGCTCAAACACTGGCGTTTCTTCAAAACCAGCAGTGATGTCTTCAAACACATCATTTCGCAACTCAGTTTTAGGAACCGCCGATTCAAACAACTCATCAATTTGTTGGGTTTCTTCTGGCATCTGCGCCACAATATCTTTTATCTTTTCAATAGCAGGCTCCATGATTTCCTCATGTTGGGTATCGTCGATATCGGTGTAAATTCTGTCCTCCACCTCTATACTATCACTAACGGTATTGTTGAATGCTTTATCCAGCATTCCAAAAAATGAGGAATCACTACCTATACTTGGAATCTCCCCTTCAAAATTGTTATGCAAAAACTTTAGCACTGAAAGTTTCTCATAAAGGGCTCCAACCTCAACATGCATTTTTTCCACATCATCCCGCCCCTTAAGTTTTAGGATTCTGTGGGCAATGCTCATCAATTCGGATTCCAATTTCTTCTTCATAACTTTAAAATTTAATCTAATGTATGCTTTTGTTTTTTTGATAAATTTACGCCACCTTTATAGAAAACGAAAGTTAGCCTAGTTTTAGCGTTAAAATTACAAAATGTTTCTTGAAAATACAGTAAACCCCAAAGAACAATTTGGCTGGATTGAAGTGATATGCGGCTCGATGTTTTCGGGTAAGACCGAGGAATTGATACGCCGTTTGAGACGCGCCCAATTTGCAAAACAAAAAGTGGAAATCTTCAAGCCTGCCATCGACATGCGGTACGATGAGGAAAAGGTAGTCTCCCACGACGCCAATGAAATTCGTTCTACCCCAGTGCCCGCTGCTGCCAATATTCCTATTTTGGCTGACGGCTGTGATGTGGTGGGCATTGATGAAGCCCAGTTTTTTGACGATGAAATTGTTAGGATTTGCAACGACTTGGCCAACAAAGGAATCCGAGTAATTGTTGCCGGATTGGATATGGACTATAAAGGCAACCCTTTTGGCCCCATGCCCAATTTAATGGCTACTGCCGAATATGTTACCAAAGTACACGCCATTTGTACCAAAACAGGAAACTTGGCACAGTACAGCCACCGAAAAACCAAGAGTGACGCGCTTGTTTTATTAGGGGAAGTAGATGAATACGAACCCTTAAGCAGAGCCGCATTTTACAAAAGTATGCTTCGGGACAAAGTGAGAAACATGGACGTGAACGATGCAGAAGACCTTTCTCCTAAAAATAAAGAAGACCAGTAATGCCCAAAGCCCAGGAAACTACCCTTGAAATAGACTTAAAAGCCCTCAAGCACAATTACAACTACCTTAGGTCCAAACTCCAAAATGACACTCAATTTTTGGCCGTGGTTAAAGCCTATTCCTATGGGCACGATGCCAATGTAATTGCCAAGTTTTTACAGGAACTTGATGTAGACTATTTTGCAGTGGCCTACACTAGTGAAGGGATTGCCCTTCGCGAAGCTGGTATTACGAAACGCATCTTGGTACTGCACCCACAGCCTGCGCATTTCAAACAACTTATTGAACGTTGCTTGGAGCCTAGTTTATACAACTCCAAAGTGTTGAATGAGTTCATTGCCGTGGCCGAAAAAGAAGGTCAGACCGATTATCCCATTCATTTAAAGTTCAACACAGGCCTTAACCGATTAGGGTTTTCCGAATATGATGTAAAAGGCATTGCGTCTATTTTGAACCATACCAAAGCGATTGGTGTAAAATCCATATTTTCACATATGGCAGCCAGTGAAGACTTGAATGAAAAGGAATTCACCCTTACCCAAATTGAAACTTTTAAAGCCATTGCCAAAGACTTTACTGAAACCCTTGGCTTTAAACCCATGCTGCATATGTGCAACACATCTGGAATCCTAAATTATCCCGAAGCACATTTTGATATGGTACGCAGCGGTATTGGGTTGTATGGCTTTGGAAATTCGGAAGAAGAGAACCAAAACTTCCAACCTATCGGGACGCTTAAATCGGTTATTTCACAAATTCACCATATCAAGAAAGGGGAAACCGTGGGCTACAATCGAGCCTTTAAAGCCAATAAATTTCAAAAAACAGCCACCATCCCTATTGGTCATGCCGATGGTATTGGCAGGCAATATGGTCATGGCAAAGGGGCTGTAACCATCAATGGCCAATGCGCGCCTATTATTGGCAATGTGTGTATGGACATGATTATGGTAAATATCACCGATATTGACTGTAACGAAGGGGATGAAGTCATCATTTTTGGCAAGCAACCGACGGCTTCGGAGTTTGCACAAGGTGCCAATACCATTTCCTATGAAATCCTCACAGCCATCTCACAAAGGGTTAAAAGGGTCATTCTAGAATAATCTTTTTAATTGATTTTTAACTGATTGTTTTTTTGGTATTTTAGTGAGGTAATAACCAATTAACATATTTCTTATGCTAAAAGAATTCAAGGAATTTGCCATGAAGGGCAACTTGGTAGACATTGCCGTGGCCTTCGTGATGGGTGCTGCCTTCAGCAAAGTGGTAACCTCTTTTACAGGAGGCATTGTCTCCCCTATAATAGGGTTGATTTTCAAATCAGATTTCAAGGACCTCAAGTATGTCATTGCCGAAGGCACTGCTAACGAAGCAGGTGAAATTATAGGAGAAGTCGCGATACTTTACGGACAGTTTTTAACCAATGTCATCGACTTTATTATTGTGGCGTTCGTGATGTTTATGCTTATAAAAGGTATCAATTCCCTAAAGAAAAAAGAAGAACCAGCTCCTGCTGCACCTGCTAGACCAACCCAAGAAGAATTATTGGCAGAAATTCGGGATTTGCTTAAAAAATAAGATTGTTAAATATATAACTTTTTGTTATTTGTTGTAAAAAAGCCTTGGTTTTAAAGACACTGAGGCTTTTTTTGTGCCCTAAATACTCAATTAATACTTAGCTTTGCTCAAAACAATTCAAAAACCCTTTAAATACAAAATGTAACATGAAAGTAGCAGTAGTAGGAGCAACCGGAATGGTTGGAGAAGTTATGCTGAAAGTTCTTGCAGAACGCAATTTCCCATTAACAGAATTAATCCCAGTAGCCTCAGAGCGTTCTGTTGGAAAATCAATTACATTTAAGGACAAGGAATATACCGTAGTAGGTTTGGCAGATGCCGTAAACATGAAGCCAGATGTGGCCTTATTTTCTGCGGGAGGAGACACCTCTTTGGAATGGGCGCCTAAATTTGCCGAAGTTGGTACAACCGTGGTAGACAACTCTTCTGCTTGGAGAATGGACCCTACTAAAAAATTGGTGGTTCCTGAAATCAACGCTAGCGAATTAACCAAAGAAGATAAAATTATCGCCAACCCAAACTGCTCAACGATTCAGTTGGTAATGGCTTTGGCACCACTTCATGAAAAATATAGAATGAAACGTGTGATTGTTTCTACTTACCAATCAGTTTCTGGAACTGGTGTTAAGGCAGTAAAACAATTAGAAAATGAAATTGCTGGTGTAGAAGGTGAAATGGCCTATCCTTACCCAATTGGGCGCAATGCATTGCCTCACTGTGACGTGTTCCAGGACAATGGTTACACTAAAGAAGAAATGAAATTGGCTAAAGAGCCTCAGAAAATTTTGGGTGATAATTCCTTTGCAGTATCCGCAACAGCGGTTAGAATTCCAACTGCAGGAGGGCATAGTGAATCTGTAAACGTAGAGTTTGAAAATGATTTTGACTTAGCAGATATCAGAACCATTTTAAGTGAAACGCCTGGAGTGATTGTTCAGGACAACACAGCTACAAACACCTACCCAATGCCAATTTATGCGCATGATAAAGACGAGGTATTTGTAGGAAGAATAAGAAGAGATGAATCTCTACCAAATACTCTAAACATGTGGATTGTTGCCGACAATTTACGTAAAGGAGCTGCTACCAACACCATTCAAATTGCTGAATATTTGTTGGAAAACAATTTGATTTAATAAAAATATCATAACCAAGACCACCTTAAATTAGCAAAAGTTAAAACCTTAAAACAACATTCAAATAAACAGTAAAAACGTGTAATTCAACTAATTAATTGCTTTTGCTTTGTACAAAGAATTATATTAGTTGTCCAAATTTTACTGCGAATGTTAAAAAACTATGTAAGGGTATTTGGCTTTTTTTGGGTGGTCTTGGTATTTTTTTCTTGCGCCAAGGATGACGACCAGTATGTCCCCATAGCAGAGCCGGAAGAAACCTCTCCCGTAGTTTTCGACATTGAAAACGTCCCATATCCCACACTTTCCGAATACAATTTTTTCGAAGGAAACATAGCTGATTTAAGTCCCGTTTATGGGGTTTTACCTTACGATGTCATTGCTCCTTTATTTTCAGACTACGCCCATAAAAAACGCTTTGTTTGGATGCCCAAGGATTCTCAAGCCCACTATATTGATGACTATTCCATTATTGAATTTCCATTAGGCACTATTCTAATCAAAAACTTCTATTATGACGAAGTCCTTCCTGAAGCCTCTAAAAAACTAATAGAAACTCGCCTTCAAATTAAGAAAGAAGAAGGTTGGATTTTTGCCAATTATGTTTGGAACGATTTGCAAACAGAAGCAACGTTCGATCTTACCGGAAGCCTAAAAGCATTTCAGTTTCTTGAAAATGGCATTCAAAAAAATATCAATTACCGTATTCCGCCTTATGCAGAATGCCTTACATGTCATAAGTCGGAAAACGACACGCCCTATCCTATTGGAGTAAAACCACAAAACCTGGATCGCAACTATACGTACCAAGATGGCAGTACGAAAAACCAATTGGAGAAATGGGTGGAGTTTGGCTATTTAAGTCCTGATTTCCCAGACACTATAGACCATATGGTTTCTTGGAGTGACGACACAGAGGATTTGGAAACAAGAGTGCGTTCATATTTAGACATCAACTGTGCACATTGCCATTCCGATTTGGGACATTGCAACTACAGAGAACTCCGTTTTGCCTTCCATGAAACCGAAGACTTGACCAATTTAGGCCTTTGTGTGGAAGCCCAAGATATTTACGATCCTTCCGCCTCCAACATCATCAATCCCGGCAGCCCAGAAAACTCTTTGCTGCTGGTAAGGCTGAACACTACAGAAGAATCCCTCAGAATGCCCTTATTGGGCAGAACCCTAAAACATGATGAAGGTATTGAGCTTTTACAAACCTGGATCAGTTCATTAAATATAAACTGTGAATAATAGTTAATCCATTTAATTATGAAAAAACAAATACTCTTTTTGGCTTCCCTTTTGGCTTCCTTTGCAACCCATGCGCAAAGCGGCAATACTCCCCCAATTACTTTCTCCACCGAATATGTCACGGCCAATGGTCCTTACGACCTAGGTGTAGTAGATATGAACGGGGATTTTTTGGACGACACCGTGTCCATTAATGCAGAAACTACTGTTGACGGTGTTACAACACCAGACCATTATATTAACATCAACTATCAATTGGCAAGTGGAGGATTCAACAATGTGACCATTTATACATCCGAGGCCGATTTTCTCCCTACTTGGAGTTTATCTGCAGGTGATTGGGATGCTAATGGCTACAACGACCTCATGTACGGCTCATCCAATGGAGTCACATTTATGCAGGCCAATGATGATGGAACTGCCTTTACGGAAATTTCAGGTTCTGAGAGTGTATTTTCCCAGCGTGGTAATTTTGTAGACATTAATAATGACGGGCATTTAGACGCCTTTATGTGCCATGATTTAGCACCCAGTGTCTCTTATATAAATGATGGTGACAACAACTTGATTTACGAAAACACTAATGGTCTTGGAGACTTTTCGACTGGAGGCAACTATGCCTCGGTTTGGATTGATTATGATAACGATTACGACATTGACATGTTTATGGCCAAATGTGGTGGATCTGATGCGCGACGTACTAACCAATTATACCAAAATAATGGAGATGGCACCTATACAGAAGTAGGGGCTGCTGCTGGGCTAGCTGATATTATCCAAACATGGTCTGCTGCTTGGGGCGATTTCGATAATGATGGAGATATGGATGCCTACGTTGGGTCTAGTCAAAATGATACAGACCCTGAAATAACAGTCAATGACCATAAGCTTATGATGAACAATGGCGACGGCACCTTCACAGATGTTACCTCAGGCTCTGGAGTGGCCGAAGCTGCCTTTGGACACGAAAACGTCCCTGGGGATTTTGACAACGATGGAAATCTTGACATTTACACCAATGGCGATATTCTATTTGGAAATGGAGACATGACTTTTACTCTTATGGACAACTTAACTATTCCAGGTTCTGGAGCAATTGGCGACCTGAACAACGATGGCTTTTTGGATTTTTTTAGGTTTAATACCATTTATTACAATGACACCAATGACAACAATTGGCTTAAAATAATTACCGTTGGAAATATCCATGAAAGTGAAGATTCCAGTAATCGCAACGGTATTGGATCGAGGGTAGAAATAAGCACCCCTTCTGGCACTCAAATTAGAGATGTAAGAAGTGGTGAAGGTTTTAAATATATGCATACATTAAACACCCATTTTGGGCTTGGTTCTGACACTACCGTAAATTATGTTAGAATCTATTGGCCCTCTGGCGCTATTGATGAAATCCTAAACCCGTCCATAAATGGGTCCCTAGTCATCCAAGAAAGTGAAACCCTTAGCCTTGAGGACTCCATTGTTGATAATTTGATCATTTACCCCAACCCAACCAAAGACATGTTATATTTAAGTTCTTCTTTGGAATTGGAAAATACCGTCTATACGGTTTTTGACATACAGGGAAAACGTGTTTTGAATGCCAAACTCACAAACAATTCTATTGATGTATCTACTTTATCAAATGGCAACTATGTATTACGTCTAGTGAATAACACATTCATTAAAACCAAGAAGTTCATTAAACAATAACCTCTCAGAAACATAACTTAAACGCTCAGCTAACTGAGCGTTTTTTATGCTATTTTTGCAGCATGCTTCAAGTAAAAAACTTATCATTTCACTATAAAGACAATTCGGTATTAAAAGATGTCAATTTTGAAGTTGGTATTGGCGAACACCTTTCCATAATTGGGGAAAGCGGCTCGGGTAAAAGTACTCTTCTAAAGTTACTCTACGGCGAACACGATTTAGACCAAGGCGAGATTTTTTGGAAAAACACACAAATATTGGGGCCAAAATTCAATTTGGTCATTGGCTACGATTTTATGAAATATGTCGCCCAAGAATTTGATTTGATGCCTTTCACATCGGTAGAGGAAAACATTGGAAAATTCCTGTCTAACTTTTATCCCAAAGAGAAACAAAAAAGAGTTGCTGAACTCCTGGAGGTTGTAGAGTTGTCCCACTTTGCCAAAACCAAAGTAAAGACCTTAAGTGGTGGCCAAAAGCAACGTGTGGCCTTGGCGAGAGCTTTGGCAAAACAGCCAGAAATAATGTTATTGGATGAGCCCTTTAGCCACATTGACAATTTTAAAAAACAATCCTTACGCCGAAATGTGTTTCAATATTTAAAGCGACATAAAATTACCTGTATTGTTGCCACCCATGACAGTGAAGATGTTTTAGGATTTTCAGATAGAATGATTGTTTTGGACAAGCACCAAATTGTAGGCAATGATTCCCCTGAAAATTTGTTCAATAATCCACAGACGCCTTTAATAGCTTCCTTTTTTGGAGAATTCAATATCATTGAAGGAAACATTGTTTACGCTCATCAATTAAAAGTGGTTCCAAAATCTAACCTTAAAGCAACCGTCAAACAGGCCTATTTTAAAGGGGGTTATTATTTGATTGAAGCAGATTTAAATGGAGATATTGTTTTTTTGAATCATCCCAAAACAATTGAATTAGGCACCTCTATTTATATTGAAAAACAACTATAGGCTTTCCTCCTTCAATACTGCTTCAAGTTGTTCCAATTTACTTGGCCTTGGAGCGTCTATAGTTTTTATATTCCCTTTTTCATCTACCAATAAATATTGAGGAATAGATACAGAGCCCTCATAAGGTGAAAAGTTATTTGCAAAGTGAGCAAAGAATTCTTGACTTGCTAAATGATGATAGCCCAAGAGGTCATAGTATTTAATCATATCCAACCAACGTTGCTTGTCCTCTTTCCTATCTAATGACACGTATAACTTTTTGTAGTTATATTTCTCCAATAATTGGTTTAAAGCCTCATTATGTTCAAATTCCTTTTTACACGGAGCACAATTCGTTGCCCAAACATCTACATATAGTTTTTCTCCATTCGTATCCAAAAGCAATCTATTGAAATCATTAATGTTTTCATTGTCCAAAAATCTTACCGCTGAGGGCATTTCACCCTTTATTTTATCATGAAATTCTACAATCTCATTAATATCTGGTTCTATGTAGGGTATAAACTTGCTGTTAGGATATGAGGATTTAAAATCTTTGAAAGCAACTACCAAACTCTTTTCAAACTTTTTGACCTTTAATGCAGAAAACAAGTAATAGGCTAAATAGCGTTCCTGGTATTCTGGAGATAAATTTTTATTTATGGTCTCAATAATAACAGGATGCAAACTGTCCTTTTGATACAACTCATCTCTTTGTTCCCAATTAAACTGACTTTTTAATTTAGGCCATATAATACCACTCCTTACATACTTATACCAATTTATTGGTGCATCCTTGATGTTATATGGATATTGACGAAGGGTAGTAGTGATAATAGAGTCGATTTCCTTTTTCTCCTCGAAATTACCCTTTCTACTTGACCCCGAAACCAAGCTAACCCGTGCATTGGCATAATAATAATTGATATCATTCAGGCTGAACTCGTAAAATTGCGGATCTATTTTATCGGCATTCAATAAAGAATCTAATTGCCTAAGTTCTGTACTCTTCAACTTATACAAACTGCTTTCAAGCAAGGCAAAAGTGCTATCCTTTACAAACCTATCTTGAAAACTAAAAGTACCTATATCATCTCTGTTAAATTGATTAAACAACTCTTGCCCTTCTCCATTATCTTCAGAAAAAGAAACTTTATCATTATTGATCGCAATCCGATACGTTTGATTTGGTAATAAAACCATTCTTAACTCCTTACCACTAACATTTAGTTTTACATATTCAGGTTCTTGGAGGTCAACATCTATTCTAAACTCTTTATTGTTGTTTCGGTGAATACTATCTTTTTTGCTCCCCCATAAAAATATACCATCTTGAGGTCTGTAAAAGTCTACATATAAAAGACTGTCTTGATCTGTGGTTATAATAATCTGTGTTTTCGGGTTTTCAATAGTCTTTTGACAACCAAAAAACATCCCTGCAAGAAAACATATTATTGTAATATTTTTCATAATAATATAAATATACTATTACAAACATAAACTATATTTTAATTACCACTTATAATACACCGATAATATTAAATTGAGTTCCTCTAAAAACAAAGTTATCACCCACCTGTTTCCCCATTAGCAACTGACCTATTGGAGTGGCAGCTGAAATGGCATAAAAAGCCATGTCTTCAATATTCAGTTCACCCAAACTTATAGCTATAAAATAATTTCCTTTATCGGTAAACACCACACTCCCCAAACCAATTATTTTAGGGCTACTATTAGGATCTATTTTGGATAGAACTGCTTTGGTGCGTTCCAGTTCTGCTAATTGTTGACCTGCCTTTTCCCGTTCCAATTGCAGCATAGCACGGCCTGTTTCATGCTTATCTCCCGCACTGCTTTTAGTTTCGGAATTTAGGGATTCTTGAATATCCAGAATACTTTGTTGGCTGACCTTCAACCGAGCGTCTATCAATTCCATGCATTGATGCAGCAACTTAGGTTTTATTAATTCTTTATTCTTCATTGGGAACAGAATAATCTAAAGGTCCATAAAAGCCCATTTGTTTAACAATCCACTCCTTTCTCCCCTGAATATATGCTGTGGCAGGTTGAGCTTTGTAATGCCTTGGATTGGGCAAGATAGCCGCTATAGCAGCTGCCTCATATTGGGATAATTTACTGGCAGGCTTTTTAAACCAATAACGGGAAGCCGCTTCTGCACCATAAATACCATTACCCATTTCAATGCTGTTAAGGTACACCTCAATAATACGTTCCTTTGGCCAAACCAATTCAATTAAAAATGTGAAATATGCTTCCAATCCTTTACGTAACCAACTACGTCCTGGCCATAAAAACACATTTTTTGCCGTTTGCTGACTAATAGTACTTCCTCCTTTAATTCGCTTGCCTTTTTTGTTATTTTCATAGGCCTTTTCAATGGCTTTTACATCGAATCCATGATGTTTTACAAAGGTTTGGTCCTCACTGCAAATAACGGCCAATTGTAGATTTTTAGAAATCGCTTCCAAAGGTTCCCAATCGTGTTTCCACATTTGTCTCTCTTTCTCCTTTGGCTGCTCATAATAGCGAATTACCATCAGCGGTGTGATGGGTACCGGCACCCAACGATAGATAATCACCAAGCCTGCAGAAAGGATAATCCACAGAAAAATAAGTTTCACAAAAAATCTGATGAGCTTATTCATGATATCAATCTAACAATTCAGCCAATTCCTTTCCTACCAAACTCCCAATGGCAACGCCCATGCCTCCCAGTCTAACACCACAAAACACATTGTTGGACACTTGCTTCAGGATTGGTTTCTTTTGCGCTCCAACCCCCATAATACCACTCCATCTGTTTTCAATTTCAAAAGATATATCAGGTAAAATTGTGTTTTTAAGCAAATCCTCTAACTGGTTTTGAACTAATTCCGAGAGTCCAAATTGGGTGGTTTCCTCTGTTTTAAAATCCAAGTTTCGACCACCTCCAAAAAGCACTCTATCCCCGACATTTCTAAAATAATAATACCCTCTATCCAAATGAAAGGTGCCTTTAAATGGTAATTTTTTGATAGGTTTGGTTACCAACACTTGAGCTCTTGCCGGCAAGACGGTTTCGTTTAAAAGTTGGGACGCAAATCCGTTGGTGGCCACAAATAATTTGGAAGTTGACACTTCAAAATCCTTCGTTTTTATGACTACACCTGTATTTGTTTCCGAAAAGCTTTCAACAGCAACGTTATTCAAGATCTTCACACCTAAAGACTGCACTTTAAACAACAAAGCCTCCATCATTTTTCCTGTGTCAATCTGACCTTCGAAAGAGGTGTATAGAAATTTGTTTTGCACATTTTGAAATCCAAATGTATTTTCCTTCAGTTCAAATACCTCTTCCTTAAACAAAGGATGAAGCAACTTGTTAACGGATTCCATTTGCTCCAAACAAGCATCAAAAGAAGAACTTTGTTCTTGAGTAAACAGTTCGTAGCCCCCATATTGTTTAAAATCAATAGTTGTATCACTTAAATTTTGACGCAATAGTTTTAAGCCTTCCACACGTTTTTGAACCAACTGAAATACATTTTCCTCATCATGGGACTGCATATCCTCCAAGATCTCGCTAAGACTCCCGAAACAGGCAAAACCGGCATTTTTGGTACTAGCACCTTGAGGCAAGATGCCCTTTTCCAAAACAAGTATCTTGGCCTTTGGATATTTTTTCTTTAGATGCAGGGCACAGTTCAACCCAACAATACCACTGCCAACAATGGTAAAATCCACGTTGGAGAACCAAGATTGTATTTCCCAAAAAGACCAATTCATGTTACGAAGTTACTGTTTTCGTGTTAAGGATGGAAGTGACATCCTTTTTGTTTTTCACAAAAAGATACAACGGACAGCCTGACTTTTGGGCAAATACTTTTGGGCAAAAGAACACCATAAAAAAACTCCGAACTTTACAATTCGGAGTCTTTATTATTTTATAGGAATATGTTATTCTTCTTCCTTAAGATCTTGCATTTTGAAACCTTCCATAAATTTGGTGGTATAGTTTCCAGCAAGATAATCTGGGTGGTCCATCAACTGTCTGTGGAAAGGAATGGTTGTTTTAATTCCTTCGATGACGAACTCATCCAAAGCACGCTTCATTTTGTTGATGGCTTCTTCTCTAGTTTGAGCGGTTGTAATCAACTTCGCAATCATAGAGTCATAGTTTGGCGGAATGGTATACCCAGCATATACGTGGGTATCCAAACGAACACCATGTCCTCCCGGTGCATGTAATGTGGTGATTTTACCTGGTGATGGTCTAAAATCGTTGAACGGGTCTTCCGCATTGATTCTACACTCAATGGAATGTAAGTTTGGCTCGTAGTTTTTACCAGAAATTGGCACACCTGCAGCCACCAAAATTTGTTCACGGATCAAGTCGAAATCAATTACCTGCTCGGTAATTGGATGCTCCACTTGGATACGCGTGTTCATTTCCATGAAGTAGAAGTTACGGTGCTTATCCACCAAAAACTCGATGGTACCGGCGCCTTCGTATTTTATATATTCGGCCGCCTTTACAGCTGCGTCCCCCATTTTGGTTCTCAACTCATCGGTCATGAAAGGTGATGGCACTTCCTCTGTCAATTTTTGGTGACGACGTTGGATAGAACAGTCACGTTCTGACAAGTGACATGCTTTTCCTCTGGAATCTCCAACAATCTGGATCTCGATATGTCTAGGCTCTTCAATGAGTTTTTCCATGTACATATCATCGTTTCCAAAGGCTGCTTTAGATTCCTGTCTGGCGGAATCCCATGCGTTTTTGAGGTCTTCAGCCTTCCAAACAGCACGCATTCCTTTACCACCACCTCCGGCAGTAGCCTTCAGCATTACAGGATAACCAACTTCCTCGGCCAACTTTTCGCACTCCTCGTAACTAGCAATGATTCCGTCACTTCCAGGCACACATGGCACACCAGCTTCCTTCATGGTTGCTTTTGCAGTGGCCTTATCTCCCATTTTCGAGATCATCTCCGGAGAGGCACCAATAAACTTGATATCGTGTTCTTCACAGATTTTTGAAAACTTGGCATTTTCAGACAAGAATCCATAACCTGGGTGAATTGCATCTGCATTGGTAATTTCTGCAGCTGCAATGATATTTGACATTTTTAAGTAAGATTCTGAACTAGGGGCAGGACCAATACAAACCGCTTCATCGGCAAATTTAACGTGCAAACTATCGGCATCTGCCGTAGAATACACAGCCACCGTTTTAATGCCCATTTCCTTACAGGTTCTAATTACACGAAGTGCAATTTCTCCTCGATTGGCAACTAATATTTTTTTAAACATAAATTCTTCAAATTTTCAATATTCAAAAAACAAATCCCGAAGTACCTCTTCAGGTTTTGGAATTGAAAATTGGGATTTTACATTAAGATGGGTCCACTAAAAACAATGGTTGATCAAACTCTACTGGAGAGGCATCGTCCACCAATATTTTTACGATTTTACCTGAAATTTCAGATTCTATTTCGTTGAAAAGTTTCATGGCTTCGATTACACAAAGCACATCTCCTTCTTTAATAGTGCTGCCTACCTCCACAAATACAGGTTTGTCTGGTGCAGGCTTACGGTAAAAAGTACCGATGATAGGAGACTTAATAGTTACATATTTTGAATTGTCATCTGCTGGAGCTGCCGCTGGAACTGCTGCAGGAATAGTAGCTTGCACCTCTGCTACTGGAGGAGCTTGCGCTATAGGATTGTTAACTGGGATTTGTTGTAAGATAGTAGTAGATTCACCTTTATCGTCACTTCCTGTCTTAATGGTGATCTTGATATCGTCCATTTCCAATTTAACCTCACTTGCACCAGATTTGGCTACAAATTTGATTAAGTTTTGAATTTCCTTTATATCCATAATAGTTTAATTATATTATTAGTTTAGTTTAAGAATTAGGAATTGTAGGCCCATTTTAAATAGACCGATCCCCAAGTAAATCCGCCACCAAAGGCAGCAAATATTAAATTATCTCCTTTTTTGAATTGGGATTCGAAATCGCTTAACAACAACGGTAAGGTGGCCGAAGTTGTGTTTCCATAACGATGGATATTCTTAAGAACCTTTTCCTCTGGAAGGCTCATTCTATTGGCAGTTGCATCGATAATACGCAAGTTGGCTTGGTGTGGCACCAACCAAGACACGTCCTCATGGCTAAGGTTATTTCGCTGCATGATTTTTTCAGCTACATCGGCCATATTGGACACCGCAAATTTAAATACTGTGCGTCCATCCTGATGTACGAAGTGTTGACCATTTTTTACAGTTTCCACACTTGGAGGCAAAATAGATCCTCCTGCTTCAATCTTAAGGAATTCCCTTCCGGCACCATCGCTTCGCAAATATTCATCCTGAAATCCTAGACCTTCCGTATTTGGTTCGAACAAAGCTGCACCGGCACCGTCTCCAAAAATAATGCAGGTAGTCCGGTCTGTATAATCAATGATCGAAGACATTTTATCTGCTCCAATCAATAGTACTTTTTTATAACGACCAGACTCGATATAAGCCGCTGCTGTAGACATTCCGTAAAGGAAACTAGAGCACGCTGCCTGCAAATCGTATGCAAAGGCGTTGGTCGCTCCTATTTCAGAAGCTACGTAAACCGCAGTAGATGCCACCAACAAATCTGGGGTAGCCGTAGCCACAATCACCAAATCAATTTCTTTGGGATCCACCTGTTTGCGTTCCATTAAGTTTTCTGCTGCTTTGATGGCAAGGTAAGATGTTCCTGCCCCTTCTTTTTTAAGTATTCGCCTTTCTTTGATACCCGTTCTAGTAGTAATCCATTCATCGTTTGTATCAACCATAGTTTCTAGAACTTTATTTGATAATACAAAGTCAGGTAGATAGGCTCCTACAGCTGTAATTGCCGCTGTGATTTTACTCATTACTTATTTATTAGTTATCCAAAATTTTGGCAAAAAAGGCCAAAAACAAGTAAATTTTGACGAAATTACTACTTTTTTAGTCAATTAAGGCGCAAATTAACTTGTTTTTGAGACTTTAAAAAATTAATCATAAAAAAAACGCTCATTGCTGAGCGTTTTATTATATGCATGCATAATATTTATGCTAAATTCTCTTCTTTCTCAGAGTTGTCAATTAGGACTTGACCTCTATAGTACAACTTTCCTTCGTGCCAATGAGCTCTGTGGTATAAGTGAGCTTCTCCTGTAGTAGGACACGTCGCTATCTGAGGAACAGATGCCTTGTAATGTGTTCTTCTCTTATCTCTTCTTGTTTTAGAAATCTTTCTTTTAGGATGTGCCATTTTATATGTTATTTATCCGTTAATAGTTTTTTTAATGTATTCCAACGAGGGTCTATCTCCTCCGATGTTTTAGTTTCCTTTTCCCCTTTTGGGCTCAACTCTTCCAACTTTTTAAGTACGTCCGACTGCAATGTACCATCCATTACACCTGGGTGCACACGTTTGGCAGGTACCGACAATATGACCAATTCATAAATGTATTGCGCCACATTCAGTTCGTATTCTCCATGAGGCAAGATCAATATGTCTTCATATTCATCGTTGTATTCCTCTCCAAACTTAACAACCAAATCAAAATGACCTTTAACCTTTTGGTCAAACGGCTCATTGGTTACATCGCAATTGACATTTACAGTACCTTCAACAGTAAAATGCAGCTCCATTAAAGTGGACTTTTTTTCAAAATCCAAATGGGTCTCGATGTTTACATCATTGAACTCTTCGTACTCAAAATGTTCAAAGAACTTATTATCAATTTGATAATCAAAATGATGCTTTCCTACCTTTAAACCTACAAATTGTATGGTATATTCTTTTAAGGGCTTCATAGTCACTGTCATTTTGAGCCTGCAAATATATAAATTTTTTATTTATTACTACTTGTTATAAACAAAAAATGTTCATATCTTTTTTGGCGCCTTTTTTAATGGGTTTTTTGAAAGTACTTCGTACTCACTTCTATTCTTATAAATCTGTAAGGCCGTGAACACCGCTTCTTTAAACGAGCTTTCATCGGCTTTATTGGATCCAGCAATCTCATAGGCCGTCCCATGATCTGGTGACGTTCTAATTTTACTCAATCCTGCAGTAAAATTCACCCCCTGTCCAAACGAAATTGTCTTGAAGGGAATTAAACCTTGGTCGTGATAGGAAGCTACCACTGCATCAAAATTTTTGTAATTGTTTGAGCCAAAAAAGCTATCTGCCGAATATGGCCCATAAACCAACTTCCCAGTTTCTCTTATTTTCTTCAAGGTAGGTCCTAAAACCTTGTCATCCTCCTCTCCTATAACACCATTATCCCCTGCATGTGGATTAATGGCCAACACCGCAATACGAGGCCTATTGATATTAAAATCTTTTACCAAAGAGATATAAACGGTATTTATTTTGTCCTGGATTAATTGAGGTGTGATATTTTTAGGCACATCCTTTACAGGAACATGGTCGGTAAGTAAACCAACCTTAAGCCCTTCAGTAACCATAAACATCAAACTCTTACCTTCCAACTCCTTGGCCAAATAATCCGTATGTCCCGGGAATTTGAAGGTATCAGATTGGATATTGTGCTTATTGATAGGCGCTGTCACCAATACGTCCACAGCTCCTTTTTTAAGCGCCTGAGTAGCTGCTTCCAAAGATTTCACTGCATAGCCTCCTATTTTAATATCCTCCTTACCAAATTCAACAGTGACATTTTCTTTCCAAACATTCAAAACATTAATCTTCCCGTCCACTATTTGGCCAGCATCATGAATTCCATGTAAATTAACATTGCTTCCAATATGCTTCTTATAGAACGACATCACCTTAATAGAGGCGAAAATTATAGGTGTACAAAATTCTAGCATACGAGGATCTTCGTAGGTTTTTAAGATAATTTCTGGTCCTATACCGTTTAAATCACCTACCGAAATTCCTACTCTTATTGTATTATCTTTTTTCATTAAAATATATGTCAAAATTACAAGCTGTCACCTCTCATATGGTCTAATAACGTTAAACCTTACCACAAAAACAACAGCCCTTTCAGTAAATACAGTAATTGTACGTACTTTTGTACCTGCAAATTTAACCATTTATTCGACATTATGTTTACAGGAATTATTGAAGACTTAGGAGTAATCACAAAACTAGACACTGAACAGGACAACCTTCATATTACCGTAAAAAGCAACATTACTCCTGAATTAAAAATAGACCAAAGTGTCGCCCATAATGGCGTTTGTCTTACGGTAGTAAATATTTCAAATGAAGAATATACAGTTACAGCCATTAAGGAAACCCTAAATAAAACCAATTTAGGTTCTTTAAATATAGGAGATCAAGTAAATCTGGAAAGAGCCATGAAATTGGGAGACCGACTGGACGGCCATATTGTTCAAGGCCATGTTGACCAAATAGCGACTTGCACATCGATCAGCAGTGAAAATGGTAGCTGGGTATTTACATTCACTTACGACCCATCTTTACATAATATAACTATTGAAAAAGGATCAATTACTGTAAATGGAGTAAGCTTGACGGTGGTAAATTCTAAAAAGGGGGAATTTAGCGTTGCTATAATTCCTTACACATTTGAACATACCAACTTCAATCAGTTTCATAAAGGAAGTGTCGTAAATCTAGAATTTGATGTTGTGGGGAAATATATTAGCCAATTAAACAGGCTGTATCAATAGGAAATTCTATTTTTTCTGCTTGATTTTAACTCTAACACCATAGACACTAGCAACAATAAAACAAACTGAAACTAAACCATCAATCGGCAGCCCTGGAGGAGGAGTTCCTTGTGGTTGAGGCTGCGGAGGATCTTGAGCAACACAGATAAAGCTCACCAACACAAATAAAATTGAGACAAATATTTTTTTGTTTTGTATTTTCATTATCACTTTAATGCAAAAGCGAGCTTTTCAACTCCTAAATTAACAATCGTTTTTATCCTTACTATTAATCAATTCTGAAAACAAATGTTAAACGAAACGCCTCATAAGGTTAAATTTTAATAGGTTTTGAGGCAATTTGGTTCGTAAAATTATAAAAAAAAGTGACCTTACAAAACAAATGCAAAAAAAATATTCCATAAAATGCAAAAAAATCCGATAAAATGCATTTTAAAAATTAAACTTAAAAGATGAGCAATTACCGAATCAATTATAAAACAAACAGGTTAATCCTATGTTAGATTAACCTCAATAATTCCTTAAATCATCTAGAGTTTCCTTATTGAAAACCGTTTTACACAAATCTAAACTCCCTACTTAATTCTAAATAATTCAATTAAAAAAATAAAGATACGTCATAAAATTTTCGTGCAAATTTTCTCACTTATATCCTTTAACCGTAAAATGACAAGTTTATTAGCAAAAAAAAGTGCGATTTATTGCGCTTTTCACAAAAAAAACATTAGTCACATAAGTCTAAATCCTTCAGCCAATTTTCCAATGTTTTGGTCCAAGCTGTACTGCTACCTCTCCCCTTTAAACCAAATCCATGACCACCTTGATTATAGACATGCAATTCCGAAGACACGCCATTTTCCACAAGCCCTTTATAATATCTTAAACTATTTTCCACAGGCACCGCTCCGTCATCGGTAGCATGCACTAAAAAGGCAGGTGGTGTTTCAGCATCAATTTGTTCTTCCGAAGAGAATTTTTCAACCTCTTCTTTCCCCGGATTTTCATCAAGCAAATTGGTTTTAGATCCTTGATGCGTAACAACATCCTCCATTGAAATTACCGGATAAACCAATATTGAAAAATCAGGTCTTAATGACACCGACCCTTCTTCATATACAACCTCATCATAAAGCGTAGAAGCCGTTGCCGCCAGATGACCTCCAGCAGAAAATCCCATAATGCCTATTTTGGTTGCATCAAGATGAAACTCATCAGCATGGGTTCTAACATATCGAATTGCCTGTTGTACATCCTGTAACGGTCCAAAGGATTTATCTGTCATGATACCATCATACGGAAGTCTATATTTTAAAACAAATGCCATGATTCCAAGCTCATTCAGCCATTTAGCAGGTTGGACACCTTCCTTATCGATCGCCAAATAACCATAGCCCCCACCCGGGCAAATAATCACCGCTGTACCATTACTTTTTTCAGGTTTAAACACCGCCAACGTAGGCTTTGACACTTTATATACTCTAATCGCCTTGCCTTCATTAACCTCAGCTTCTTCTTGATACCCCTTATCCTCAATAGCATTAGGAACACCATTTGGATACAAGTCGATTTCCTCTTGCGAAACCATTTTAAATTGCACAGCCAATAACATTGCTCCAAAAACTAGCCATTTAAACAAATCCATCTTCTTAAAACTTTATTTTCAAAATTAGACTTCTATTTCAAATAATCCACCAAAAAACTCTCTGAATCTTTCAATTCTTGAACAAATCTTTTCGCCACTTCATTAGCACCCAGGGCCGATAAATGTGTATTATCTTCTTTTCCCTCAGGATAGAAAGGATGTTCTCCTGACTCAAAATGAAGATGTAGTTTTTTTGATTCTTCTACACCATAAGCCTCTTCCATCCGTTCTGTTAAATACTGCATATCTACAAAAGAAACATCGAGTTCTTGAGCAACCAACCTGACCTCCAAAGGATACATACCATGTGTATCTACCAAAGTACCATGTTCATTAAAGTTCCTCCTTACAATTGAAGAACACAAAATTGGCATCGCTCCTTTATCCTGCGTTTCCTGAACCATTCTGATTAAGTTATGACGATATGCCGTACGCGGATTAGTATATCTTTTTGGATCGTTTTCCTTTTGATCGTTGTGTCCAAACTGAATAATAACCACATCTTTGGGTTTTAATTTGGCAACCACCGAATCCCAACGCCCTTCAGCAATAAAACTTCTGGTACTGCGTCCGTTTACCGCATGATTTTCCACAGTCACCTTATCGTTGAAAAATGGCGGCAACACTTGCACCCAACCATGCTCTGGATTTTCTTCAGGATCCTTCTTATTCGCCATTGTAGAATCACCAACAGCATAAATTGTAATAGCTGCTTGAGGTTCTTCAACCTGTTCACTTTGTTTTTGACAGCCTGCCAACACTATTAGCAGCAACAATATTTTAAAATAGTTCATACCACTCTGGTTCATTACTTTTTGGATGTTCACCTAAGATGTTCTTTTTCGTATATTTCTTTGCTTCTTTATTGTTTAACTGATGTGACCACATCACTCTTTTTTCTGGATGAATTCCTTCTCCCTTACAATTGTATTCGGCATAAAAGGCATTTTTTTCTGCTTCTGGCTTCGACCAATTATGCCAACCTTCCGGAAGAATATGCCCTTCCATTTCGCAATTCAAAAACACGGTTTGCGCATAAATACGCCACGGCCTTCCCAAATACACTTCTGTCACACCTTTTTCTGCAGTCAACTTACAGTTTAAAAACACATATCCAAAACTTGCGCCTTGGGGTGTTGATGCTGCCGTGATATAGGAATCCTTTTTACTATGAATTATACAATCCTCGAACAGTGCCGTAGCCCCTCCAAAAATAAAGTCAGTAGTACCATCAATATAACAGTCCTTATAATATTGCTTTCCAATCCCTGATGCATACAAAGTATCTTGATTCCCTAAAATATTACAGTTATGTATCATAACACGATCTGAAAACACCGATAAAGCAACAGCCTGTCCAACATCACCCGAGGTATTTTGAATGGTCAAATTCCGAGCCTCAAAATCGTTAGCTTCCACCAACATGGTAGGAGTGAAAAAGGTAGAATTTCTTCCAAGATTAATTTTATCAAAATAATCATCGTAGGTGATAATTGTGTGTTCCTTACTTTCCCCAACCAATGACAGGTTAGTATTCCACTCATGCACCTTTACCTTTTCATAATACACCCCATTTTTCACAAAAATGGTTATGCGTTCATAAGGAAAGGACTTTGTATTATTAATAGCCTCTTGAATACTGGCATATTCTCCAGAACCATCTTTAGCCACCACCATATAACGTTCGTTCATTGGTTTTTTATGAATGATTTGCGCTTCTTTCCCGTACTTCTCTTTCCATTTTGGGTAACGTTTCAACACCTCTTTAGGTTCATTGGTGTACCACGCATAACCATTTCTTCGCTCAGCACCAATTTCAGCCATGGTGTACTTTTTAATCCCATCACGATCGCAGAAGAAAGGCCTGTTATCATCCAATTCCATAAAACGTGCCCAAATAGCTTCAGCAGTTGCGACCTGCACCATTATTTTTTCAGTTAATTCCCCGGAATCATCATAAAACCGTTCTTCTCGCAAACCTTCAACCTTCACCCTTTTAAACCAAACCACAGCCGCATCAACAGCCTGCACAACTTCAGGGGAAGGCTGTTCTAAAGCCATTAACAGCAACACAATATTAGCCGATTCCTTCCCACTTAAAGATGGCAATTCATAGGCCCTTGCTTTAGCAGGCGAAAAAGTTTTCTCATCATGTTGGGCACACCATCCTGTTAAAACCCCATTTTGAACATATTGTGTTTTTAATATACAGTCAATGCCCTTTTCAAAAGCAATATTAACCTTAACTAAAGTTGTTTCATCTGGTTCTATGGAATAATACCCTGACTTATTTTTTAATTCCAAAAGCAGCTTCATGATATTGGCCATGGAATCGTCATTATAGGTGATATGTGAATAATACCCCTTTTTAAGCGGATAAAACTGAGGCCAGCCTCCGATATCATATTGCGCTGCCAACAAATAATCCACGCCTTTTAGAAAAGCTTCTTTATATCTTTCATCGGGAACTTGACGATACATTTTAGAAAGAAAACGCATTTCCTGAACCGTAGCACCATTATCTGTCGTACAGCCTTCGCCCTGAGTTTTCAACTCCTGCAACTCCTTTTTTTCTTTTGAATTCAAAGGCAAATGCATTTGGATATTTTTAGGCCAGCCGCCAATATCTCTTTGGTATAACAGAACATTTTCGGCTATTCCCGTAGCCTCTTCCGAAGCAAACCATCCACCTTCTTCCTGATAAATTATTTCCCTCCAGGATTGGTCATGCACTTGAGCTAATACGCCTAAGTTCGCCATCAAACTTATGGCTAAAAATAAAGTATAATATATCTTGGTTAATTTCATTGCAATTCAAAACTATTAATCTTTCAAACTCTCTAATGGAATCCTAGTAAATTCTACATCTTCTTTATTGGTGGTATAGGAAACATACAGATACCCATCATGAACCATCGATTTGGGATAATGGTACCCCAATCGTTTGTATTTTCCTTGGAAACGCAGGGGTTGAATACCTTCCTCTCCTTTTCTAAGCATAAATGACCTATCAAAAAACTTTCCATCTTTACTCAAAGTAATTGCTAGGGGCATCCTTATTTTTGAATGGACAGGATTATTAACCAAATACGCTGTACCATCTGGCAAATTACCGGCACTTTGTTTGGAGCGCGAATCTGGCATTTGGGTTAACATTGGACTCGTCCATGTTTCACCAAGGTCATGACTTACAGATGCCATAGAAAAAAACGAACTGAACTGATCTCTAAAAACCATCACCAACGTCTGATCGTTTTGACTAAAACAACTTGGTTCGATTTCACGAGACACATCATTTTTGGAGGAACTATTTGAAAAATCAGCTCTCGTCCAACCTATTACACCCGAAGGATCATCCGTAAAAATGGGAGCAACATGTAATCCAGGTTGAAAATGAGCCGCATTAACAATCCGTCCATTCTCCAAACTACGTGGGTCTTGCTCGAATACCCCTTGCATAGGAGAACCATCTTTCATTAATACTGGCTTTTTATCAGACCAATGCACCCCATCCACGCTCGTTTTATAATAGGCAAAACCTCCTTCGGGCACTAGTTTCGAGGGCCAAACATTGAAATAGGCTACCAAAGTATCCCCATTTCTCCACCATCCCCCAGAGGTGCTATAACCACTGGATTGTGTCTCCGCTAACACCATTGGCTTAGACCAAGAACGACCATCCTTACTTCTACTGTAAGCCACCCATGTATCTTCTGAATCTTCATCTTGCTTGGAGCTTTGCCATTGACAATACAAGTAGCCATTAAAAGCTGTCATAACAGCGCCGTTACTAAAATGGTCGGTACTATCGGACGGTTTAAATACCGTAAAAGTTTCAATCCCTTTTGGTGTTTTCAACCCCAAATCAGCCACTTGCAAAGTATCGAACAAATCTGATTTCACGGAAAAAGGAAGTTCGGTAGACGAATTCACCTTGCAGCCCTGAAACAACAAGCAACAATACCCAAAGACTAACGATGATATCAATATTGCCGTTGATTTCTTCATTATTCGGTAAATCTAATCCAATCAATATCCACACTGCCTGCATCGTTGATAACACCATCGCGCAATGCCAAAAAGCCTATTTTGCTTCCTATCCATTTCCCTTCCCTTGATTTAAAAGAAGTTCCTATCGATTTAAATTTCTTTCCATTTTCACTATAGAAAAATTCACAAACACCATTTTTTCCAACCTTCACTTGAAGATAGAAGGTATTATTTTTTAATGGTACTGAAGCGTTATCCTTTTCAACACCATTTTTATCGGCATTCATACAAGTTACCTGAGATAACATTAATTTTCCTGATTGCTGTTCCACCTTAAGATAACTATAATCCAATCCCATGATCAAAAACCCAACTTGCTCACCATCAAAACGAGCATTGAAAGTCATTTTGGTGGTTGCCGTAAATTCTTCCGAAGGAAACTTTTGCAGTAATAAATTTGGAATTTCCATTAAATTCTGAGCTTCTCCTTTGGGCATGCAGTACATGGTATAATGTCCCATACTTGTTGGAAAACCCCAATACACTTTTGGGTTGGCATGCCACTGCCATTGCAATCCTAAAGATGGATCATTAAACTCATCAGAATCAGGAGGTGTTACTTTGGAATAAGTTGTCCCTACATTTGGTTTTTTATAAGAAGCCACAGGAACTCCAATACCGTCACCATCTTTATCCTCCCCAATAACAGGCCAGTCATCAACCCACTTCATAGGCTGTAAATGGACAATTCTACCATAAGTGCCTTTATCCTGAAAATGTATGAACCAATCTTCTCCTGCCTGTGTTTGCACCCAAGCTCCTTGATGAGGCCCATTAATAGAAGTTTTTCCTTGATCCATTACCTTGCGCTTTTGATAAGGCCCGTAAATTTGCTTAGATCTCAACACCGTTTGCCACCCAGTTGCCACTCCACCTGCAGGTGCGAAAATATAGTAGTAGCCATTATGTTTGTAGAATTTAGGTCCTTCTATGGTTGGTTCTTCCTCATGCCCATCTATAATCATAACCTCATCGTCGTTCGCGACAGTGCCTTCAGCATTCATGGTGCAAATTACCAGTAAACTTTTAATCCCTGCCCTACTTCCTGCAAACGCATAGGCTAAATACACTTTGCCTTCATCGTCCCAAAGAGGTGTCGGATCAATCAAACCTTTTCCGCCTTTTACCAAAATAGGTTCAGACCAATTAGCTTTAGGATCTTTAGTCTTCACCATGTAAATGCCATAATCCGGATCGGGATAATAAATGTAAAATTCACCATCATGATATCGAATGCAGGGCGCCCATACACCATTTCCATGTTGTGGCTTATCAAACAACTCATAAGGTGGCTGTTTTGGCAATGCATAATTGATCAACTCCCAATTCACTAAATCTTTGGAATGCAAAATGGGCAAGCCAGGCACACAATTAAACGATGAAGAGGTCATATAATAATCGTCACCCACCCTTACAACATCAGGGTCGGAATAATCGGCGTGAAGGATTGGGTTTTTATAGGTTCCATCACCATTGTCCGCTACCCAAACCTGAGATAATGGTCTGGAATTTTGCGCCGAAAGCCCCAAGTATAAGCAGGATAAAAATAAACTAATTGCTAGTTTCATAAATTTGAGGAAAGCTTTTTGATTATTGATTCAACTCCAAAGCAGCCATGATAAAAGGTCCGGTTCCCTTAGGATCATTAGCTCTAATTTTTTCTCCGATGTAGTATTCAAAAGTACCGTCACGGTAAGGATTCCCTCCCAAACCTGCTACGGCACAACACTTATTAAGATTTACCATCCCATCAGCTTCAACAGTCACAAAAGTGTCCAAAACGCCTTGAAACCCTTTTTGAGCATAGCTTAAATAAGATTTTGGCAGATAACCTTTGTTAACTCCTTTAGCCAAGGCATAGGTGAACATGCAACTACCTGTAGCCTCCAAATAGTTTCCTTGTCTTTCAGGCATGTCCAATACTTGATACCAAGTACCGCTTTTGTCTTGATATTTGACAATAGCCTCGGCGTATTGGTTTAGGTACTTGATAATTCGCTCCCTTCCCGGGTGGGTCTCTGGCAAATAATCCAATACATCCACTAAAGCCATGCCGTACCAGCCCATACCGCGGGACCAAAAGTTTTGGGACAGACCAGTTTCCTTGTCGGCCCACTTTTGCTCTTTGCTCTCATCCCAACCATGGTAATACAATCCTGTTTTTGGATCCCTATTATATTTTTCAATCAAGTCAAATTGCAATACAATTTTGTCGAAGGTTTTTGCTGCCTCGGCACCATCCATAAATGTTGTGGTATACTTGGCATGAAAAGGCTCTGCCATAAAAACTCCGTCCAACCACATTTGGTAAGGATAGATCTTTTTATGCCAATAGCCTCCCTCTGAAGTTGTGGGTTGCCCCTCCAATTGCTTATGAAGCGTGTCCATAGCCATTTTAAATCTAGGCTCCTGCTCTTTATTGTACAAATAATACACAGCATCACCCGACTTTATCATATCCAAGTTGTAGTTACTAAGCTTATAGGTATCAATCGTTCCATCTTCAGCAATCATTCTATTGCCATAATCGTAGATGTAATCAAACAAGCGTTCATCATGATTTTGCTCGTAAACCCTAGACATGGCCTGCAACACCAAGCCGTTGGTATAGCTCCATCTTGGCTTATCCCGAAAATCGAGCTTGGTAGGATCTGGAAAACGCACAATTTCGGACAAGGCCATACGCTCAGACCATTTTAAATTCTTTGGAATTGTCATTTCTTTTTGAGGTTCTTCTGCAGTTATAACCTCCTTTTTATTTTCTTTACAGCTCATTGTCCCCATTAAAACGGCGAGAACAAGAACTGATTTTACATACTTTTTCATTTGTTATTTCTCATATTTTTTAATCACCAAATATTTCAATTCGGTGTCGCCGGCATTACTAATACCGTGCATGCTGTTTGACGGACAATACAAACTGGTATTGGCGCCTACCACTACTTCCTTTCCATTTAAATGAAATCTGGCTGTCCCTTCCAGAACATAAAAAAATTCATCTTCGACATGTTTATGAGGCGCATGGGTTGATTTTCCTGGTGCCACCACACTCATTTTAATCGTCCTTCCATCTAGGAAATCCTTATCGACAAACCAATATTGATACCCCACTTTGGTAGACACTGTTTGGTCTTTTGAAAAGGTATTGACGCAATCCTCAATAGTGAATGATGTTTCTTGTGCACAAAGCATTTGGACAACGAAAAAAAGCCCTCCAAAGAGAAACATTTGGGCACCTCTTTTCATTACAAGGTATTATTATTTAATTCTGACAAAAGCCCATCTAAATACGTCAAGAAACCTTCTTCCGTAGTAATACCTTCTTTTTCTTTTTCCCAAGCTCCTAAGAAGTAAAATGACACTGCTTCTGTTGTTGGTTTGAACACTACCAAATGGTCATGAGGTCCTTCTACAACTTGCTCCACTGTTGACTTTTTATAAAATACAGCCATCCCCAAATTATCAGGCACTAAGCTTTGCTCTCCATAAGTAGCAATGTAGGCCCAATCTGAAGTATCGCTTTCTTTCTGTATTAAATCAATTCCATCAAACTTTACAATTCCGGTACAAATTCCTGAAATCGCTTTTGAAGGCGTCATGGTATGTTTAGTCATTCTACTATCAGGCTGAATGCTCAATTGTGATTTTAAATCGATTTTATCATCCATGGTCTTCCATCCAAAATAATCTACATTGACTACAGACATGTTTGCCATATTCTCAACATTGGCAAAGGTGGAATCCACCGCATTAAAATGCAGTACTTCCTTGCCATCATATCTTCCCAAAGAACCAACTCCCATGGATTTTCCAGCCTTTAAGATGTCCATTCCCCAAGACTGCAATTCATGGTACGAGTCAAAACCATCTTGCCCAACTTGAGACAAGACCATCTCATCGGTTACCTTTCCAAAAATATCAATGGCATTTCTCCAATCCAGATACAGTCTGTAACCCACTTTACTACTTTCCCAACCTGGACCTTCATAACGGATAAACCAAGAATGATCTGTATGTTGTTCAGGAACTTTTAAAGATGTTACATTTTTAAAAGACGTTCCGCCACTATATTCCTTATGATCTCTAGGACCATCTATCCACTGGCCACCTTCTGCAATAGAAATCTCGGCATAGGTTTTAGGCGTTTCAACTACCTCTTTTACCACTTCGGTTTCTTGAGTTGCTTCTGCCTCTTTTGAAGCTGATTTATCTTTACAGGACACCCCAAAAATCATCAACAAAAGGAGTATGGTACTTATTCTTGTCATAATATTTTATTTTTAATTGTTGGAAAACACGGTTTTTAAAAATTGATCCACACTTAACAACACCTCATCAAACCAAGGCTTGAAAAGCCAAAAGGTATGCGGTGCATTGTGCATGGGTTTTATCTCATAATATATGTTATTTTGTTCTAAAATTTTAACAAACTCATCTCTTCCCGCTTGAAATCTCTCAAAGTCACTTTTTATGAAAAGTGAAGGCGGTGTTTTTCCATTGACATGCGAAAGTGCCGAAGCTTGATTCCAGATTTCAGGAAGCTCTTTGTAAGTGCCACCCAACCACTCCAAAGCTAAAGTCCCTTCTTCCGATTTCGGGTGATGAAACGCCAAAATCCCATCGATGTTAACCAAGGCCTGAACATTTGAAGAAACTGTTTCTAGAAATTTCACATCCTCAAATACTGAATTTCCATTAGTAGTGGCAATTAACGAGGCCATTTGAGCCCCCGAAGAACACCCCAAAACAGCAATCTTGGAAGCATCCACCCCGAAGGATTCCGCATTAAATCGCACATATTTTACAGCCGACTTGACATCTTTGATGCCTTCTGGGAATTGCGCTTCAAGCGACAATCGATATTCAACTGTAAAGCAAACCCATCCCCTTTCTGCCAATTGTTGGGCCAATGGCTGCTGCATGGTTTTATTCCCAGATTTCCATCCGCCACCATGAACCAAAATAATTGCCGGCCTCAGTTCCTTTTGAGGTTTAAAAAACGCATCCAAATGTAGATCTCGACCACCAATACTTTTATAAACAATATCTCTTTTGATTACCACTTCAGACTCAGCTTTCAATGTGACCAATTCAATTTCAGGGTATTTTTTTTGAGCTTTCAAAAAGGCACTTCGAGAAGTATAACTGGTATCCAATGGCACCCTATATTGAGCCATGGTTTGCCCCATAGCAAACAACACAACTACTATTTTTAATAAATTTCTCAAAGTCATTTTCAAGTTACAGCTTTCAAAAAATAGGAGCTTGATATAAAATTATCAAGCTCCTACCCAACTAATTCAAATATGCAAACACTTCTAATTGCATTTCAATTTAACCTCTAACAAATATGCAATTACAATATTATGAACAGGTTGGATGTTATGGAAAATCGGCACTACCCGACTATTGAAATCTTTTATCTCTAAACGATCAAAATATCCCATACATACTCCTACCATACTTTAGTTACACACCCATCTACAAACCTTCATCACATCTGTTGCTTAGTTTGTGATAAGTTCCCCATTGATATGGGTATTGATAAACTTCATGTTTTCCACATTTTCCAATGAATACACCGAATCTACTTGTTCGATAACAACATCCTTAAATGTGATATTTTGTACTGGTGAATCTGGATATCCTTTGGCCAAGATTCCAAACTTTCCACCATCCTTAACAGTAATATTCTCCAAGGAAATATTCTTTACCGTAGGAATGAATTCCCCTGTCTGATTGCCATAGGTTGCATAGAACAAGTTTACTCTCAGCACCGCTTCCTTGACTTGACCAACTTCTACATTTCTTACATACACCCCATCTACAACACCACCTCTTCTGGAATTGGTTTTAATACGAATGGCGCGATCCAAATGTGGACTGTCCATACTACAATTTTCCACATACACATTAGTCACCCCTGCAGACATTTCACTACCTATTACTACACCTCCATGACCATCAATCATTTTACAATTCTGCACTACTATATTTTCACTTTTTATTGCCACCCGTCTTCCTTCAGCATCTCTTCCCGCCTTAATTGCGATACAATCATCCCCTGTATTGAACACGCAATTTTTGATGATGACATTTTTTGAATATTCCGGGTCGCAACCATCATTATTTGGCCCGTGACTTTCCACCGTTACTCCATCCACCGTTACATTGTTCGATTTTATGGGATGGATCACCCAAAAAGGGGCATTGACAATCTTCACTCCTTGAATAAGCACATTTGAACACTCAAAAGGTTCCAGAAACGTAGGACGCAAATAGTGCCCTTCACCAAAAACTCTTTCGGCTACGGGAACTCCTGCCTCTCCCATCTCCATCAATCTCGGTAAATTCAAACTGTCGCGCTGGGATGGCATCCCTTCTTTCCAACCATACACATCCTTTTTACACCATGGCCACCAATTGTCATTGGATGCCTGCCCGTTTAAAGTTCCTTCTCCGGTAATGGCAATATTCTCTTTTTGATACGCATATATTAAAGGCGAGTAATTTATCAACTCAATCCCCTCATAAGATGTATGCACCAAAGGATAATCTTTAGGATTGGTACTAAATAAAATTTCGGCACCGGACTCCAAATGTAGGTTCACGTTATCTTCCAAATGAATTGGACCTGTCAAGTATCGCCCTGAAGGCACTACAACTTTTCCGCCTCCTTTTTGAGAACAATCTTCTATAGCCTTTTTAAAAGCCCAGGTATTGTCTAAGACCCCATCGGCCACAGCCCCATAATCCAAAACATTAAAAGTGGATTCCGGAAAATTGGGAACTTTAACTTCCGAGACAATCTTTTGCATTGCTGCCCACGGTCCATCTTCCAAACTACTTTCAGTGTTTTGCCCCTTTTTTTCTGCACATGAAAAAAAGCACACTATCGTCACAAACACAAACATTACAGATATAATAAAACTAAGCTTAGATAGGTGTGCTTTCAATATATTGTTCATTTCAAGTTTAATTATTTGCATCGACAAAATGCAATCGATTACCCAAACCTAATTAAATTGTCCTAAGCAACCAAACATTTTCCAAAAAAATATTATATTAGTCAAAAAATGCACGTGAATATTTTATTAAATATTTAATTTTAAGAAGTTATTTTGTATAAATTGTAAAATAACACATAATACCACCTGCTTTTAGATTGTTAAAGCAATCGATAACATTAACACAATTATAAGTCAAATACTTTTGCTTATTTTTGCACATTACGTTGCGTAATTCCACTTTTAATGAACAAGAAAACAACTATTTACGACATTGCCAAAGAGCTTGACATTACGGCTGCCACGGTATCTAGGGCTCTCAACAACAACCCTAAGATCAGTAAGGCCACACGGGATTTGGTTCTAAAAACCGCTCAAGAAATGAACTACGAGCCCAATAAATTGGCCGTAGCCCTTAAAAGCGGAAAAAGCAATAATGTAGGAATTATTGTTCCAAGGATAGACCGCAACTTCTTCTCGACGGTCATTCGTGGTATTGAGGAAGAATTGTACCCCCACGGTTACCATGTCATCATCTGTCAAACACATAACGATCAGGATATGGAAGCCAAAAATCTGGAAGCCCTTTTAAATGCCCAGGTAGACGGCATCATGATTTCGGCATCCAATGTGGTGCTGGATAAAAATCATATCATCCATAAAATCATCCAAAAGAATGTTCCTCTAATATTCTTTGACCGCAAGAAGAATATTCCAGGCGTGAGTTCTGTGACCATTAACGATTTTGAAGCCGCATACAATGCCACCCAGCACCTTATAGACCAAGGCTGCAAACACATTGCCCACATTGGGGGCGACCGCAGTATTGAAATCTACGACGATCGTTTTTCGGGTTACAAACAAGCCTTAATTGACAATGGATTTGAATATGATGAAGATTATGTGGAATTGGTACGAAGCAAAGTAGAAGAAGGCAAAAAAGCCGCTAAAAAACTATTGAAGCTTAACCCGCCACCAGATGGTATCTTCTCTTCCAGTGACCCTGTAATCTTGGGTGCCATTCAGGAAATAAAAGCCCATGGCGTAAGAATTCCTGAAGATTGCGCCGTTATAGGGTTTAGTAATGAACCATTTACAAAATTCATGGAGCTTCCTATTACTTCCGTAGACCAATCGCCTTTGGAAATGGGTAAAATAACAGCCCAGGTCTTCTTGGAACAAGTTAACAACACCAATAATATAAAGGTTGAGAAGAAAGTTGTCTTGACCCCTGAATTAATGATTAGAAAATCATCCCTAAAAAAAGGCTAGACCAACCATAATTTTCCTTAAATATAAAGACACTGATAATTCTATATTTTTACTATACCTATTATTATTAGGACCGAATAAAAGGCAGATATTCAACAATACACTCAAAAGAAGATTTCTTTTCTCTTACCATAAGGAATTCTCAGCGCAACAATCACCTCCTATTTCTAGCAGTTTTTTAACCAAACGACTTTTCCATACTCTTCAATCTTTCTGTAGTGTAGATTTACATGCTACTATTCCCTAGAATCACTTCCTAAAGCTAATCTTCCAAACAATCCACAATAAAATGCCTCTAATACTTATAAAATGACAGTTGTACGGTTAAAAAAGTCCGAAATTATACGAAGCTTTAAAAAGCCCTTTAAAAACAGTGTCAAACACAGATTATCACATCCCCATTTCAAGGTCTTATAATTCATAATCTTCAAAAAAAATTAACAAAAAATTGTATTTTTCAAAATATATGATAACTTTGGGTAATCGATTACATATCATACTAATATTCTAAACTAACTCATTTTATGCACAACAATTTAATTGATGCTTTGTTTTTGCACTCTTTAAGGAGAAAAACAAAGGGGCTTTATCCAATAAAGTTTCATTCGATAATCCTATTGGTCACATTTGTTTTTAGTGCGGCAGCTTTAAATGCACAAAGTATTACCGTTAAGGGAACCGTGACAGATGGAGAACTTGGAGGCCCCTTGGTAGGCGCCAATATTCTGGTTAAAGGCAAAGCTAACGGAACAACAACCGATTTTGACGGAAATTACACTCTACAAATTGAAGACCGTAATGCTATTTTGGTGTTTTCTTATACTGGGTTTACCACCCAAGAAATACCAATAGCCGGACAAACAACTATTAATGTTACTCTTGAACCAAGCCTTGAGTCACTTGATGAAGTCGTTATTATTGGATATGGTACCGCAAAAAAATCGGACCTAACCGGTTCCGTAGTGGCCATTAATGGAGATGACTTAGCGGCCCAACCCATAGCCAGTGTAGCGGAAACCCTTACTGGTAGGCTAGCTGGGGTACAAATAGCATCCTCAGAAGGATCTCCAGATGCTGAAATGACCATTAGAGTTCGTGGTGCTGGATCTATCACTGGGGACAGTTCTCCTCTAATCATTGTAGACGGCTTCCCTGTACCAAACTTGAGCGACATTTCACCTTCTAACATTGAAACCATCAGTATTTTAAAAGATGCTTCTTCGACCGCCATATACGGTTCTAGGGGTGCCAATGGGGTTGTAATCATTACAACAAAAAGCGGAAAACCTGGTAAAATTTCAGTGAATTATAACATGTTTTACGGCTTTAAGGAAATTGCCAATACTATTGACGTATTAAGCCCTGAAGATTATGTGAAATGGCAATACGAGTATGCCTTATTAGATGACCAACCAGAAACCTATGAAGAATATTTTGGGTCGTATGAAGATTATGACCAATACATAGGAATGGAAGGCAATGATTGGCAAAGACAAATTTATGGCCGCAAAGGTGAAGTACAAAGCCGTGATTTATCCATTAGAGGAGGAAGCGACAAAATCAACTACAACTTCAATTATGCATTGTTTGATGAAAAAGCCATTATGGTTGGTTCGGATTTTAAAAGAAATAACGTATCCTTAGCTTTAAAAAGCAAACCAAACGAAAAAGTAGATCTATCGTTTACTGTACGTTATGCAGACACTGAGGTAAATGGTGGTGGTGCCAACGAGCAAAACGAAGTCTCTTCAGCAGATGCGCGTCTAAGACATAGCGTTGGCTATTCTCCAATTCCATTACCGGGCTTAACAACCACCAATACAGATGAAGCCTTGTCTTCCTATTTGGTGAATCCGTTTGTTGCTGTAGATGATAATCAACAAAGAAAACTAAATGAAAACATTAATTTGATAGGAAGCTTTAGCTGGGATATATTGAATGACCTTACTTACAGAACAGAAGTAGGCTTTAACAAAAGATACGATTTAGACTACCGTTTCTACGGAAGATCCACCTACTACGCCAGAAACAGGCCTGAAGTTGAAAATCAAGAAAAGCCAGCCTTGAGAATGCGCGATCGCAAAAGAGAGAGCTTTAGAAATGCCAATACCCTAAACTATGACTTTAAGGCAGTTCTAGGGGATAACGAAAATCACCACCTAAAAGTAATGTTGGGGGAAGAAATGATTGTGAACAAAAACCACTTGGTCGAAAGTGAAATTCACGGTTTTCCAAAAGATTTTGATTTTCAAACCGCTCTTAATTTAACAACGCAAGGAGACCCTTTTTCACTAAATAATTTTTACAGTGCAGATGACAGACTACTCTCCTTCTTTGGGCGATTGAATTATGACTTAAAAGACCGCTATTTATTAACAGCTACGTATCGTATTGATGGATCCAGTAAGTTCTTAGGAGATAACCATTGGGGATACTTCCCTTCTGCAGCCCTAGGTTGGAAAATTTCTGAAGAAGCTTTTTTAAGTGATTCCTCTTGGGTAGACTTATTGAAATTAAGATTAAGTTATGGTCAAGTTGGAAACAACAACATTCCTACAGCCCAAACTTCGAGAAACTTCCTGTCTTCAATTACATCCTATTTAAATGATATAAATACTTATTGGGCAGCATCTAACATTATGCCTAACCCTAATTTAAAATGGGAAACCACCGTATCTCAAAACTTTGGTATTGATTTTGGATTCTTTAAAGGAGCCTTGAGCGGATCTTTTGAACTCTACAAAAACATTACGGAAGATGTATTAATGCGGTTTCCAGTGCCAGGTAGCGGTTATGATGCTCAATATAGAAATATGGGAGAGATTCAAAACTCAGGTTTAGAGGCTTCTGTAAATATTGCTGCCATTCAAAAAGAAAAGTACGGATTGAACCTTTCCTTTAACATGGCCATGAATAAAAATAAAATCAATTCATTAGGAGTATTAGATAATTTTGGGATCAACACAAACTGGGCCTCATCGCAAATAGGGAATGATTATGCCGTTTATCAAGGGCAGCCTATCGGGACTATGATTGGTTACCAAAATGATGGAAGGTATGAAGTTTCGGATTTTAGCTATGATGAAACCACAGGCGAATACACCTTGCTACCTGGAGTTGTCGATAGTGAAGAAGCTTTGGGAGGTGCAGTACAACCAGGATCTATGAAATTAAAAGATATAAATGGTGATGGTATCGTTGATCAAGATGATATTGGGATTATTGGGGATGTCAATCCTGACGTAACCGGAGGTTTCGTACTTAACGCTTACGCCTATGGCTTCGATTTGACAGCAGCATTCAACTACAGCATTGGGAACGAAGCTTATAATGCCAACAAAATTGAGTTTACAACAGCCAATGAAAATGGACAGTATAGAAACCTAAGTACTCAAATGGCTGATGGTGTTAGATGGACCAATCTAGATCCTGAATCGGGACAATTAGTTACCAATCCTGAGGCATTAGCCGCACTAAACGCCAACACAACCATGTGGTCTCCATACATGCCAAGATATATGTTTACGGATTGGGCAATTGAAGACGCTTCCTTTTTAAGATTAAACACCTTAACTTTAGGCTATACCATTCCTGACAATTTATTAAAAGCGACTGGAATCACTAAATTAAGATTTTATGCTACTGCCAATAACGTATTTATAATTACAAATTATTCAGGACTTGATCCAGAGGTATCAACTAGAAGACAAACACCTCTTACACCTGGAGTGGATTATTCTCCATACCCAAGAAGTAGACAATTAGTATTTGGTTTTAACCTAAACTTTTAATTCAAAATGATTATTAAAATGAAACAGATATATATTTTAACCGGAATTTTGCTCATGGGCCTATTTTTTGGTTGCGATGAATTTGATGGAGACTTCCTAGAAGCCCCTGCTCAATCATCCGGAGATGAATCCGTAATTTTTTCCACCTTTGGATTGGCAAAAGGGGCAGTTGATGGTATTTTGGAACGTATGGGACAAACCAACTCCTACAGAGGTAGATTTATTCCCTTTTATGGCTTCAATACAGACAACGAGTACCATTACAGTTCCAATCAAAGTGGAAGCTCACAAGCGCCTTTGATGATCTATGATGCTTCTCCTACCAATACACAGATGAATACCAGCAATAATGCTTGGGCAATGATGTTTTCCGGAATTGAACGTGCCAATATTTGTATTAGCGGATTAAGAGAATATGGTAATCCTATCCCTGGTAGCGACATGGGGCAACTGTTAGGAGAGGCATTGACATATCGAGCGATTTATTATGCCGACCTAATGAAAGCTTGGGGCGATGTACCTGCCCGCTTTGAACCTATTAATACGGAAACCATCTATTTGCCAAAAGCCAATCGCGATGACATTTACAAGCAACTTTTGGTGGATTTAGCTGAGGCAAGCACATTAGTAGCTTGGCCTGGCGAAACAGCAAATACAACTAGTGTAGAACGCGTTAACAAAGCATTCGTAAAATCGTTTAGAGCTCGTTTAGCTATGGTAGCTAGTGGTTACCAACAATACCCTGATGGTGTGAGAAGAAGTAATGATCCAGAATTATCTGTACAAAATATGTACACACTAGCACTTCAGGAAGCTACAGAAGTAATTCAAAGTGGTACTGCATCATTAAATCCATCTTTCGAAGGTTTTTGGAGAAGCTATAATCAAGAAAATATAGCAGCTGGGGGTGAATCTTTATGGGAAATTCCTTTTAGCGCTGGTAGAGGACGTGTCCTTTTTTCTTTTGGAGTGCGTCATAGAGGAGTAGATCAGCATACAGGTCAAGCTAGAGGAGGTGCTGCGGGTCCGTTGGCAACCGTTTTTTATGATTACGATGAAGCTGATATGCGCCGCGATGTTACTTGTGTTCCTTACGAGTATGCCTCACCTAATGATGAAGGGTTTGCTCAACAAGAGTTAACAAGTATGGATTCTTGGTATTTCGGAAAGTATCGCTATGAGTGGATGGACAGATATGTAACTTCAACCAATGATGACGGTCTTAATAAAATTTACATGCGTTTTGCAGAAGTTTTATTGATTGCTGCTGAGGCTGCCAATGAACTTAACGGTCCTGGCGCTGCAGCACCGTACTTAAAAGAAGTTAGAATGCGTGCATTCCCGTCGGAGGCTCACCCAGAAAAAGTAGACAATTACGTTAATAGTTTAGGGAGCCAAGAAGCCATGTTCAATGCCATTGTTAAAGAGCACCAATATGAGTTTACTGGGGAAATGGAGCGTAAACAAGCCTTAATTCGTTGGAATCTTCTTGGGGCTCAATTGGAAGAGGCTAAAATGAAGATGACCAACTTACTAAACCGTACCGGGGATTATGCAGATGTTCCAACAACTTTATATTATAAATATGAAGAGGATGGAGAAACTTTAGACATCTATGGGCTTAATAGAAATGAAACTACCAACCCAGGCCCAGAGTATTCTACTAAAGATTGGACTATGATTGAAGATAATTTTATCGAATTCATTTACAAACCAGGAGTAGATCCAGATACAAGACAGTTTTGGCCAATTTGGCAAACCTTTATTGATGGTAGCAATGGTCAATTAGTAAACGACTATGGATACTAGAATGCAACTAACAAGAAACAATACACTATGAAAACAACACATATATTGAAATCATTCTTCGCGCTCATGGTAATACTGGCTTCGGTAGCCAGTTGCACCAAGCAAGAACCATTGATTGAAGAATTACAAATTGACAGAGAATTCATGCCCACCGAATTGGAGGCTTTCATCAGAAACCAAGTGAATATTGAACTGAATTGGGATACGGATGAAAATGTTGGCACATATCAAGTTGAAGTTAGTAAAAATGAAAACTTTAGCCCAATTGTAGAAACAGTCACCGTGAATTCTGACGAACTCCCAGTTTTGATTCCATTAGAAGCAGAAACCCTTTATTACATTCGTGTAAAAGCAATCAGTAATAGAGGATTAGAGGACTCAAATTATGCCACAATTACTGCTCAAACAGAAACCGAGCAGCTATTTCTTCCTGAGGAACCAGGTGATATTTTAGCAACTGAAGCTACCTTACGTTGGTTCGCAAACAGTGAGGTAACGCATATAGCACTTCAACCAGGTGATATCGTTCATGACATCACACCTGAAGAAATGGCAAGTGGAATTGCCGTTGTCACAGGTCTTACAGGTGAAACGGAGTATACTGCACAGATATTTAATTATACTACTGTGCGAGGTAATACCACTTTCACCACAGGGATCGATATCGGGGATGGCCTATTGGTAACTACAGAAGATGATCTACTACAAATGATCGCGGATGCCGAGCCTGGAGCAACCTTAGTATTGGATGCCGGAGACTATACAGCTCAGTCAGGTTCTGTTACTTTAGACAAATCTATTACCATTACAGGGCTTTATAGCTTCGACAAGCCTTTACTAATGTTGAGTTTTTCTATAGTTGGCGGGGCTACCGATGTTAATCTAATCGACTTGGACCTTACAGGTGATACTGCCAACGAACAGATAGATGTAGTTAGATATACCGGAGCTGGTAATTTCGACAACTTAACCATTAGTGGTTGTAATATCCATGACTACGACAGATCCTTTGTTGCAGGAAACGAAACAGGCGCCATTTTAAATTCACTTACAGTTGAAAACTGTATTGTAACCAATGTTTTAACCAGTGGAGGTGACTTTATCGATTTTAGAAACTCCGATGTATTAAACATCAATGTAAATACCAGCACCTTTAACAATTGTGCACCTGGTAGGGATTTCTTTAGAGTAGATGCCGCCGGAGATTCTAATGGCACAGGATTAACTTGTAATATCAATCTATCCAATTGTACATTATACGCTTGCTCCAATTCTTCTAGCAGAAGAATCTTTTATGTAAGATTTGCTGACAACGATATTACTTCTACCAACAATCTAATAACAGACACCGAGGTAGAAGGATATTCAGACAATAGCGCTACAGATGAGAGCATCACCTTTGCAGACAACAACTATTTTAATGCGCCTACATTGTATGATTCGTCGGTTGCGAGATATGATGACTCCACTACTTATACCACTGTAGATCCAGGATTTGCAGATCCTATTAACGGAGATTTCTCCGTGAGCACCCAATCTATTATAGATTATAATATTGGAGACCCACGTTGGCATCAATAAAAGTTTAATTTCTTTTGAATTAGTTATAAAAAGGAGGGGTGAATTGATAATCACTCCTCTTTTTTTAATATTATAGCACATGCGTATTTTAAGAGTCCTTTTTCTAATTACCACATTTTTATGCCTTGGCGAAAATTGTTTCGCACAAAATTTGGCATTTCCCACTGCCGAAGGTTTTGGAAAACACGCCTCTGGAGGAAGGGGCGGCTTCGTGTACAAGGTAACCAACCTCAACGATGACGGCGAAGGAAGCCTCAGGAAAGGCATCTTAAAAAACGGGGCACGTATCATTGTTTTTGAAGTTTCTGGGACTATTGAATTGCAAAAAAAATTAGACATCAACAAAGGGAATCTAACCATCTTGGGGCAAACGGCTCCCGGAGATGGAATTACCATCAAAGGATACCCTGCTACCATTAAAGCCGACAATGTCATCCTAAGGTATCTCAGATTTAGGATGGGTGATGTCCATCAAATTGAAGGCGATGCCCTAGGCTGCAGGAATACCAACAACGTCATTATAGACCATTGCTCCATTAGCTGGGGAACTGATGAAAATGCCTCCTTTTATAACAATAAAAATTTCACCTTTCAATGGAGTATCGTTTCCGAAGCACTTAACCGTTCTGTGCACCACAAAGGAGCTCATGGATACGGAGGCATTTGGGGTGGTGTCAGGGCTTCTTTTCATCACAACCTAATAGCACATAACAATAGTAGAAACCCACGCTTTAGCGGCTCTAAAACGACCCAAAATTCTGAAAACGAATTTGTGGATTTCAGAAATAATGTCATTTACAATTGGGGCGAAAATAGTATTTACGGCGGTGAAAAGGGACAGTACAACATCGTCAACAATTATTTCAAATCTGGCCCCGCTACGACCTCATCAAAACTGGACCGTATTGTGAGTCCTTCAATGCCCTACGGACAATTCTATGTCGATGGAAATTATGTTTACGGTCATGAAACAATCTCACAGGACAACTGGAAGGGTGGAGTCCAATGCGAAGACCCAATTCAAGCGAAATTAGAAGAACCTATTAGCATTGTAAACAATGTAACCACAAATACTGCACAAAAAGCCTTGGAATTGGTCTTACAGAAAGCAGGAGCCAGCCTGAATAAAGACGCTGTAGATATAAGAGTTATTGAGAATGTACTAAACGGAAACGCTTCCTACAAAAATGGCATTATTGATTCACAAAACAATGTAGGCGGTTGGCCTAGAATTCTCACTAAAGAAGGTCCAAAAGACAGTGATGCCGATGGCATTCCGGATGAATGGGAAACTCAAAATGGCTTAAACCCTCTCCAAAAAGATTCACACTTAAGCACAATAGACCCCAAATATTCAAATATAGAAGTCTATGCCAATAGTCTTGTTGAAAACAACTAAAGCTTCTATTTAATCTTGATACTCAAAGGCCCCTAAATCTGGTGCAGCCCCGGAGTAAGGCAAGCCAACATCAACTCCTTGATCAATTAAGTCACTAGTGGATACCAACTTTAAAAAATCAATATCCGGTAAGCTGCCATCCGCATTTCTCGGCGAGGCTAAAAGATCAATATCCAAACTCACAAAATCTGAAGCATCGGTCACCAAACCATCTTGCCATCCGTTATTGGAAATATCGGTTTGTGTAGCCGAATAAGAATCAGAATTGTTGCCTTCAAATGACAATGAATTTTTAATTAATAAGAAGTTAGCAATATTGTTATTACTAAAACTGATATTACGTCCGTTGTTATATGCCGAACAATTATACAATTCCACATCCCCTCTATTGCTATTATGATCAAACCCATCATAAATATTTCCGGCAGCAATACAGTTTTTATAAATGCCATGATGCTTTAAATCTTTGTCATCACTCCCACCAGTTTTAAAACCATTACCATCTCCTACACCAGGAGAACCATCCATTAAATACCCATTATTGAAGGCCCAACAATTTTCATAATAGGTGGTGATATTATCATTATCGCGCAAATATCCGTCCCAGCCATCATCTAAATTTTGCCAGGCGCGACAACCCACAAATTTATTGTCAGAACCCGCAGTCAATTTACAAGCAAATCCATCGGCATTTTCAAGGGTCGAATCGGCATTGTAAAAGGAATCGCAATTTAATATGGTGTTATTACTTCCTCCTCCTGAAATTTGCAACCCAGAGTCGGCATTCTCACTGAACGTACAAAATTCCACCAAATTATTATGTCCCGTAATATACATTCCGTTGTCCCCAGCTCCAAACACGTCTATCCCTTTAATATGCCAGTAATCTCCAGAAAGCTGTATTCCTCTATTACTTGAGTTTTCAGACATCGCAGAAAAATTAAATTGTGGACGCTCAGAGTCATCTGGATCACCCATGAAAATAATGGCATTTTCTGAAGTTCCATCTGCACTCATATTAATAGTAGATACAAATTGATATTCACCTCCTTTAACATAAATAATATCTCCTGCTGAAGCATTTATAATAGCCGAGGTAATTTCTTGACTGGTCTGAACAACTATTACTGGGCCAACTCCTACTCCTGATATGGTAAATGAACGTTCTCCAAAAACACCCGAACCATCTTGAGAAGTAGCCGTAACATTTACAGATCCATTAGACACAGCTGATAATAATCCATTGTTGGAAATCGTAGCTACCGAAGGATCTGAAACAGACCAAGTCACCGAGGTTTCTGTAGCATTCGCAGGTACAATTTGCACAGATAATTGACTACTTAACCCATCTGTTATTGTTTCGCCAAGTATGGTTATAGAAGTGACTTGAATCTCCTCAACATCCGAAGAATCATTACTACAACCAACCGCAAAAAACACTAAAGACAATACAAGTAACTGAAAACTAAACTTCCTCATATCAGGCAAATAATTAAATTAATATTATAGAGACACCCCTCTTTTCCAGGGTATAAAATCGTTTTGATTGAGCAGCTGCGCTTTGGTTTTCACCTCTCCGCTGGCCACTGCTACAATGTATTCCAACATCTCATCGGCCATTTCGGCAATGGACTTTTCTCCACGTATCACACCGCCTGTATCCACATCAATAATGTCTGGCATTTTCGTTGCCAATTCTGTATTGGAAGACACCTTTACGATTGGCGCTATAGGATTTCCTGTGGGTGTTCCCAAACCTGTGGTAAACAGTACCAAATTAGCTCCAGAACCTACCAAAGCTGTCGTACTCTCTACATCATTTCCTGGTGTACACAACAGGTTCAATCCTGCTTTATGAATGTATTCTCCATAATCCAACACATCCACAATAGGGGAAGTCCCTCCTTTTTTAGCAGCTCCAGCCGATTTCATGGCATCTGTAATCAAGCCATCTTTGATGTTTCCAGGGGAAGGGTTCATATCGAATCCTGAGCCTGCATCCACAACCGACTTCTCAAAAGCCTGCATCAACTGTAGAAACTTATTCGCTGATTCTTCTTCAACACATCTGTTTACCAATTCCTGCTCTACCCCACATAATTCCGGGAATTCGGCAAGAATAGCAGTGCCTCCCAAAGCCACCAACATATCAGACGTATAGCCCAATGTTGGGTTGGCAGAAATACCTGAAAACCCATCGGAACCACCACACTCCAAACCTACTTTCAATTTAGAAAGCGGTGCTGGTTGTCTTTTAATGTTATTGGCTTCTTTTATGCCCGCAAAGGATTCCTTGATAATAGTCGATAACATGTCATCTACCGTCCCCATTTGCTGTTGTTCAAATATTTGAACCGGCTTTTTATTATTCGGATTGATGGCTTCCAATGCATCCTTAAATATCTGAATCTGCAAATTTTGACAGCCTAAACTCAACACCGTAGCACCGGCAACGTTAGGATTGTTCACATAGCCCGCCAACAGTCTCGCCAAACTTTCAGAATCCTGACGAATCCCTCCACAACCTCCAGCATGAGTGATGAATTTCACTTCAACATTGTCAAACACACGGTTGGAAGTGGCATTTTGTAAATTGGCTTCATCCCCTTCTTCTCCATTCACCAAAGCCCTTAACAGCAATTGTTGTTGGCTTACTTGCTGTTGCAAAAGTTCCTTTTCAAAAACTTCCTTAAGCTTTTCGATATTTCTATTTTCACAGAATACCAAAGGGAAAAACAACCATACGTTTTCGGTTCCTACTTGTCCATCTTCCCTATGGTAGCCCATAAAGGTTCTATCTTTCCATTTATTAACTTCAGGAACCGACCAACCAATATCGCCCGTTTTCTTATATACCTTTTCACTTTGGTGCGTTACATTTTCGGTGGTAAGCACCTCACCCAACGCTATAGGCTGATTGCTTTTTCCAACCAATACACCATACATAATGATACGGTCATTCGTAGCAAAATTGGAAAGCGCTATTTTGTGTTTTGCTTTTACATTAGAAATCACTTTGATAGTGTTTCCCTCAAAGGTCACCTCCTCACCTGCATTCAAATCTATCAATGCTACGGCCACATTATCCGATGGATGGACCTTAATTAATTTCTCTTGCATAATGCTTAAATTTTGTCTTTAAACTCCTTCAAACCTTGTTCAATACCTTTAGTCTCTATTTCCTGTAAAGCTAACGTAATGGCACCTGTCAGACCTTCCACCTTATTTAAATCTTCTCCCCAAAACTCAACATTCCCCAAGGTTTCCTTGGCTACCTCATCAAGATTTGGCAACGCCCAAATGCGGTTGAACTCTGCTACCACTTCTTCACTATCATTCACAGGCAATGTCATTTCTTTCCATTGTCCTTTGTAAAATTGAATCAAGCAGGCCATAGCATAAGTCAAATGTTTTGGCAATGCTTGTTTTTCTGCCACATATTCCAAAAGGCTTGGCAATACGCGCACTTTAAATTTCGATACCGAATTCAACGCAATACTGGACAACAAGTGCTTGATAAACGGATTTCTAAATCTATCGAACACCTCATCTGCAAAGGTTTCCAATTCTGCTTTATCCATATCCAAGGTTGGAATGATTTCTTCAAACACCGCTTCATTCAAAAATGCTCCCGTAAAGGCATCATCAACAGACTGCTTTACCGTTTCGTTTCCATAGAGAATAGACAAGGGCACCAAAGCGGTATGCGCCCCATTCAGAATACGTACTTTTCGTGTTCTGTACGGTTGCATATTGTCAACAATCTTCACATCCAAACCAGTCTTTTCGAATGGTAATTTCTTCTTCAGCTCTTCCCCTCCTTCAATTACCCAAAGGAAAAAGGTTTCAGCAGTTACAATTAAATTATCCTTATAATCCAATAGGGCATTATAGCTCTCAATTTCATCTTTTGGATACCCAGGCACGATTCTATCTACCAAAGTATTATGGAAACTATTGTGCTCTTCAACCCACTGCTTAAAAGCATCTCCAAGCTCCCATTCCTCAACATATCTTAAAATGATTTCTTTAAGCGTATCAGAATTATAATTGATCAACTCACATGGAATAATAGTCAAGCCTTTTGTTGGATTTCCGTTGAAATATTGAAATCTGTGATACAACAAAGCCGTCAGTTTTCCTGGAAAAGACTTTTGCGGCTGCATATCTAAAGTATCATTGGCATCGTAAGCAATACCGGCTTCAGTCGTATTGGAAATCACAAATTCCAAACTTTCCTCTTGGGCCAAGGCCAAATACTGATCAAAATCGGTATACGGATTAATGCCTTTTACAATAGAGGTCACCAATTCCTTGTCACGGATTTCCTCACCTTTCTTGATACCGTTCATAAACAAGGTGTACAAACCATCTTGATCATTCAGCATATTCACCATCCCGTGTTCAATAGGCTGCACTACTGCAACACCTCCATTAAAACCTGCTTTTTTATTAAGCTCCTGAATTGCATAATCCACAAAAGCTCTTAAAAAGTTTCCTTCTCCAAATTGTACCACCTTGATTGGCAGTTTCTCGTTAATGCTTAGGTTTTCTCTATTTAATGTTTTCATTGTATGAAATTCTACGTTCGTAATTCAAATATTAAAGATCAAATAAGCTTGGTAACCACAACGACAATTGCGGAAAATAGGTCACCAAGAACAAAGCCAATATCATGGCCAAAAACAAAGGCACTAAAGGCTTTATTACTTTTTCGATGGTGGTTTTAGCAACACCAACCCCCACAAAAAGCACCGAACCTACCGGAGGCGTACAAAGCCCCACACAAAGGTTTAATACCATGATGATTCCAAAATGCACTGGATCCATTCCCAACTTGGTCACAACCGGTAAAAAGATGGGGGTAAAAATCAATACCGCTGGCGTCATATCCATAAACACTCCCACAAACAATAGGAGTAGGTTAATGATCAATAAAATAATGATTGGGTTATCGCTAATACCAAGCAATACCGAACTTATGTTCTGCGGAATACTTTCATAAGAAAGTACCCAAGACATACTCATGGAGGTTCCAATAAGCAACATTACAATTGCTGTTGTTGCCGAAGAATCCAATAAAATGCTCGGTAGGCTTTTAAAAGAAATTTCTTTGTAATAGAACCCTAGAAGCAAGGTGTACAACACTGCAATAGCCGAAGCTTCGGTAGCCGTGAAAATACCAGAAACAATTCCTCCAATAACCACGACCAGCAAAAACAAACTTGGTACAGCTACGATAAAGGTTTTGAACACTTCTCTTAAAGAACTGCGTTTTCCAAGCTTATATTTTTTCTTTTTAGCCCAAAAGGACGCGACAAGCATCAAAAACAATCCTGTTAAAATCCCAGGAATATATCCTGCCAAAAACAAGGCTGCAATAGATACCCCGCCACTGGCAAGAGAGTAAACGATCAATACATTACTTGGTGGAATTACCAATCCCGTAGTAGCAGAGGTAATGTTTACCGCTGCACCAAATTCTCTGGAATAACCTTCTTTTTCCATTTCCGGCCCTAAGATGCTCCCCATAGCTGAAGCAGATGCCATCGCCGATCCTGCAATTGCTCCCATCAACATGGCACCAATAACATTAATCAATGCCAAGCCCCCTGGTAATGCCCCTACCAAAGTTTTGGCAAAGGCAATGAGCCTATGGGCGATGCCTCCCTTATTCATGAGTTGCCCCGAGAGGACGAAAAAGGGGATTGCCAGCAAGGCAAAACTATCCAATCCTGTTCCTATACGCTGTGAAATAGTGGTAAAAGCAGGAATGGCAGGGATACTCACCAACATGGTCAATAAAGCCGAAATGGCAATACTCCAAGCCACAGGTACTCCAATGGCCAAAAAACACACAAAACTGAGTACTAAAACTAATATTGGGATGATATCCATGCTATAAGGTCTTTATAAAATCTGAAACTTTGTAATAAATGATAAGTAGGCCACTTAATGGAATCACCATGTACACGAAGGCCAACGGAATTTGCAGTGCCGGGGAATGTTGCCCCAACAAAAAGGTGATATACACCAATCGTATACCTCCCACAACCATCGCTGCAAAAGCAAATAGAATAATCAGGCCATACACCAATAAGTGCAATCTTCTTTGAACAGGCCTACTACTTCGCGAAGGAAGTACATCAATGGCTACGTGCATATTTCTTCCGGACACATAAGCTGCCCCTAAAACCCCTAACCAAATCATTAAGTAACGAGCCAACTCGTCGGTGAAGGAACTGGGCGTTCCCACCACAAAACGGGTAAAGACCTGCCACAGTACATTTACCACCATAACGCTCATGATAATAATGAGCGCTTTGCTTAACACATTGTCTATTTTTTCTCGAAGCACCATATTATTCGGTTTCCTTAATTTGTTGGATTAAACGATACATTTCAGGATTGCTTTTGTATTGCTCGTAAATGCCTTGCACCTTATCTGAAAAGAGTGTTTTGTCCGGTCTAATGATTTCCACACCTGCTTTTTGCACCTCTCTCAAAGCTTCCGCTTCCGCTTCCGCCCACAATTCACGTTGGTATACCACCGATTTGTCCACAGCTTCCTGCAACCACTCCTTTTCTTGATCAGAAAGGCGCTCCCAAAGGTGCGTTCCAATCAATAAAACGTCTGGTAGTGCCGTATGCTCGTCCAAACTGTAATACTTACAAACTTCGTAGTGACGTGAGAGATAAAAACTAGGCGGATTGTTCTCAGCGCCATCTACAACACCTTGTTGCAATGAGGTGTACAATTCTCCCCAAGAAATAGGCGTTGGCGAACCCCCAAGACTTTTAACCATGTCAATGGCGGTCACACTTTCCATAACGCGAATCTTCAACCCTTTTAAATCCTCTGGTGTATGAATAGGTTTCTCCTTTGTGTAAAAGCTTCGGCTACCTGCATCGTAGTACGCCAAACCTTTCAGCCAGTATTTAGTACCGCCATCCAACAATTGTTCACCAATAGGGCCGTCCAACACTTCAAATGAATGAGAGCGATCCCTAAACAAGAAAGGAATCCCAAACACCTTCATATTTGGGGAGAAGTTCTCCATCACCCCAGAAGATACTTTGGTCATGTCCAAACTACCTATCTGAAGTAACTCCAAACACTCCCTTTCGGTCCCCAATTGTTGGCTGGGGTATATTTCCAATTGCATTTTTCCTCCTGAAATTTGGGCCAGGTCCTCGCCCATTTTTTCCATGGCCTTGTGTACCGAATGGTTCACGTCCAAACCATGGCCTAGTTTAATAACGCGATGTTCCTGAAGGTCGCTACAGCCCATAAGCAATAGTCCCAAAAAGGAAAAAGCTACAATTAGTTTATGATGCATGCTACTTGTTTTGTACTTTTTTAATGATATCCAAAGCCTCTCTTACTTTAGCTTCCAGACCTTTAAAATCTTTATTCGCTAAGATATCTTTAGAAATAAGTTTCGACCCCATTCCCACACAGGTTACACCAGCATCAAACCAAGCTTTTAAATTTTCTTCGGTTGGTGATACGCCACCTGTAGGCATTATGGAAGTCCAAGGCTGTGGGCCCTTTACGCCTTTTACAAATTGAGGTCCGTAAATATCTCCTGGGAACAACTTTACAATCTCACAGCCCAATTCCTCGGCACGTGCAATTTCAGTCAAGGTTCCGCATCCAGGAGACCATAATACTTTTCTGCGGTTACATACCACCGCGATATCTTCACGCAATACTGGAGTTACCACAAAATTGGCTCCCAATTGCATATACAATGAGGCTGCTCCCGCATCGGTTACCGAACCTACACCCAAAATCATTCCCGGCAGGTTGGCATTGGCATATTTTACCAATTCCCCAAACACCTCATGGGCAAAATCCCCTCTAGAGGTAAATTCCATTAAGCGGGCACCCCCGCCATAACAGGCCTTTAATACATTTTTGCTTAATTCTATATCTCTGTGGAAAAACAAAGGAACCATCCCTGTTTCTTTCATCACACTAGCCACTTCTAGTCTTGAATATTGTGCCATTTTAGTTTACTATTGAAGATGGGCCTACATGTTGGGAATTAGACTAACCCAACATGTATGTACCCAATATTTATTGTCTATTGAATTATCTCGCTACTCTTCCGGAAGCATCTCCTCCCATCAATTTTTTAACCTCATCGATGGTTACCAAGTTAGCATCACCTTTAATGGTGTGTTTCAAACAGGATGCTGCTACCGCAAAATCCAATGCGTTTTGATCATCTTCCGGATATTCCAACAATCCGTAGATCAATCCTCCCATAAAGGAATCTCCACCACCTACACGGTCTACGATATCGGTGATTTGGTACTGACGGGTTTCAAACATTGTTTTACCATCGTATAATACCCCTGCCCATGTGTTGTGGGATGCCGAAATAGAACCTCTCAAGGTCGTGATCACTTTTTTGGCCTTTGGGAATTTCTCCATCATTTGTTGACATACAGACAAGAACGCTTCTGCTTTCACATTATGTCCTTCTGTTTGTACTGAAATCCCTTCTGGCTTGATTCCAAAGTGCATTTCTGCATCTTCTTCATTTCCTAGAACGACATCACAGTAAGCCGTCAATTCGGTCATGATTTTTTCTCTATGGGCCGCATCACAATACTTCCATAATTTAGCACGGTAGTTCAAATCGGTTGAAATGGTAATCCCCTTAGCACTTGCCGCTTTTACAGCTTCCAAGCACACATCGGCAGCACTTTGGGAAATAGCTGGTGTAATCCCAGTCCAGTGGAACCATCCTGCGCCTTCAAATACCTGATCCCAATCAATCATTCCCGGTTGAATTTCACTAATGGCAGAATGCGCTCTGTCATACACTACTTTAGAACCACGGGATACAGCTCCAGTTTCCAAAAAGTAGATTCCCAAACGGTCACCACCAAAGATGATGTTTTGTGTGTTTACCCCTCTTTTACGCATTTCCATAAGGGCACATTCTCCAATATCGTTTTTAGGTAATCTGGTCACAAAATCTACAGGAACCCCATAATTTGCCAACGACACAGCAACATTGGATTCTCCTCCTCCGTACACTACATCAAACGAATTGGTCTGTGAAAATCTCAAAAATCCTGGAGGCGCCAAGCGCAACATAATCTCTCCAAAAGTGACTACTTTTTTCATTGGTATGTATTGTTTTTTATTAGTTTATTAAAATTTAAAATATTCGTTTGCATTGTTATAACTGATGTCAGACACCAGTTTGCCAATCCATTCCATATCGTTTGGCAATTCACCTCTGTGCATTTCGTTTCCAAACAGGTTACACAACACTCTACGGAAATATTCATGGCGCGGGAAAGACATAAAGCTTCTGGAATCGGTTAACATTCCAATAAAGCAACTGATCAATCCCATATTGGACAGGGCGTTCATTTGTTTTTCCATCCCATCCTTTTGGTCCAAGAACCACCAACCAGAGCCCAATTGCACTTTCCCTTTGATAGTACCATCATTGAAGTTTCCAATCATGGTAGCCATCACCTCGTTATCTGCCGGGTTTAGGTTGTACAAAATAGTCTTGGTCAATTTGTCTTTGGTATCCAAAGCATTTAAGAACTTCGACAAGGTCTCTGCTTGGGAATAATCGCCAATAGAATCCCATCCTGTATCTGGCCCCAATTGTGCCAACATACGGGTATTGTTATTTCTTAAAGCTCCTAAGTGGTACTGTTGCACCCAGCCCAACTCGTGATAAGTTTCAGCTAAGTATAGCAACAGGGCTGTTTCAAATTGAAGCACCTCAGTACGACTCAAAGCTTTCCCTTCTCGTTTCTTGGAGAAAATAGCTTTCACTTCACTTTCGGTAGCAGGTTCAAATGAAATTTGGTTCAATCCGTGGTCTGACAAGCGACAACCATGTTCATGGAAATAGTCGATACGCTTGCGCAAAGCCGTTTTCAAATCGTCATAAGTACGAATGTCCATTTCAGCCACCTTTTCAAGACTGTCCAAATAGGCATTGAAGGCCTCGCTACCTATCATGATGGCCTTATCCGGTCTAAAAGCGGTGCTCATTTTCACTGTAGCATCGCTTTGTGCCAATCTCGCGTGATGATCTAAAGAATCTATTGGATCTTCGGTAGTACATACTACCTCCACGTTCATTTTCTTCAACAAGTTTTGGCAGCTATAGCCTGGCGAGTTCAACATCTCTGCTGTTTTTGCATACACAGCATCGGCAGTCTTCTCGCTCAACAGATCGTACACGTCGTAATAACGTGCCAGCTCCAAATGCGTCCAATGGTACAAAGGGTTACGCATGGTATAAGGCACCGTTTTGGCCCAATGCGAAAACTTCTCCTTATCGGAAGCATTTCCTGTGATGTAAGTTTCATCTACACCCAAGGTACGCATGGCGCGCCATTTATAATGGTCGCCATTAATCCAAATCTTGGTAATGTTTTCAAACACGGTATCATTGGCAATATCTGCCGGCGGCAAATGGCAATGGTAATCTATAATAGGCATTTTGGCCGCGTAGTTGTGGTACAACTCTTGGGCCTGCTTCGTTTCTAACAGAAAATTATCATGTATAAATGACATATCCTTTTTTGTTTGTTGTTAATCTTCGTTGGACGGTTTCCCAATGGTTGCCAGGATTCCCCCATCCACATATACAATTTGGCCATTGACAAAGTCACTAGCTCTAGACGCCAAGAACACAGCTGTTCCGGCTAAATCTTCTGGATTCCCCCAACGTGCAGAAGGGGTTCTGTTGATGATAAATTCATTGAAAGGGTGTCCATCCACACGGATAGGTGCCGTTTGCGAGGTCGCAAAATACCCAGGACCAATCCCATTCACCTGAATGTTGTACTTAGCCCATTCAGTAGCAAGGTTACGTGTAAGCATCTTCAAACCACCTTTGGCTGCAGCATAGGCACTTACGGTATTACGTCCCAATTCACTCATCATGGAGCAGATATTGATAATCTTTCCACCACCGCTCTTCACCATGCGGTTACCCACTAGTTGCGCCATGATAAAGGCACCAACCAAGTCTACATCAACCACACGTCTAAACTCATCTATTTTCATCGTCAAGGCAGGTTCTCTTTTAATGATCCCGGCGTTGTTCACCAGGATATCAATCTCGCCCTGTTCCTGTACCATTTGCTCCACCATCTGTGCTGCCAAGGTTTCATCGGTTACATCAAAGAGATAGCCCGATGCTTGATAGCCCTTGCCACGGTAGTGCTCTAGAGCCGCTTCCAATTTGGCTGGTGTGGTACTGGTTATGATCAATTGCGCGCCTGCGTCTGCCAGTCCTTCGGCCATAGCCATTCCAAGACCATGGGTTCCTCCTGTGACCAAGGCAATTTTTCCCGTTAAATCAAATAGTGTCATAGGGCCTATCTTAATTCGTTAGGAGTGCGGGTATCCATATCGCCATAGTCTAGGTTCTCCCCAGCCATTCCCCAAATAAAGGCGTAGTTGGACGTTCCCGATCCGGAGTGGATAGACCACTCTGGCGACAATACCGCCTGATTGCTTTCCATAAAAATATGGCGTGTATGTTCTGGCTCTCCCATAAAGTGACTAATGGTTTGCCCTTCTTCCAAATCGAAATAGAAATAGGCCTCCATACGTCTGGTGTGGGTATGGGCAGGCATCGTGTTCCATACATTCCCTGGCAACAACTCGGTCAATCCCATTTGCAATTGACAGGTCTTTACAATGCTGTTCACGATCAATTTGTTCAAGATGCGCTTGTTGGCATACTTCTCGTCTCCAAGTTCAATAACTTCGGCATTTTCCTTCCCAACTTTCATCGTTGGGTATTTTGTATGGGCCGGTGCTGAATTGATATAGAACAAGGCCTGTTCTCCTTCGGCACTGGCAAACACCACATCCTTGGTTTCTCTTCCAATGTATAGCGCCTCCTTCTTAGCCAATTCAAACACTTCGCCGTCTACGGTTACGGTTCCTCGACCGCCCACATTTACAATTCCCATTTCCCTGCGGTCCAAAAAGTTCTCAGACTTTAAGTAAGGAATGGTTTCCAGCTTCAATTCTTTACCAACAGGCATAGCCCCTCCAACCACATACCTATCGTACATGGAATACGTCAAATTAATCTGATCCTCAACGAATAAGTTAGGGATTAAAAAGTGTTGGCGTAATTCCTCTGTTCCGTAGGCTCTGGCATCAACTGGATGGGATGCATACCTAAATTCTGAATGTGTCATATCTTAGTTTTATGTAATCGATTACACAAATATAATATAAATTATGATATATCCTATCATTTCACCCCTGCCCCAACAAAAAAAACCACGAATGCCCTTTATTCGCGGTTGTTGCGGCATTATGAATTTCACATAAAAAATACGGTTAATTTGCGATAAATTAAAACACATCCCTCTAAAAATTGTAATTTTATCCCTTTGTTACAAATCATGCCCTTTTACAGGTTAAATACAGTACCCCATGAGCAAATCCCGCAAGCGCGATATCAATATACATAGCAACCCAGAATTCACAGGTCTAGAACTCACATCTCCAGGCCAATATGCAGCCGGCCCACCCGCCATAAAGGTAGCCTTTGAGCATATTTATAAGGAAATGGGCATTGTACGTGGCTTGCGCACCCTATCGCACATGAACCAAAAAGGTGGTTTTGACTGTCCTGGTTGCGCATGGCCCGATCCTGAAAAGCGTTCCAACCTTGGGGAATATTGCGAAAATGGCGCCAAAGCCCTTGCCGAAGAAGCCACAACCAAAAAGGTAGATCGTGACTTTTTCAGTAAATATTCGGTGGAGGAACTTTCACGTTGGTCCGACTATGAAATAGGCCGCAGTGGGCGCTTGATGGAGCCTATGGTACTGCGCCCCAATAGCATTCATTACGAACCCATCTCTTGGGCCGAGGCCTTTAGCCTTATTGCAGGGCAGTTGCACAGCCTTCAACATCCAGACGAGGCCATTTTTTACACCTCGGGACGCTCCAGTAACGAGGCGGCCTTTTTGTACGGTCTGTTCGCCCGTGCTTTTGGCACCAACAACATGCCCGACTGCTCCAACATGTGCCACGAATCCAGTGGGGTTGGACTCTCGGAAACCTTAGGGATCGGCAAAGGATCGGTGACGTTGGAAGACTTTAACAAAGCCGAAGTGGTGATGGTCATTGGTCAGAATCCCGGCACCAACCACCCACGTATGTTGTCGGCCCTTGAAAAATGTAAGAGCAATGGCGGCACAGTGATTAGTGTCAATCCGTTGGAAGAAGCTGGCCTGATTCGATTTAAAAACCCACAGGAAGTGAATGGTCTTTTAGGAAGTGGCGTAGCCCTTACCGACATTCACCTTCAAGTGAAAATCAACCAGGATATTGCCCTGTTGAAACTCATCCAAAAACGTTTGGCCGCTTTGGACCAACAAGGGCAGCAAGTATTTGATCATGAATTCATCAAAACCTACACCCATGGTTATGATGCCTTTATCAAAAACCTTGGCAACGATTCGGAAGCAGCCCTGCTGAACGCCTGTGGCGTCCCTTCGCACCTCATTGACGATGTGGTCAACATCCTAGCCAAATCAAGCAAGATTATTATCTGTTGGGCCATGGGCCTTACACAACATAAAAACGGTGTCGATAACATTAAGGAATGCGTCAACCTGCTCTTGTTGAAAGGTAGTCTTGGCAAGCCCGGTGCGGGTACCTGTCCCGTACGTGGACACAGCAACGTACAAGGTGACCGTACCGTAGGGATCATGCACTATGTGTCCAAAAACTACAACCAAGCCGTAAAGGACACCTTCAATTTTGACCCGCCCACCAAGTCGGGTTATGATGTAGTACACGCCATACAAGCCATGCACAATAAAGACGCTAAGGTATTTATAGGCTTGGGCGGCAACTTTGTCTCAGCAGCCTCAGATACCGAATTTACAGCCGAAGCCCTGCAGCGCTGTGAACTCACCGTGCAGATCAGCACCAAATTGAACAGAAGCCACCTTATCACTGGGCAAACTGCCTTGATACTGCCTACTTTGGGCCGTTCGGAAATTGACATGAAAGGCAACTCGCGTCGTCATTTAACCGTAGAAAACAGTATGGGTGTGGTACACCAAACCAAAGGTATGTTGCCACCTGCCTCCTCGCATTTAAAGAGCGAGCCCGAAATAGTCTCAGGTATTGCCCATGCTTATTTCCAAGGGAACCACCCTGTAGATTGGCTCTCTTTGGGGTCTAACTATGATTTGGTACGTGAGAAATTAGGGCAAGTGGTCCAAGGTTTTAAGGATGTAAATACCAAATCTAAAGATGGTGGCTATTACTTACCCAACAATGTACGCCGTTTAGACTTTAGCCGACTGCCCAACCAACGGGCCCAGTTCAGTATTACCCAAGCGCCTAAACACGAGTTGGATGAGGGTGAATATTTATTAATGACCATTCGTTCGCACGATCAGTTCAACACCACCATCTATGGGTTGGACGACCGTTACCGTGGCATCCATAACGAGCGCCGTGTGATCTTGATGAACCCTAAGGACATGGACCAAGCAGGCTTTGCCCAACGCGATGTGGTGAACATCATGAGCCATTACAACGGTGTGGAGCGCAAGGTGCACGGGTTTATTGTAGTTGCCTACAATATTCCACAGGGGAATTTAGCAGCTTATTTCCCAGAAACCAATGCCTTGATTCCTATTGATCAGTTTGCGGATAAGAGTCATACACCAATTAGTAAGTCGATTAAGGTGAGTTTGGAGCTTCGTAGTTGATATAACGCATTGAAGTTGTGAGTTGATTTTGTTAGCGGTGTAAATTTTCTTTTGCTTTCTCAACATATGTTCATTTTATTCATCCATTTTATTTGTAGGTATTCATGAATGCTCTGCATTTGCCTTGATGCAATCCTTCGTCACGCTCAGGATAAACCAAGCCAAAAAATCAAGTCTGCAGTGCTTATTCACCCAACAACACCTTACGCCCTAAATAAAAAGAACTCGGTTTTACTCTCGTAAAACCTCAAACTACCTTTTTATTTTACGGCAGTTTCAGCGGTTGGGTCCCGAAGTCTCACATGAGGACGAAAAATACCATTAACCTTTTAAAAAACCCCTTTTCAATTTCTTGTATAAATTTCAATTGTAAGAAAATATTTTAGATTTGTAGCAGCACAAAACTTAACCAACCAACTATTGTATTGACACCTTCCTCCAATCCCATGAAAAAACTTCTCTTCTTATTCTCAATTTTATCCTTTACAATTACATACGCACAATATGCTCCCGGTAACATATTCTTCAACGATGGAACTTTTTCCAAAGGATTAATAACAATGACCGATGAAGGAGGTATAAAATTTAAGAAAGCTAAAGATTCTACAGTTATTTATTATGACCACAGCGAAATTGAAGGCTTTGATTATAAAGGAAAACGACTAAAATATGTAAAAGTATATAGTGATGAACCGCCAAGACTTCTGAATGAAAAGATTAAAGGAAAGATAACTTTATATAACGATGATGTTCCCGCGTATAACTTTCTCGGAACTCCAAACACCGCATTTGGAGGCCAACCTATTGGCTCTATAGAAGTAGACTTGTTTTACCATTTTATAAAAATGGACGGAGAAATTATTCCCATTGGTATTAGAATCAAAAAGAAGCATTTAGAACTTTTCAACTCTTGCCCTTCCTTAATCCAAAAAATTGAAACCAAAGAATTCAAAAGGAAACATATCTATGACATCATTTCGTATTACAATGAACATTGTGGACAAGAGTCATAAACCAATTAGTAAATCGATTAAGGTTGGCATTGCTAAGCACCCAACCTTTCACTTGCCATCACTTTCTATTCATTTTCTTTGCTCGTTCGAAGAAAACGAACCAAAAGACCAGCCTGCCGGCTGGCAGGAATGACGCCCTGTCGATAGGCATTTTTGTGCTTCTTTCAAAATCCCAAAACGGTTCACAAATTCCTGAACTTGGTCCAAGGCTTCCCAAGTTTTTAACGGAATTTGCTCTCTATGCTTACGACAGGTACTTCCGCTTCCAGCGGAATATGATTTTGAATAATACTATGCACAACTTTTAAAACCCCATTCCGCTAGAAGCGGAACACGGCGATCTGCAGAAATAGGGAGCGGAGAAACGGAAGTGCAACGCGCAGCGTTTAGCATGTAGCTTCGGGAGTGAACGGTAACTGCCAGCGGCAGTTAATTTCCCCAGACCGTCTTGATCTTTTGGTTCGTTTTGCATCAAGGCAAAATGAACGCACAACACACACCTCCCTTTCAAGACTTTTCGTATCTTAGAAAGCCTTTGCACATAGTATTCTACATAACGCATAGTACCAAAGTCAAAGATTACGAACCTAAAATTCGCAGTTATGAAACCTATAAAAAAAGAAGACCTCAACCCCGAGGTATTTGAACTATACGATGCCTACGCCCATAACAAACTAGACCGCCGCCAGTTTATTGAAAAGTTGTCTTTATATGCTATTGGCGGGCTAACGGTTACCTCTCTGCTGAGCTTTATTTCGCCCAATTATGTGGATACCTTGGAGGTACCTGCAGACGACCAGCGACTGAATTCCTTTTTCATCCAATACCCTTCCCCAAAAGGTGGAGGCGATATTAAAGGTCTGTTATCACAACCCAAAGACACCAAAGGGCCCTTGCCCGGTATTGTGGTAGTACACGAAAATCGTGGACTGAACCCCTATATTGAAGATGTTGGCAGGCGTGCCGCTTTGGAAGGCTTTATTTCCTTGGCCCCCGATGCCCTCACCCCTTTAGGTGGCTACCCCGGCAATGACGACGATGGGCGTGCGCTTCAGAAACAGCGCGACCGTAATGAGATGCTGGAAGACTTTATTGCCGCCTACGAATACTTAAAATCGCATCCTAATTGTAACGGCAAGGTAGGTGTGGTTGGTTTTTGCTTTGGAGGCTGGATATCGAACATGATGGCAGTAAAAGTACCCACCCTAGGTGCCGCTGTACCCTTTTATGGAAGTCAGCCTAACGATGAGGAAACGGCCCAAATAAAAGCACCGCTATTGCTGCACTATGCCGAACTGGATACCCGTGTCAATGCAGGATGGCCCGCCTATGAAGCCTCCCTTAAAAACCACAACATTTCGTATACAGCCTATATGTACCCAGGGGTACACCATGGGTTCCATAACAATACAACCCCAAGGTATGATGCGTCTGCTGCGGCTTTAGCTTGGGAACGAACTATTGCGTTTTTTAAAGCAAAATTGGTGTAGGGTATTAATGCTCTTTTATTCATTCATTTTATTTAAAGATTTTCATGTATACTCTATTGTCTTGATACAAAAGAGCCAAAAAATCAAGTCTGCATGTGTTTGTTCACCCAACAGCACTTCACGACCTGAATAAAAAGAACTCGGTTTTACCCTCGTAAAACCTCAAAAAGCTTTTTATTTCACGGCCGTTTCAGCGGTTGGGTCCCGAAGTCTCACATGAGGACGAAAAAAAATACCACTAAACCTTTTAAAACCCTTTTTCGCTACGGGCGGAACACGGCGGTCTGCAGAAATAGGGAGCGGAGAAGCGGAAGTGCAACGCGTAGCGTTTAGCATGTAGCTTCGGGAGTGAACGGTAACTGCCAGCGGCAGTTAATTTCCTCAGACCGTCTTGATTTTTTGGTTCGTTTTGCATCAAGGCAAAATGAACGTAGCAAGACAGCAAGCATCCCCTAACAATATCGTTATACACCTTAACCTCATTGGAAATAGGAGTAAAAAGAGGCTATGCCATTAGGAAAAAAAAGATACATTTGTAGGAATAATCAACAATAAAACCAACCAACCATGTCCTACAAACACACCCTAGTTATCCTTTTCAGCCTTTTTATGGCCAATGTTTACAGTCAGCAAAACGCTCCAGACAACTGTATTGAAATAACGCGAGAGACCTTTGCCCAATTAAAAAAAGACAACTCCGATATAGACATACGCACCATATTGGAAAACGGACAGCCGTGTAACAAGAAGGAATACGATTCTATAAGAGCCCTTTCCAAACGTTACAACCTTAAGCAACTCATTTACCACGATACTTTAGCCAACAGTATCGTCTTGGTGAACAAAGTACTTTCAGAAGCCGACATGAATGAACGAGATAAGCTTCGAGACACCCAACTGAAAATAGAGGAACAAGAACGCAAGCAATTGGACGGCACCGTACTGAAAGAGCTGACCCTTGTAGATATGGACAACAACACCCACACCCTTGAAAGCCTTAAGGGCAAGGTAGTGGTATTGGACTTCTGGTTTATACATTGCAAATCCTGTATTGAAGGATTCCCAGATTTAAATGCTTTGAAAAAGAAGTTTAAAGACGAACCTGTGGAGTTTTTTGCGATAACTTTTGATGACAAGGCTGCCGTAGAGACCTTCTTAAAAACCCATGAGCTAGATTTTACCATTATTCCAAATGCCAGACCTGTTATAGACCAATTCAAGGTATCCTACTACCCTTATAATGTCATCATAGATCAAAATGGCAACATGGAATTCATTGAAAACATTATGTTATTGGATGTATACAACAATTTGAAACGCAAAATTAAAAAGCTGTTGTAACATCTAAAAAGGGCACCTATGAAAAGGCGAATCAACTTACAGCAAAAAAAAGTATCTTTATTCCCAACACAGATTCTTGACATCCAGCCTAAAGCATGATTCTATTCTTTAAAAAACTCAGGCAACAACTGCTCAACAAGAATAAATTCGGGAGATATCTCCTCTATGCCATTGGGGAAATTGTTCTGGTGGTCATTGGTATTTTAATTGCCTTGGCGGTGAACAACAGTAATGAGAAGCGCATCCTCAAGAACAAGGAACAGACCTATTTACAGGGCCTACACGATGAGTTTACTACCAGCCAGTTGAAACTTAAGGAACTGATTGCGGTAAATAAGCGCAATTTTGAAGGGGCCAAAACACTGTTGCAATATACAAGCCATCAAGAGACACCACCTACCGAAAGAGTATTTTCAGAATTGCTGTTCAACAGCTTAGCATCGGATATTTCCTTTAACCCCAACAACTCCCTGTTGAATGAAATCATCAACTCCGGAAGCTTAAAGGATCTGTCCAATGCCCAATTACGGATTTTATTGACCAATTGGATTGCCACTATTGAAGACATTGGCAAACAGGAAACCGACCTAGGGATTCAAAGAGAAAAGGTACTGGACCTTTTTAGGAGCGATGCCTACAGTTTAAAAACCATATTCGACCTTACAGGCGCCAGCCAAGAGATAGGTCTGCAACCTACAGCACAACCTACAAGCAATCTAGAATTGTTGCAGTCGCAGGAATTTGAAAACAACCTTTTAATGTTCGCCCTATCCAGTAGTGCTATGGAAGCCACACACTACAGCCCCCTTATGGACGATTTAAATGCCATTTTGGAGTTGATTGATGCCGAACTGGAACAAATATTAGCATGAACAGACAAAAGTTTTTAATTGCCCTAAAACCACTATCGCTCTTCGTAGGCGCATTCATGTTGTTTACGGTTATTGGCACTCTTTCCCATGAATGCGGCCATATGTTGGTTGCCAAATACAAAGGGTATGAGACAAAGCTGTACTACGCCAGCATGATTTACTACAATAATGACATGATGGATTATTTCGCTGAAGTGTACAACAACCATGAAGCCGCCATAAAAAAAAACGAGGACTTTGAGGGAAAAATAGCTTACGAAGCTGCCGTAAACAAGTATCAAAAAGACAGTCTTTTAATAATCCTTGGCGGCCCCTTACAAACCATACTTACAGGAATGACTGGCCTGCTACTTCTATTCTGCAGAAAAAAGAGGATTCGCCAACAAGGCTTTCAGTTAGTGGATTGGCTTGGTGTTTTTTTGGCCCTGTTTTGGCTAAGAGAAGTATTCAATTTGGTAACTTCCATAGGAGACCGACTCCTCTCTTCAGAAGGGAGTTTTTTTGGTGGTGACGAAATGAATATTGCTTTAATGTTGGATATATGGCCTGGTAGTATTGCCTTATTTTTAGGTACTTTTGGTTTTATCATTTCCCTTTTTATTGTATTCAAAGTGGTCCCCGCCAAATTAAGAGTCCACTTTATTTTAGGAGGCTTGATAGGCGGTATTTCGGGGTACGTTCTGTGGATACACGCCCTAGGACCAATACTTTTGCCCATATATTAGAGTCTACAATTGATTTATCTTCAATCATAACTTGCCCATAATCCTAAAGCAAAAAAGGGTATATTTATACAAACCAACCCTTTGGATATGATTACATTCTTTAGGAAGATACGCCATAACCTACTCTCGGAAGGGCGTACTGCCAAATACCTCAAATACGCTATTGGTGAAATTGTGTTGGTAGTAATCGGCATTTTAATTGCGCTACAAATCAATACCTGGCAACAACAGTATAAAGACAGACTTTCCGAACGGGATCTATTGAACAGGATCATAGTGGATCTTGAAAGTGACATTAACAGCTTTGAAAGAATCAAACAATTTAAAAATGGACAAAACGAAACCTGCCTCCGGCTTCTGGACTTTTATATCCAACCTACGGAACAAGCCTATGACACCATCCAGTTTTTAAACGATATACATTTTGTGCAATACTTTACACTGCCTAACTACCACAGAACGTCCTATGAAACAGCGGTGAGCACGGGCACTATTCACAAAATTACCAATCACGAATTAATGACCGATATTTCCAGCTATTACAATGATATCGGGTTAGAGCAGCACATCAGCGACACCAAGCGGTTTACCAATGCCTTTATAGAACTGCACCTGCTACCAAAGTATAGACTCTCTTCAAAACATGTCAATGTATTGGATGGACAGGGCGGCAACTACCCATTGGATCGGTATAAAAAGGACAAACGAACTGTATTACAATTTAGCGATATTGAAAACGACATTAGTCTAGAAAACTATTTAAACGATCTATCCATAAGGTTAGTCATTGGCATGAAACACCTGGAAGCCGAGCAACAATGGGCACGGCAACTCATTTCCTCCATAAACACCCAATTAAACCAACATTAAGACTGGCTCCATGCAAGCACCATTTAAGAAGTTAATAAAACAAATAGACACTATTGCGATTACTGATAATTCTTTACATACAACACCTCATGGATATAGAAGCATTAAAATACCCCATTGGCCCTTACACGCCTGCAGCCAATCCAGATACTACAATATTGGAATCGTGGATCAAGAACATTGAAAACTTCCCCTCCCAATTGGAAGACTTAACAAAGGATGTATCGGTAGCACAACTCAATTGGAAATACAGACCCAATGGATGGACCGTAAAGCAGGTAATCCATCATTGCACGGACAGCCATATAAATAGTTTAGTGCGCTTTAAACTGGCACTGACAGAAGACATGCCAACCATTAAACCCTATTTTGAAGACCGTTGGGCCGAATTGCCCGATGACCTTGATGATGATATCTCGGGATCGATGGCACTATTGAAAGGACTGCACAAAAAATGGGCAACGCTATTAAAAAGTTTAACCCGTGAACAATTGGCACGTGAGTTCATTCATCCAGAACATGAAAATCCACTTAAACTTATACAAACCATAGGCATCTATTCGTGGCACTGCCAACATCATTTGGCACATGTAAAAAATGGGCTGGCATCTAACGGCATCTATAATTAAATAAACACAGGATGAACACAAAATTTGTTAAACTATTCTTACGCATTTCTATTGCAACTGCCTTTTTATCGGCAGTAGCTGATCGCTTTGGCCTATGGTCTGAAAATGTATCGGTTTGGGGCAATTGGTCCAATTTTTTGGACTATACACAAGCCATAAATCCTTGGTTACCTAAGGGCACAATTTCTATAGCAGGAACACTGGCCACCGTACTGGAAATCCTGTTTGCATTTTGCCTGATTATTGGCTTTAAAACAGAACTGTTTGCCAAATTAAGCGGCCTGTTATTACTTCTGTTTGGCATTGCAATGACCTTTTCAACAGGTATTAAGGGGGCTTTTGATTATTCGGTATTTACGGCCGCCGCCGCTGCCTTTGCCTTAAGTGCTTTACAAGAGAAACATTGGGAATTGGACAGTTTGATTTTTAAGACAAAAGAGCAGTATGGCAAAAGCACCATAAAATAGTCCAATTGGATAATTTTCATTCCAAATACAGCTCAATTTGTAAGAAAATAATTTAAAATTGTAAGGTAAAGAAGTCCAAAAACAGATTTCATCCGTATATAAAATTAAGACCCCCAAACCTACCAACTATGAAACACCTCTTCTCTTTATGTTTCGTTTTCTTTTGTTTTATTGCCCATGCCGAATACAACCGCGGCACCGTATTTTTTAAGGACGGATCCATTTCCAAGGGACTCATCAAAATAAAGACGGAAGGCGGTATTAAATTCAAAGTAAATGAAAATGCAGAGATCGCAGAATACGACTATCACAGCATCGATGGCTTTGACACGGAAGGAAAACATTACAAATACATCTTGGTTCACGACAAGGAAGCTCCCAGACTTTTAAACGAGACCTTGAAAGGCTCCATTACCCTGTATTGCGACGAGATGTACAACCAAAATAGCAACTTTCCCAATGCAGCTTCGGTCACATCAAACATGTTTATTGGGGGAAACAATGGTGCTCCCTGCTATTTCATTAAAGTAAATGACGACGTCATTCGTATCGGTATTAGAATCAAAAAGAAGCATCTGAAAATCTTCAGTTCATGCGAATCCCTAATGGATAAAATTGAAAACAAAGAATTGAAAAAAAGGAATGTACGCGGCATTATTTCCTACTACAATGAGCATTGTTGGTAACAACAAATCCTTCACAAGCTCCCATCCCCACACATCTCATTCAAATACAATACAATAACAACACAAAACTGTTGTACTTGCCAAGAAATAATCTATATTTATAGAACGCAACCTAACCTCCTTACTAAATAGGCAAGGCTTTTTTTTGGGAATCCACACTAAAACTAATCAAGTATGACAGAACTTAAAGATTGGAAGAGGGCACATTTTAGTAAACCGCTAGACAGCCCCTATATGTTTTACGTTGTGTATGGCGATTTTGATGTGGATTTTAAACTATCCGGAGCCCAATACCAAACCAAAGGCCTCCCTAAAGGCATCGACTTGATGCAATATGGCCCCGACGCCCATCCCGAAGTCCCCAAAAGCTATCTGGAAGGCTACTTTTGGGAAGCCTTAAAGGCAGATAATCCAAGCCTTGCCCAACAAATTGAAACCGCCAAGGAATGCTATATTTTTGTGGGCAATGTGCCTGATACCAATACCTTGAATTATTACCGAGATGTGATTGGACTGGTAACCTATTTACTGGATCACGGTGGCGTGGCGGTATACGATTTACAAACCGTGACCTTTTGGGACAAAAAGGACTGGATGGACAATATCTTTACTCCCAATGCCCCCCAAGCCAAAGAGCATGTTATGATTCTTTGTTATGACGAAGACGAAGACAACACCAAATGGTTCCATACGCGAGGCATGCGGAAATATGGCAGACCCGACCTCAGTATTCAAGAAGTTCCGGAAGACAAAGAGCAAGCCATTATCGACTTATTGCGAAAACTTATAGAATTCCAAGCCCAAGGAGGCATTATCGATGAAAGCTATAAAATAGATATAGAGAGCTTGCCCAAAACCATGTGGTGCAAACCCCAAGGCGACATTGAAGACCCCATGTTCAATAATACCCACGTGGAGATTTACTGGGAATAGACAGTCATTTTAAGTCGTTTTAAAACCCTAATAACCTCAAAAAATTGCCAACCAACATGGAAAAAACATTTTTGTTTACTTATCTGACACTTTTATTAACTTCGCTTTCCTATTCCCAAAAAAACACAAATGAATTTCAAATATATTACGGCCTCGTAGACACCGAACTCCTCAATACCAAAGGCCTAGACGGGACAGGAGGCATCGACCTTTCAAATTCCTTCGAATTTGGAGTGAAATACTTAAGGTATCTTTCAGATAATTTCAGCATCGGAACAGGCATCAATTACCAATATTCAAAAGTAACCATACGCAGTAATTACAACGGAATCCACACAATTTATGGGAATGAAGACCTAAAAATCATATCAATACCATTTCACGCAAATTATATGTTTTGGAACTTTGTTTTCATCAACGCGGGCCCAATTTTGGATATACAAACTTCTAGCAACTCTGTTGATTCCCAATCGGGAATAGGGTATGCCATCGGATTTGGAGGCATTTATAGATTTAATCAAATTAGCATCTTCATCAACCCAAATTTTAAAAGACATGCCTTCATACCATTCAATAAAGAATCCTATCATAGAAAACTTACCGAATTAGGTCTGCAACTGGGCATTGGATATACATTTTGAATGAACAAACCACTTTCCAAAACTATTTGCAGTATAAATCTATAAACAGCCCCATAAGCACAAAAAAAACATCAACCTGATTACAAACAAGATAAGATACGAATTTTGTAAATTAGTCATATCAAAGATGGATTCGAAAACTACGCCTTTGCAATAGACTTTATACAACACCCAACAACTGTGTCATCATGAAATTCAGCAAACCAACAACATTATTATTGCTTGCCTTGATTGTTTTTATGAGTTGCAAACAAAAGGAAGACAGCACCACCGAAACACCAGTAAAAACCAACAGCGAACAGACACTTTACTTTGGTGGAGACATCATCACCATGGAAGGAGACCAACCTCAATATGTCGAAGCTGTGGTGAGGGAAAATGGCAACATAGCATATGTTGGAACAAAGGAAGAAGCCCTTAGCCAATACCCTCAGGCATCCCAATACAACTTGGAAGGGAATACCCTAATGCCTGGATTTATAGAACCCCATCTCCATCCTTCAATAGCTGCCATTATGCTCCCCAATGAAACCATTGCGCCTCATAGTTGGTACAAACCCACTGGAACTACCGAAGCGGCCAAAACACCTGAAGAATACAAAAACCGCCTTAAAAAAGTGATTAAAGCCAAGGCCCAACCAGACAAAATGCTCTTTGTTTGGGGCTACCATCAATTATGGCACGGCCCCATGTCCAAGGACACCTTAAACCTATTGTCCCCCGATGCGCCCATTGGCATCATCCACAGATCTTTTCACGAAATCTATTTGAATGATAAAGCCGTAGAACTCTTCAACATCAAAGAAGCCGATTTTGAAGGCAACCCGCAGGTAGATTGGAACAATGGCCATTTCTTTGAAGGTGGCTGGTTGGCTTTGGTCCCCTCTATTGCTCCCTATCTTATCAACCCCGATTCCTACAAAAAAGGACTGGCCATGATGAGCCAGCTCATGCTTAGAAACGGTATCACCACTATAGCCGAACCCGGCTTTCCCAGTTCCGATTTTGATATGGAATACAACCTACTAAAAGGGGAAATGGACAAACATCCACCCTACGACGTATTTTTAATTCCCAATGGCACGCAGCTTTATACCATGAACGGCAACGACAATACCAAAGCCCTCGAAGCCATGGAAGCCATGCCTGCCAAATACAATACAGACAATATCACCTTCTTGCCCAAGCAGGTCAAATTGTTTTCCGATGGTGCTATTTACTCCTTGGCCATGCAAATGAAGGAACCTTATTTAAGTGAAGAATTTAAAGGAGAATGGATGACTCCCCTGCCATTGTTTAAGGAACAATTGAGTTTTTATTGGAACAAGGATTACAAAATCCATGTACACGCCAATGGCGATTTGGGCATACAACAAGTATTGGACTACAACAAAAAAGACCAAAAAAAACATCCAAGACAGGAGCATCGCTTCACCCTTCACCACATGGGCTATTTTGATGAAAACATTGCCCAACAAGTTCAAGCCCTCAACATGGAAGCCTCTGTAAACCCATATTACTTATGGGCCTTATCCGATAAATATTCCGAATTTGGCCTTGGACCAGAACGCGCCGAAAACCTAGTAAGAATCAAAGAGCTCAGCCAACGGGACGTTCCCGTTTCCTACCATTCCGATTTTGCCATGGCACCCGCCAATCCGTTGTTATTGGCTTGGACAGCCATTAACAGGGAAACCGCCGAAGAAAGCCACTTTTCACAGGATCAAAAAGTGGATGTCTTTACCGCCATGCAGGGCATTACCATAAACGCCGCACGAACTTTGAACCAAGAAAACAGCATTGGTTCTATTAAAGAAGGCAAAGCGGCGAATTTCACTATTTTAAAAAAGAACCCATTTAAAATGGCTCCAGAAACCATTAAGGACATCCCCATTCTTGGGGTAGTTCACAAGGGAAGACTCGTTCCAACAGTCGCAATCAAATCCTAAGAAAAAAACAACGCAACCCCAATTCAAATCACTTTATTTCAGATTTTTAACTATATTTATTAGAAAGAAACTGAAATCATGCCAACCACAAAAGTTTCAAACCCAACCAAAACCACTAGCTTCGAGCATTACTTTTTTGCTACAACCGCAATACTATTTCTCCTTGTTTGTTTAGCAGGATTCAGCGCTGGAATCAATCTAAAAACGTCCCGGGGCATCAATATGGCAGCCTCCCGCTATATATTACATGGCCTCTTCGGATTCATTTGGATGCTGCTTTATGTACTTCAAACACAATTGGTATTCCGTAAAAAAACACATTGGCATGCAAAATTTGGGAAAGCAGGTTTTGTAGTTTTAATATTATTGGCCTTAAGCACCGTATATCTAATTATTTCTGCCAGATTAAGCCACCCGGACATCCCTATTGAAGGGCTAAGTTTTTTGGTAGGCATTTTTGGGTTTAGCTTACTTACGGGTATGCCCTTACTTTTTATTGGCATCGCCATGAGGAAGCAAGCTTTCTACCATAAGCGCCTTATGTTTTACGGCACCTTACTGCTGGCCGATACTGGTTTTGACAGACTCCCCTTGATCTTCGGGATAGAAGAAACCCCTATTATTTTAATTGCCAATCTCATATTTGCACTGCCCCTACTGATTTATGATCTAAGGACAAGCCTAAAAAAACAAAAGGTCTTTAGCACCTCCCTATACCTTTATCCCCATGTGATCCTTATTTTGAATTTGTTTGTACTGGCACCCTATGTGTATGCTTCAAAAACATGGATGAAGTTTGTAGAATGGATCGTACTGCCTGCCTAAATTATGGCCCTCCTTACACACATAATACCTCTAGGGTTCACAAGAATTTTATTGTTTCTGATAATTTCTGTGCCCTGTATGGAGTTTTATGGTCAGACGCTCTCAAAATCGGAGCAAAGTTGTATCGAAAGAATTTTGGAAACAGACAGTCGCCTAGGAGCTATACGTAACCACGAATGTGAAACAAAAACCTTAAGCACTACCATCCAAAACTACGTTATTGCTTTGGAAGCACTAGACTTTAAAGATTGTCCTAATAATTTTGAACAAGCCTTTCAGGACCACATACAAACTTGGAAAAACATGACATCGGTTACCGATCGTCATCCGCATCTCCGCGGAGAAATGCATGAGCTTTTCGATCAAATCAAGCAGACTAACGATTCTACAGCATTCAACACCTACCTATCCCAAATATGGCGCACATGGGATGTCATTGAAAAAACATTCAAATGAACACCCTCGCAAATAACCCCCTGAAAATCACCATATAGCAAATCTCACTACCTTTTACTATCTTAGAGGCATTAACCAACAGCAGACTAGCAAATTCAGGTCTGTTTCAACAACAATCTTATGACATTCAAACACCAATCAACACTTTTGGCCATTGCCTTAATGGCTTCTTTAAGCATTGTATCCTGCAAAGAAGAAACCTACCAAACCGCCAGTACCACCCCAGAAGTCGTTACACCTTCACCTGAAAGTGTCATTGAAAAGGGAAAATATCTTGTCGGGGTTATGGGCTGCAACGACTGCCATTCGCCCAAAAAAGTAGGCCCAAACGGCCCCGAACTTATTCCTGAGCTATTGTTATCGGGCTATCCATCAGATAGACCTGTAGTTACATTTGACAGCCCCATGATCAAGGAAGGTTTTGGCATGTTTTATCCAGACCTTACAGCTGCGGCAGGCCCTTGGGGAATTTCCTTTGCCGCCAATCTAACGCCAGACGATACCGGAATTGGCAGCTGGACCGAAGCGCAATTTAAAAAAGCCCTGACCGAAGGCAAATTTAAAGGCATGGACAATGGCCGTATGCTGCTGCCTCCTATGCCTTGGATGAATTTTGCCAATATCAAGGACGAAGATCTTCATGCCATGTTCATGTATCTAAAAAGTATCAATCCTGTGGAAAACGTGGTCCCCGCACCGGTTGCACCAGACCAAATGTAAGTCCATGTAAAACATGTCTGCATTACAGCACATAAAATCCTATTGGGTGTTGGCCATCGTGATGTTGAGTTCATCGATTGCCTTGGCCCACCCAACGGGCAATATGATTGTAGTAGATAACCAAGTATTTTGGTCCTATATCCATCCTATTGATGATGCGCAGCACCACGCTTGTGTCATGGTATGGGAAAATGGCAGTACTCCTCAAGTATTCCTAAAATCTGAATATCCGGCAAGCGATTTCATGCTATACGCCAAAGGTCAGGACATTTACATCTTGGAACGGCGATACCTACAAGCTTCCGACACCTTTGAAATCCGTCTCCTTAAAACAACTAAAAACCAAAAGCCAACAGTTATCTGGGATTGGTTTGAGGACCAATGGCACCTTGGAGAAGCTGGGTTCTTCATGCTTTCGGACACCCAAATGGTCTTCGGTAAGTACCCCAGTGTTTACACGTTACAAAAAGGCAAACAACCTTCTGTATATTTTGAATTTGAAACTCCCATCAACCGAATTAGGGCTTTACCCAACAACACATTACTTCTATTGGGAGATACCTCCTGTTTCTTGGCAACCCAAACAGGAAACATATTTCAAGAGTGGAATAATATCACAGAACCTAAAATTACCAATGCCCCCTTTAACCGCAACAAAGTGTTTGATGTTGATTTTCAAGAAGGACAATTGCTCATGGCCTATTGGGGAAGGCGAAGTTTTGAGATGATCGATGCCCAAGGCAATAAACAGATATTATACAAGCACAACCCTCCTTTAACCCCACATTGGGTAGCCTTTATGGGTAAGGACCAACTATTGTTTGCCTCAGAACTCACTTTCAACGGTAGCACCCCCAAACCAAACCTTATCAAACTAAGCTCCACCGGCAGATCCACCAAAATTTGGTAGGATATAAACTTAATATGTCCAAATTACCTGTTTTCAAAACAATAAAAATGTAATTCACTGCAATTCAATGTTTTGAAAGAAATATTTTATTAAATTAGATACCCCCTACAACTAAGCTTCCTCAAGCCCTAATCTTAACGCTCGTAAAATCTCTTATTAATAAACAATAGATACTATTATGAAACATGTTGTTACTGCATTACTCTTGAGTTTGAGTTCTTAAAACATTAATAAAGCGATCGACAAAATATTAAAAGCCGATTCTAGGCAATAAACAAATTATGTATCTACCATGATGCAAGCGTTATGTAGTACAGTCCCTGACCTGTTTCTGCATAACGCTTTTTTGTTTTCTCAACTTCAAAACATGAATATCCACAAAAATTTCCAAATACCAAATTTAATTATATTAGACAGCCAAGGCAGATTTTGGTTGGGCGGTTGGAAAGGTCTCTTCCGTTTTAGCGAGGACCAAGCCAAAGAAAACAACACTTCCTTTTACCACGTGGGCAAATACGGCCCATGGGACTAACAAATAGGCAAACTTCTATTCTTCAAAGAGTTACTATATTCATTTCCAAAGAAAAACACTACCTTAGTAGTTCCCTCCGTAAATCTTAAGCTACCTACGTTTCATCTTTAAATAATGTAAATACAGGTATTATGAGACTACTGCTATTACCGTTTCTGAGTCTTCTACTAATGATGAGCTGCAAAGACACTCCAAAAGAAGACACCACAACCGACAATACCCCTGCCGAAAAAGAAGTAATGACACCAAGCATACCAACCAATCCTTTAAAAAATGTATACTGGGGAGACCAGCACTTGCACACTGCTTGGTCTGCCGATGCCGGTGCAGCAGGAACCCGCCTAGGTCCTGAGGAAGCGTTGCGCTTTGCCCGTGGAGAAGAAGTTATTAGTGCTACCAAACAAAAGGCCAAGTTAAAACGCCCATTAGACTGGTTGGCCGTTACAGACCACTCCGACGGCGCTGGAGTAATCATGTCTGTTATCAATGGTGATGCAGAAGTCATGGACGACCCCATTGTGGCCCAATACCATGAAGATATGGAAGCTGGCGGTGAAAAGGCCGCTGCCGTAATGATGGACCTTATCAACCGCCAATCCAACAACAATCTACCGCCAGTATTTACAGATCCGGAATTTGCCAAATCCATATGGTTAAAAAATATTGACATTGTTGAGAAGTTTAATGATCCAGGAAAATTCACCGCATTTATTGCCTATGAATGGACTTCCAACTTTGGGGGCGGTAACAACCTGCACCGTAACGTGATTTACCGCGACGGTGGAGACATTGCCAGACAAATGAGTCCAATGACCACCTTCGATTCAGAGAACCCAGAAGACCTGTGGAAATGGATGGCGAATTTTGAAGCCAAAACTGGCGGCTCCCTATTGGCCATACCTCATAACGGAAACCTTTCCAATGGTTTGATGTTTAAAAACACGGCTTTCGACGGCTCTCCATTGACCAAGGAATTGGCCACGCTTCGAAACAAATATGAAGTCCTTTACGAAATCACCCAAGGAAAAGGCACCAGCGAAACCCATCCCATTTTATCGCCAAACGACGAGTTTGCCAATTTTGAACTTTGGGACAAAGGGAATCTTGTGATGGTACCCAAAACCAAGGAAATGCTACAAACCGAATACGCCAGAAAGGCCTTAAAAGATGGTTTAAAATTGGAAAGTGAACTTGGGGTGAACCCCTTTAAATATGGTTTTGTAAGTGGTACCGACTCCCATACGGCGCTTACCACAGCCGAAGAAAACAATTATTGGGGAAAATATGCTTCCTCTGAACCCAGTGCCGAACGTTGGTCTGAAAAAGCTTTGGATTTCCCTTCCGGATTTGTTCGTGGGTGGCAGTTGGGCGCTTCTGGATATACAGGTGTTTGGGCTACATCCAACACAAGAGAAGCCCTATGGGATGCCATGAAACGCAAGGAGACTTATGCCTCTACCGGTCCTAGAATGACCGTGCGTTTTTTTGGAGGCTTCAACTATACCGATGCCGATATTGCCGATGCCAACAGCGTACAAATTGGTTATGACAAAGGTGTACCTATGGGTGGCGACCTAAAAACCGCTCCAGAAGGCAAGGCACCTACCTTCTTGATCCATGCTGTTAAAGACCCAACCAGCGGAAATCTAGACCGCATTCAAGTAGTGAAAGGCTGGCTGGATGCCAGTGGCAATACCCACGAAAAAGTCTATAATGTAGTTTGGGGCGATGCCGACAAACGCAGCTTGGATGCCAAAGGCAATTTACCTCCTGTAGGCAATACCGTAGACGTAAAAAATGTCTCTTGGGAAAATACCATTGGAGCTACCGAATTGAAGACCTTTTGGCAAGACCCCGATTTCAATCCAACCTTAAAGGCCTTCTATTATGTTAGGGTTATTGAAATTCCAACCCCACGTTGGACCACTTTCGACATGAAAAACTACAACCTTACCATGACAGACGATGTACCCCGCACCATACAGGAACGGGCATATACCTCGCCTATTTGGTACAACCCATAAAAAAACAGATAAACTTCTATTTTTTAAATAGTTATCTTATTTTTTCGAAGAAAAATACTACCTTAGTAGTTCCCTCTATAAATCTTAAGCTACCTACGTTTCATCTTAATATAATTTAAACACACAGGTATTATGAGACTACTGCTATTACCGTTTCTTAGCTTACTCCTAATGGTAGGCTGCAAGGATACTCCTAAAGAACCAACCATTGCTCTTAATTCTTCCCCTGAGGAAACCACAATGACCACTAAGGTACCTTCCAATGCTCTAAAAAATGTGTATTGGGGAGACACCCATAACCACACCGGCAACTCTTTTGATGTGTTCTTATTTGGAACCCCAAATTCAACGCCAGATATTGCCTTTCGCTTTGCCAAAGGTGAAAAAGTTAAAAGTCCTACCACAGGTAAACCATGGAAATTATCCAAACCGCTGGATTTTCTTGTGGTGGCAGACCATGCAGAATTAATAGGCTCTATACCCCTAATGTACAAGAATACGCCTGGTATTTCAGATACTAAAACAGGAAAGGCCTTTTTAGGAATCGCGCCAAACAAATCGGAAGAAAACATGCAGACCTTGTATGACATCCTGAATTATGCTGCCTTCGATCAGCCTAATCAGGCGAACTTGACTGCAAAGGATTTGGTTAACGACTTTGGAGGCACAAAGGTTACAGAGGCCTGGAATAGTTATATTGAAACCGCTGAAAAACACAACGATCCTGGAAAATTCACCACACTCATAGGATGGGAATGGTCTTCCAATAATAGTGGCGCCAACCTGCATAGAGTTGTTTTTATGCCTCAGGGAGGCGACGTTGCCAAGCAATTTATACCTTATAGTGCCTTAGAAAGTGACAACCCAGAAGATCTTTGGGCTTGGCTTGAAGCGACAAGTAAACGAACAGGCGCCGAGTTTGTAGCCATCCCGCATAACCCAAATATTAGTCTGGGACTCATGTTTCCCGAAACTCGTTTGAATGGGAAACCTGTAGATAAAGCCTACGCCGATGCCCGAATGAAGTGGGAACGCTCTGTCGAGATTACCCAAATTAAGGGAGACTCTGAAACCCACCCGGCCTTGTCGCCCAATGATGAGTTTGCCGATTTTGAAACCTACGATTTTGCCCTAACTCCAGATGGTACACGACCAGCTCCAACCAAAGCAGATTATGTACGCTCTGGCTTGATGACCGGATTGGAACTTGAAAAGAAAATTGGAGCCAATCCTTATAAAATTGGATTTGTTGGTAGCTCCGATTCCCATACAGGCATGTCTGCCATTGAAGAAACCAATTTTGCCGGAAAAGGCCAACATGATTCCGAACCCAAAAAACGTGCTCACCCTACAGGCATTGGGTCTTCCAAAGGCTGGGATATGGGCGCTGCAGGATGGGTAGGCGTTTGGGCCGAAAGCAACACGCGCCAGAGCATTGTGGATGCCTTCCAACGTAAAGAAGTCTATGCTACCACAGGGCCACGCATTACCTTACGTGTGTTTGGCGGCTATAATTTTGCCGAAAACGATCTAAATGCAGATATGGTAAAAACAGGCTATGGCAAAGGTGTTCCTATGGGTGGCGATTTAAACAAAACAGCAAATGGCACGGCTCCTGGATTTTTGATATCCGCTTTAAAAGACCCTGACGGGGCCAATCTTGATAGAATTCAAGTGGTTAAAGGCTGGTTAAAAGCAGATGGCACTTCTGAAGAAAAAATATATGATGTCGCCTTATCCGACGGCAGAACAAACGGTAACCAAAAAGTAGGCAACACTGTAGACATTAAAACAGGAAAATACACCAATTCCATTGGAGATACCGAGCTAAAAGTATTTTGGAAAGATCCAGATTTTAACCCTAGCCAAAGTGCCTTTTATTATGTGAGAGTTCTGGAAATCCCAACTCCTAGATATTCTTTATACGATGCTATTGAACTGGGTATTGATGTTAAAGAAACAAATCATCCCGCGACCATTCAGGAACGCATTTATAGTTCACCAATTTGGTATAACCCAAACTAAATTGAGAGACCTGCATTTTTAAAACAAAGTACAGACTATTATGAAAGCCATTATTTCAAACCTCATGTTCTCGGTTATCTTTGTGGTGGGCTGCAAGGATACTCCTAAAGAAACAACCATTGCTCTTAATTCTTCCCCGGAAGAAACAACCATTAAGCTAAACCCAAATAAAGATGCATATTTTGGCAACCTTCACGTACACACAAGCTGGTCCTTTGATGGTTACACCAATGGTTCTGTAACCACTCCAGATGACGCCTACCGTTGGGCAAAAGGAGAGGCCATTCCTGGCGGCGGCGGCGGCGGCGATTTACAAATAAAAGTACCTTTAGATTGGTACGCTGTGTCCGATCATGCCGAATATATGGGGGTCTTTAAAAAAATGGAGGACCCCGAAAGTCCATTTAGTAAACTCCCCATCGCAAAAAGAATTACCTCAGATGATGCTTCGGAATCCTTTGCAGCTTTTGCTGAAGTATTGGATGGCATGAACAAGGGAGTGCCTCAAGATGAATTGACTGATGCCGATTTAGCCAAATCCCTTTGGAAAGAGATTATTGCCATTGGCGATAAACATAATGAACCAGGAAAATTCACAACCTTTTCTGCCTTCGAGTGGACCTCGGCACCTAACAACCGTAATCTTCATAGAGTTGTCTTGTTTGGTGATAATTCCAATATTCCAAGTCTTCCTTATTCCGTATTTGACTCTGCCAAACCAGAAGATTTATGGGTTTATATGGAAAATGCGAGAACTAAAGGAGCTACTTTATTGGCGGTTCCCCATAATGGAAATGCTAGTGACGGTATGATGTTTGAATTGGTAGATTCTGAAGACAATGCCATCACCAAGGCTTACAGCGAGACCCGAATGAGAAATGAGCCGCTATATGAAATCACTCAAATTAAAGGCACCTCAGAAGTACACCCAGACCTAAGTCCTAATGATGAATTTGCCAATTTTGAACTATGGGACTACACGCTTTCTGCGATTACGGAACGCCCTAAAAACCGAAAAGGAAGCTACTTAAGAGAAGCCTATAAAGATGGATTAAAGCTAGACAGTAAAGGTGCGGGTAATCCTTTTAAATATGGGGTCATTGGAGATTCCGATACTCACAACTCGGCATCTAGTATAGAAGAGGATAATTACACTGGGAAATTTGGTATGGAAAACAATCCTGAGCACAGGCTCGAAGGTATTCCTGGAAACAAAGAGGCCAGTAACCAACAAATACGAGAATTTAGCTCAGGAGGATTGGCAGGTGTTTGGGCAGAAGCAAATACCAGGGAATCCATCTTTGAAGCTTTGAAAAGAAAAGAAACATTTGGAACCTCTGGTCCTCGCATGAAAGTGCGCTTTTTTGGCGGTTATAGTTATACCGAAGACTTATTAGGTCAAAACAATTGGTTAAAAACGGCTTACGAGAGCGGTGTACCAATGGGAAGTGATTTAAAGCTATCTAATGGAAAGGCGCCTTCCTTTGTGATTCATGCCGTAAAAGAAGCCGATGGCGCTAATCTTGATCGTATTCAAGTTATAAAAGGTTGGCTAGATGTCAATGGCAAAACCCATGAAAAAATATACAATGTTGCCATGTCGGATGGAAGAACGGCAGATAGCAATGGTAATGTGGTTGCAGTTGGCAATACAGTAGACATTAAAAACGCTTCTTACACCAATGATATTGGAGCTGCCGAATTAAAAACCGTTTGGACTGATCCCGATTTTAATTCTGAGCAATATGCCTTTTACTATGTAAGGGTTTTGGAAATACCAACGCCAAGATGGAGTACTTATGATGCCAAAACTTTAGGTATAGAACCGCGAAAAGATTTGCCTGTAAGCATTCAAGAACGTGCCTGGAGCAGCCCAATATGGTATAAACCAAACTAATATTACATGAAACAACTACTTAAAGAACCCCTGATCCACTTTTTCCTTTTGGGCGGCCTACTATTTGTATTGTATAGTCAAGTAAACAAAAGCGATACCGAACAGGATATCATTGTTGACAATGCCGATGTTGAACATATGGCCGAACTTTGGCGCATGCAGTGGCAAAGGCCTCCAACCTCAGAAGAGTTACAGGGCCTTATCGACAAATATGTGAACCAAGAAGTCTTGTACCGGGAAGCCCTTAGGATGAACCTAGACCATAACGACGAGATTGTAAAACGCAGGCTCGCCCAAAAGATGGAATTCCTTGGGCAGGACCTTTCTGGTTTGGTGGCACCAGCTTCTGAGGAAAACCTAAAAGTCTATTTCGAGAAACATAAAAAAGATTTTGCAACCCCTTACCGTTACACCCTATACCAAATCCTGTTCACGGCAGACAATCATGTCAATCCTTATGAAAAGGCCAAAACCGTATTAAAGGAATATGGAACTTCAGACACTCAGGGTATGCGCGAAAAGGGCGATCCGTTTCTTTTGGATTATGCCCTTCAAGGCACCGATGCCTTTTATCTGAACCGAGAGTTTGGCGAACAGTTTGCCCAACAGTTGGAAACCTTGCCTACAGGGCAATGGGCAGGACCCGTCGTGTCTGGCTATGGGGTGCATTTGGTCTTTATTGAATCACGAACACCGCCAAGTATTCCAAACTTTGCTCAAGTAAAGGACAAGGTACAACGTGAATACGAATACCAAATGGAACAGGAAAGTCAAGCAGCCATCCTAAAAGCGCTTAGAGACAATTACAAGGTGCGCATTACGGCAGACAACCTTGAAAAAGCCACCATTGACGAACTGGCCCAAAACCAACAACCATGAAACGCTCCCTACGCTATATTCTATTGACGCTTGCCCTATTTTTGACCCTCCCCATTGGTGCCCACGAGATCAGGCCCGCCTATTTACAGATTGTACAGCAAAGTGACAACCAGTACCAAATATTGTGGAAAGTACCCGCCATGGGAGATATGTCATTAAAGATATACCCTCGCTTCGAGGATGGCTTTCAACTTAATGAAGCCGGAATCCCCAGACCCGTAAGCGGCGCTATGATACACAACTACATCCTAAGTGGCAACCGCCCATTGGAAGGAAGCCATATTGAAATTGTCAACCTCAACAAAACCATGGTAGACGTTTTGGTAAATATTACCTACCTCAACGGCGAAAAGGTCTCCCTGATGTTGCACCCAGACGCACCCATGGCCCTTTTACCTGGGAGCAGTAGCAAATGGCAGGTTGTACAAACCTACACGGTATTGGGCGTAGAACATATTTGGTTTGGTATCGACCACCTCTTGTTCGTTCTGGCCCTCATCATCATTACCAAAGGCTTTAAAAAATTAGTGACCACCATCACCGCCTTTACTTTGGCGCACAGTATCACTCTAAGTATGGCCGTATTGGGCCTAGCCAATCTTCCCGGCCCACCAGTGGAAGCCATTATTGCCTTGAGCATCGTGTTTTTAGCGTTTGAGATGACAAAAATCCATCAAGGCAAGCCCACCTTAACAGCCCAAAAGCCATGGCTGGTGGCCTTCAGTTTTGGATTGCTTCACGGGTTTGGATTTGCAGGTGCCCTATCGGAAGTAGGTTTGCCTCAATCTGAAATTCCTTTGGCATTGGCCTTTTTTAATGTAGGTGTAGAATTAGGACAGTTGGCATTTGTACTTGCTGTATTAGGGGTTTTAAGGCTTTTGTCCCTAAAGAAAGACTGGCCTCTGGCTGTGAAAAACATTCCGGCCTATGCCATTGGAAGCATTGCCGCATTTTGGACCATAGAGCGAGTGGTAGGATTCTTTGGTTAAGGCCTAAAACTATCAAAGAATAAGCCATTGTTGCCAATAGATTAAGAAATCATGAAACGCTTGAAACCGCCCTATACCCCTTGCTATATTTGGATTATTGAAAGACTATAACTGTTGTAATGTTGAAAGGATTCTGGAATATAATACTTCAAACCTCTTTAGTGGCCGTGCTGCTGCTCTACCTTATTGTTCCCATACACAAGGAGGCCATAACCATGCTCCATACCCTCTCCCATAGTGTGGAAACCGCATTAAAAGCGCGCCAGGACCACCTCAATAAATTCAACCATAATTTTATGGTCAGCAGTGGGCATCATGAACATCCACATGACCATGTTTCGGATCACGATCATTCCGACCCCTCTGTCCATCAGCACAAACATGGCTACATAAGCCTTTTGGCTTCCTTTTTTTCATCGGCCGAAAGCAACACCAATCAACAAGAACAACATACAACACTTATGCAATTCGATAAACACATTTTACCTCACATTTATAGTTTTCACAAGCAGAACATTCGCATTCCAAGGAAAACCAATTGGAGGCTTAGTGCACACTATTATGCCATCTACTTACCCATAAACCTTCCTCCTCCAAAGGTTTCTTAGTTTTTTTTCAAAATAGCCGCCTGTCCAAATATTGGGCCTATATGGCTATGCATTTCATTTAAAACATGGGGTCTCCCATGCCTAACTTTTTAAACGATTATTGATGAAAAAATTAATAGTGGTACTTATCATGCTCACTGTTGGGACAAATTATGCCCAAACCCTACAGGGTAGCATTACCGATACCAACCAGCACCCCTTGGAAAACGTGTATGTGTACAACCACACGTCCAAGGTTCATTCACATACTACCATGGACGGGCGTTTTAGTTTGGAACACACCCATACAGGCGATTCCATTACGGCCAACCTTTTGGGCTTTAAAACCGTAAACATTATCGTCAGTCCTGAAGCATTCCAAGAAGGCCTTAACATCACGATGGCATCCAAATTACTCTCATTAGACGAACTGATCATTACCAAGGACATCGACCCAATGCACCATATTAGCCAAATCGATATTGAAACCAGTCCGGTGAATTCCTCTCAGGAAATATTACGTAAAGTGCCCGGTTTGTTTATTGGGCAACATGCAGGCGGGGGCAAAGCCGAACAGATTTTTTTAAGAGGCTTCGATATCGACCATGGCACCGATATTAACCTGTCCGTAGATGGCATGCCTATCAACATGGTATCCCATGCCCATGGTCAGGGTTATAGCGACCTGCATTTTATGATTCCCGAAACCTTGGAAATCATCGATTTTGGGAAAGGCCCCTATTATGCCGAACGAGGCGACTTTGCCACGGCGGGCTATGTAGCCTTTAGCACCAAGGACGATCTAGAACAAAGCTCTATTAACCTTACCTACGGGCAATTCAATACGGTGCGCACTTTGGGTATGTTCAAGTTGACCTCGCAAGAAAGCAACGACCAAGCCTATATGGCCATAGAGTATCTAGCCACCGATGGGCCGTTCCATTCGCCCCAAAACTTTAACCGCCTCAATGCTTTGGGAAAATACACCGCCAACCTTAGAGATGGCAATAACATCAGTTTAGGGGTGTCCCATTTTACGAGTCGATGGGATGCCTCTGGGCAAATTCCGCAGAGAGCCGTAGACCAAGGGATCATTGACCGTTTCGGTGCCATAGACGATACCGAAGGCGGTACCACCAGCAGAAGTAATGTAAATGTGCAGTACAAGGGCATTGCGGACCAAGACACCAAGCTAAGCGCCAATGTGTTTTATAGCCGTTACACCTTTGAGCTCTATTCCAATTTCACCTTCTTCTTGGAAGACCCCATCAATGGCGACCAAATCAAGCAGGCCGAAACTAGGGATATTTTGGGCTTCAATGCCCAGGTGCAACACAACACCCAATGGAGCAATATGGATCTAAAGTTAAATGGAGGCGCAGGACTGCGACACGATATGAGCAACCAAAACGAACTTACGCACACCAAAAACAGAAAGGAAGTGTTACAGTACATGCAATTGGGCGATATCAACCAAACGCAGCTCTATGCCTTTGCCAATGCCGAACTCTCTCTAGGGAAATTTAAGCTGGTGCCTGCCCTTCGGTTGGACTATTTCAACTTTATGTATATAGACGCCCTAGCCGACTCCTATGCCACCTTGGATGAAACCAAAGCCATATTAAGCCCGAAATTCAATGTATTCTATACCGCCAACGAGCGTCTGCAATGGTTTGTTAAATCGGGGGTTGGGTTTCATTCCAACGATGCCCGCGTGGTGGTACAGCAGGAAGGTAAAGAGATTTTGCCAAAGGCCTACGGCGTAGATGTGGGCACAATTTGGAAACCATGGTCGAAAATGGTGGTGCACAGTGCCCTGTGGTATCTGTACCTGCAACAGGAATTTGTATATGTTGGCGATGCCGGCATTGTAGAACCCAGTGGCAAAACCCAACGTTACGGCCTAGATTTGGGGCTGCGCTATCAACTGAACGATTGGCTCTACCTGAATAGCGATGCCACCTTTACCCATGCCCGAAGTTTGGATGCTCCCAACAACGCCGACTATATCCCCTTAGCGCCCAGCACCACTCTTACGGCAGGGCTCTCCATAAACAACTACAAACAGTTCTCAGGAGGCATCAATCTGCGCTACCTTAAGGACCGTCCCGCCAACGAGGACAACTCCATTATCGCCGAAGGCTATGTAGTCACGGATGCGTCCCTAAGCTATACCTTTGGCAAAATACAGGTGGGACTTATCATTGAAAACCTATTTGATGTAGATTGGAACGAAACCCAGTTTGCCACTGAAAGCCGCTTGTTTGATGAAGCCTCCCCTGTAGAGGAAATTCACTTTACACCAGGCACCCCATTTTTCGCTAAAGGCACGGTAAGTTATAGGTTTTAGAAAGGTAATTTTATAGATATAAATGCCCCGTTTGGGGCATTTATATTTTGAAAACCCTATGTAATAATTATAAACCCAAAGCATGTAAAAGCTTTTTATATATTTACAGCTTTTTCGTACAAAAAACTCTACCCTAAGAAGTACATTTTGTACACTTTTAAAACTTATAACAAAACAACCAACTTATGACACTAAACCACAAACGCCTAGCCTTATTTTTTGTTTCAGCTTTGGCCTTAATTGGCTGCACCAACAACGACAATAATCAAACAGAAGAAGAACTGTATCTATGCTGCAAAGAGAATGCCCTAGCCGCCAATGACGTTAACAACCTAGACCAAAATGCAGGAACCATTACACCATTTCCCTATATGACCCCTGATGGAGATGGTTATAACGATTTTTTTATCATTGAAAACATAGAGGAGTACCCCAACAATACGGTTACTATTTATGATATGCAAGACAATCTAGTGTTCAGCGCCGAGAATTATAATAACAGTTTCGATACTTCTTTTTGGGGAGTAAATGAAAATTTACCAAATGGCTCCTATAGATACAAGATTATAGTAGAAGACGAAGCAACCTATATTGCCAATGGTTATCTATGTTTAATAATAGATTTTGACCAAGAACCTAAATTTATCTCCTCTGAATGTGCAGAAGTTAAATTTGACCCAATGATAGGCTATTAAACTAAGTTTAGTTATGACAAATGCCCCGCTTGGGGCATTTTTTGTTTGAAGCATATACGGTTTGTATGAAGAATGATTTGTTAATAAAGAAATCTAAAACGCAAACTTACGACCATTTCCACATTCCTTCTTCGCGTTTCCTTCGTATGCCTTCGAGAATTGTTCGTAAAAGCCCCATTTTACGAGGAAAACACGAAAAATTGTCGAACAAAACCCCTAGATTGGTAGAAGAAAGTAAGACAAAATCAAAAAAAAATCTCACAATATTTTGCGTAACTCACAGAAATACAATAATTTAAAAGCCCAATATTAACCATTTAACTAAACTTTGCATCATGGCACAACTTCCCAAAGGGATTATGGGAGGCGTTTCAGGAAAATTAGGTCCTCTATTAGGCACTTCCTGTAAAGGCATCAATGTATTACGCAACATACCGGCGAACACCAACCACCACCCCACCCCAACTCAACAATTACAACTCCAAAAATTTAAAACAGTTTCTGCGTTTTTAAGTCCGTTAAAGCAATTGCTCACAGAAACTTTTGACGCTACGGGACTACAAAAAACTGGTTATAACACCGCCATGTCGTACCATTTGCGCGAGGCATTACTACAACAAGGAAACAACTTTAGTATCAACTACTCAAAAGCCCTTGTTTCCATGGGCTCCTTGAGAGGCCTGGAAGATGCGACCCTACAGCTTTCCTTTTCCAGTCAACTGCAACTGCAGTGGACAGACAACAGCCATAAGGCCATGGCACATCCCACCGATAAACTGATTATCGTTCTATATAATCCACAAACCCACAATTATCTTTGGCAACTCACGGAAACCCCGAGAAACGGGCTAAGGTACAGCGTTTCCTTACCCACCACCAAGGAGGAGATGCAATGGCATGTATGGGCAGCCTTTATGAGTAGCCAAACCCAAACCGCATCCCTGAGTGATTATTTTGGGGTGGTGAAGGTGTAGATACAGTACCATTTTTAGGACTACTCCTTAGCTCCAAGTCTCTTTTATCAATTTAAAACAGTGCATTATGTTTTTGTTTTTTAAGAACCTGAGACATCATTTGCTTTCTCAAAACAAATTGAGAAAATACCTCTTGTACGCCTTTGGGGAAATTATTTTGGTAGTAACGGGAATTTTGATTGCGCTTTACATCAACAATTGGAATAGGGAACAGGAGCAAGAAAAAGAGTTTACAGGATATTATCAAGCTATACAAAAGGAGCTTAATCTTAATTTAGCAATAATCAAATTGTGGCGTGAAGACAATAATGGTTTTATAGATTCATTTCAAAAAGAACTCCCCATACTTAACTCAAAGAATCTGGACACTGCAGACCCCATACAAAACATCCTTGTACATTTAACAACTGTTGGTTTTCCAGAACCTCCCTTACCTATAATTGACAGATTCCAAAATTCACAATACCTAGCTCAAATAAAAAGCGATACACTTTTATTTTATTTCACAAAACTTTCTTTCGTTAGACTACAAACCAAAAACTTCATTAAAGCAGATTTCGATATTAATAATACAATTATACAACCCTATGTACTTAAGCATATAGATTGCAACCAACCCAATATCATGACCGGTAAAAAATTCACCTTTCCTGATGGTCCTCCCACCAACTATAAACATCTCTCCAATAATTTTGAATTTTGGAATATTGCTCAATTTAAACTAATACTACTTTATAATTATTTAGAACTACTAGATCAGCTCATTCAGACTATGGAATCAATAAACCTTCAAATAGATATCGAGTTAGAGAAGAGAGGGGTGGACTTAAAAAAGCAATCAACTAATGCCAAGAAACAAGAAGTATCTATGGACTCCCCCCTACAAGCCACAAATTAATTATGAAGTCAACAAAATTTCCTATCTTTATAAAGCAAGCTTACCAGCCCACCCTTGACTACAAGGATGATAAGATTGTCACTTTCTCCTTAATCTGAATATTAGCTGCAAACAGTATAGGCTACTTGGCATGCGCTATGGATAGCTTAAGATGTTTTTAGCCCCCTATTGTAGTAATTTGTTACCTCCCCTAAGAGCTGTAACATCCTATAACAATGAAAACAATACTCACTACAATTAGTATTGCCCTAGTACTTTTTTGCCCTGCTATGTTTGGGCAGGAAAAAACATTGGACTCTTTGGTGCAATCTTATGTAGACAACTTTTGGTTTAGCGGAACTGTCTTGGTACAAAAGGATGCCGAAATTATCTACCACAAAAGCTTTGGTTTGGCTGACCGCCGTTTTGATGTTCCCAATACCAATCACACGGCCTATAAATTGGCCTCTACCACCAAGGCCTTTACGGCGGTATTGATTCTTCAATTGTACGAGGAGGGTAAATTGGAACTACATAAAAGCATTGACAATTACCTGCCAGAGTTTAAAGGGCAGGAAGGCGCCAAGATAACCGTACACCAACTTTTAAATCACACTTCCGGCCTGATACAGCATGATACAATTACGACACTTGAAAGTTATTACAAATATGGATGGCCTCTTGTTCAACTTCCTAAAACATCAGATGAAATCTTGCAGTTTTATGCCAAACAGCCCTTGGAGTTTGAGCCAGGATCAAAATACAGCTACAATAACTTTGATACCCACGCCTTGGGGAAAATTATCGAAAAACAAACAGGTAAACTTTATGAACAAGTATTAAACGAAAGAATTGTCAAACCTTTAAAGATGGAGAATACAGGCTATTTAAGAACAAGCTATATTATAAAAAACTTGGCTACACCATACTTCTTTGGAGAATCCCCCTACACAGGCTCACCCATAGAATCTTCACCAAGTGAAGTAAATAAAGGCAAACGGTTTTACCTGAGCAATGAGCCCTTTCCTTACTACATAGAAAATTTTTATGCCTCTGCTGCTATGTACGCCACGGCCAATGATGTGCTCAAATTCTCTAACGCCCTGTTTGCATATAGATTGTTAAAAAAAGAAACCTTGGATTTGATGCTAACACCTAATCTCGAAAAGCATGGATATGGGCTTCGGATACGAGATGAAAATGGGGTTAAAAATACGGAGCGCTTGGGGCACATTATTGGTTCTATGTCGGTTTGGATGCATTTCTTTGAAGACAATACGACCGTAATTATTTTAAGCAATATTGGCACGACACCTATATGGAAATTTGGCATGAATATTCATAAAACGTTAAATGGGGTAGCGCCATAATAACAAAGATTGGTCATCCCTAAACCCATAAAAACCTAGCCAAAACCAAATAAAATGGAAACTGATTTACTAAACTATTAGAAAGATAGCTTCAATATTATTAACCTTAAAAATTCGTAATCATGAAAACCAGCATTTTAGGATTCATAGCTATAAGTCTATTGATCTCCTGTAAAGACAACAGCACAATTGCCCAAAAAGAAATTAAACCAAGCCCTCAACAGTATACCATAAACCAATTTATGGATAGCGAAAGTATATGGGGCAGAAGCTTTTCGGCAGAAAACAGTAGTGTACTGGTAACAAGTAACCGCTCGGGTATTTATAATGCCTATACCATTCCTGTTAGGGGAGGCGACATGACCCCCGTTACACAGTCTGACAGCACCTCTATGTTTGCACTTTCCTTTTTTCCAGAGGACAACAGAATCCTCTTGAGCGCAGACAACAATGGTAATGAAATCAACCACATTTACGTTAAGGAACCTAATGGCGTTATTAAGGACATTACGCCCTTTGAAGGCGCTAAATCTTCATTCTATGGGTGGGCAAAAGACAAGAAACATTTGTATTATGGCTCCAATAAAAGGGACCCTAAGTTTTTTGATGTCTATAAATTAGCTATCGAGGACTACACCTCAACGATGATTTACCAAAACAATGACGGCTTGGACCTTAGTGAAATCTCTGATGACGAAAACTTTATTGCTTTGTCAAAGCCATTAAACACCAATGATACCGACTTATTTCTTTACAATGTGGAAACTAAAGAAATGACGAAAATCAACGACAACAACAGCGCCAATGCAGCTCAAGGGTTTTCAAAAGACAATTCAACACTTTATTACACCACCGATGACGGCTCTGAACATGCTTATCTAGCGTCTTACAACCTCAATTCAAAAGAAAAGAAACCATTAATAGAGAAATCGTGGGACATTATGGGTAGTGTCTTGACTACCGAAGGAACCTACATGGTTGTTTATACCAATGAAGACGGCAAAAACACGATAGACGTTTTTGAAACAGAAACCATGACGCCCATAACACTACCAGACTTTGGAAACAACAGCATTACAAATGTAGGATTTAGCCGTGATGAAACATGGATGGGCATGTATGTGGGGGGATCCAACACTCCTTCAAACCTTTACACTTATAACCTAGAAGCCACGGAACTGAACAAATTGACCAATGTACTAAATGACGACATTAATGTTGAGGATATGGTTACGGCAAAGGTCATTCGTTATAAATCCTTTGATGGCACGGTGATCCCTGCCATATATTATTTGCCACATAACGCTTCCAAAGAACACAAAGTACCTGCTTTGGTTTGGGTTCATGGAGGCCCTGGAGGGCAAAGCCGCCAGAATTTCAACCCCTTGATACAATATCTGGTAAATCATGGCTACGCAATTTTGGCTGTTAACAACAGGGGCAGTAGCGGGTATGGCAAAACCTTTTATAAAATGGATGACAAAAACCATGGAGAAAAAGATTTACAGGATTGTGTAGAAGGCAGAAACTGGCTAGCGGGCCTCCCTGAAATTGACCCTGATAAAATTGGCATTATTGGGGGCTCGTACGGTGGTTATATGACCATGGCAGCCCTAACCTATACTCCCGAAGAATTTGAAGTAGGAGTAAATATATTTGGAGTTACGAATTGGCTACGTACCTTAAAAAGCATTCCGCCTTATTGGGAGTCCTTTAGAGAAGCATTGTACCTAGAATTAGGAGATCCTTTTTCGGCAGATTCTGTTCGCCTAAAACGAATATCGCCTTTATTTCACACAGAAAATGTTACCAAACCCCTTATGGTTTTACAGGGCGCAAAAGACCCAAGGGTTTTACAGATGGAATCGGATGAAATTGTTGCTGGAGTTAGAAAAAATAATGTCCCTGTAGAATATGTCCTGTTTGAAGATGAAGGTCATGGTTTCATGAAAAAAGAAAATGAAATAGAGGCCTATGGAGGAATCCTTAAGTTTTTGGACCAATACCTTAAAAATGGAAAACCTCCTATTACCAAAGAAACTCCTGAAACTGAAATTAAAGGATAATGTGAGCCAATATAACCTAATGGACATATCAATTCTAACTAGCCATAACTTGGTGGTTTCCTTATTTGATAAGCACATGAATAGAGGGCGATAAAAAGTCAACAAAAATACTTATCTTTACAAGGCAAGCTTAGAAGCACCCCCTTAACCACAAAGGTAATAAGATGGTCTATTTCTCCTTAGCCTAAATAATAGCTGCAAACAACACAAGCACTTTTGCATAAGCAATTGATGCACAAACTAATTAAAACAAGCTATTATGAAAACTTTACTCACACTCACCCTTTTCTACTTGATAGGCCTTTCTGCTTTGGCACAAAACGGTCAGTTTGTAAGATAAGGAATGTGTAGAACGTTCGACTACATTAACAACTAAATCTTTATTGATACGATACTTCTTTTAGAGGAATTACAACTACTATTATTTGGATAGGTCAGGCAAGGAGGCTGAAAAATTCACTATCTTTAGTAGGCCATACTTAGGCTGAATGACCAAAGCAATACCATCGGCCTTTACTTGTTTTAAATGCCTCTTTAAAAATGACACTGGAAGATTTAGGATACAATAGCAGTTTGGAAAGCTACCGTACAGAACATGATCTTGCAAACTTTGGAGTAGGAAGGGTAATTGCCGAACACAAGGAGCGCTATATCGTGAAAACTGCAATACAGGACTATGAAGGGGAAATATTGGGCAACTTAAGGTATACGGCCCAAAGTAGAGCCGATTTTCCTGCGGTTGGAGACTGGGTCGCCATTTCCGACTATGATACCGATAAGGTCCTTATCCATGCCGTATTCCCTAGATCTTCTATTTTGCAGAGGCAAGCAGTAGGCAAAAAAGGGGACGCACAAATCATTGCTACCAACATAGACACTGCCTTTATCGTGCAGGCTGCCGATAGGGGTTTCAGTATTAATAGAATTGAAAGGTATCTCACGATTTGCAATGACTCAAAAGTAAATCCAATGATCATTTTGAATAAAATTGACTTGGTTTCAGAAGATATTCTTTCGGAACTATTGGAAAGCATTGCCAAAAGGCTGCCTAAAGTTCCTGTTATTGCCATTAGTAACACCACACAACAAGGGCTTGATGTCGTAAAAACCCTTATAGAAAAAGGAAAAACCTACTGTTTGCTCGGCTCTTCCGGGGTAGGAAAGTCGACACTTTTAAATACCCTGTCAGGGCAAGAATTGATGAAAACCAATACCATCAGCGAGCATACCAGCCGTGGGCGCCACGTTACCACACACAGGGAACTGCAGGTACTTAACAACGGGGGCATCATTATAGACAACCCCGGCATGCGGGAAGTAGGCATTACCGAGGTTACCGAAGGTTTGGAGCTCACTTTTGAAACCATTTTGGAACTAGCTAAACAGTGCAAGTTTAAAGATTGCACCCACACCACCGAAAAAGGTTGCGCTGTTATTGCCGCTGTGGATAGCGGCGAAATCGATGCCATGTCCTACGAGAACTACCTAAAAATGGAACGGGAAAAGGAACATTTTGAAGCCACAGTTGCAGAAAAACGCAAAAAGGACAAAGCATTCGGAAAAATGGTCAAGGAATTTAAGAACGCTAAAAAGCGAGGTAAGTACTAATAGCTTCATTAGATAATTACACCACAGCATTCCACATCCACACAACAAGCTGATTTACAGAACACATAGAGACACCCCTATTGGTTTAGTGTAGAAAAAAAATTATATTTAGAAGGCATTGGAAGCTTTCGACCTAAATATCATCAACCTTTTAGCAGTACTTGTTGCTGCATGGCTTGGAGGGGCCGCTGCCAGACGTGTTGGTTACCCCTCTATTTTGGGGGAGCTTGTGATTGGTATCCTTTTAGGCCCTGGATTATTAGGTTGGCTAGAGTTCACCGAAACCATCAAGGTCCTTTCCGAAGTAGGCATCATGTTGCTCATGGTGTACATTGGTATTGAAATTGACTTTAAAGACCTCAAAAAAGCATCTTGGCCGGGACTTTTGGCCTCTATTGGAGGGTTTGCTGTACCTTTTGTTTTAGGGTATTATGCTACCATTTGGTTTGGAGGCAACGCCATGGCCGGAATGTTTGTGGGTATGGCCGTAGGGGTAACTTCCTTAGCTACCAAAAGTAGAATTTTGGTCGATTTAAAATTACTGAATACAAGAATTGCCTACGTACTAATGGCCAGTGCACTAATATCGGACACTTTGGCCTTGTTAATTTTTGCAGGTATTCTAAGTGTAGCCGCCATGGGGGTCTTTGACGGTTCCGAGCTTTTGATAGTCGCCCTTAAAGCCATTGCCTTTTTTTCAGTGACCATTCTTATCGGAATCCACCTATTACCAAGATTGGGGAAATACCTTTCCAAGTTTAAAACAGCTAGCAGCACCTTTTTCTTTACCAGTATTATTATTGTGGCACTGGCCTATGCAGAACTGGCAGAGTTAGCAGGAATGCACAGTATTTTAGGGGCTTTTATGGCTGGCTTGTTTATTAAGGACAACCTATTTCCTAAAAACATTTCAAAAGAACTCCACAAAGCCTTTTACGATGTGTCCATTGGTTTTTTGGCCCCAGTATTTTTTGTGTCGGCTGGCTTTATGGTAAACCTACACGTATTTCAGACCAACCTGCCCATGCTACTTACCATCATATTTATGGCCATCATCGGGAAAATTTTAGGAGCCGCCCTATTCTATTTACCAACAGGATTAGGTTGGCGTGAAGGGGTAACGGTTGGCGCAGGAATGAATGGTCGCGGTGCCGTAGAAATTATCATTGCTGGCATTGGATTGGAAATGGGAATTATAGACCAGGACATTTTCTCCATTCTGGTATTTATGGCCATCCTAACCACCATGACAGTACCGTTTTTACTGAAATGGACGACAGACTGGCTAAAACGACGCGGCGAATTGGTCGTGATGAACAAACGCGAAGGCCTGTTAATACTCGGAGCCAACCCATTAAGCCTTTTAATTGCGAAACATTTTCAGGATCAAACCAAAATCACGTTTATAGATGCCAACCAAGATATTGTTAGACAAACCAACGAACAAGGTTTTGTTTGCCACCATGGAAACGCCCTTCAAGAGGAGGTCCTCTCTGAAACTGGGGCCGCTACGATGCAAACCTTTATAGCAGCCACCTCCAATACAGAAGTGAATATCCTAGCAGCCCAATTGGCAAGTGGCAGCTTTCAAATACCGAATACACACGTACTATTGTCTAAAAGTAATTACATAGCAGGTATCGATATTTTGGAACTCTCAAATACCACCAGCCTCTTTGCTTCCGGCATTGACGTCAACTATTGGTTCAATAAAATTTCATCCGAAGATTTTTCCAAAGGGGTCGACAACATAACTGCTGCTACGAGTGCTAGAGATTGGATCAAAAAACAAATGGCTGCGAAACTTGAGGTTCTGCCTTTATATATTGAAAATACTTCTGGGCAAAAACTACTGTTCCATTTTGGACATCAATTACATCCCTCAGAAAAAGTACATTATATCAAATAAACATCTTCCATCAAGATGCTTTTGCCGGTACCTTCCTATCAAATATTTTTTAATAGTCCTTATCAATTTGACTTCATCTACATAAAAAATCATTCCTGTTTTTTTGTTCCACCACAAAACTCACATTTCCCTAGGACACAACAGAATACATTTTGATCCAATGTGGTATTTTCTGAAAAATCAAGATTCTTCCTTAAAAACTACTACGCAACCCCACAAAATCTCTAAAAAATTACTGTAATTTTAGTTTTAACCTTTACATTTAACAACCCAAATGAGCCAACTATTTTACCAACAAAACTGTTATATTTTGTATAAAGAAGTAAGGTTTACTTCTAAAATAGTTTTATCCCTCCTTTGGAAATTCGAATTTTGTTAAACCTAATTTCATAACCAATCAAATGAATTTTCCACTTAGAAAACAACAATTGTTGAATGCTTTATTTTTTGCAGTTTTGTGTATTTCAAGTAGCAATGCACAAAAAAAGCTAGAACTTTCCTTAAGAACCAATTTAGGTATTGGAGCCAAATATGAGACTCTACAATTTGATAATGCCGATAGTTACGGAGAATTGATTTATAGTCCAGGCGGAGGTATTGGACTTGAATTGGGAGTTGGCTATCTATTAAAAGATCACCTGCTTACCTACGGGGCCGTGGGTTACCAACAAAACATAGCCTTGCAATACCATTCCTCAAATTATGGAGGTACGGACAAAACATCATTTTTCTTCAATAAAACTTCATTGCAAGTAGGAACCAACTACAGATTCAAATTCAGAGAAAAAGGCAAATTTGGAATGCTTCTAGGAGGAGGTGGAAGTTTTAACCTACCAGGAAAAATGTCGATAACAGAACTGAACTTTCATTACGGTGATGTTACTTTCAAACCGGCATTGGGGCTTCATGCCGAAACAGGTGTATTTATTGAACTCAAAAAACTAATTCTTAAAGGCTCTATTAGGCTTCGTCATTTAAATTACAAGTTGAAAAACTACAATCAACCTTCGGACAGTAACACTTGGACAACCGACAATTATGCGCAATTTCCCAATTATATACAAAAAGTGAATGCCAGTGGAGGAGACCTATCCTTTAGTCTCATAAAAAAGTTTGCCTAATCTCACCTCATAATTCTATAACTAATTTCAGGCTTCTCTAACCACTAAGAGAAGCCTTTTTTTATAAACTAAATCCATAAACCAGAGGCTCATGACGTATTAGATTCAATTCTTCTTAAATTTTTTCGTCTTTTGTCTGAATTACCAAAAAGCCAAAGAGGATCAAAAACCAAATTCACATTCCAAAGCCTAACTGCAGCCCTTTTATTCCTCTGGCAAAATACAGGCATTGCTCAATTGTTTCAGACTCATTTCCAATCCCTGTTCCAAAGTTTGTTGCATGACCTTGGACGTATCATCATGGCACTGTAAACAGGCCCCGACAAACAAGAGGCGCTGTTGTTCAGCTACATTAAAAGGCCTAAAATTGGTTCTTGTTGATGTTGGTTCTTGGGCAGTTCCCTCTTTCATAAAAGGTATCCATGCATCTTCCGGCAAACCATCATTAGGATTTAAGGCATATTCTGGGGTAAAGACCCATTCCCCAGTTTCTTTATTTGTTTGATAAACCAAAGTTCCGTTGCCATAGCCCAAAGTATAGGGATTAGAATGGCAGGATTTACAGTCGCGCACCGCTTTTGTAGTAGTATGTGGTGAATTTGGAGCAAATAGTCTATGAAAGGACACATCGGTATCGGGGTGACCACTGTAACTACCTTTATCTATGGTCATGACCATCCCCGGTATGCCGGGTTCAACCAAAATACCCTCGTTATGCTCCCTAACTCCTAAAGCTGGTTGCGAGGCCGAAAACTCAGCGACATATTCCTTCCATTGGCCTTTCACCAATTTCCTATCCAACAAATCGAAGGCCTGGGCTTCATTGCCATCAAACTTATTGTGGCAACCAATGCAACGTGGCGTCCATGAGGAATGACAGGCACTACAACTCACATTTTTATGGGCATTGTCACGAGAACAAACAGCCGATTGCGGAGCCAAAGGATGCAATTTCTGAACCTTTTTTCCTATTAAAAAAGCGTTCCCCAAAGAATCCACATAAGTATTTATTAATGGATGTCCATCTTTCTCTGCAATCAATATTTCTTTGTCACGGTGCTCATAACCTCTATGTAAATAAACCAATCTACTTTCCCTATCAATCGAATCGAAAGGCACCGTACGAGGCTTGGATTTGAAATGGCAATCATTGCATTTCAGGGTAACGGCATCTTCGGCGTGGGAATAGGTCTTACCATCGCCCATCACCTCGTGAGAGGAATGACAATCGATACACAATAGACCCTTAGTATGGTGCACATCTTCCTGCAACTGTTTATAGACCCTTTTGTCTTCCAACACCATATGCCCCTTGGCATTGGCCACCTCAGCTTCATCCAACAAGGTTTCCTGAAGCCCTATATAATTGGTGGAAATTCTGCTGGAACGACTATGACAGCCAAAACAATGGGTATCATCCATAAACACATCACTGGAAGGATGTACTTGTGGCAGCTGGGTTTTGTTGGATGCCATATAACTAGAAAGGTCTGCTTTGGCTTGTTGGGAATAATTTAAATGACAAGCATTGCAACCTCCCCCCCGACTTAATTGGGTAATAGGACCATAATCGGTTTTTTGGGCTCCCAAATGGCAATTGGCACACAAATCCCGTAAGTGTTTATCGGCAGCCGAATACTGCAAGTCTTTAATGTGGTAATGGGCATTCAAGCTATCGGCTTCACCAAACACAAATTTATCGACCACCACCAACCCACTATTGGTAGTCATAAGGGAGTGCTCTACATTATGTAATTCGTTGGCATGGCATTTTCCACAGGTCTTTTGGGCATCGGCTAAATTACCCGGTATCAAAACCATGCCTTTATGCGCTTCCTCTTTATTAAAGGAACTTGTATTTCCCAAATGGCAATTTGCGCAGCCTATGAGTTCTGGATTGTGGTATTCTGAAAACCCCTTGGTTTGCTGATGGCACTGCATACAGGACTCACCTTCAGAAACAACCTTACCTTCATATTGCTCCCCTGAAAATTCCTGAGATCGAAAAACATCCGTATGCCTCACAACATACATCAAGCCAAATAACAAAATGGCCAGTATCAAAATCCATCTGAAATAGGTCTTTTCTTTCATAGTGAGCGCTTGTTCAAATTTACAATAAATCTTCCCCCGAAACACTATCAAAAAAGCGCTTCCACTGTAACAATTGTTACAAGAAACCCGAGGTATAAATGATACTTTTAATCTCTCTAAAAAGATCAAAAAATTCCTTAACTTTAAGAACCAATCCAAATAGCTATGGTGACATCCAGAAGAAAATTCATCAAAATCTCAGCTTTAGGGTTAGGGGGCTTAGCACTTTCCTCTTCAGCAGTCAATTTATTAGCACCCAATCCATTATTGGATGCTGCCGTAAAAGAAAATATTGCCAAAAAACTTTCTAGAACTGCTACCTATTGTGAGGTATGCTTTTGGAAATGTGCCGCATGGGCCTATATAGACGAAACTGGCGACATCAAAAAAGTGATTGGAAATGATGATGACCCACACTGTAACGGAAGACTATGCCCAAGAGGTACAGGAGGTATTGGTATGTACAGCGATGAAGATCGCCTTAAAACACCTTTAATAAGAGCCACCATAAACGGTGAAGAAACCTACAGGGAAGCCAGTTGGGAGGAGGCTCTAGACCTGATTGCCGAAAAATTCACAGAAATAAAACAGAAGTACGGCCCTGAGTCCTTTGCGCTTTTAAAACACGGCTCTCCAGGAAGCCATTTAGAACACCTCTTTAAAGCCTATGGCTCCGATACCATTGCTGAACCTGCCTATGCGCAGTGTAGAGGCCCAAGGGAAACAGGTTTCGGACTCACCTTCGGCTCATGGGTAGGCTCTCCAGAACCTACCGATATCAGGGACACCAAATGCTTAGTACTTATTGGCTCCCATATTGGAGAAAACATGCACAATACCCAGGTTCAGGAAATGTCTGACGCCATCGATAATGGTGCTACCATTATTACTGTGGATCCTAGATTTTCTACAGCGGCCAGTAAATCGTCGCATTGGTTACCTATCAAACCCGCGACTGACATTGCATTACTACTTTCTTGGATGCATGTGTTGATTGAAGAAGAGCTTTACAATAAAAAATACGTTGAAAAATATGCCATTGGCTTCGAGGAACTAAAAGCCCACGTAAAACCATACACCCCGGAATGGGCCTACGGCATCACCACCATAAAACCTGATAGCATTAGGGAAACGGCTCGCCTTATGGCTGCGGCTGCCCCAGCTACAATTGTACACCCTGGACGCCATGTGACTTGGTATGGAGACGACTCGCAACGCGAACGTGCCATTGCCATTTTAAATGGACTCTTGGGCTCTTGGGGTAACCGAGGTGGTTTCTATTTTAAAGAGAAAATTAGTATTCCAAAATATCCGCATCCTGCTTATCCAGAACCTAAATGGGGTTGGCATGAAATAGGTCAGCAATATCCATTTGCCGAAATGGGCAATACTTCGGAAGTAGTCAAGGCTACCATTCCTAACGAAGACAATCCATATCCTATCAAAGCATGGATGATTGCAGGAACCAATTTAATAAACACCCTGCCACAACGAGAACAAACCCTGGAAGCGATTAATGCTGTTGAATTTTTGGTCGTGGTAGATACCATGCCAATGGAAATCACGGGCTATGCCGATGTGGTGCTTCCGGAATGCACCTATTTAGAACGTTATGACGGTATTCGCTCTGCCACCAACAGGCATCCATCTATTGCCGTTCGCATTCCAGCTGTAAAACCTAAATACAACTCCAAACCTGCCTGGTGGATCAGTAAACAAATTGGTGATCGTATTGGTTTGGGAGACTATTTCAATTACAACGATTTTGAAGAGGTGATTGAATGGCAACTCAATAAATTGGGGACGTCTTTGGATGAAATGAAAAAGATAGGCGTTAAGAATTTTGAAAGAACTTCTGGACCATTGTTCCTGGAAGAAGGACAGGATTATGTTTTTGGTACTCCAAGTGGAAAAATAGAGTTCTATTCTCAGGAATTGGCAGATTTAGGATTCGATCCTATGCCTGTCTACACCCACCATCCGCAACCACCTCAAGGCTTTTATAGGTTGAATTACGGAAGGTCTCCCATGCACACGTTCAGTAGAACGATCAACAACCCCTATTTAAGCGATTTAAAAAGTGAAAACACCCTTTGGGTTAACCCTAGGGTAGCCCGAATCCTAGATCTTAAAAAAGACCAGCCCGTTTGGCTTAAAAACCAAGATGGCATTCTATCTGCTTTCCCTATCAAAGTGAGAGTTACAGAGCGTATTCGTTGGGATTCTGTGTATATGTACCATGGCTTTGGCCATAACAATAAAAAATTGACCCGCGCCTTTGGAAAAGGTGCCAGTGACGCCGAACTTATTTCCCAAATCGTCGTAGATCCACTAATGGGTGGTACCGGTTTAAGAGGAAACTTTGTTTCCATTTTAACCGAAGACCCACATAAAAATACAATGGTATGAGATATGCAATGGTGATAGACACCTTAAAATGTGTTGGCTGTAGCGACTGTGTTGTCGCTTGCCAAACAGAAAACAATGTGCCCCATGGCTATTGCAGGGATTGGATTACTGAAGCTGTTAGCGGTTCCTACCCTAACCTAGAATTGGAATTGCGCTCGGAACGTTGCAACCATTGCGCCAATCCGCCATGCGTAAGATGCTGCCCAACTGGCGCTAGTCATGTTGTAGAAGGCGGCATTGTTTTGGTGACTGCAGACCAATGTATCGGCTGTGGCGCCTGTATAGAATCCTGTCCTTACGATGCCAGATACCAACACCCAGATGGTTATGTAGACAAATGTACGTTTTGCCACCACCGATTGGAAAAAGGGCAACAGCCCGCATGTGTCTCTGTATGCCCAACTAAATGCATGTATTTTGGCGATTTGGACGACCCGAATAGCGAAATATCCCAATTGTTGAAAAACAGAAAACATAAAACCTTATCCCCAGAGGCAGGAACCGATCCTCACGTGTTTTATCTCATTTAACGCTAAAGTACCATGGAAGAAGAACTATTTACAAGCGGCCGAAACATTCCAAACATTGATCCTTCATTACAAATTTGGCATTGGCCCATCTCCCTGTATCTATTTTTGGGAGGACTTGCTGCAGGCATCCTATTCTTTGCAGCTTTGTTCTACCTTATGGGAAAAGAAAAACAGTATCCTGCTCTTAAAGCAGCCGCTGTAATACCGCCAATCGCCCTTTCCATTGGCCTATTGGCATTGGTTTACGATTTAACACATCCACTATACACCTGGCGATTATACACCACCTTTAGGATAGAATCCCCAATGTCCTGGGGCGCCTGGGTGCTATTGATTACCACTCCACTGTCCTTTTTATGGTTGTTTAGCTATTACCGAAGTGCCTTCCCTAAGTGGGAATCGAAACTCAAACTCTTTAAAAAATTTAAGTTTTTAGAGAAATTCGAAAAATTCCTTATTGCCAACAGAACCTATATGGCTTATGCCCTTGTTCCCCTATCGATAATTTTGGGGGTGTATACAGGTATTTTGCTATCAGCCTTTAATGCACGTCCTCTGTGGAACAATGCCATTCTGGGGCCACTGTTCTTAACCTCTGGTTTATCTACAGGAGCCGCAGCCATTATTTTACTGTCTAGAAATAGAGCAGAGCGCCATCTGTTCAGCAAAATAGATTTAGCTCTAATTGTCATAGAAATTGCCCTCATCACCCATATGATTATGGGTTATTATGCTGGCTCGCAAGTACAATTGGAAGCCATGGACCTTTTGGTAGGCGGTGAATTTACCCTGATGTTTTTTGGCTTCGTCATTCTTTTGGGCCTACTCGTCCCAGCTATTTTGGAAGTCATTGAATTATTAGGTTATAAAGTCCCCGTAGCAGTTCCTGCTATTTTAGTCATCATCGGCGGACTTATTTTTAGGTTCATTATGGTAGAAGCAGGACAACTTACCCGATACCTCTATTAAATTATTTGTTATGAATACAAAACACAAAGCAAACCCACACCTATACTGGAACCCCTATTTTGGAGGTTTCCTATTGGGCATCATCATTATTTTCACCTTTTACCTTACCGGTAGAGGTTTGGGAGCCAGTGGTGCCATGAAAAGCAGTGTGGTAACAGTAGTTGAAAATGTCGCTCCCAAACACGCCGAAAGCAACAGCTATTACAGCCAGTTTATCAAGGAAGGAGACTCCCCAATGAACACTTGGCTGGTATTTGAAGCCTTAGGTATTTTGATAGGCGCCTTTATTTCAGGGAGCATCAGTGGACGCATCAAGTGGCGCGTTCAGCATTCCCCTAAAATAACGACTAAACGCCGTTTGATTTTTGCACTTATAGGAGGTATTTTATTCGGATTGGGCGCTCAAATAGCGAGAGGATGTACAAGTGGTGCCGCTTTAAGCGGTATGGCCGTATTGTCGACAGGAGGGTTTCTTACTATGCTGGCCATTTTTGGATCGGCCTATGCATTCGCGTATTTTTTTAGAAAGAATTGGATTTAAAATTTAAAAGATAGAATTATGGGACCTTTAATTCCTGGCGGTTATATTCCAATGGAATGGGATACTATCATAGCAATATTCATTGGGATTGCCTTTGGCTTTGTATTGGAAGCTTCAGGCTTTTCATCCTCGCGAAAATTGGCCGGTGTGTTTTACGGCTATGACTTTGCCGTGTTGAAAGTATTCTTTACCGCAGCTGCTGTATCAGTTATAGGCATTTACTATATGGATTACTTGGGATATCTGGATATCTCACAACTCTATGTGCATCCTACCTATTTATGGGGTGCTATCATAGGCGGTGTTATTATGGGAGCTGGTTTTGTAACCGGAGGCTTCTGCCCGGGCACCAGTTTGTGTGCTGTGGCCATTGGTAAATTGGATGCCTGGGTGTACGTGTTTGGCATTATGATTGGCGTCTTTGTATTTTCAGAACTCTTCAATCTTTTTGAACCTATTTATGACGGCTACAACTTTGGTAACATTACTTTGATAGATTCCTTTGGTTGGAATCCCTACTGGGTGATTTTTGTATTTGCCATTATTGCCGTAGTGGCATTTGGCATTGCCGATATGGTTAGAAAAAGAGTAAAAAGTGTGTTTTACTAATTAAACTTGATCCTCATGGACAAAAAGAAAACCGCAAAATTCCTCTCGTACCGCTATCAAATCTTGGCTGCAACCTTGATCATTCTTGCAGCTGGATTGGTATTGCTGCCCAAATATGAAAAACAGGAAGGCATTCGCTCCAAACAGCTACTAAGCCACGCCATCAGCCCGGAGCGTTATATTTCTACCGATGATATTTCCCATAAACTCATTAGCCAAGATCCTTCTTTTATTTTGGTAGACGTGAGGGATGAAGAAAGCTATAATAATTATAGCTTACCAAATGCCATTAATATCCCGCTGTCAAAATTGTTGGACGAAGACTCTCTTACCTACCTCAACCAAGACCAGTTTGACGTGGTGTTCTATTCCAACGATACCTTTCATGCCGACCAAGCCTGGATGTTGTGCGACCGCCTTGGTTTTAAAAACCTACATGTTTTACAAGGAGGACTTAATACTTGGTATAGTACCATTATCAATCCTACCAAACCAAGTGAGGCCATGCCTGAAGCGGACTTTAAACTGTATGCTACCAGAAAAGCGGCCAGTATGTATTTTGGCGTAGCATACCCAGATCAAAATTTAGGTACCGAGTTGCCCTCTGCTCCTTCAACGCCTAAAAAAGTAATTACCGTAGAAAAGAAAAAGAAGCGCAAAGCAGAAGGAGGCTGTTAAGTCTATAGTTGACCTTATACCTAATACCATGAAAGAATTAGAGAAAACCAAACGAATATCCATTGCTGCCACGCTATTTATCCTAGCCGTATTGATAGGTTTTTTAACCTATAAACGCCCCAAAAACACTTATGCTTTCAACACTAAAAGCACTTTGGAAAAAATCACCTCAACAGATTATTTCCTTCCCTATTCCCTTATTGAAAATGAAGATGTGGCATTTATAGACATTAGAACCCCTTACGAGTACAACAAAGGTCATTTGCAAAACGCCATAAACATACCTTCCGTGGATATTATGAGTGAAGCCTCCCAAAAACTGCTACAGGACCTAAAAAAATCAGATACACCCACCGTGCTTTACGGAAGCACTCCCGAAGAAGCCAACATTCCTTTTCTTATACTATACCAATTAGGATTCGACAATCTTAAAATCCTACCTGTAGAACTCAGTTATTCCCAGAACAAGCTCATCACGAAAGAGTCCAAAATAGAAACCCTTCCTCACGATATTAATGCCTTTATCATGGACTCCCAAAAGCATTTGGATAGCTCTAGTACTATAGTCCCTACACCAGTGGATGTCCCTAAAAAAGTGATTACAGTTGAAAAGAAAAAGAAACGCAAAGCAGAAGGCGGCTGTTAAAATTTACACATACTATACTACTTATGCTTTAAAGCTCGCACCACCCTTATTTCTAGAGAAAAACAAAAATAAGGTTCTAAAAACGGCCAAATATTTGGTATTTTTAAACTGTAGTTTACAGCCATTTAGCCAATAGAAATAGTATGAAAAAAACTGTTTACGATCTAGTATCAAAAGCCGTTAAAACCTTTTCAAAAAGTGATATTGTTACAAAGAAAGTCAACAATCACAATAAAGTTCTCTATTATGAAAGATCGCAGCACCTTACATTTCTATTTCAGAAGCACATCCAATATGAAGAACACATTCAAAATAAAATAAAGGCTTATCTAAAGTCTGGAGATCTTGTTTTTGATATAGGCGCCAACATTGGTCAATATGCACTGCCTTTTAGCGAGGTGGTTGGTCCCTCAGGAACCGTCTATTCCTTTGAACCCGACTTTAAAAACTATGCCTTTTTACAATTCAATGTCAACATAAACAACTGCACCAATATTAGGTGTTTCAACTACGGAATAGGCAAAGAAAATACACAGCAGGAGTTTTTTAGGGATACGGAAACAGGCGGACGAAAAAGTTCTTTTAAAAGGAAATTTGTGGAAGACAGCTTTAAAGGATTAACAGAAAACGTCACTATTAAAAGTTTGGATGCCCTAGTTACTGAATTTGGCCAACCCAATCTAATAAAAATAGATGCCGAAGGCTGTGAAGACGATATCATTTCTGGCCTAACCATCGATTTAAACGATTGTGTTTTTGCTGTGGAAGTTAGGGAAGACACCAAACACTTTATCTTTGACTACTTTACGAAAAAAGGATATGATTGTATTTGGATAGACCATAAAGATCTGCCTATTAACAATGCCGAAGATATTCCTGATTATGTAGTCAATCTCATATTTAAAAGAAGTACAACTACCCAATAGAATAATAACCACATCCTCCATGCTAAAAGTAGCCGCCGGCATTCTCATAGACCAACAAAAAATCCTTATCGCAAGACGAGCACCTGGTAAAGACCTAGCAGGCTATTGGGAATTTCCGGGCGGCAAGATAGAGCCTAACGAAACTCCAGAAGCAGCCTTGATTCGTGAGTTTAGGGAGGAATTTCAAGTGGAGATAAAAGTCCTCAGCGCTTTCCACAAAAATGAACATATGTATAGTTCCAAGACAATTTTGTTGGAATCTTACATAGCCCAACATGTCTCGGGAGAGTTTCAACTAAGGGACCACGACCAATTGGCCTGGGTTACCATACACAACTTGACCAATTACCAAATGGCCTCCGCCGATGTGCCGATTGTAGAAAAATTACTCCACACTTTTAAAGAAAAAGGCGCAATTAAGTAGATAGTTCAGTCGCATTAACTACCCTACACACCTATAACTTGAGGGTTATTTAGTACAACACCAAACTATTTACCATTGCTTAAACTAATGGTAACAGAAACTTAAATAAACAGGCCTTATACCGTCCTTAATTTTACCCCTTTTAAAACAACATGGGGTATTTAATCAGTATTATCGTATTTCAGGCGGTTTTTTCGTTGGCTTTGGTCATGAGATATCGCAGCAAAAGTCAGTTTGATAAACTCTTGGCTTTGTTCTTATTTTTTATTTTCAGCCACTTTTCTACCAAGTTATTTTTCTTGGTGTTTCTGGAGCAAAATCCCTTTTACTACAAATTGCCTACAAGCTTCAGTTTGTTTTATGGCCCCATTCTATACCTAACCAGTAAATGCGCCGTAAAAGGCATTACACGGAAAGAATTATGGTGGCATTTAACACCATTCCTCATCGTTAGCGTAGTGTTTCTTACCGTGATTGCCACACATGGAAGCGGCCCAACAAGCGATGCCTTTGGACAATGGTATCAAAACCTATCCTATGGTTATCTTATCCCATTTATAGTATATCCCATATTAAGCCTTAGACTGTTGCGCAAAAACCCCAATAGCATGTCCAAGGACCGCAACACCCTATTATTAAGCTTAACCTATGTAAACATTGCCTTTATGGGGGTTGTGCTGTTTTTGGTGACCCTTCACATTTTAGGATACGACCCCATTAACATTAGGCTCACCTATGTGCTTATGCTCATTACCGTGGTATCCATTTTGTTGTATAAAATAAATGCTTCGGAAGAACCCATCGTCGCCAATGTTTTGGCCGTTGCTCCAGCAGGTTTAGGAAATCCAGAAAAGAAATCGCAGAAATACGAGAGTTCCAATTTGGAAACCGAAGATTTAAAAGCCTATTACAAAACCTTACAACTGTTCCTTGAAAAGGAAAAAATTTATTTGGACCCTGAATTGACACTTCAAAAATTATCGGAAAAAGTCCACATTCCAAAACACCATATTACCCAAGTGTTGAATGCCTATGTTCAGAAAAACTTCTATCAATTCATAAACGATTATCGCATTGAAGAGGCAAAATCACTACTTACATCCAACCACAAAGAATCCATCACAGATATTGCCTATAGCGCTGGTTTCAATTCCAAATCTACCTTCAATACCCACTTTAAAAAACTCACCCAAAAGACGCCTTTGGAATACAAAAAAGAGGCCCTAGGACTCTCTTAACACATGCTTAACAAATTCTTTCTTTTTAATTAAAACAACCCAAACCGCTTAAAAACATATCGTTACACCATTCAAACGTTCACCTCACATAATTTGAACGCACAAAACGACCTCCTCAGTTGATTGCAACGAATGCCCTTGACTTTATTTCAAATTTTGCGGCAGATTAAAATCAACAACAAAAATTTCACACAATGAGTAAACACTTAAAATTCCTTGGCACCATGCTGCTTATTTTAATGGCGAGTTCCAAGGTACTTTCCCAAACATCAAGAATAAGCGGGAAGGTAGCTGATGAGTTTGGCCCACTTCCTGGGGTAAACATTTTAGTAAAAGGAACCAGCAACGGTACGACTACAGATTTTGAAGGCACCTTTAGTTTGGTAAATGTTGAAGGAGGAGAGCACACTATTGTTTTTTCCTATCTAGGGTATGAAACTAAGGAAGTGGCTATTACTACGACAGCCAATGAGCGTTCAGACATGGGGACTATCATGTTAATGCCTAGTACCGAAGAATTGGGAGAAGTCGTGCTTAAGGGAGGTTATATGCCTTCGCAACAAAAAGCTTTGAACATCAAGAAAAACTCTGCCGCCATTATGGAGGTATTGGCCAATGACGTGATTGGAAAACTTCCGGACCGTAATGCTGCCGAGGCTGTACAGCGTATGACAGGGGTATCTATTGAAAGAGACCACGGTGAAGGACGTTACGTCATTGTAAGAGGAACGCCAATTGCCTGGAACTCGACCTTGTTGAACGGAGACAGAATGCCTTCTACCGAAGGAACTTCAGACAATACCAGTGGAACCCGAGCGGCTCCTTTGGACATCTTCCCTTCTGAAATGATTGAATTTGTGCAATTGTCTAAGGCCATCACACCGGACATGGAAGGGGATGCCATTGGAGGATCTGTGAACTTTATCACCAAAACAGCACCTTCTAAAAGAACCTTGAACGTCAACTTAGGGTATGGGTACAACGACCAAGCACAAAAACCTATCCAAAACGGATCGATCCTTTATGGAGACCGTGTAGCTGATGGAAAAATAGGCTTCATGCTTTCTGGAACCTACTGGAACAGAAACTGGGGTACCGATAACTACGAAGTAGTGTACAACAGCGATAATTTCGCTTTGAGCAACCTACAGCTAAGAGATTATTTGGGAGAACGCACCACTTATGGCTTCAACGCCGGATTTGAGTACACCCCTAATGTGAATACCAAAATCTACTTACGTGGTCTTAAAACCAAATTTAAGGACCGTGAAAGTGCTGTAGAACATGTTTTCAATTTCGATGAAAGTACCATGGACCTGAGGGTTCGTGAAGGGATTATTGGTATTGATCTTTATGGAACCGAAATTGGAGGTAACCACCACCTAAGAAATGAAAAGTGGAAAATCGATTGGAGACTTTCTACCTATGGCGCAGAAATGGGCAACGAAAAGCTTCCTGGCTCATCGGCAGTGGGATCGCCAGCTTACTATATGGCCACTTTCTCTACGCCTGTAAGCTATAGCAACCTTAACGGTGATGGCTTCAAGTTTTTAAATATCGATTCACCTTCAGGATACAATGGAGATCCTTATGACAATATCCAACCTTACTTGAGCAGCCCCGTAACAGCCGACCAAATGACCTTGGCCAACCAGATTGCTTTTAAATCACACAGTAAGGAAATGGATTATACAGCGCAAGCAGATGTAACTTTTAAGCCTACCGACAAACTGACTTTAAAGGCTGGTGGAAAATTCAAACGTATGAACTTTGAACGAGGCGCTCCTTACAATTATTACCTGTATTTGGGAGATGCCTATGGTGCTCCAATTGCCATGACCAATTTTGACACAAGGCCTTTCCCTGAAAGAGGTGGGTATTTAACCGAAATAGGAAGCCCTTATGACAACGTATTGTTGCCATCCTTAAGTTTGAACCAATTGGACGATTTGTTCACTGCCGAACAATTGGAAAACCCGTTGTACTACAACATCGAGTTTGATGAGAACAACCCGTCATCGGCTGGATCTTTCTACTCAGGACATGAGCAGGTGGTTGCAGGATACTTGATGGGCGATTACAAATTAACGGATAAGTTGAGCCTTATTGGAGGGTTCCGCTATGAACACACCAATTTGGAATATGACGGTTATATGGTAACCGCAGTATCTGAAGATGAGACCACCATCAACAAAATTTCCAACGACAATGATTTTGGTTCCTTCCTGCCAATGGTACACTTAAAATATTCACCAAAGGACAATATCAACCTTAGATTGGCCTATACAAGAACCATGGCCAGAGCCAATTTCTCTGAATTGAATCCAACAGAAACCATTAGTTTGTTGAGCACTCCTGCAACTATTTCCAGAGGAAACATCAACCTAAAGCCTACGTATTCCAACAACGTAGACCTTATGGGAGAATACTACTTTAAAAACGTAGGTTTATTAAGTGCCGGTGCCTTCTATAAATCTTTGGAAAATGTAATCTATACGGGTAGAAGTTACCAAAACATAGACGGAACCCTTTACCAAGTCACCCAACCTCAAAACTCCGAAAGCGGATGGTTGGCAGGATTAGAATTTGGATTGTCCAAGCGTTTAGACTTCTTACCAGGATTTTTGAGTGGTTTTGGAGTTGAGGCCAACTATACATTTGCCGATTCGGAAATGAACGTACCGGAATATCATACCGATGCCACCACTGGAGAGATTACAGAAACGACCACTACTGAAAAAATCCCTAACCAGTCTAAGCACATCTTCAACAGTGCCCTATTCTACGAAAAAGGCATCTTCACAGTACGTGTGTCTGGAAACTACAAAGGAGAGTCTTTGGCATTGGTACAAGGCAACCCAGAAAACTACCGTTGGTATGACAAAAACTTCACCGTAGACTTTTCGGGGTCTGTAAACATCAGTCCCAAGTTGCGTATGTATGTTGAGTTGAACAACTTGACCAACGAACCATTGAGATACTACCAAGGCAACACCAACAGACCAGAACAAACAGAGTACTACTCTATCAGAGGTCTATTTGGTATCAACTACAAATTATTCTAATCACAGAACATCATGACCATACATAAATTTTTATACACGGGAGCCCTAGCAACTTTGCTATGCTCCTGTGGCAACTACGAAAAAGCCGAGCAACCAGCATATTCATTGGATGAAACCATCCATGTAAAGCGTTTGGAAGACCATAATTACGAGTTGCAATTGAACAAAACAGGCAACTGGAACATCTATTCAGGAACCTCTCCGGAAGCCATCAATTGGAACAATGTCCAAGTACTTTCAGAGGCCCAAAATGTGCTTAACGTTACCAACCCACAACCTGCAAAACGTTTGTTTTTTGCAGCGGTAACTGAGAAAGACACCCTATACCTATCGGAACGTGAAATTGTGATGGAACACAGTTTCAATTTTAGGGACATCGGCGGCATTCCTACCAAAGATGGCAAACACACTAAATTTGGAATGCTGTACCGCTCAGGTGAAATTGCAGAATTGAGCAAAGAAGATTTGGCCTATATGGAAGAAATTGGTATTGCAACCATTTTGGATTTGCGTTCGAATTATGAAATTGAAGAACAGCCAGACATGTATCCAAACGGCGTAAATTGGCTGCACATGCCCATTGGCAATATGGACAACAAAGATCCAAAGGCCATGCTTAAGCAAATTACCGATGCCGATCCGGAAACCTTTGATGGCGATGCCATGATGGAACAGTTTTCGGTAGAGTTCGTTGACCACCCTGAGCCTTTCAAGAAACTATTCCAAAAGATTGTGGAAGACGGCGATTCCCCAATATTGTTTCACTGTAGTGCTGGAAAAGACCGCACCGGTTTCACTTCTGCCTTTATACTTTACACCTTGGGTGTTGACAAGGAAACCATTATGGACGAATACGTTCTTTCCAACTATTACAGATACCCACACAACGAAAGCACCATCAAAAAGGCGGCGACATTCTACGGCATCGACGAGCGCATTTTACGTCCGTTGATGGGGGTAAAACGTTCTTATTTGGAGCGCGGTTTTAAAGAAATAGAAGCTAAATACGGCTCTGTAGACAACTTTTTGCAAACAGAAATAGGGGTTGATTCCTTAGTTCAAGCCAAACTGAGGCATCGATACTTAAGGTAGTTTTTTGCAATTAGTTTTTTTAAGGCGGATGTTTTGCACATCCGCCTTTTTAATTATTTGTGTTCTGAAAATTGAAAAGGGTAATCAGAGTATTCGTTTAAAATAAAGGCAAGTGAAAGATTCTATTATTTAAGAATCTTTTTTACCAAGGTCCCCTTATTGGTTATTATTTTGGCCATATACAAACCATTGCTAAAAGACGAAACATCAATGTCGCTATTTGAGGCATGCAAAATTTCCTGGCCAGACAGATTATAAAGGCTCACCTCATGAATTTCAACAGATTCCGGAAGCTGAATCACTAAAAGGTCTTTTACAGGATTTACAATGCTTACAGCCTCAAAATCCACTTCAGAAACACTTAAGGCCGTACATTCAGGGCTTAGCTCCGTCTGTTCATCTATATCCAAAAATATAGGATCCACACTTACCCCTTCATCCACAAGGATACAGGTAAGATCTGGATTAGAAGTGAAGTCCAACTGAATGTATCCGGATAAATCCAAATTACTTAAATTCACCTCCGAAAAATTATTGTTGGAAGCCGATATTTTAAACACACTATCCGTTCCTAATTCACTAAAATCCACCGAAGTCAGCTGGTTGTTATCGCACACAAACTGAAACAACATATTTGTAGTAGCAGAAGATGCTCCTGACACATTTACAGCTGTCAAATTGTTATTTGAACAATCAACGGTATAAATACTTTCACATAAGGATACATCCAGTTCAGCGAGTGCATTGTCCATACATTTTAACTCACCCAAATCTGGGTTATTACTAAGATCCAATTCGGTTAAATCATTATTGTGACATTTTAATATGGATAAATTTGGATTGTTACTTACATCTAGAGACGTTAATCCTGAATTAGAACAGTCCAAAAAATTCAATGAAGGCAGATTAGAGAGGTCTAAAGAAGTTAATGAATTTCCCTCCGTGAATAACCCTGTAAGAGTACTATTGGACAAGGTAAGTTCTGTAAAAGAGTTATTATTTAAAAATAAGCTTGTTAGTGAGGTATTATTACTGATATCTAAATAGGATAAATTATTATTGTAAGCTTTCAAACTTATTAATTGACTACAATTACTAATATCCAAACTAGACAAATTATTTCCTGTAATATCCAAATGTTTTAAAAGCGAATTATTGCTAAGATCTAACTCGCTAACATTGTTACCATTTAAGTATAACTGTTTTAATTGAGTTAAAGCACTAACATCTATTTCGTCAAGGTTATTATAATACAGATACAAAAAATTAAGTGAAGTAAAATCTTCGATTCCCGTAAGGTCACTAATATTTGCACTTTGTAAATCAAGAGAAGTAATGGTATTAATGCTATTAGTAAGCACTTCCCCATCCAAAACATCATCATATCCTAGATCAATCAATTTTTGTTCAAAATTGCTATCCGGTATCAAAGTCACATCAGTTTGTGCATATACCCCTACAGAAAAGCCTATAAAAAGGGCGCAAAAATAACAGTGTAGTTTTCTCTTCATAATTACATTTTTTAACCTATTTAACATCAATCATTTATAAATATATGCAAAAAATGTTAAAACAACACTTATTTCGCAACTGATAAGTGATTTCAAAGAGCTTCAACACCAAAAATCAGGAAAGACAAACCCCCTTTTTGCCCCTAGCTGTTCACTCCTCGCCCTTCTCTTCCCAACTCTAAACTTTCAGCTACCCTGCTTCCAAAAATTTTATCTATTTTGGCTACCATCTAACTAACAATACACAATGCAATGCGAATCGTACGAAACATTTTAGCCCTTATTTTGGGATGGCTTGGCGGAAGCGCCATTAATATGGGACTGGTAGCCCTAGGACACACTTTGTTTCCCATGGAAGGCATAGACCCTAATGACATGAATGCTCTAGCAGAGGCGATGCCCACTATGGAACCTAAACATTTTCTGTTTCCATTTTTGGCCCACGCCCTCGGCACTTTTATAGGAGCCATTATCGCTGCTCGTTTAGCAGCTAGCCATAAAATGATTTTTGCCATGGCAATAGGAATCTTGTTTTTAATAGGCGGTATCATGGTGAATTATATGCTCCCTGGGCCTACGTGGTTTACAGTATTAGACCTTGTTGTAGCCTACATCCCAATGGCTTGGTTAGGAGGTTCAGTAGCATTAAAAAAAGCAAAGACATCCATTTAACATGAACAAAAAATACATCACCTTTCTCTTACTAACCATATATGCAATAGCAATGCAAGCACAGAATGTCATTTTGCAGACTGGTGATGTATTGTTTAGGGAATCTGCCGAAAGCAGCTTATCCCAAGCTATAGATGCGGTGACCCAAACCGATAAAGCCACCCATTTCTCCCATATGGGATTGGTTGAAGTAGTAGGCGACAGCATTTTTGTATTGCATGCCGATACAGAAGGTGGTTCCTGCAAGATTAGTTTGCGAGAGTTTATCTACCCTCCCTCAGACAGCTTACCGCAAGAGAGAACGGTGATCGCTTATCGCTTGAAACCCGACTATCAAAAAGCCATTCCTGACGCTATCAACACAGCCAAAACTATGCTGGGCAAGCCCTATAACTTTAGTTATGTCATGAATGACAGCAGTTATTATTGCTCAGGATTTGTATACAGAGCTTTTGCAAAAGACAGCATTTTTAAATTGAACCCCATGACGTTCAAGGATCCAGATACTGGTAACTTCAATCCCTCTTGGATCGCGTTTTACAAAGAATTAGGCATGGAAGTTCCCGAAGGCCAACTAGGGTGCAACCCTAATGGTATGGCGGCTTCGGAAAAGTTAATGCTGCTTGGAAAAGTGCGGATGTAGACAATTTTAGAATCAAGACCGCTACGCTACAGGATTTGAGACAATCAATTCAGCACTCTTAACTGACCAGCACTAGTATAAGAAATATTATATCAACAAAATGGTAAGGAAACATATCTAAGTAAGGATGGCACTTAAAGAAAAAGACACCTCAAAACTCATAACAAAATATTTAATATTAGTTATTTCCTTTTTATGTGGTGGAATATTCATTTTCAAAATGATAAACTCTCCCGAAAAGATAAACCTTACTACTTATGAAAAACAACTAATAGAATATTTTCAAGAAGTTGCTTTAAATTCTGATTATGGGCAAAGTCCTAAAAAGACAATAAAGTGGAATTCAAAGATGGTTCTTTATGTTTCTAAAGACAAGGAAAATAAAAATCAGGTTATTAAAATAGAAGAAGTGATTGAAAATATTAATTCTTTATTTACAGATGGTTTTAAGATTTTACTAACAGATGATCGGTTAAAAAGTAACGCCATTATTTTCTTAAGTAGTATAGAACAAATGAATAAGCAAAACCCAGGTTTTTTTGACGGTATTAATGAAAGTGTTGCTGGTTTGTCCGAAATTGAGTTTGATTGGGGAAGCTGTGAAATAACAAATAGTAAGATATTTATTAACACTGATGAGCCTATAGATGTGCAATTGTCTGCAATAATAGAAGAAATTGCCCATAGTATAGGATTGCCTTCTGACTCAAATATACACACTGACAGTGTTTTTTACGAAAATCAAGTTGATGAGGCAAAATTAAATGATGAGTTTTCTCAGCTAGATATTGATGTTATCAAACTATTATACCATCCCAAAATGAAATCGGGTTTTAATCAATTTCAAGCAAAAAATACCATCAAAAGAATTTTTAAATCTGAACCAGGTGATTATTCTGTAAGTGGTTATAAAAAAAATAACAGTTAATTTTCTCAACAATCGAAATTATAGAAAAAGCCACTAATGATTAAAATAAAATTTATCATAGTCATATTGCTTCTATTTCATTCTTGTTCAAATGACAAAAACAAAAGAACTAATAATCTAGATGTTAGAAGTCTGTTAGAGATTAAAGACCAATATGACCTCAAGATAGAAAACAAAGAAGATTTGGATTTGATAATTAAAAGAAATATCGATTTTAAGAATGATGCAAACTGCAATGCTAGATTTATTATTCAGTTTATAACTACCAAAGATTTTAATGGAATAAGTAGTGTTTCAATTACCAAAAGGGATCATCTAATTATTGATAAGCAAAATGAACTTAAATTGTTATTAGAGCTAAAAGAGCTTACTAAAATTTCAGTCGGCAAAAACGGAAGAGAATATTACCAGGCTTTGGATAAAAGCCCTGCATTTAATTTAATTGTTAATGGAAAAAAATATTGTAATGAATTAACAAGGGCAAACCATAAAAAATAAATGTCGCTAGTCTATTTTAATACTCGTCACAGACCAACACTAGCAGGAGAGCCCCCTTATCTACAACTTATCAAAGATATATATGGACAATAAATTTAGAAGATTAATTATTATAGTGTTGTTTTTTTATTTTAATTCATGTGGATGGGTCGAGGGTGAAGACCCTCACGAGCTTAGATTAAAATATGAATACTCCGTTTCTTATGACACAAAAAATATAGCGTTTAATTATTTTTCTATAGGATATGGAGGAGGAACTCCTATCCTAGATAATTGTATTGAATTTTATCTCGATAATAACTATTTATACTTGAAACAACTTATTGGTTTTAATGAAGAGCAGGAGTCTAGATATTTTAAAATAAATAATAGAACAAGAAACATAACCAAAATTGATAAAACTCAATATGACAAAAATGCAAAAAATTGTACTCTAATAAATTTTCAGTCAATATCAGAAAAGGGAGATTTTGAAATACCATCAGAGTACATGAACAAGGAAAAATAGTATTTATTAGGTTCAATTTAAGGTTCAAATCCCCCCGCTAGCGCCCATTTGTAATGAGAGCTTTATTTCTCAACCATAAATCGACAAAACCTCTTTGCTTTAAGATTTAGGACAATTTTAGCTCTCGTCACAGACGAGTGCTAGCTCCGATTATCGAATGTTATCTTTTGAAAATAACAACCTGTAACTTTATTTTTTATCAGCAAATCTTTTACTTTTTCAGAAATACAAAATGACGAAGGGTCAAATTCCTCGTAACAAAATACATTGACATTTTTAGGCATTTTATTTCTATCAATAATTGGATTGATTAGATTATCTCTCATTTTACTTCTATCAAGCACATCTATTTTGATTTTGAAATGCATTATATAATATTCATGACTTTCGGAGCCCTTTAAAACACAAGTTTCCACAAACTGAATTTGACTTTCATCTACATAATCTTGGATTAATCTCTGCATTTTTGTCGAAATCAACCTTATAGGCTGATATGGCATTTGGTAATCTGCAAGTTGTTTTCCTACTCCTCCTTCAAAATTGAATTTAATTCCATCTAGCATACCTTTGTAAATTTCAACACCATCTTCAAGTGTCTCTAGTAGGTCTGACATTTCAATATTTTCTGTATCTACTATACCGTACTTCCCCTTTTTCTTGGCATATTCTGCACCTAATAGAACTCTGTAATATGTTTCCATTTCTTTATTTATACAATTCCAAATAATTATACAACATCCTCATATTTTCAAAAGAGTTACTCACTTATTAGAAACCTTTGAACAGAGATTATGGGAATGTCCATTTATAAAAAAACACTACCTAAAGAAACAAAAAAGTCCTGTCGTAAAACAGGACTTTTATATCATATTTCTCTTCAGCACTCAATATCAAGTTACATTAACGAAAGAGAACGAAAAGAGATTCCTCCTTCGTCGGAATGACAAAACTCATCTCTACTCCATTCCTTTCAACTTCAAGCTTCGTGCTTCAAACTACTAAGGTCTTGACTAAAATAAATCCGTCAAAATATCTTCAGCCACCAAATGAGGCAAGGTCACCTTTAGGCTTGGTGTACGCTGCATTTCGCGTTCAATGGCGAATCTTGCTTCTTTGTTTCTGGCCCAACTACGTCTGGCAATACCGTTATTGACATCGTAAAACAACATACTTTTTAGGCGTGCTTCGGCTTCTTTGGTGCCGTTCAACAGCATCCCAAAACCACCGTTGATCACTTCACCCCAGCCAACGCCACCACCGTTGTGGATTGACACCCAGGTAGCGCCTCTAAAGCTGTCGCCAATCACGTTTTGAATGGCCATATCAGCCGTGAACTTACTACCGTCATAAATGTTGGAAGTCTCGCGATATGGAGAATCGGTCCCACTTACATCGTGGTGGTCGCGTCCTAATACCACAGGGCCAATTTTTCCTTCTGCAATGGCATTATTGAAGGCTTCGGCTATTTTGGCACGCCCTTCGGCATCGGCATATAGAATTCTGGCTTGTGAGCCCACCACCATTTTGTTCTGCTTTGCATTTTTAATCCAAGTGATGTTGTCCTGCATTTGCAATTGGATTTCCTCTGGGGACACTTCCATAATTTGCTGCAGTACTTCCATAGCAATTTGGTCCGTAGCATCTAAATCCTCAGATTTTCCAGACGTACACACCCAACGGAAGGGTCCAAAACCATAGTCGAAACACATAGGTCCCAAAATATCCTGAACATAGGAAGGATATCTAAAATCAATTTTATTTTCGGCCATCACATCGGCGCCTGCACGAGAAGCTTCCAATAGAAAGGCATTTCCATAATCGAAGAAATACGTGCCTTTGGCTGTATGTTTGTTGATAGCCGCGGCATGACGACGTAAACTTTCCTGAACCTTTTCCTTAAATACTTCCGGCTCCTCACGAATCAAGCGATTGGATTCCTCATAACTCACATCCACAGGATAGTAACCACCAGTCCACGGAATGTGTAAAGAGGTTTGATCTGACCCTACATGGATAAAGATGTTTTCTTCATCAAAACGTTCCCATACCTCCACAATATTTCCAATGTAGGCAATGGAAACCACTTCATTAGCCTCTTGCGCTTTTTTCACACGAGTAATCAAAGCTTCCATAGAATCAATCAATTCATCTACCCAGCCTTGTTGGTGTCGTTTGGTGGCCGCTTTTGGATTCACTTCGGCACACACCGTGATACAACCCGCAATATTCCCTGCCTTAGGTTGCGCACCACTCATACCACCCAAACCGGCAGTTAAAAATATTTTTCCAGCGGAAGACTCTTCTTTCTTCAGTATTTTTCTGAAGGCGTTCATCACGGTAATTGTGGTTCCGTGTACAATTCCCTGTGGGCCGATATACATAAAAGAGCCCGCAGTCATCTGACCATATTGGGTAACTCCCAAAGCGTTGAACTTTTCCCAATCATCAGGTTGGGAATAGTTAGGAATCATCATCCCATTAGTTACAACTACTCGTGGTGCAGCTTTAGACGATGGGAACAATCCCATTGGGTGGCCAGAATACATGTGCAAGGTCTGCTCCTCTGTCATCGTGGCCAAATATTTCATGGTCAACAAGTACTGCGCCCAGTTTTGGAACACAGCACCGTTTCCTCCGTAGGTAATCAATTCCTCAGGGTGCTGCGCTACCGCAGGATCCAAATTATTTTGAATCATCAACTGGATAGCTGCCGCCTGTGAACATTGTGCCGGATACTCCGAAATAGGTCGTGCATACAAGTCGTAATCGGGTTTGAAGCGGTACATATAAATACGTCCGTATTCTTTCAATTCCTCAGCAAATTCAGGCGCCAAAATCGCATGCCAAGCTTCTGGGAAATATCTTAAAGCATTTCTAACGGCTAATTGCTTGTCTTCTTTTGATAGGATATCCTTTCGTTTTGGAGCCCTATTAATACCTTCCGGATAGGCTTTTTTGGCCGGTAACTCTGTTGGGATTCCTTGTAATATCTGTTCTTGAAATGTCATATCGTTCTCTATTTTACTCGATAATCGAGATTTGAATACTTCGAGACCTGCCTCGAAATTAAAAAATTGTACCTTTTTAATGCATTACGGGTTTGCCCCAAGGCAATTTATTGCACCCTAAAGGCTTGTTCTTGTACAAATTGAATGATGGCATAAATATCGTCCTTCAACACACGGTCATCTTCCAACTTCGCCACTTTACTTCTGATCAACTTAAAGTTTTCTTCCACAATATCGGAAAAGGTATTTGGTCGTCTAAATTCCAAGGCTTGGGCTGCATACATCAATTCGATAGCCAAAATCTTTTCAATATTCCCCAAAATTTGGTTGAACTTACGCCCAGAGATACTTCCCATAGACACGTGGTCTTCCTGCCCTAAAGAGGTTGGCACACTGTCTGCGGAAGGCGGGAAACACAAAGATTTATTCTCGGTTACCAAAGCCGCTGTAGTGTATTGTGGAATCATAAATCCAGAATTCAACCCTCCAGATTCGGTCAACAAACGAGGTAATCCAAACTTCCCTTCCAGCAACAAATAACATCTTCTATCGGCAATATTTCCTAATTCCGAAGCTGCTATCGAAGCATAATCCAAGGCCATTGCCAAGGGTTGCCCGTGGAAATTTCCACCTGAAATGGCTTCCGTTTCACTCAACACAATTGGGTTATCGGTTACGGAGTTCATCTCAATTTCTGCCAATTCATTTAAATGATAGAAAGCATTTCTTGAAGCCCCGTGCACCTGCGGGATACAACGCATGGAATAAGGATCCTGTACGCGGGCACAATCCAAATGCGATTTGATATTTTGGGAATCCTTAAATAATCGGCGCATACGCTCGGCTACTTTAAGATTCCCTTGAAACGGTCTGATGGTATGTAGCGCTTCCTTAAATGGCGAGGCACTTCCTTGGTAGCCCTCAATGCTCATGGCTCCTGCCACATCGGCCAAGTCCAAAAGATATCCCATTTTTTTAAGCCCTTTAATGGCATGGGCCAAAATGAACTGGGTTCCGTTGATCAATCCCAAACCTTCTTTGGCCTGTAATTGGATAGGCTCCAAATTATGCGTTTTTAAGACCTCTTTGGCAGGTTTAATGACATCGCCTACCCAAAACTCACCTTCGCCCAACAACGGCAAAAATAAATGCGATAAAGGCGCCAAATCGCCCGATGCTCCCACCGAACCTTGTTCTGGAACCACTGGCAACAGATCATTTTCTATACAGTACAGCAATCGATCGATCACTTCCATTCTCACACCCGAAAATCCTTGACATAAGGCCTGAACCTTACAAATCATCATGATTTTGGACAACTCCTTATCAATCGGGTTTCCTACACCAACGGCATGGGTAATTACCAAGTTCTCCTGTAATTTACTGGTTTCCTCTGGGGTAATCTGTACATCGCACAACGGCCCAAATCCTGTATTGATTCCGTACACGGCCTTATCGGAATTGGCCATGATTTCTACCTTTTGTCTGCAAGCATCTACTTTAGCCTTGGCCTCTTCGGTCACAATCCCTTTCAAAGTTCCTTCTGCAAGAGCCATTACGGTATCAACCGTAAGCTTATCTATACCATATTTAAACATCATTCTCTCTCGTTTTCTATTAGTTTTTACAAAGTTATCGCTATTTTTGATAGCAAATAATATCATTTACATCACTCATTGATGCCTGTAAGTAATCAAATAGAATTGCGTCACCTGCACTATTTTTTGGCTGTCGCCGAAGAATTGCACTTTAGAAAAGCGGCCGATAAGCTGTTTATTTCCCAACCAGGGTTAAGCAGGCAAATCAAACAATTGGAAGAATTGTTGGGCATTACGCTTTTTGAGCGTCATAACCGAGATGTAAAACTTACCAAGGCTGGCGCCTATCTTCATGCTGAAATCAGCAGAAACTTATCCCGACTAGATGGCATTTTTGAACATGCCAAACTTTTACAGGACGGTAAGCAGGGTCGCCTGAATTTTGGTTATGTAGGCTCGGCGATGCAGGAGCTTATTCCGAAATTGCTTTTGGCTTTTGAAGAAGAACATCCTAATGTGATCTTTAGTCTTAAGGAAATGGACAACCAGAGCCAAATAGACAGTCTTATTGCCCATGATATTGACATTGGATTTGTGAGGTTGGAACGCGTGCCGAGAGGACTTTACTTTAAGCAGATTTTAAAGGAACCTTTTTGTTTGGTACTTCCCAAGGATCACCCATTGGATAGCAGTAATTTTAAAAGCTTGACCCAACTAAAGAACGAATCCTTTATTCTTTTCGATCCCAAGTACAGCACGTCCTATTACGAAAAGGTGATGCAAATTTTTGACGACAGTGGCTTTAGCCCAATCGTGTCCCATAATACCATCCACGCCGATTCCATTTATTCGCTTATTAAGAATAAATTTGGAGTTTCCATTGTTCCCAAGTCCCTGCAGGTAGGGCACGATCCTGGGGTGAAATTTATCGAACTTTCCAAGATTCCGCAACGTACGGTACTTTCAATGGTTTGGGACCCCAGCAATATGAACCCTAGCTTGGAACATTTTATAAAACTGATCAAATAAAAAAAGCACCTATTTGATATAGGTGCTTTAATAGATTTCGATACAATTTTTCTCATTTCTTTCGAAAAATCACTCAATCTGACAATACTTTATTTCACTAGAGATTCTTCATTGCGTTATCACTCCATTCTGAATGACAACACTCCATTTCATCTATCTCTTGATGGAGAAGTGCGCTTGGAATTTCTTAGGAACCCCAAACTCTTCATAGGTCAACACAAACCAGTAGTCAGTTGAAGGTAAAGGTTTTCCGTTGAAACTTCCGTCCCAAGGCATTCCTGAAGGTCTAATTTTAGTCAATATTTTTCCATATCGGTCATAAATCAATATTTCCGCTTCTCGGTGGTCCTGAAGTGCAAAGATGTTCCAGAAATCATTATGACCATCTCCATTAGGGGTAAACACTTTAGGATAATCGATAATTCTGATGTTCTCAATTACCAATGTACCACAAGAAATCTCTGCTGTCATATCATGCACGTAAACCGTGTGTAAACCACCACTTACATTGGTAAACACACCTCCATTATCTACAATAGGTCCGTCATCCAACTGATACCAATAGTCTCCATATCCTTCCACTTCAACAATAATGCTTGGATTTGCAGAAAAGGCCCCAGATTGGTTGACACTTACCAATACCGCTTGACTGGATTGGAATACTTCAAAAGCCTGGCTGATTTCGGAGGTACAATTGGTCTCCGATTGAATTTCTTCAATAGATACCGTATACAATCCTGGAGACGCTGTATTTACGGTATAGGTCCCTTGGGTAGCGCCGGCAATTTCAACACCATTCAAGTACCAAGTATAGGCATAATTGGCATCTTGCAAATCACTTACCAAGGTTACAGAATTTAACACCTCTCCTGTTTCATAATCCACACAAATAGTATCATTGCCATCCTGGGAATAAATTTCAGGATTCAATAATGGTGCCACCGTATATTCAAAAGAAGTAGTATCAAAACACTCGTCAGGAATATTATTGTTCACCACTCTAATGTAGATAGTTTCACCATAAGCTGTCCCATTTATATAGCCTGCAGGATCAACAATTGGATTACTACCATTAGCTGCATCGGCTTCCGAAAGATAGTAGCTCACAGAAAAATCGGTTGGATTTTGCCCATTCAATACTTCCGCATTTAAACTTGTTAAGTCCAAGGCAGCATAGCCGTCATTCTCACCATCGTAATCACAAACCGTCATTGGCTCTGGCATGTTGGCAATGGCTGCCGCTTCCACATTCAATTCAAACGGAAACGTCTCGGCACAACCGGAAGCACTGCTAGCAATTAACACATAGATCGTTTGATCGAAAGCAGTTGTATTGGTATAAGGATTACTTGTAATTTCATTTGTCGCAGCAGCATCTTCAAAGAAAGATACTGTATAGTCTGCAGAACTTTGTCCAGTTCCTAAAATATTGTCCGTCTCAGCAACTAAATCAAAAGCATAATACCCACTGCCATCTGCACTACAAACCGTCATACTACTCTGTGCGCTGGTTGGTATTGGCTGAACTTCCAAATCGAAACTAAATACCGCATAACAACTCGTTGTTCCTGCATTGGCACTAGTAACATTTACATACACCGTGCTAGTTCCTGTAACATAATTGCTAGGATTTGGAATTGGATTCGCACCAGATTCCGCCTCTGTTTGAGTAGTGTGATATGTAAAGTTTAAGTTAGCAATGCCATTGGCAATGGTAGCTTCATATTGTGTTAAATCGAACGGCTCCTGAGTATCATTTGGAGTCTGCAAATCGCAAAGTACTATAGGATCCAACACGGTAGTACTTGGGTCTGGCAATACAGTTATTTCCAAGACCAAAGCTGCTGTATTGGAACACAACGAACCTGCCGTAGTGACTCTTATCCCCAATACCGTTTGAGGGTTTGGAGCCGTTGTATAGGCACTAGGATTTGTTATTTCATTTGTATCATCAATAGCATCCTGCTGGGTGGCATGATAGGTCACCACATAATTGGAAGGGTCTGTGGCATTGGCCAAGATATCGGCTTCATAATCCAACAAATTGAAAGTATATTGTCCATCGCCATCCGTATCACATTCAGACACGATGTATTCTTCTTCTAACGCAACAATAGTTTCAACTACAATAGTTTCTACCTCATTAAGATCCAGGGAACAAAATGGCGAATTGGCACTGGTAACAGATTCTATAGTCACATCCGTGGTTGTCATTAACCCCGGAAATTGCAAGCTAAAGTTTCCTGAAGCATCAAGGTTTACCGTTGTAGAACTTCCACTACCTATATGGTACACAATAGCAGCATTAGGATCTCCTGTAAAGGTAATTTCCCCTATCTCTCCTTCACAAATTGGAGAATTATTGGTGACCGTAAGCTCTGAACCACTATACACCGTAATTCCCAAAACTTCACTCAGGGTTTGTGAGCAAACCACATCGCCATTACTATCCAGGATTCTGGCATACTTCAATTCGAAAATCGTGTCCTCTGTATAAGTTTGGGTTAAAGTAGCTTCTCCCGAATCATCTAATACTATTTGTTGGGTAGTCCCCGCATCAATACTATAACCAACGGTCGCACCAGGTGTTCCTGTGAATGTAAAAGTTACTTCTTCACCATAACATACAGCAGTATTATCCACCGTTACCGTTGCATCAGGAATTTCTGTAACAATCAAATTGAATTCTACTAAATCATAGCAACCAGACACATTTTCAACCTTAGCATAAATTTGCTGCGGATTTGAGGTATTGGTATAGATTCCAGGCAAAGGATTGTTATCATCTGTGGCATCGGCCAAACTAGCATAAAATTGAATGGTATTGTTTGCGAGATCTGAATTAATATCAGATTTGACAGCATTTAAATTGAAGATTCCCGTAGCCCCATTAGTACTACAGGTCATCAAATCATCTATTTCGTTTGCCACTGGGGATTCTGGAAACGCTCCATCACCATCCATGGCTGATCCCGTCCATTGAATTTCAAAACCGCCACCTTCATACGGCCTATCAATGACAATGTAATAACTATCCCCAACACTTACATTCAACCAATACACATAGCCTGAATCACCGTTCGCTCCCGGCCCTTGCGTAGTGCCTAGAGTACCATCGATTCCTGTGTTATTATAGGTTAAACCAGCCTCTATTGGATTAATAGTATTACAGCGAATAGGAGTACCCCAAAAATCTCCACAATTTCCATCATTGGCATCATATACCCAAAAGTCATAATCTACAGCCAAATCAGCATCATCCGGGATTAAATCAAAACCTAAATTACCAGCTTGTACAATATCTACCTTTAACCAAATGGTATTGTGTTCAATACTTCCACAAGCAGCAACTTCATCAATATCACCAGCACCCTCTGCATTACTACTAAAGCTTCCATTTCCACATACAATAATAGCATCGGCACAGTCATTTGGGGTTAGCTGTGCATTAGCTTTTAGTAAGCACATTGCAAAAAAACCAAACATTAAAAATTTCTTCATTCTAACTTTCTTCATTACATAATTTAAAACTCCAATAGTCAACCTGCAATCTCAAAATTTGCAAATTGACTATCAGAAGTTTATAGATATTTTTAGTTTTTTTGGCTGGTCGGCAAATTTATACTAAAAAATGGAATTACTTTTTAACAATCAGGAATTCTGAGCGTCTATTTTGCGCATCCTCTTCTTTAGTACACTTAGACTTACAGTCTATTTTTGGTTCTGAACTACCCATTCCCTTAGCTGAAAGTCGTTCCTTGGCAATCCCTTTAGAAATTAGGTATTGTACCGTTGCTTGCGCACGTCTTTCAGATAGTTTTTGGTTGTACTCGTGGTTCCCTTTGGTATCGGTATGTGAGCGTACCAAGATTTCCATTTCTGGGTATTCTTTCATAACCGCCACTAATCGATCCAACTCAAAGGCTCCTTGTTGGGTGATGTTACTCTTATCAAATTCAAAATAAATATTGTTCAACTTCACCTCTGTTTCTGTAATCAATTCATGCTCTGGCTCCAAAACCACGGTTACGTTGGTAGTCCCTCCTTTGCTTGGAGCAACTTCAACCATTGCCATTTTGTATCCCTGTCTTGACACATTAAAATAGTATGCTGTTTCGCATTCTACTTTGAAAGTAGCCGTACCGTTTGCTTGATTAACTTCAGTAGCAATAACATTGTTTTGGCTGTCCAAAATTGATACTGAAGCATTTGCAAGCACAGAGCCTGACATGGCGTCCTTAACCAAGGCCACAGCCTCAGCAATACAAACAGGGATAGCCGTATAAATATTGTCTACACCTGTTCTGTTTGAAGAGAAATACCCCACATTGTACTTTGTATTTACACTAAAAGAGAAATCGTCACTTTTAGTATTTACAGGCTTTCCCAAGTTAATGGCATCTTCATTTTTGCTTAGGTCTACTTTAAAAACATCGAAACCTCCTAAACCTTGCTTTCCAGTAGAGGCAAAGTATAAAATATGCTCTTCGCTAATAAATGGAAACCCTTCCTTACCGGCGGTGTTTACATTAGCTCCTAAGTTTTCAGGAGTGCCATAAGCACCTCCATTAACGCTTACTTTCCAAATATCGGTATCTCCAAAACCACCTGGCATGTTAGAGGCAAAGTACAGCGTTTTTCCATCGGCGCTTAAGCTTGGGTGACTTACAGAATACTCTGTGCTGTTGAATGGCAAAGCTTGGATATTACCCCACTTACCATCTTGCTTGGTAGCGCTGTACAATCCTTGTTGCCCAACTTTCACCTTGTGCTTCTTAACTTTTTTGTAGTTTCCAGTGCTCAAACCATCACGAGCGAAAATCATGGTATTACCATCGGCACTCAAAGTGATAGGTCCATCATGGAACGGTGTGTTCAAACTTTTTAATTCTTCTGGCTCAGACAAAGTACCATCGTCATTTCTAACTGACTGGTAAATATCTAAATATGGGCTATTTGTCCAGTTGTCCTTTCTGTTGGTTCCTCTAGAACTTACAAAATACAAGGTGTTGTCATTAGAAAGTACGCTACCAAAATCACTTTGCTCTTGGTTGTTGATACTTACATTATCTACATCGAACAATTTTGTTTGATCCGCCAAACTAGGTACATAATTAGGATTTTTCATATGCGTAATGGCACGCTGGTCCTCTGGCATCAATTTGGCGAATACGTCCATTTGTTTGTTAGCCTCTTCATATTTCCCTTGCGATTTCAAGGTCTGTGCATAACGATAATAGGTTTCCCCATCTTGGGTTGTTTGCGTTGCCTTGGCATACCATTTGGCCGCTTCTTCGGTATTGAAGACATTGTAGTAACAATCTCCCAATTGCTTATATACGTAAGTATCGGCCTTATTGTTATCTACTAATTTTAAATAGGCATCAATAGCATCTACATATTGATAGCTTTCAAACAACTCGTCTGCCTGTTCTGTTTGGGCGTTTTGTCCGTAGCTTGCTGCAACACAGATTAACAAGCATAAAAGACTGTATATTTTTTTCATTTGTTATTGGCTTTTTGTGGTTAGAAAAATCTTGGTGAAACAGATACCTTCTTAGCAAAGTTCAAATCGAACAACACCATGATCTCGTGCGACCCTGAAGTACCTCCACTTAAGTCAGACGTAATGGCATCGTAGGCATACCCCACTCTTAAATTAGGTGTAATGGCAAAGTTTGCCAATCCAGAAATAGAATCATCCAAACGGTAAGAGGCTCCCAATTCGAAACGCTCAAAGAACAAAACGTTTGCAGATACATCCAAAGATGTTGGCGCATTAAAGGCCGATTTCAACATAAAGGATGGTTTGAACTTGGTGTTTTCAGAAAGGTCAAACACATATCCCCCTGTTAAGAAATAGTGCAATTCTTCCGAACCAAAGGTATATTCCTGTCCGTTGTTGGTCACATCCAAATGGGTGCTTTTCAACATATTTGGCACAGAAAAGGCCACATAATATTTATCGGTATAATAGAAAAATCCAGAACCGATATTTAGATAGGTATTGCTCGTATTTTGACTAAAGGCCTCGTCATCACTGATTGCCAAAGACGAATTGATATCGCTGAACAACCCAATGTTTTGAAAGGTTGCTCCAGCTTTCATACCAAATGCCAAACGGTGTTCACCACCTAAATTCAAAGTATAGGAAAAATCTGCGTACACATTGTTTTCCTCAACCGGACCAATGTTATCGGAGATGACAGACAATCCCATTCCTACTTTTTCACCTACCGGACTATGGATAGAAAAAGTTGCTGTTTTAGGTGCTCCTTCAATATCTACCCATTGTGATCTATACAACAATCCAATTGATAAATTGTCCTTAGACCCAGCATAAGCAGGGTTAATCACATTCATATTATACATGTACTGTGTGTACTGAGGGTCTTGTTGGGCTTTACCACTCACCATAAAAAGCAGTGCAAAGACCAAGGTCACATATAGTTTTTTCATCTGTATAGTTTATGCTATAATTGGAAACTATCTGCCATTTTACAGGCAGATAGCTTATATTAATTTAGGGTTACTTTGCTCTGTTTATATATACCCATCCGGTTTCATTTGTACCGTTTTGGGTCTCGATACTGTAGAAGTACGTACCTGTTGGCAACTCATCTCCATCTTTGCTTTGTCCGCCCCATTGGTTGGTATAGCTTCCGCTGAAGTTATACACCTCTGTACCGTAACGGTTAAAGATGCTCAATTTCACCACTTGGAAACCTGTTAGATCAAACGTATCGTTTTTACCGTTACCATCAGGTGAAATTCCTTTAGGAATCTCTCCACAAGAGAATTTTTCAACCGTATAACTAGCCGATGTACTACATCCTCCCAACGTTACGGTTACTGTAAATTGTGTTGGTACCGTAGCATCTGGATTATCAAAAGTTACATAATCGGTCACATTGAATGTACTGGAGTTTTCCCCTACCACTTCTCCGTTAGCATCGGTCCAAACGTACTCTACTTCGTCTGGGTTATAAGCCTCACCTACCGGTGCAGCTGTCAATATAATTTCAGCATTATCACAGTCTTCCGAGATTTCAGAAGTCAAGTTGTCTAGGATTGTTACGGTATAAGTACTCATACCACCCAATAAACAGATATCGGCATCTTCCACAATTTCATAAGTAATAGTGTACTCACCAGGTGTACTTGTTGCTACATTGATCTCCCCTGTATCAGGATTGATATCCAATCCAGCTTGGGAACTAAAGCTTCCTCCTAAGGTGAATTCTTCAGATAATACCGGCATTGCAGATCCACTATCTGGACAGTAAACATCCTCATAGGTAAAGTCTGTAGTTGGTGTTGTAATATCATTTACTTCCACCACAATTTCAGAACGAGGTCCTTCACATCCACTGGCATCTACATAACCTACATAGTAAGATGTTGTTCCTGCTACAGACGTATCAGGTGTTGGCGCCTCAGTAGAACCAGTACCTCCTACAGCTTCCGTGTACCATAATAAGGTATAATCTCCTTCAACAGTCGCCGTTAATTGCTCAGCAACCGTTCCTACACAGTACATAATTGGCGACTCCACTACTGGACTCTCTTCGATACCATCATACTCAACCGTTACCATATCATCACAGTAACGCGTTTGCCAAATAAAGGTATAGGTTCCAGGCACTGTAAATCCGCTTACGGTTACCTCTCTTGATGACGCATCAGAGAACAATACCGGCCCTGGGTTATCTTCAGCAGAAATCCAAGTTCCTGTTCCTTCTGCACTCATTTGGATACTGTTGTTCGCACAATCCAACTGATCATTTGTGAAGGTATTGATGCTATTGTTGGCCATAAAATTAGTACCATCCAAAATTACACCGAACCCTGAGTATTTATTTCTGAAAATAAATCGTGTGGTCGATTGTCCTTCCGGAACATTATAGGTTCCTGAATAATTACCCCAAGATCCAACCACTCCAGCTTCTTCACGAATATTCACATACGGTCCTTCTGGTGGTCCTGCAAATAACTGGATTGTATTTCCAGCTGCACGTGGTAAATGTGCAAACGTATAGAACATTTGTGTAATCTCTGAGGTATCAAAATCTCTATATATTCCTTTAATAGGATCATCTTCTTGAGGCACATCTGCATTTGGCCCAATCAAAGTTATAGCCTGACCTCCCTCGTATATTGTAAAGAATGAGTTATTAACCGCTTCCCAGAAGAACAAATAAGAAGCACCTTCTTCAGTTATTTCCACAGATGATGTCCATCCAGGAATTACAGCTTGATCAACGGCATTCAAATAAGAACCTGAATACGAAGGGATAGAAGGATGCTCAAATCCACCGTTAGGTGCACTCATCGCACACAAATCCTCTGGCGTAGTCGTACATAGTGTAAACGTTCTAGTACTTACCTCTGGCGTTGTTAAGCTCAAACGTAATTTATAGTTATCACCCACTACCAATTCTGTTGAATAGCTGGCCACAAACAAATTATCAAAGGTACAGCCCATTTCTTCCAAAGAGCCATCAGTCAATTCCTTGTACAAGGTCATAGTGATGTGAGGGAATGGCTCTACAACCATAGCCGTTCCGGCATGTAATGGATTTTCAAAGCCATCAATCATAAAGTGCTGTACTCTAGACGTGGCTGTAAACTCAAACCAGATATCAGATTCAACTTCATCTCCACAGGACAAGGCCTCTGGTGATAAGCTGGCATTTCTAAAGCTAATATCCACGATAGCTTCCTCACAGTCCTCCCCTTCATTAATAGGGATATTCATGGCTGTAGAGATATCATCTCCCACAGCAAAGGCATAAGGTCCAGACCAGTAACTAGTCTCTCCATCGCTACAAATAGCTCTTACAAAATATTCATAAGTACCAACATTGTCAAACACAAAGTCTGCTGCTGTTGGAACATAAGATGGTGTATTTACTACAGTTCCAGATTGTGGAAGTGTACCATTATCTACAGGCTGCACCGCCACTTCCCATTGGGTTTCGTCTCCACCAGGCGTCCATGAGAATTCAGCAGCACCATTAGCCGTAAGATCTGTAGGCTGAGGACAGGCCACCTCTCCACATTGGGCAATTCCAGTATAGAAGGTTTGTTGCGGAGGAAGCCCTGTGATTGTAGCCACTTCTTCACCTTGATAATCTTCTAAAATCACTTGCCAATCTAAGAATTGATCAGGATTGTAACCTACCGTGTTGAAATACAATTCAAATTCTACACCGGTACATAAGAATAAAGTAAACTCTGGGAACGTGTCATCACCATTGTAGAAAAACAAGGTTTGCATCAACTGTCCATTTTGATATACATCTACGGAAGGGAAGGTAGGGAAGTTCTCATCGACCAAGGTGATGGTATACTCACATAAGTTATCCATATCACATATAGTAGTTACTTCCATTGGTCCTACCCATTCGCTCTTATCTGTATCACTACAAATGGCGCGAACGTAAACATTATATTTACTAGCTTCTGTTAATCCTGTTACAGCAAACGGACTAGCATCTGCAATATAGGAATAGGCCGGATCTACATCACCTGTTGGTGCATCCTCTTCAAAAGGAATTACGGCAATTTCCCATGAATCTTCACTTCCATTGCTATCCCAAGAAGCTGTAAAGCCTTCATCAGTAACAGAACTAATAGCTAAATTAGACGGCTGTGGACAGCTAGGTATATCTTCTACAATGACATTATCGATAATCAATATTTGCCCAGAACTTGCAATTTGGAATCCAAAATTAAGAGCTCCAGATAATGGAATATCAATAATCTTTTCAATATAGGTCGTATTATTAACCGGTCCATCTGTTGCAGAATCATACAATTCGATGTTCATTGATGCCGGATCATTTCCTGAGGTAGACATAAACACCTTAAAGTGATCTGGATATCCAGCATTGTACGCCGCTCTATAGTAAAAACGTAATCTTTGGTTGGCCTGAACATTAATAGTAGGCGAAATCAACCAATCATTAATACTTGTTGGTGTAAAAACAGCCGCCGATTGATCTCCTTCGTAAGAATACATAACGTTATTAGTATTCCATCCATCTGCCGTTGGAATGCTCCAACAAGCTTCTGTTTCAGAACCAGAATCAAACGTCTCTATAAATGGTGTGTTGAATGGATTACATGCAGTAATGAAAGTTACTGGTCCAACCCATCCACTGCTAGAATCACCACAAGAAGACTGAACATACACTTCGTATTCTGTTCCTGCTTCCAAACCAGTAGCAGTAAAGGTTGTTTCATCCACTGTTGCGGTGGTGTTACTTGGCAATCCAACTCCTGCTGGTTGTACTGCAACATTCCAAGCAGTTTCATCGTATCCAGCACTCCAGTCGATATTGGCCGAACTTCCTGTTACTCCAGACACAACAATATCTGTTGGTGTTTGACAGTCATCCGCCGATTCAATGCTTACATTATCTAAATGCAAGTGGGAAAACCCTCCTGTAACATCAAATTCTGGCGGTACTCTAAAGGCCACATAAATAGTGCCTGCTTCCGCTTCAAAATACAAGGTTTTGGTTTCAAAGTTGGCATTGGTGAATTCAAACAACGGATCCAACACGGTAAAACTTGAAGGATTATTATCTGTAGTAGAAATTAATACTTCCATCCCAAATCTACTTGCAGGGAACAACGCACTAAACAATACTTTATAATCAAACTCCAATTTGTTCAATCCACCATTTACGTTGATAGCTGGAGAAATAAACCAATCGTCAAAACCAGCTGGTGGCGCAAATATAGAGGTTTGCACAGCCGCCATATCCGTTAAAGTTGCCCATTGTGCACCATCTCCGTTGGCATTCACTACAGACCAACAGAATTTATAAGAATCCTCATCCTCGTCATTAAAAGACTCGAAGTAAGGCACATCAAAACTGTCACATAAAGTGGTAAACTCAAATGGCCCAACCCACTCACTGTAATCATCTTCTCCACAAATGGCTCTTACATAATATTCGTAATGCGTAGCCGAATCCAAATCATTAGCTGTATAAGGATTTTGATCTGTAATGACTCCAGGCTGAGTGAAATCTCCTGGCTCTGTAGGCACTCCAGCACCTGGCGCCTGCACCATAACCTCCCACTGAGACTCATCAGAACCTAAAGTCCAGCTCAATTCAGCCGAAGTAGTTTGAATGTTCGCCACAGTCAATTCTGAAGGTTGCGGACAGGTAGGAATATTTTCAATTAAAATATCATCAATCGACAAACGCGTTGCCGCTTCTTCTGGGTTAGGCGTTACTACCCAAGCAATGTTTACTTCTCCAGTTACAATAGGAAGTTCTACTTCAACTTCTTCCCATGCCCCGTTAGTAATTACGGTTTCTGGCAATACCTCAGTAGTAAAATTTTCTGCTCCAACACCTGTAGTAGATAATTTGATAGAATAAGTAGAGGTTCCGTTAGTTGCTCTATGCTTATAGATCAAACGTTTTGGCTGCGCCGTAAAGTTCAATCTTGGAGATGAAAAGATATCATTGTTATTCCCTGGGTTATCCAGCGTTGCAATGGTAGGATATCCTGTAAGGTAGCCCCATTGAAATTGATCTTCATTTACGTTGATACTGTACCAACATGGTTCAGGAGTACTTGAGTTAGCCCCTGTAAAATCTTCAAAAAATGGTATTGTAAAGGTCTCACATTGTGTGGTAAAGGTATAAGGGTTAGCCCAAGCACCTGTAGCACCTCCACAAATGGATCTTACATAAAAATCGTAAGTTGTTCCAGCTACAAGCCCAGTATCAATAACATTCCCAGTTAAAGTAGAGGTCGCTACAATACCAGTAGTAGGTACTGGATCTCCAGTTGGCACCACTGCATACTCCCATGAATCTGCAAAACCACCAACGTTTTCCCAAGACATCGATACACTCGTAGCCGTTAAATCAGTGTAGTCAATTCCGGTTGGAGGCGCACAAGAGGACCCTTGCATTTCGAAAGTGAAACAGATTCCAGCATTCATGGTAAGGTTGGAAGAGATGACAATAATATAGGTATTGCCAGCTTCTACCAAAAAGCCTTCCAAAGAAGCGTTCATATTACTCGTGGTAGTATTGATTCCGTCCAAACAAGTTACCCCAACATCCTCACAACTTTCATATATCAATACCGTAGAATAGGCATTCCAACAGTTTTCACCGGCACCGGCACCTGTTGCTGTACTTTGATAAAAGTTTACCAAGCCATCTTCTTCTGGTGTATAGGACAAAAATATTTTATCTCCATTCAACATATTCCAAGTAGCTGGTACACCAGAAATACAGTTTGTCCCTGCGGTATCATAAACAAGATCTGGATTACTATAATTGCTTAGATTGTCTTCAAGAATAAAAGGTTCGGTTAAATCTGAAATTACAATTGCCTCATCACAAGACAGTCCCAATTCATTAGTTGTAAAGTTCACAGGTCCAACCCATTCACTTACGGTACCATTATCACAAACTGCCTGCAGATATACATCGTACGATGTACCACCTTCCAAACCTGTAATGGTATAAGAAGTACCATCTACTGGCGTTGTGTCTTCATCTGGCAAACCTCCTTCCGGAGCAATATCTAAATTGAAACTTGTTGCAGATGGGTGCGACCAGGTCACCAAACCACCTTCAGTAGTTAAATTTGAAATGTCAATATCGGCTAAAGCTACATCCGCACAACCTTCCAACACTTCCACATCATCTACAAACCACTCATCACCTGTTGGCGCAGCTCCGTTTTGTGTATTGATAGCAACAAAGGCCACATACACATCTACACCGGCAATGCTTGACATGTCAACAATCTGTTGTTCGTATTCTGTACCTAAATCGTCTTCTGTAAAGGTTGCTAAAGTCACGTTAAACCCAAACACATCAGGCTGAGCTGCGGTAGACACTCTAATTTCATAAGTGGCTCCATTATCAGCTGCCGTTGCTTGTTTGGTGTAGAAATGAAGTTCTCCATTTGCAGGAATGGTAAACTGTGGTGTTACCAAATAATACTCTGCAGTATTGGCATCTCCAATATTATCTGCACTTGGATTAACAGACACGGCATTGGTCCCTAAATATCCGTCTGAGGTCATCCCCCATTCGGCGGTCCCAACTTCATTGTCAAGAAGTGTCCATGTTGCAGGCACACCACTTTCAAATGATTCGTTAGCCAATTGTGAAAATCCTTTGGTAGTTAAAAGAAAAAATACCCCTATGGTCAATAGGAGTTTTAGCTTCCCTTTTAAGAGGTCCATTCCTGTAGATGTGTTAACATCCACATGAAAATCTCTTCGCAAAAAGAGGGCAGTTTTTGCTACAGTTAATTGTAACTTGTTTTTCATCGTTTGCAATTTCAATTAGTATTTCCGCTCTAAAACTATACATAAATATAACATATATATAGGTAAAGACTTTAATATTTACTGAAATTTGAAAGCCTAAAAGGCTCATCAAAAACATGAAAACCAGCATTTTACCAACAATCAACCTTAATCTTAAGAAACTGTTAAGGTTTAGTCTTTTGAAGATTCTCAACCTGCCTTTTAAGAGCTTTAATACGGTTTTTGTCCTTAATTTCCATAAAAACAATCCCTCCTAAAAGCATGATACCGGCCACTAAAATAACCTTTATATTAAATGAAAACCGCGACTGGATATTGTCAATTTGAACATCCTTTAGGCGATCATTTTCTTGAATGGCATCACTAATGGAATTCCTTTCGGACAGCTGAATTTCATCCTTGGTCGCTAAAAAATGGGTGTAGTAAACTTGATATTGTTCCCAATTATCCAGAGCCAAATAGTTTTCAAACAGCCCTTGATAAATACCCTGGTTCAATACCAAATCACCCACATCCTTCGATTGGCTGAGTGCGTTTTGTAATAAATCGACAGCCTCTTGATACCGCTCTTCCTGTGCATAGACTTCGGCCAATCCTTTTTGAGCAAAGGACACCAAACTATTAGCCCCTTTTACTTTCGCCAATTCAATAGATTTGTTATAGCTTTCCTTGGCTTCTTCATATTGCGATAAAGTGGCATAACAATTCCCTTTATTGTAATATGCAATGCTTAAATTGGTTTCATAAAACAGCCCCTTTGCTTCATACTCTTTGATACCCTTTTCAAAAAAATTCAAGGCAATATCGCAACTCAAATTTTCCCTGTAGATAAACCCCTTTACAATATAGGTCTTGGCCAAAAAGGTACGTACCGAATCCCTATTTGGATAGGCCAAACAAGCCTTTTCGGTTTTGTCCAAAAACTCTATGGATTTGTCATAAATATTCATTTGCTGGTAAAGAATGCCTGTTTTAGACAAAATCTCTATTGCCAACAATGAATTATCAACCTGCTCCATAAGCTCGTTGGCCAATGAAATATATTCCAAAGCCTTTTGATAATCGCGCTTCGAAGAATAGGCAAGGGACACCAAAGCCAAGGCCTTCACCCTTATATCCATGTCGTTGCTTTTGTCTTCATACACCTCCAACCCAAATTGAATGCAACTTTCGGGATCCTCATACACCTGGTTGGTCTTCAACGCTATCAAATCTTCCAGATCCTTATCACTTAATGAATTTTGCGTATAGCCTTGTAACATCCCAAATAGGACCAACATACAAAAACCAAAAATCCATTTCTTGATACCCATCATCTAGTTGTTGCTTAGTTCTTCGTTGCGTTCTTCGTTGCGTTCTTCCTTTAACAAATTGATATAGGTTGCCGGTGGCATCCCTACAATATTCTTAAATACCGTAGCAAAACTACTGTGTGACGAAAAGCCACACTCCTCTGCCAAGACACTTATTTTATAATTGATATAATTGGGGTCCTCTTTCAACTTCTCAATAATATAATTGATGCGAAGCTTATTGATAAACGTATTAAAATTGTCGTTATAGTGCTTGTTGATGATTTCGGACAAGTATTTGGTATTGGTTTCAAATTGTCCTGCCAACACCGCAATAGACATATCCTTACTCAAGAATTTCCTTGAATTTTGGAATTTCTTCAACTTCGACAAAATTGTTTTTTCGGTTTCCTCTGGAATTACCAACTTTTTGACTGTTTTGCGTTTGGCTGGTTTAATTTTAGCCAAATTGGTGCGGTTGATCTCCAAATACCGAATGATTTCTCCCAAACGCCTCTTTTTGAAATAACTTTTCAGCAATACCAATAGACCGATACCGATAACCAACAAAAATCCCGCCACCGCCATATAAATGTATTCCTTATATCTATTCTCCGATGCTGCAATAGCCGCTTCATTTTCTTTCCCTATTAAATTGTACAAAGTATTTACCGCTTCCCGCTCCTTAACCTCTACCTCCTTGTTCAATAGTAAAAACTCGTAATTGTAAACTTTGTGCTGATTGTTCTGTCCTGCCGAAAGGTAGTTGAGCGCCAATTCTTGATTGATTTCCTTGAGCAACGAACGGTTATCCAGAATCTCCGCAAATTTTAAGGCAATAAACAAGGTCTCTTCACTTTTTCTAAAAGCACCCTGTTTGTGGTTTAAGGCCCCAATAGCTTTAAAAGCCATAGCCTTGCTATATAAATTATTACTATTGGATTGGTCTATCAACTTCAGGGCCTTGTTGGCATCTGCCATAGCTGACTCATAATTTGCCGTTTGCTGCAAGGCGACTTCTTTGGCCAAATAAAAGGCTATATAATCTTCAGGGGAACTGCTTAGGAACTCGCCAAACTCCTGTTCCATCTGCTCCAAAAGTCCTAAAGTTTTGGCCTTGTCCTTGGCAACATCCAAATCCAACTGCTCAAGTTCCAATCTAAACCGCAAGGAATCTTTGGTCCTTGCCGAAGCTACCTCATCAATCCAGTCGGCGATGTGTTCACTATAGGTTGGGATAGCGCCTTGCAATTGCAGCTCACGCAACAATTTCACCTTAAATACGCCTATGGCCGCCCTTTCCTTGTAGTTGTTTTTAGCCACTCGAGCACTCGCATTAAACAGCCAGTCGACAGCTTGTTTATACTCGCCTTTTACCCAATAACACTTGGCCAACAGAAGGCCCATCTGTGCCTGAATCTCATCTTCGCCCTCATGACTTTTCATGATGACCTCCGCAATTTTTATGGCTTCTTCTGGATTGGAAAAGACCAATTCATTGGCCTTAAGTTGCAAATCATCGGCTTGGGCATACAGAACAGAGGCTCCAGTAACGCCCCACGAAAGCCCTAGGGCAAAGGTGATGGCATAAAGGCGTTTAAAACACAATTTCATTGGCTTGCGTAGTCTGATCTGTTATAATTTAATTGCGGTGCGCTACAAATATAGGTTTAAAAACATAATTTCTACCATCTGTTTGCTCCGACTATGCAATATGATTATTCTTACATTAAATATAAGGTGACACAGGCACCATTACAGCTAAGTTCTACTCTTCAAAATTCCTTAAAAACTCTTGGTGTTCATGTCTCCTTAATACTTGGAACCATTACTTTTTTGCAGAAGATTTTCATTTTATACTATCTTTATCGGCACAAGCACTACGGATTACTATAATAACGCCATCCATGACCTATTGTTTCACCTTGGATCTAAAACCTGATCCTCAACTCATTGCCCAATACGAAGATTGGCACAATCCACAAAATATCAAACCCGAAATAGTTGCAGGCCTACGAAGTATTGGCATTGAGGAAATGCAAATTTTCCGATGGAACACCCGTATGTGTATGGTAGTGACTGTTCCCGAAGACTTCAATTGGGAAGCCCAAATGGCCAAACTAGCCGAAATGCCTGGACAAAAGGAATGGGAACTCCTTATGGACGCCTACCAACAGCGCCTCACAGATAGCCAAGACAAATGGCTTGAAATGACCCCAATTTTTAAACTTACCGATTGTTAACCTACTATGAATAACACCACCAAAGGGCCTGTTGTAATGCCCAAATATCTGTTGCCTTTTATTTTATTATCCCTTTGCTTTATGGGCTGGGGAATTGCCAACAATTTAACGGATCCACTAGTAAGAGTTTTTAAGGCGGTGTTTGGAAACCTAAGCACTTTTCAAGCATCCCTCATACAGTTTACCTTCTACTTTGGGTATTTCTGTATGGCCATACCGGGTGCGCTTCTTTCCCGTAAATACTCTTATAAAACTGGGGTATTGGTAGGTTTGGGACTATATGTGCTAGGCTGTTTTTTACTATATCCTTCAACGCTGTTACAAGAGTTTGTGTTCTTTTGCCTGTCCTATTACATTTTAGCCTGTGGGCTTGGCATCTTAGAGACCAACGCCAACCCCTACATGCTTAGTTTAGGCCCTAAAGACACCGCTACCAAACGTTTGAACCTTGCCCAATCCTTTAATCCTGTAGGTTCTGTTATTGGAGTATTAATGTGCCAAATCATGATTATGGCCAAAATGCCTTTGGATGCCGAAGGCAATATCTCAATAGACGCATCTCAAATTCAGGAAACCCTCAACATTGTAATTTTCCCTTACCTGTCGGTGGCAGGTATTTTGGTATTGGTGTGGATTTTAATTGCCGCCACCAAGATGCCAAAAGAGGCTAGCCCCGATAAAAAAGTACGCATGAGGCAAACATTCTTGAAACTATTTAAACAAAAGAACTATCGCTTTGCCGTGATTGCCCAATTTTTCTATGTGGGTGCACAAATTTCAGTGTGGACCTATACCAACTTTTACATCCCTGAAGAACTGGCCACCACACAAGAAATGGCTCTGCAATACCATACCTTAGCCCTCATTCTCTTTGGAGTGTTCCGTTGGATCTTTACCGCCCTAATGCAACGTTTTCGTCCGGAAAGTCTGTTATTGGTATCAGCAATTATCGCGACCATCCTTACCTTGAACGTGATCTTTATTGGTGACTTAATAGGTGTGGCTTCTCTAATAGGTATTTCTGCTTTTATGAGCTTGATGTTCCCTACCATTTTTGGGATGGGCTGCGAAGGATTGGACGAGGACGAAACCAAGGTAGGTTCCTCCGGCCTTATCATGGCCATCTTGGGTGGCGCAGTATTAACTCCCGTACAAGGTGGACTTCTGGATGTGTTCGGAACCCCCTATTCCTACCTTATCCCCTTAATTTGCTTTATTGTGATTGGGGCTTATGCCTGGTATTATAAAGGATTGGAGAGAGTCTAGGCTTAGTACTGCATTCAATTTTAGATCCATTATATTTGTAAGAAAATTACATATATTAGTGTCCGTCAATTCAAACACCAACCCAAATGAAAAAATCGTTTGTACTTATTGCCCTTTGCACTTGTTTGTTCTCCTGTAAAACTACTATGGTAAACCTTCTTATCAAGGACCCAAAGGTTGAAAACACAGAAACCATAAAAGCCTTTCAACAGAAACACGAGTACCCAACCACCAACTCTTTAATCCTTGTGGCTGATACTACAGCCATTGTTCAAGAAATGTTCAAAGGGATGTCTGAAGGGTATTACATCTTCAATTCCAAAGGCGAGCTATTATGCTACAATGGCCAATCAACTTGTAGTGGCGAACAATTTAGGCAGTTCCTGAAGACCTCTTCTGAAACCTTTACGCATTGTAACGATAAAAACCTAACACTTGATTCGGTATTGGCACAAACCTACGATTTAAACAACCAACCCGTACAAAGGAAACAATTTGAAAATACCGATTACTATATCGTGAGCTATTGGGCCAAATTCATGGGCGGCAAACGTGGCTACGAGGATGCCGTTTTGTGGATGGAAGAGGAACTGGCCAAAAACAATTCCGATACCAGTGTCACTTTCATTAAAATCAACACCGATTTACAGGAAAGTTGGGGCATGAAAGCAGGCGAAAAAGTAAGACTCAAATTTAAGATAAAGGACAACTCCATGAAGTTAAAACTTTCGGACCTCCCTTATGAAAACCCGCCTTCAACCGTTAAAAGTTAAGGAAAGATAACACTCATACGGTCCTCCGAAGGGGACAATAAAAACACCCCCCTTTGAAGGGGGACTAATGGGGATGTCCTTTTAAAAACCAATGAACCAACCATCAATTATAACACAACCAAATGAAGAACATATTCCTCCTGGTCTTATTGTGCATCAGTACACTGGCCTTTAGGCAAAACACCAAGTTCCTTTCTAAAGATTATCAATTTGAAAATGGAGACATTGCCTATATGTTTGGTGACGACGTAAAGCTACGCTCGCAACCCAACACGGAATCGGAGGTATTGGCCTTGCTGAAAATTGGCGAATCCATAGAAATAATTGAAAAGACGGAAGAAACCATGATCTTTGAAGGCATAGAATGGCCTTGGTACAAAATCAAGTTTCAGGACCATGCAGGCTATGTTTTGGGAGGCCTCATTGCATTGGACAAAGCCACTTACAACAACCTCACCTACCTTATTTCCCTAAAAGAAGAGGAGCGCAGCCTATACGCCAAAACGAGACTGGCAGAAGAAGGCAAACCCTATTTGGAAACAAGTGTCTTGCTTAGCACCGACACTTTTGCAATTAAGGCCTTTGGAAATAGGGGCCTTGAAAACACCCAAAGCATATTTTTAATTGATTATCTGGCAGAAGCCTGTGGCGTTGATGGCGGTGGCATCTATCTGTTCTACGATGGCAATGCCTTAATTGAAGGCTTTGAATACACTGAAGTCTCAGACGCCGGCGTATATTGGTATGTTGAGGAATATATTTTTCCTACCGATGAAAACGGTCATAATAACCGCCTAAAATATAGGAGAACCGTTGGCGAATATAAAGACGAAACAACATACTGGACCGAATCTACAACCACCACCCGTCTGTTGGAATGGAAAAACAACCAATTGGTCCCAAAAATTGAAGTTCAACAAACGCCGTAAATCCTCGAAACCTAAATGAATTTAAAAGCCATGTTGGTAATATGGGCGCTTTCTTGTTTTGGTCTTGTCTTTTCGCAGGAGGAGGACACCCTTAAAATTAGGGCAGCCTTCAAGCAATGGCAACAAACCCAAATAGAACACAAGCATTTCGTAAGCAAGGACAATTGCCACTATAGTTATATTGCAGCGCATGAACCCCCTGAAACCATCTTAGGTTTTCCAGATAGCATCAACTTTTACTATGCCCATTTAAACAACGACCAACACCCAGATGCTCTCATCACTTTTAGGCCACTGCAATGCGAAGGCGGCAATGCTTCCGTAAACACCCAATACAAACTATTGGCATTAAGCACGCCATCGGGCTATACCATTGACGATACTTTTTTTAACCTTGTTGACATTATGGAAGCCTCAGGCTTTTACATTTTGGACAGTCTGAACAGGTATGGCTTTTATGGCACTTATTATAATTACACCGAAACCGACGGCTATTGTTGCCCTAGCATAAAAAAAACGATAAAGATTACATTTCCCTCCCTACAGGTCTTCATAGACTAAATTTTAGGGATAGAACTGCATTTGTATTTTCTTACAAGAAAAAAACCTATATTTCCATCATAAACCAACAAACTAACCTTGGTAGGCAACCACCAAAACATTAAAAACCCAACCCCAATGAAAAAAACCTTCACCCTTGGCCTTACGGCTTTCCTTTCGTTTAATGCCTTTGCTCAACTTAAGGAAGGACAGAACTTTTGCGACGAGAATAAAGACGGAAGTTATTTCCCCCTTGTACTACAGGAGAAAAAAATCCTTTGGTCCAACACTCGATATACCGAGACTAGAAGCGGCACAAAGATGCTTAACGGGCAGGAATATATTGCTTTCCTTCAGACTTGGGAAGGCCACGCCCCAGACACCCTTTACCTTCGCGAAGAAAAAGGCGTGGTGTACCAATACGAAACATGCTGCCTTGAAGAAACCGTGAGGTTTGACGACAAGTTTAAAAAAGGCCAAACTTGGAAGACCGCGGACGGCCTTGGAGAATACACTATCCTAAGCTTTAAAGGCACCCTAAAAACCCCTATTTGCGAATACAAAAACCTATTGGTGATTGAGGCCAAATTACAATCGGGGAATTTCAAGTTTTATTATCTAAAAGGCCACGGTTATGTAGGTGCCACGGTAGATGACAAGATCATTTCTTGTGTAACTCCAACTTTTGAATTTGATTAAATATCAACACTATTGTCAATAGGACTAGGCCCCTATACTAACACCACAATTCATGCATAATATTTGGAAATTTAAAGACTCTAAGTCTAATAAACTTATCCTGATAAAGGATAAATCAATCTATAAAGGAAACCCAAAAGACAACGATTTAAATAGAATAACCTCGGAAACCAACAATATCACCTTTTTAAATGAAATGTTCAGCATTCCATACGCTTACATCAAAACAATAGAAAACCAAAGCGGACAAAACTTTATCAAAATATTTTTTGGCAATGACTCCGAAGAGGAGCTTTATGTTGACAATGAAAATGTTAAGAATGAAATATTTGAATTCATAAAAAACGACACTACCGATTTCAAGTATACATCAGAACTTCCGAGCGTAATGAAATACACCAAAGCCCAACTCTTCGCTTTAGCTTCAATTACAGCACTCTTTCTTTGGTCAATCTATTTAGCGATTCAGATAGAAAGCGGAACACAATATGAAATTGTAGGAGGCGGCAGACCAGGCATTACAGCCATCGTTCTTGCCATCGCCAGCCTTGGCTCTATAAAAATCATCTTTGGATACTTGGTTCTTTTATCCATTGGAACCTTTGCACTCTTGAAAAAATTAAAGTCAAGAAGTGAAATTCAATACCTGAAAAGGTAAAACAACTAACAAATTAACCAAAAACATGGCATCTTTAAAGAACCATTTTTTAATTATTACAACCCTAATATTCACCTTATTTTGTTCCGCTCAAGAACAATGCGAATAATTGGAAATCAAAGAAGGTGTCACAAATAAAATTCCCCTTTGAAGGGGATTAAGGGGGATGTGCATTGCGAAACATAAAAAACGGCCATAACTGATTATGGTTGGTATTGATAAATAAATTCACTTTATGAGAAAACAAATAAAAACACTCGGTTATGTAATCATTATTTTATGTTTTGGCTGTAAAAATGGCATTATGCAAACCTTCACTATTATTGAAGATTTAAGGGAGGAGTTTCAAATTCATGCGGTGGAGCTATCGCAGGACATGAATGGACAGCACCTAACCTTTCTTTTGCGTGATTTAGACTTTTCTGAATTCACCGAAAATGAACTAAAAACCAAAGCCACAGAAATACATACATATGTAATAACTAACTACCCTGAACTAAGTACTGCTGAAACTATTGGATATGATTTTACCAGTCCCGTAGATGTTGGATATGTAGTATTTAATGTAAAAAGGGAAATAATAGACTTTACATTCCTATAAAAGGATGGAAAAAACTTAAAATAGACTTGACCTTTGATTAATAACCCTTGCCAAAAACATATGTATAATAGATATTTTGAATGTTCACTGAAATGAAACGTTTTGCGCATATAGCATTCATTACTTTACTTGCCCTAACAACATGTGCTTGCAACCATATTGAGGACAAGGCCAAGGCACTCTCTAGCGAAGTCAAGGAACAGGCCAAAAAGGAACTGAAGGCTCAATCCAGAAAAGTGGTTGACAAGGTATTTCCTCCGTTTGACTATAAATTTCCCGACACAGAGCCCAACAAAGCACGGTTTAAAGACTTCCTAAAAGTGCCCTTAACGGAGGACATCCAAAACATTTATTGCTTTGATGACGCTATTGGCATTAATGCCTCATATATGTTTTCATTTAATTGCAGCCCAACAACTTCAAAGAACATTATTGAAGAGCACCAATTAGGTTTGGACACACTCAATAACTACAATGCATTTGGTCTTCAGGAGGACTTTGCTTGGTGGGACAAAAACCATATTGCACAGCTCCAAAAATACAGTTGGACGGATGGCAATAACTATTTTAAATATTATTGGTACGATGCCAAAACCCAAAAAGCCTACTTCTTCGACTTCGACCTTTAGGCTATAAAACCCGTTTTCAAGTAGCAGTTATTAACAAGAAGTCCTACATTATAAAATCACATTTTGTAGGAATAATATACTAAATGAATATATCATGACGTTTATAAAGCAACATCACTCAACCCATAACCTAACCAAAACCTCCACTATGAAAAAACTACTGATGCTTCCCTTAGCGCTTATCTTATTTACCTGCAACTCTGAAAAATACGAATTACTCAACGGTAAATGGAATTGCCACAGTTGGACCATAGAATCCAGCGAGGACAACCAATGCAGCAGCAATGTCTATTTTATGTTTTCACCAGACAAGACCTACAGCTCCAAAATTGGAAGCCTTGAAGAAAAAGGACATTTCATGTTATCCGGGGACAAATTGATCTGCACTCCCGAAGGCAAAATGGATATAGGAGTTGAAATAAATACCCTTACTCAAGACACCTTGAGATTTACCATGAGTAGAAGCGGACAAAAAGAAATTGTGACTTTACTTAAAGAGTAGCAACTAGTTTAGTGTACCAGTCTGTGACTGGTATACTGTCTTACAACGATGCCTTTCTCCTAATGTTAATGCGCATGGTATCTTCTATTGGAGTTTCAGACACCAAGATCAGGTAACCGCCGCCTCCGGCACCGGCCAATTTCCAAGCAAGGGCCTTGTCTTTGTATTTGGTAATTTCCTTGTTCACACGTTCGTTTACCATGGCTGGAAACATAGTAGTTTGTGCATCAAAAGATTTTAAGAATCCTTCGGCAAAAGCCTTAAGGTCGCACTGTTTGATAGCCTCCCAAACCTCATCGGCAGCCTCGGCAAGAGCCTTTACATTGGTTTCGTCTATATAAGTTTCATTGAGCAAATCGAGGTCCTTTTCACGTGGCCAAAGCAATACCATACAGATATGCTCCTCCAACCAAGACAAGGTTGCTTCGTCATGAATGGATTCAAACTTTAGGGGCCAATAGGCATTGTCGTAATAATGTCTTACCAAACCAGGCATACAAATCCCGATGGCATCCTGCGCACCAGAAATAAGGGTAGCCCCAGGCGTATTTTCAAACTTAAAGAGAATTTCCGCCAGCTTTTCAGGTTTCTCCAAAGGCAAGTAATAAGGCCAGATCTTTTTGGCTGCATTACGCGTAGAGGTAGACATTCCGCAGCGCTCGTTATACTCCACGATAGGCTCCAAAGACACCGTCAAGGCCCAACCTGGGTGGTATTTGGATACATAAGGTTGATCTATCCAAGTACCCGCTAAATCGATGCGGTACGGCAAGGAACAATGTCCATTGGTACGAATAGCTGTGGTAGAACGTTCCGGCAAACCCGCATCTGGTGTACGGCGTAACACGTGAAGTTCTATATTGAGTTCGTTACACAATTCTTCCTTAGCTGGTGAAAAGCCGTCCTCATTCACCACAAAAAAATCGGGCTGCAACTGCCTAAGATCGGTTTCAAAATCCATCATCCCAGACCCCGTGTTAACAAAGGCTTCCTTGACATATTTTACAGCATTGATCATGTACAGACGCTCCTGCTCCGAATTAATGGTATGACGCCCCTTGAGCTCCCTTATCGTGCTATCGGAGCCAATGCCCACATACAGATCGCCAAAAGAGGCAGCTTCCTTAAAAAATGCAATATGCCCGCTATGCAGCATATCGAAACATCCTGATACAAATACCTTTTTATTATTGGTTGTGTTCATAGGTCTAGTCCCCTACTGGGTTTGGATTTTGGTGTTAAGAGTCGGCAAGTTATTTTATTTGCGGCAGTTTGCCAAGCCACATAAGCAGTGTTTTGAAGTCCTGTCTTTTCTGTTTTGAAACTGCCGAACTGCACAGAGCCCTTAACTATTTCAATACAAAGCGACTAATAATTAAGTTCTACCTATTCAGCTTATAGCCAAAAGATAATTTCGCCATGGAGAGATTAAACTTATAATTATGGCCAAAGTTTAAGGAATTGGCATAAATACCCGTTTCATACATCAAGTTAATATAGTAACGCTTCACACTATAACTTAAGGCCACACTGGCATCCAACTTGTATAACATTGGTGTGGAACTATTATGATTGCCATCCTCCAAAGTCACCCTATTTCGCACAATGGCAATACCGGGCATCAAGTTACACGTTGCAATCATATTTTCGGGAAGTATAAAAGCCCCCATGACTCCCGTTAACAAGCCAAGAGCACGCCCACTATAGCGCTTGATATTATGTACATCATCAAAATATAAACTTATATTCTCAGGAAAAATAGATTCATCGGAATCAAAATAATCAAACATCACAAAAGACCCCACACCTCCAGTAATGTAGACATCCTTGTTTTTGGTAGGCAGTCCCGCCTTAAGCAAGGAATAGGAAAACTCAATATCTGTAAACGTATAAAGGTGATTAAAGCCTAGGGTCCTGGACTTAATGTCAAACCGAAATTCCTTAGGTTTCCCAAAATCGTTCTTCACATTAAAACCGTTGTAAATCTGCAGATAGGCGTTTAAATAATTCCTCTTTTTCAATATAATTGTGCCCTGTGCATCGAAGCGGTTGGTAACTTCTTCCTTGCCATTTTTTATATTAATGGCCAAATCCAACAACACTTTACTATTGGCCACACCAACCCCAACACCGTAGCGGTTTTTAGGAACATATCTGGTCTTAAAATCTTCATTGGAAATTTTAAAACGTTTCACCTTATAATTGGAAAACAAACGAAGTGAATAGTTTTCAGGGTTGTGGTCTATAAACAGGGAATCCACCGCTTTCCGGAATTTGGAAGTTTGCCCTTGCACTTGGAACACAAAGGAAAACAATACAACAACAAGCAGGGAATAGCTTCGACTCAAGGGTATGGGATCAATTAATAGATACTTCCTCAAAGGTAGCATAACGCAATCAAGAACACAAACGCTTTATTCCTCCTAATTTCAGAAATGAAAAACCTCCCCCCAATTCCAAAAGAATCAAGAAGAGGTTGATATTAAGGAGCACTTTTGCAGGCTGTTATAGCTACTATTAACTGACTTTCAATCTCTCGAGCTGCAAATCCCTGATAAAAGCATCAATTTGGGATTTTTGAAGCCCTGGCACACAAATAATATGGGCTATGTCACCTTCCGATGCCAATTGGTAGTGTTTGCACATTACATCCGAAGGTTTTTCCAAGACCACCGTTAGCGCATCATTGTTCCGCCACGCCTTTACTCCAATAGCTTTCAACTGCAGCTCGGTATAAGCAGCCAATTCCTGACATTGCTTTACCCGCTTTGCTAAACCATCTTTTCCAAACTTATTGATAACATGCCACATAAACAGTGGCGTTAATCCGTTTCTAGATCCCGTAATCGTGGTATCCATAGTCCCTACATATGAAATGGAGTTGGCAATTCGGTTACGGTGCTGGCGCCTTGCAATGACCACACCACAAGGGATAGGACCTCCCAAGAATTTATGACCAGAAATGGCAATACTGTCTACTCCTTCAGAAAAATCGAATTTTGGTTTGGGGTTTACGAAAGGGGCAATACTTCCCAAGAATGCTGCATCGCAGTGGATATAATAATCCTTGATGGCATATTGACGAATAATGCGTTTTATCTCATCCAATTGATCCACCGCCTCGGTCATGGTTGTCCCTATATTCAAAAAGAAAATGGCTGGCAAGTCACGACGCAACATCACCGATTGCTCCAAATCCTGATAGTCAATCTCTCCATTCTCCTGACTTCTAATCACAATATTTTTAATGTTCAATAAGTGTAAGTTCTTTTTAACACTATAATGAGTCGACTCACTATAGTAGACCACAGCATTTGGAAAACGCTCCCTTGCCAAATACAAGCCATATAAATTTCCCTCGGTTCCACCGTTGGTAATATACCCCCAAACTTCTTCCATGTTGGAAGAAAGAATATCTGCAAAAAAGGCAATGCATTCCTTCTCTACATCTTTGGTATCAATAGCCAAGGTTGAAGGCGATTCAGGATCGCCAACATTATTTAAACAAACATCCAAAAAAGGTGCGAACTCTTGAAAGGAAAAATCTTTAGCCAATGGATACCCCAAAAAATCTTTGGTATTATTGGTAATCCTGTTCAATACATCATCTATACTCTTCATAATCATTATTTTCTGATGCAAAGTTACAATTAAAGTAATTCTTAATGCTATATCAAACAAATTCAGTATATTATACTACATATACGTATTTGCAAAGTAATTTCAACCTATATTCTGTTAAATTAAAGCTACCCACAAAAATATATCCTATGATACGCCTTGACGATATTGACCGCATGCTAATTAATGAGCTGCAAAACGACAGCAAACAGTCCATAAAACAACTGGCAGAAAAGGTAAATCTATCCATTACCCCGGTTCACGAGCGATTAAAAAAGATTGAAGCAAGCGGCCTGATCCAAAAATATGTCGCCATAGTCGATCCTGAATTGGCCGAAAAAAGTCTAATTGTGTATTGTCAGGTGACCTTGGCCAAACATCAGGAGGCCGATTTTGAAAAATTTGAAGCTTATATAGACGCCTTGGACGATGTTTTGGAAGTGGCCTATATTGCCGGAAACTACGATCTTCTATTAAAAATTCTTTTGAAAGACATGAAGGCCTACGAGGAACTCATTTTACAGAACATGTCGCGTTTGGACATCATTTCGCATGTTCAAAGCTCGTTTGTTATCAGACAGATTAAAAACGAAACTAGAATTAAGTTATAGTCGACTTAAGAGAAAGCAAAACAACCAGAAGCCAGCATTCAATAATCAATCACTACATCCTCCACAACCACTGCACCCATCAGAACCACAACTAGAATCATATGAGCAATCATAAGAACAACCTGAACCCCCTCCCCTTTTTCCTTTCATGAATATGAGAATAAAAACAATAATAATGAATATAATGACAGGTATTGGAGCATCATTATCTTTGGCATTCATAAATAAATAAGGAATCAAAATAATAATCCCAAAAAACTTCAATGAAGTACCTAACGCTTTTGAAGGCTTCTTAACAAGCCAATAATTATTGACATTTATTCTTCTAAAATTAACATCTTTAAACCTTTTTGTTTTATCCAACCAAATATCGGAAGGAGGCTTTTGACCAAACTCATTCTCATATCTTTCAAAGGTTAAGTTGTAGCAATCCGAGAATTTTTCCCTTTCACTTTCTCCTCCTTTGGTAGGACTGTGATGGATTTCTTTTTCTAAAGTAGATTCACAAAAATCCTTCCAGTATGATTTTGTGTATGTTAAATGAAGGTGCCATGCTTGATCTACGGCATCTGAAGGCGTAATAGGTTGGTTACTGATACAGCAGAGGTAAATAAACTTCTTATATTCCTCTATTACCCTAAGCGAATATTCAACATTCCAATTATTGTCCCGTGCGAGTCTTTCGGAGAAATTGAAATCAATACTATCAAAATCCAATTTAAACTCTTCTATTTTACGCCAAAGTTGTCTATTCGTCATTTCTTAAAATTACCTACTATTTATATAAAAGCAATCAAGCTGCAATAAAAGTAAGAAAAGTTTCAACTTTTAACAGGTAATCAACTTCAATTATACGTGAATCGCTATTCAATTATCCACTCTCTTCCTAAGAGAATCAACATTAGAAACTTTCTCCCTCCAAACATTCCCAAAAAACCTTATATTTAATCTCCTGAACTACAAAACACTACACTGTTTGGTTTCCAATAGAATTTGTCCAACCTAAAACACATCCTATGAAATCAAAAATCAACCTTTCAATAGCAATCCTAGGCACCTTACTATTGATGGCCAGCTGCAAAACCGAAGTCACAGAAACAGTTTCCGAAACGAAGCCCCTAAAATCCGGAATCCTCAAAGAATATATGGATAACTCTGTAAAACCAGGGGATGACTTTATGAACTATGTCAATGGGAAGTGGATCAAAAACACCGAGATTCCCGCCGATAAATCCTCCTATGGCATTGGCTATATTGTTCATGAAGAAGCCGAGGAAAATGTCAAGACCATCATTGAAGAATCGGCCAACAATGGATTTACCTTAGGATCGGACGAGCAAAAAGTAGGCGACCTTTACAAATCCTTTATGGATATGGACACTAGAAACAAATTAGGCGCATCACCGCTACAAAGCGAATTTGAAAAAGTGGACAGTATCCAAAATTACGACGACCTAGCCACTTATTTTGCCTATGCCAATAAATACGGTAGCAGCGTTCCTTTAGGCCTCACTGTCTACCAAGATTTCAAAAACCCTACCATTTACACGGTTTACACTTGGCAATCGGGCTTAGGTCTACCAGAGCGCGAATACTACCTCAGCAGCGATGCACGCTCCAAAGACATTAGAACCAAATATGTACAACACATAGCTAAAATGTTTGAACTGACAGGGCTAACCAAGGGAAAAAAAGCTTCGGAGGCTATCATGGCCTTGGAAACCAAACTGGCCACCAAACAAATGCAAAAGGAAAAAACCAGAGATTTGGTGAGTTTATACAACATGTTCCCAATGGACACTTTAACCAACATCATGCCCAATTTTAATTGGTCTGGGTATTTGGAGGAAGCTGGCGTCCAAAATGAAAAAAACTTAGGAGTGCTCATGGTAGATTACACCAAAGCACTTGACGGCATTATTACCTCAACCAGTCTCGATACTTGGAAAACCTATTTAAAATGGGGAATTATCAATAGTAATGCCTCTCGTTTGAACGAAGCCATGGACAAACAAAACTTTGCCTTTTACAGTACCGAATTACGCGGCACTCCCAAACAACGCCCGTTATGGAGAAGAGGCGTATCAACCGTAAACAATACCATTGGGGAAGTGGTAGGTAAAGTGTATGTGAAAAAACATTTTTCGCCCGAGGCCAAAGCCAAAATGGAGACCCTGGTGGCCAATCTATTAAAAGCTTATGAGGAAAGCATCAAAGAATTGGACTGGATGAGTGCAGACACTAAAAAAGAAGCCTTGGATAAGTTGAGTAAATTCACCCCAAAAATTGGCTACCCAGACAAATGGAAAACCTATGATATCGAGATCAAAGCAGACGATCTCTTCGGCAATTTAAACCGAGCTGCCCTCATGGAATACAACAGGGAATTGGCAAAACTTGGGCAGCCCATAGACAAAACCGAATGGCATATGACCCCGCAAACGGTAAACGCCTATTATAACGCAACCCTAAACGAAATAGTCTTTCCTGCCGCCATCTTGCAGCCCCCTTTTTTTGATATGGAAGCTGAAGATGCCGTCAACTACGGTGCCATAGGCGCTGTTATTGGCCACGAAATAGGACATGGTTTTGACGACAAGGGAAGCACTTTTGATGGCGACGGTAGCATGCGCAATTGGTGGACCGATCAAGACAAGGAAGAGTTTAAAAAGCGTACCGCAAACTTGGTCGCCCAATACAATACATTTGAAGCCCTACCTGATGTATTTGTCAATGGTGAATTCACCCTAGGCGAAAACATTGGTGATCTAGGCGGTCTATCCATTGCTCTAAAAGCTTACCATATCTCTTTAGATGGTAAAGAAGCCCCTGTTTTGGATGGGTATACCGGAAATCAACGTGTATTCATAGGCTATGCACAATCTTGGAGAAACAAAATGAGGGATGAAGCCTTGCGCGTTCTCATAACAACAGATCCTCATTCTCCTGCCTACTACAGAGTAAATGGCATCGTTAGAAATGTCCCTGAGTTTTACACCGCCTTCAATGTACAACCAACCGATTCTCTATATCTTCCACCAGAAGACCGTGTGAAAATATGGTAGACTGAAGTACTTCCACCACACTACAACAATCTAATAGCAAAGGCAGTCAACTAGAGCTATAAACATTATCTCCGTTGTTGACTGCCCTATAGTATTTTTATTTACAAAAGCTCGCGTCCTTCCTTATCAGGATCGTTTTTCACCTCACAGGTTGCATCAAAAAGCATGGTTTCGCCATTTTCCAAGGTGTAAGCTGGCCATTCAGGTAAAGCAGCCGTGTTTGGATTCCCTGTTTTCATGAATTGCAACAAAGCACCCGACATTTTCTCGGCCAAAGCACGCGGCTCAGCACCTCCACCGGTATGGGTAAACATCAAATCTGTGTTATTGAACCAAAAACTAATATCCAAGCAGTGGAAGGCCCGCATTTTCCCATCAAATAAAGGCGGTTCCCAACCAAACCATGCCACATATACTGGCGCTTCCTGATTCACTTTAGCATTAGCTGTTTCTACCACACCTTTACGATTGCTAGCAATAAGCGTCATGATTTCCACTGGTTTTGCCTCTGGAAACGACTTTTCATACGCTTCATAAACTGATGCGGCCTTATCTCCCAATCCGCCACCAAATCCAGCTCGCTGTGCTAAACCTTCAATAGCTTTGTCCTTGGTGATGTCCTCAAGACCTGGCACATATCTAGACATAGACCATTCGTGAAAGGTACTGCTGATAAGCATTGGCACTTCTGATGACAGCCCATTGGCTTCGCTGTAAAATGTGCCCTCTGGAATATGGATTCCATCCGCAACAGGACCAAATCCTCCACGGAAAAAGTCGGTGATGTTATTTTCCTCTACATATCGTTTGGTGGCACGATTGGCAATATCGATATACTCACGCCAAGGAATTTCCTGTAATTTATCAATCTCTGAAGCCTTAAGACCTGCTTCTTGCAAGATATACTCACCAATTTTTCTGGACGATTCCTGATTTTTTGCAGAAGTCGTAGACCCACTCAGTGGTACGGCCTTATGGAATAATCCTTTGGCTTCCGGCATGGCTGTAAGCGTACATACCTTGGCACCTCCGCCAGACTGCCCCATAATGGTAACATTGTTAGGATCACCTCCAAAATTAGAGATATTCTCATTTACCCATTTAAGGGCCGCTACCATATCCAGCGCGCCTACATTTCCAGAATGCGCATACTTATCTCCTCCTACTCCAGACAGGTCCGAAAAACCAATAGGCCCCAGACGATGATTGATGGACACAAAGACCACATCGCCTTTGCGACTTAAATTTTCGCCATTATAACTATCCTGTTCAATACCGTTTCCATTGGTATAACCGCCACCATGCAACCATACCAATACTGGTCGTTTTTTAGCACTTCCAATTTCAGGTGTCCAAACATTCAATTTCAAACAGTCTTCACTTACATCATCATAATTCCAGTGATCGGTAAATGATGAAGCTGCATTGGCGTATCTGTTCTCCATAATTTGCGGAGCGGTATTTCCCCACCATAATGCTGGGTAGACATTCTCCCAAGCCTCAGGTTCCTGTGGTGGCATAAAACGGTTTTTACCCGCTGTACTGGCTCCGTATGGAATGCCCCTAAAATTGTAAATATCCCTAAGTATGAAGCCTTGCACCTTTCCATATTTAGTCTGGGCAATAGCAATGGTGTCTCCAATAAACAGTTGCTGTTCATCAGCCTGTGCCGTAAGCGTTGTTTTTTCAGCCTGCTGGCTACAGGAAAATCCTAAACTCAAGACCGCTGTACACAAGACAAATTGTTGTAATCTTTTCATAATTGATTTCGATTTAGTATTAGCTTTTTGTGACTTCCCGCCACATATTTATTTCCTTTTGAAAACGATTGTAAATAATCTCACAAGAAGCATCGATGCGCATGGTTGGTCGCTGCTTCAAATTATAGGGTTCCCACGACGGAATTCCTTCCGCTTGAGGGATGCCATTTTTGGCAAATGAGGTCCAGAGCTTCGCCATATTATCTGCCGCTTGAAAACGCTCTGGCCTGTTGCCTGCCATACCCGTACTTTCATTCCCCGATTTATCTTTCATGGGTGCCACATTGTAAAATTTGAAAGGAATATCCAAAGCATGCATAGCACCAAACTCCATATCGGTACCGGGTACTTTCACCTCCGATTTATATCCAAAATTGTACAGGTAAGCAGGAGCGCCTCCTTGAGCTGCTTTCTTCTCGGCAATTTGCACCGATCCTAAACCCATAAAGAGAATGGAGCGGATTGCGATGTATAGTTCGGAAGGTGTTTTTCCTGGATTGGTTTCTTTATAAACAGCTAGAATCTTATTTGCTTGGTCTCCAAATTCTTCATTTAGTTTTTCCTGCAACTGAGCCTCACTAAGTTTGAACACCGATGTATCCCCTCCGAACATGGCAAAGAAAATGTACTCATCCTCATTCCAACCTACCATCAATGGTTTGTCTTTTGACAGTGCTACAGCTTTAGGTTCGAATGGATGATGGGGCAACACGGTTCCATCAACCACGGCTCCAAATCCGTTGGTACCAATACCGCCTATTCCCATAAAGCCTCCCCGAACTTTCCCTTGAGCTGGTAAGCTCTGTATCTTCAATTGTGCCTGTAACAATTCCTGAGCAGAAAGATTGAGTAGTTTTCTCCAGTCCTTTGAAGCTATGCCTAGCTCCTTTAAAACCAAGTCTGTTGTAATGGCGGCATCTTCTGTAGTTTTTAAAATCACGCCAGGACCACTTTCTATGGAGGCCTTATTAAAATACGGCGCTGCCTCTGGCATAGCATACAGACAAGAGGTTTTCATACCACCACCAGACTCTCCAAAAATCATCACATTATCGGGATCTCCTCCAAATTCCGCTATATTTTCCTTTACCCATTTCAAGGCTATAGCAATATCCTGAACTCCCCTGTTTCCAGAACCTTGATAGTCCTCATCTGCTATATGATCCAGATAAAGAAAGCCCAATAACCCCAAACGGTGATTGGTTTCCACTACCACCACATCATAATATCTTGCTAGATTAGCCCCATCTTGATAGACACTTCCTCCAGATCCATTATTATATCCACCGCCATGGTTGTAGACCATTACTGGGCGCTTTTTATGATCTGTTTCAGGTGTCCAAATATTGAGCACCAAACAATCTTCGGCAGGAGCCGGTTCATTAATTCCAAAGGTTTGATTAGGTGTTTGAATGGAAGGCGGCCCCAATTGCGTGGCATCTTTAATACCGGTCCAAGGCTTCAACTTATCGGGAGTCAAAAACCGTCTTCCCCCTGAAACCTTACCAGCATATGGCACCCCTTTAAATATAGAAACACCTTCCTGACGATACCCTTTTATTTTACCGTAAGCGGTGTTTGCTATAATATTATCAGAACTATTAAATGTTCCAGGAAATACAAGTTGTGGAATCAATGGAACCGCCACCAAACCTAGAGATGATAGTTTAAGAAAGTTTCTTCTGTTATAGTACATACGCTTTAGTTTTCTGTTGGTATTAAATCTCCATTTCCAATAAATAGGAACTCAAGGATTTGCCGTGTTTATCTAGGGCTGTGGAACTGGTCACTCCTCCATATAAGGCTTCCTGCAATACAAAATTCAAAGCTCCCAATTGCGGCAATTCGTAGCGTTTCACATCTCCTTTCACCTGCTTAGACAGCCATTGTTTGACCCTTTCTGGAGTTACCTTTTCCTGAATGATTTTATAATCTTCTGGATTGTATACTATGAGTGACAGGTTACTGATATTTCCCTTGTCCCCACTTCTGGCATGTGCAATTTCCCAAAGTTTCATCTTGCTATATGTTTGTGTAAACCACTTCGATTTTAATATCTGATTTAGGCCATAATACCGACAGAACCGATATGACTTCCTCTACTTTTTGGCTTGCGCCACCACCTCCTGCTGGACCGTTGGTATAAAGCGCTTCCACTTCCCTACCAATGTGTTTCGCCTGTTCGGCACTAGCTGCCCTTCCGGAAACTCGAAGCCTGACTTCAGGAACCTCCATAACTTCCACATTAAAGGGCGCCAATGAATTCACCCCAATAAGATCGAAGCGTAAATCCTCAAACCCATGAACAGCCAAACGCTGTTTCATAATATCCATGGCCAAATTGGCTCTTGCCAAGGCATTTGCCCCTCCATAACTGATTTGCCCTTCGCCAAAAAAGCCGTTGACATAGCCCACGCTTACCTTATAGGTATTGGTAGCAGGATGTCCACTGGCATTTTTAAATTGAACGGTATCCATTCCGATTTCATCAAATGTTACTTTTGAAAAATCGGCCACCACATCTTGTGTAAAATATTTGGAAGGATCGTGAATTTCATAGAGCAATTGTTCGGTACAAGTGGCCGTATTGATAAGTCCGCCTGTGCCTTTTACTTTGGAAATAAAGCCACCCCCATGTTCATTGACCTCCACAAAAGGAAAACCAATATTGGCCAAATCCAGAACGATCTTTTTAGGAGGATCGGCAAAATAACCACCACAAACCTGAGCGGCACATTCCAACAAATGCCCTATCATAGTGCCTTTCCCAAATTTATCCATGTCTGTAAAGTTCCAATTGAATTCAAATACCATGGGCGCCAAGAACAGCGAAGGGTCGGCTACACGGCCTGTTACGATAATGTCCGCTCCATTGTTTAGAGCCTCAACAATACCTTCTACCCCTAGATAGGCATTGGCTGAAATCATGCTATCGCTAATAGAACTCAAAGGTTGACCTGTCTCCAAAATCTTCAAATGCGGTGATTGTTTTACAGCCTCAACAACATCATCTCCCAAGACGGCCGCTATTTTCAATCCTTTAAGCTCTTGTTGTTTTGCCATATTGGCTATCACCTCCATGGCTGCTATTGGATTGGCTGCTCCCATATTGGTAATGACCTTGATCTTGTGTTTATAAGCCAATGGCAACACTTTTTCCATTCGGTATTCCAAAAGATGGTTATATCCCTTATTGGGATTGGCCTTTTTCTCTTTTTGAGCCAAGGCAATGGTGCGTTCCGCCAGACATTCAAAACAGATGTAATCGAGATTACCCTGTTCCATTAAGGTTAAGGCCGGCTCCAACCTGTCGCCTCCATAACCTGCTCCGCTACCAATTCTAATTGTTTTCATAGTTAAAATGTTATGGCTCCTACCAATAATGACATGATTAAAATAATTAGGCTTATACCAAAGGCATAAGGAATGGTTTTCCGTTGGTGTTCTCCCAAATCCACGCCTGTCAATCCTATCAACAAAAATGTTGCTCCTGTTAAAGGGCTCACAGGAAATCCTGTGGTCATTTGCCCCGTTATGGCAGCGCGACCAATTTCAATGGCGTCCCCACCAAAATGAGCCGACGTGCTCGACAGCAAGGGCAATACCCCAAAATAAAAGGAATCGGGGTCGAACAATAAACTTGCTGGCATAGCCAATACTCCCATTATCACCGGTAAATGACCGCCCACCCAATTGGGAATGTAGGTTACAGCTGCCTCTGCCATAGCTTCGATCATTCCAGAGCCTTTCAATATTCCCGTAAAGCAACCTGCCGCAAATAAAATACTCGCCATAAGCATGGCTGCTTTGGCATGGGCGTTGACCCGTTCTGATTGTTCTTTGATATTTGGATAATTTATACTTAAGGCCAGGACAAAGGCTATCATAAAAATGACATGGGGAGGTGCCACTCCAGAAATCAAGGTGCCAACAGCCAAAAGAATCAATAGGATGTTCACCCAAAATAATTTGGGACGTTCCAAATCTGAAGCCGTTTCATCTGTAGCAATAGTAACTTCCGAAACATCCACGTGTCGCTCCTTGCTCCCCAACCTATAGGCTAGCAACAGTACACTTAACAAGCCTATCACTACAGGGATTAACATGGGGTTAAACAATTCGGTTACCGAAATATCCAAAGCCGTTGCCGCCCTTATGGTTGGTCCGCCCCAAGGCACGATGTTCATGGTACCTGCAGCCAAAGCGACAATACAGGCCAAAGTGGAACGTTTCATATTCAATTGATCGTACACGGGTAAAAACGCAGGAACCGTCACCAAAAAAGTTACAGCACCCGAACCATCCAAATGTACAATCATTGCCAAAAGTGCCGAAGTCACGGCTACCCGAGCAGGATCGTTTCCTGCTAATTTCAATAAACGTTGAATGATAGGGCGAAAAGTGCCCGCATCGGTCAAGATGCCAAAAAAGAGAATGGCGAATATAAACATGACGCCAGTTGGCGCTATGGATTTGATCCCTTCCGTGATAAGGTCTACCACCTCAAAACCTAATCCCGCCATCAATCCTGTAACCACAGGAACGATTATCAAGGCCACTACCGGAGAAGCTTTTTTAGCCATGACCAAATAAAGCAAAAGTAGTATTGAAACGAGTCCTAAGGTGGCCAACATAAGCTATTCAAATTTTAAATATTCATCAAAAAACGGTAAGACCTGCTGTGGAATTCGGCCTTGTTTGGTATAGATATCGCTTACATGGGTTCCTATGTATTCTTCGGCAAAATGGGTGATGCCCACATTTTCCAAACGCTGACTAAACATTTCACATTGAACCGTAAATCGGTCGCCTGCATTTCGTCCCCAATCCAACTTAATAGCTTCCAATTGCTGTAAATTCCCCAAATAGGTATCAATCATGTAAAAGGGCATGTTGTCATACCATTTTTGCAAGGTTTCTTGATGCACAATCAATTTATCCCCTTGATATTCAAAAGGCATATCACAGTAAAATGGGGCCTTGTCTGGATTAGGTGACCATGAGCGACCAAAGGCCACCATCACGGCACCGAAATAGGTTTTCCACAAATCCTCCATAGTTTTGGCTGTGGACAATTCTTTAAAAGTCTCACTATTGGGGCCATATTCCCGGACGATAGCCAAAGCCCCTGGGCTAATGGCATATACAGAGCTAAACACATCCGGATGTTTCATGGCCAGCAACAGAGCACCATATCCTCCCATGCTGTGGCCTGTTATACCCCTGCTTTCCTTTTTAGGAAGGGTTCTATACGTTTTGTCTATATGTCCCACCAAATCCTGAACCGTAAAATCTTCCCAATTACCAAACACTCCCGAATTGCTGTAAAAACTGCCACCATAGGTTGTTTTTTGATCGGAAGTCACCAAAATAAAAGGCCGTATTCTTTGGGAAGCAATGGCATAATCCAAAAGCTCCTCCATATAATTCATAATGGTATGGTCGTTTGTAAATCCGTGAAGAAAATAAACAACAGGATATTTCTGTTTGGTTTCGTGGTAGCCCGGAGGCAAGTACACGGCAATAGCGCGTTTGGGATTCTCGCCAAAATCATTTTCCAGATGTTTGGAGTAAATTGAATCGATTTCAACGGTTCCTTTTGGTATGGAAGATTGTGCATTGCAGATCAAAAACTTAGTGAGCAACACTACCAATAAGAGTACTATTCTTTTCATGATTCTTTAAAATATTGGATAAAAAAGGAGGAGCGCCGCCCCTCCCTTCTATCCAGTTGGTTAACACTAAAAAACGTCTTTGTTAGCCTAGTTTCTGCTTAGTTTTTTAAAGTCTGCCTGAGGTACTAATGCTTTATGCACTTTATCCCCTAAAATCTCTTGAGCTACATTGAACTTGGCCGTACCATTGATTTTTGTAGAAGAAGCACCTACTTTCAACTCGTAGTCTCCTGCCTCAACAATCCAACTAGAACGTGCCACATCAAAAGATGCCAAATCTTTGGTTCTTAATACAAAATGAAGGGTCTCAGTAGCACCTGGAGCCAACATTTTAGTTTTACCAAAAGCTACCAACTCTTGCTCTGGTTTTTCCAATATCACAGTAGGAGCACTTAAGTACAGCTGCACTACTTCTCTTCCTGCTACTGTTCCCGTATTCTTCACCGTTACAGACACCAATAATTCATCGGTAAATGTTTGTTTGTCAACTTCCATATTGGAATACTCAAAATTGGTATAGGAAAGTCCGTAACCAAACTCATAGGCTACTGGTACCTCAAAGGTGTTGTAGTAACGATATCCAACATAAATATCTTCTTCATAAACAGTTTCCCAAGGCACTCTTCTCATAAATGAAAATCCTGAAAGATCTTCCTCGTCTCCTGTTTCTCCTTCAATAGAATATCCAGGGAAAGATTTTGAAGAAGGCGCATCTTCATATTTTACAGGGAAGGAGATCGCCAATTTCCCAGAAGGATTTACTTTTCCAGAAATTACGTCCACTACCGAATTTCCAGCTTCCTGTCCTGGTTGCCATGCACACAATACTGCATCTGGAATCTGTGCCCAGCTCTTGGTTTCAACCACACCACCTACATTCAATACTACGATGGCCTTTTTGCCCGCCGCATGGAAGGTTTTGGTAACCTCTGCAATTAATTGTTTTTCGGTATTGGTTAAGTAGAAATCTCCAGCCTCAGGCTTACGATCTCCACCTTCACCAGAATTTCTTCCAATAGTAATCAAAGCGATTTCTGAACTTTCAGCTGCTTTTGAAACGTCCTGAGCCTTGATAGGCATTTCAGCCACAGGATCCTTAGCTCCCATAATGGCCGCTAACCAATTGTCTGGCTTTCCTTGTTTAGCTCTAGCATCCTTAATATAGGCCTCGTAGGTAGTTTGAAGCGCATCGTTGATTTGGAACCCGCCATTTTTCAAACCGTCAATAAGTGATATGGTATAGGCTTCATTTACATCGCCACTACCGGTACCTCCTGAAATGAAATCGTAAGATGTAGTTCCAAAAACCGCTACTTTTTTAACATCCGTCAAAGGCAAAGTATTGTCTTTATTTTCCAAAAGCACCATCCCATCAGTAGCTGCTTGTCTAGTTACCTCTGCATGTTTTTTCAAGTTTGGTTTTCCAGACACATCATACCCCTTGAATCGTGGTGTTTTCACCATGATTTCCAAAATTCTCTTGATGTTTTTATCCAAAATAGCCTCATCCATTTTGTTCTCTTCAACAGCTTTGATCAACGTTTCAATTTGCTCTTTTTGCCCCGGCATGATCAAATCATTACCAGCTTCCATTTGGGTAACAATATCACTTCCACCACCCCAATCGGTCATTACATAACCTTCAAAGCCCCAATCTTCTCTTAAAATATTGGTCAACAAATCTTTGCTTTCAGACACATATTGCCCATTGATTTTATTATAGGCAGACATCACGGTCCAAGGTTGCGACTCCTTAACGGCAATTTCAAACCCTTTCAAGTAAATTTCACGAAGAGCACGTTCGCTTACTACCGTATTGGTGGACATACGATTGGTTTCTTGGTTATTGGCAGCAAAGTGCTTTACAGAAGTCCCAACACCGTTGGACTGAATCCCGTTCACCATAGCCGCAGCCATTTTACCAGTTACCAAAGGATCTTCGGAATAGTACTCGAAGTTACGTCCACACAATGGATCTCTTTGAATGTTCATCCCTGGCGCCAATAGTACATCGGCACCATATTCCAAGACTTCTTTCCCCATGGTTTTACCCACTTCGTTTACCAATTCGGTATCCCAAGTAGACGCCAAAACCGTAGCAATTGGGAATGCTGTACAGTAATAGGTATTATCATCATCCTTTCTTGTTGGAGAAATACGCAAACCTGCAGGTCCATCGGCCAACACTTGGGTAGTAATGCCTATTTCTGGATATTCAGAAGTGTTCCCTGCTGCGCCAGGCAAATAGGTTCTAATTCGCTTTACCATATCCGCATAAGCGGTATCTGGATCTACCGGAGGTTTTGGCATTTTGCTTAAGATAGAATCTGGAATATGAAAATCCATTCCTGTTCCCACCACAAGTTTTGCCTTTTGCTCCAAGCTCATTTTGCCTATCATGGCATCTACATCCACGGTAGGTTTTGCGGGTGCTTCCTGCGTTTCTTTATCTCCACATCCCATTAGTGCCATGGCACCGAAAAACAATGGTATCAATTTCGTTTTCATTGGTTTTTTAGTTTAATTATTTGACAATTTCATCCCATGACACCTTCATTTCTGAAGCATCAAAGCAATGATTGATATGTTAGTTTTGATTATCCTATTTAAATTTCCTCTTTCTAGCTTCTGAAAAAGTTAGACACATAAGGCAGGGCCAAATACAGGGCCGAATGCCAATAATCCCAAGTGTGGTTACCATCGCGGATGCGCAATTGATACGGAATTTGCAATTCCCTAAGAACAGTTACAAATTCCATATTTGGGCCGAAGGTAAAATCGTCATCCCCACAATCGATAAACCACTTGAGTTCCTTAACCTGTGCCAGCTTTGATGCATCCACAGTTTTTAAATAATCCATAGGGTTATTGTCTTCAACCAACTGATGGATCTTCTTCTGGGTAGGTTCATTAAAATCGATCCAAAACAATTCTGTTTGGCGCTTTAAGTAGGCACTCATAATATACACCGAAGAGAATTTTTCAGGGTGGTGCACCGCATATACGGCCGACCCGCCACCTCCCATAGACAATCCTGCAATCGCTCTATGTTGTCTATCGGCAATCACACGGTAATTGCTTTCGATATAAGGGATCAATTCTTCAAAGAAATAATCTTCATACCTCCAATCGGGGTTGTTGAAGTAATTCATAAAATCCTTTCCTGCTTCTGGACATACGATGATCATTTCGGTTGCCGCATCCGAGGTTATCAGCTGGTTGGCCACACCTTCCAAACTGCCTTGTTTAGGCCAATCGGTATGACTGCCTCCCCCACCGTGCAACAAGTAGAGTACTGGGTATTTCTTATCGGTATTGGTTTTGTAATCCCTAGGTAAATAAATTGCATATTCCCGATCCTTTTTTAGGATTTTACTGGGCATCGATTTGTATTCAACCTTCCCCATACCCGGCCACTGAGCGTGACCGAGCTGAGCAAGAAAGATACATATAACTAATCCAAATATCTTTTTCATTCTCCTAGCAATTATTTAAACAGTCTTGTGGCAAAAATGCTTAAATAGTCTCTCCAGTTGGTCCAAGTATGCCCTCCTTCACTTTCGTGATATTCGTACGACATATTAATGGCATCCAATTCCTTGCGATATTCTACCATACCCTGGTATAAGAAATCTGTTTTCCCCATACCAATCCAGTACAATTTTAAACCGTTTTTGTTTTGCGCTTTTATAGAAGTCATCATGTCTTCATAAAATTTTGAAGTCGTGCCTTCCATTGGTTTTACTGCTGCAGAAAACAAGCCTACATATCCAAAAGTTTTTGGATAGGATCTGGAAATATGCAACGAGTGAAATCCACCCATAGACAAGCCTGCAATAGCCGTATTGTCCATACCTTTTTTAACGCGGTAATTGCTTTCCACAAAGGTCATGACATCCTTAAAGGTCTCTTCCATTTTACCATCCATGGTATGATCTAAGCGCATGGTTGGTTTGTAAAGGCCTTTTGCCGATTCTCCCGGTGCCGCTTGTTGTGCCACATTTCCGTTAGTCATCACTACAATCATAGGCTCTGCTTTTCCTTGCGCGATAAGGTTGTCCATAATTTGGGCCGTTCTACCCAAAGCAATCCAAGCTTCTTCATCGCCACCCATCCCATGCAATAAGTAGAATACTGGATAGTCTTTTTTACTGGTTTCATAACCGGCCGGCGTGTAAACCGTCAAACGTCGCTTCATATTATTCCCAGGAGAATCGTACCAACGTTTGGCCACCGTTCCATGAGGCACATTGTTTACCTTATATAAATCGGCTTTTCCGCCTCCCACAATAAAGACACTGAATACAGAGCTCACATCGCGAATCATATACACATTACTAGGATCGGTGGTTTTTACGCCATCTACAACAATATTGTAACTGTATAAATCGGGTGATAAGGTGGCCGTAGTAAGGGTCCATAGGCCTTTGTCATCCTTAGTCATGGCTTGGGGCTTCCTTACCCAGCCATCCATAGGCATCCAATCACCCACAAGCTGCACATTATTTGCTTCCGGCGCCATAACCCTAAAGGTCACCGTCCCATTGTCATGTACCTCTGGCGACACGATTTCGGCACCTCCAAACAAGGCTTGTTGTGCCGATATTGACATACTTGTAAAAAGTAGTAACAGTGCTAAAAATAGTTTGTTCATTGTTATTGTTTTAGTTTGAATTTTGGGAGCTTACCACCCAGGATTCTGGTTAATATTTTGGTTAACATTCATTTCGTGTTCAGGGAACGGCAACAAATTGTGCTTATCTTGGAATCCATAACTAGGATTGCTGTAAGGATAGGTTACATTGAAAGAGCCATCCGTATTAAGGCCACTAAAAATTGGAATTTCATGTCCTCTTTCCGAAAGGGCATCGGTATCTCCCCAACGCACCAAATCTTGGTAACGCACGCCTTCAAAACACAGTTCCAAACGCTTTTCATTCTTAATATCCTGCATGGTCACTGCCCCTAAAGCTGGCAATTCAACACGAGACCTTACCTCATTGATATATTGAAGAGCACTCGCATTATCTCCCGATTGCAAACAAGCCTCAGAGGCCATTAGCAATACTTCGGCATATCGCATCACTCTAATATTGGCCGTCGTAGTAAAACCATAAGACGTTTCAATAACTTCAGACCCCAGATATCTATGTTTCCAGTTAAAATACCCCTCATTTCCATACACACTGCTTCCTTCGTTAAGCACAATGTACATCCCTAAAAGTTCATAGTAAGTTTTCATAGTCCCTTGCAATCTTACCCCTTGAGGCCCTTCCATTTCTACAAAAGCATTGTACAGATCTGCCGTTGGGTTAGCAAAGCCCCAACCTGCAGGATAAATAGGGTGCAATCCACCGAAATAGCCAAACAGATTCAATTTATCACTTCTCCATCCATGCATGATACCCCACAACAAATTTCCTTGTGTCCATGGATTGGCGGCATCATTTAAGGAATTATATTCGAAAACCGATTCAGAAGAAAAATCCGAAACCTCGCGAAGTACATCGTCAAAAGTGGGATACAGCTGAAAGCTCCCCGAATTGATCACTTCCTTTAAAACAGTGGCCGATTCGGCATATTTTTCTTGAAACAACAGGGCTTTTCCATAGAACGCCTTGGCGGCCTCCACCGTTAATCTTGCTGGTTCGGCCATATCTTGCTCGCTTCCTTTGCTTGGCAACATTCCACTATCTATAGCATAAGTCAAATCGTCTTCTACCAAGGTCCATAACTCTGCAAGGGATCCATTGGGTTGTTGATATTCCTGTGGAGAAAGCTCACTAATTACATAGGGCACCTCACCCCAAAGGGTAATTAAATCAAAATACACAGCACCTCTAATAGCATGAGCCTCCGCTACGGCACGTTGTCTTATTTCCGTATCAGGCCCCAAACGATTGATCACCAAATTGGACAAATAGATGACATTGTAATAATTGGCAAACAAATCACTTACTGAAGTATTGGCAGGCGTGAAATTGTATTCATTGAGCTGTTCAAATTGCGAATTATCCCCTCTAGCACCTCCCCCACAATGGATATCATCAGATAAGAGGTTTTTCAAAAAATACTGTGTGTATAAAGAGCTTCTCCACGAATCGTAAACGGCCGCTATAGCCTCTAATGCATCATCATCGGTCTGGTAAAAATTCTCAGAACTGGTCACCCCCTGTTGCTCGATATCCAAATCAGACTCACAGCCCAAAAAGGCCACCGCTATCATCAGCAAAAAGAGGCGTTTGTATGTGTAAATATATTTTGTATTCATAATCATTGGTTTAAAAAGTTATGTTGACTCCTAGCACTGCCTTTCTTGAAATTGGATAAGACCCTTTGTCAACCCCTAAGCTGGACACGGCTCCGGCAGAGGCTTCAGGATCCATTCCAGGATATTTAGTGAACACGAACCAGTCTTCCAAAGACCCGTAAAATCTACAGTTATTGATAAATGTTTTGTCCAACAAAGACTTTGGCAACGAATACCCTAGCTGCAGCTGCTTGATCTTAAAATAAGACCCATCGAAAATAGCGGCATCACTTATCCAATACTTGTCCTCGCCATTAGCGTTAGGCCTAGGTCTGGATGCTGTTGGATTATCCAGTGTCCAACGGTCGTCATAAAAGGTTGTCAATTTATTTCCTCTAGGTCTGTCTGTACGGGTTAAAGCATTGAAAATATCATTCCCTTCAGATCCTGCTCCAAAGGCTGTAAAATCAAATCCCTTGTAGCTAGCCGTTAAGGTAATACCATAGGTAAAATCTGGGATTGCACTTCCGATGGAAGTTTTATCATCATCGTTTATAATACCGTCGGCCATATCTGGTGTTCCATCTCCATCGGTATCAATTGTCAACTGATCCTTAAAAATTGGATCCCCAGTTGCATTATCGATATCCTCCAATTGATACCCTCTAAAGTACCATACTGGGTAACCTTCCTCAAAAGCAGTAATGCCTTGGTTGGTATGGTAGGAAGCTCCTGAAATCCTTGAAATACTAGGATCCAAATAGGTTACCTTATTGTTCAAGGTAGCTAGGTTTCCTCGAATACCATATGAAAATTCATCACCAATAAGGTCGTTCCATCCCAATTCAATCTCAATACCATCATTGCTAACATTACCGGCATTCACCACAGTTGATCCTACACCAGTTTCGTAAGGCGGTGTAATGGCAACTAAGAGATCTTCGGTTTTCTTTTGGAAATAATCATACGAAATGGTCAATCGGTTATTAAAGGCACGAATGTCGAAACCAATATCCAATTGCTCTGAAGTTTCCCAGGTTAAATCATCATTGTTCAAGGTTGAAGGTGATGAAGCCACTTGATATACCAAGGCATTTGAAAATGGATAACTGGACGTAGACCCAATGGCTGCACGGTAGGCAAAGTTACCTAATGGACCGGTACTACCATTTTGCCCCCAACTGGCTCTTATTTTAAAGAAGTCTAAATGTTTTACTTCTGGAAAGAATTCTTCCTTGGTAATGACATATCCTGCAGAAAAGGAAGGGAACGTTCCCCAACGATTGTCTGCTGGTAAAAAGGAGGTATCACTGGCATCACGTCTTACAGAGGCCTGGAACAGGTATTTCTCCAAATAGTTATAACTCAACCTTCCAAAGTAAGATAATTGGCGAGTATAAAAACTGTTTCCTCCTACCGTACGCGTTGCAGAATCCGTGATATAATCCAAATCCCAATATGCAGGGTCATTACGCGTAATTTCATCGGCCCCACCATTAACCGAAGTCGTTTCATTATGTTGATATGAAGTCCCCAACAGGGCAGTAAAATTATGATCCTTTATGTTGAACATATAGTTCATAAAGTTCTCCCATTGGTAATAGATATTGTTGGAAGTAGTTCTGCTAAGATTAATCTTATCCCTGTAAGTCACAGCATTGGCATAATAAATATCGCCAAAGGAATAGTTGTTGGTAAAACCTCCTCGGTACCCTAGTTTGGAAGTAAAGGTAAAACCTTTAAATGGTGTAATATCGGCAAACATTGTCCCTAGGATATTACCTCCATCATTCTTGTTCAGGGAATTGTCCCTCATGATTCCCGGATGCACTTGCTCCGATTCAAAAATTTGGGAAATTCCATAGTAATCTCCATTCTCATTGGTAAGCAATACTTTGCCATTGTCCAATAGATTTTGCATAAACAAAGGAATTTCATCTGGAGCGTATAGATTTGGTGTTAATGGATCCATGGTCAACACGGCAGCCAAAAGGCTTCCATACTCAGAGTTTTCAGAAACAAATTGGCTCTCCCATTTTTCAATGGTATTGGTAGTTCCCACCTTTAACCAATCGTTGATTTTATAATCCCCATTGATCATTCCCGTAACGCGGGTATATACATCGCTATCCCCTTTTACAATCCCATCCTGGTCTAAATACGACAGTGCCAAATAGTAAGACCCGCGGTCATTTCCATTTTGGAAACCAAGATTGTGTTTTTGCATCAAGGAAGTTTCAAAAGCCACATCTACCCAATCGGTATCGGTAACGCCGTCGTATAAGTTGTCAATTTCTCCAGGGGTAATGATATTTCCTTCGGTCATATAATTCACATACTGCTCGGCATTCATTACATCCGGAACATTGCTCAGCTCATTAATAGCATATTGAAAGCTGTAGTCCATTCTCCCAATTCCGGACTTCCCTTTTTTGGTGGTAATAAGGACAACTCCATTACCAGCCTGCGCACCATAAATGGCCGCCGAGGCTGCATCTTTCAAAATCTCAATACTTTCAATATTATTAGGATCGATGGCTCCAATATCCTGGGTTCTTAATCCATCCACCACAAACAATGGATCGGATCCTGAATTGGAACTATATCCACGAATTCTAATGGACGCCGTAGCACCCGGGGCTCCAGAGGTCTGTACCACCTGCACCCCTGCTGCCTTACCCTGTAAAGCCTGCTGGGTATTGATAACCGTTCTGTTTTCCAAATCTTCCGATTTTACTTGGGCTACCGCTCCGGTAAGGTCACTTTTTCGTTGTACCCCATACCCTACTACCACTACTTCTTCTAGGGCAGCAGCGTCCTCCTCCAAGGCAATATTGAAAACGGTTTGGTTGCCTACCACAATTTCCTGAGGTACAAATCCCACATAAGAAATATGTAAGGTAGCGCCAGGATTCACATCGAGGGTGAAATTTCCATCAAAATCTGTAGAGGTTCCATTGCTTGTGCCTTTTTCAATAATATTGGCTCCAAGAAGTGGCATCCCAGATTTATCGGTTACAGTTCCTGAAATGGCAAGTTTTTGAACGGCTTTGGTTTTTGTAGTCTCTTCGATAACGGCTTCAGAAGCTTTTTCCTTAACCACTACTTGACGTTCGTTGATACTATACTCCAATGGATACTTGCCAAAGGCGATATTTAGGATTTCTTCTATGGAAGCCCCTTTGAGCTGAACTGAAATTTTATAATTGCGTTGCAGAATTTCATCATTGTAAAAAAAGACATACTCGCTCTTTTTCTGAATATCATTGAACAACTCTTCAATGGGCACATTAGTTTTGTTAATATCTATTTTCTGTGCGAAAGTGGTATTGGCAAAGGCACTTGTAAGCCCAAAAACCAGTGTTAGCAAAAATATCTTCATAAAAATAATGATGTATTTTCTGAATATCAGTATTTCTCCCCGCAACAGTGGAGCAAAATGATTTTTATTCATAATTTTGTTGTATTAGTTAATTAGTATTACTGACTAAGTGATATTAAGTATACCGGAAGATGTTGGCGCATCTTTCGGTTTTTTTATGAGACACTATTTCATAGGCATTTCTGTTTTAGTGTTATTATGTACGTAAATAGATGTTCCGTTTTTTGTATCGTACTCAAAATCGGTAGACTGCTTAATCAATTCCAGCACTTGCCCTACACTATCCTTCAAATCCAAGTACCCTGAGAATTTTTGGCTCTTTAGTTCCTCATCATCAATTTGAATATCCACATTGTAATATTTGGACAGCCTATTAAGTATATACCCTAGGTTGTCATTTTTAAAGACGATCAAGCCATCTTTCCACAAAAAGTATTTTTTGATATCGGCATCCGCCTTGGTAACAATTGACTTTTTATGCCTGCTGTAGGAGGCCACGTTGCCTGGCAACAAGGTTACCGATTCTGTTTTTGTAAGTAAGCCTGGTTTGTGGTAGCTAATTTTAACCTTTCCACTTTGAAGTGCTGTATTTACAGAAGGTTCATCGGCATAACTGCTCACGTTAAAAACGGTACCCAACACTTCTATTTCTTGACCTTCTGTAAGTACAATAAATGGATGCTCCTTGTCATGAGCCACATCAAAGGCTGCTTCCCCTTCCAAATAAACCGTTCTTGTGTCTTCCTTGAATTCTGATGGGTAAATCAATTTAGATCCAGAATTCACCCAAATTTTGGTCCCGTCGGACAATTGTAATTCGGTACGTCTTCCATATGGCACTACTAAGGTGTTCATTACAGAAGCCATATCTTTTTCTACACTTTTATCATTTCCAATGGTAATTTTGTTGGATTGCTTGTTATAGGAAATCACCTGATCCTCTTCACCTACCGAAATGGTGCGTTCCTGCAACACCAAACTTACCTCTGAAATAGAATCTACCTCCAAACTTTTGGCCAATTTGGTATAAGTCCCCACTTGTTTATCGGTTGTAAAGAATACAGTTTTGGCACCAATGCCCAAACCAATTATTAAAGAAGCGGCAATTGACACTCTAGCCATCAAACGTTTTCGTTTGTACTGATGTACCGACTTAAAAATGCGTTTTTTAAGCTGATATTTTTCGTCTTCCGAAAAGGAGTCTACAGGTGCTTTTTTATGGAATTCTGTCATAATACTTTATATAAAAAACTCAAGGGTCTTTATTACATAAAGTCTGACATTGATAATTTATAGACAGAAAAATTTAGGAATTTTTAAAAAAAAGCACTAAAAAATACGTTTTTAGGATATTACAATGTTTTCGTATTATGAAATCATCAATAATACACACAGTAACAAGAAGGCTTTTCTAAGAGATTTCAAGCCTCTGTAAATAATGGTTCTTGAGGTTTCCACATTCACATTCATGATATCTGCAATCTCCTCGTAATTTTTATTCTGAATAAATTTTAGGATGACACCTTGCTTTTGCCTTTTGGGAAGTAGGTTTAAGGCCTGCATCAATTTGCTGGAATTCTCCTTGCTAATTTCATCCAAGATTACCAGATCTTCAATAGATTGTTCCTTTTGCCTTCCATAATCCTTGTTGAGGGTATAAACTTCTTGGCTTTGGGATTTTTTGAATTCTGGATTTTTTAAGATTTTATTCTTGAGCGCCCGCAACAAATAGAATTTTACACTATCGGTTTCCGAAAGGTTTTTACGGTATTTATAAAGATCCAAAAACAAATCGTGAATACTATCCTTCACCACAGCGTCCTTAGAACTGATCTTGCACCCATACAAATATAGCTCATCCACATACCTATCGTACAAGGTACCTAGAGCAAGGGTGGAACCTTCCTTTAATTGGCTCCAAAGTGATTTATCAGAACAATCTGTGGTCAATGGGCGCTTTAGTTAGTAAAAAGAAATGTTAGCTTAGGGTCAATAAACTTCGCTTTAAAAAATGAATTTTGCAAAAAAAATGCATGAAAAATATATAATCCACAATTTAAAACGAGTAACTTTTTAAAAATTTGTTGGAAAATAAAATCAGCCGCTCCACTAATCACCTATTAATAAACAACATAAAAAAGTATCAACCTAAATTCGGGAGGCATAAGGGTCTGTACTATTTTATTTACTTATCTCATGGTATCCAAAGACAAACTAAGCCACAAAAAAGCCTATCAAATAATTTGATAGGCTTTTTAGATTTTGAAAAGTAAAACTTCCTTAATTCTTGATAAATTTTAGAATTTCTCCATTTTCCAATTGAATAAAGTACATCCCATTTGGGTAATTGGAAACATCAATCGCCTCGTTTCCAGTCACAACTCCTTTTCCTACTTCTGCTCCAAGGAGCAATATTCAATAGTGTTTTGGTTCTATCTGCTTTCATCACAGGAATTATTCACGGCATGAAAAATCCAAAGTTTAAGGTAAAAGATTTAAAATCAATTTATATACAAAATACTTACTTTATCTTTTTCAATTCCTTTTTAAGATCCTTTCCAATCTTACGAGACTCCTTTTGTAATTGCTTGCCTCCTTTTTTCAATTCTCTTTTTAAGGCCCTCAAATCTTTGGAAAGCCGCTTGGTCCAGTGTTGGTGTTTAAATTCAGCCTTACCCAATTCAACTCCCTTTTTGAGATCCCTTACGAAAGCTTTTTGACCTCGCTTAATATCCTTTGCAACCTGGCTTGTTTTTAGTTGCACAAGGCCTCTTTCAACCTCCACTTCCAAGGCTTCCACTGTGGCTTTTACATTAAACTCCGTTCCCAATACCTCAACCATACCATATTCGGTGGTTACCGTAAACGGCACCGCGCCCTTCTCCACAATATAAAACACTTCTCCTGTTTGGGTAATGGCACGCTCCTCAAATCCCTCATCAAAGCTGATGGAGCTATCACTGTTCAACAAGGCAATGGACCCATCGGGCAGGCTCACTAACTCCAATTCATCTGCATTGGTTTTGATGGCTGTGTTGCAAGACTGTAATAAAAAAGCCAACACACATAAGGATAAAAGAATTCGTTTGGTGGAGATACAAATTTCCATTAGCTAAGTAAATTTAAGAGATGATAGGGCAAATCTATAAAAGTGTAAAAACGAACCTTACCCTTTCATTTCGACCTAAAAATAAACAAACCCAAATAACTTTTTAGTCTAAAAACAACTTATCGTTCTTCTCCTCCCTCATAAACCCGCAGTTCCAACAAGTCATAAACAACACTAAGCTTTTCAGGCTCAGTATCGGACAACTGCTTTAAATGGGTATCAAAAAAAGACGCGACAAGCGAACTGCTTATCTCCATGCCTTCATAAGGATCTATAGTTCCAGTGCCAGCAAGCGCAGGCACGGGCACCATAAACGGAATGTCCATAAAATTGGGATGTCCGGACTGCCGGAGTTTGCATTCATAAAACAAATCTTGACTCTTATGCGCGTACACATGGGCATTGATATCTTCATGCTCTGCAGGCCAATCGGCAGAAAGATAGAGATACGGTACATGGTAACTGCTGTCTATCATGGTCCCCCACTGAATCCCATCCAAATTGGCCGCTGCTTTTATGCGCTTGTCGTTCATGGCCACCTTCCCTGCCGCACCACCTCCTACCGAATGCCCAAAAACCCCAAGCCGTTCCAAATCCAAGGCTCCTTTTAGTGGTCCTTTGGCATTCCATTCCTCCAATAAATCTATGGTGCCTATCATATCCTGAGCCCAACGCTCTTGAATAGCGCCTTCAAAATAATCCTTGATAGCTTCCCTAACAACAGGATGCCGCTCCTCATAATTCAATCCTTGTTTAAAGGCGTTCGCAATCGGTTCTATAGTCTCCATGGCATTGGCCGAAATCCTTCTTTGGTAGTCATAATCAAAAGAAGCAGAGTGTCCATCCGGAAAGCTCACCCCCAAACTTTCATAAGTATGGTTCATATTCACAACAATATATCCTTGACTGGCCAACTCCGTCAACAAAGCATAATACCCTGTGGCCTTCGAGCCATACCCGTGCGAAAACAACAACACAGGAAAGCGTCCATTGGCCACCGAAATCCCGGGATACACATACGTCTGCACCTTATCCAAATAATCCAAGGCCGCTGGCGGCAAGCCGTATTTGGTAGCAAACCCCGCCCTGCTTGCCTGGTCCACATAAGGTTCTGCTTTCATATTCGTGATATCCGCCTCACTGGGGTACCAAATCTTATACAACAGTTCCCTTTTATCATTGGGGTCTTCGGTAATTTCTTCGTCCCTATCGGTCTGCTCATAAATCAAGGCCGTCCCCACTTGATAGGAACCTTTCGGCTCTGGTAACGAAAACACCGGCAATACCATAGGCAGCACCCATCCTATTACCAACAACAAACACAACAAAACATACCCAAGACCTCGAAGCCACGAGAACTTAACAGGGGCAAAACCATCCACTGCCTTCAGCCGCCACGCTACAAGAACCAACAACACATAGGCCGGAACCATCTGCCAGCGCCACCCTTCCACAATCAAGTGCTAGGCCAACAACAAACCTAAAAACAATAAGAGATAATCGGCATGGATACGGCGCAACAAAGGACGCTTCACAAAAGGCAATAGGGTGACTGCCGCCAACAGGAGGATTTCAAAAATTCTCATAAACAATAAAGAAGCTCTAATTAAAACAAAGTGAAGACAAGCAGTTTATGCCTTAGGCTCTTGGTTGGCAATCAAACCTCTCAACACCAAAATCCCCAATCGGCAAACCACAAAGGTAAACAGGCCAAAAGTAGCCGTAAGCAAGGACACCTTTAGGCCACCAGCAAAAATAGCAGGTTCGGCATCGCCCATGGCTTCAATGGAATCAAAGGCCATTATCAAACCAATAATGGAGCCCATAAAGCCAACCACCAAGCCCAACAGGCTGCTATCGATAGCCAACCGCAGCATTTTTTGCGACTGCTCCAAATGGCCTTTCAAGCCCATAAAGCCTCTCGCCAAAAAGAACAGCGACATCACAAAACAGATTAAAATAAGTGACATCATAAGCGGACCACCTTCATTAAAGCGATCTACAATAGAGCCAAAGATTAAAAAGCGACTGAAAACATACATTGCTAAAAGGTTCATAACGTTCGTTTTTTGAATAATTACACCCCAAACTTACGCCATACAGGCACAAGATAATCCAAAATGCGACGAACAACCAAATTAGCTCCCAATATAACCGCAGGTCGAATCCCCTGCTAAATTGGTCATCCGTCTACAAAAGCAACCATCCTGCCAAAAAGTGTTGTATCATTGTAGGGTGATGAGCAGCCTCCTTTCAAAACAAATCCTTTTAAAAGCCTTGGCGCGCAGCCTTAAGCACCTCCTATTTTGGTGCTTGGTCCTGCTGTTCTTTACCTATTTCTTTGGCTCACAAAGCAAGGATTTCCACAACGCCCTCTTGTTTTCGGCCTTTTTAATGCCCATTACCATCGCCACCACCTACGTGTCCATTTACAAACTCATTCCAGAGTATTTAATTCCCAAGCGTTATGGCAAATTTGCCCTTTATAGCTGCTATACGCTCATCATTTCCGGCTACCTCATCATGCTCTCCATTTTCTTTAGCTTGATCTATCTGGCCCACTTCAATTACAACGAGATGAACCCCGTTACCAAAAACATCATCCTGGTAACTTCTGGCGTGTATTTAATTGTCATTTTGGTAAGCGCCTACAAACTCTTGCAGCTCAATTTGGAACATGCCGAAAGAACCAAAAAGCTCCAAACCCAAATTCTAGAAACCCAACTAAAGCTCAAGGAACAGGAACTGCAGTACCTTAAAATGCAAATCCACCCCCACTTTCTGTTCAATACCCTCAACACCCTATACGGTTTTGCCCTTAGGAAGGCCGAAGAAACCCCAGAAATGATCCTAAAGCTCTCCAACCTCTTGGATTATTTGCTGTATCAGGCCGACAAACCTTTCGTATTGCTAACAGAAGAAATAGAACACATTAAAGACTATATTGCCTTAGAGGAAATGCGCTTCAACGAAACCCTGAAGCTGCAGTTCACCAACAACAACATCCCCGAAACCCTCACCATGGCCCCCATGGTATTGGTACCCTTTGTAGAAAACAGCTTTAAGCACGGCTCCCTCCACCAAGGCAAGCTCCATATCAACATCCATTTGGAATGCCAGGGCCAAACCCTGCATTTCAACATAGACAACACCCACAAAAAAGGGCATACCTCCTCCAAAAAAGGCATCGGACTGGAAAACATCAAAAAACGACTTAATTTATTGTATAAAGACAACTACACCCTGCATATCCAAAATGAAAGTGATATTTTTAAGGTGCAGTTACAACTACAGTTACACTAGCACGTGCACAACCAAAACACCATATCCTGTATCATTGTAGATGACGAAGCCATTGCCAGGGAAGTCATCCAGACCCACCTGTCCAAAATCCCCAATATAAACGTGGTGGCCAGTTGCAGCAGCGCCATAGAGGCCTTTCAGTGCATTCGTGAGCAGGAAGTAGATGTGGTGTTTCTGGACATCAACATGCCTGAGATATCAGGGATTGCCTTTGCCAAGTCCATCAACAAAAACATCAAGATCATCTTTACCACCGCCTATAGGGACTATGCCGTAGAAGGCTTCGAGCTCCAGGCTGTTGATTACCTTCTAAAGCCCATTTCCTTTGACAGGTTACTAAAGGCCGTCAACAACTATTTTGAAACCCATACCCAAAACAATCCTAGCCCATCAGCACCAACAGAAGTACCCAACTTTATGTTTGTTAGGGCCGACAGACGCATGATAAAAATAGATTTTGAAGCCATTACCTATATTGAAAGCTATAGCGACTACCTAAAAATACATCTGGGCCACCAAACCATCGTCACCCGCGAAACCATTAGCGCTATTGAAGCCAAACTACCCGCAGAGAAATTTTTGCGCATCCACCGGTCCTACATCATCGCCATCAAACACATTGCCTCCTTTACCAACGACGAAATCATCGTTCAAAACAAGGCCCTGTCCATCAGCCGTAGCTATAAAAAAGACGTGTTAAGTGTGTTGGAGAGGTTTTAACTGTTACATAACTCCTTAATCACAAAAAAAATTCTCAATTGGTTTGTATCTAAACTCCACGTATATATGTTTATATTTTTTGGATGCCTCCAAAATTTTAGAATCCTTCAACAAAATATCTAGAGTCTTCTTATCTCCCTTAATGTTTACCAAATCAAACACTCCATCTTTACTAGTTATTCTTCCTGGCTCATACTCCGTTGTATCCAATTTAATCCTCGCTCTACCTTTACATTCCAAAGAGTTTCCTAAAATAACATTAGGGTTTAGTCTTCCTAGTTTAAACAGGCTATAGTTATCATCAATTCCATACATCTCATCAAACTGAAAATCATAATAATCATTAGGCGACAGCAATAAATCCCCGTCCTTATTCCATAAAATATCACCTCCTTTGAGAGGTACATAAGAGGCATTGTCATCTATTCCATCTGGACCTATATGATAAAAACCTTTAAACACCTTTAATGCTTTTGATTCAACACCCGAATTCAACTTAATGTCTGCTTTAATAAGTTGCTCCCTCAACACATCATTTTTTCCAGCCAAAAAAGAATTAAAGTCTTCTTCATCAAAACTATAATCTGTTCTTGTTAAATAAAACAACTGATAATATTTACCTAAAGAGTCTTGATTAATCTTTTGAAGCTCATGCTCAATTAAATAGAATTTTACATGCTTACCAAAAAAAGCATGAAGAATCGCATAAAACAGTAAACTACATAATCCCAAATAAACAAATACTTTCTTATAACTCATACACTAATTAGTCAATAATTTTAAAGTGAATTAAAAAGAAAACAACTAGTCAGCCACACCATCAAAACCTCCGGAATCTGCGTAGCCACCACCATAATCGCTATAACCGCCACCGTAGTCACTGTAGCCACCGCCATAACTATCCCCGCCTCCAAAGTCATCATAGCCTCCAACATCATCGGAATCATAGTCATCATACCCAAAATCAAATTCAAAGTCATCATCGGAATCGTCAAAATCAAACTCGAAATCATCATCTTCTTCATAGGTTTCATCCAGCACGCTAAAATCCCTATCAAATCCATTGCGGTAATAAACTAGTACAGGGATGGGCCTTCCTTTAAGTCGTCTTTTAGTCTCCTTTATAGATATACGCTCCAATTCCAGTTTGCCAATTCCTACCCAAACCCTTTTATCTGGGCAATTAGCTTTTGGAAACCCATAAGTGTAGTGCTTGCCAGCAATAACATATTCTTGAAACACACGATACCTCCCATTCTCAAAACCGGATGTCAACACTACTTCAGAACCTAATGTTTCTTTAGGGGACACTTCTTCCTTAGGCGAGGATTCCGTTTTAGGACTTATAACTGTAGGTGTAACGTTTCGGGCTGCAATTGCTATGGCCGCTAGTTGCGCATCCGCTTCTTCAGCAGAAACAAGAGATCCTTCTTTTGTTTTCTCATCAGACAAAGTCAGAGCATTTGTAGATGCAACCCCAGCCTCGATAAATGAATCTGATTGGATAGACTCCGAAGAATTATTATCTCCGTCATCTTCAATAAGTGCACTAGACGATGTTAACGCCTCCAAACTCCAAAAGAACAAAGCAACCACTACAAGTAATATCAGTCCAATCATAAATTTCCTATTTCAATCTAAATTCTTTGGAGCAGTCAAAGCACCAACGGTCCTTCTTTTTTAATAGCAAAGGAAAGCCCAGCAAAAGAAATGAAATCGCAAAGGCTTTTTTGGAGAAGTAAGGTTTTGAAACATCCTCACTTTTACAATATGGGCAACAAGGTTTTTGCATAAGCTATTTGCTTACAAAAATGATGGCTACCCAAACTAAAAAAACGAATACCAAAATAAACACAATGCCAATGGTAATTTTTAAAAGACTGGTCACTTTTTGCCCCATTAAACGCTGCTCTTCGCTCAGCTCCCCATCATGGATTAAAAATTTTCGATATCCTAAATTAACAAGGATATCAATCGCCTCCTGGGCATGAACCTCGGGAACTTCCAATCGAATACCTCCAATGGCATTGGAAATAAAATTATGGACCTGAACCGTAAGTTCGTCCCTAACCTGATAAGGTATATCGTTCTCTTCAAGTAAAGTTTTGGCCACCGCCAACTCCGAAGGATAGGAAAAGGCAGCAATAAGTATATAGTTGGTCATGTAATAATGGGGTGTGGTTGATTGTAATTTCTTACGTAAGAAAGAAACTTAAACTCTAATATGCAAATAAAACATCAAATCCTATAACAAAATAGTAGTTGGTCCAAACCATAGAAAACATACTTCCTAAAATAAAAAGCGCCCACCTGACTCTATGGCTTGAATATTTAACACCATCATGAAACCCTTGATAAACCATCTCCAACAACCAACTTAAAGTATAGCACAAATTAGCCCCAATAACAAAAACTATAGCGTCCTTAACGATGACATCCTCCCCTAGAATGCTTCTCATGGGGTAATCTCAATAACTATATATTGAAAAAACAGACGCCCCAACAATCAGAACATTATAAAGAACTCGTCGTTTTTCCCACCATAGAATTAGGCCTTTTATATTTGAATTTTTTGAAAATAGCATTTTCAAATTTTAACCACTTTAGTTTTTAAAAATCGTTAGTTCTAAATCTTGACAGAAATTGAAAGAACGTTTCCATGATAATAATCATCAATTCATTAATAATAAACAATCTTTGCTAAGCTATTTATTTCTTTCCCATTCAAAATTCCAAGGTCGGTTTCTTCCTCACTTTGGTAAATCCTATAAATTCGTATCGGTAAGGAATCTTGTTTTTCTTCTCTAAATCTTTCAGGCAAATGTTTGGCAATAGTTGCAAACTCCACGGGAACGGTTACTTTCAATTTTTGGGTTATAACTGAATCTGGAATCTCTTTATCTGCAAAGACCCTCAAATGAAATTTTCGGTCCAACAGAAGTGCATGTGTTTCTATTTGATCTTCCTCAGAAGGCGCTATACTATCTTTAAAGCCCTCAATATCGTACCTCAAATTATTTAGGTTATCAGTGAGTTCGGTTCTAGCAACCATCTTACCATTAGAAACTCCAATAAATACTTTCAGTCCGTAAATTGGGTCTGTATCTAAAAGCTCCACCTCGTTGTCTTCTGGTAAAAAAAATTCAATTTTGTATCTCCTATTAAGATACTCCAAGTAATTGTTTGCCCTTAGCAAATGCATCTTAAATTCTCCCTTTTCAGTCCTAAAATCACCAAATAAGGTATCGCCATTCCTTGAAAGATTGTAATAAACAGACACATTACTTAAAGAATCAAGCACTGTGACGTTTGAAATATTAAAGTCAATTTTAGACTCTGTCGCATTCCAATCAACAGTTTTTTTGGAGTCCTCAATAACCAAAAGACTATCCGAATAAAAATACAATCGAGTGAACCCATTATTTTCCAAACCATACCACTTACCGAGGAGCTTTTTTTCGGAAGCGTTCTGTCCACAGGATAAAACTAGAAGGAAATTCAAAAAGACTAATATGTAATTTCTTCCCTTCAAATTATTGTTAGTATAAAGATATTGACTTATGCATAGGGACTAAGAGTTAGAAGCTAATATACCACAAAACCCATAAATCTGTAACTGTAAACCTACAAAACTTTATAATCATTAAAATCATCAGTGTCTTACGACGGAATACAACTTACAAGCCCTTCACTTATTATAACCTGAATTTGACTAAGACATTATTCGTCCAAAGTCCTTTCTCTACCAAATATGCCAAAGCCTAACACCAACAAGCACCAACCCACTCCCTCTTTGAAGGGAGATGTAAAAACGGTCCCATCCCTCCCCACAAAAATTGCCACACTTTCACTATCTTTAAGGCACACCACTCCAAAATACTTAAACTAACCCACGGCACACATTGTACAACATGAGCTTAGAGTTAGCAATCAATCTATTAACATCCATTGGGGTCATCATTTCGGTAATCTTCCTTGCCATAGAAATCAAAAAGAACACCCAGGCCGTCCGCTCCAACTTCTACGACTCCTTTGCCAATTCCAATAGGGAATTCCTCCACCAATTAATTGTAGATAAAGACCTTGGAAAACTGTTCGAAAAAGGCACCAAGTCCTGGAACACCCTAAATGAAGACGATAAAAGAACCTCCAATTTTCTGTACATACAACTCTTCCGTATTTGGGAAAACCTCTATTACCAAAACAAGATGAATGTCCTCGAGCCCTGGCTTTGGGTAAGCAACAGGAATACCATCATTTCCTATTTCCACCTTAAGGGCATACAGGAATGGTGGCAAATCCGCCGGCAATCCTTCTCTAAAGAGTTTGTAGAATTCTTGGAACAATCCAAAAAACCAGAAAACCAAATCAAGGTTATTGAAGATTTAATAACCACTACTACAAAGGATTCAAACAACAAGTAACAAACTTAACGGACTATTACATACCCTTACTAAGATCAAGTTCAGGCACTCGAACCTAAAATCCAAACAACCACATAGAAAAACTCAAAAGATACCTAGTGTCAATACAGGGCAGAAAAAAAGCGCTGTAAATCTTTCAATTCAGCAGCGCTTCTATCAAGTATTTCTGTGGTCCCACTTGGGCTCGAACCAAGGACTTTCTGATTATGAGTCAGATACTCTAACCAACTGAGTTATAGGACCTGAAATTGGAGTGCAATATTACTACTAATTTTATTATACTGCAAACCTTTTTTTAATTACTTGATGTCTTGACAAAGCTCCACCAATACACCGTTTGTGGATTTGGGATGCAAAAACGCCACTAACTTATTGTCAGCCCCTTTTTTAGGTATTGGGTTCAAAACTGTAAAGCCTTCTTTGGTTAGTCTTGCGATTTCCTGTTCAATATCATCCACCGCAAAAGCGATATGGTGAATCCCCTCCCCTTTTTTCTCAATAAACTTGGCAATGGGGCTGTCTGGATTACTGGCTTCTAGCAGTTCTATCTTGTTGGGACCTGATTGGAAAAAGGAGGTCTTCACACCTTCACTTTCCACGGTTTCCTCTTTATACTTTGGCACGCCCAATAAGGCTTCAAACAAAGGATTGGACACTTCCAAATCCTTAACGGCAATACCAATGTGTTCTATTTTATTCATTTTAAGTTTGTTTTCTATCTGAGGGGCAAATTTAATGGGACTAAAAATAAGATATTCCTCAAATATGCTCTATTTTTGCAGTGTATTTCCTAATTTATAAAACCTAAACACGTTGGAAGAGAGTCAAAGACAGAAAAAAATTGGAGGTGTTTTACAGGAAGATCTTGTAGACGTATTACAGGGCGCTGCCACAAAAGGAGGCCTTAGAGGCATTATTATTTCGGTAAGCAAGGTCAAGGTCACTACAGATTTATCCGTTGCCAAAGTCTATTTAAGCATTTTCCCTAACGAAAAGGGTCAGGAACTTTTGGAAGGTATTCGTTCCAACACACCGTTGATTCGTCACGAGTTGGCGCAGCGCACCAAAAACCAATTACGCCGTATGCCTAATTTGGAATTCTTTATCGACGATTCTTTGGAATATATAGACCGTATTGAACAGTCCCTAAAAGGCGAAGACAACCCGATTGAAAATCCAGACCTTTTGGACAAACGCAAAAAATCATAATCATGACCACTCCACTCGGAGTGGTTTTTCTTTAATACCCACTTTTCGGTTATGTTCTTTTTTCGCCTTAAATTACGGCCATGAATGTATCCCTTTACATTGCCAAACGCTACCTGTTTTCCAAAAGCAGTAATAATGCCATCAATATCATGACCCTTATTGCGGCCTCTGGTATTGTAATTGCCTCCGCGGCACTATTTATAGTCCTATCCGGTTTTGCGGGCTTAAAGGATTTTAGTCTTCAGTTTACTTCCTATGTAGATCCAGACCTTAAAATGCTGCCTGCAAAGGGGAAATCCTTTCAATTTACTGAACAGGATTCTTTGGAACTTTCCAACATTGAAGGTGTTGCACTCTTTTCCGAAATTATAGAGGAACATGTCATTCTGGAATTCGACAACAAACGAAAATTGGCCACCATAAAAGGAGTTGACGAACATTATACCCAAGTAACCCATATTGATTCTATGGTAGCATATGGATTTTGGTTTGAAAAAGAAACGGACCAAGTGGTTTGTGGATGGGGTATTTCAAGCAGTCTGTCTTTGGGAGTTTTGGATTATGCCAAGCAACTTAAGATTTACGTACCCAAACCAGGAACGGGGCAAATTACTTCTGTAAAAGGCGCTTTCAATTCTATAAATGCTGTGAATACAGGGGTTTTTCAAATCAATGAAGATTTAGACAATTCGTATGTCTACTCCAACTTGGAAACCGCTAAATTTCTACTGAACTACAACGATAACCAAATAAGCAGCATTGAGGTAAAACTACATCCAAATGCCAATGAAGCGCAGATAAGACAAGCTCTGAACGACACGTTTGGAGACCGTTTTATCATGAAAAATAGAACAGAGCTTAACGACTCACTCAACAAAATGCTCAACTCTGAAAACTTGTTTGTATACCTTGTATTTACTTTGGTAATTGCTATTGCCCTGTTCAACGTTATAGGATCCCTTATCATGATGATTCTGGACAAAAAGGAGTCCTTACACACCCTATTTAATTTGGGGACACCTACCAATGCCATAAAGCGTATTTTCTTCCTTCAGGGAAGTTTAATGACGATTTTAGCAGGTGTTACCGGAATCGTGATTGGATTTATTCTAGTGATATTGCAACAGCAATTCAGTTTGGTCATGATTACCCCATCATTACCCTACCCCGTAGTTATACAGCCAATCAACTTTGTTGTGGTATTTGTAACGGTAGGACTTCTAGGAGTAGTAGCTTCCAAAATTGCTTCTGGAAGAATATCGAAAGCTTTAGTTAGACAAACTGGTAATTAGAAAACTTGTCCAACACCTCATCAAAAGCATCAAATACATCCTTAGCATCATCACTGGTTACCATTTTGGTTCGGTATTCCTTGAAGTTTGGAATTCCTTTGAAGTAGTTGGTATAGTGACGTCTGGTTTCAAAAACGCCTAACTTTTCACCTTTCCAATCGATCGCCATTTGAAGATGACGTCTAGCAGCTTCCACACGCTCTTCCAAAGAAATAGGCGCTAAGTGCTCACCCGTGTTGAAAAAGTGCTTTACCTGTTTAAAAAACCAAGGATTTCCAATGGTAGCACGACCTATCATACAGCCATCCAAACCATAGCTATCACGCATTTCCATAGCGCGCTCAGGCGTATCCACATCACCATTTCCAAAGACAGGAATGTGCATTCTTGGGTTGTTTTTAACCTCTGCAATCGGGCGCCAATCAGCATTCCCCTTGTACATTTGCGCTCTGGTTCGGCCATGGATAGAAATGGCCTTACAGCCTACGTCCTGGAGACGTTCTGCAACTTCTACAATCCTAATGGAATCATGGTCCCAACCTAATCTAGTCTTTACGGTAATGGGCAAATTGGTACGTTTCACCATTTCGGCAGTTAAGGTTTCCATCAAGCATACATCTTTCAATATTCCTGCCCCGGCACCTTTACTCACCACCTTCTTTACAGGACAACCAAAATTGATGTCAATCATATCCGGATTGGACTTTTCAACAATATCAATGGTTTTGAGCATACTGTCTAAATTGGCACCAAAAATCTGAATCCCAACAGGACGCTCCTTCTCATAAATATCCAGTTTCATGGTACTTTTAGCCGCATCGCGAATAAGCCCTTCACTCGAGATAAATTCCGTAAATACCACATCTGCCCCCTGCTCCTTGCACAGTGCACGGAACGGTGGATCACTTACATCTTCCATAGGTGCCAAAAGCAACGGAAAATCAGGAAGTTCTAAATTGCCAATCTTTACCATAATAGCCCATTTTGCTGCAAAATTACATCTTTTTGCCCAATTCACTTCTTTTCCAATGAAATAGTGCTTTTGATAGGAAGACTTAATAGCGGGAAAATCAATTTTCCTGAGAACCCAATCGGTCTAGCTCTTGAAGGTCTTTACTTGTTTCAGATTCAGAAGTAAGGGTGGTATTTCCAAAATTATAGCGCAAGCCCACTTTAATGGTTCGGCTGTCCACATCGTTGTAGCGTGAATTATACTGATTCAAAAACCTTGTGGCATCTTCCATATCTTGCATATTGAACAGGTCTTCTGCCGTAAGGGATACCACCAATTTCTTTTTACAGAGCGTTTTTGAAATGGACAGACTGGACACCAATCTATCTTCTACAATTCTGAACCCTTGCAGGTTTTTGCCCACCCAAATTAGATTGAGGTTGGCATTTAAACTTTTATCCTTTAAAAACTGCCAATTGTTACTCAATTCACTGTAGTTGGACCACTGACTCAATGTGATATCCTCACCCCAAAAAGTAGCTTCATCCTGAATGTTATAAAACGACGTTACCGCATATAGATACCAACGTGGAGAGACATAAAAATTTACCAAAAAGTCGAAACCAAACTCGATGGTTTTATCAAAATTAACGGGCGCATAGGTGAGAATATTATTGACATTGTCCTGTGCTGGCAATTCGTAAATATTGTTTTTGTTTACCTTGTAGTAAGCCTCTACCGTATAGGTGCTTTTATAAGAAGCTCCAATTACCGCATGGTCAATAAATACCGGCTGTAGCTTAGGATTTCCTACAACCACTGTATTATCGTTTAAATACAGTTTAAAAGGGTTCAGGCTTTGATAATCTGGCCTATTGATACTGCGTTTGTAGTTGGTATACAGACTCAAATCGTCTGATGCCTTAAAACTAATGCTTGCCGTAGGAAACCAACTCAAGTAATCCTGTTTGTTTACTTCGTTGTTACTTATGGAAATTCCTTTTAAATGGGTTTTCTCAACCCGTAAACCAAAGTTCAAACTCCACAAATCCCAATCGTTTGCAAAATCCACATACCCTGCATAAATGTATTCTCTGTAGTCAAAAGCATCTGAATTATCGGGATTCAAAATTTGCTGACTCCCAAAAACATCAAATTGCGTAATATCGCTATTGGTAGAAATGCTCGAAAACTTTAGACCTGTTTCAAAACTTGACACTTCCGAAGCGCCTTTGGCATAATCCAATTGCGAAGTGAAGATGTTTGTGTTTTGGTTGCTATAAGTATTATAGCTTGTGGTCTGCAAAAACTGATCGCTACTATCAAAATAATTACTACTCACACCCTGGTCCCGCGAATACCCATAGGTTGTATAATGTGCATTCCCCGAAAGTTGTTCCCCTTCATCATTGAAGGTATGTAAGTAATCCAAATTAAACCCCAGATTGTGCTTTTCATCAATAGACATATTATTCGCATCAAAATAATACATCAAGGACTCGTTGGCATCAAACACCTCACTGGTATTTCTGATACTGTATTCAAAATCCGGCATCCACAGGGTGTTGGTTGAAAAACTCAAGGTGCTTTGCTTGCTCAACATATAATCCATATACACATCCAAATTGTGTGTTTTGGACCAAGTATTTCTATTTACCGAGGATAACCAAATTTGGTCAATATTCTGATTGTTGTCAAAGTAATTGATTTCCTCGTCTGAATCTCTATTGATCTTGTTTTGTGTATAGCTGTAATTGGCAGAAATGTTCAGTTTTTTGGTCTTGAAATAATGCCCCATTCCCCCATTGTACCTAGGAAATACACCTTGCGTAAAATTACCCAATACATTCCCTTTGTAACCGGTCACCAAATTTTTTCCCATGATAATGTTGATGACCACACCGCTCTCAGCATCGTACTTTGCCGATGGGTTGGTAATAACCTCAACAGATTTTATGGAACTCGCCGAAGCCCCTTCCAAAAGCTGGGTAAGTTCTGAAGAGGACAAATTTACCTTACGGTTGTTTATGTATACCGTAGGTGCCATACTTTTTACCATGATGCTGTTATCCACCACCAATACACCAGGGGTGCTCTGGATGACCTGTAACATATTTCCTTCGGTAAGTGCCGTGTTCTCCACCTCAAATACCAATCGATCTGCTTCCTTTTTAATGGTCGGTTTTTTATAGGTAATATTCACCTCCTCAAGGCTCTGTAAATCTTCCTCCATAACCATCACCCCTAAATCCAGATTACCATTCAATGTAATTTGCTTTTGGATGTCTTTATAGCCAATAAACGACACGGTAAGCATATAGGAACCCAACTGCAAATTTGCAACTTCAAAGTTACCACTGTCATCCGTGGCACTTCCTTTTACAAATTCACCAGAACCATCAATTTCAAGCATAACATTGGCATAGGAAATAGGATTGCTGTGAACATCCACAACCCTTCCTTTTACGAAGACTCCTTGTCCAAAACTCAATGATGTAACCAGAAAAAGTAGGTTGATTAAGGGTGTTAATTTCAAGTTAAATTAGCTTTAGGATATTGCAATATACTATTTGTTTCGATATAACATTTATGGATTTCCGTTATTTTTAATGTTTCTTTTGTTGTAAATAATTCATCACAAAGCATAATAAATCAATTATATTTGCAGAATCTTATGTATGTAAGTACCAATTATGAAGCACATTAGAAACTTTTGCATTATTGCACATATCGACCACGGTAAGAGTACCTTAGCAGATCGTTTGTTGGATTTTACGGGCTCGGTAACAGAGCGTGAAAAACAGGATCAGTTATTGGACAACATGGACTTGGAACGCGAGCGTGGTATTACTATTAAATCGCATGCCATTCAAATGGAATATATCCATGATGGCGAAACCTATATCCTGAACCTTATTGACACCCCTGGGCACGTGGATTTCTCATACGAGGTTTCCCGCTCCATTGCGGCCTGTGAAGGCGCTTTATTGATTGTAGATGCCGCTCAGAGCATTCAGGCCCAAACCATTTCCAACCTATATCTGGCCTTGGAAAATGATTTGGAAATCATTCCGGTATTGAACAAAGTAGATTTACCGAGTGCCAATCCAGAAGAAGTAACCGATGATATTGTAGACCTCCTAGGTTGCGATCCTTCCGAAGTGATTCCTGCCAGTGCCAAAACCGGTTTGGGAATCCAGGACATTTTAACCGCGATTATCGATCGCATTCCAGCTCCAAAAGGAAATTCAGACGAGCCATTACAAGCCTTGATTTTTGACTCTGTTTACAACCCTTTTAGAGGCGTTGAAACCTACTTTAGGGTAATTAATGGTTCGATTAAAAAAGGCCAGCAAATTAAGTTTATCGCTACCGGCAAAACCTATTTTGCAGACGAGGTAGGAACCTTAAAACTGAAGCAACACCCACAAAAGGAAATTAAGGCAGGAGACGTAGGCTATTTAATTACGGGAATCAAAGAAGCTAAGGAAGTAAAGGTGGGTGACACCATTACCGATGCCAAAGAGCCAACCAAAAACGCCATTGGTGGTTTTGAGGATGTGAAGCCTATGGTATTTGCGGGGATTTATCCTGTAGACACCGAAGATTACGAAGAGCTGAGAGCCTCTATGGAAAAGCTGCAGCTTAACGATGCCTCCTTGGTATTCCAACCAGAAAGTTCAGCAGCGCTAGGTTTTGGTTTTAGATGTGGATTCTTGGGAATGCTACACTTGGAAATCATCCAAGAACGCTTGGAACGTGAGTTTGATATGACCGTAATTACTACGGTTCCTAACGTGTCCTACCACGCCTTTACCAATAAAAATCCAGATGAGGTTATCATTGTAAACAACCCATCGGATTTACCGGAACCTTCCACCTTGAACCGCGTGGAAGAACCTTATATTAAAGCCACCATCATTACCAAGGCCGACTTTGTTGGTAACGTAATGTCCTTATGTATAGAAAAACGTGGACAGATTACCAATCAAACTTATTTAACACCAGAGCGTGTAGAATTAAGTTTTGATATGCCATTGGCCGAAATTGTATTCGACTTTTACGATCGTTTAAAAACTGTGTCCAAGGGCTATGCTTCTTTCGACTACTCGCCTATTGGTATGCGCGCTTCTAAACTGGTGCGTGTGGACATTCTGTTGAACGCACAGACAGTAGATGCCCTTTCGGCTCTTATTCATGCTGATAACGCCTACCACATTGGTAAAAAAATGTGTGAGAAGCTTAAGGAATTGATCCCAAGACAACAGTTCGATATTCCTATCCAGGCAGCTATTGGTGCCAAGATTATTGCACGTGAAACCATTAAAGCCCTTAGAAAGGACGTTACCGCAAAATGTTACGGTGGGGATATTTCACGTAAGCGTAAACTATTGGAAAAACAGAAAAAAGGTAAGAAACGTATGCGCCAAGTAGGGAACGTAGAAATCCCTCAGCAAGCCTTTATGGCCGTTTTAAAGCTTAACGATTAAGTTGATGCCTTCCTAGATATCAAAAAGCCCTGTAATATTTACAGGGCTTTTGTTTTTGATGAATCTGTGGCTAGACACTTTGTAAAATAGGTAGTAACCCAAATCATAATTATATTATTTTTATAAAAATTTAGAAATCAAATAAACCTTCTTATTTCCAAAAAGTATATTTAACATGGTAGTTTTAATTTTAAAAACCATCATTGTTCTCTTTTCAGTATTCTCAGGAATAAAAATGATGATTCTTTGGAACGAAAACAATACTCTATTTGATAATTATTTTATAGAAGGTTCAGAGTCATTTCCTTCAGTAGAAGAACAAAAAGAAATAGACAAATTTCAGTTATATAAAAAATTTTTTTTCAGTTCGATCATTGTTCTTATGGTTTATGAAGTATTCTTTTAATTTCAACTTGACTCCTAACTGTAACAATTATTAAAAGATTTTCCTAGTTAATACCCAAACAATCTCCCAAGGGGCCAATTAAATTTCCCTTTTGAAAGTGGTTGAGGGAGATATTTACTTTCTTAAGTATAAAAAGCTAGTTAAAAACTAATGCTTTAAACTCCAATCAAAAGCATATTTTTTAACCATTATCACAACGGCTAGTATATTTAGCACAGAAAGAGGTAGGCCAACCAACAATAATTTGGCTGCGTTTGTTGATGGTATTGTAAACTCACTTAACTCTGATAATAATGACAAGAACATAAACATGCTCATTATTACAAATACAGTTGTAATTAGGAGGCCTGATAGTTTATTTTTAAATACTATCTGCAGGATTAAAAGAATTGCCAGTAGTGAGGAAAAGGGATGAATTGATATTGGGGGTGTAAACCCTGCAAGAAGTACCAAAATGGTCAAGTAGTACTCAGGAAACTCTTGAAGTAAAAATTTTAATTGATTCAATTTCTATAAGGTTGGTTTTAACCAAGAACGTATTACCTTATAAATTATTTTGTTATATCTCAAGGAAACATTAAATAGTTCATCCCTTAAAGGGATAATGAGAGGAAAAGGACAGTGTTGCTTATGTTTGTATTCAAAAAAGTATGCTCCAAAGAAATAGAAAACGAAACGCCTTGTCAAAAAATAAATCTAAACAACAATCTCTAAAAAAACGTTGGCGACTTTTAATTTTGTTGCTTTTATGTATTTCCGTAGCTACGACAGGTAAAATTTTGTCAGACAAAGAAATTGATACCATTGCAAACTGCAACAATGAAATTATGGGCTTTATAGAAGGAATTGACCATAGAAATAAACGTGGCGACTATTTTCACTATGTATTCATGATTGAAAATAAAAGATACAAAGGCACTGAAAGCACAATAGGGCTAAGAAACAAAATGAATATAGGGGATTCTATAATTATTGAATATGCATGTGACAATTTGAATTACCACAGAATTAAACCTATTGATGATTAACACCCCTTCAGTCACCTCAAGGGGACTAATAATGAGCGTAAGCAAATTCCCGTAATGGGGTTTGATCGCTATATTTTCAATTGCAAAAAGGTACCAGTGTAATACTGGTGCTAGCGGTAGCACGCAATACAATCGCACACTAGCGGGGTTGACGAAGAATAAACTCACCCCAAAGTCTAACAACGGTTTTTGCAAAATGAAGTATTTCAACTTTTCTTCCAGATTCTAGTTCAATACTATAGGTTTTGGAATTATAATTTAACGATGAATCAAAAGAATATACTGTACTATCCCAAGTGATTTCAGACTGATTAATCGAATCCACTTCATCATTTCTTTCTCTTGGTGGTTTTGATAAAACTTTATGTTTTGCTCCATTACAGAGGTCTGCACAAATTCTTAATTCGAAATTGTTATTTATATATTCTTCAACTCCCCCACACCCTTCTTTTCTTAACCAATCTTTGATATGATATCCATAAGTAAAGAAATTTATTATAGCATCTTCTAGCTCTACTTCTTTTTGATTATTTATGGCTAATTCTAGAACATTTTGATCCCTTTTTAATTTATTAAAGACATCATTTGAATTACTTAACCCAATACCCGTGAAATTCCCCATACTTATTTAATTCTTTGTAAACTATTATATCATTTCTGAACTGTTCAGTTGTAAGGATTTTGCAATACTTTCCTAGTGTTGAACGAGAGTATTCTTCTATAATATAAAGCCCCCTTTAATTCTCAACTCACCTACACCCTAGGCTACACCCCTTCTGGCCTACCCAAATACACCAATTGATAACCTCTTTCAACCTTGAAATCCTTGTCTAAGGTACAGATGATGTGCAGTTCGCCGGTAAGGTCTTTTACAAAGAGAGGAATCATCTTTTGTTCAGAATTTAGATGGTCTATCTTTTCCAAATAATCTTTTTTAGATCGCAAATCAATCTCGTTGATTACCGGATAATCCCTCGCCACTTCACTGAAATTGATGTAGTCATCCTTGGTTGAGAAAATCATGTCCTTATCTACGGTTTCAGGATGTTTGATTTCCTCGGAAGAAATCAACCTATATGCACCAGATTCTCCCAAATAGGCTTTAAACTTATTGATAGAATGCCGGTTGACCTCATCACTTCCCGTAAAGGCCAACAGATAGCCAATATCACTCAATTCTACATCATTGGATAGATCTTCAGAATACACATTGGCTTCCATAGCATCCAAATCTTTGGCACGGGCCTTATCGATGTTCTCCTTATTACTGTCAATCAATACCACATGGCGCCCATTATCGATCAGGTAACGCGCAATAATCCTAGAGGCTTCAGAAGCACCCACAATTAAAATACCATCGCTGGATTTTAAATATACCCCGACCCATTTAGCAAAGGAACGGGCCGTGGTGGCGTTCAGCAGGACCGTAACCAATACCGTGGTAAACACCAAAGGTGTGATGTACTCCGCACCAGGCTCTCCCTTCAACACCAATTTGGTGCCAAACAGGGAGGCAATACCCGCTGCAACAATTCCTCGTGGCCCAACCCAACTTATAAACAGTTTTTCGTTGGTTTTAAGTCTGGAATTGGTCGTGCTTAAAAACACACCCAAAGGCCGTAACACAAAGATGATCACCGCCATAAGAATGGCCGTTTTCCAGTCGTAAACAGTCATCAAATCTTCAATATTCACATTGGCTGAGAGCAATATGAAGAGAATGGAAATGAGCAGTACACTCAAGGATTCCTTGAAGTAAAGGAGTTCCTTTAAATTTTGAAGCTTGCTATTCCCCAATACCATACCCATCACCACAACAGCCAAAAGTCCCGATTCGTGAGCAAATATATCCGACTCCACAAACACCAACAACACGACAGACAAGGCCGCCACATTCAGCAAATAGTGAGGAATCAATTTCTTGTTAATGGCAAAATACAAGGCCAAAGCGGCCGTGGTCCCAAAGGAAAACCCAATGATGACAATCTTACCAAATTCAATAAATGCTTGAGAAGTGTACCCGGTATCATCCCCAATACTGATGAACTCAAACACCAATACGGCTACCAAGGCACCAATGGGATCAATTAAAATACCTTCCCACTTTAGTACGGCCGACACGTCCTTTTTAAGAGGAATGTTCCTTAAAATAGGTGCTATTACGGTGGGGCCGGTGACAATAATCAAGGCCGAAAACAAAAAGGACAACTTCCAACTAAGATCAAAAATAAAATGCGTGGCAATCCCTCCACCAATAAAGGTCACGGCAGCCCCCAAACTGATAAGTTTCATAATTACAGGGCCCACTTTGGAGATTTCATTGCGCTTTAGGGTAAGACCGCCTTCAAACAGAATCACCCCAATGGCTAGGGATACAAAACTGTATAAACTGTCGCCAGGGAAAAGCCCTTTTTCGCCATTCCACACAGGCTGTATCCATTTGGAACCATCGGCAGAAATCAAGGTAGAAAAAGGTCCCACAAACAACCCTATTAAAATTAAAGGTAAAATTGCGGGAATTTTAAAGCGCCAAGCGACCCATTGAGCCAAGATTCCTAAAATTACAATGCCCGAAAGTTCAATCATGTATCCAATTTTTTGTTAAAATAATAATAAATAGCAACATTTTTCATTCCCAAATACAAAATAATCAGTTTTAAAAAAAATAGTATCTTCCCCGTCCAATACTATACTTTACTTTGAATTTAAAGCCTTTTCATACAATAGGCATTGGCGTGGCCTTTTCTCCTAACCTCGTTTCCAATATTTATGAAGCGTCCCGGATTGCCCTGTTTTTTGATTGCAAACTACTGTTAATACATGTTGGTGAAGCTTCTCAAAAGAAAGAAAATGAGATTGAGGAAATTTTACAGCCCTTTATAGAGCAGCAACTTTCCTATCAAATTGTATTTAAAAGTGGAGATCCGGTAGATGTCATTCTATCGGCAACCAAAACCTACAATATAGACCTTTTGATTCTTGGCGCCCTCAAGCGTGAAAACCTTATAAAATATTACGTGGGATCCATTGCTCGAAAAATAACGCGCAATGTGAAGTGCAGTATTTTGTTGCTCACCAAACCTTCTAAACAACGCGTGCGCTGTCAACACATAGTGGTTAATGGCTTGAAAGACCCAAGAACCAAGGAAGCTATTTCTGCAGCCTTTTTTGTGGCCAATAAATTAGGTTCCAATAAAATTACGGTGGTTGAAGAAATTACAAAACAACAGGTAGCCGTTAGTGTAGAAGACCACAGATCCCTCAGAAAAGCCAATATAGTCAAGGAGCGCTTGGTGTTGAGGGAAGATTCCAGAGTGAAACAATTGATTGCTGAAATTCCCGAGGTTTATAAAGATTCTGTGCTATTGAATACACAGCCCATCTTTGGAAAACGTGGCTATTCCATTGGACATTATGCCGAAGTGGTCCGTGCCGACCTTTTGGTAATGAATGCCCCACTAAAGATGTCCTTTTGGGACCGCCTGTTTCCCCATGACATAGAGCACATCCTAACCGAATTACCAACCGATGTTTTGATTATACAGTGAGTCCTAAAAAAAACAACATAAAAACCTTTGTCAGCCAACTCCCGCGTAACATCTTTTCGGGGTTTGTAGTGAGTCTTATTGCTCTTCCCTTAGGTTTGGGATTGGCCATGGCCAGCGAAGCGCCTCCTATTGCCGGAGTCATCACAGCCATTATAAGCGGCCTAGTGGTGTCCATCTTAGGTGGTAGCCACGTAACTATTACTGGTCCAGGGAATGGTATGGTAGGCGTCACCCTTGTAGCTATAAGTACCTTGGGACTTAATGGTGCTTATGCCGCCATTATCTGTTCTGGATTGGTGATGATTGCTCTGGGCTTTTTAAAATTGGGCAAACTGTCGGACTTTTTTCCATCCTCTGCTATTCAAGGGATGTTGGCCGCTATCGGCCTTATTATTTTAGGGAAACAGTTTCACATCATGCTGGCCCACAAAATACAACGGACGGATGCCATGGATTACTTGATTGAAATTCCTGTAACCATCAACGATGCGCTCCATTATGATAAAAAAGGTTTGATTTACGCCGCCATTATTGGTGTTATTAGTTTGGGGATCATGATAATCTACCCAAAGCTTCGGAATAAATACCTACAATTGATTCCCGCCCCAATGTGGATTGTATTGCTATCAATTGGTTTCAGTTATTATTTTGAATTAGTACTGCATGAGGACAACCCCATCAGCAAAAATTATATGGTTTCGGGCATTCCGCATTTTGATGAAATCATCACTCAAATTCCATCGGTGGATTTCAGTCAATTGGGAAGTTTTTCATTCTGGTCCAGTGTATTGGCCCTAACCCTTATTGCCAGTATAGAATCTTTGTTGAGTATAAAGGCCGTTGATAAACTTGATCCTGAAAACAGGCGTTCCAACGTCAACAAAGACCTAAAGGCCTTGGGAGTTTCCACGATAGGTAGTGGCTTTTTAGGAGGTCTTAATGTGGTAACGGTCATCGCAAGGAGCTCTGTAAACGTAAACAATGGAGGAAGCAATACCTCATCCAATTTCTTTCATGCCTTCTTTTTGGTGGTTTTCATCGTATTGTTCAGTACACAACTAACCCGAGTTCCACTACCGGCCCTTATGGCCATTTTGGTATTTACCGGTTATAAACTGGCCTCGCCAACGGTAATCCGGAACATTGTTTTTATAGGAAAAGAACAGCTTATCATCTTCTTCGTAACACTGTTTATAACCCTCAAAATTGGTTTGATTACAGGGATTATTTCTGGAGTAATTACCACCTTGATCATCCACATCATCATCAACAAAAGTTTCATGCTTTTTGGAAGAAACCTATTGAAGCCAAATGTCTTGATGTATAAAGAGGATAATGGCAATTACTATGTAAGTGTGAAACATTTTTGCAGTTTTTTAAACTACTACAAGCTCAAGGAGAAATTGGATGCCATCCCACAGCATTGCGATGTAGTAATCGATTTTTCGCTCTGTAATTTTGTGGACCACACCGTCATGGAAAACCTCAACGGTTACCAAGACATGTTCACCAAAAATGATGGTCACTTTGAAATTGTTGGCCTAGATACCTATAAGGCAGATTCTGAACATCCCTTTGCCCTACGAAGAAACCTCTCGGGTACTCGATTGTTTGGACGCCATTTGACCAAACGTCAATCGCAACTACAAACTATTGCCGAGGATTTTTCATTGGGTTACAACCCCACCAAATGCAAGGACACCTTGTTTCTTAAGGACTTTTTGTTCTTCAAGACCAAACAGATCAATCATATTTACAACCGTCTTTTTAATGATATCCATTCCATTAACCTCTTTGATATAGAGTTTTCAGAGGGTGAATTTATTGCCAAGGAAGTGGTCCGTACCACCATGTTGCACATAGATCTTGAAAATGAAGTTCCTGTATTTACGCTGGACCGAGAAGGGTTTTTGGAAAAGGTATACGCCCTTGCCGGTTTTAAGGATATTCCAATACAAGACCATGACGACTTTTCCAAACGGTTTTATTTATTGGGTGAAGACGTAGAGGGCATCACCGCCTTCTTTAATGATGAATTGGTTCTGTTCTTTGAAAGTAATCCGTACTACCATATTGAATCCAATGGCGAAAGTCTACTCATTTTCAGTAAAGAACGCATTGCAAGTATTAAGGAGTTAAAAGCTTTATTGGACTTTGGAAAAAGGCTCCAAAAAACTATCGAAACCCATTCTTTCACTCCAGTCAATAATTACTAAAGCATAGAGGTAATTTGTTCAGCTTTTCATAATTTGCATAAAATTATGCACTATGAAACTTTACCCTATAGAATCTGGAAACTTTAAGCTTGACGGAGGCGCCATGTTTGGCGTGGTCCCTAAATCCCTTTGGCAGCGTACCAATCCTGCCGATTCCAACAACATGATAGACATTGCAGCTCGCTGCTTGTTGATTGAAGATGGCAATAGGCTTATCTTGATCGATACTGGAATGGGAGACAAGCAAAGTGAAAAGTTCTTTGGATACTACTACATGTGGGGCGATGATACTATAGATAAATCCCTGGCCAAATATGGGTTCCACAGAGATGATATTACCGATGTGTTCATGACGCACTTACATTTTGACCACTGTGGCGGGAGTATTCAATGGAATGCCGATAGGACAGGCTATGAGCCCGCTTTTAAAAACGCTGCGTTTTGGAGCAATGCCGACCATTGGCAATGGGCCACCAAACCCAATAGGAGGGAACAAGCGTCTTTTTTAAAAGAAAATATCCTTCCTATGGAAGACAGCGGACAGTTGAAATTTACACAGCTTCCAAATGATCACATTTTAAAGGATTCAGCTTTAGGCTTCGATATCTTTTTTGCCAATGGGCACACCGACAAACAAATGATTCCGATGATTCACTACAACGGAAATACCATTTGCTTTATGGCCGATTTATTGCCTACCGCTGGTCACCTGCCCTTACCCTTTGTAATGGGCTACGATACCAGACCGTTGCTAACACTTGATGAAAAGGAACAGTTCCTGAACATGGCAGCCGACAACAATTTTTACTTGTTTTTGGAACACGATGCCCACAATGAAATCATCACCGTACAACACACAGAAAAAGGCGTTCGATTAAAGGATGTCTTACATTGTAATGATATCTTTTAGTCCATGAAAGCCTTAAAACTTGTTTTTGCTACAGCCCTGATTGGCCCCTTTTTTGTAGGATGTGGAAGCGCCCGTGTGGGTGGTATCTCCTTAGAAAAAGTCCCACATCCCTATTACAAAACTGCTCCTATTACCGAAAAACAACAGAACCACTGGGGACATTTAGACCTGTTGCTCGATACTATCCCGGGAATGAGTGTGGATAGGGCATATAAGGAAGTCCTAAAAACAGAACAAGGAACCACCACTTTGGTCGCGGTCATCGATTCTGGGATGGATATTGACCATGAAGATTTAAACGATGTTATTTGGACCAATCCCAATGAAATTCCCAACAACGGGATTGATGACGACAACAATGGCTATGTAGATGATATCCACGGTTGGAACTTTTTGGGTAATACCTATAACGAGCAACTTGAATATACCCGAATTTTGGCCAAAGGGGACACCAGTCACCCACAATATGCAGAAGCCGAAGCTAAATACGAAGAGGAATTTAGAAAATACAGCAATCTAAAAGACACATACGACAAGATTATGGCGCAGTTGGTAACAGCAGACTATTATTTGTCCACTAACTTAAAGAAAAGCACCTATTCCAAAGCTGATATTGACAGTATTAGCACCAACAACCAATCGTTGTTGACTGCCATTGAAATTGTAAAATACTACACTTCGGGATATGATTCCTTATCAGATTTCAAAGAGGCCATTAAAAACGATTTGGTACTTATCAATGATCATTTAGACTACCATTTGAATAAAGATTTCCAAGGAAGAACTACTGGCGATAATCCAGATGATTTGTCGGATGTTGGCTATGGCGATAATAATGTAAATCCACACGATCCCGAAGAAACCCATGGGACCCATGTAGCAGGTATTATTGCTGCCGAACGCAACAACCAGATAGGGATAAATGGGGTTGCCAACAACGTGAAATTGATAGCCATTCGCAGCACACCAAATGGGGACGAATACGATAAGGATGTGGCTTTGGCCATTCGTTATGCAGTAGATAATGGCGCCAAGATTATCAACGGAAGCTTCGGAAAATACTTTGCCACGCACAGCGAATGGGTAACCGATGCCATAGCATACGCTGCCCAACACGATGTGCTTTTGGTAATAAGTGCTGGCAATGAAGCCTATGATTTGGATAAGACAGCATCCTTTCCAAGCGATGTAGTAAACGGAAAGGAAATTTCGGATAATTTTTTGGTGGTAGGTGCCTTAAATCCAACCTACGGTACAAAGGTTGTAGCCGACTATTCCAACTACGGACAACAAAATGTCGATGTTTTTGCACCGGGTAGCGAGATTTATTCTACCATACCCAACAATGCCTATAAAAGTGAAGATGGCACCTCTATGGCTGCTCCAGCCGTGGCTGGTGTGGCGGCTTTGATTCGGTCGCAATATCCACATTTAAGAGCCGCACAAGTAAAGGAAATCATAATGAAATCCGGTTTGTCACTTCCTACCGAAGTGCAAGTGGGAGAGGACCCCACACATATCAAGGCTTTTCAGAAACTTTCCAAATCCGGAAAGATTGTAAATGCCTATAATGCCTTGTTGATGGCTTCTAAAATGAAGTAAACTTCATTTTTTTTGGAACCAACGATTGGCTAATCATCTTTCATTAAACCAAATTAAAAACATGCTTGGCGGTTTTCTTAAAAACATAGCGTATTTTTATAAGAAACTTTAATACCATGGATTTGCAATCTGCACTTTATACCGATTTGTACCAGCTGGCCATGGGTCAATCCTACTTTCTAAAAGATAAACACGAGGTAACCGCCACCTTTGACTATTTCTTCAGAAAAACCCCTTTTGATGGAGGTTATGTGCTGTTCTGTGGTTTGGAAGAAGTCTTAACACATTTGGAAACCTTTACTTTTTCAGAAGAGGATATTACGTATTTGGCTTCGGAGGGCTTTGATAAAGATTTTTTAGAATACTTAAAAACATTTCAATTTAAGGGCACCATCAAGAGTATGCCCGAAGGTACCATTGTGTTTCCGTTCATTCCCATTTTAACGGTAAGTGGTACTATTTTGGAATGCCAACTCATAGAAACCTATTTGCTCAACACCTTGAACTTTCAATCCTTGATTGCCACCAAGGCAAGCAGGATTCGGCATATTGCCGGTGATTCCAAAAGTTTGGCAGAATTTGGTTTGCGTCGATCCCAGGGACTCGCAGGTATGCAGGCCAGTAGAGCAGCTTTTATTGGAGGCTTCGATTATACATCCAATGTACTGGCTGGAAAAGAATATCACATTCCGGTTTCAGGGACCATGGCTCATGCGTTTATTCAAAGTTATGATGATGAGTTGACGGCCTTCCGTGATTTTGCAGAAACCAGACCAAACAACTGTGTGCTTTTGGTGGATACCTATAACACCCTAAAACAAGGCGTTCCCAATGCCATAACCGTAGCCAAGGAAATGGAAGCCAGAGGCGAAAAGCTTTTGGGTATTCGGTTGGACAGTGGCGATTTGGCCTATTTGTCCAAAGCCGCCCGAAAACAGTTGGATGCCGCTGAATTACCCTATGTAAAGATTGCAGCCTCCAACCAATTGGACGAACATGTGATCCGAAGTTTAAAGGAACAACAGGCCCAAATAGATCTGTATGGCGTAGGCACCAATTTGGTAGTAGGGAAGGAGAGTGCTGCCTTGGACGGGGTTTACAAACTCTGCAGTTTTAACAACACTCCCCGAATCAAGATTTCGGAGAATCTAAAAAAAATGAATTTCCCAGGGGAAAAGCAGGTCTATCGTTATTACAACGAAGAGGAAGAGCATATTGCCGATGCCATTACTTTAGATGGTTTGGAAGCTCCACACACCATGGCACATCCCTTTGAACCTCATAAACAAATGGCCTTATCTCCCTATAAAGCGTTGCCTTTACTTCAAATAGTACTTAAAGATGGTAAGCGTTTACACCCTGAACTATCGGCCAAGGAACTTGCAGACATTGCCAAACAGAACCTAGAGAAATTGCCTATTGAACACAAGCGTTTTGCCTATCCACATATCTATAAAGTAGGATTAAGCCCCGAGTTGGAAGCTTTGAGAAACCAATTGAAAAAGGAAAAACTGAAACTCTAAGTTATGAAGGCATTAATTTTAGTAGACATCCAAAATGATTTTCTACCCGGAGGTGCTTTGGCAGTTCCAAAGGGTGATGCTATCATTCCCAAAATCAATAAAATTCAATCTAAATTTGATTTGATTGTAGCCACACAGGATTGGCATCCAAAAGCCCATAAAAGCTTTGCATCCAATCATGAAAAAGCACAGGTATTTGATGTGGTTGACCTGAACGGAAATCCCCAGGTATTGTGGCCTGACCATTGTGTACAGGGAAGTGACGGCGCGCAATTTTCGGAGGCACTCCGTACCGATAAAGTCGCAGCTATTTTTAGAAAAGGGATGGATATAGAAGTTGATAGCTACAGTGCTTTTTATGATAACAACCACAGTAATGCTACCGGCTTAGAGGGCTATTTAAAAGGAAAGGGTATAAGCGATGTGTATGTGGGTGGATTGGCGGCCGATTATTGTGTGTATTATACCGCAAAAGATGCTAAATTAGCCGGTTTTAATACCTACTACCTTACGGATGCTACCAGCTATATAGATCAGGCCAGCTATGAGGCTGCATTAACCGATTTAAAGGCACATAAAGTACATCTTGTAGAGACCTCAAATCTATAGTATGAAATACACGTTTAACGCTTCAGAAAAACTAAAAAGCAAGATTGTCATTTCCCATTTGTTTGAAGAAGGCAAATCGGTATCGGCCTACCCTTTAAAAATGATTTATCTGCCAACACCCCATGCCGATGGCACTTTAATCAAGGCTGGCGTGTCCGTGAGCAAGCGAAGATTCAAAAATGCCACCGACCGCAACCGCATAAAACGCCTTTTGCGGGAAGCTTATAGATTGAACAAACCCACATTTTTTAACAACATTAGTGAGCCTTATGCGTTAATGATTTTGTACATTGGTAAAGATGGTACATCTTTTGAGCAGGTTGATAAAAAAATGAAGCAACTGCTTACAAAATTTACACAAACGATTACCCTAGATTAAACCTTACTGCTATGAAACATCGATTACGTAAACATATCCTTGTGCCTGTTCTTATTGCCTCTATTTTTTTAACAGGAACAGCCTTTAAGAGCGATTTTTTTGAAATTGCCAAACAGATAGAAATTTTTACCACCCTTTTTAAGGAACTCAACATGAACTATGTTGATGAGACCAATCCTGGTGATTTAATGGACACGGCCATTAAAAGCATGTTGGAGGATTTAGATCCCTATACCAATTTTATGAACGAACAGGATGTGGAAGCCTCTAGAATCAACAATACAGGGGATTACACGGGAATTGGTGCCAGTATTCTGACCTTGAAGGATAAGTTAGTAGTCATTGAACCTTATAAAGATTATCCCGCCGATAAAGCGGGTTTAAAGGCTGGTGACGAAATTATTAAAGTTGAAAATGTTGTAGTCGCCGATTTTAAGGACGATGCAGCTAATTTGTTGCAAGGCGCCGCTGGTACCAATGTAAACGTAACCTATTTACGTCAAGGTAAAACGCATACTGCCACTATTAAACGTGAAGCTGTTGAAATCCATGCCGTACCGCATTATTCCATGGTAAATAACCAAACAGGTTATGTGGTGTTGCGGAAATTCAACGAAAAGGCGTCTTCAGAGACCATCAATGCCATTAGAAGTCTTAAAAAAGAAGGGGCTAAAAAATTGATTTTGGACTTAAGAGGCAACCCAGGAGGACTGTTAAGTGAAGCTGTCAATGTGGTCAATATTTTTGTACCTCAAAACCAATTGGTGGTGACCACCAAATCTAAAGTAAAGAAATACAACAAAACCTATTACACCTCTAAAGAACCTTTGGACACCGAAATTCCATTGGTGGTACTTATTGATGGCCGCAGTGCTTCCGCCAGTGAAATTGTATCTGGTGCTTTACAGGATTTGGATCGTGCCGTAGTGGTAGGTACAAGAAGTTTTGGAAAAGGTTTGGTGCAACGTCCAAAACCATTAGTGTATGGAACCCATATGAAAATTACCATTTCCAGATATTACACCCCATCGGGTCGTTGTATTCAGGCTTTGGATTATTGGAACAGGGATGAAGAAGGTAAAGCCACTAGAGTAAAACAGGAAAATTACAACGCCTTTAAAACCAAAAAAGGAAGAACCGTTTACGACGGTGGGGGTATCCAACCAGACGTGGAAATGGAGGAATCAATTTATAGCCCAATTACGACAGCCATCTTAAATGATAACCTTATTTTTGATTATGCCACCAAATATTATTACAGTCATCAAGTAGCTGATTTGAATGCCTTTAAATTTACAGATACGGACTTTAAGGATTTTAAAACCTTCCTTAAAACCAATGATTTCAACTTTGAAACCAAGACAGAAAAAGCCTTTGATGATGCCTTAGCTGTCGCCAAGGAAGAACAGTTAAAACCAGTTATCAATCCAGAGTATGATGCGCTTGTAAAGACTTTAAATTCCTATAAGGACCAAGCCGTAGATGCCAACAAAACCCAATTGTCATCCCTATTGTCTGACGAGATCGTCAAACGCTATTTTTATAGAGAAGGATTATATACTTATTATATTGCTACTAATACTGAAATTCAAAAAGCTACCGAAATTTTAGGGAATTTATCGACCTATCAAGGCTACTTGAAGTAAAAAATTTCTTAAGTACATTTTTAAAAAGTAGAAAAATAAAGTATATTTATTTCCCCTTATTGTAATAATAATGAAAAAATTAATAGCATTTTTTATTTTAATTACACAATTTTTATGTGCCCAAGAAGATCTAACACACGAGGTTTATTTTGAAACCGACAAGTTTGAAGTTCCACCAACAGAGCACAATAGATTACTATTATTTCTTTCGGAAATTGAAGGTTTAGACATTGAAAAAGTGTCTATTTATGGGTTTACTGACGATCGAGGAAGTGATACCTATAATCTTAAACTTTCCCAACAAAGAGCTAATTCCATAAAGACTATTTTCTCCAACAACGAATTTGATGAATCCGTCATCACCAATGTTGATGGAAAAGGAGAGGTGTTATTAAAGGTTATAAAAGAAGAGGATGTCCATAAAATAAGAGGTCTAAACCGAAAAGTTGAAATCATTGTACATCCTTACAATCCGCCTAGAGTGGTTGAAGAACCCGTAAAAATGGATGTCAAGGACCAACTGAAAGGTGATCTTAAGGCAGGGGATAAATTCACTTTAGACAATATTTTGTTTAAAACTGGTTATAGTTATTTACTTTCGGAATCTGTGAAAACTTTGGAAGAACTTGCTGAAGTTTTGGTTGAGCGCGATGATATTTATTTTACCATTCAGGGCCATGTATGCTGCACGCAAAACAGTAGGGATGCTATAGACAGGAAAACCAAAAAACGTAATCTTTCTGTAGCCAGAGCTAAGTATATCTATGACTATTTAGCCAAAAAAGGGGTAAACAAAAAACGAATGAAATACGTTGGAATGCGTCGCTTGTTCCCACTTGGTGGCGATCCTAAATTTGACAGGCGCGTGGAAATCTTAGTTACCTATGTAGGAGGGGAAAATAAGTAATAATTACAAGCCTAAACCTTAGTTTTCAACATTGCGATATGAGGAATCCCATCTTCTAAATAGGAGTCTCCAATTTCTCTAAATCCAAGATTGTTATAAAATTGCTGTAAATAGCATTGTGCCGATATTTTAATGATATCTTCATTAAAGTAATTGGAAATGGCTTCGATTGAGCTTTCCATTATTTGATAACCATACTTGTGTTTACGCCTGTTGGTGGCCACAACCACCCTTCCAATGCTTGCTTCATTAAAGTAATCACCAGCCTTAAAAAGTCGGGTATAGGCAACCAAAGTATCGCCTTCATAACCTAAGACATGTAAAGCCTTTTGATCTTTGTTGTCCACATCTTGATACACACAATCCTGTTCTACCACAAAAACCTCAGACCGTAAACGTAAAAGCGCATAGAGTTCCTCAACGCTTAATTCTGAAAAATATTTAATGCTAATAGACAACATCAATCTTGAACAATTACTTCTTTAGGATCTTTTTTATTGAATTCGGGCTGTATGGTAACATGGTTAATTTCGAACTTATCATGCAACAGTTTTTCTATTTCGTGCAAAAGCTCGTTGAACTCGGTTGTGGAAATGTCTTCATTTAAATCTAAATGGGCTTCCAAATGCAGTTCATGGTCACTTAAGTTCCAAATATGAACGTGATGTAATTTACTCACTTTAGGCAATTTATTCACAGCTCTAACAACATCTTTGATATTTATATTGTCTGGTGTGAACAACATCAACATTTTTGTGGATGTTTTTAATAAATCGTAACCCACCCAAATAAGGTACAATGCTATTAAAAAGGTAAGCACACTATCTACCCAAAACACTTGGTAATACTTCATCAACAGTCCACCAATTAAAACAGCCACACTTGCCAACATATCCGTTAACAGATGTAAATAGGCAGAACGGATATTAATGTTCTTTTCAGAATCACTTTTCAACAATAGCACACTAAACCCATTGGCTGCTATAGCTATTAAGGATAGCCAAATCACCAAATTGGATTCTATTTCCTCTGGTGCCTTAAAACGCTTGATAGCTTCAATTATCAATAAAATAGCCACCACAACCAAAGTGATGGCATTTATGAAAGCTGCTAATATTTCGGCACGTTTAAATCCAAAAGTTCTATTAATAGAAGCCTTTTGTTTGGAGAGCTTAGAAGCGGCATAACTTACAATCAAGGAAAGGACATCACTAAAGTTATGAAGGGCATCACTTAAAAGCGACAAACTACCAGAAATAAGTCCACCAATAATTTGTGCTACAGTTATAACAATATTTAAAAAGATAGAAACCACCAGATTTCTATCTTTTTTACCTACATGTGTGTGTGTATGTGAATGTCCATGTCCCATTTAGCAAGACACCGGAATCTTGTTTACTCGGTTTTGGTGGCGTCCACCTTCAAACTGTGTATCCAAAAATGCATCAACCATTTCAATGGCTTGAGGAAGCGCCGTAAAACGCGCCGGAATACTCAATATATTGGCATTGTTGTGCTCTCTGGCCAAGGTTACAATTTCCTTAGTCCAGCATAGGGCAGAACGTACACCTTGATGTTTGTTGGCCGTCATGTTGGCTCCATTTCCACTACCGCAAATAATAATTCCAAAATCTGCAGCTTTACTCTCCACATCATTGGCCACAGGATGTACAAAATCTGGATAATCTACACTGTCTGTACTGTCTGTACCATAGTTTTTAACAGTATGTCCCTTTGCCTCCAAATGTTTAACAATAGCATATTTATACTCTGTTCCTGCGTGATCGTTACCGATTGAAATGTTCATTATATGTATTAAATTGATTTAAAGGTACAAAGGTACAAAATGTCGCCTTACAGCCTATAGTTATTCACATTTTAAAGTATTGGTTAATTACTTTTAGCTTTTCTTTTTATAAGTTGTTAATAACTGTTAATTAAATTCTAAAAGATTATTTTCTAAAATTCAAATATATTTTCAATAGAGAAATGGCATTGAAAAAACCAAAAGATAACTTCACTTTTTTTGGGAGAGTTTTCAGCATTGAATTTTTCATTATAAACACCAAAATTTCCAAAAGTTGTTAAATCAAAACTATTAACATTCCTTTTAAACAGGTTTTAATAACTACTTAAATTTCATTCAAAATGAAGTATTTAAGTAAATAATAACTGTTAATAACATTTTAATAGACCGTAAACTGTGAGTTTTCAAAAAAAAAATCAAAAAAGTTATTCCAGTTATTAACACCCTATCATAAACAACAATCATTTTTTAAAAATTTCAAAAAAGAAAAGTAATTATAATACTATTTGTGAATAACGATAAGATTTATAAAATCTGTTTGAAAAGGAGTATTTGAAATCTGTTTAGGGATTCCTTTAAAATCTTAGCGTAAAAGAAATATGATTTAGTATATTAAACCTTAGATTTGTTACTATTAGAAAAAAGAGAATGGCTAGAAAGAAAAAAAGAAGGAAATCGAACAACCAAATTTCCAACCTTACAAATACAATCTTAAGTATTTTAAAAAAGGAACGTAACAAAGCTTTCAACTACAAGCAGATAGCTGCTAAACTGGGAGTGAACGATGCTAGCAGCAGGAACCAGATCATTAAGAAACTTCAGCAGCTTAAAGCAAAACAGGAAATAGAAGAAGTAGAACGTGGCAAATTCAAGGCCATTGTTACTACCGAATACTATACGGGAATTGTGGATATGAGTGCCAAGGGATCCGGGTATATTATTTCCGATCACTTTGAGGAGGATGTTTTTATTGCCTCAAACAATATGAATAAGGCTCTGGATGGTGATGAAGTGGAGTTTTACGTCTATAAACGTCGGAGCAGAGGTCGTCAGGAAGGAGAAGTGACCCAAATTTTAAAACGTGCTAAGACCGAGTATGTTGGCGTGGTACAATTGCACAGCAATTATGCCTTTGTAATTCCTGATAGTAGTAAAATGTACAAGGATATTTTTGTACCAATCAATAAAACCAACGATGCTGAGGATGGAGATAAAGTGTTGGTATCTTTGGAAGATTGGCCGGAGAAAGCCGATTCTCCCTATGGTAAAATTTTGAAGGTTTTAGGAAAACCAGGAGAGCATAACACCGAAATCCACTCAATATTAGCAGAGTACGGTTTGCCTTATGAATTTCCTTATGAAGTAGAAGCTTACGCCAACAATTTGGATACTTCTATAACCAAAGAGGAAATAGCCAAAAGACGCGATATGCGTGACATATTGACCTTTACAATCGATCCTAAGGATGCCAAGGACTTCGATGACGCATTGTCCTTTAAAGTGCTTGAAAACGGCTTATATGAGATCGGAATCCATATTGCGGATGTGTCGCATTACGTGCGTCCAAATACCGTATTGGATGATGAGGCTTATGAACGTGCAACTTCGGTGTATTTGGTAGATCGTGTGGTGCCTATGCTTCCCGAAATTTTATCCAATAATGCTTGTTCGTTGCGACCTCATGAAGAGAAATATACCTTTTCGGCTGTGTTTCAAATAAATGACAAGGCTGAGGTAAAAGACCAATGGTTTGGTAGAACCGTGACCTACAGTGATGCCCGATTTGCCTATGAAGAGGCTCAGGCTATTATTGAATCTGAAACCAACGATATTCCTGAAGAAGTGTCCTTAACAGGAAAAGCTTATAAAGCTGATCAAAACATTGCCGATGCTATTTTGAAAATGGATGCCTTGGCCAAAAAAATGCGTAGCAAGCGTATGCGCTCAGGCGCCATTTCCTTTGATAAAGTAGAAGTGAAATTCAATTTGGATAAAGACAATAATCCTGTTGGGGTTTTCTTTAAAACCAGTAAGGATGCCAATAAATTGATTGAGGAATTCATGCTTCTGGCGAATAAAAAAGTGGCAGAATTTGTAGGGAAACAGAAACCGCCAAAGACCTTTGTATACCGTGTTCACGACGAACCGGATGAAAGTAAATTAGCCGCCTTGCAAGGGGTGGTGTCTAAATTTGGATATAAACTGAATTTCAAGGATCGGAAAAGTATTTCCAGTTCGCTTAACAATTTATTGTCTGAGGTAAACGGCAAAAAAGAACAGAATTTGGTGGATACCTTGACGATTAGAAGTATGAGCAAAGCCGAATATACCACACAAAATATTGGGCATTATGGATTGGCTTTTGAGTATTACAGTCACTTTACATCGCCTATTCGTCGTTATCCAGATGTGATGGCGCATCGCTTGTTGCAGATGTATTTGGACGGTGAAAAATCGGCCAATGAAGAGATCTACGAAGATAAGTGCAAACATTCCAGTGATATGGAATATTTAGCGACGAAAGCCGAGCGAGATTCCATCAAGTATATGCAAATTAGGTTCATGCAGGATCATAAGGATGAAAAGTTTTTAGGGGTAATTTCCGGAGTCACCGATTGGGGTATTTATGTGGAAATTATTTCTAATAAATGTGAAGGCATGGTGAGAATCCGCGACATCCGTGATGATTATTACGAATTTGATGAAGCCCAATTTGCTATCATTGGTCGCGAAACCAAACACATGTACCAGTTAGGAGATGAAGTGATGGTAACCGTTAAGGATACGGATTTGGTGAAAAAGCATTTAGATTTTAATTTAGTGGGGAAACCAGAGGATTAATTTATTTGATAATCAAAATTTAAATGCCTCGATGGCTTGGCGCGAGGCAGTTTATTGTGATACTATGATTTTAACTACAACCGATCAAATTGAAGGGCATCCAATTATGGATTATTTGGGAATAGTTTCTGGAGTTTCCACCAGGATGCAAAAGGCTGCTTTTACTTTTAACATGGAAAAATATTACCAATCCATGGAAGATAATTTGAATGAAGTCAAAGAAGAGGCCTTTCAACATTTAAGAGATAATGCCCTGAAATTAAAGGCTAATGCCGTGGTGGGCATAAGATTGGATATTGAAACCTTTCCAAATTCGGCTATTATTGTAGTTTCCGTTACCGGAACTGCAGTTTTGGTGAAGTCCTAAATATTTTTCAGAATTGTATTTTTGTACTTCCATTTGTGAATTTGGAAAATCTTATGTTTTCCTTTTTCTAACTTTGTAGAAACAAACATCTTTTATGCTCGATGCTATTTTGGCAGCTGTACCTTTCGGTATTATTTTATCTTTTACCATAGGTCCTGTTTTTTTTGTACTGTTGGAAACCAGTGCTACTAAAGGTTTTAAGAGTGCCCTTATTTTTGATTTGGGTGTCATTTTTGCGGATATTTTGTTCATCCTAGTGGCTTTTTTAAGTACCAATAATTTGATTGACAAGCTAAAGGGCGATCCTAATTTTTTAGTATTTGGTGGGGTACTGTTGGCTGTTTATGGTTTTATAGCCTTTATAAAAACTTCTAAATCCTTTCGGGAAATTGTAAGGGAATACCATCGTGTTGAAATCCAGAAAAATTATGGGAAATTGTTTTTAAAAGGTTTCTTGCTCAACTTTATCAACATTGGTGTATTGTTGGGATGGTTGGGCTTTATCATTATTGGCAATTCGCTTACCGAAGGAAGGGAAGGACTGTATGTGTTTTTGGGAACTATCTTGGCGGTATATTTTATTGTAGATCTGGTAAAAATTGCGGTAGCCAAAACACTTCGGAATAAATTAACTCCTCGTTTGATCTTTAAAACGAAGAAAATTGTGGCTTTGGTAATCTTAGGATTCGGGGTTTTATTGTTGCTTCAAGGCTTCTTTCCGAAGGAAAAGGAATTGATAAAAGATAAATTGGAACAGATCAATCAATAGCCCTAAAATAAAAAAGCCTTAAGAATCATTTTCTTAAGGCTTTTTTGAGGCGTCTAGCGGATTCGAACCGCTGTACAAGGTTTTGCAGACCTTTGCCTAGCCACTCGGCCAAGACGCCCTGCTTGATGCGGCAAATGTAAAAAAAATATACGTTTTACACTACTTACATTTATTTTTTTCGTCTTTCTGTCATTTTTATGGTGACCATTTCTACATCGCCACCAATAGGAGGGTTTAATTTGCTCACCCAAACCGTAGCTTTGGAGACCATTGGGCTTTCATTAAGGATCCTAACCACAATGCGTTTGGCAACGGTTTCCAATAAATGCGAAGCCTTGTGCATTTCTTCCCTCACAATTTTGTTTAACAGCACATAATCTACAGTATCTACCAAGTGATCTGTTTGTGCCGAGGTTTGTAAATTGGCCTTAATTTTTAAATCTACGCGATAATCGCTACCTATTTTGGTTTCTTCCTTTAAGCAACCATGGTGGGCAAATACACGGATGTTTTCAACTTTAATGATTCCCATATTGCAAAGGTAAGCGATAAAAACATGGATTGTAAATATAGATTGAAAATATTCCCTTCCATTTTCCTATAAAATAGTATTTGTTATTTGGTTGGAAATAAAGAAGAAACCTTACGGATTAAGGGCTTTTAGATTACTGTTCATTAATGACATAGTTTCTTTAAATTTGCCTAATTTTGTGGAAAAATTTAAAAGAAAAATTTAGAGCAATAATTCTGATACTTTATGTCTGAAGATAAGAAATCACTCAATTTTATTGAGCATATCATCGAAGAGGATTTGGCCAATGGTTTGTCGACCGATAAACTGCGTTTTAGGTTTCCTCCAGAACCCAATGGCTATTTGCATATTGGGCATACCAAAGCCATTGGTATTAGTTTTGGATTAGGAGAGAGGTACAATGCTCCTGTTAACCTTCGTTTTGACGATACCAACCCTGTTAAGGAAGAACAGGAATATGTAGACGCCATCAAAAAGGATGTGTCTTGGTTGGGATACCAATGGGCCAATGAATTGTATTCTTCAGATTATTTCCAGCAGTTGTATGACTGGGCAGTAGCGTTGATTAAAGAAGGAAAGGCTTACGTAGATTCACAGTCTAGCGAAGCTATGGCTGAACAGAAAGGAACGCCTACACAACCTGGAACCGATAGTCCGTATAGAAACAGATCTGTAGAAGAAAACTTGGATTTGTTTGATCGTATGAAAAATGGTGAATTCGAGGAAGGTTCTCATGTATTGCGTGCCAAAATCGATATGCAGCATCCAAATATGTTGATGCGTGATCCTATCATGTACCGTATTTTGAAGAAAGCACATCATAGAACCGGAGATGCTTGGTGCATTTACCCAATGTACGACTGGACACACGGGGAAAGTGATTATTTGGAGCAGATTTCACACTCCTTATGTTCTTTGGAATTTAAGCCTCATAGAGAGCTTTACAATTGGTTCAAGCATAATGTACACAAGTATCAGCCAGAAGTGCTTCCTATGTTACCAAAACAGCGTGAGTTTGCCCGTTTGAACTTGAGTTATACGGTAATGAGCAAGCGTAAATTGCTCAAATTGGTTGAAGATGGTGTTGTAAGTGGATGGGATGATCCAAGGATGCCGACCATTTCAGGTTTGAGACGTCGTGGTTATACGCCTGCTGCCATCAGACAGTTTATTGAAAAGGTTGGAGTTGCCAAACGTGAGAATGTCATTGATGTGTCCTTGTTGGAGTTTTGCGTAAGGGAAGATTTGAACAAAACAGCACCCCGTGTCATGGCGGTTTTAGATCCTGTAAAATTGGTAATAGATAATTATCCAGAGGATAAGGAAGAATGGTTGGAAGCTGAAAACAACCCTGAAGATCCAAATGCAGGGTTTAGAAAAGTACCGTTTTCAAGAGAATTATATATAGAACGTGACGACTTCAAGGAAGAAGCCAATAGTAAATATTTTAGGCTGAAACTTGGTGGGGAAGTACGTTTGAAAAATGCCTACATCGTTAAAGCGGAAAGCGTGGTTAAAGACGCCGAAGGTAATATAACTGAAATCCATTGTACATATTCTGAGGATACCTCCAAAAAGGTGAAAGGAACCTTGCATTGGGTATCTGTAAAACATGCTGTGAAGGTAGAAGTTCGTGAGTACGATCGTTTGTTTAAAAACGAATCTCCAGATGGTGATCAGGATGTGGATTTTATGGAGTTTTTGAATCCTGATTCTTTACGAATCATCGAGGCTTATGTAGAACCTAGTTTGAAAGAGGCTCAGATAGGGGATCGTTTTCAATTCCAACGTTTGGGATATTTCAATGTGGATGATGATACTTCTGCAGATACTTTAGTATTCAATAAAACTGTGGGATTACGTGATACTTGGGCGAAACAGCAACCCGCTCCAGAACAAAAAGCGCAAGCTAAACAGCCACAGCAAAGTCAGCCAAAGCGTCCAGCTATTGAAGTTATCAAGCAATTGGGAAAAAAATATACCAATCTTCCAGAAGCGAAGCAATTGAAAACCAAAGCTGAAATACAAAAATTGGCTAAGGAAGTAAGCTATGAAGATTTGGAACCTTTGTTTGAAACCGCGGTTAAAAAGGTAGGTACGCGTATCGCGGCCATGTTAACTTTAGGGGTGTTATTGGATGGAGGACTTGAGAAAAATGAAGCTATCGAAGCATTTATCAACAAGGCCCTAGAAGATAAAAATGAATTGTTGGTGATGGAAGCCAATATGATTTAAGTCTCATAACATATAATATTTTAAAAAAGCTTCAAATTTTATAATCTGAAGCTTTTTTATTGTGATATTATCATATTTGGTAATAAATATTTGCAATTTCATTATATTTATGATACTAACTAAATCAAATTAAGTATGGAATTTAATATTTTGGCACTTGTTGTTGCAGCGGCTTCCACTTTGGTGGTTGGTGCTATTTGGTACAATCCAAAAGTATTTGGTACTGCTTGGATGAAAGCTGCAGATATGACCGAGGAAAAAATGAAAGGCGCGAACATGGCCAAGATTTTTGGTCTGGCATTGTTATTTGCATTTTTTATTGCAGCTACCTTACGTGCATTGGTTGTACATCAATCGGGAGTTTTTAGCTTGATTGAAGGTGATGTAGACGGCGCTCTGCCATCCTATGCGGCATTTATGAACGATTACGGAAGTTCTTTTAGGACTTTTAAACACGGGGTGCTTCATGGATTTATAACAGGGATTACCATGGCTTTGCCAATCATTGGCACCAATGCTCTATTTGAACGTAAAAGTGCCAAATACATTTTTATAAATAGTGGCTTTTGGATTGTCTGTATGATGATTATGGGAGGTATTATTTGTGCTTGGGAATAGTTTGTAACAAATCACATAATAAAAAGACTGACAGTATTGTTCAGTCTTTTTCTTTTTAAACATTGATTGATTTTAAAATTTATAGTTCGGTAGCAGAATTGCCCAAAAGTTGGGATCCATTGGTGGGTCACGATATCTTTTTACAGGAAGCGTACCTAAAAGCATTGGAAAAAGCTTCACCAAGCAATATTACCTGGTATTATGTTGGCTTTTTTATTGAAGAAGAGTTGGTAGGCGTTGTAATATTTCAAAGGGTACAGTTGTATTTGGAAGACATTTTTAGGAATCCAGACGACCATTGTTTGGAACAACGTTTTAAAAATATGGTGTCAAAGGTTTTAAAGGGAAATGTGCTTGTGGTTGGTAATTTGATGCATACTGGCCAACATGGTATTTATTTCAACGATGCTATAAACGGAGGGGAAAAGATAGAGGTCATTTTTAAGGCACTTACAACACTTCAAAATAGAATCAAGCAGCAATCGGGAAAAAAGATTAGGCTATGGCTTTTTAAAGATTTTTTTGAAACCGATCCTATCCATAAGCAACTGTCTTTATTTGAAAGTTATGATATTTCTAAGGTTTCCGCCCAACCTAATATGTTGATGAATGTTCGAGCCAATTGGCAAAGTATGGATGATTATGTGGCTAGTTTAAATAAAAAATACAGAAGACGTTATAGGACAGCCAAAAAGAAATCCAATGGCATTATTACTAAAGAGTTGACGCTTGAAGAGATTGAAAACTTTTCGGAAACACTATATGCATTGTACAAGAATGTTTCGGATAATGCCAAGATCAACACCTTTATCCTTCCTAAAAATCATTTATATAGTTTAAAAAAACACTTGAAGGAACAATTTCGGGTGATCGGCTATTTTTTGGAAGATACATTAGTAGGTTTTTATTCGCTGATACTGAACAAAGAGATTTTGGAAACCTATTTTCTAGGATACGATAGCGAGCATCAATATGAAAATCAGTTGTATTTGAATATGTTGTATGACATGGCCCAATTCGGGATTGAAAATTCCTTTAAAACCATTGCTTATTGTAGGACGGCCATGGAAATTAAAAGTTCTGTGGGCGCCAAAGCCATTCCTATGAGTATGTATATGAAACATACCAATGGACTTTTAAATGTACTATTGCAACAAATTTTTAAGTTGATGAATCCTTCAAGACAATGGGAGGAACGCCATCCCTTTCGTTAATAAATCTTTTCTTCAGCTCTTAAATTTCGTAACTTAAGGGAAAAATAGGAACGATGAAGAATGTACATGAATTGCTGACCAAAATTGCGGATATCACCCGAGAGATTGAAACCGATTACCCTGAGGTTTATAAATATTTGAACGAAAATCCCATGACCATTCCCAACATGGAACATCCATCGGTAGATGAAACCGAATTGAAGGAATATTTGGCCAGTTTGGAGACGCTTTTGGAGAAATATAAGAAAGACCAATAAAAAAGCCCCAAACGTTTGTTATGGGGCTTTAAATTAAGTTTAGCAAATTAGTTATTCTCCTTTGCTTTTGTTTTTGGCTTCTTTCATAGCTTCACCAATTTGGTTACTGGCCGTAAAACTGGCAACCATTTCATTCAGCATATTACTTCCTGCCTGTGGCACGTTAGGTAACAGGATCAAGTTACTATTGGTTTCTTCACCTAAGGATTGTAAGGTATCGTAGTGTTGGGTTACCACGATCAAGGCAGAAGCTTCCTGTGAATTGATACCAACACGATTCAAAACTTCTACAGATTCTTCCAAACCTCTGGCAATTTCACGACGCTGGTCGGCAATACCTTGTCCTTGTAAACGCTTGCTTTCAGCTTCGGCTTTAGCTTTTTCCACGATTAAGATACGTTGCGCATCCCCTTCGTACTGCGCTGCTGTTTTTTCACGTTCTGCAGCATTAATACGGTTCATGGCAGCCTTTACTTGAGCATCTGGATCAATATCGGTTACCAAGGTTTTAATGATGTCAAAACCATAGTCCAACATGGCATCATTCAATTCTGCTTTTACAGCTAGGGCTATATCATCCTTTTTTACAAAGACGTCGTCCAATTTCATTTTTGGAACTTCGGCACGTACCACGTCGAATACGTAAGAAGTGATTTGCTCATGGGGATAATCCAATTTATAAAAGGCATCATACACTTTATCGCGAATTACTTTGTATTGAACAGACACTTTTAAGCGCACAAATACATCATCCAAAGTTTTGGTTTCCACGATTACATCCAATTGTTGGATCTTTAAGCTTAAGCGCCCTGCAACTCTATCCACCAATGGAATTTTTAGCTGAAGTCCAGAGTGCCTGATGCTTTGAAACTTACCAAAACGCTCAATGATAACGGCGGTTTGTTGTTTAACGATAAAGAGAGCTGAGATTAAAATTACGACTCCAAAAAAGAGAATCGGAACTAGGATAAATTGTCCCATGATAAATTTTTTAAGGTTAATTATTTAATGATTACTAAATTAAGCTTATTTTGCCCGTAAGAATTATATTTCGACAATAATTACGGCAATCTAAGTGCTATTTTTTATTAAAATGAGTTGGATTGTTGATACCCTGATAATTATATTATGAAGCACAACAACTTTATCTTATTAGTAGTCTTTTGTATTGGTTTTGTTACAACCTCTCTGGCGCAGCACAAACGTTATAAAATAAAAAATGGGATAGGCATCCATGGAGGGATTACCCAGTTTGATATTCTTACTGATAATTTCGAAACAAGTTCTTCAACGGGTTGGATTGGAGGTTTGAGCGCTACAGTTGATTTGCCACACAAATGGTATACGGTAAGTTATAACGTTCATTTATCCGAAAACAAAGTGAATGTTATTGGAGGGGCTTTACCATTGGTATTTCAAGAGGAAGAAATTGAATATAAAATGTTTACGGCACAGGTGTCCTTTTTGTTCCATGCGAAAATTGTGGAGGATTATATCACGGCAGATTTTGGACCTATGATTCAATACAACAGTGAGCTGGAATTAGAGGACGATTCACAGGAAAACTATTTTATTAAAGGATACAATAATGTTTTGGCCAGTGATATCACCGATATTTCCAAATTCAATGTGAATGGTGCTGTGGGATTGTCTGCTGGTTTTCCAGGTTTTAAATTACGTGGGCAATATATTTACGGGTTTACCAACATGTTAAACAAACTCAACAATAATAACGATATTGATACTTTGGGAGGGGATTCCAAATTTAAAGGACATCAATCTATGTTTGTGTTTACAGCGATGATTCTGTTTTAAACATATACTTCTTAAACACGAAAAGCGAGCTTTATAGCTCGCTTTTTTGTTTTGTGATATTCTTTTATAAAGTTGCTATCAACTTTTCAATTCTGGAAACTGATTCGTTTTTGCCAATTAGGTACATGATTTCAAAAACATCAGGTCCCTGTAATTCTCCAACAAGGGCAATACGCAATGGCATCATTACTTTGCCAAAACCAATTTCTTTGGACGTGATCCATCCTTTAATGGTATTTTGAAGCCTTTCTGCCGTAAAATCTTCCACACTGCTTACCTGGGTCAACAATTCTACCATTAAGGCCTTAGTATCGTCTTTAATGGCTTTTTTATAGGCTTTTTGGTCATAGCTCTCTGGAGATACAAAGAAATAGCTTCCCAACTGCCAAAAGTCACCAACAAAGGTGGCGCGTTCTTTAATCAAACCTATTACCAAAGAAATATAGTTGACGTCAATATCAGCCAATTCTTCTCTGCTTGCTTTAAATGTTGCTGCCAAATCATCGTTATGTTGGTCTTGCATGTAATGATGGTTGAACCATTTAATTTTGTCCGGATCAAAACGGGCGCCCGCTTTATTCACACGACTTAGTTCGAACGCATTGGTCAATTCTTCAAGACTGAAAATTTCCTGTTCGGTACCTGGATTCCATCCCAAGAACGCCAAAAAATTGATCATTGCTTCTGGGAAGTAACCATCTTCTTTATAACCTCTAGAGATTTCCTGTGACGCTGGATCTAGCCATTGCAATGGAAATACAGGGAATCCTAATTTATCGCCATCGCGCTTGCTCAATTTCCCTTTTCCGGTAGGTTTTAAAATCAATGGCAAGTGAGCAAATTCCGGTGCGTCCCAACCAAAGGCTTTATACAATAACACATGAAGTGCCAAGGAAGGTAACCATTCTTCACCACGAATGACATGGGTGATTTCCATTAAATGATCATCCACAATGTTTGCCAAGTGATAGGTTGGCATCCCGTCGCTTTTGAACAAAATTTTATCGTCTAAAATATTGGTATCAATGGTCATATTGCCACGCACAATATCTGTAAGGTGCAAAGTTTCATCTTGTGGCGATTTAAAACGAATCACATAAGGATCACCAGCTTCCAATTTAGCCTGTACTTCCTCTTCTGAAAGTGAAAGTGAGTTACTTAATTTTAAACGGTTGTGCCAATTGTAGATAAAGGTCTTTCCTTTTTCTTCGTGCTCTTTTCTATGGAAATCCAAAGATTCTGCCGTATCAAATGCGTAGTAGGCATTTCCGGAGGCAATCAGTTCTTCGGCATAAGCTTTGTATAAATGTTTGCGTTCACTTTGACGATAAGGACCAAACTTTTCATTTTTACCTGGACCTTCATCAAAGGGAATGTTACACCAGTTAAGGGCATCTACTATGTATTGTTCGGCACCTTCCACATAGCGGTTTTGGTCGGTGTCCTCAATTCTCAATACAAAGGTTCCATTGTGTTTTTTTGCAAATAAATAGTTGAATAGGGCGGTGCGAACCCCTCCAATATGTAAAGGCCCCGTGGGGCTAGGGGCAAATCGTACGCGAACTTCTTTGGTCATGTTTTGTAAATTTGTTGCAAAGATAGATTGATATCGTGTAAGATAAAAGTAGTTTGATGAAAAGACTTGTTGTGATTTTGATAGAACGGATTTTAAGTTGAAATCATCGACTTTAACAGAATGTTATTACTTTCGTCTAATTACAGCTAAAAATAAAATTGTAGATTAGTAAGTCAATCCCATTCCACGTGAGTCATTTTAACAGCATACAACTTAAATTAGAGGAATTTATCAGGCGATATTACTTCAACGAATTGCTCAAAGGAGCCATTCTTTTTTTCGCTATTGGCCTTTTATATTTTTTACTCACATTGTTCATCGAGTATGTATTGTGGCTAAATCCCACGGCCAGAACTATTTTGTTTTGGGTGTTTATAGCTGTTGAATTTGGACTGTTTATAAAATTCATCTGGTTGCCATTGGCAAAGTTGTTCAAGCTTCAAAAAGGGATTGATTACGAACAAGCTTCCCAAATCATTGGAAAACACTTTCCTGAAGTAAGTGATAAATTGTTGAATGTGTTACAGTTGCAACAAACTTCCGCAGCACAAACTAGGGAATCTGATTTATTATTGGCTGGAATAGAACAAAAGTCTGCCGAATTGCAACCCGTACCTTTCAAATTGGCTATTAACTTCAAAAAGAATTTCAAATATTTAAAATACGCAGCCATTCCGTTGCTCATAATTGGCTTATCCTTCCTCACAGGACATTTCAATCTGTTTAGCGACAGCTATGAGAGGGTAGTTAATTACAAGACTGCCTATGAACCGCCAGCTCCGTTTAAATTTTTTGTGTTGAATGACAATTTAACGGCTGTTGAAAACAAGAATTATGTGTTGAAGGTGTCAACAGCGGGAAAGGTCATTCCGGAAAATGCCCAAATTCAATTTAACAATGAAACTTATTTTTTACAGCAAACCTCGCCAGGACATTTTGAATATGTGTTTGAGCAGCCAATGGAATCCTTGGATTTTAGGATGATGGCGAATGATGTGGTTTCAAGAGATTATACTTTGGAAGTGACTAAGGTTCCTGCTCTAGTGAATTTTGAAATGCTTCTGGATTATCCAGGGCATACCAAAAAGGGAAATGAGGTTTTAAAAAGCACCGGAAGTGCTACCGTTCCTGAGGGAACTAAAGTGACTTGGAAAGTAAATACCAGGTCTACTGAAGGGGTGACCTTGTATGCAGAGGATACCTTGCGTTTTGAAAAACTTGACGAGAATAATTTTGAAGGCAGTAAGCAGATCTTCAATAATAGCGATTATCAAATCAGTACAAGTAATCAAGCTTTAAAGGATTACGAAAGTTTGGCTTTTACCTTGAAAGTGATCAAGGACGATTATCCAGAAATTAGAGTGCAATCGGAAAAGGATAGTTTGGACCAACAGAGTTTATATTTCTACGGACAGGTGAGTGACGATTATGGACTAAGCAAATTGCAATTGGTCTATTATCCTGTGGAGAATGAATCCGCCAAGGAGTACGTTTCGATTCCTGTAAACAATTCCAATTTTGACGAATTTGTAAGTGCCTTTCCAAATCAATTGAATGTAGAACCGGGGAAAGCTTACGAATTGTTTTTTCAGGTGTTTGATAATGATCGTTTGCATAATTACAAGCAGGTAAAGAGTCAAGTGTTTTCCTATCGGAAGCTTACGGCAGAAGAGGAAGAGTCCAAACAATTGAATGAACAAAATGAAACGATTAAGGACCTAAATAATTCCTTCGATAAATTAAGAGAACAGGACCAGCAGCTTGAAGAATTTTCCAAAACACAAAAGGAAAAAGATCAATTAAATTTTAACGACAAACAGAAGTTGCAACAATTCTTGAAACGTCAAAAGGCGCAGGAGGAAATGATGCAAAATTTCAATAAAAAGCTTCAGGAGAATCTAGAGGAATTTCAAAAGGAAAGTAATGAAAAGGATGAATTCAAGGAAGCTTTAAAGGAACGCTTGGAAGAACAAGAACAGCAATTGAAGCAAGACGAGAAGTTGTTGGAAGAATTGGAAAAGCTCCAGGAGAAAATTCAAAAGGAAGAATTGACCGATAAGTTGGAACAATTGGCCAAACAAAATAAAAACAAACAACGAAGCTTGGAGCAGTTGCTGGAACTTACCAAACGCTATTATGTCGCCAAGAAAGCGGAACAATTGCAACAAGATTTGGAGCAATTAAGTGAAAATCAAGAAGATTTATCCAACAAGAATTCTGAAGAAAATAACAAGGAAGCCCAAGACGAATTGAATAAAGCTTTTGAGGAGTTTCAGAAAGAAATGGATGAACTTCAGAAGGAAAATGAAGGGTTAAAGAAACCAATGGATTTGCCAAAGGATGATATGACCGAGGAAGAAATCAAGGAAGAGCAACAAGGGGCGTCGGAGGATTTGGAAAAGCAGGAACAACAAGAACAGCAAAATGATCAACAAGGTGCACAGCAAAGTCAACAAAATGCAAAGAAAAAACAAAAGTCGGCTGCGCAAAAGATGAAACAAATGAGCTCTGAAATGTCCCAAGCCATGATGGGCGGCGGTGGTCAGCAAATGGCTGAAGATGCTGAGATGCTAAGACAGATTTTGGATAATTTAGTGGTCTTTTCTTTTGATCAGGAAGCTTTGTTGAATACATTCAAAAGCATTGAAGTGAACCATAACGAGTATGGCAAATATTTACGCAAGCAAAGCAGTTTAAGGGAACATTTTGAACATATTGATGATAGCCTGTTTTCATTGTCGTTAAGACAACCTATGTTGTCTGAACAGGTGAACAGTCAAATCACGGAAGTGTTTTATAACATTGATAAATCCTTAGAACAGCTTTCCGAAAATCAGTTGTATCAAGGAATCGCCGCACAGCAATACACCATAACCGCTACCAACGCTTTGGCTAGTTTTTTGAGCGATGTGTTGGATAATATGGAAGCACAAATGAATTCTTCTCCAGGGCAAGGGCAGGGTAGTGAAATGCAATTGCCGGACATTATCAAAAGTCAAGGGGAGTTGAATAAGGAGATGCAAGAACAGATGGAAAAGCAACAAGGCAAACCCAAAGATGGACAGCAACAAGGTGAGCAAAAGGGACAACAACCACAACAAGGGCAGGAGGGCGAAAAGGATGGAGAATCCGATCAGAACAATGAAGAAATGAACGGTGAGCTTTTTGGGATCTATCAAAGACAACAGGAATTGCGTAATGCTTTGGAAGAAAAGTTGACTAAGGAAGGACTGAATGGGCAAGCGCAAAAGTTGTTAAAGGATATGGAAGAGGTGGAATTGGATTTATTGAATAAAGGTTTTACCAATCAGACGCTTCAAAAAATGATGGAATTGGAGCATCAATTATTGAAAATGGAGAATGCTACCTTCATGCAGGGAGAGGATAATAAACGTCAATCCGAAACTAATTTAAAGGATTATGATAATACGGTTCCAGACCAAATTCCAACTGCCAGAGAATATTTTAACACTACTGAAATTTTAAATAGACAAGCTTTACCTTTGCAGCAAATTTATAAAGTAAAAGTACAAGAGTATTTCAAGAGAACAGATGATTAGTTTTAATTACGAAACGGAGTTCGAGCTTTCCAATGAAGCCGATTATTCCAAATGGATTTCTGAGACTATTAATGAAGAAAGCTGCAGAGAAGGAGAGCTTAATTATATATTTTGTGATGATGAATATCTACATAAAATTAATGTGGAATTTTTGGATCACGACACCTTGACGGATATCATAAGTTTCGATTACTCAGTAGGAAAAGAGCTACATGGAGATATTTATATCTCTATTGAAAGGGTCGAGGACAATGCTAAGGATTTTGATGTAGAATTCAAGGAAGAATTGAAGCGAGTGATGATTCACGGAATCCTACATTATTGTGGCTACAAAGATAAGACAGATGAGGACGCTTTGCAAATGAGAGGTAAGGAAAATTACTATATATCTAAGTTTGTTTAATACTCACCAAATCAGTGTATATTTGCAAACTTATTTTTTAATCAATAAAGGAAACAAGTAAGAGTGTTTCACGTGGAACAATGATGAGTTTATTTCAAGAAACATATGATGTAATTGTAGTTGGTGGTGGGCATGCTGGTAGTGAAGCAGCGGCCGCTGCGGCTAATATGGGGAGTTCAACTTTACTGGTGACAATGAATCTTCAGAACATTGCCCAGATGTCCTGTAACCCTGCTATGGGTGGAATTGCAAAGGGGCAGATTGTACGAGAGATTGATGCGCTTGGAGGTTATAGTGGTATTGTGAGTGATACATCCGCTATCCAATTTAAAATGTTGAACAAGTCCAAGGGGCCTGCTATGTGGAGCCCAAGAGTCCAGAGTGACCGTATGAAGTTTGCTGAGGATTGGCGTTTGATGTTAGAACAAACGCCTAATTTGGACTTTTACCAGGATATGGTTTCTGGTTTGTTGGTAGAAGGAGAGCGTGTGGTTGGAGTGAAAACATCTTTGGGAATTGATATCAAGGCGAAGACTGTAGTGCTTACCAACGGTACTTTTTTAAACGGTTTGATTCATATTGGAGATAAGAATTTTGGTGGTGGTAGAGCAGGCGAAAGAGCAGCTAAAGGAATTACCGAGCAGTTGGTTGATTTAGGATTTGATGCCGGAAGAATGAAGACGGGAACTCCTCCTAGGGTTGATGGTCGTTCTTTAGATTATTCTAAAATGATTGTGCAACCAGGGGATGAAAACCCTGAGAAATTCTCTTATTCTGATATTACAAAACCGTTGACGAAACAACGGGATTGTCATATGTCTTATACAAGTACTGAAGTGCATGATTTTTTGCGGGAAGGCTTTGATCGTTCTCCTATGTTTAATGGGAGAATTAAAAGTACTGGACCAAGATATTGTCCTTCTATTGAGGATAAGATCAATCGTTTTGCTGATAAGGATAGGCATCAATTGTTCGTGGAGCCTGAGGGTTGGAATACAGTTGAAGTGTATGTGAATGGATTTTCAACTTCTCTTCCAGAGGAGGTTCAATTTAAGGCATTGCGTTCTGTTGCTGGGTTTGAGAATGTGAAATTTTTTAGACCGGGATATGCTATTGAGTATGATTATTTCCCGCCTACACAATTAAAGCATACCTTGGAAACAAAGGTGATTGACGGTTTGTATTTCGCAGGACAGATTAACGGTACTACTGGTTATGAGGAAGCGGCTTCTCAGGGTTTGATGGCTGGTATTAATGCGGCGCTTAAAGTACAAGAAAGGGAAGCTTTTATATTGAATCGTAGTGAGGCTTATATAGGTGTTTTGATTGATGATTTAATTACAAAGGGTACGGAAGAGCCTTATCGAATGTTTACTTCAAGGGCTGAATATCGTACTTTATTACGTCAGGATAATGCAGATTTAAGATTAACGCCTAAATCTTTTGAGTTGGGATTGGCTTCTGAAAAGCGTTTAAAGCGCATGGAGGAAAAGCATTCTTCAGCTGAAGATTTTGTATCGTTCTTTAAAGAGACCAGTGTAAAACCAGAAGATATTAATCCTATTTTGGAAAGCAAAGATTCGGCTTTGGTTAAACAATCTGATAAAATGTTTAAGGTGTTTTCTAGGCCAAACATCACGATTGATGACATGCGTAAATTGGATGTTGTTGAAGCGTATGTTCAAGACCATGGTTTGGATCCTGAGGTTATTGAGCAAGCCGAAATACAAGTGAAGTATTCTGGGTATATCGAGAAGGAAAGGAATAATGCTGATAAGTTGAATAGGTTGGAGAATATAAAAATTCCTGAGAATTTTGATTATTCTAAAATCACAAATATGAGCTTTGAGGCTCGTGAGAAATTAAATAAAATTAGGCCTATTACTATTTCTCAGGCGTCACGAATAAGTGGGGTTTCTCCAAGTGACGTGTCTGTACTTTTGGTGTACATGGGTCGATAATTTAAAATATAAATTAAAAGTGTTTCACGTGGAACATAACATTCCTGCTTTTGCAGGAATATTTTTTTATGGCAAAAACAGATAATTTTTTAAAGGTTAAGGATCATTCTGTGTCGGGTGAAGAATTTGTTTTGGTCCGTCATCCAGAATTGGATTTATTGGAGACAACTCCGAAACCTTCTTTAGAACGTCTTCCTGAATATTACAAAAGCGAAGATTATATTTCACACACCGATGCAAAACGAAATGTGTTTGAAAAGGTATATCATGTTGTTCGGAATATTTCGCTTCAAAGAAAATTAAAACTAATTAATGCTGTAAGTAGCGAATCCAAATCACTTTTGGATATAGGTTGCGGAACTGGAGATTTTTTAAAAGTGGCTCAAGATGCTAACTGGAATGTTTTCGGAATAGAACCTAATGAAGAGGCTAGGAGCATCGCTAATAAAAAAACAAAGAACAATGTGTTTGATGTTTCGAAATTCCCGACGTTAAAGGATCAAAGTTTTGATGTAATTACCTTGTGGCATGTTTTGGAACATCTGCCAGATTTAAAAAAGGAAATCGAACAATTAAAACGATTGTTGCGTCCAAATGGTACTTTGATTATTGCTGTTCCCAATTTTAAGAGTTACGATGCCAATTATTACAAATCGTATTGGGCGGCTTTTGATGTGCCGAGGCATTTGTGGCATTTTTCTAAAACAGCTATTTCGGAATTGTTTATGGAACAGGATATGGTTGTGGGAAATATTTTGCCAATGCCATTTGATGCGTTTTATGTGAGTCTGCTTTCTGAAAAATATAAAAATGGCAAGATGAATTTTTTAAAAGCGTTTTGGGTGGGAATTCAGTCTAATCTCAAAGCGAAGCGCTCTGGAGAGTATTCTTCTCTAATTTATGTGCTGAAGAATAAGTAAAACTTTAAATAAGACTTTTAAATTGGTTTCTAGGGGAGGTATTGTTGGATTACCTTGCCTTTTTTTGAAAGCGGCTTAAATCGCTTTAAAACGCGTTGTTTTTGATAGGGATTTTTAATAGTAGATTGTAATTATTATAAGATTATTTTATAGAAGGTTGTTTTATAAAGTAATCTCCTAAGTTGATACTTTTACGAAAAATTTAATTGGATACATAAAATGAAGAAAATTGCGTTGCTTTTTGGTTTGGGACTCGGATTGCTGTCATGTCAAAACCAACAAAAAATTGCTTTCGTGGATAATGGGAAAGTAATTAATGATTATCAAGCTAAAATTGATGTCGAAGAAAAATTTAAGTTAAAGGACTTAGAATTTCAAAAGTTGAGGGATAGTTTGATTGCTAAATATCAATTGGAATATAAATCGGCTCAAGACAAGGCAAGAGGAATGTCTGATAATGATGTTCAAAAATTGTCACAGGAATTGGGGATGAAAGAACAGCAATTGATCCAACAAATTAAAATGGAACAGGAGCAAATGACTCAGGAGTTTCAAACGGAAATTGATTCTGTAATTGTTGAAGTTAAAGAGTTTGTAAAGGAATACGGCAAAAAGAACGATTATACTTATATACTAGGTACTAGCGAGGTTGCTGCTAGTGTTCTATATGGAAAAGAGGATAACGATCTTACCGAAACCATTACAGAAGCTCTCAATGAAGCTTACAAAGGAAAAGAATAGTTTTTACATATCATATAGGCCAGTTAAAGTAACTGGCTTTTTGTTTGACTACTGTTTAACCTTTCCAAATTATTTTCATCAATCAATATAACTAAATCATTACTGCATGAAGCATTTCCTATATATTGCTTACTTTCTTTTAAGTTTTTCCGGTTTTGCCCAAGATAAATTCACGATTCGGGGAACTATAACTGATGCCTCTAATGGGGAAACCTTAATGGGTGCTACAGCCTTTTTACAGGGAACGGATAATGGATCTGTTACCAACGAATATGGCTTTTATTCCTTAACGGCTATTAAAGGAAATTACACTTTAATCATTTCCTATATGGGCTACGAAACCCAAACCAAACAAATTAGTTTGGATAAGGATCAAACTATCAATTTTGAATTGAGCGAATCTGCAACTGCTCTAGATGAGATTGTAATTACGGCCGAAGAATCGGAACAAATCAATATTAAAAAGCCTGAAATGAGCGTCGCTAAACTTAATGCGGCCACCATTAAGCAAATGCCGGCTGTTTTAGGTGAGGTAGATGTTGTAAAATCCATTCAAATGCTGCCTGGGGTTACCAATAATGGCGAAGGTTCTTCAGGGTTTAATGTGCGTGGTGGTGCGGCAGACCAAAATCTGGTGCTTTTGGATGAAGCAATTATCTATAATACCTCGCATTTTTTCGGTTTTTTCTCTGTGTTTAATAGTGATGCTATTAAAGACATTAAACTTTACAAGGGAGATATTCCTGCGAAATTTGGTGGCCGTGTATCCTCAGTTTTAGATGTGCGCCAAAAGGAAGGAAACCGTAAAAATTTCAATTTAACCGGAGGTATTGGATTGATTTCTAGTAGATTAACTGCTGAATCTCCAATTTTTAAGGATAAAGGGTCTTTCTTGATTGCAGGTAGAACCTCTTATGCGCATCTGTTTCTTAAGGCTGTCGAGGACTTTAAGGATGATAAGATTTCCTTTTATGATCTCAACCTGAAGGCTAATTATGAGATTAATAGTAATAACAAGATTTATCTCTCTGGATATTTTGGGAGGGATGTGTTTAACTTGAATAAAATCATTGAAAATGGCTATGGTAATGTTTCTGGAAACCTGCGTTGGAATCACGTATTTACAGATCGTTTGTTTTCTAATTTATCTATGATTTATAGTAAATATGATTATCAAATTGTTTTGGATTTTATTGAGTTGGATTGGATTGCAGATATTGCCAATTATAACCTAAAATATGATTTAAAGTATTACTTGAATGATAAGCTGGATTTGGATTTTGGGGTTAGTGGAATTTCTTATTTATTAAATCCCGGAGAGGTTAGTCCAACATCCAGCGAGTCTCCAATCAACTATTTAAAATTGGACGACAAACGTGCTTTTGAAGGGGCGGCCTACATAAGTGCGGAACATCAAATTAGTAAAAAACTAACGGCTCAATATGGATTGCGATTTAGCCAATTCATGCGTCTTGGGGGGCAGGTCATGACTACCTATGTGAATGATCAACCTGTGATTTACAATGATGAATTGGAAATTTACGAAAGGGGAGAAGCCTTGGATGACATCTATTACAGTAAAGGTGAGACTATTAAGGATTATAATGGGTTGGAACCTAGGCTGGGGCTTTCTTATGAGCTTAACAGTGCTTCTTCCTTAAAAGCCAGTTTTACCAAATCTACCCAATATTTACATCTGTTATCAAACACTGCTTCTGTGACACCATTGGATGTTTGGACGCCAAGTGGTCAATACATTAAGCCACAGCGTTCCACACAATATGCTGTGGGATATTACAGAAATTTTTCAGAGAAAGGGTATGCTTTGGAGTTGGAAACATACTATAAAACCATTAAAAACCGAATCGATTATATCGATGGTTCAGATTTGATTGGGAACAACAACATTGAAACCGAAATCCTAAATGGTGAAGCTCGAGCCTATGGTATGGAGGTGTTATTGAGAAAAACCAAGGGTAAATTCACCGGTTGGCTAGCTTATACACTTTCAAAATCGGAACAACGTACGCTAGGTGGAAAGGCCGGAGGCCCTGGAATTAATGGTGGTAATTGGTATAATACACCTTATGATAGAACACATGATGTATCTGTCACTGGTGCTTATCAACTGAATGATAAATGGAGTTTCAGTTCCAACTTTGTGTTTCAAACGGGGCGTCCCGTAACGTATCCAAATGGACAGTATGAATACGAAGGTCTTTCTATAGCGAGCTATTCCAATAGAAATAGGGATCGATTGCCGCAATATCATCGTTTGGATATATCGGCCGTTTACAAACCAAATAAACATCCTGAGAGACGTTTAAAGGGCGAATGGGTATTTGGTATCTATAACGTCTATAATAGGCGAAATGCGGCCTCTATTTCGTTTGGCCAAAGTAAGGTGTCTGGACTCAATGAAGCCACTCGATTGTCTATTTTCGGAATTATTCCTTCGGTAACGTATAACTTTAAATTCTAAAAACATGAAAATCAATATATACATAATTCTACTGGCTATTTTTGGAATCTTCCTGTCTTGTGAAGATGTTATTGATGTTGAAGTTACAACAGCCACGCCTAGATTGGTAATTGAAGCATCTTTGGATTGGGAGAAGGGTACGTTAGGCAATGAGCAGCTTATAAAACTCAGCATGTCCACACCGTATTTTGATGTTACTTCGGATAGTGATGTATCTGGAGCTTCGGTGAAAGTGACCAATACAAATACGGGCGAAGAATTTTTGTTTGAGGACCAAAATGACGGAACCTACACAACGTCCAATTTTGTTCCTGTTTTAAATGATTCGTATACTTTGGAAGTGATCTATAATAACCAAACTTATGTGGGTGGTGAAACCTTGATGCCGGTCACAGATATTACCAATGTGACGCAGTCTGTTGAAGGAGGTTTTGATGACGAATTATTGGAACTTAACGTGTATTTCAATGATCCTGCAGATGAAGAGAATTATTATTTTTTCAGGTATTATGAAGAAGGGGATCTGTTCCCATTGTTGGCAGATTTGTCGGATGAATTTTTCAATGGGAATGAAGTCCATGATTTCTGGGAAAAGCAGGATGATGAAGATAACAATGAGGAAGCTTTTGAACCTGGGGATACGGTTGAAGTTAACCTTTATGGAATTTCAGAACGCTACTACAATTATGTTCGTTTGTTGATAGAACAATATTACTCTGGTGGTGATCCTTTTAGTTCCAACGCTGCGCAATTACGAGGCAATTGTGTCAATCAAACCAATCCAGACAACTATCCGTATGGATATTTCAGGGTGACAGAATTTGTACAAGCGTCCTATACGTTTGAATAAACTGAAGGATTGATAGGTTTGTACTTATTTTTTGTGAAGCAACCGTGTGAGTTTAATGGATAGATCCGTGAGGATGATCTTTGAATTTCCGTTGCGCTCAATGTGGTAAATGGCATCCTGGAGCTCTTCGCTAATTTCCAAAATGTTTGCATTGTGCACAAAGGGTGCAAACTTTTCAAGCTTGAAATTATTGGTTTTTGGTTCCATGTACACTAAATCATCAGCGCCGTAATTCATTAGAAGCGCCTGTCTAAAAAAGTCGATGCAGAAATGCAAAAACTGCTTTTGGGTTTCCCTTCCGGTTTTGGCAATGTCCTCACTCCACTTGATCAAATCCAAAATGGCGCCTTTGTTGCCTTTGGCTTTAAATGCCGATCGAATCCAGAATACAAACCATTCTTCAAATTGTAAATCTTCAGAATCTTGATAGACAATATCGCAGGCTTTGTTATAGTTGCCGTTGGCTTGATGAGCAATTTTGGTAGCTTCTCCTTCGTTGAGATCGTATTGCTTCATTAAGGCCTGTTTGATTACTTCTTCGGCCAAAGGCGGAAAATGTAAAATTTGACAACGAGATTTGATGGTATTGATAATCTGTTCCTCGTCTTCGGCAATCAAGATGAAAATGGTTTTGCTAGGCGGCTCTTCAATTAATTTCAGAAGTTTGTTGGCGGCAGCCGTATTCATCTTATCTGCCATCCATATCAACATGACCTTGTAACCTCCTTCGTAGGATTTTAGGGAAAGCGCTTTTACAATATCCTGTGCTTCGTCCACACCAATCTGTCCCTGCTTGTTGTCAATTCCCAAAAGTTTGTACCAATCAAACAAGTTTCCATAAGGTTGCTCGGCTACCAATTGACGCCATTCTTCCAAGAAATGCGAGGACACCGGGTGACTTTTTACCTTGTCGTTGGTGGCTACAGGAAAGGCAAAGTGCAAATCGGGGTGGGAGAGGTTTTTAAACTTCAAATTGCAAGCCTCGTTGCCTCCCTCGTTTTCAGAATTTTGGTTTTTGCATAAAATATACTGCGCATAGGCAATGGCCATGGGCAAGGTACCGCAGCCTTCCGGTCCAATGAATAATTGTGCATGTGCAATACGGCCATTGTCCACACTTTGTGTGAGATGGCTCTTTAAATGTTCCTGTCCTAAAATATCTGAAAATAACATACGGCAAAACTATGTAAATTTCTCTTATAAAGAAGAGGAGGACTTTATAATCCAAGAAGGTAAAATATTTTTCAACCTATAACGATTTCGGTTGGAAAACGCATTTTATGGCATTGTTTATTTAATTACTTTTGTGTTACACTAAAAAACATCACATTATGAAAACGATTAACGACTTCAATTTTAAAGATAAAAAAGCCTTAATTAGAGTAGATTTCAACGTGCCTTTAAATGAACAGTTTGAGGTAACGGACGATACCAGAATTGTGTCTGCCAAGCCTACCATTATCAAAATTTTGGAAGATGGCGGAAGTTGTGTATTGATGTCGCACTTAGGAAGGCCAAAAGGTGTTGACGATACGTTTTCATTGCGTCATATTGTAGATAAGGTTTCTGAGATTATTGGTGTTGAAGTAAAATTTGTGGCCAATTGTGTGGGAGCTGAAGCTGAAGCAGCGGCCAAAGCACTACAACCAGGGGAAGTTTTGTTGTTGGAAAACTTAAGATTCCACTCTGAAGAAACTGCAGGTGATGTAGCCTTTGCTGAAGGACTTTCAAAATTGGGAGATATTTATGTGAACGATGCCTTTGGTACAGCTCACCGTGCTCATGCTTCTACTACCATTGTGGCACAATTTTTCTCAGAGCACAAATGTTTTGGATACCTGTTGGCTGAAGAAATTGAAAGCATCGAAAAAGTGATGAAAACAGGTGAAAAACCTGTGTTGGCTGTATTGGGAGGTGCTAAAGTATCTTCAAAAATTACAATTATTGAAAACATTTTGGACAAGGTAGACCACTTGATCATTGGTGGCGGGATGACCTTTACGTTTATCAAAGCGCAAGGTGGTTCTATCGGCGAGTCTATCTGCGAAGATGATAAATTGGATATGGCCCTTGAAATCTTGAAGAATGCCAAAGCCAAAAATGTACAAGTACATATTCCTGTTGATGTAGTTGCTGCGGATAGCTTTAGCAACGACGCTGCTACACAAATTGTTGATGTTACCAAAATTCCTGACGGATGGCAAGGTTTGGACGCGGGTCCAAAATCGTTGGCTAATTTCCACGATGTGGTAATGCAGTGCAAAACCATTCTTTGGAACGGTCCATTAGGAGTGTTTGAAATGGAAAACTTCTCAAAAGGAACCATCGCTCTAGGAAACTCTATAGCTGAAGCGACTAAAAATGGTGCATTTTCTCTTGTTGGAGGAGGTGATTCTGTGGCAGCCGTGAAACAATTTGGGTTTGAAGACAAAGTGAGCTACGTGAGTACAGGTGGAGGTGCTATGTTGGAAAGCTTGGAAGGAAAAACGCTACCTGGAATTGCTGCAATTTTAGAGTAATCCATACAAAACCAGTCGTTTAAAAGCCTATATTTCTGTTAAAAGAAGTGCTTCGTCTTTTATATGTTTCAAAAAAATACGATTTTAGCGCCATCTATCGTTGATAGTACAGATAATTTTTACAAATGAACAAACCTATTACCTTAGTTGTAGGCGCTTTGTTATGTTGTGGAGTTTCTTTCGCTCAAGAAAATAAAAAGCAAGAAACGCATATTAAAGAAGATTCTGTCAAGGTTGAAACCGTTGTCCCAAAACAGGTCGATTCCTTGATTGATGGAAAAAGCGCTGAAGTTAAAGCAATCACTCCTGTGTCAGATTCAACAGCACTAATGGTCTATGAAGACCATAAACAAGCTGCGGATATTGACCAAAAGTGGTTAGACGAACTGTACAGTAATTCATTATTCGATACTATTTATAAGTCGGTTACTGAGTTGACTTATGAGGATGTAGACTATCCGGAATTGCCAACAGACACCTTAAAGGCGCGTTTGAAGGAACTTAATGCAAGAACACCTTTCAATATTGAGTACAACCCTTCTTTGGAAAATGTCATCAAGTCGTATTTAAAAAACAGACGAGAGTCTTTGGATAGACTCATGTCTTTGAGCGAGTATTATTTCCCTCTTTTTGAGACGACTTTGGACAGTTACAATTTGCCTTTGGAGATGAAGTACTTGGCTATTGTGGAATCTGCATTAAAACCAAAGGCCAAATCTAGAGTTGGCGCAACGGGATTGTGGCAGTTTATGTTTGCTACAGGAAAAATGTACGGGCTTAATGTGAGCAGTTATGTGGACGAACGAAGCGATCCTATTAAATCTACGGAAGCCGCCAGTAAGTATCTAGCTAAATTATATGAGATTTTTGGCGATTGGGATTTGGCGTTAGCCGCCTATAATTCAGGTCCTGGAAACGTGAGCAAGGCGATTCGACGTTCGGGAGGTTATCAGAACTATTGGAATATTAGGCCGTTTCTTCCACGTGAAACAGCGGGTTATGTTCCTGCCTTTTTCGCTACCATGTATATTTTTGAATATGCCGAAGAGCATGGTTTCAATAGAATCAAACCAGAATTTCACTATATTGAAACCGATACGATCCACGTGAAACAAATGATTACTCTGGATCAAATATCCGAAGTTCTGGATTTGCCTATCGAGGAATTACAGTTTTTAAACCCTTCTTATAAATTGGATATCATTCCATATATCAAGGATGAAAACTATACGCTTAGGTTACCAATGCACGCGGTTGGTAGATTTGTAGCCAATGAAAAGGATATTTATGCTTATGCTCAGGAAGAGTTTGACAAGCGAGAAAAACCGTTGCCACAGTTTTTTGAATCGGATGTAAAGATTACCTATAGGGTTAGGAGTGGAGACTACCTTGGGAAAATTGCGAGAAAGTATGGTGTTAGGGTAAGTCAAATTAAACAGTGGAATGGTTTAAGGAGCAATAACCTAAGGATTGGTCAGCGTTTAAGCATTTATCCAAGAAAACCTGTATTTACAAATCCTCCAGCACAAAAAGCAGCTGTAAAAACTGTGGAGGTTGAAGGTAAACAGACCTATTTGGTGCAGCAGGGAGATACGCTTTGGGGTATTTCCAAAAAATTTCCAGGAATTTCTGTTCAAAATATTAAAGATTGGAACGGTATTAGTGGTACACAATTAAAGGTAGGCATGAAGCTTATTGTATCTAACTAACACTAAAGAACTATTTAAATGAAACACCTAGCCATTGTAATTGTTTTTGCTACCCTCGTTTTAGGGTGTAAAAAGGATTCTTCAAAAAATCAACGTTTAGTCCCAGCATCCTCAGGAAACCTTAACCACCTAACGGTTGTGGTGGATAATCTTCTTTGGGAAGATAAAGTAGGGGAAGCCATGCGTGATGTTTTGGCAGCTCCTGTTAACGGACTTGCTATTGATGAGCCTTTGTTTACAATTAATCAATTGCCAACACAGGTGTTTTCTGGTTTTACAACCAAAAGCCGTATCATCGTTAAGGTTGAAAAAGGGAAGGCTTCCGGTATAAAGGTGGCACATGATGTATTTGCAAAACCTCAAACGGTGGTATATGTCACTGGGACTACCAACGATGAAATTATTGAGCAATTACAATCTAATTCCAATAAAATTGTTGACGCCCTGAAAAAGGAAGAAATAAAGGAAAAACAACGTCGTATAAACCTGTCCCTGTTTGACGACACTAGATTAAAGGAAGAATTGGGGGTGTCTATGAAGCTTCCATCGGTTTATAGAATGGCCAAGGACGAGAATGGATTTTTCTGGATTCGTAAGGATATCACAACAGGTACTATGGACTTGATGGTGTATGCCGTACCTTTAAGTACATTAAGACCAGGCGATAGTTTAGCAATGGATGTGGTAAAAATGCGAGATTCTGTTGGAAAAACTCATATTGAAGGAAGAAGGGAAGGGTCTTACATGATTACTGAAAACAAATATGCACCTTTTGTTTTTGATACCGAAATCGACAAGAAGCCGGCCATTGAAACCAAAGGAATTTGGGAAGTTAAAAATGATTTTATGGCAGGACCGTTTATCAATTACGCCATAGAAGATAAGGCTAAAAACAGATACGTGATTATTGAGGGCTATGCATTTGCTCCTTCAGTGGATAAGCGAGATTATATGTTTGAATTGGAGGCGATCATTAGGTCGGCCAAAATTCAATAGAAAAGAAACTACAGCTTACAAAAAAAGCCAACTTGAAGAAGTTGGCTTTTTTTGTATTATAATAAGATTAAATTATCACTAAGAATAACTTTAGGTTGTTTTATCCTCGTCCTCTTTGCTGGCGTCTTTAAATTCCTTAATCCCACTTCCTAAACCTCTCATTAACTCAGGAATTTTTTTACCACCAAAAATTAATAAAACTACCACCGCAATTAAAACTATTTGTGGCCATCCAACAACTAATGGTAACATAAGTAAACTCATAACATAATATTTAGAACTGCAAATTTAATAATTAAACTTCAAATTGTACGTTTTAAACTAAACTTTAAGATTAAGCAAAAAGACTTGCACTTATTTTATTTAATTTTGTGTCATAATGACTACGAAAAAGAAAGAAAAGAAATTCACCAAAAAGCTACTGCACAAGTACCGTTTGGTCATATTAAACGAGGACACTTTTGAAGAGCGTTTTGCTATCAAGCTAACGCGTTTGAATGTGTTTGTAATTGTGGCTATTTCCTCAATTTTGTTAATTGCGGCAACCACTTTATTGATTGCCTTTACGTCTTTAAGAGAATTTATTCCAGGATATTCTTCAGCAGCCCTAAAGAAGGAAGCTACAGAGCTTCATTACAAAACTGATTCTTTGCAACAGGTTATTACCATGAATGAGCGTTATTATAGTTCTATCAAAAAGGTCTTGACCGGAGATGTGAAAACGGAAGAGTTGAATAAGGATTCAATTATCAACGCGGTACAAAATGAAGTGAACACTGAAAGATTGGTGCCGAGTAAAGAAGACTCTCTTTTAAGGGAGAAAGTAGCAAAGGAAGACAAATACAATCTGTTTGAGTCGGCTATTTCTGCAACAAACTTTGTGCTGTTTCCTCCCGTGAGCGGAACAATTTCCGAAGGCTATGATGTAGAGAAGAAGCATTATGCAGTAGACATTGTGGTGGCTAAAGATACACCGGTGAAGGCCGCTGCAGATGGTACGGTTATTTTTGCCGAATGGACTGCGGAAACAGGCTATGTGGTAGTTTTAGAACACAGTCATGAGTTGATATCGGTTTATAAGCACAACGGAGCAATTACCAAAGAACAGGGAGATTTAGTGAAGGGAGGCGAAGTGATTGCTATGGCCGGAAATATGGGAGAATATTCTACGGGACCCCATTTGCATTTTGAATTATGGAACAGAGGGTATCCCGTAAACCCAACTAACTTTATCGATTTTAACTAATGCTTTCAATAAAATCTGCCTTAGCCAAACCATTCGCAAAAAGAGTCAAAAAATCTGTGTTGAAATGGGCTAACAATCCCATTGAAACGCAACAAAAGGTGTTTAATGAATTGATTTCTGAAGCTGCTGGAACACAGTTTGGGAAAGATCATGATTTTGTCAGTATCAATTCTTATGAAGACTTTAAGAAAAGAGTGCCTATTCGGGATTACGAAGCCTTAAAAAGCTATGTAGATAGAGTAGTTGCGGGAGAAGAAAATGTACTTTGGAAAGGAAAGCCGCTCTATTTTGCAAAAACTTCAGGAACGACTTCGGGGGCAAAATATATTCCATTAACAAAGGAAAGTATGCCAAGTCATATCGATGCGGCTAGAAACGCTATCCTCATGTATATTGCTGAGACGGGCAATGCCAAATTTGTGGATGGCAAGATGATCTTTTTACAGGGTAGCCCAATTCTTAAGGAACAAAATGGTATTCAGTTGGGAAGATTGTCTGGGATTGTAGCGCATTACGTGCCTAGCTATCTGCAAAAAAACCGCATGCCTTCTTGGGATACCAATTGCATAGAGGATTGGGAAACAAAGGTCAATGCTATTGTGGAAGAAACCCTTCCTGAAAATATGACGGTAATTTCAGGGATTCCTTCTTGGGTACAGATGTATTTTGAGAAGATTCAGGAGAAAACAGGACAAAAGGTTGGCGATGTATTCCAAAACTTTGAACTCTTTATTTATGGGGGAGTCAACTATGAACCTTACAGGGCAAAATTTGAAAACTTGATAGGCAGAAAGGTGGACAGTATTGAACTGTTCCCTGCCAGTGAAGGCTTTTTTGCTTTTCAGGATAGCCAAAAGGAAAAAGGCATGTTGCTTCAGTTGAATTCGGGGATATTTTATGAATTCATTAAAGCAGATGATTTTTTTAATGACAACCCAGAACGTATTACCATTGCCGATGTGGAATTGGGAGTGAATTATGTGATGATTGTGTCTACCAATGCGGGGCTTTGGGCCTATAATGTGGGAGATACGGTAATGTTTACTTCCTTAAAGCCTTATAGAGTTATTGTTTCGGGAAGGATTAAACACTTTATTTCGGCCTTTGGAGAGCATGTTATAGGAAAGGAAGTAGAACAGGCCCTGAAGGAAGGAATAGAAGGTACTTCCTTTGAAATTTCAGAATTTACCGTTGCACCACAAATTAATCCAGAAAGTGGATTGCCTTATCATGAATGGTTTATTGAATTTGAAACTATTCCTGAGGATTTAGCGTCCTTGGAAGCTAAAATAGATCAATCACTTCAGCAGCAAAACACCTATTATTTCGATTTAATTGAGGGCAAAGTACTGAGGCCCCTTAAGATAACCGCTGTCAAAAAGAACGGGTTTACAGAATATATGAAGTCCATTGGGAAATTAGGGGGACAGAATAAAATACCAAGATTGTCTAACGATCGTAAAATTGCGGATGCCTTGTTTGAGCAGGGATTAACTAAATAGTCCTATATTTGTAGGTTAACAAAGTATGGCAAACACAGCAAAAAGACACGAAAGAACTAGGGCTCAGGAGAGTTCCAGCGCTATTGAAAAAATGTACATCACGATGCGGCATTTGTTCAATAGGGGCTTCTATAAGCCTATGGGAGTTTCTGGGGAAACTCTTAGGGAGTCTTTGTTGTTGTTAAGACCGGAAATTTATGGTTCTATCGCAGATGAAAAAGCAGAGTTGGAAGGCTTACTTTATGTAATCGATAGATTGCCTTTGGGAATCGAAGAGTGTTCCTTTATCAATTTGACCAGTGATGAGGGGTATGGAAATTCCCATTTTAAAGCGATTATTCCAGCCAAACGAAGACGGAACTGTTACCGAATTGATGAGGAGCAGATGAACATTGAGATCACTAGAGGACGTTCCGAAATATATGATATTCTAACTCACTTAACTTTTTTATTCGTTGAATCCCATAAGATTAGTAATCGGGTGCTTGTCGATGAACAAGGTACAACCACAAGGGATTGGGTGAAATTGGAAAAGGCTGTTTTGTCTGAAGAAAAGCTGTCCCAAAAAGAAAGGGAAATTGCCATAACGCACACGGCCAATATTTTGGGAAGAACATTTAATGAGATTACAGAAATCTATAATCAATTTGCCACATCTAAGCAACCAGATAGACTGTTGCATATCGTCTATTGGTTGGGGAAATTGGCCATTGAAGAAACGGTAAGTGATACTAAGAGAACCGTAACATTTTCACCTGTTCTTAGAGAGCGCTTGGGACACCATATTCATGGTGAAATTTGGGCAGATGATATCAAGGCGGTTTTGATAGAAAACGAATTGTTGGACCGTCCTATTCATATTATAAGTGCCAATATGCACAGTGTGATGAACTCCTTGTTTACTCCTAGTCTTTTAAAAGGAAGTTTAGCCAAGAAGGATATTTTCGAGATTTATCAAGACTTGAGTAGGAAAGATAGCGAATCCCTACGCAATAAAGTAAATAAGGAGGCGTTGCAACAACGGATGTTGTACATTCCGGATAGTTCAGGGACCAATATTGATGTTCAAATATTTGATATTTCCAAGATGGATTTGTCAAAATTGGATATGCAATTAGACGAGCAGAAACTGCAACGGGAAAAACCTGTGATTGTGGTCATGGATTATGCTTTTGGAGAACAAGCTTATGAAACTATGGATGAGCTTTTGAAGCCAGTTGTAATAGACGGTTATAAGAAGCATTTAAAGGTTGAATCCATTTCCATCATGGGTAAAGCTGGAATTTTGGAGGGTGGAAAAGGCGATATTATGATACCATCGGCCCATATTTTTGAAGGAACTGCTGATAATTACCCCTTTGACAATGAGTTATGCAAAGAGGATTTAGAAGGACACGGTATAAGTATTTTTGAAGGCTCCATGGTTACGGTATTGGGAACATCCCTTCAAAATAAAGAAATTTTAAAGTTCTTTTATAACTCTACATGGAACGTGATAGGACTTGAAATGGAGGGGGCTCATTATCAAAAGGCCATTCAGTCGGCTTCAAAAGTAAGAGGTAATATTGGTAAGGATGTCAAAGTGAGATATGCTTACTACGCAAGTGATAATCCTATAGAAACCGGAAGCACCTTGGCCTCAGGGGGATTGGGGACCTCAGGGGTAAAACCGACCTATTTAATAACAAGAAAAATATTAGAACAAATTTTAAATTAACATATCTAACTAATGAATAAAAACCTACCGGAAACTAACGCTTCTGAAGAAGTGGATTTAGGACAATTATTTACGCTTATAGGAAGCTTATTTACAAAATTTTTCAATTTTATTGGGACTATTTTTACAAAACTATTTTATCTGTTTGTAGCTATAGTATTTTTTATTAAAAAGAATATTTTGATTTTAGCTGGTGCTGCAGTGCTTGGCTTTGGTTTTGGAATTTTTAAAGAAAAAACAAAGACACCTGTCTATTCATCGAATGCCGTTATTAAACAAAATTATGATACAGGAGAGAGTTTATATAATTTATTGAATTATTATAATGATCTTATTATGGATCAGGACTTTCAGTCTTTGTCCGCCGGGTTGAATATTACTTTGGAGGAGGCTAGAAATATGGTGTCTTTCCAAATGGAATCTGTTTTAAACAACAACCAAAAATTGAAGGTGTATGATGAGTTTAAAAAGGAAATTGATTCTACTCTTGCAGATAATATTGATTTTGAAAAGTTTTTGGACAATTCTTATGATTATAACTACGCTTACCAAAGACTTACAGTAAGTGCTACTCAAAAAAGCCTTTTAAAGAAGGTGTTGCCAGAGATTATTAAAAACATCGAATCTATAGAATTTTTCAAAAATCAACAACGAAAGGATTTTGCTGAATTGGAATACCAAGAAAGAGTGATCAAAGAATCTTTGAAAGAATCAGATTCTTTACAAAAGGTCTATCAAAGGGTTCTTGAAAAAATTAATGAAAATCCGAATGCTCAAACGAGTATTTTAATTGATAATACAGGTGATAAAAGTTCCACAAAAGAATATGAATTGTATGCCAATGATATCAAACTAAGAAGAGAATTAGTGACAATTCAAAGAGAGAAAGAAGAGATTGACAAAATCGTAGAAGTCATTTCTAGTCAGCAGGATGAAGGAATATTAACAAATTCAAAATCATTGTTTAACAATGATTTTGGGTACAAGAGTTATTATAGTGTAATTCTTTTGTTAACAGCTTTTACAATTTTAATAGGACTAAGATTTCTTAAATACTTAGATCAATTTAAAGATAAAATATAAGTATTATGAATGTATTATTAACAGGAGGTGCCGGATTCATAGGATCTCACGTAGTTAGACTATTTGTAGAGAAGTATCCAGAACATCATATATATAACTTGGATTGTTTGACCTATGCAGGGAATTTAGAGAATCTAAAGGATATTGAGAACCAATCAAATTATACATTTCTTAAGGCTGATATTACGGACGAGTCTCATATTAACCAATTGTTTGAAACCTATAAGTTTGACAGAGTAATCCATTTAGCTGCTGAATCTCATGTAGATCGATCTATTACAGATCCGTTGGCGTTTGTAAAAACCAATGTTATTGGTACAATGATTCTTTTAAATGCCTTTAAAAACTTATGGAACAATAACTACGATGGGAAGTTGTTTTACCATGTCAGTACCGATGAGGTTTATGGCACTTTAGGAGAAACAGGGCTTTTTACAGAAACGACTGCTTACGATCCTAATTCTCCGTATTCAGCCTCAAAAGCGAGTTCAGATCATTTTGTGAGAGCTTATGGAGAAACTTATGGTATTCCCTATGTGATAACCAATTGTTCAAACAATTATGGACAAAATCAATTCCCTGAAAAATTGATTCCATTGTTTATCAATAATATATTGGAAGAAAAACCATTACCTGTGTATGGGGATGGTAATTATACAAGGGATTGGTTATATGTGCAAGACCACGCAAAGGCTATCGATTTGGTGTTCCATAAAGGTATTTTAGGAGAAACTTATAATATTGGTGGTTTTAATGAGTGGAAGAACATTGATTTGGTGAAATTACTATGTCAACAAATGGATGAGAAATTGAACAAGCCAAAAGGGACTTCAGAAGCCCTCATCACTTTTGTTAAGGACCGTCCTGGACATGATTTACGTTATGCCATTGATGCCTCAAAAATCAATAAGGAATTGGGTTGGAAACCTTCAGTTACTTTTGAAGAAGGGTTGAGCAGAACAATAGACTGGTATTTGAGCAATGAGGAGTGGTTAAATCATGTTACCAGTGGCGAATATCAATCCTATTATCAAACTCAATATAACTAATTATGAAAGGAATAATATTAGCAGGTGGTTCTGGTACCAGGCTTCATCCATTGACATTATCGGTAAGTAAGCAGTTGATGCCTATTTACGATAAACCAATGATATACTACCCACTGTCTACATTGTTATATGCAGGAATCAATGAAATTTTAATTATCTCCACTCCTAAGGATTTGCCTTTGTTTCAAGATTTATTAGGAAATGGTGAAAAATACGGTTGCCATTTTGAGTATGCAGTACAAGAGGAACCTAATGGTTTGGCTGAAGCATTTATTATTGGGGAAGATTTTATTGGAAATGAAAAGGTAGCTTTGATTTTAGGAGATAATATATTTTATGGAACCGGGTTGTCTCAGTTGTTGCAAAACAATAATGATCCTGATGGAGGTGTCATTTATGCATACCGAGTACATGATCCAGAGCGTTATGGTGTAGTGGAATTTGATGAAGAAGGCCAGGCTATCTCCATTGAGGAAAAGCCTAAAGAGCCAAAATCCAATTATGCTGTTCCTGGAATTTATTTCTATGACAATAATGTTGTAGAAATAGCAAAAAATATTAATCCAAGTGCTCGTGGTGAATTGGAAATAACGGATGTTAACAAAGTTTATTTGGAGCAAGGACGTTTGAATGTTAGCATTTTGGATAGAGGTACTGCTTGGCTGGATACTGGTACATTTCAATCGTTGATGCAGGCTTCCCAGTTTGTAGAGGTAATTGAAGAGCGCCAAGGTTTAAAAATAGGATCTATAGAGGCTGCTGCTTTTGAAATGGGATATATTAACGAAACACAATTTAAGGCTTTGGCCGAACCCCTTTTAAAAAGTGGGTACGGAAAGAATTTATTGGGATTGCTTAACAGAAAATAATGACGGTACAGGAAACCAACTTAAAGGGATGTTTTATCATTCAACCTACAGTTTTTGAAGATAAGAGAGGGTATTTTTTAGAGAGTTTTAATCGAGAGAAATTCAATACTGCTATTGGCGAGGATATAACTTTTGTTCAGGATAATGAATCCTTTTCTACAAAAGGAGTTTTGAGAGGTTTGCATTATCAAATAGGAGAGCATGCACAAGCCAAATTGGTGCGGGTTATAAAAGGTAGAGTGTTGGATATAGCGGTTGATATCAGGCCAGATTCTCCAACCTACGGGCAACATGTTGCTGTTGAATTGTCTGAGGAAAACAAAACACAATTTTTTGTCCCGAGGGGATTTGCGCATGGGTTTGTGGTCCTAAGCGACACTGCTATTTTTTCCTATAAATGTGATAATTTTTATAATAAAGCCTCAGAAGGAGGAATTATATACAACGACCCTAGTTTAAATATCAATTGGCAACTACCAGAAGAACAATTGATCATATCTGAAAAGGATGCTATTTTACCAATCTTAGAAAATGCATTGATATGAAAACCATTTTGGTTACTGGAGGCAATGGGCAATTGGCAACCTGCATAAAGGATTTAGAGCAATCAATTAATGGTTTTAGATTCATTTATGTTGATAGTGGAGAGTTAGATATTTCTAAACAAGACGAAGTAAATTCGTTTTTTGAAGAAAATACAGTTGATTGGTGTATTAATTGTGCCGCTTATACTGCCGTTGATAAGGCCGAAAGCGAAAAGAAAAAGGCTTTTGCTGTTAATGTTTTGGGAGCAAAATATTTAGCAATGGCTTGTAGAGAACACAGTGCGAAAATGGTTCATATTTCAACAGACTTTGTCTTTGGAGGGGATACCTTTTTAGCTTATTCTGAAATTGATGCAACAGGTCCAACAGGAGTTTATGGCGAAACAAAGCTTCAAGGGGAAAAAGAAATAGAGAATTACCTTGATGAGCATTTTATTTTTAGAACGTCTTGGTTGTATTCCGAACATGGTCATAATTTTTTGAAAACCATGCTGCGTTTGGCTGAATCAAAATCGGAATTAAGTGTTGTTACAGACCAAATAGGAACTCCAACCTATGCTAAGGATTTGGCTGAGGTACTTTTAAACATAATTGCATCCAACAGTGAGGCTTATGGTTTGTTTCATTATAGCAATGAAGGAGTGGCCAGTTGGTATGATTTTGCCCATGCCATTTTTGAGATTTCAAAAAAGAAAATGGATGTATATCCCATAAAATCCGAGGCTTATCCAACACCAGCCAAAAGGCCTCATTTTAGTGTTTTGGATAAATCAAAGGTAAAACGCACCTTCAATATAAAAATAGCGCATTGGCGGGATAGTTTACAAACATGTTATGATGTACTTCTCGATAGTATGATTAATAAATGAAAGATAGAAAGACATTAATTTACATAATAGGCGCTGGTAGAAGTGGAACTACTTTGTTAGATATTATTTTAGGGAATAATGAGGATGCTATTAGTTTGGGGGAAATAAATCGATTTTATAAAAGAAAGGGTTACCCACCTAAAAGAGAGAGCAAAAGTAAAGAATTTGAGTTTTGGGATAAAATAAGAGAAAACCTTTCCAAAAAGGTAGGGGGATTAGATTTTAAGAAACTTGAAGAAGAAAGTAGAGCAAATGAATACCATTCTAATGTTCTTAAAAAAATTTTAGGATATGATAGTGAGATGTATTCTCATCATTTAAGACTCATGTACGAGACACTTCACGAGAATATTGAACAGAATTTAATTGTAGAGTCTTCAAAATATCCATTAAGAGGGGTAAATCTTTCAAGGATGGTTCCATCAAATTTATTTGATATTAAATATGTGTACTTAAAGAAAGATCCAATTTCGGTAGTGGCGTCTTTTCAAAAGAAGAATATCGAGCAACCTTCAAAGGGATTCATATCTGCAAATATTTATTATTTATTAGTAAATCTGTTGTGCAAGTCTGTTGTATTATTTTTAAAGATCAGAGGACATATGGTTTCCACTCTGCGATATGAAGATTTGATAGGTAAAAAAGGAGAATCATTTAAAAAACTTTCTGCCGACTTAGCAATTGATTTTAAGGTGTTACAGTCAAAATTAACCGATAATACACCGTTGCATACAGGATATTTGTTTGATGGAAATAGAATAAGACTAGAAGAAAGTTTAACTTTACGGTCTTCTGAAATAAATGTGAAAAAAAATAGTAAGTACTATTTCACAAGAATCTTAAATTATATAGTGTATAAATGAATATTAGTGTTTTTGGACTAGGTTATGTCGGTGTTGTAAGTTGTGCATGCTTTTCTAGAGAAGGGCATTCTGTAATAGGAGTTGATATTGATAAAACTAAAGTAGATTTGGTTAATGGTGGAAAGTCTACCATTATTGAAAATGGGTTAGAAAATCAGATTACTAAATCAGTTAATTCTCAACTTTTATATGCAACCCAAGATTATGAAGAAGCAGTAAATGGTTCTGACGTGTCTTTTATCTGTGTTGGAACTCCTAGTCTTCCAAATGGGGCGATTAATCTTGCCTATATTTATCAAGTGATTAAACAAATTGCGACTGTAATAGAGAATAAATCTACATTCCATACAATTGTTATTAGAAGTACTGTAAAAGTAGGAACCTTAAATATTTGTAAAGAGATTATCGAAGATATTACAGGCAAGGTACATGGAGAGCATTTTGGCGTTGTTTCAAATCCTGAATTTTTGAGGGAAGGAACTGCAATGTATGACTTTATTAACCCGCCATATACAATTATAGGAACAAATTGTTTGCACAGCAAAAAAGTGATTGCTCAACTTTATAAATCTATTGAAGCTCCTGTTTACCATATCCAACCAGAAGAAGCAGAAATGATTAAATATGCAAATAATAATTTTCATGCAATGAAAATTGCATTTGCAAATGAAATAGGAAACATTTGTAAGGAGAATGGTGTTGATGGACATGTGGTTATGGATATTGTTTCTAAGGACACGAAATTGAATTTATCCCCTTATTATCTTAAGCCAGGGTTTGCATTTGGAGGTTCATGTCTTCCAAAGGATGTAAGAGGGCTTACACAAATAGCTAAACAGTTAGATTTAAAGACTCCTTTGCTATCAAGTCTAATGAAAAGTAATTTTTATCAGATTGAACGCGGGCTTAATTTGATTTACGGAACAGGGAAACGAAAGATTGGATTTTTAGGTTTTGCATTTAAATCGGGGACTGATGACCTTAGGGAGAGTCCAATAGTAGATCTTATAGAAACCTTGATAGGGAAAGGATACGAACTTAAAGTCTACGATAACAATGTGCATTTGTCTTCTTTACTTGGAAAAAATAAAGAATATGTAAATAACCACATTCCTCATATATACAAACTTTTAAAGGAAAATGTAACTGATGTAATTGAAAGTTCTGATGTTTTAGTAATTGGGAACAGTGCTGCTGAATTTTCGGAAATTGTACCAACTATTCCTTCAAATAAAATTGTTATCGATTTAGTTAGGGTAGATAAAAACAAAACTTCAAAAGATAATTATATTGGAATTTGCTGGTAAACATATACTTATTGTTATTGAAAATCTCCCAGCTCCTTTTGATAGGAGAGTTTGGCAAGAGGCTACGACTTTAAAGGAAAATGGGGCAAAGGTTTCCATAATATGTCCTAAAATGAAGGGCTATGAAAAGAAGTATGAAGTAATAGATGATATAGAAATTTATAGGCATGCGTTAAAGGAGGGAAAAGGAGCCTTTGGTTATTTAATCGAATATTCCCAAGCTATATTCTGGGAGTTTTACCTAAGTTGGAAAATCTATTTCAAAAATAGGTTTCACGTCATTCATGGCTGCAACCCTCCAGATTTAATCTTTTTAACAGCTCTGTTTTTCAGGCCTTTTGGTGTGAAATATATATTTGACCATCATGATATTAACCCAGAGCTATATATATCAAAATTTGAAAAAAAGGGGTTCTTTTACAATTTGATGGTATTATTTGAAAAGCTAACTTTTAAAACTGCAAAATTTTCTATTGCCACTAACGAGTCTTACAAAAAAATTGCCATTGAACGAGGTGGAATGTCACCGGAAAAAGTTCAGGTAGTACGTAGTGGGCCCAAATTGGATAGATTAAAACTTATAGACCCTTTAATGGATTTAAAGAAAGGGAAAAAATATTTAATAGGTTACATTGGTGTAATTGGGGAACAAGAGGGCCTTGATTTACTTTTGGAATCGGCTAAATATATTTTGTCTGTAAGAAATGATGTCCATTTTGGAATTGTTGGAGGAGGGACTCATCTACAAGAGATTGAACAGTTGTGTACAGAAATGGGCTTGTCTGATAACTTTGATTTTTATGGTAGGGTGGATGATAAAACGATGTTGGAAGTCCTAAATACGGCAGATATTTGTGTAAACCCTGATAAGCCCACTGCCATGAACGATTTGTCCACAATGAATAAAATTATGGAGTATATGGCTTTAAAGAAGCCCATCGTTCAATATACTTTGAAAGAAGGAAAATTTTCTGCGCAGGATGCATCTTTATATGCAAAAAACACAGACCCCATTGATTTTGCAAAGAAAATAATCACTTTACTTGACGATGACAATTTGAGAAAGGAAATGGGGGAATATGGTTATAATAGAGTGCTAAACGAACTGTCGTGGGAGCATGAAAACAAAAAGCTTGTTAGCATTTATAAAAGAATATTTGGACTAAAGATAGCATAATGAAAGAAATTTTAGAAACAGCAATAAAAGCATCGTTGGAAGCCGGGAAGGCTATTATGGAGATCTACGATTCCAAAATTGAAGTAGAATATAAAGAGGACGAATCTCCATTGACAGAGGCTGATAAGCGTTCCAATAGCGTTATTAATTCCTTTTTAATTCCAACTAATATCCCAATTATTAGTGAGGAAAATAAGCAGGTTGACTATGAAGAAAGAAAAGACTGGTCAACTTGTTGGGTGGTTGATCCTGTTGATGGCACAAAGGAGTTCATTAAACGAAATGGGGAGTTTACTGTTAATATAGCCTTGGTAAAGGATGGAAAACCTGTCTTGGGAGTAATTTATGTGCCTGCGGAACAAACTGTTTATTTCGCAGATGTCGATTCTAAAGAGGCCTTTAAGGCAAAATTAGAGTCCCACAATACTGATGTTGAAAAGGTTTTTGAATTGGCAATTCCTTTGGAACCTAAATCCAATAATTCTGGAATTGTTGAGGTGGTTGGTAGTCGATCTCATATGAATCAAGATACCATGGATTTTGTTGAGAGCTTAAAAGCTGAAGGAAAAGAGGTTGAGATTGTATCTAAAGGAAGCTCATTGAAGTTTTGTTTGGTTGCTGAAGGAGCGGCAGATGTCTATCCACGTTATGCCCCAACCATGGAGTGGGATACTGCGGCTGGGCAAGCTATTTGTAACGCTGTTGGCTTAAAAGTCATTTCAAAGGAGACCAATGCTCCACTTGAGTACAACAAAGAAAACTTGTTGAATAGTTATTTCTTGGTCAGTAAATAGATGAAGGACGCCTCATATAAAAGACATATTGCAAAAACCATTACTTGGAGAATTGTTGGGACCATAGACACTATAATCTTGTCGTGGATCATTTCTGGTGATCCTTTAATTGGTTTACAGATTGGTATTTATGAAGTTATTACCAAAATGGTCTTATATTTTTTACACGAACGGGTTTGGTTTAAAGTTAACCTTTCCAAAGATGGGAAGATTCTAGAGAGCAGAAAGCGTCATATCGCAAAGACTATTACATGGCGCATGGTTGGGACTATAGATACAATGACATTAGCTTGGCTGGTAACGGGAAATCCTCTGACAGGTTTTAAAATTGCCTCCGTTGAAGTTGTTACCAAAATGCTGTTGTATTATTTACATGAACGTACTTGGTACAAGATTAATTTTGGCCTTCCTAAAAGAACTAATGAATAAAATATGAAAGAGAATATCATTCCCCATGATTATCAAATTTCTGTTGGAGATAGAAGAAATTCTAACAAACATAATTCCTTTTTATTGTGGTTTACTGGTCTATCTGGGTCAGGAAAATCTACCATTGCCAATGTGGTTGAACAGCAATTGTTCAAAAAAGGCATTAAAACCTATACACTAGATGGTGACAATATTAGAAAAGGACTAAATAGCGACTTGACTTTTTCACCAGAAGACCGAACGGAAAACATTCGTCGTATAGCCGAGACAGCCAATTTAATGGTAGACGCCGGTTTAGTGGTTTTGGCGGCCTTTGTATCACCCTATAAAAAAGATAGAGAAAACATCAAGAGAATTCTCAAAGATGTTAACTTTGTTGAGATTTACATCAACACGAGCGTTGAAGAATGTGAACGCCGTGATGTTAAAGGCCTTTATAAAAAGGCGAGGGCAGGCGAAATCAAAAATATGACTGGAATTTCAGCTCCTTATGAAGCTCCCGAGAATCCGGATATTGAAATATTAACAGAAAACGAATCGGTTGAAGCGGCTGCGCAACGGATTATTGAATTCATAACACCTAAATTACAACTCAACAATGAGTAAGTACTATTTAAATTATCTAGACGAATTAGAAAGTGAAGCCATTTTTGTGCTACGTGAAGTATGGGCACAATTTCAGAACCCAGTGATTTTATTTTCTGGAGGAAAGGATTCCATAGTGGTAACCCATTTGGCCAGAAAGGCATTTCACCCTTGTAAGGTGCCATTTTCATTGATGCACGTAGATACAGGACATAATTTCCCAGAGACCATAAAGTTCCGTGACGATTTAATAAAAGAATTGGGTGTAAACCTCATTGTGGGATCGGTGCAGGAATCTATAGATCAGGGTCGTGTTGCAGAAGAGCGTGGAAAGAATGCAACTAGAAATGCCCTTCAGATTACTACTTTACTAGATGCTATTGAGGAACACAAAATAGACTGTGCTATCGGTGGTGGACGACGTGATGAAGAAAAAGCAAGGGCTAAGGAGCGTTTTTTTTCACATAGAGATGATTTTGGACAATGGGATCCTAAAAATCAGCGTCCGGAACTTTGGAATATTTTCAATGGGAAACATTTTGAAGGAGAGCATTTTAGGGCTTTTCCAATCAGTAACTGGACTGAGATGGACGTGTGGAACTACATAAAGCGTGAAAATATTGCTATTCCGTCCCTGTATTATGCTCATGAAAGAGAAGTGGTTTGGCGTAGTAATTCTTGGATTCCTAATTCTGAATTTTTGATTCTTGAGGAGCATGAAGAAGTGGTGACCAAGAAAATTCGTTTTAGAACTTTGGGAGACATTACTATCACAGGGGGTATAGAAAGTGAGGCAGACACGGTTGAAAAAATTGCCATGGAAGTTTCGGCCATGCGTCAAACCGAAAGAGGAAACCGTAGTGACGATAAGCGTTCGGAGACAGCCATGGAAGACCGTAAACGTCAAGGATATTTTTAAAAATTAAAGTAGTGTGCTGAAGCATATTCGGCATTTCATATAAAGAAATAATAAAAGATGTTAGATAGCAATCAATTATTACGTTTTACAACAGCAGGAAGTGTAGATGATGGAAAAAGTACCTTGATAGGGCGCCTTTTGTATGATTCAAAATCTATTTTTGAGGATCAGTTAGAAGCCATCGAAAACACCAGCAAAAGGAAAGGTCATGAAGGCGTGGATTTGGCTTTATTCACCGATGGTTTGCGTGACGAACGTGAACAGGGAATTACCATTGATGTAGCCTACAGGTATTTCACAACACCAAAGCGTAAGTTTATTATCGCGGATACGCCAGGACATATTCAATATACCAGAAATATGGTTACAGGGGCTTCTACTGCGAATGCGGCCATCATTTTGGTGGATGCTAGACATGGAGTGATTGAACAGACGAGACGTCATTCATTCATAGCTTCACTTCTGCAGATCCCACACGTAATTGTTTGTATTAACAAAATGGATTTGGTGGATTATTCTGAAGAGGCTTATAACAAAGTTATCGAGCAGTTTGAGGAATTTTCTTCAAAAATGTTGGTTAAAGATGTTCGCTTTATTCCAATTTCTGCGCTTTTAGGAGATAATGTGGTAAATAGATCAGAAAATATGGATTGGTACCAAGGGGCACCCTTGTTACATACTTTGGAAACATTGCACATCAGTAGTGATGTAAATAAAGTAGATGCACGTTTTCCTGTACAGACTGTTTTAAGACCACAAAGCGATGATGACAATAGAGATTATAGAGGGTATGCTGGACGTGTAGCTAGTGGTGTTTTTAGACCAGGAGATGAGGTTACTGTAATGCCTTCTGGGTTTACGTCTAAAATCAAAAGCATAGACATGTATGATGGAGCTGCTGAAGAGGCTTTTGCACCAATGTCTATCTCGATGACATTGGAGGATGATATCGATATTAGCCGTGGGGACATGATTGTGCGTTCCAACAACATGCCAGAGGCGTCTCAGGACATTGAGGTAATGCTTTGTTGGTTAAACAATACGCCTGCTAAGCCAAGAGCGAAATATACCATTAAACACACCTCAAATGACCAAAAGGCAATGATCAAGGAAATTGTTTATAAAATAGACATCAATACCTTGGCGAGAAACGAAGAGGACAAGGAGTTGAACATGAACGATATTTCAAAAGTTAAAATACGTACTACAAAGCCTTTAATGGTGGATTCCTATCGTGAAAATAGAGCTACTGGAAGTATCATTTTAGTGGATGATGCTACTAATGAAACCGTGGCTGCAGGGATGGTGGTGTAACTTTGTAAATAGTACCTAAAATCTAGATTAATCAGTTAGAGGAGGCCTTTAACTGATTAATTGTTTAAATAGAGCCCTAAATCAGTATCCAACCAAAATATGTTATTTAATTCATTAGATTTCGCAATCTTTTTTCCTATAGTTTTTATTCTTTATTGGATTGTCTCAAGAAATAGAAATGCTAGAAATTTTCTTATAATACTGGCCAGTTATGTGTTTTATGGTTGGTGGGATTGGCGTTTTTTGTTTTTAATTGCGATTAGTTCCTTTGTTGATTTTTACGTTGGTAAGAAATTAGGGAAAGCAGAAGACATTAAAAGGCGTAAGTTATTATTGTCCTTGAGTTTATTTATTAACCTAGGTTTTTTAGTTTACTACAAATATACTAACTTCTTTATTGAGACCTTTGTAGATTCTTTTAAGTTGTTTGGTAAAACTCTCGAGGTATCCACTTTGAATATTATCCTGCCTGTGGGTATTAGTTTTTATACATTCCAAACTTTAAGTTATACTATTGATATTTACCGGAAGCAATTAAAACCAACAAATGATCCTCTTGCTTTTTTTGCGTTTGTTTCATTTTTTCCACAATTAGTTGCCGGCCCAATAGAAAGAGCATCTCATTTGTTGCCTCAATTCTATAAAACATATAGATTTAATTATAATCAAGTTAAATCTGGAATTTTGTTAATGGTATTTGGATTGTTTAAAAAAATGGTTATTGCAGACAGGGTTGCAATTCTTGTAAATCAAGTTTATAATAATCCTGAAGCATATCATGGTTTTGAAGTTGTAATAGCAACCATATTGTTTGCTTTTCAAATCTATTGCGATTTTTCTGGATATTCGGATATCGCTATAGGAGCGGGGAGGACTATGGGGTTTGATTTAATGAAAAATTTTAGGAGTCCATATTTGTCAAAATCAATTACAGAATTCTGGCGTAGATGGCATATATCCCTGTCAACATGGTTTAGAGACTATGTTTATATTCCATTAGGAGGAAGTAGAAATGGAAACATTAAAACATATTTCAATTTGTTAATAGTATTTCTTGTTAGTGGGTTTTGGCATGGAGCATCTATGACTTTTGTTATTTGGGGAGTGATTCATGGAATTATTATTGTTGCAGAAAAGGCATTAACAGTTCAAAGGTTAAAGTTTTCTATAATATTTAAAATAAGAAGGAGATCATTAACAAGAAAGCTGTTTTATATTTCAATAACTTATACGGTTGTATGTTTTGCTTGGATTTTCTTTAGATCAAATAGTCTGAAAGATTCTATTGTTTTAATAGAAAATATGTCCAATTTTAAATCTTCTCAAATATTAAATCTGTATAATTTAGGGTTGGGAGCTCAAGAATTATGGACGGCAATAATTGCAATAATACTTTTGATGGTTTTTGAGTGGTTCCATTATAATAGTGACAAGAGCCTTTCTAAAATTCTTCCTGACCAGCCCCTATTTTTTAGGTGGAGTTTTTATATGATTATTGTTTTTGCATTAATGATTTTTGGGGTTTATGGTGATATGGCACCAAAGGAATTTATTTATTTTCAGTTTTAAATATGAAAGAATTTTTATTAAAATCGGTTCTTTTTTTTACACTTTTTTTAATTGTTTTCTCATTTATTGATAGCTTTTTTACTGAAAAGGGTTTATATGCTCATAAAAGAGAAGAATATGAAAAGTTGCAGGGCAATCTAGATATCGCCATTTTTGGGTCTTCACATGCCTTGTGTTCCTATGACCCAAGAGTTTTAGAGGTTGGATTAAATGCAAACACATATAATTTTGGCGCTTCAATGCAATTTTTACAATCAACACTTCCCGTTATTGAGGAGGTTATTGACAATAATAATTTGCAATTAGCAATTGTGGATATTTTTAAGGCTACATTAAGCCAAACTCCATATGATAATGATTGGGCCAATAATATGCAACTCAGAACGTTTGATTATTTACCTTGGTCCTGGACCAAATTAGATGTAATGAATCGAGTTTATGGGCTTGACAATATTTTGAATCAGTTACCTCTTTTAAGGGAACATTCCCTATGGAAAGAAAGGTTGGTACAGCCCGAGTACTATTTTAATGAAAGCCTTGATTATTATAAGGGGTACTATTCCCATTTTTCTTTTAATGAAAAGAGGTGGACTAAATCAGTTGAAGGGAGTGAAAAAGTTGAAAATAACAAAATCATTCCTGGTATATCTTTGAGTCAAGAGCAATTCCAAACAATTAATAGGCTTATCCAAAAATTTAGGGAAAATAATGTTCCTATATTATTTGTTAATGCTCCTCTTCCAAAAGGATACAGGACTAATTTATATTATACTTACCAAGAACTTATTCGGGAATATTTACAATCAAAAAATGTAGAATATATTGATTTTAATGATTTATATGATGTGCTAAACTTTTCTAAATGGGATTTCCGGGATATAGGCCATTTAAACAGTAGAGGAGCTGTTAAAGTATCGAACTATTTGGTAGAATTTGTTAGGGATAATTTTCAGATAAATCAAAATGAGAAAAAGTACTTAGGAAATAGGTATTATCATTTAGATACGAATCTTGAAAGTGCATTATTTTCTCAAGATATAACGGACTCAAGATTAATTAAATTATTGGGAGTAAATAAAATAGGGATTTATAGGGTTTCTAAGGACAATTTAGAGGTTATGTTTTTAGGTGAAAAGAACAATCTCAAATATATAAAGACTACGGTAACCTATCAGGTGAACGAAGGCGAAACAAATTTACTAGAAGACTGTCTAGAATTTAAAAAGTATTTTAATAAAGATATTTTTAAAAGGCAAACTAGCCTAACTAGAGGGCTGAATTATAAGGAATATGAGGTAAAAACACTCAGGATACCCTGTCAGTTTGAGAAATTGAAAAATTTTAAAGTGTTTATTGGGGGGCATAGTTTAAAACAGCAAGAAGTGTTAAATTTGGATAATTTGATTTCATATTAATTATGTGTTTGAAAAAAACGTTTAAAGTTGGTGTTATTTTTTTAATATTTTCAATTTTTTTGACTTCCTGTAAGCAAAGTAAATCTAAGGGTAAGAAT
>NZ_LBIO01000041.1 GCF_001280505.1 Mangrovimonas sp. TPBH4
TTTGCCGAGTGGGTTGCCCTGGGCAGCATCACCGGTGGCTGTAACCTGATGGTTGAAGTGACCAACCCAGGGGCACCTGATGCCTGTGGCGGTTCATCGGAAGTTATCTGGACAGCTACAAGCGACTGTGGGGCACCGCTGTTGTTGAGTTCGACCTTTACGGTAGAACCTGCACCTGAGGTTTCCTTCAACGCGCCAGAGGATTATACAATGGCAGCATGTTCTGACCAGGCTTCCGTAGACCAGGCGTTTGCCGAGTGGGTTGCCCTGGGCAGCATCACGGGTGGCTGTAACCTGATGGTTGAAGTGACCAATCCGGGGGCACCTGATGCCTGTGGTGGTTCACCCGAAGTCATCTGGACAGCTACCAGCGACTGTGGGGCACCGCTGTTGTTGAGTTCGACCTTTACGGTAGAACCGGCACCTGAGGTTTCCTTCAACGCGCCAGATGATTATACAATGGCAGCCTGTTCCGACCAGGCTTCGATCGACCAGGCATTTGCCGAGTGGGTTGCCCTGGGCAGCATCACCGGCGGCTGTAACCTGATGGTTGAAGTGACCAATCCGGGGGCACCTGATGCCTGTGGTGGTTCAACCGAAGTTATCTGGACAGCTACAAGCGACTGAGGGGCACCGCTATTGCTGAGTTCGACCTTTACGGTAGAGCCTGCACCAGAGGTTTCCTTCAATGCGCCAGACGATTATACAATGGCAGCATGTTCCGACCAGGCTTCCGTAGACCAGGCGTTTGCCGAGTGGGTTGCCCTGGGCAGCATCACGGGTGGCTGTAACCTGATGGTTGAAGTGACCAATCCGGGGGCACCTGATGCCTGTGGTGGTTCAACCGAAGTTATCTGGACAGCTACCAGCGACTGTGGGGCACCGTTATTGCTGAGTTCGACCTTTACGGTAGAGCCTGCACCAGAGGTTTCCTTCAATGCACCAGACGATTATACAATGGCAGCATGTTCCGACCAGGCTTCCGTAGACCAGGCGTTTGCCGAGTGGGTTGCCCTGGGCAGCATCACGGGCGGCTGTAACCTGATGGTTGAAGTGACCAATCCGGGGGCACCTGATGCCTGTGGTGGTTCAACCGAAGTAATCTGGACAGCTACCAGCGACTGTGGGGCACCGCTGTTGTTGAGTTCGACCTTTACGGTAGAACCGGCACCTGAGGTTTCCTTCAACGCGCCAGATGATTATACAATGGCAGCCTGTTCCGACCAGGCTTCGATCGACCAGGCATTTGCCGAGTGGGTTGCCCTGGGCAGCATCACCGGTGGCTGTAACCTGATGGTTGAAGTGACCAACCCAGGGGCACCTGATGCCTGTGGCGGTTCATCGGAAGTTATCTGGACAGCTACAAGCGACTGTGGGGCACCGCTGTTGTTGAGTTCGACCTTTACGGTAGAACCGGCACCAGAGGTTTCCTTCAATGCACCAGACGATTATACAATGGCAGCATGTTCTGACCAGGCTTCCGTAGACCAGGCGTTTGCCGAGTGGGTTGCCCTGGGCAGCATCACGGGCGGCTGTAACCTGATGGTTGAAGTGACCAATCCGGGGGCACCTGATGCCTGTGGTGGTTCAACCGAAGTAATCTGGACAGCTACCAGCGACTGTGGGGCACCGCTGTTGTTGAGTTCGACCTTTACGGTAGAACCGGCACCTGAGGTTTCCTTCAACGCGCCAGATGATTATACAATGGCAGCCTGTTCCGACCAGGCTTCGATCGACCAGGCATTTGCCGAGTGGGTTGCCCTGGGCAGCATCAC